>NZ_JAVTJN010000005.1:0-449121 GCF_032144035.1 Bradyrhizobium sp. WYCCWR 12699
CCATCGCGCAGGGAAGGCCGAGTGATCGGCGTCACCTGTATGCTGCTGTGCGGTTCTTCCTGCGTGTGCATTTCGCGCAGCGGACCGCGGGTGTCTGTCGGCACCCGGCCTTCCCTGCACCCTCTTCGAGGAAGAGGGTCAAGGAAACGAGCAAAACTCGGGCGCTTCAAGCCGCGAGAATGCTGCTTCATGTGTGGACATCACAATGACCGACGATCGCGCCTCGCCGGTCAGCGACGGGCGGCGGTCGCCGTCAGCTCCAGCCTGACGCCCTTGCCGAGATCCGCAACGCCAATGGCGGCGCGCGCCGGCAGCTGGTCCGCAGTGAAATAGCGCTTCCACACCTCGTTGAACGCCGCCTTGTCGGAGAGATCGGCCATGAAGATGGTCACCTGCAGAACGCAGGAGAGATCGGAGCCGGCCCCCTCTAGCAATGTCTTCAGTTGTCGGAGCACATCATCGGCCTGGCCGGCCATGTCGAGCCCAGCATCCTCAGGGACGATGCCGCCGAGATAGAGCACGCCGTTATGCTCGACGATCTCGTGGAGCAGTCCTTCATAGGGCAGGGAACGTTTGATCACGATGGCATCCGTGGAAAGTTGGCGGCTCGCTGGTCAGGCGAAGACGGCTCGCGTCAATCGGGGAAGAGAATGGTGCTGCCAGACAGGATTGAACTGTCCAGAGAACCGCTCAGGTCACTGAAAAACCTCGGCTATTTCGCGTCGCTTCTCCTCGCTATGTATCACTCATGGCATCAGAGGTACAGTGTGTTTGACAAGCCTTGGGGGTAATCCTCGATGGCTGGTGCCAGAATTGAAGCAGGTGACTGGTGTCGGACGTTCCAGCTGAGCCTATCGGCGTCCTCGACGTTGATCTCGATGCATTTTTGGATGGGATCGCACATAGCAAGACAGGCAGCTCCCGGCTCGACGCTAGTGCATATTTTCCTTGGTCGGAGACGAAACTCCGGAATTTCTTGGAAGTGCAGTGCGGGCTGAGCCGCGATTGCCTAATCCCTGGTGAGTTCATCGAGGAACATCATCAGGCATTGGGCTATTTTGAGAGACTGTTTCAGCAGCACGGCCCAATAAGTGTCACGCATGTTGATGCCCATGCTGACTTGGGATTTGGTGGTCCCGCTTGGAAATACATCATCACTGAATACTTGAGGCAGCCGGTCCGTAACCGAGTTGCTCCTAGCAGCGGGACGAATAGACTGCATCAGGGCAACTATCTAGCGTATGCACTCGCCAACAGAATGTTGGCGCGATTAACCTACGTTCACCATCCGGAAGGGGGCACCGACTGTATTGCACAATATTTTCGTGACAACGATCCGGATTCCGGCTTTGTGGAAATGAGACTGTACCCTCTTTCTGTAGTCAATCGGGCGCTTGATCGTATGGACAGTCCCGACCCCAACGAGGCAACTGCGATAGAGCCTCCTGTTCCTTTTACGAAGGTTTCGACTGACAATTTCCATTCTTCCGAGCGCTTCAAAGCCGCAGTTTTGTGCCAGTCGCCCGGCTATACGCCCGAGACGTCCGACGCCCTTATTCCTATTTTTGCTGAATACATTGATTTCGGTCCCACGCTGCCCTCCAACGTTTAAGGACCGTGGGGGTGCAAGCTGCACCCCCGGCTCTGTTTGAACGCGGACCCTCGCGGCTATGGTTCAGCCCCTCGCGAACTGGCGGGCCAAGGTCAGCACTTGCTTCCACGTCACGCCCTTGCCCTTGCCGGTCATGCGCCTGATGCCGTGATCAATGACGAGATTCTTGATGGCAGCGCTGGTGCCCGCCAGTCGGTTTAGTTCGTCGTACTCGACCTGTCCAAGCTCATGCATAGCCGCTGCCTGTCCGACAGAGACAACCTGCTGCACCGACCCGACAGCGGCATCCTTGCTGATGCCCCGCTGCTGCAAGCCGGTCCAGATCGGGTCATCCACCGCAAGCTCACCACTGAGGATGTCCTTACCGAGTTCGACGGCGGATCTAGCCCGGTGTGCATCGCTACAGCCGCGATCTACAATCCATTTGGGTTGGAATAGATGGCGGCCAGACCCGAAATATTCGTCTTGCCGATTAAAGGTGCACAAGGGCAGCGCCTCATCCGAGCATGTGATCGTTATATTCACGCGTCGAGCGATTGCCATTGATGTGGCAGTTTGCAACAGGCCATTCTACCGACGTGTGCATAGTCGTGACAAGCTAAGGCCGAGCGCTTCTCCCTTACAAGCAGACGTGTCCGGCTCAAGCCTTACTAGTCGGCAAAGGGCCATGAGCAGACCATCCAACGTCAGAAGACCTCGATAGCTCGGACGTCCGTAACAGCACGTCGCGCTCAAATTGCAGTTTTGAGAAGCCTCGAATCGGTAAAAGTTTATTTTTTGAGATCACGGCACGCTAACCGCCATCGTGAACTTGGCGGCAATGGTTATCTGCAATAGTGGACCTATTGCGACGGGGAATAAAATGTTGCCGCGGATTAAATTCATTGATCCAACTCTGCCGAATAGTGTTGCTCTCCGTCTCGAGTCAATGCTCTACGCTGCGCCGCTCTCTACGGTCGCATACGCACTCGGTCTCGTTGTGATGTCGATCGCAATGTGGCTACGGACAGGCGATATCGCGATGACTTCGTGCGCAGTAGCCGCAGTCTCGTTGTGTGCACTGCGGGTCGCATTGGTTAAGTTATATAGGGCGACATCGGTCTATCTCGCGACTTTGCTGGCCTTTGGCATCGTCTACTCAGCCCTGCTCGCCGCTCTAGTCGCACGAGCATTCTCGGTAGGTGATCCCGTTGCCATCGCTCTAGCCGTTACCGCCGCTGCCGGATATCTGTCAGGCGTGACCATCAGAGCCGCAGCTGTACCGGCGCTCGCTATTCCGCACGCCTCCTCGTTGTTCGGACCGCTCATCGTGACGGCCGCAGTAACTCGTGGTTCCGACTATTGGGCGGCTGCCATTCTCTTGACATTTTATTGGATCGGAACGGTTCAGCTGATACGTACCATGCATGATCGCATTCGCTCTCAGCTGCTGGCGGAAGAGGAAATGGCACGCGCAGCATCCACCGATCCGCTAACGGGCCTTGCAAACCGCGCGGCGTTTGACGGCGCACTCACGCAGCGATTGGGGACCGGCGCTGCTGCCATCGTCGCCATGATCGACCTCGACCGATTTAAGCCGGTCAACGACACGTACGGGCACGATGCCGGTGACGAACTGCTGAGGGCCGTAGCCTCACGCATTGTTGCTGAGCTTGACCATCGCCATCTTGTCGCTCGATTGGGCGGAGACGAATTCGCCATATTGTTCGACGAGGTGCTCGACGTAGCCAACGCAACCCGCGCGGCGGAACGATTCGTGCAAGCGCTCGAACGACCGTTCCCGATCGCTGCCAATAGCATCACGGTAGGTGCGAGCGTCGGGTTGGCAACAGCAGTTGACGGAGACAACGTACGATCACTCAAGCGACGGGCGGACGAGCGCCTCTACGACGTTAAGCGTAGCGGGCGCGGCCACGTATCTTCGGAGATTGCAGCCGCAGCAGCTGCATGATCGATCGTCTCAAGCCTTGGAGGCCCTGCTGTCTGCCTCGGGTCAAATGCGACCATTCGTGGCTCCGGTTGCCGATGTCCGATTTACCCCCACCAGCAGACCTTGTGACCGCAGCGTCGGCCGGGGCCTCTTGGTGAGGTCTTCTCCGGCCATCACTAGGCTACAGCATCATACGCTACAGCGGATGAAATGACCCATCCGCCCCCGGCCCGCTCCTGGAAGGAAGTCCCAATGTTTCTGGTTCATCGCTTCCTTGATTTCCGGGACCGAGAAATAGCGGTTGCGATTTCTTCGTAGATCAACACCGGTTGCTTCCTTTACCTCTGATACAGAGATGGTCTCCTCCTGGGACTGGTAAAGTAGAGCGATGAGCGCTTCGGCGCCCCCGCGCTGAAATCTCAGATGCGGACTATCCAGAACCACCGTTGCCCCTGGAAACATCCGGTCCTTATGACGAATGAGTCGATCGAACTCACCTGTCACGTAGAGGCGCTGCACACCGCAAACACCGTGTGCATCAATGTTCCGAGCGTTGCCTCTCATTGCCATCTGCTTCAGCCATCGACAAAGGTCACCCTCTTGCAATGTGAACAGCGGTCCATCTTTGCGATTCCAGCTTTGATAGGGCGCAAGCGTGTTGTCGGTCGCCTGCTGTTCTCGCCAACCTAGACCAGTGGCCACCATCGTTCGTCTTGGTTTATGAAACTCCCCAAACAGGAACACGGCAGTTGCGTCCTTCCAGCGGTTTGACCCGATGCCGATGCCCCAATGGATGAAGCAGACTTGCCTGCCTTCAAGATCATAAGGCTCTGCGAAGTCACGTCGGGCGGGTAGGTAATCGTGATCGAGGAGAGCCTTATGGGTAATGACAAGCACCTTCTCTCCACATCGGGTATGCTGCTTTATTGTGGCCAATATCCATTCCGCATATGGTTTTGCTAAATCAGCCCGCTTAGCGACATCGCTAATCTTCAGCTTCTTACGCTTACCAGAGACGTTCAATGGTTCTGGGTCGATGTGTGTAATGCTGAGGTTGCGAAAATCGACTTGAGGGACGACGACCGTATTGCGGTGCTTCGCAATCAGCGAAAGGCCGTCGATGTCAGCCGTGGCATCAAGGATGATTGTTCCGGGAGAGAGCGGCAGGTTCATGTCATAGCCGACAAACCGTGCGCCATTGCCATAAGCATCGTAGCGGGCAAGGAAGGCAAAGCCGCTAGCCAACGACCTAGCGAACCCGAAAACTTGCTTGATCTGCTCATCACGCGATTTGACATACTCATCGGCTCTCGCGGATGCGAACCAAGCCAAGTCCGTAGCCTCAGTGTGGGGCAGAACATCAAAGACGGATTTGCTTGATGCAGATCGCCAAATTGATTCGAGGTGGTCGTGCAGTTCGGTCAGGCGAACCACAGGCTCGAAATCCGAGCTGTGTGCTTGTGCCAGCTTGTCTCGAACCGTCTTGATGGCGCCGGTGTCGGTATCAAAGGTGCTCACACCCTCAGGCCGCTCATCGATGAAAGTGAGTTTGCGTGGCTCGCCCCGATACAGGGTCGCCTTTGCCGAACGTGGCCCAGTATAGAACTTATGGGTGGCGATTACGACGGGATAGGAGCCAAGCGCATCCACGGAAAAGTGTTGTGCAGGGATAAACCCATGTTCTTTCATCGCCTCTTCTGGGTAGGTTTGCTCGTCATGGGCTGCGGTCCAGATCGCCACCTTATCTAGACCGATGAGCCGGGACATGTCACGGTAGATGTCCTCTGCTTGCCGGATGGTCTCGACGAGGTAAAGAGCAGTCGCGTCCGGTACGGTCTCAACGTAGGCTTTGATGAAGGCTAGAGCGTAGCTGCTCTTCCCGCTGCCCGTTGGAGCCGAGACTACCCGGTATTGAGCGACATTGTGAGAACTGTCCGTCATCGCCAAAAGACCAGCCGAGAAGATGGATTGTGAGACCCTTCTAGCGAAGGGGGTAATAATCTGATTGCGTTGGCGAGCTTGCTCCTGAAGTGCAGATTCGTAGGCGTTTGTGAGTTCGATGTTCATGATGATGCTTTGTGGGGACATAGGCATTCGGCCTCGCTCGCAAGGACAAGCAAGGTGGGCCGGAGTTGCGGATTAGTGAGTTCGGGGAAAGAAATGCCCCTCAATGCACTATAAGACGCTGGCGCCTTGAGGGGTATTCGGGAGCGAGAACCGCGGTACGCGGTATCTCTTTTGCAGGGTATCGCGTCTGTCTAGTTCCAGTTCATGTATGGCCGCTGTTCAGCTCGCCTTGGCCCAAACGACGCTTCTTCGCACGTGATTTCGCACTTCACGCGCCGTCCGGTGTCGATGATGTGCCCATCTTCGGCGAGGGACCGTAACGCCTTCTTTGCAGCACGCAGCAGGACTTCACATCCGACTGATTCGTCGAGGGAGCCCACCACAAGGTTTCCGGGCAGAAGGTCTAAAGGCTCGCTAAAGAAGCCTTGCGCGATTGCGGCTTGAAGGTATTCCTTCATTGGCGAGACGGGATCTGTGGCGGCAGTGCAGATTTCTGAGTTCATGAAGTTGTCTTTCTTTGACTTAGTGGAAGTTTAGAGTGGGGTGGGCTCAACGGCATCTGACCAAGATGCCATCGACAACTAGCCGAAGGGCTCTCGCTTTCTTCGCGGCGAGAAAGGTGAAGCGATTTGAATGTTGGGAAGGGGAAGCCCCACGATGCGCTATAAGTCATCAGCATCTTGAGGGGCTTTTCGTTGTTGCAAACGACGCCAGTAGGTGCTGTCCATCGCGACACAGTAGCTTAGCCCGACATTGCGGTCTCTCAGGCCCAATTCGATCCACTTAGATCGCTTCAGAAGTATGTCTCAATGTGAGCATGGCATCGGCGCCCCGCCTCAGGTGATGGTTCACAATGCCTCTGACGACGTCGTCCGTGGTCAGGTCTCTGGACAGCCTCTTCTTGCATTCTTCCCGCAGTTGCAGAAGGCGGGAGTAAGCCGCTGGCTCTAGGTCGAGCCGAACGCTTTCGCGGAGTTTTACGTTTATCATGTTTGATTTCAACTGATGTGAGAGGGCTGCAGGTTCAGACCTGTCTGGCCCCGGTTGAGTTGATGAAACGGAGAAACCCCCTCAAGGCACTGTAAGGGATCAGCATGTTGAGGGGCTTTTTCCGGGCCATACGCGTTGAACGAAGGTCGGGACGACGCTAGTCCGCGCTGGCGGTGGTGATGCAGTAGGCTAGAGCAGTTGACATCGTGGTCTCTCGGACCCCGATCCGAGCCGCTAAGGCCTTCCTTAGGTGCTTCAGCTTTTGAAGCATGTCGTCATCGACTCTCAAGGAAAGGACGTGTCCCTTCTTGAAGGTGCGGTTGGTGGATCGCTCACGGTAGTGGACCCGGTGAGCCGGGCTTGCGTCATTCACGCAGTGTTCTCCTTGATTGATGGTGATGATGGTGATGCGTCTCGCCAGGATCGCCGGAGCGAGCGAGGTAGACAGCCTGTGGTCTTGGTAGACGTAAGGAATACCGGCCCAAACAGACTTACGTGCGCTAGACCCGGAGCCACGTGGGGCAGCGCCTTCGAGCGTTTCATTATGCTGAATGCACGTGGTTGCCCCTCGGGCAGCAGGTCTTCGAAGAAACCCTCGTTCTGCTACATTGTATCCGGGGGATTGCCCTTCGGGCATGCTGGTCCACACACCGCCCGGCTAAGCGTTATTTCGCAGAGTGGAACGAATTGCCCTCTCAGCACCCCGTGTTCATTGGAACTTGTCTAAGCTGTGCGCAGGGGATCGCCCTTAGCAGCATGCTGCCTCCTAGACGGTAAGCACGCTTTTTACGCTGTATGGTGGGGGTCACGATCAGGCCGCGTTCTGTTTCGCGGTATGGGAGGGGTCATAGTGGAACCGCAGATCGGCGTTAGAGACTACCCTTGGTTTTCGATGTAAGTCATTGACTCTTCTGCTGAACCAAATTTTGACACCAGGGCGTCGGCCGAAAAGCATCTGACGGTCGCGCACGAACAGACAGAAGGCTGGAAAGTGGGGCCGCTTCTTCCAAGTTATGGCTAAGCCTTTGAAATAACCGACGTCAATACAGGGGTTCGCTAGTGCAGGATATCAGGCTCGGCTGGCAGGCAGGTGAGGATGGTATCGATTTTCTTCTGCGATGGCACCGACGTTTCATTTCAGTATTTCAGGTGCCGCGTTCCCACGCTTGGTAGCCACATGTGCAGCGATAGAGCCGATGCTTTTGGCCTGAGACTGGATCGAGGAGCGTTTGAACGATCCGAAGTGGCAGTCCGCACTTGAGACAGTTCGCTTCTGACGGTTGGGGTTTCTTGTCCATCAGCGCCCAGTAGCACTGACGTGGAGAGCGAGCGCCTCAGGATCACTACTTACGTGGAACCACGGGATGACTTCCCTTCGAGGTCTCCCGGTGCTCACCAATCTACCCGCTAGATTGGCCCCAGCCTGTTCCGGGGTAATTGAGGCAATGCTGCATCAATGGCGGATTGCAACTCGGCGAGCAAGCAAGGCTTCCTGACCACCGGAATACCCCTGATCGCCTTCGGCACTCCCGACGATCCATACCCGCTGACGAAGAAAGCCGCGATCAGCAATTACTGAGGCGATTGGCTCGATGGTGTCGCCACCGAGATTGATGTCCAGGATCGCAAGATCGAAGTCAGCGTTGGTCGCAAGAACCGCCCCGTTCCCGACATCTCCCGCCTCCGCAACGACCGAATGACCGACTTCTTCGATCATCTCAACCAACATCATACGGATGAGGGCCTCATCTTCTATGAGGAGCACGGAAGCAGGCACGGTCGGGGTTCCTCACGCGGGACCCGTCTGCTGCGAGCCTCCGTTCAGGAGTTGGGAAACAGCCGAAACGACTTGCGCTGGCGCAAATGGTTTTTGAAGCAGGATGCTGTTGGGCACACCATGTACAGGCCACTTATCAGCGGAGGCACCACTCATGTAAACCACGGGAAAATGCGGGTCGATCTCGCGGGCCACCCTCGCGACCTCCCATCCGTCGAGCCGTCCAAGAAGATTTACGTCAGTGAGGATAGCTTTGTAGGTTGTGAGGCCACCCTTCAAAAGCGTGACCGCTTCCTCGCCTGTCTTCACAGCCGCGCAGTGAAAGCCGCCCTCGACGAGGGCATCCTCGACGATAGCTTGGATCGCATCATCGTCTTCGACCAACAGAATGGCTGGAAGTTCCACCGCTACTACTCTCCCACGTACCCGCAATGTAAACATAATCCCGCATGGGAACGCATCCACTACGAACGCCTGACTCTGATAACGAACCGAGACAGCCTGTAGATCAAAGTTCCAAAATAGTTGCAAAAATAAATTGCTAGTTTTTCCCGGCCCGGTCGCATTATTTACGACAATAACAATAAAGGTGCGCCAGTGTCAGGTCGTGTTGATCAACCCCAATCTCTGGAACAACATCTTGCCGCAGAGGCAACCCGTTTGCGTGAGCAAGCCAGAAAGACCCCGCCAGGCGCTGCTAGGGAGGAGCTGTTGCGCAAAGCTCGGCAGGCTGAGACCGGCTCACATATGAGCAATTGGTTGCGCTCTCCCGGTCTGCGGCCACCCGAATAGCCTGCATCCCGACGGAATGCCACTTACATTTCAACGCAGGCTCATTCGTACTCGTCACCTCAAATTGGCAGTCTGCAATCGGGTGACATGCAAGGCCGTCTCGTTACGTAACGGTTCGGGACAAGAACGGCGAGACATCGATGTTGAGCGAAAGCGATAGACAATGAAATGGATGTTGGTTGTCTTGGTAGGCGGCGTCTCGCCCGTCAATACCGATCTGGTCTTCGACAAGTTCAGTGATTGCCTCGCCGCTGAGGAGCAGATGCGGCAACACTATGCTGACGCCTTCGAGGCGTGGGACCGGATGGCTGCGGCGCGGATCGAGGGCCGAAGGGACTACCGAAAGGCCCGTGACTTACAGGCCAAGCGGCTGTTGAGCAACGTGGGGACGTGCGTCCCGCATGGCGGCGGCGATCAACAGCCGGTCGCTCCGCAGCAGCAACCTCCTGCTACATCGTCGCAGCCTGCCGCGACACCGTCGCCACAGCCAACGCCGCGCGGTTGAGCGAACCCTTATGTGGATCACTGATCTACGCGAACTGATTAGGAAGCTGCGCGGCAATCCGCACTAGGACGTGCTGTCCTCTGGCATTTGGCCCAAAAATAGATTGACTGCCAAATTGCTGAGGAACAGTATTCTCTACATCATCGCACGGCTTCCGGCTTCAATCGGTGACTGAGAGACCAGTTGTGCTCCCGCCTGCTCAAAAGGGGGCATCGGTCATGCCGATCTCACGCCTCATGGCGAACATTGATCTCACTCCCGAACAAAAACACGTCCTTGAACTGGCCTTCAATCACGCCTTGCGCAAACTCGACTTGGTGGATCGCGACGATCCGATTTGTGACCTTATCGCCAAGCGAATGATCGACATTAGCATGCGCGGCGTTACTGATGCGGTCGCGCTGGCGGAAATCACTGTCCGGGAAATCAAGCAGCCCGCTCTCAAAAATCATGAGCCGCAATCATCTCCAATCGCAGAAAAGGGTCGCATTAGCGCGACCCCTGCCGGAAAAATGTCTTCAGGATGAAATAGCAGCCCCGGCGAGAGCATCCTGACTCCGCCGCGACGGCTGGAAAATCCGTAGTAATGCGGTGTTCCTGTACCGGAACTCAACGTATCCTAGTCTTCGACTTTTGCATTGGAGTTGGCGGCTACTGAACGCTCAGCGCCTTGTAGATCGCGCCCCGTGAACACCCAAGCTGCTTCGCAATCGCGGTCGCACCGAGCCCTTGCGAGCGCAACGTCCTGATCTGGTCGTGATCGAGGCTGACTGGCCTGCCCTTGTAGACACCGTTGGCCTTCGCCTTGGCGATGCCAGCTGCCTGCCGTTCCTTGATGAACCCAGCTCCTTCTCAGCTACCATGCCAAGCACGGTCAGCATCATGCGGCCAACTGCCCACGTGATGACCCTTCTGATCGCTAATGCTAGCTAGCCGTTGAGATCATATATCCCAAGTCGCAAGCTGCCGTTCAGCGTTGGCCAGGTTCTGCCTTGGTCTCAGCAAATGCGAGCCTCTTTGCCGCCCTTGCCATGGTGGTGCGGCTGCATCCGACCGTCTCCATTACTTCGTTCCATGAGTGTCCAGCGGAGAGCAGGCGAGCAATACGGGAATAGCGTTCCGTATCTTCCGGGCGTCCCTTATATTTGCCTTCGGCCTTGGCCTTTGCCTGTCCTTGAGCCTGACGACGGCGGCGATCCTCGTAATCCTTGCGAGCGACAGCGGCCAGCATGTCGAGGAGCATGTTGTTGATTGCGTCGAACAGGCGCCCGGTGAACTCATCACCGTTGCCCGTGGTCATCATCCATGAAGTGGGCAAGTCCAAGGCCACTACACGCACCTTGCGAGCCGTCAGTTCGGCCTTGAGCCGTTCCCAATCCGCAGCGGTGAGACGCGACAGCCGGTCAACCTGCTCGACCAACAAAACATCGCCAGGCGAGGCGTCAGTCAGCAGCCGGAACAATTCCGGGCGGGAGAGGGAGGCGCCGCTTTCATTCTCGACATACCAGCAAGCAATCGTCAGGCCGCGCTCAACGGCAAACGCCTTGAGTTGATCCTTGGCGCGGCTGGCATCCTGCTCATCTGTGGAAGCGCGAAGGTAAGCCCGAACGAACATCCTGAACCCCATCAGTCCGATTTAAATAGTCCGATTGGTATCAGTCCGTTTTGAATTGTCAATCGCACTTATCGGACCGCCCGCGGAGCAGTCTGATTAGGGGATACCTAAAAGAGACCAAGGGTTCGGCGATTTTGGCAGATGGTAGGGGATCCACAGCAACTCACAGGTAGTCGCGCTCGACTCTTTGTTCTTATTATGTTCTCATAAATTATGAGCAGCGAGAGACCAGCGAGTTGGCGAATGCCGTCCCCGAAGCAGATGGAAAAGCTAGCCCGCGCGGCCGAACAGTGTCCCAAGCCACCTGAGGCAATCGCAGGCCCCGGCGAGCCAATGCCCGATGAACTATGGGACGCCGTGCTGCGCGATCCTCGCGCTGCTGGACGCCCCCCGCTGCCGATCCAGCAATGCCGCCTGTCTGAAATCCCGCGTCACGTGCTGCGCGTCGAATGCCTGCGCTGCTTCCGGACAATCGAGATGCAGAAGGCGGATGCTGTTAGATATTACGGGCCACATGCAGTTTGGAAAGACGTGGGTCAACGTCTGCTCGATCAAACATGCGCTCATCGAACCGGGCGGCTTGAGGAGGATGGTTGCTGGCCCAACTGGTCCGCATGAACAACGCCTTGGCCCCGATCTCAGGGCCACCCCCAAGGGGGACACAGCCGCCTCCAGACCACCGGCTAGCCTCTCGCATTTTTCTCGGATTTTCAGGCGTCAACGCCTTCTAGTAGTGGAACGCCGCCTTCTGCCGTTGTCTCCATTGGACGATGATATGACATTGCCTGGCTAGGTGAGTCGCTCTCGGGGCTGTTGGAGACCACTTAATGAACGCTGCGGACGCGATCGTCGTTTTGGACAAGTATCAGGGCGAGCTTGAAGGCATCCTGTCGAGGTTCACCCGACAGCGCGATAGCATCACCATCCAGCCTAAGGACGACGCTCGTTATCGCGAGATCGTCCTTGAACTCGCATCGCTGTTTGATGACGAGTTTGCTTCTCCCAAGATCCACACCGCGCCATTGCTCTCTTATTTTCAAGACAGCATCTCCAACTTCACTGGTTCTCCGTCGTATCATGGCGTCGAGTGCGTGAAAGGGGTCGTGGCCGCTGCGCTGACGAGGGTGAGGCGAACACCACTCGCGTTGAAGCAGGTCCAACTTGCGGCGGCTAAAGAGGGGCATCGGGATACCGAAGCAGTCGCGCAACTCTGGGACCGTTTCCATCTCTTCGCTCGTCAGCTTCGCCAAAGGCACAATGACCGGACGACTCTGAACATCGAAGATGAGTATGACGTGCAAGATGCGCTCCATGCCTTGCTCCGGCTTCATTATGATGACGTTCGGGAGGAGGAATGGACTCCGACCTACGCTGGTGGCGCCGCTCGAATGGATTTCTTATTGCCAGCGGCGGAAGCAGTTGTTGAGGTGAAGATGACCCGCCCAAGCCTTACGGCAAGGAAGCTTGGTGAGGAATTGATTGTGGACATCGCTAGATATCGCCAGCATCCGCAATGTCGAGCGTTGCTTTGCTTGGTCTACGATCCACAGGGTTTCATAGCCAACCCGCGCGGGATTGAGAACGACTTGAATAGCGATCAAAAAGAGATGGCAGTCCGAGTCATGATAACTCCGCGCTGAGGAGATGCCTGTGGCGGAAGATATGGAACAACGAAAACGGCTTTCATTTGAACAGGCGGAGGGTATCGAGCCGTTACCAGCCCAGCTTCAGTTGCGCGAAATATCGCCGAAGCTGAGGGCCGCTCTTTGGCATCTGGTTCACGGCCATCTCATCCGTGCCAGACAGCACGCTGAGTACAGCCACGATTACATCGGCAAGCCTTGGTCGACGATTCTGAAAGACGAGTACGTCGATCGCCAGCATGGCATGGTGGACGACTTCGATGATACTGCGAAGAACCTAATCGCGCAGGTGCGGGACATTTTTGAGCGGCAAAATTACACCGCCATCTTCGGGTGGTTGGAGTTCGTAATTAAGCATCCATCGTGCCCGCCAAATTTTGCTGGCGAGGTGGAGGGCACCTTGCGCCTTTGTCAGGCGGCTTATCGGGTGGTCGACAAGAAGGTGATCTGTCCCATAGGCTCAGAGACCGAACATGCGACCATCGTTAGGGCATTCGCCGATCTCGCATCCACTCAGTTCAATGGGGCGCGGGCACACCTGCGCAACGCTAGCTCCCACCTGACCGCCGGCAAGTGTTAGAGAGAGCATTCATGCAGTGGAAGCGGTCTGCGTGACCCTTGATCCTTCCGCCGACATCTTGTCCAAAGCCCTGAAAAAGTTAGAGCACAAAATTTCGATCCACACAGCTATGAAAAGCGGCTTCTCGTCTCTGTACGGCTACACCAATGATGAGGGCGGGATACGGCACGCCCTGCTCGAAGATGCTGCAAAGGTCGACGAAGCCGACGCCCTGTTCATGCTCGGAGCCTGCGCCGCCTTCGTCTCTTACGTTTTGAACAAGGCGCGCTCTACTGGCTTAATCTAAGCCAACGCACGGAACACGCAGCCCACCGTAACTACACGGTGTTTCACCGCAGGAACCGCGACTCCCCAGATCGGTGTGTGCTATTGGTTGCGTTGGCAAGCACAGACGAGATACGCTTTTGCTGGGAATGGGCTGGGGCATACCATGTCGATACTGCGGTTCATCGACGCCGAAGGACGTGAACAAGACGTCCATGACGTCGATCACCTCTACGAACTAATTCAGGCCAGGCACGTCGGTTACGACAGTCTTGTCTGGAGTGACGAAGAGGGGCGGTGGCTAGCAGCCCGCGATCACAAGTTTTTCAGGCGCATTCGAGAGATCGCCGCAGCTTCACCTGTTCCGCCCCAACCTTGGTCGTCTCCAACTGCTGCTCCGCTGCAACCGTGGTCAGCTCCACCTCCGCTCCCTTCGCAACAGTCAGAGCGAATGGCGCTGCCGCCAAAAGTCTTCAACTCCCCGCTCGTAAATCCGGCTGCATACCCGGCTAGCGCCGAGCCGGACGCGAGCAAATCGAAATGGTTCAATGCCATTCAGACACCGGAAGAGGCCCTTAAAACCATCAAGGATTCTTCCACCGTATTCTTCTTCATTGCCATTCTGCAGGGCGCAATCGGAATATGGATGGGAACGCAATATCCGGATGTCGGCTTCGACGTCGGTGAAACAGTTATTGACGTTGTACTTTATGCAGTGTGTGCAGCTTGGCTGAGGTGGGGTCGAAGCCGCGTCGCTGCTGTTATTCTCCTTATTGCGGCGACAACCGCATTAGGAGCAACCATCAGCACTCAACTGAAGATCTATCAAGGCGGCGGCAAAAACATTGTTCTCGCGCTAATCGTATTTTGGACCGCAATAAAGAGTGTTGAAGCCACCTTCAAACTGCGCGGACGATTCAAGCAAGCGGCGACCGCGACAGAACCGCCGCTCGGTTGACGCTTTGGGTCGCGACGAGAGGGCTCCTATGAGATTCACATGCGCGATTCTATTCCTGGCGCTGGCGCAGTCCGCAAATGCGCAGCAACAAAATTCGACGATCACGCTCTCTTGCAACGGAACGAGCAAGTATACGGCGACGTCCGCCGCAGAGATGAAGCCCGATCCAGTCACCAATCTCGGTGTCATCGTGAACGCGACCAACAGAACGGTTTCGTTCCTTGATAACGTGATACCGATCACGACCATCACCGCCACACTTGTCGGGTTCAGCAGCCAGTACGCCAAGGGGAGGCCGACTATCTCTGGCGGGATCGACCGAGTTACTGGAAGCGCTGAGTTCGATTGGATGTATGAGAACGTCGGCAACAACACCCATTGGGACCTTACGTGTCGTCCCGCTACTCGACTTTTCTGAGCTCACAAGGAAAACTCCAAGCGTCAGATAGGAGCTCAGGATTTTGTTTCTTTGAACGCCTTCTTCTTCAAAGCGGACAAATAATTTCCCCGAACTCGTGCACGAGACTCACCGGCCAATCGCATTTCGAGCTTCACGACAAGATCCTCGAACTTTGTGCGTGTTGCTCCCGCCAGCGGGCGCTGGCGATAGTAGCTGAATAGCCGTTCGCTTATGACAGCCGTCACCCACCTTGGCGTATCTTCCGAACCGTAGAACTCACTTATCCTGGTTATGGCAAGGGACGCGTCGATCTCGAGCAACATGAAACAACAAATCAACGTGCGAATTGCGGACGTCTTATTGCGTATCTGCTCATCGATAAAATCAATCAGCTTTTCGCTTCCAAGGTTTTGATAGGCGATCTCAGCAACAATGGTCGGCATTACATGTTTGATCGCGCCCTCGATAAACCTGAATAGCTGGGCGAGTTTTTCATGCGTGAGTGTGCTTCCTTTACCGTTCACTTTTGCAGCAACGGCTTTTGCCTTGCCTTCGCCGCCATTTTGTAGATCGTGAACTAGGTCGTCGATTGCCTCTTTGAGGCCGGAAACAAAGCCACGAAGGATTGTTTCCCAGCACGTCAAGCAATATTCGAGGTGAGCCGTCTTCACCTCCTTATCGACAAACTCAAGGTTTCGTATGAACTCGCTGTACATTTCTACAGCCATGGAAAATTTGATGATTCGATTGCTGCGGATATCAATCCCGGTCTTGGCCTTTTCAGCCGCCTCCTTCTCGCGCTTTTCAGCTATGCGCTGATCCGTCTTGTCCATAAGTTCGTCGATTTTTTCGGACGTCATAGGTTCTTTGCGCATCTTGCTGAGTTGCGCCTTCGTAAAGTCTAGATTTTGGCCGTCGGAAAGATAGTCTTCGAGTTGCTCAATCGAGAGAGCCGGCTCGGGACGATCGATGCCTTCGATAATCTGCTGCCCAAACGCGAGAAATTGTTTCTCGTGGCGAAATCTCGCCGTGTAAATATCAAGCTCCTTTGTGTAATCTAGCCAGCGCTCCCCTTTGCAAATTTCTTCGATGTCAGCGGGATTGTCTCGGAGATATCCAGCCAAGAAAAAGTCCTGAAAGCGTCGGTAACGGAATGATAAGGTTTCAGAAACTTCATACAAAACGCCGCACTTGATGAACGCGCGAACAATCTCCGCTGCGTCATATCTAAGTCCTTTGCGTTTGAGCAGGTCGATTACGAAGGCAACTACGTCATTCTTTGATTGGACTTCATTGGTTGTCTTGAAATGGAATGCTAGGTGCTGAAGAACTAGCGACTTCATGGTGAAGTCAAATTCACGACGAAGCGCACCCGTATAGTCCATGCGACCTAGTATGTGATCGATCAGATTTTGTAGTAGGACCGCTTCGTTTAGCAGCTCGCCCTAAGACCTATTCTTCAGCGCCCAAAGAATTAGTGAAACGACATACCCACTTCTTGGTAGGCCAATTCGCTGCAACTGCTCCATCAGGCTCTGATAGCGCCGGTCTTGCTCGTCTTTACTTATGAAGTAGGTATCAGATAGTGCTCTGATCGCTCCTCGACGCAGCTCTCCAATGACGTACTGCTCGGTGTTTGGAAAAGCGTTGTCTGAAGCCTTCGAAAAAGACTCTGAACCGGCGGACGCTCGGACAAATAAACACCACCGGACATTCTTATGCTTTGTGATCAGCAAGCCGAGAGCCTTGACCCGAGTCTCATCAAATAGGTCAATGTCATCAACGATTGCGAATACGGGATTGCCTTCAACAAAGGCTCTGGTCGTGGCGCCATCTGACACTTCATTTGCATAGCTGCGAAGAAGTCGCCAAAGACTGCTATCCTTCGAATCAAGCTCGGCAAACTTTCCGATCAAGGGAATACGCGCTTGATCGCCGAATCCTTCTGAAATCTTGACGGCGATATAGTGGGCGACGGTCGTTTTCCCAAGCTCCGACCGGCCCACGATGGTGATGTTCTCTTTGCCTTTTAGAATGGCTAGCAGGTTTTCGCGGTCATTCTCTGGAGTGTCGTTGACCTGCGAGGCTGGGATTGCCTGCGAGAGCTTGTTGAGGGGTGGGCAAACAAAGTGCTCGTCGATATCTCTAGCCTGTTCTCCAGTGCCCGCGAGGGCGATTTGGTCGTTTGCTAGCCTTCGGATGTTGGGGCGCGCTTTCCGTAGTATTGTTGAAAGCGTGTTGGCAGAGGTGCCTCCAAAGTGGGAAGCAGAGGCGACTCCGGAGGAGGAAAAGGGGTATTTGACAATGCCCTCGTCCACAATTCGGGTGGCTGGCAAAAACTTTCGACGTTGATCTGAGTATTCATACAAGCGAACAATCGCAGTATCGCTGCTATCGGTCTCCACGATACTGTAGCCGTTGAACCATTCGCGGCTTCCATACAGGCATCCAGCCTGCGAAAGTATCGCATCGCCCATCGTCGTTTTACGCAGCTCGGGTCCTGAACGGTGAATGTGACCGCAAGCGAGTAAGTCAAATGCTGCTTGGAGCCGACCTTCGACGGCAACCTGGTCAGATTCATTCAACCAATGAAGGGGATGGTGGAATACGCCTATCTTTATGCGAGCGGAACGCAAAAGTTCGATTGCGTGATCGACAACTCTCTCGCCAAGAACCAGATTTCCCTTATCAACGTCGCCTGCCTCGCCGGTGCAGCGCCATGCGGTGTTGAAGCAGGCGACACCAATGTCGCCATCGCTTTGTTTGATGATGTAGGCTTTCAAGAAAAGATTGGTTGAGATGCAGCTATCTGGATTGGTAGCCCAAACGTCACGATAAAATCCCGACAATCGTGCAAATGGAGCGGGGACAGACGAAATTGGGAACGACCAATGATCGTCGATAAACTTGTTGATTTCGCTTCGATTAGTAAGCGTCTTGAGGAGGCCGGCTTCGATGTAGCCAACTTTCCGAACGACATCTCGGTCGATGTCGTGATTGCCGGGACATATAACAAACTGGCTTTCAGAAGCGCCAGCAGCGTCTAAAAACCGTTTGATGAACGTCGATCTTGCCGTTTGAAAGACATTTTCATCTCCGCCGCGATTCACGAGGTCGCCCGAAAAGATTACAAGATCGAACGCTCCTGCCTCATCCCGGCGAGCTTCAATCGTTTCTATTGCAGCCCTTAGAACAACTTCCTCGTCGTGCTGGTGTTTCGTCGAAAGATGGAGGTCAGAAAGGTGCAGAACTTTCATGTCGGTGCGGGTCCGTCGATTACGAGAAGGTGGTGACTGAGGCTCGCAACGCCTCTGGCAGAGCTATGTATTTTGGTGGGTGGTGCTTGCGCGGGACTCAACCCATAGTGTAAATGATTCGACGGCGGGGTAGTAAAAAGCGTCTAGAGTTTGGCAAGTCCACTAGTCTAACCTTTCGCTATGCAGCATCCGGATAGGCGCTGAGCGAATTGATGTAGCCTCCGGTCAATGGATCGACTTTTGGAACGGGGTCGAGGGCAACAGCTGTTTTTGAGGGCTCTTTCATGCGAGCCTTGAACCAGCGAGTAGCGTTTTGAGAGCAATGCCAGACCTTCAGCCCGGTCTATGCTGGTTTTGCTCGCTCGATGCTGGCGAGCTTGTATCGCGGGAATGCGGCCATGACCTCCATCCGCTTCTTGACCGTGATGCCCCTGTATTTCTCACCCTCTGTCCGGGCAGAGTGTCCGCAGATCGCATCAATCGTGAGGTCATTCAGTCCCGCGTCGTGGCCGAAGGTCTTGAAAGTGTACCGCCATGCGTGGTTGGGCTGAACGCGATCATCAGTCAAGACGCTGCGCACCATGGTATAGACGCGCTTGTAGACGCCGTCAGCCGTTCCAGCCGTGTTGCCGTCCTTGCCGATGTCGCAGAATAGATGCCCCGGTCTCGACTGTTGCACGAACTCAATGAAGCCGGTCGCGATCAGATGCTCATGAACCGGGACATCTCGATAATCGTCAGTCTTAACGTCTCCAGCTTCGGGGTTGACACGGATAACCCATGCGATCCCTTCACGCCTAATGTCTTCCCTGCGCAATTGGATCATCTCAACAACCCGAGCTCCCGAGTAAGCGCAGAGCCATGGCACCCACCGCTTGGCAGCAGTCGTCTTCGGGTTCTCCCGCTTAGTCCCTTGAACGGCCAGCGCGGCATTGAGTATCGCGGCTATTTCCCCTTCTAAGAACCATTTCTCGCGTATGCGCTTCTTTCCGCGACCCTCGATCCTCGCTTCCTTTGCGGGATTAATTGCCAGCCAGCCGCGCTGCCTGCCCCAGCCGAACACCGCCCTCAGCGCTGCGAAATCGGTGTCATTGATGGTCTTCGGCGCAACGCCAGCGGCGCTGCGTTCGTCGCCCCATGCCTGAACCCTCTCCGGAGTGATCCGGCTCAGATCGTCATAAGTCAGCCACTCCTTGAAGCGGAGAACAACGGCCTTCCATCGCCTTGCATCGCGTGGACGAACGCCTCTTGCCACTGCCGCGCTGTGCCAAGCGTCGGCGAGCGCGGTCAGCGACTTACCCGTCGGTCTACTGCCTTGCAGCAGGTCAGTGGGCGGTGGAAAGCGGTTGGCATAAGTATCAGGTGTAAAGTCGCCGTCAGCGTTCCTAGCGAGCTTCTTCGTGCCTTCGGTCAGATCACGGGAGACTGCTTCGATGATCTGCCACCGGCTCTCCTCAGTGGTGAACACAGCTTCGCGGGTGAGAGTTGCGTCAACAATGCCAGCAAAGCGGTTCTCCATGTCGGCCTTACGTCGTTCGTCCTCATCCTTGAAGATGCCAAGGCGAGCGCCAACGCTGTATTCCCCGCGCTGCGCGGCCCTGTTCTCGTCTGCCACACGTAACCACTGCTGCGATGTCAGGCCGGGGTTGTTTTCTAGCCCTCCCGCAAAGGCGCGGTAGACGATGCCGGACAGCGCTGAAATCTGCTTGGCCGTAAGCGGCTTCGGCCCTTCGCGAAGTGCCTTGAGCTGTCGCTCCACCTCAGCGGCGATGTCTACGGCCTTCGCCTTCGCAAGGGTGCGATCAGGAGTGCCAGTCGTGATCATGATGTGCGTCGCGAACCATCCCTTCGGTCTAGGATGGTTGGGCAGCTTCGCAAGTATCCGCTGAACATCGGCGGGGATCGTGAGGCGATACCACCAATTGTTCGAGCCGTTCCTCTTAGTTAGCGACACGACTTTCAGCACCATTGTGTAACACCCCTGTGTAACAGGAGCGGCGCGAAAACCATAACCGCATCAATACGGTGTTGATCTTTCAGGAGAAGTGGTGGTGCTGCCAGACAGGATTGAACTGTCGACCTCTCCATTACCAATGGAGTGCTCTACCACTGAGCTACGGCAGCATGTGCTGGTGAAGAATCGGGCGCCCGAGGGGCCTACCAAGCGGGCCGATATCTGCCACAAGCCCCCCTCCTGTGCAAGCTTGCTCGGCCGGTCAAAACGAGAAAATCGGGCCGATATCGGGGCCAAAATGCGCATTTCGGCTCGAAACTACCGGCTTTCCGCCGATTCGCGTTCCGCTCCTCCCCCGCCAACTGGCCAGGTGGCCACGCGACCGGATTCGGTCCATTTCGAGTTTCGCACGATCCGATCGCGAGGAGCCTCTTGAGCTGCCGCAATCTCTGGGCATGGTATCGCCGACGGCAATATCGGACCCCGTGATGATGGACGAGAACGAGAAGAGCGCGCGCCAGGCGAAGACGTCCCGGGACGAGCGCCTGAAATCGGCGCTGCGCGAAAACCTGAAGCGGCGGAAGCTGCAGGCGCGCGAACGCGCCGCAAGCGCTGAGCCTTCGCCAAACGACGATGGTTCCCTCAATGAAGGGGCCGCCGGGAAAGCCGGCACTTGAGACATTGGAATGAATGGGAATGACCATGGGGCAGGACGAACAGCAACGAACCGGTGGTGAGGCGCTGATGTCGCGGTTCACGCGCCCCGAACAGACCTTTCCGACGCTGACGCCGGCCGAGATCGAGCGGATCAGGCATTTCGGCGAGGTCCGCCTCTATCAGGACGGCGAGTTCCTGTTCGAGACCGGAAAGCCCGGTCCCGGCATGTTCGTCGTGCTGAGGGGCCATGTCGCCATCACCCAGCGCGACGGCCTTGGTCACGTCACGCCGGTGATCGACCAGGGACCGGGGCAATTTTTGGCCGAGCTCAGCCAGCTCTCGGGACAGCCGGCGCTGGTCGACGGCCGCGCCGAGGGCGATGTCGAGACGCTGCTGCTGCCGCCGGACCGGCTGCGCGCGCTGCTGGTCGCCGAGGCCGAGCTCGGCGAGCGCATCATGCGCGCGCTGATCCTGCGCCGGGTCAATCTGATCCAGGGCGGCATCGGCGGTCCGGTGCTGATCGGACCGTCGAACTCCGCCGGCGTCGTGCGGTTGCAGGGCTTTCTCACCCGCAACGGCCAGCCGCACCATCTGCTCGATCCCGAGCGCGATCGCGACGCCGCCGAGGTGATCGCGCGTTATTCGCCGAAGCCCGAGGACTGGCCGCTGGTCGTCGCCGCTGATGGCACAGTGCTGCGCAACCCCAGCGAGACCGAGCTTGCGCGCGCCATCGGCATGATCGGCGGCGCCAAGGACGGCCGCATCTACGACGTCGCGGTGGTCGGCTGCGGACCGGCCGGGCTCGCCACCGCGGTGTATGCGGCGTCGGAAGGGCTGTCGGTCGCCGTGCTCGACATCCGCGCCTTCGGCGGCCAGGCCGGCGCCAGTGCGCGCATCGAGAATTATCTGGGCTTTCCCACCGGCATCTCCGGCCAGGCGCTGACCGCGCGCGCCTTCACCCAGGCGCAGAAGTTCGGCGCCGACATCATGATCCCCGTGACGGTGAAGTCGCTCGACTGCACGCGCAAGGACGGCGCCTTCGCGGTGGCGCTCGACGGCTGCGATCCCCTGCGCGCGCGTTCGGTCGTGGTCGCGAGCGGCGCGCGCTATCGCCGGCCCGAGATCGCAAACCTCGACACCTTCGAGGGACGCGGCGTCTGGTACTGGGCCTCGCCGATCGAGGCGCGGCTCTGCGCCGGCGAGGAGGTGGCCCTGGTCGGTGCCGGCAATTCGGCAGGCCAGGCGGCCGTGTTCCTGTCGGGACACGCCAAGCGCGTCCTGATGATCATCCGCGGCGGCGGTCTCGGCGCCAGCATGTCGCGCTATCTCATCGAGCGCATCGAAGCGACGCCGAACATCGAATTGATGTTCAACACCGAGATCACCGCGCTCGAGGGCGACGAGGCCGCGCTGTTGCGGCGCATCCGCTGGAAGAGCCGGCTGTCCGACGACGAGGATGCTGCCGACATCCGCAACCTGTTCCTGTTCGTCGGCGCCGATCCCGCCACCGCCTGGCTCGACGGCTGCGGGGTCACGCTCGATCGCGGCGGCTTCGTCGTGACGGGCGCGCAGTCCGAGCAGAACCAGGGCCGTCTCGTGGCGCCGCTCGAGACCTCCGTTCCCGGTGTCTATGCCGTCGGCGACGTCCGCTCCGGCTCGGTCAAGCGCGTCGGCGGCGCCATCGGCGAGGGCGCGCAGGTCGTGGCCTCCCTGCACGGCTATCTCGGCGATGCCGCAAAACCGGCGCTTTAAAAGCGTTTTCGAGCGAAGTGGATTCCGGTTCGCGTCGAGAAAACGCGTCAAAACAAGAATCTAGAGCCTCGTTCCGATTGCATCGGAAGCGGAACGAGGCTCTAGGCAACGAGAACTCAAGCGAATGGCAAGTCGAATGAGGCTTGCCATCGTGCCGCCAACTGCAGACTATCTCCTCACCATGAGGATCTGAGACTGACAAACAAAACGCTTAACGGGAGGACTAGGAATGGCTGAACTCGTCGTGCTCTACAAGACGCCCAAGGATGCTGCGGCCTTCGACAAGCATTATGCCGAAACGCACATCCCGCTCGCGAAGAAACTTCCCGGCCTGAAGAAATACGCGGTCAGCACGGGCACGGTCGGCTCACCCGCCGGTCCCTCCGGAGTTCATCTCGTCGCCATCCTTACCTTCGACAGCGTGGGCGATATCCAGAAGGCCTTCGGCAGCGAAGCAGGCAAGGCGGCCGCAGGCGACGTGCCGAAATTCGCCAGTGGCGGCGCCGACCTCCTGATCTTCGACACCAAGGAAGTGTGAGACTTCGATTCGACTTTCGTCGAAACCTGAGAGCTCGTAGCCCGGATGGAGCGCAGCGCAATCCGGGACAGCGCCATCCACACGCGAGAACCCCGGATTAAGCTGCGCTTCATCCGGGCTACAAACAACAGCCTGCTGTCGTTTGTGACAGCGGTGCAAAAAATTCAGCCATGCGTTTGTCGATTCGCACGATGACGCATGGCTTCGCACGTGCCTGTGACGTCAACGCAGGTGGCAATCCCATGAGGGCCGTAATACTACTCTCCTGAATCTCAATGGAGAGTAGGAGGGATGTCATGGTCCTTGGCTTGAGTCTACCCGCCTTCACGCTGGTCCATGTCGTCATCAGCCTGATCGCCATCGCCGCCGGCCTCGTCGTGATGTTCGGCCTGCTCGGCTCGAAGCCGATGCCGGGCCTCACCGCGATCTTCCTGGCGTTCACGATCCTGACCAGCGCCACCGGCTTCCTGTTCCCGTTCGAGAAGCTGCTGCCCTCGCACATCATCGGCATCATCTCGCTGGCGCTGCTCGCCGTCGCCTGCGTCGCGCTGTACGGCATGAAGCTCAAAGGCGTCTGGCGTCCGGTCTATGTCGTGACCGCGATGATCTCGCTCTATTTCAACGTCTTCGTGCTGGTGATTCAGTCGTTCCTCAAAGTGCCGGCGCTCGCCGCGCTCGCACCGGCAGTGGCGCCGGCGCCGCCGTCGGGGCCGGTGTTCGCCGCGGTGCAGGGCATCGTGCTGGTGTTCTTCGTCGTGCTCACCATCGGCGCCTGGCGCCGCTTCAAGCCGATGGCGTTTGCCTGAGCGATTCTCAAGCGCGGCGCATTCACTGGTCATTCCGGGGCATCGCGCAGCGATGAACTCCGGTGCGCAATCGCGCGCCTGAGAATCTCGATTCAACAATCTCTGGGTTCCGGGTTCGCGCCCCGGAATGACGTTTCACTCAAAGGAGCCCCAACATGCCCACTATCACCACCAAAGACGGCGTCGAGATCTTCTACAAGGACTGGGGCAGCGGACAGCCGATCGTGTTCAGCCATGGCTGGCCGCTGTCGTCGGACGATTGGGACGCGCAGATGATGTACTTCGTCACGCGCGGCTACCGTGTCGTCGCCCATGACCGCCGCGGCCACGGACGCTCGGCGCAGGTCGCCGACGGTCACGACATGGATCACTATGCCGACGACCTCGCGGCGGTGACCGCGCATCTCGACCTCAAGAACGCGCTCCATGTCGGCCATTCCACCGGCGGCGGCGAGGTCGTGCACTACATCGCGCGCCACGGCGAGAGCCGGGTGGCGAAGGCCGCGATCCTCTCGGCGGTGCCGCCGCTGATGCTGCAGACCGCGGCCAATCCCGGCGGCCTGCCCAAGAGCGTGTTCGACGATTTCCAAAAGCAACTTGCCGCCGGCCGCTCGGCGTTCTACCGCGACGTCGCCGCAGGCCCGTTCTACGGCTACAACCGTCCGGGCGCAAAGCCCTCGGAAGCCGTGATCCAGAACTGGTGGCGCCAGGGCATGATGGGCGGCGCGAAAGCGCATTACGACGGCATCGTCGCGTTCTCGCAGACCGACTTCACCGAAGACCTCAAGAAGATCAACGTGCCCGTGCTGGTGATGCACGGCGACGACGACCAGATCGTGCCCTACGCCGATTCCGCCCCACTCTCGGCCAAGTTGTTGAAGAAGGGCATCCTGAAGACCTACAAGGGCTTCCCGCACGGCATGCCGACCACGCACGCCGAGACCATCAACGCGGACCTGCTGGCGTTCTTCAAGGAATAGGGGCGCGCGATTCCTGACCTTCTCCCGCAAGGGAGGAGGTTAGGAAAGCTCACTTCAAGATCGCCCGGATCGCATCGAAGGTGCGCTTGACGAAGGCCTCCGGCTTCTCGCGCGCGCCGTCGCCGATCCAGCTCTCGCCGCCGACGCGCATCGCGCCGGTGGCGATCATGGCGACGAGCCGCGCCTTCAGCCGGTCGGATTTGGTTCGCCCGCGCTGGGCGAGCCCATCGGCCAGCGCGCGCTCGAGCTTCTCGTATTTGAGCTGGTCGCGGGCCTGAAGCGCGGGATTGTCGCGCTTGAGCCGCGACATCGCCGCGGTTTCCGCCGGATCGATCCGCTTGATCGCCGCGGCGATCGCGTTCTCCGCGGCCGTCAGCATGGACTCGTCCGCCGGCCGTGCGATGATCTCGGCGGTCAATGCGCTGGCGGCATTCTCCTGCCAGGCGGTGACGACGTCCTCCTTGGACGCGAAATAATGGAAGAAGCTCCGGCGCGACACTTCCGCCGCCGCCGCGATGTCGTCGATGGTCGTGGCCTCGAAGCCGCGCTCCAGGAACAGCGTCATCGCCGCCCGGGTCAGCCGCGCGCGGGTCTCCTGCTGCTTGCGCTGGCGTAGGCCGGTGACATCAGGGGCTTTTCCGCCCGCAGGCAATTTCCGGGCAACCTTCGAAGCCTTCAAATCGGTTCACCTCTTGCAAAGTTGCACTCAGTGCACATTTAGACAGGCCGCGGGCCTCATTCCAGCCCCGAACGGAGACATGGCATGACCGACTGGACCACGGCAGACATCCCCTCGCTCAGCGGCAAGACGGTCGTCGTGACCGGAGCGACGGGCGGCCTCGGTTACGAGACGGCGATGGCGCTGGCGGGCGCCGGTGCCATTGTCATACTCACCGGACGCAACGACGCAAAGGGCCTGCGGGCGATCGAAGGCATTTGCGAACGGTTTCCCAATGCGCTGATCGCCTACGAGCATCTCGACCTCGCCAGCCTCGCCTCCGTCGCCGATTTCGCCAGGCGCTTTGCCGCCGGCAACGAGCAGCTCGACCTCCTCGTCAACAATGCCGGCGTGATGGCGCTGCCGAAACGGCAACAGACCGCGGATGGTTTCGAGATGCAGCTCGGCACCAACTATTTCGGCCACTACGTCCTGACGGCGCGGCTGTTGCCGCAGCTGCGCCGCGCCAAGGCGGCTCGTGTCGTCAATCTCTCGAGCCTCGCGCACCGCTCCGGCGCGATCAATTTCGACGATCTGCAAGCCAAGCATTCCTATCGTCCGTGGCGCGCCTACTGCCAGTCGAAGCTCGCGATGCTGATGTTTTCGCTGGAGCTGCAGCGTCGCAGCCTCGCGGCCGGCTGGGGCGTGAAGAGCATCGCGGTGCATCCCGGCTTTGCGCGCACCGACCTCATTGCGAACGGGCCGGGCGCCAACACGTTCCAGTGGCGGATCGGCCGGCTGCTCCAGCCGCTGTTCAGCCAGTCCGCCGCCGAGGGCGCGCTGCCCACGCTGTTCGCGGCGACCTCGCCTACAGCCGAGCCCGGCGGCTATTACGGTCCGACCGGATTCTACGAAATGAAGGGGGCACCGGGACCGGCGCGGATCATGCCGCACGCAAAGGACTTTGCCACCGCCGCCATGCTGTGGGATGTCTCGGCCATGCTCACCGGTGTATCGTTCGACGAGATCGCGGCCGCCGCATGAGCCGCGAGCCCGTGGAGGACGTTCCGATGCAAGTCATCATCTTCGGCGCGACCGGCATGGTCGGGCAGGGCGTCTTGCGCGAATGCCTGATCGATCCCGGAATTGGCCGTGTGCTCGTGGTCGGCCGCAGCCCGACCGGCGTGCGCAACGCCAAGCTCGTCGAGATCATCCACGACAATTTCCTGGACTATTCGGCGATCGAAGCGCAACTGACCGGCTTCGATGCCTGCTTTTTCTGCCTGGGCGTCTCCTCGATCGGCATGAGCGAGGAGCGCTACCGCCACCTCACCTATGACCTCACGCTCGCGGCAGCGACGATGCTGGCACGCCTCAATCCGCAGATGGTCTTCACCTATGTCACCGGTGCCGGCACCGATTCCACCGAGCAGGGATCGCGGATGTGGGCGCGGATCAAGGGCAAGACCGAGAATGACCTGCTCAAGCTGCCGTTCAGGGCGGCCTACATGTTCCGGCCCGGCGCGATCCAGCCCTTGCACGGCGCCCGTTCCAAGACCGCCTGGGTGCAGGCGGTCTATACCGCGACCTGGCCGCTCTGGTCGGTGCTGCGCCGGCTCTCGCCTTCGCTCGTCACCTCGACCGAGCAGATCGGCCGCGCCATGATCCGCGTCGTCCGGGAGGGGTATCCGCGGAAGGTGCTGGAGATGGAGGATATCAATAGCCTCTAGGCCGCCGGCCCGTTAGTTTGTGCGGAAATTTCAGGGCCTGCACGCGTTGAGCCCTGTCCATGTCCGAAGGAGAAGCGTCGGCGATGTCGCCCCAGCTCAAACTGATCGCGCTCGACGCCGACGATCTCGCCGTGATCTCGACCCACGTCCAGGACGCCCGTGTCCATGCCTCCGACATCATCTGGCGGCAAAGCGAGAAGCGGCTTGTGGTCGGAATGAGCCGGCTGGACTGGGAGCAGACGCTGGAGGGCGAGGCCGAGCCGCGCCGGCTGGTTGCGGCGCTCCGCTTCGACCGCGTGCTCGCCTGCAAGTCGCGCAACATCGACCTCAATGCTCCCGACAAGGTCCTGGACCTCGTCGGCATCGAGTTTCACCCGAGGGACGGGCGCGACGAGGAGCCCGCCGGCAGTGCCCTGCTTTTGTTCGCTGAAGGCGGCGCCATCCGGCTCGACGTCGAATGCCTGGAATGTGAGCTGACCGATCTCGGGGCGGACGCGCTGGGAACGGGGCTGGAGATCGAGGGGGAAGGTTGAGGCGGCCTGTATACCAGCGGCACCGGCTCAGGCCTGCGCCAGAACGGCAGCCCGCAAGGGTTGACGCCGCTTCCCCGCCGCGCCATTGAGCAGGGGACCTGGTGCGCCAACCCGCCCCAAAGACCAGCCAGAAGCCAAGCCAGACATCGAGCCAGACATGCCCGTTCGCCTCGACCGCAGCAGCGCCGATTTTGACCAGCGATTCGCGGCCTTCCTCGCCGCCAAACGCGAGGTCTCGGCCGACGTCGAGGCCGCCGCGCGCGCCATCGTCGACGATGTCGCCAGGCGCGGCGACGCGGCCCTGCTCGAGGCCACCGCCAAGTTCGACCGATTGAAGCTGGATGCATCCGGCCTGCGCGTCACCGCCGCGGAGATCGAGGCCGCCGTGAAGGCCTGCGATGACGCGACGCTGGATGCGCTCAAGCTCGCGCGCGACCGCATCGAGACCTACCATCGCCGCCAGCTTCCGCAGGACGAGCGCTTCACCGACGCGCTCGGCGTCGAGCTCGGCTGGCGCTATACCGCGATCGAATCCGCCGGCCTCTACGTGCCCGGCGGCACCGCGGCCTATCCGTCCTCGGTGCTGATGAATGCGGTGCCCGCAAGGGTCGCCGGCGTCTCGCGCCTCGTGATGGTGGTGCCTTCGCCCGACGGCAAGCTCAATCCGCTGGTGCTGGCGGCCGCGCATCTCGGCGGCGTCACCGAAATCTACCGTGTCGGCGGTGCGCAGGCCGTGGCCGCGCTGGCGCACGGCACCGCGACCATCGCGCCGGTCGCCAAGATCGTCGGCCCCGGCAATGCCTATGTCGCCGCCGCCAAGCGGCTGGTGTTCGGCAAGGTCGGCATCGACATGATCGCAGGTCCCTCCGAGGTGCTCGTGATCGCCGACGACACCGGCAATGCCGACTGGATTGCCGCCGACCTTCTGGCGCAGGCCGAGCATGATGCCAGCGCGCAGTCGATCCTGATCACCGATTCCGCGCGCCTTGCCGCCGACGTCGAAAAGGCGGTCGAGGCGCAGCTGAAGACGCTGCCGCGCGCCGCGATCGCCGGCGCGTCCTGGGCCGATTTCGGCGCCATCATCATGGTGAAGAGCCTTGCCGACAGCATTCCGCTCGCCAATGCGATCGCCGCCGAGCATCTCGAGATCATGACTGTCGATCCCGATGCGCTTGCCTCAGAGATCCGCAATGCGGGCGCGGTGTTCCTTGGGGCCCATACGCCCGAGGCGATCGGCGATTATGTCGGCGGCTCCAACCATGTGCTGCCGACGGCGCGCTCGGCGCGATTCTCCTCGGGGCTGTCGGTGCACGACTTCATGAAGCGCACCTCCATCCTGAAATGCGGCCCCGACCAGCTGCGTGCGCTGGGACCGGCCGCGATGACGCTCGGACAAGCGGAGGGGCTGGACGCCCATTCGCGTTCGATTGGACTGCGCCTCAATCTGTCATGACAGAGCTGCCCGAACAGGACGACTCCAACAATCGCATCGTCGGCGTCACGCTCGACGAAGAGTCGATCGGCCGTTCCGGGCCCGATATCGAGCACGAGCGTGCGATCGCGATCTACGATTTGATCGAGCAGAACCTGTTCGCGCCCGATGGCGCCGAGGGCAAGGGCCCGTTCACGCTGCATCTCGGCATCACCGGCAACCGGCTGATGTTCGACATCCGCCGCGAGGACGGCACGCCCGTCGTCGCGCATCTGTTGTCGCTGACGCCGTTCCGGCGGATCGTGAAAGACTATTTCATGATCTGCGACAGCTACTACCAGGCGATCCGCACCGCGACCCCCGACAAGATCGAGGCCATCGACATGGGCCGTCGCGGCATCCATGACGAGGGATCGCGCACGCTGCAGGAGCGGCTGAAGGGCAAGGTGCGGGTCGATTTCGAGACCTCGCGCCGGCTGTTCACGCTCATAACCGTCCTTCACTGGAAGGGTTAAGCGCGATGGCGGCGCCGCCACGCGCACGCGATCCGCAATCGGTGCTGTTCGCCTGTGCGATGAACAGCGTGCGCTCGCCGATGGCCGAGAGCCTGCTGCAGCACATGTTTCCGCAGGGCCTCTACGTGAAGTCGGCCGGTGCGAGGAAGGGCGAGCTCGATCCCTTCGCGGTCGCCGTGATGGCCGAACTCGGCCAGGACATCTCCGCCCACAAGCCGCAGACCTTCGAGGAGCTGGAGGACTGGGAGGGGCTGAACTTCGACCTCATCATCACGCTCTCGCCCGAGGCGCACCACAAGGCGCTCGAGCTGACGCGGACGCTCGCGGCCGACGTCGAATACTGGCCGACGCAGGATCCCACCACCATCGAGGGCAGCCGCGACCAGAAGCTGGCGGCCTATCGCGACGTTTGCGACCAGCTCTCGATGCGCATCCGCCGGCGGTTCGCGAAGGTGGGGGCCGCCAGCGGATAGCGCGCGTGCCCCGGACGCAGCGCAGCGCGTCTTCGCGAGGCGCTGCAGAGCCGGGGCCCATCTCACCTCCAGGTGGGAAGCCGTGGGTCCGGCTCAGCGTCGCAGCATTTCATGCCGCGCCGCGTCCGGGACACGAGACCTCCCGTAACACAGGCGTCACAGACCGCGGGCACGGATGTCGGAAACCTCGAATCACCAAACCTCGGGTTCCCGGGTTGTGAAATCAGCCCCCTTCCGATAGGTTCCGCGCGCAATTCACCCCCGCTTCATCCCCCAAATCACCTGATGCTTGGCCGCCCCAAATTCGTACTTGCCTCCGGTTCGCCGCGGCGCCTGTCGCTGCTCAACCAGGCCGGCATCGAGCCGGACGCGCTCCGGCCGGCCGACGTCGACGAGACGCCGAAGCGGGGCGAGCTGCCGCGCGCCTGCGCCAATCGGCTGGCGCGGGCCAAGGCCGATGCGGCGCTGAAATCGGTGCAGCTCGACGACGAGCTGCGTGGTGCCTTCATCCTCTCCGCCGACACGGTGGTCGCGGTCGGCCGCCGCATCCTGCCCAAGGCGAATCTGGTCGACGAAGCCGCGCAGTGCCTGCGCCTGCTGTCGGGTCGCAACCACCGCGTCTACACCGCGATCACGCTGGTGACGCCGCGTGAGGCCTTCCGCCAGCGCCTGGTCGAGACCCGCGTCCGCTTCAAGCGTCTCTCGGAAGACGACATCCAGGCCTATATCGGCTCCGGCGAATGGCGCGGCAAAGCCGGCGGCTACGCCGTGCAGGGCATCGCCGGCTCCTTCGTGGTGAAGATGGTTGGGTCCTACACCAACGTGGTCGGACTGCCGCTCTACGAGACCACGACGCTGCTCGGCGGTGAAGGTTTCCCAATCCGCTTCGGCTGGCTCAACGCCACCACTGCGGTGTGAGCCGGCCAGCCGCCGCCCAACAAAATCGCGAAAACAACCCCATGCACAGTAGAATGGCCTGACGGGGCCGATGCGCCGCCATCTGGGGAACCCGTCTGCCGACAGGCTCTTGAACCCTTTCACTCCCCTGCAAGCTGCCGACATCATGGACGACAAGGTCAAAAAGCCCGCCAGCCCGCTCAAAACTTGCCCCATCTGCGGCAAGCCGCAGTCAGAGGCCACCCGCCCGTTCTGCTCCTCGCGCTGCCGCGACGTCGATCTGAACCGATGGCTGAAAGGCTCCTACGTTATCCCCGGCCGCGACGACGACGTGGATGACGTAGAATAGCTAAATATTATCAATGTCTTGATTGAGCGGTCGTAATGCCGCGCGCCAGCCGCGGCGAGCCGGTGCGAGCTTGTGCACAGCCGGGCCGCGCCCGGCGAAGCCTCTTGGCGAAGCCGGGTGGACAGGCCGCTTCCAGCCCACTATAAACCGCCCGCTCGATGGGCTTTGGCCCCTCTCTTGGAGCACGCCCAGGTAGCTCAGTTGGTAGAGCATGCGACTGAAAATCGCAGTGTCGGTGGTTCGATTCCGCCCCTGGGCACCACGCTTCGGTTACGCGTAGCGTAGCCACGCTCATCCCCCAGCGAACGCGTGAAGGCCGGCACCGACTTTGGTTCGCACAGCGCGGAAAGTCCTTGCCGCATCCAGGCGGGCGCTGTCGCTTCCCCACGTTGATGCCCAGCCTCAAATGGAAATGCACAGGGGCGACCACGCTCGTCGCCCGCCGAACCTCTGCGCCATGGGCCACATTGCCCCCCTTGCTCAATTGCAATCGCCGCAAGCGCTCGTGTTATAGTCCCAACTTTCGGTCGGCCCCGCGCTTTTCATCACGTTTGGATTGAGGAAGGGAAACGCCATGGACGAGGTCTTGATCAACACGACCACAGCCGGCGATCAAAGCCAGCCCAGCGTGTGCGGCCTTCAGGGCACCCAATTCGTCGTCGTGTGGGAGGACCACAGCGACAACACGATCAAGGGCCAGATGTTCGGTGCGGGCGGTGCCAAGAGCAGCGACCAGATCCTGATCAACCTGCCGACGCCGCCGGGACCGCGGCGGCAGCTTCCCGTGGCCGTGGAGTACGGATCGGGCTTCGTCGTGGCCTGGAACGAGCAGGCGGCCGGCAGTGCCGCGACGGCGCCGACCCAGCTCAAGCTTCGTGTCTTCGATGCCGATACGCTGTCCGGACCGGAAATCCAGGTCTCTACGTCGCCGGTCGAGCCTTTGATCCGGCCCGCTCTGGCGCGCCTGCAGGACGGAAACTTCATTGTCGTCTGGGCGGACAAGCGGGCCGACCAGCGCATCCGCGCGCAACGTTTCGGCGCCGACGGAAGCAGGATCGGCGCCGAGTTTCGCGCCAACACCACCGCCGGGCTGCACAAGGTCCCGATGGTGGCGTGCCTGACCAATGGCGACGTCGTCATCGGATGGCGGGCGCGGATCACAGGTCCCCTGCATATCCGCTATCAGCTCTTCAACGCGAAGGGAGCGGTGGGCAGCGAGCACATCACGCCCGCGACCACCACCGCGGCAGCCATGGCCGCGATCGACGGCGGCCAGTTCGTCATCGCGCATCTGAATGATTTCGGCGAAGACGCCACGGCGAGCACCCTGATCGTCGTGGAAGCTGACGTATACAAGGCCGATGGTTCGCCCGCCAATCTCCACCTCGTCTCGACCAGCGAACAACGTATCCAGGCGACCTGGCCGACCCTCGCGCCGCTCTCGGGCGGACGCTTCCTGATCGGCTGGGTCCAGCTCAACGTCGACCAGCCCGCCACCACCAACGTGAAGGCGCGGGTTTTCTCGACCAAGGGTCCGCTGGGCCAGGTCGTCCAGTTCAACACGTCCACCGGCCACAATCGTTTCAGCCTCGCGGCTGTCGCGGCTTCGGGCCCAAGGGACGAAGTGGCCTTCGCGGCCTGGACCGACGACACCCAGAGCGGCAAGGACATTGCGGGACGGGCGATACGCGGACGTCCACTGACGGTGCCGGCGGCGGGGTTTTAGCAGCCCAGCGGGCGCACGATTCCCCCTTACCCCCGCCGTGCAAACACGAAGTGCCCGACGTCGATCTTCCCTGCCCGGAAGCCTGCCTCGCAGTAGCACAGATAATATTCCCACATCCGGCGGAAGGGCTCGTCGAATCCCAGTGAGGTCAAGTCGATCCAGGCCCGGCTGAAGCTATCGCGCCAGAGTGAGATCGTCCTGGCGTAGTCCTGCCCGAACATGCGCTCGCGAACGATGGGCATTTCGAAACGTTCGCCGAGCGTCCGCAGAATGGCGGCCGACAGCAGCATGCCGCCCGGGAAAATGTATCTCTGGATGAAGTCGACCCGCTGCCGATAGCTGCCGAAGAGCTCGTCGTGAACCGTGATGGCCTGGATGCCGGCAAGTCCGCCGGGCTTCAGCCGCTGCTTCAGCTGATTGAAATAGGCAGGCCAGAATTGCTCGCCGACGGCTTCGATCATCTCGATGGAGGCGATGCGGTCGAAGCGGCCGTCCTGGTCGCGGTAATCCTGCAAGCGGATCTCGACCTTCTCGGCAAGCCCGGCCTTGTGGATCCGGCGGCGGGCAAAATCATGCTGCTCCTTGCTGATGGTGAGGGCCAAAACCCTGGCGCCGTAAGTCTTGGCGGCGAATTCGGCAAAGCCACCCCAACCGCATCCGATCTCGAGCACGCTCTGACCGGGCTGCAATTCGATCGCCTTTGCCAGCTGTTCGTATTTGTGATGTTGCGCAGCAGGGAGATCGGTCGTCTCGGACGAGAACAGCGCCGACGAGTAGGTCATGCTGGAATCGAGCCATGCAGAGAAGAACTCGTTTCCGAGATCGTAATGCTGGTGGATGTTGTGCCGCGATCCTTCCTTGGTGTTGCGGCGCAGGCGATGGAGCGCTCGCCGGCAGAGGCGAACCAGCATATTCCCGGCGAATGCGCTGTCGACCAGCTCCTCGTTGAGACACAATACGTAGAGAAGCTGAGCGAGATCGGGCGTGGTCCAATCGCCTCGGATGTAGGCCTCGGCCATGCCGATGTCGCCACCGATGACGAGGCTGCGCGCGAACCTGTAGTTCTTCAGCTCGATCGTGGCCGACGGACCCTGCAGCTGACCGCGCAACGTCACCATCCTCTGGTCGGGGAGACGCACATGAAGGGTGCCACAGCGAAGCTGTGATGCAAGGCGCAGAGCCAAGCGGGCGAAGAACGGGACGCCATCAAATTGAACGGCGGGATGGGTGGCTGCCAGGTCCATGGTTCAGATCTCGCGTTGTTTCAAACGAGGCACGTACGGAACGCCTTTCAGCCAGAGCCGCATCGCTTCCCAGTGAATGGCTGCGATGACCTTCAAGGTCAGGAAAGGCAGACCAAAGAGCGCCGCCAGCAGGGAGCGGTCCGTCAGGGCGCGGCGTCGCCCACAAAATGCTGCCGCAAACATCGCGCCCTGCGCGCCGCTCTGCAGGATCCTGACTTTCACATCCTGCTGGGGTGGAGAAACGCTGAAACGGTAATACGTTTCCATCTCCATGAAGGGTGAAACGTAGAATGCCTTCGCCTGGTTTTGGCGGATGGCCGGGCCCGCGCTGTCCTGTTGCACTGGCAGGACGTAGGAGTGCATCTCGCCAAAGGTGTTGCGGACTTCGTAGATCATCAGCGCAACAGTGCCGGACGCGCCATAGCAGAAGTAGACCGAGAGCGGATTGAACACGTAACCGAAGACCCTGGGATAGCAGAGCAGGAGAACGCGGCCCCCGGACAGGTCGATGCCGTGGTCGGCCGCGAGCTGTCGGGCGTGTTCGCTGAGGCCTGCGCCGCTGCCGTCGCCATGATCGCGCTCGTGAAAGCTGAAGGGGGCCGCTCGGTTGACGCCGAACAGTCGGGATTGGCGATCCGCTTCGCCCAGCCGGTCGAGATCGATCAGCAGACTCATCACGCGATAGGTGAACCTGTGCTGCACGGGGCGCCAGCGCGCGTGCATCACCTTTCCCCAATAGAGCGCGGCGGGCGCTGTCGCAGTCTCAGTTTCGGCTGGTGAGGTTCGGACCATCGCCTTACTCGGCAGCCTCGGCCAGGGCCGGATCCGGTTGACGCCAAGGAAGTTCGACGCCGAGTGCCTCGGCAACGGAAATGCCGGCCTGCAGGCCATCCTCGTGAAAGCCGTAGCCGGTCCAGGCGCCGCAGAACCAGGTTCGACGGCGTCCTTGAATCGTGGGCAGCTTTCGCTGCGCCGCGAATGCCGCCAAATCGTATTGCGGATGGGCGAAGGTGAATTTTCCGAACGTGAGGTCGGCCGCCGGCTCGAAGGGAGGGTTGAGGCTGACGAACAAGGGTCTGCGCTCGTCGATCCCCTGCAGCCGGTTCATCCAATAGGTCACCGCGACGTCGTTCAGGGCAGGCGTTTGCCGCGGCCAGCGCAGGAAGTTCCAGGAGGCCCACGCCTGACGCCGCCGGGGCATGAGACTTGGATCGCGGTGCAGATAAATGGTGTTCGGAGCATATCTGATGGCGCCAAGGATGGAACGCTCCGTGGCGTCGGCGTCCGACAACGTCGCCAAGGCCTGGTCGCTGTGACAAGCCATCACCACCGCATCGTAAGTTTCTATACCGCCATGACTGTCGCGGATGGTCACGCCATGCCCCGTCCGGTCGATCGATGTCACCGCGCAGCCTAGCCGAATGTTGTGCTTGAACGAAGTGGTCAGCTTGTCGACATAGCGCCGGCTGCCGCCCTCGACCGTGCGCCAGCGCGGTCGATCGAGATGCAGGAGACGGTGATTGTCGAAGAAGGCGACGAAGTTCTCCGCCGGGAACGACAGGATGTCGTCGGACGAGGACGACCAGATCGCTGCTCCCATCGGACCGAGATAGTCGGAGAACAGGCGCGGCCCGAACGATTGCCGGCGCAGATATTCGCCGAGGGTCAGGCCATGCAGCCGGCCGGCGCGCAGATCGGCCACGCTCTGCTTGTTGAACCGCGCGACCTCGGCCAGCATGCGGAAATATGACGGGGATGCGAGGTTGCGCGGTTGGGCGAACAGGCCGCAGACCGTTTGCAGGGCAGTCTCGCCGCCACCGCGCCATTCGAAGCGGCCCTGATCGGCGGACAGGGCGAAGCTCATGCAAGTCTCGACGGTCTTCACGCCGAGATGTGAGAACAGCGACGTCAATTGCGGATAGTTGGTCTCGTTGAACACGATGAAGCCGACATCGACATCGATGGGCTCACCGTCATAGTCGACGCGAACGGTGTGGCTATGCCCACCCGGCTGCAGCTCGCGCTCGTAAACGGTGACTGCGTAACGTTTCGACAGGAGCCACGCGGCGGCATTGCCGGCAATTCCCGTCCCGATCACGGCCAAACGCATTCTATTTCGCCCCCACTGCGGTACCGTCAGCTGCGGCCCTTGAAGCAACCCTCAGGAAACGTTCGGCGGGAGGTCGCGGATCACTCGCCCGAGCCTGGCGCCGGGGGTGAAACCGCAGCCTGGACATGACGTATCGACAGGGTCAATTTGGGTGAGGGCATGATCCTTCCGTACATTCAGGCGATCGGCTGCATGGCGCTGGGCTTCTGTCTCTTGATGGGACTGGCCTGGGTCGTCCAGCAGCGCACGGGCAATTCCGGCTGGGTCGACGCGATCTGGTCCTGTTCGTGCGGTCTCGTCGGTGCAGCAGGTGCCCTGTGGCCGCTTGGCGACTCCCTGCCGGGCCGCCAGGCGCTCGTTGCCGGGCTTGTGCTGCTCTGGTCGGTAAGGCTGGGCACGCACATTGCGCGCCGCTCCGCAGCCGGGATCGACGATCCCAGATATGTGAACTATGCGAGCGAATGGGGAGCGGATGCCCCGCGCCGGATGTTCTTCTTCCTGCAATCACAGGCGCTGGTCTCGCTGCCGCTCCCCTTCGCCGTGTTCCTCGCGGCGCACGCACCGGCGCCGGGGCTGCGGCTGCAGGACTACATCGGCATCGTCATCGTCCTGATTGCCGTCGTCGGCGAGGCCATGGCGGACCGGCAGCTGCGGCTCTTCAAACGCGACCCCTCAAGCAAGGGACAGGTCTGCGATGTCGGTCTGTGGCGCTGGTCGCGTCACCCGAACTATTTCTTCGAATGGCTGGGGTGGCTGGCTTACCCGGTCATCGCGCTCTCATCAGGATATGCCTGGGGTTGGGCCACCCTGGCGGCGCCGGCGATCATGTACTGGATCCTGGTCCACGTGACGGGTATCCCGCCGCTCGAGGAGCAGATGCTGCGATCGCGCGGCGACCGCTATCGCCGATATCAGGCGCGCACCAGCGCCTTCTTTCCATGGCCGTCGCGGCCGGCTTCGCGATGAACAGTGTCGAGGCCGCCGCGATGCCGGCCAGCTGGGCCGGCAAACCGAATGCGTGGCGGATGTGATCCGCAACGGATTGTGGAGCGTTAATCTGACGGGCGGCCGATCAGCCGGATGAAGAGCGACGAGACGCGCGACATGAATCTGTTCTTGACCTACCTGGCTGTGGCCGTGACCTTCGTTGCCGTCGACATGGTCTGGCTGACGATCATGGTCGAAAGACTGTATCGACCCGTGCTGGGTGACATGTTGCGGGCTCAGCCCAACCTGCCGGCCGCGGCCGCGTTCTACGTGTTGTATCCCCTCGGATTGATCTGGTTTGCCGTGCTGCCGGCGCAGCAGGATGGCGGCGCGCTGCGCGCTTTCACATCCGGCCTGCTACTTGGCTGCTTCACCTATGCGACCTACGATCTGACCAACCAGGCGACGTTGCGAAACTGGTCGACCGGACTGACCCTTGCGGACGTGTGCTGGGGATCGTGTCTCGCCGGCGTCAGTGCCTGGATCGGGTTTCTTGTCGCGCAGAAGCTGGCGCACTGAGTCGGCGCGACCGCATCACCTTGCATCAGGGGGCCGTCGGGTCCGACTGCTTCCGACCTTCGAGCAGCTCGAACGCCTCTCTGGTTTCCGCGATCTTGTCGGACAAGGATTTGAAGGTCTCGTGAGCCTGGATCTTTGTCGGCTCGTCGAGCAAGAGGCTCGCGAGGTCGACCAGTTGATCGCCCATGCGCTCCATGATTGCGAGCAGCCGATCGACACCGGCCGCAGGCTCGTGGGCGACGACACTTTCGACTTCTCTCACGATCGCTTCGAGCCTTGCCGTCGAGGAGACAAGCCGGTTCTCGCGCCCACGCTCGGGAAATTCAATAATCTCTGCGTCCATGCCCACGTTCCCGCCGGCTTCAGGCCGCGGCCGATGCGCTGAGGCAATCCTTGCGCACCGACAAGATGGTTCGGTGCAGCCAGGTCTTGATCGTGCCCACCGGCACGCCGAAGCGTTGAGACAGGCTCGCGCGGCTCTCGCCTTCGAGATAGGCCAGTGCGACCAGCCTGCGGCGATCTTCCGGCAAGCGGGCCAATGCGCCCAGCGCAATGGGTTCGGCGCTGGCGTAATCGAAGTGCTCGGTTGGTGACAGCTCGGCCGTTGCGGGGATCGTGAGCGCCTTGTCCAGTTCGACACTGGGCTGCCGCCTGGTCCGCAGATGGTCAATCGCGGTGTGACGGACGATTGCAGCCATCCAGGTCATGGCCGACGCCCGACCGGGATCGAACCGAGCCGCATTGCGCCAGATCTTCAGGAAACTTTCCTGCAGGACGTCGTCCGCATCGTGCGGCGCCGTCCCGACGGCCAGCGCAATCCTGCGCAGCCTGCCGCGGGTCATCGTATGAAGCTCTGCGAAGGCGCGTGTCTCGCCTGCCGAGACGCGTACCAGCAGTCCGGGCAACATCTCGCTCTGCGCCCGATTGGCCAGGCCCGAACAGGTCATGTCCTGTCTCTCCCTTGCGTTTCCTTACGAAACGCTCCGAGCGCGGGCCCGGATCACCTGACGGTAAAGGGAGCAGCAGTTCAGAGCCGCACGAAGGGCCCGATCAACCGGCCGAGGAAACCGTTCATGCGCAAGTCGCCGGTCATCGCGACCAGGCAGAGGCAAACACCTTCGTCACCGACGATGGGACGGTGATCGACCTCGTCGTCGCCATAGTCGAAATCACCGGGGCCAAAGCGTCCGCCCTCATGGCTGAAGCTGCCCTCGAGCACGAGCGTCAGCTCGGTGCCGGTGTGGGTATGCTCGAGCATCCGCGAGCCCGGCGCTGACCGAAGCAGGAAGGCGCGCGCCGTGCCCGAACCGGAGAGCTCGATCGGCCGCAGGCTGAGACCGGGCGCGACCCGCCGACGCTTGCCGATGCGATATTTGCGCAAGGCCGGTGGAACATCGTCATCGGTGGCCGACGCCAGCGGAGGCGCGGCTATCTGCTTCGGAGCCTCGTGAATTCGTGACATCACGCGATCGAACGCATCCGGTGCGATCGCTGCTGGCTCGACCTCCTCGAGCGCCGCCCCCGCGAGCTGCTCGACGGCCTGCACGAAACGGGCGCAGCGCGCGCAGCCGGACACATGCACACCGACGACCAAATGATGGGCTTCTTCGAGCTTGCCGGCCGCGAAATCGGCCAGAAGATCTTCCGGCGGATGATGGCTGATCGTCATGCTTCTTCGTCCAAAATGTCTCGCAACCGGTTCATCGCCAGCCTGATCCGGGATTTGACCGTCCCAAGCGGAATCCCGAGCGCGCTCGCGATTTCGGGATGCGGCCTCTCCTCGATGAAGGACAGCCTCACCACCATGGATTGCTCCGCCGAGAGCTGCTGGATGGCCGACGCGATCCGCGCCGCATCCTGCCCGCGCGAAATCAGGATATCGGCCGGCTCGGCTTGATCCGGCTCGTCCGGCAGCTCGGAACCGGCTTGCAAACGGTCTATCCGCGCCCTGCGGCGGAACAAATCGATCCGTAGATTGCGCGCGATCGTGAAGATCCAGGCCGGCGCTCCCGCGGTCGCAGGATCGAACTGATGCGCCTTCCGCCACACGGCGATCAGGGTGCTTTGAGCGATCTCTTCTGCCTCGTCGGAGCTGCAACCGGCTTTCAGCATCAGCCCCTTGATGCGGGGCGCGAAATGCTCGAACAGCCGCTTGAAAGCCTCCCGGTCGCCGTCAGCGGCGACCCGTCCGATCAAATCAGCCCAATCCACCTTTGCCTTTGGCCCTTTGCTCGCACCAATCGACAGCCGCGCCGGCACCCTCCGGGGTAAACCGGCCTCAGCCCGGATCGGCATCTTCAAAGCCGGGATAGCAGCGATCATAGCGCCTCGACAAGCGACCTCTCGGATAGACAACGACCGCGGACAGCCGCTGGATCACCCCGGGAGGCGCATTGTTGCGAGTTCCCCACGCCTGCCGGGCGTGGCGGTCCGGCCCTGGCACTCCGCTTGCTCAGTCATGATCAAAGTCAGGCCTCGGCGGCGAGGCCCGTTTCAGGTTGAGGCAAGCGATGCAAGACATGTCCCGTTCTGGTACTGCCGGCGAGCTCCGGCTCGATGCGCTGATCGCCGATTTGTGGTGGCGCGTTCGGCTCTTGAATACCGACATTCTCGAGGAAGAAGCCAGAGCCGGGGTGTTCGACGTGCAGCAGCCGACCTATCCGCTGCTAGCCGCCAACCTCCGCGCGCGGCGCGACAATCTCGTCTCCACGATCGGTGTGCTCGAGCAGCGCGCGAAGTCGGTGTCCGAGGCGGCTTGACGGCTCGTCGCTGACGCCGGCAGGTCGGTGATTTAAGGGGCTGAGCTCATCCGATCGGATGACGCCGCCGCCAGCGCATCGATCGTCCGCGCGTGAGGCGTGACACATAACTTCCTCGCGGGTCGATCTAGCTTTGCGTCAGGTGGTTCGCAGTGATCCACCAGGCAAAGGAAAAGACTCATGCGCAATTTCATCCTCGTGGCTTTCGCAGCGATCACCCTGGCGGGCGCGGTGACCCCCGCAAGCGCGCTAACGATCGTGCGCGATCATCGCGATCCGCCCGTCGTGCGCGACCATCGCAATCAGACCATCGTCCGCGACCACCGCAATCAGCCCGATTTGCGCGACCATCGCCACTAAGCGTTCTGGCGGCGGAGTCGAATCGAACAGGTTCGACTCCGCTTCGGCCGATGTGGGCCGACCCGCCTGTCCTCCGAGGACGTTACCGCGACCAGCAATGCACGATCTTTCCAGAAAGCCCGACAATCGCTCCGCGCGCAACGCCGGTGTCCATTCGCGATTGTGAGGCCTGAGCACGCGCCAGGTTCGCGCCGCCGTGCTATGGCTGCCTCTGCAATTTCCCGCGAGGCCGCCATGCTCCCCATTCCCGCCGACATCTTCACCGAGCCCGAGGACGTCTCGCCGGACGGCCTTGCCAATCTCGGCCCGCTGCGCCGCCTCGCCGGCCGTTGGCAGGCGGACAAGGGCATCGACGTCAATCCGAAGGCGGAGGGACCCGAGCGGCGGACCTTCATCGAGCGCATCCGCATGGATCCGATCGATCCGCAGGCCAACGGCCCGCAGCTCCTCTACGGGCTGCGCTACCACATCCACATCAACACGCCCGAGGAAGACATCACCTTCCACGATCAGGTCGGCTACTGGCTGTGGGAGCCCGCGACCGGGCTGATCATGCAGACGCTGGCGATTCCGCGCGGGCAGGTGCTGCTGGCCTCGGGCAAGGCCGGCCCCGGCGACAAGACGATCTCGGTCACTGCCAAGCGCGGCGACACCGCCTACGGGATCTGCTCGACCGATTTCCTGGAGCAGGCGTTCCGCACCGATTCCTACCGCTGCGACATCACCTTCAACGACGACGGCAGTTGGACCTATCTGATCCAGACCGAGTTGTTCGTGCGCGGCGCGCCGTTCAATCATCACGACACCAACACGCTGCAGCTGGTCGCACCGCCAAAGCTCAATCCGCTGGCGGCGATTGCCAGGGATCGCGCGAGAGGCGATGAGAAGAGCGATGCGGCGGTGTGAAGCGCATTTCCGGAGAATTGCATGAAGCCCTACGTCATCTGCCTGATGCATTCCAGCCTCGACGGCCGCACGCATCCCAGCCGCTGGCGTCCGAAAGGGGCGGGCACCGACTGGTTCGAGAAGATCCATGAGGAGCTCGGCGGCGATGCCTGGGTGATCGGCCGCGTCACGGGATCGGAGTTCGCCAAGGGCCAGCCCTATCCCGCGACGAAGGAGAAGCTGCCGCGCGAAAACTGGTTCGCGCGGCGCGACGCGAAAACCTATGGAATCGTGCTCGATGCGCAGGGCAAGATCGGCTGGGGCCGCTCGGACATCGGCGGCGACCCGATCGTCGTGGTGCTGACCGAGAGCGTTCCGGATTCGCATCTCGCAGGGCTCCGCGGCGAGGGCGTGTCCTATGTCTTTGCCGGCAAGTCCGAGATCGACTTGGCGCTGGCGCTGGACATTCTCCACCGCGAGCTCGGCGTGAAGCGCCTGCTGGTGGAGGGCGGCGGCGTCGCCAATGGCGCATTCCTGCGGGCCGGCCTGATCGACGAGTTCAACCTGATCCTCAGTCCCGCGATCGATGGCGCCACGGGTGCGCCCTTCGTGTTCTCCTCGACGGAGGCGGACAGCGACAAGCGCGCGCCGATCGCGGCAATGACGCTGGAGAGCACGCGGGAGCTCGGCGGCGGTGTGCTGCTGCTGCGCTATCTGATCAAGAACGACCCGCCAGGCGTGATCCGGTAAAGCCGGCCATGTCCGAGACGTCACAGCATATCGTCATCGTCGGCGCCGGCGCGGCAGGACTGATGGCGGCGCGCGAGCTGGCGCGTGCCGGCCGGAAGGTGACGGTGCTGGAGGCGCGCGGGCGCTGCGGCGGCCGCATCCATCCGTTGCCGGCTGAGGAGTTCGGCTATCCCGCCGCGGGCGGCGCCGAATTCGTCCATGGCGAGGCGCCGGTCACGCGCGGATTGCTGCGCGAGGCCGGGCTGTCGCTTCAGGAGATCGAAGGCGAGCAGTGGAGCTTTGACGGAACGAGGCTCTCGCGCGAGGCGCGTGACGATCCCCACGAGGCGGAGCTTCAAGCCGCGCTGAGGGATTTGCAGGACGATCTCTCCGTCGCCGATTTCCTGCGCTGGCATTTTTCCGGGGATGAGTATGCGCCGATGCGCCATTCGATCGAGCGGATGGTCGAGGGCTATGACGCGGCCGACCCCGAGCGCGCCTCGACGCTGGCGCTGCGCGAGGAATGGATGGATGGCGGGCACGCGCCGCAGGCGCGCATCGATCGCGGCTATGGCGCGCTGATCGACTTTCTCGCGGTGGACTGCCGCAGGCTTGGCGTCACCATCCATCTCGGCTGCGTGGTGTCGGCGATCGAGGAGGAGCGCGGCGCGATTGCTGTTCGCTGCGCCGGCGGCGATCGACATGGCTGTGACAGCGTGATCCTCACCGTGCCGCTGCCTTTGCTGCGCGAGATTGCGCTGCCGGCGAGCGCGCGTACGAGGCTTGCCGCCATTGATGACATCGGATTCGGCAATGTCATCAAGATCCTGCTGCGCTTCGCGCGGCCATGGTGGCGCGAGCGGCACCGTGAACTCGCAGGCATGACCTTCCTGTTGTCCGAACAGAAGATCCCGGTGTGGTGGACACAATATCCGAGCGAGCATGCCGTGCTCACCGGCTGGTTCGGCGGCCCGCGCACAAGGGAGCTGGACAGGCTCGATGCGCAGGAATTGATCGAGGCCGGGCTCGATTCACTCGCCGGCATCTTCAAGCTGCCGCGCGCGGACCTTGCGCGCGAGCTGGTGGCGGCGGCGGCGACCAACTGGGCGCATGATCCCTTCGCCCGCGGCGCCTATTCCTGGGCGACACCGCGGACGCGCGAGGCGCAGGCAATTCTGGCGGGCGCCGACGGCCTGGTGTTGTTCTCCGGTGAAGCGCTCTATCGCGGCCGCGACATGGGCACGGTGGAAGCGGCACTGGCGAGCGGGGCGGAGACGGCGGGGATGATCCTGCGGAAATGAAAAGAGGCCCGCACACTTGCGGGCCTCATGTCTCACCAGCGTCCGCCGCCGAAGCTGAACGTCACGCCCGGGCCGCCGCCACCGTAATATCCATACGGCCCGCCGCCGTAATAGCCGTGATGCCGCGGGTAGTAGCCATAGCTGCGGTAGTGCGGACGGTAGTAGCCGTGATGGTGGTGATGACGGCGCCAATGATGGTGATGGCCGTGGTGCCGGTGCTGCGCGCTAATGTCGGTCGATTGGCCGCCCTGCGCGCTCTGCTTAGCGCTCGAACTGCCGGCCGCGTTCGCCGCCGATCCGCCGGCAAGCGCCGCAGCTCCGACCGCCATCGCGACAATGAGATATTTCATGTCATCACTCCAGTTGAATGTCGTGAGACAACAGATGGGCGTCGGCTGCGTTCCAGGACAGTGCGGGCGTCGAAACGACGCAGTGCGCGGTGCTTGATTCGCACCCTTGAACGCGCGTCGTGAGATTTATTGTCGCATTATCGCGTCGATCACATTGCTGCCATCACTTGGCCGCGAATGACCCGATCACCTCACGCGTTGTCACGATGCGGGCGAACTCGCCGTTGAGGTTCGACAGCGTCATCGCATGGATCTCCTCGGCTGCGTGCACGTCGCCGTCGGGCCCGATGCGGTCGAACGTCCATGTCGCATCGCGCACGAGGCGCGCGTCGAAGCCGAGATTGCCGGCCATCCGCGTCGTCGTCTCGACGCAATGATTGGTGGTCGCGCCGCAGATCACGAGCGTGCCGATGCCGGCCGCGCGCAGGCGCGTCTCCAGATCCGTGCCGATGAAGGCGCTGTTGACGCGCTTGACGATGACGGTCTCGCCGGGCTGCTCGCGCGCCTCGTCCTTGACGGCATAGCCGGAGCTTTGAGGCAAGAACGACGAGTTCGGATTGGTGCCTTCATGGCGGATGTGAAAGATCGGCGCGCCGCGGGTTCTGAAGGCCCGCAGCAGATCGGCGATCCGCGCCACCGCATCCGGATTGTTGCGCCGTTTCCCCGCGGCCTCCCATTCGTCGAACGCGCGCTGGACGTCGATGACGATGAGAGCGGGGAGGGCGTGGGGCATGATCGGATCTTTCGCGCGGGTCGTGGAAGCGAATATGCGAGGATGGGAACGGCGCGCAATGCCGATCTTCCCTCGTTTTGCGACGGGACACGAGAGCGGTCATGCCGGCTGGCGGATGCGCCTCACGGATGCGGATCGGGAAAGCCGTGGCGTTCGGAAAGTGCGGCGAGGATCGCGTCCTTGTCGGCGATGAAGGCGCGGCCCTGATGGCTGCCGGTCTGGTGCGGCGATGTCGCGCCGTCGGCCAATACCAGCAGCGGCAGCGACTGGTTCTCCTCGCCAAGAAGCGCGATCACCGGCTGCCGCGGGCGCGGCCACGCGATGCGCTCGACGTCGAGCTTTGCGGCAAGCTGCGGAAACGAGGCCAGCACGCCCTCGATCAGCGCACAGTGCCAGCAATAGAACAGTCGCCCCGGAAAGGCCGGGTCCTCGAAACCGGGCCGCAGCAGAAACAGGCGGTCGCGCGTCATGGGTCGCTCCAAAGCATGGCCGGCTTGCTGAGGATCAAAGCGGCAAGGACTGGCCGGCCTAGGGTCGAGGCACCAAATGGTTGGGAATCGACGAGATGCGAGAGAACGCCATGCCGGGACAGGCGAGTCAACCAGACGGTCTTGCCGACATCAAGACGCTGCCGGAGCTCCTGCGCTGGCGAATCAAGGCGACGCCGGCGGCGGAGGCCTATCGCCATTTCGACGCCGGTGCCAAGCGCTGGGTCAGCCAGTCCTGGCGGGAGATCGATGCCGAATTCGAGCTGTGGCGGCGGGCGCTGGCCGCGGAGAATTTCGCGCCCGGCGAGCGCGTCGCGATCCTGATGCCGAACGGTATCGCGCATATCGCGATGGACCAGGCGGCGCTGTCGCGCGGCCTCGTCCCGGTGCCGATGCACGCCGTCGACAACCCCGACAGCATCGCCTACGTCCTCGTCGATTCCGGCGCACTGCTCTTGTTCGTCGATACCCTGGAGCGCTGGCAGGCGATCGTGGCGACCGGCCAGCCGCTCGACCATCTCAAGCGCGTCGTCTGCGCGGATGCGAGCGGGCTCATCACGCCGAACGCGCGGATCGTCGGGCTCGACCATTGGCTCGCGCAAGCCCCGGGCGCGAGCGCGCCGCTGTCCGATGTCGCGATCGAACCGCACGATCTCGCCGCCATCGTCTACACCTCGGGTACCACGGGGCGGCCCAAGGGCGTGATGCTGTCGCATGGCAACGTCGTCGCCAATGTGAAAGCGATCGCGCGCCGCATCGAAGCCGAGCCGCACGACGTCTTCCTGTCCTTTCTGCCGCTCTCGCACACTTTCGAGCGCACCGGCGGCTATTACTACCCGATCGCGGCCGGTGCCTGCGTCGCCTATGCCCGCTCGGTGCCGCAACTGGCGGAGGATCTGAAGCATGTGCGGCCGACGGTGCTGGTCTCGGTGCCCCGGATCTACGAGCGCATCTACGCGCTGATCATGCAGCATCGGGCATCCGCGGGCTGGATCGAGCGCGCGTTGCTCGATCTCGTCGTCGCCGTCGGCGGGCGGCGCTTCGACGCGCGGCAGCAGCACGCCATGCCGTCGCTGCTGGACCGGCTGGCCTGGCCGCTGCTGAAGCGGCTTGTCGCCGACAAGGTGCTGGCGCAGCTCGGCGGTCGCCTGCGCGTCGCGGTGTCCGGTGGCGCGCCGATCGCGGCGCCCGTCATTCGCCTGTTTCTCGCGCTCGGGCTCGACGTCCTCCAGGGCTACGGCATGACAGAGACCTCGCCGGTGGTCTCCGTGAATACCGTCGAGGATAACGATCCGCATTCGGTCGGCCATGTCCTCGACGGCGTCGAGGTCAGGCTCGGCGAGAACGACGAATTGCTGGTGCGCGGTCCGAGCGTCATGCTCGGCTACTGGCACAAGGACGAGGAGACGCGCCGCGTCAAGGACGCCGATGGCTGGCTGCATACCGGCGACCAAGCCCGCATCGAGAACGGGCGCATCACCATCACCGGTCGCATCAAGGACATCCTGGTCACCTCCACCGGCGAGAAGGTCGCGCCGGTCGATCTGGAGACCGCGATCCTCGCCGATCCCTTGTTCGAGCAGGCGCTGGTGGTTGGCGAGCAGCGGCCGTTCCTCGCCGCGCTCGTGGTGCTGAATGCCAAGGCCTGGGTCGAGGAGAAGGAAAGGCTGGCGGCGCGCGGCCAGCAAGGCGGCGCGGCGGAACGGGCGGCGCTGCTGGCGCGGATCGCCGCGGCCGTAAAGGCCTACCCGTCCTACGCCACACCGCGCGCGGTGTGGTGGACGCTGGATCCGTGGACCATTGCGGCGGGCCTGCTGACGCCGACGCTGAAGAACAAGCGGCCCGCGCTCGAGCGCCGCTTCGCGGACGAGATCGAGCACATCTATGCGAAGAAGGCGAATGTTTCGGCTCTCCCCGCGAGCGCGCTCACGTCCTCTTGAACGCTGCTTCCGCCGCGCTTGATCCAGCGCAACTTCGGCCGCTGCCTCCGCATGCAATGTCGCCCACGACAAATTCGTGTGGCAATCGAGGCAAGTCATGAAGGCGTATTTCATCGGCGGTGGCATTGGATCGCTCGCGGGCGCGGCGTTCCTGATCCGCGACGCGCAACAGGCGGGGCGTGACATCGTGATCTACGAGGCGCAGCCGCTGGTCGGCGGCAGTCTCGACGGCGCGCAGCTCGCGAACGGCGCCTATTCGCTGCGCGGCGGCCGCATGCTGACCACCGACCACTACGAATGCACCTGGGATCTGCTCTCCAGCATTCCCTCGCTCGAGCGTCCCGGCCTCAGCGTGCGCGAGGAGACCATCGCGTTCAACCTGGAGAACCCCGCGCATTCGCAGGCGCGGCTGGTCGACCGCAACCGCTTCAAAGTCGACGTCTCGCATATGGGCTTCTCCGCGCGCGACCGGCTGGAACTGCTGAGGCTGACTGAGGCCTCGGAGGAGACGCTCGGCAACAGCCGCATCACCGACTGGCTCTCGCCGAAATTCTTCGAGTCCAATTTCTGGTACATGTGGCAGACCACCTTCGCCTTCCAGCCCTGGCACAGTGCGGTCGAGCTGAAGCGCTACCTGCATCGCTTCATGAACGAGTTTCCGCGCATCGAGACGCTCGCCGGCGTCAAGCGTACCGTCTACAATCAGTATGATGCGATCGTGCAGCCGCTCGCCGACTGGCTGAAGCGCCAGGGCGTGCAATTCGTGCGCGGCACGCGCGTCACCGACATGGCGATCGAGAGCGAAGGCGGACGCTTGCGCGTGCGCCAGCTCGTGCTCGACCGCGACGGCCGCATCGCCAATGTCCGGCTTGAGGACGGCGATCTCGTGTTCTTCCAGAACGGCTCGATGACGGACGCCTCGAGCCTGGGCTCGATGACCGAGCCGCCGTCGCGCCTTACCAAGAAGGAGAGCCAGGGCTGGGCGCTGTGGGAGACGATCGCGCAAGGCCGTCCCGAGTTCGGCAATCCCGCCGCCTTCAACTCGTCGATCCCCGAATCCTATTGGCTGTCCTTCACCGTCACCTGCCGCGATCCGCAGTTCTTCGACCGGATGGAGGCGTTCTCCGGCAACAGGGCCGGCACCGGCGGCCTCGTGACGTTCAAGGATTCCAACTGGCTGATGTCGGTCGTGCTGTATCACCAGCCGCATTTCGCAGGCCAGCCGAAGAACGTGCAGGTGTTCTGGGGCTATGCGCTGCATCCCGACCGCGTCGGCAATTTCGTCGGCAAGCCGATGTCCGATTGCGGCGGCGCGGATATTTTGAAGGAGCTGTGCGGCCACCTGAACTTCGATGCGAGCGTGCTCGACGACGCGATCTGCGTTCCCTGCCGCATGCCCTACATCACCAGCATGTTCATGCCGCGCAACCTGACTGATCGGCCGCTGCCGGTGCCGAAGAATTCGGTCAACCTCGCTTTCGTCAGCCAGTTCGTCGAAATCCCCGACGACGTCGTGTTCACCGTCGAATATTCGGTGCGGGCAGCACAGATGGCGGTCTATCAGCTCATGAAGATCGACCGCCCGGTGCCGCCGGTGACGCGGCACGACAAGTCGCTCGCGGTGATCTTCGCGACGCTGGAAAAGGCGTTCGCGTGATGCCGGTTCGGCGGCGCTGGTGCCTGCGATCGCGGCTATGGCGCCGCCAGCGGCAGGGCGACGTGAAAGACGGCGCCGCCTGAGGGCGCGTTCTCGGCCCAGATCCGCCCGCCATGCGCTTCGACGATGGTATGGGCGATCGACAGGCCGATGCCCATGCCTTGCGCCTTGGTCGTGAAGAACGGCTTGAATATCTCCGTCACCCTCTCTGCGAGGATGCCGTCACCGGCATCGGCGACGGAGACGAGGGCCAGATTGCCCTCGGCGAGACCGGTTCGGCCGACCACGCGGCGCCGCTTGTTCGGTAGATGGGCCACCGCATCGATGCCGTTCATGGCCAGATTCAGAATGGCCTGCTGGAGCTGAACCTTGTCGCCCTTGACGCGGATATCCGCGGGCGAGGGTTCCGTCACGAGTTCGACATCGTGCGTCAAGGCCTGCACGGAGAGGAAGCGAAACACCTCGCCGACCATCGCATTGAGGTCGAGTTCGTGCCGTACGGTCGGGTCTCGTTTCAGAAACGCACGCAGCCGGCTGATGATTTCGGCGGCCCGCTGATCGTCTCGGCGAATGTGGGCCAATATGTCCTCGATCTCGCCGAGGTCGGGAGCCGGATTCCGCAATATCTGCTGGGCCGACTCGGCATTGATCATGATGGCGGCGAGCGGCTGGTTCAGCTCGTGGGCGAGCGAGGCAGACATCTCGCCGACGGTGGCGCGGCGATTCAAGTGGGCGAGCTCCGACATGCGCTGCCGCGCTTCGACCTCGGCCACGAAGCGCAGGTGGCGCTCGCGCAGCAGAATCGCGATCATCATCGCCTGTAGCAGAACGATGCTCGCAACGATGGTGACGTGCCAGTGATACTGCCCCCAGAAGGTCGGTTCACGGAAACGTACCTCGCTGCCTGGGGGCAGATTGGCCTCGTTCACGTTCCAGCGCTTCAGCTGGCGCCAGTCGAAGATCGGTTTCACGTTGTCCCCGTCGAAGGGGACGATGTTCGACGGCGCTTCGCCGTCGAGTATCCGCATGGCGACTTCGCCGGCTTCCCGTCCGATGATCTCCGGCATCAGCAGGAAGCCGCCGACGCCCGATCGCCCGAGGAATGTGTCGGACGTGATGACGATCGGACGGTTCGCAGTCTCGGCGACGAGCGCGAGCGCCGACGCCGGGGAATAATAGGGTGCCTTCGCCGTCGGAATACATCGCGGAGGTCAGGATCGCGGAACGGTCGGGCAGCGAAGCGACTTGCTTGCGGACGTCGCGCAGCACGGCATCGGAGAGATCTGTGACTTCGAGGCCCGGCATCATGGCCGCGAAGTCCTGCTTCCAATGTCCATACACCAGCGGATTCTTCCAGGCATCGCCCACGAGGACGACGCGGGTCAGGTCGGGGACGATGGCGCGCGCAGCATTCAGCAAATGTGCTGGCGTCACGCGGGCGAAGACGGCGGTGGTATCGGGCAGAAACAGCGCGCGCGTTTCGGGCAGATCAGGCACGAAGCCGTAGACGACTGGCGCGGTCGGCCAAATCTCCTGCTTGCGCTTTTGAAGGAATTTCGCCGATGTGACGCCAATTGAAACGATGACGTCGATCGGCCGCTGTGCATATTTGGTCCTGAGGTGGCCGACCACGCTCTCTTCATAGCCGGGTCCAGGGAAGCGGCTGAGATCGAGGCTCTCGCCGTAGATCACCGTGTCAGCCGTGCCGCTCTGCTTCGCGGCGGCGCGGATGCCGGCAAAGATCTCGGAATAAAACGGCGAGCGAAAATCGGCTTCTTCAAGAACCAGGATCGAACCCTGCCGCTTGCCCTCGGCCGCGATGCAGTCGCGCGACAGGCTTGCAAGCAGGCAGACGATCAGGATGCGCACCAGCCCGGTGATCATACGCGCGTTGCTGGACCGTCGGCCCGCCCCCACTGCGATCGCGTCTCCGCGATGAGAACGCTGGCGTGAGCATAACCGCCTCGCCTGGAGTTTCAACGGAGCGATGCGTGACGGTTGCGCTACCACGCAAGCCGAGACGAAGTGCCGCTACTTGAACGGATCCTGGATCGACGGCGAGGACTGCCGGATGCGGCGAACGCTCACCGGCGTACCGTCGGAGACGAACAGCAGTTCATATCGACGGCCTTCGTTGTCGGTCGCCGAGCAGGTGACATCGGTCACCTTCCTGGCGGCGAAGTTGCCGGTCTGGCGGCAGAGGCCGGTGGAGGTCTGCTCGGCCGGCACCGGCAGGCCATCGACCTTGGGGCGGTCCTTGGAGTTGAGCAGCATGCGGTCGATCGGCAGCTCGTAGGAATTGTCGTCGGCGCGCTTGCCGTTCTCGCCGGAGAACGACACCACGTGGCTGTCGTCGGAGGGATCGTCGACTGCGACCGCGAAATTGACCCGGCCCTTGTCGCCATGGGCGTAGGCCACCGTCTTGCAGGCAAAGGCGCGGCCGGCGACCTTGAGCGTCTTGCAATGGCCCGACATCAGCGCCAGGAGGTCGATGAGGGCATTCTGCTGCGCCGGCGGATTGTTGACCGGGATCGGTTCGGAAGTCTCGGCAAAACAAGGACTTGCCAAGGGCATGGTCAAGACCATGGCCATGGCGAAGAGGACCGGTCGGCGAAGGCGCATCGTCGGGCTCGTGTGCCGGAGGGCCGTGGCGGCGGAATAGGTCCGCACCATAACGATCGAACCGCAAATTGGTTGCGATCCCGTTTGTTCTGCAAGACCGTTCTGGAATACCACCGCGCCACCCCGACGGCGATTCGCCGCAATCGCCCAACCGTCCCGGCCGGCACTTGCCGTCAGGCCGGTGTTTTTTTCGTGGCAGAGCTAGCCCATCGCCGCCTGCCAGCGTGCATCGCGAAGCGAGGGGCGGCGGTGCAGGCGGGCGTCCAGTGCGGCGCGGGCGCGGGGCAGCTCGCCGCTGCGCATGAGCGCGACGATGTAGGTGTCCTCGACCAGCTCGCGCTGGGCGTGGCTGCCGCCGATCCGCACGACCTCCGTGAGGACTGGCGCGAGCGTTTGCACGCATGAGGCGTAGTCCTCATCGGCAAAGGCCGCCAGCGCGCGGAAGATCGCCGGCACCACGGGGCCGGCCGGCAACCTGCCCTCGGCGAGCCGCTGCTCGATCATCGCAAGACGTGCAGCGAGCGCCTCCTGATTCTGCGTCGCCGCCGCGAACAGCGCCATGTGGACGTCAGCGAAAGGCAGGCTCGACTTCGGAAACAGTTTTTGTGCAGTGGCGTCGGCCTCGGTCCAGAGCGCCTTTGGTACGGTGTGGCCGTAGGCCGACAGGCGCCAGAGCAGCGAGGCGGCATCGGTGATGACGTTGAGCGGCGGCGCTTGCGTGGCTGTGGGCTGGAGCACGTCGGCATAGATCGCGAGCGCGCGGGCCGCATCGTCCTGCTCGAGCGCGCCGAGCGCCTGGTGCCAGCGAATGTGGCCGTGCAGGATTCCGGCGCGGTCGTAAGTCGGAATCCACTCGCCGACGAGGCGGTCGGCCGCGTCGATCGAGCCGTCCTCGAACATCGCATGCAGCACCGCATGCGCGGCATGGGCGTTAGCCCGGCGCAGATTGAAGCCGCACTCGGTGATGGCGCGGCCGCGCGCAACGTCGCCGTTCTCGGTCATCGCCCAGCCGGCCATGGTGAGAAACCACCAGTCCTCGCCGTAATGCCGCGCGACCCTCTCGCACAGCTCATGCCGCGCGCGATCGTGGTCCGCCATGCCGGAGAAGGCGAACAGGCCGAAGGCGCCGAGCGGCAGCGACAGCACCAGGGCATCGCGCGGCCAGCTCTCGACATGCTTCAGCGTCGCTGCGATCGCTTCCGGCAGCCGACCCTCGATCGCCAGCGCCAGCGTCCCGACATGCGAGCGCTCGCGCTCCGTGCCGCGCCTGGCGGCCAGCTCGCGCGCGAGCGCCGCCTTCTGACGTGCGAGATCGCCCTGCTGATAGAAGGCGTGCACGCGGGCACGGGCGATATGGGGAAGCGCAAAATCCGGGTCGGCCGTAATGGCGCGCTCCAGCGTCTCCGCCATGCCGGTCCAGCCCGCGAGCATGAGGTCCACGCCCTCGCGATAGGCGGAGGCAGCCGCATCGGATGCGGTGGAGAGCGGCAGGCCGTAGCGGTCTTCGTGGAGCATGATCCTCTCCGAAGTTCACGCCGTCCGCGCGCGGCGGCCTTCGATCGGGTAGGCGGGGTCGTTGTAGCCCGGCGTCGACGGATGGCCGGGAACGACGAGCCGGTCGATCAATGCTTCGTCATCGGCGGTGAAGCGATAGTCGAGCGCGCTGATGTAGCCGTCCCACTGCTCCTCGGTGCGCGGCCCCGCGACGATCGAGGAGACGAAGGCGGAGTTGAGCACCCAGGCGACCGCGAACTGGCCGGCGGTGATGCCCCGCCTCTCCGCGTAAGTCTTGATCTCCTGTGCGAGCTGAAGCGATTCCGGCCGCCATTCGGTCTGCATCATGCGGGTGTCGTTGCGTCCCGCGCGTGTCTCCTTGTCGGGGGCGGCGTCCGGCCTGTACTTGCCCGTGAGCACGCCGCGCGCCAGCGGGCTGTAGGGCACGATGCCGAGGCCGTAATAGGAGCAGGCCGGAAAATGCTCAACCTCGGGCATGCGGTTCATCGCGTTGTAATAGGGCTGGCTCACCGCGGGACGGTCGATGCCGAGCCGGTCGCAGATGTTGCAGATCTCTGCGACGCGCCAGGCGCGGTAGTTGGAAACGCCGAAATAGCGCACCTTTCCGGCGCGGATCAAATCGCCCATCGCGCGCACCGTCTCCTCCAGCGGCGTCGCATGGTCTTCCTTGTGCAAATAGTAGATGTCGATGTGGTCGGTGCCGAGCCGCGTCAAGCTTTCGTCGGCGGCCTGCAGCACCCAGCGCCGCGACAGGCCGACGCGGTTGGGATCGTCCCCCGTCCCAGCGTTCATGGGATTGGCGAGCTTGGTGGCAAGCACCCAGGCGTGGCGGTTGCCTGCGATGGCGCGGCCGACGACCTCCTCGGATGCGCCCTTCGAATAGGCGTCTGCGGTGTCGATGAAGTTGATGCCGGCATCGCGAGCTTTCGCGATGATCCGCTTCGATGTGGCTTCATCGGTGGGCCCGCCGAACATCATGGAGCCCAGACAGATCGGCGACACTTTCAGGCCGGAGCGGCCGAGCTGACGGTATTGCATGGGCGATTTCCTCGATCGTTCGATGGAGGGCAGCATAGCCAGCTACGTTCGTCATTGCGAGCGCAGCGAAGCAATCCAGAGCTGCGTCCGCGGAAGCAGCCTGGATTGCTTCGTCGCAAGGGCGTCTCGCAAGGACGGTGTGAGGAAAGAAGCCCAATCTCCTCTCGTCGTCCGGGACAAGCGCGCCTCGGTGCGTGGTAGGCGGCGGGGGGCGAGCCAGCGCGAGCGCTACCCCGGCCCCTTCAGGATCTTGAACACGCCGTTCGCCATCACGATGCAGCGGTCGTCGACCGTCACTTCCGTGCTCATGAAGATCAGGCTGCGGGTCGAGCGCACCACGCGGGGGCGGGAGATCAGGATGTCGCCGATCTGGCCGGCTTCGACGAAATGGGTGTCGAGCTGCACCGTCGCCATGAACTCCTTGCCGGAGACGTAACGGGCGGTCATGCCGCAGGTTCGGTCGGCGAAGGTCATCATGACGCCGCCCTGGACCATGCCGCGGCGGTTGTGGTGCTTGTCTTCGGTGGCAAGCGCGAACTCGTAATGGCCGTCGACCTCGCGCTCCCACAGGGGACCGACCAGGTGCATGAAGCCGGTGGTCTCGAGGATGCTCCAGCCCTCTGATTTCAGCCTCGCGGCGGCCTTGCTCGTCATCTTCAGGTTCATCCCTGCAACGCTGTCTCTGCTCGTTTCATCAGATGCGGTCCTGGTGTAGTCAAGCTTCATGAGACCTTTCGGCGATGCCACCAGACGGAATATCGAAGCGGCCTGCGCGTCCTTCGCACGGCTGCCTGACGAGGCCGAGCCGTCGGCGCTGAAGCGCGCCGCGGTGGTGCTGGCGCTGACCGAATCCAGCGACGGTGACGACACCGCCTTCCTCCTCACCAGGCGCGCGTCGAGCTTGCGCTCCCATCGCGGCCAGTGGGCGCTGCCGGGCGGACGCTGCGATGCCGGCGAGACGCCGGTCGAGGCGGCGTTGCGCGAGCTGGATGAAGAGCTCGCGCTAAAACTTTCAGCCGACGCGGTGCTCGGCCTGCTCGACGATTATCCGACCCGCTCCGGCTATCTGATCACGCCGGTCGTGGTGTGGGCGGCGGGCCGTGTCGCGATCACGCCGAACCCGGACGAGGTCGCCTCCGTCCATCGCATCGCGCTCGACACGATCGAGCGCGATGACGCGTTCGATTTCACCGCGATCCCCGAAAGCACCCGCCGCGTGATCCGCTTCCATCACCAGATGAGCCTGATCCACGCGCCGACGGCGGCGCTGATCTACCAGTTCCGCGAGGTGCTGGCGGGGCGGCACACCCGCGTCACCGACCTGGAACAGCCGGTATTCGCCTGGAAGTGATGGTAAACGGCGCGTTAACGTGACGGTTACCGGATGCCTGCTAAGAGGGCGGCATGCATCGATCGATTCGAAACACATTGGCGCTGGTTCCACTCGCGCTTGTCCTGGTCACACCCATCGCACATGGCGGCGAGGCGGACGCGCTGCCGCCCGCCGTCCGCGACGCCAACGCCCAGCTGCTGTCGCAGTTTTTCGCGCAAGGTGGCGCTTCGCCCGCCGTGCTCGAATATCGCCGCAAGCTCGCGGAGTACCAGGCGGCGCGCGCGGCGTTCGACGCCGAGGCCGGCGCCTATTGGAGCCAGATCTCCGAGAAGCGCAAAGGCCGCAACGCCAAGCGGCGCAGCGGGCAGCAGGTGACGCTCGACGATTACGTGCTGGAGCATCCGCCGCTCTATAACGGGCCGAAGAAGCCGGTGAATCCGGAGCCGGAGGAAACGCCGGACCGGCCTGTCAAAAAGCCGATCCCCGTCGTCGCCGATTTCCTGCGCGCGGCGCAGGAGCTCTACCAGTTCATGCCGCAACGACCCACAAGCGAGGTCGAGTTCAAGCGCGCCTATGCGCGCTACGCGCTCGCCTCCGGGCTGACGCGCGAGCAGGCCGTGCGCGTTTATTCGTTCGAGACCGGCGGCACCGGCACTCACGACGTGCAGGCGGGAATCGAGCATGGCGGCAAGCGAGCGATCTCGACCGCGATGGGCTACAACCAGCTCCTGACCACCAACAGCGTCGAGCTGCTGGCCGAGCAGGGCCACGAACTCATTCGTGCGCTCTCCGACAAGGTGGCGCGGACATCAGGACCGGCGCGGCAGTCGCTCGAGCACAAGCTCGTCGTGCTGAAGAAGATGGTCGCGCATGCCAAGGCGGTGCCCGACACCTGGTCGGAGCATGAGAAGATCGGCAACACCGCGCAGGGCTGGGCCATGCATGCGATGGTGCTCGACATCGATGTCGGGCCGATGCTGCAGACCCACAAGCTGCTGACCTCGGTGCTGTTCGCCCGCGCCAAGGGCTACACCCGTCCGCTCACCGCCGCCGAGCTCGAGATGATGAACCTCACCGGCGACGGCACCGGGCTCGACATGGTGACGATGCCGCAGGCGATGCGCGAGCAGGTGCCGACCTCGAACTTCTTCCAGCGCGGCGGCTACGAGCGCAATCCGGTCGCGATCCGCCACAACACGGTGGCGAAGCTGCTCGCGGTGACGGACGATCGGATGGATGCGAACAGCAGCAAGCCCGGCGCAAGGGAATTGGCGGCGGCATTTTAGCAACCCGCTGCCGTAGCGACCTGCCGCAGGGTTGGGCAAAGCGAAGCGTGCCCACGCACCTTCTGCGATGGAGAGAGATGGTGGGCACGGCGCAAGGGCGCCTTTGCCCACACTACGACAGCTTCGTTTGCGGCGAGAGCCGCAGCCCTTACTGATCCGGGCCGAACTTGAACTTGCCGTCGCCTTCCAGATACGGGCCGCTGCGCATGTAGAGCTGGCCGTTGTGACCGATGAAGAACAGCGTGCCCTTCGGCACTTTCTTGGCGCCCTTCAGCAGTTCGCCGGCATTGCTGGTGCCCATCTTGTAGGAAAAGGTCTTGCCCTCCTTGTCATAGGCGTAGCCGGTGTCGGGCTTGAGCTCCCACGGCGTTGCCGGGGCTTGCGCCAATGCGGGCGCTGAAAAGGCGCCGAGTGCGACTGCGATTGCAAATGGCTTGATTGAAAATGCCGTCATTCCCATCCTCCCACGGTCGGGACATCCGGGCTTGAACAAATCACGAACGGTATGTCCGGGTCAATTTGCGAAAGCGCCGCAGCGCATCACGTCTTGCCCAGCAGTTTGTGATTTTCCCTTCGTCCCCTCGCGACTATGTTCCGCTTTCCGTCTAGAACGCAACTCGACAAAATTATTGGCAGGGATGATTCGGATGCGCCATGGGATTAAACTTTGCTGGGCTGCTGCATTGTCGTTGACGGCCCTGGTGCCGGCCGCCCGGGCCGATGACTACCAGCTCAGCCACAACCAGCGCATTTCGTGCAGCCGCGGCCTTGCCCCGGGCAAGCTGAACACGGCGACCTGCAAGTCCTACACCTATCTCTTCAACACCAAGACCTCGGAATATTTCCGCTGCCAGGTTTCGCTGGCGCTGACCCGCGACAACAAGGAAGTCATCAACGTCCAGACCGACGGCGGCTGCACCAAGAAGCCGCGCATTTTCGAGACCGACGGCAAGTATGATTTCGACGCGACCGAGACCGAGCCGCCGAACACCAATTCGTTCTTCGGTCCCGGCGGCTATTCGGTGTGGGCCGCCGACGTCGGCGCGCAGAAGATCCGCGGCTGCATCACCATCTCCTCCGGCCTCGGCTCCGACATCTCCAAGTGTCTGGACATGACGTTCCAGTGAGACCGGGATCGCGCGCCCGAATCTGACGCGTTCGGGCCGCGCAGCGGCCGCTGCGCCATGTCGCCGCACCCGCCGGTTCCCGAAAAATCGAGCCGGATCGGCCATTTACCGCAGCCCAGCTTTATCTTTTGGATGGGTTGACCCGCTCGCGTCATCCGGCCAATTTCGCGGCCGGTTTGGGGAGAACAACAACCATGAAACGGACCATTTTCGGCGCGGCCGCGGCTCTTGCTCTGGCGGCGTCGGCACCTTGCGCGCAGGCGCAATCCTTCATCAACGTGCTGACCGGCGGCACTTCCGGCGTCTATTATCCGCTCGGGGTCGCGATCGGAAAGATCTACGGCGACAAGATCCCGAACGTGAAGACGCAGGTGCAGGCCACCAAGGCGTCGGTCGAGAATCTGATCCTGCTGCAGCAGGGCCGCGGCGAGCTGGCGTTCACGCTAGGCGATTCGCTGAAGGCGGCCTGGGACGGTGAGGAGGAAGCGGGCTTCAAGACCAAGCTCGACAAGCTGCGCACCATCGGCGCGATCTATCCGAACTACATCCAGATCGTCGCGACCACCGAGTCCGGCATCAAGACGCTGGCCGACCTCAAGGGCAAGAGCCTCTCTGTCGGCGCGCCGAAGTCCGGCACCGAGCTGAATTCGCGCGCCATCCTGTCCGCGGCCGGCATGAGCTACAAGGATCTCGGCAAGGTCGAGTATCTGCCGTTCGCCGAATCCGTCGACCTCATGAAGAACCGGCAGCTCAACGCGACGCTGCAATCGGCCGGCCTTGGCGTCGCCTCGCTGAAGGACCTGTCGACCTCGAGCCCGATCACGGTGGTGTCGGTGCCGAAGGAGACGGTCGACAAGATCGGCCCGCCCTTCGTCTCCGCGATCATTCCGGCCAACACCTATGCCGGCCAGGACAAGGACGTGCCGACGGCGGCCGTGATCAACTATCTCGTCACGAGCTCCGCCGTGTCGGACGATCTCGCCTATCAGATGACCAAGCTGGTCTACGAGTCGCTGCCGGAACTCGTGAACGCGCATGCCGCCGGCAAGGAGATCAAGCTCGAGACCGCCGCCAGCGGCAGCCCGGTTCCGCTGCACCCCGGCGCGATCCGCTATTACAAGGAAAAAGGGCTGATCAAGTAATCAGCCTCATCCGCCGACGTCATGCCCGGGGCAAAAGCGCGAAGCGCGTCTTCGCGCAGATGTCCCGGGCATCCATGTTCTTAGCGGCACCGTAAGCCGTGGATGGCCGGGAAAAGCCCGGCCATGACGTATGCGGCAGCAGTGCCGGTGCTATTATCGCCCTCACGGGCTAAGGACGATTTAGATGCTGGAAAAGGCAGAGGCCACCCAGGCCCCCATCAAGGTCGAGTTCGACAATTTCGAGCACGGTTTCCCCGAAGGGTTCGGCCCGGGCTGGTGGGGCGCGCTCGCTTATTGGATCGGCATCGCCTTCGCCACCTTCCAGCTCTATGTCGCCGCCTTCAACTATCTGCCGAGCCAGGTGGTGCGCGGCGTCCATGTCGGCTTCCTGGTTCTCCTCACTTTCGGCCTGATCGCCAATTTCACCGCGAAGAGCAATGCCGGCCGCGCGCTCGGCTGGGTGATCGGCGGCGCGGGCTTCCTCTGCGGGCTCTACCAGTGGATTTTCTATGCCGACCTGATCGCGCGCGACGGCGATCCGACCCGGCTCGATCTCGTGGTCGGCACGTTGCTGGCGGTTTTGATCTTCGAAGGCACGCGGCGCCTGATGGGCGCGGCGCTGCCATTGATGTGCGGCGCGTGCCTCGTCTACTGGTTCTTCGGCCAATATCTGCCGTCGCCGCTCAACCATCGCGGCTACGATTTCGACCAGATCATCACGCATCTGTCGTTCGGCACCGAAGGCTTCTACGGCGTGCCGATCTACGTCTCGGCGACCTACATCTTCCTGTTCATCCTGTTCGGCTCGTTCCTGGAGCGCGCCGGCATGATCCAGCTCTTCACCGATGTTTCGCTTGGGCTGTTTGGCAGGACCCGCGGCGGCCCCGCCAAAGTCGCGGTGTTCGCTTCGGGCATGATGGGCACGATCTCGGGCTCCGGCGTCGCCAACGTCGTCACCGTCGGCCAGTTCACCATTCCGCTGATGATCAGGTTCGGCTATCGCCGCGCGTTCGCCGCCGGCGTCGAGGCGACGGCCTCGATGGGCGGGCAGATCATGCCGCCGGTGATGGGCGCGGTCGCCTTCATCATGGCCGAAACGCTCGGCGTGCAATATTCGGAGATCGTCAAGGCGGCGGCGATCCCCGCGATCCTCTATTTCGCCTCGGCCTTCTGGATGGTGCATCTGGAGGCCGGCAAGCACGGCCTCGTCGGCATGAAGCGCTCGGAGATCCCGAGCGCGTGGAGGGCGCTGGTGACGCGCTGGTACCTCGTGCTGCCGTTGGCCGCGCTGGTCTACATGCTGTTCGAGGGCTTCACGCCGCTTTATGCCGGCAGCATGGGCCTTGCGCTCACGGTGGCGCTTATCCTCGGCACCGCCATCACGACGGGCGCCTCCTCCAATGCGATCCGCATCATCTTCTGGGTCGGCCTTGCGCTCGTCGTCGCTGCGCTGTCGCGTGACGGTCTCAAGATCGTGCCGGTCGCAAGCGTCGTCGTCGGGTTGATCCTGATCGCTGCCTTCGTACGCGGCGGGTTCAAGGCGTTGCGCGAGTGCCGCGATGCGCTCGCCGAGAGCGCCAAATCCGCCATCACCGTCGGCATGGCCTGCGCCATCGTCGGTGTCATCATCGGCATGATGTCGCAGACCGGCGTCGGCACCATCTTCGGCGGCTGGGTGATCGGGCTCGGCGAAAAGAGCCTGTTCCTGGCGCTGATCATGACCATGCTGCTGTCGATCCTGCTCGGCACCGGCATTCCGACCATCCCGACCTACATCATCACCGCTGCGCTGGCCGCGCCGGCGCTTGCCAAGCTCGGCGTGCCCCTGATCGCGAGCCACATGTTCGCGTTCTACTACGGCATCATGGCCGACCTCTCGCCGCCGGTGGCGCTGGCCGCGCTCGCGGCGGCGCCGATCGCCAAGGAGAACCCGGACAAGATCGGCTGGGAGGCGATGCGCATCGCGCTCGCCGGCTACGTCATCCCCTTCATCTTCGTCTATTCGCCCGCCTTGATGCTGCAGGCCGGCGATCCCATGGCGGCCAAGCTCGGCTTCTACGGCGCGGTGGCACTGGCGAGCGTGAAGGCGCTGGTGGCGATCGCCCTGTTCGGGATGGTCGCGATCGGCTTCTTGTTCACACGGTTGACGCTGATCGAGCGCCTGGTCGCGCTAGGTGCCGCGTTCTGCCTGCTCGGCGAATTTGCGTTCAGCGACACCGCCGGATTCGTGCTCGCCGCGGCGCTCGTGCTGTGGCAGTGGCGGCAGCGTCCGCCGGCGCCGGTCGAGGCGGTGTGAGCCTCTGCTTCGCCACGGCTTTCGGCGTGAAGGCGCTGACGTTGTCCGCCTTCACGCTGGTCTGGACGCATTCGATCGCCAAGATCGACTGGCAGGAGGATTGGCGCGTCACGCCCGCCGGTCTCGAATTGGTGCAGGCCCGCGTCAAGGGCACCGGCCCCGGCATGGAGCCGCCGCCGGAGGCACGGCTGGTCGACGGCTGGTTTCAGTGGCAGCCGAAGCGGGCACCGATGCAAGAGGTGGTGCTCGGCAATTCCGGCGCGGCGGGCGAATGGCGGTTGTGCCATGACGGACAGTGTCGGACGCTGTCGGAGATTGTCGGACATCCCATTGGTGCTAACGTGACGACGATGAAGGTGTGCGACGATCCGTAGCCCGGATTACGCCTCGCTTCATCCGGGCTACAAGAACAACAACAAGGAGACACAAATGGATCGGCTCAAGGGCAAGGTTGCGATGGTGGTGGGGGCCGGCTCGATCGGGCCCGGCTGGGGCAATGGCAAGGCAACCGCGGTGACCTTTGCGCGCGAGGGCGCGCAGGTGTTTTGCGTCGACCGCAACGGCGCTGCGGCCGAGGAGACGGCGAAGATCATCACTGGCGAGGGCGGCAAGGCGACGGCCTTCACGGCCGATGTGTCGCGGGCGAGCGAGATCGAGGCGATGGTGGCGGCGTGCCTGAAGGCCTATGGCCGCATCGACGTGCTCGACAACAATGTCGGCATCGCCGAGATGGGCAGCGTGGTCGAGGTGACCGAAGAAAGCTGGGACCGCGTCTTCAGCGTCAACCTCAAGAGCGCCTATTTCGCCATGAAGCATGTCATCCCCGTCATGGTGAAGCAGGGCGGCGGCTCGATCATCAATATCTCCTCGATCGCCTCGATCCGTCACATGGGCATCTCCTACGTCACCTACGGCACCTCCAAGGCGGCCATGAACCAGATGACCCGCACCACGGCGATCGAGTTCGCGCGCCATCATGTGCGCGTCAACGCGATCCTGCCCGGCCTGATGAAGACGCCGATGGTCGAGCATTCCGCAGGCCTTGCCGCCAGCTACGCCAAGGGCGATGTCGAGGCGATGTGGCGCGCCCGCGATGCGCAAGTGCCGATGGGCCACATGGGCGATGCCTTCGACGTCGCCAACGCCGCGCTGTTCCTGGCGTCGGACGAGTCGAAATATGTGACGGGGATAGAGCTCGTGGTGGACGGCGGCATCACGTGCAAGGCGGGGGCGTAGGCGCCCACACTCTGCCGTCGTCCCGGCGGCCGCGCCGGTCCGGGACGACAGCGGTGATTACTGCGCCAGCGCCAGAATGCCGCCGGCAAACGAATGCCAGGCCGCGGTCTCGCTGATCGGCCAATTCAGCACCTTCACCGCCAGCAGCGCGAGCGTGCCGTAGATATAGACCGGATGCACGCGGCCTTCGGTTCGCCAGTCGCGCACCATGGCGACGACAAGCAGCAGCGAGGCGACGACGGCCGGCGCGATCGTCACCGGCACCGGCGGCGGGCCGGGCGGTCCCGGAGGCGCCAGGAAGGTCAGGAACCAGCGCGCGATCGCAGCGTCTAGGATCGAGACCGCGGCGAGCAACATCAGGCGCTTGTGAATCTCGGGCTTGCGCGTGTTCATGATCGCCAGCACGAACACGATTGCGAAGAACGCGATGCCGCTCATCGGCACGATCGAGAAGACGATGCCCGCTTCGCGCTGCCCGAGCGCGGCGGAATGCTGCATCACGTGCACGGAAGCGAGGAAGCCGAAGATGGTCATCGCAGTCGCGAGCGAGACACCGGCAATGCCGAGCGAACGGTGATTGACCACGCGGCCGGAGGCCGCGAGCCAGGTCTGCAACACGAAATAAAGCGACCAGGTGAAGAACAAGAATCCGTGAAAATGAATCACCGGGCTTGCGGAGAGCGTCCGGTGGGCGAGCGGGACCCAATAGGTCGGCGCAAAACCGAGAAAGGCGGTGGCGGCGCAGGCCAGGGCCATGTGCAGATAAAAATATCGTGCAGGCGACGCATCTCGCGCGCGTACACGACGGTCGTCGGTCAGGGTCGTCATCAGGAGTGAGTCTGGGAAAGAGTGGTTTGGTTCAATGCCGGCTGTTCCCCCTCCACTGTCGCTACCTCATCCCCCCGCGCTCAATTCTGCGCGATCGAGCTCTTCCTCGATCCGGTGGAAGGCATCGTCGCCGATCACCTCGGTGGCGCGGAGGTCGACGATCGATTTGCGCGCGGCTTCGATGGCGCGGCGGCGCAGGGGATCGGCGGGCAGTTCGCCATTGGCGATGCCGCCCTTGGGATCGCTCTCGGCCTGCATCAGGACGGCGCGATATTCGAGGCGCAGGATCTCCGCCTCCTCGGACGGATCGTTCTCGATCGCATCGAGCGCTGCGCGATAAGCGACGGCGCGTGCGTGCGCGACCTCGGTGCCGACGGGATCGTCATCCTTGAGGCCGAACGCCAGGATCAGCGGCCGCAGCGTCAGGCCTTGGATCACCAGCGATCCCAGCACCACCGCAAAGGCGATGAAGACGATGAAGTCGCGCTGGGGAAAATTCTCCGGCAGCGCGAACGCGGTCGCGAGCGTCACGAGGCCACGCATGCCGCACCAGGAGATGATGAGGCCGCCCTTGGGCGAGGCGACGGCCCTGGGGTCCTTCGGATGATAGATCCCCTGTGCGACCAGCACGCGCAAGGTGGTGCGGTAGAACGTCACCCAGAGCAGCCGGACCAGCACCACGGTGAGCAGGATCCAGGCCGCAGCCACGCAATATTCCCAGCGTACGCCCGCATCCAGCCGTGTCCAGATCGGCCGCATCTGCATGCCGATCAGCATGAAGGCGAGCACGTTGAGCACGAACACCATGGTCTCCCAGACCGCGTAAGACGGCACCCGCAGCCGCGCCGGCATGCGCATCCCCGCCGAGCGCGCCATCGTCATGGCATAGACCACGATGGTGAGGATGCCGGAGAGGCCGAGATGCTCGGCGGCGATCCAGACCATGAAGGTGGTGGCGAACTGCACGATGATGGCACTCGGCGCCTCCGTCACCCGCTCCAGGAACAGCGGAATGATGCGGCCTGCGAGCAGGCCGGCGACGACGCTGCCGACCAGGGCCAGCGCCATGGTCGGTGCAACCTGGCTCCACGTCAGATGCTCGGTGGCGACCGCTCCGACCGCAATGCGATAGATCAGCAGCGCACTGGCATCGTTGAGCAGGCTTTCGCCCTCCAGCACCTTCACCATGCGGTGGGGCAGCTTGACCTGGCTCAGGATCGCGACCGCGGCAGCCGCATCGGGTGGCGCCACGATCGCGCCGAGCGCAACCGCGGCGGCCCAGGGCATCTCGGGCATCAGCCGGTGCGCCACGACGGCGACGCCGGCCGTGGTCAGGCCGACCGCCGCGACGACCAGGGTCGAGACGGGAACCCAATTGTTGCGCAGATCGCGCAGCGAGGTGTCGAACGCGGCGTCGAGCAGGACCGGTGCGACAAAAAGGGCCAATGCCAGGTCGGGCTCCAGCGTCCAGGACGGGCTGGAGGGCACGAAGGCGATCAGCGCGCCGCCGATGGCGAGAAAGGTCGGGTAGGGGACCTTGATCCGCCGCGCCAGCGCCGATAAGGCAACGGCGCCGAGCAGCAGCACGATTATCCATTCGAATGTCGACACGATGATCCTCGAACTCGACGTGAGCGGCGCCACAAGCCAGCACCAATCGGGCCGTATGATGGATAGTACGGCCCCGAGGCAAGTCTTGATGGCAAGTTCTCAAAGGCAAGTCCAAAAAGGCAAGACGTAAGGCAAGACCGAAAGCAAGACTTCTGACCGCCATGAGCATGCGTTTTCGAAAACTCATCCAATCGTCAGGTGCATTGTTGCTTTGCGCGCTCCCGCTTGCCGGCGCGAAGGCTGCGACCGGCGGCGAGCCGGCTGCGGTGATCCAGGTCGATGTCGCATCGTGCCTCGCGGCGACCGCGGCCGACGACATGGAAAAGGCCGCCACGGCCTGTGCCGCCGTGATCGACAATGAGAAGACCGCGAAGGGGGATCTGATCAAGGCGCTGATCGCGCGCGGGGCGCTCTTTGCGCGGCACGATCAGGTCGACCGCGCCATCGCCGACGACAGCCGCGCTCTCCAGCTCGACCCCACGCTTGCCGACATCTTCAATGCGCGCGGCGAGCTCTGGCTCAAAAAGGGCGACAAGCCCAAGGCGGTGCAGGATTTCGGCGCGGCCCTGAAGATCGATCCGAACCACGAGAAGGCCAAGGCCAATCACAAGGCGATGGCGCGCGAGATCGAGCGGATCGGCGCGCAGATGGCCGTGGCCGGCAAGCCCAGTTTCAATTGCGCACGAGCGCGTCGCGCGGTGGAAAGAGCGATCTGCGGCAATCGCGAGCTCGCCGATCTCGACCGCGAGATCTACGGATCGCATGTGCGGGCGATCCGGGAGGCGCCCAATCCGGCGGCGGCGAAGAAGCTCCAGCGCGAGCAGGACGCGTTCATCGCCCGCCGCAACGCGGCGTATGGCCGGCCGGGGTACGATCTGAAGAAGGCGATGCAGGAGCGGGTGCAAGAGATCAACGGGGTGGACGGATATTGAGCGTCGTCGCCTTGTGAGAGTTCGTCATGCCCGGGCTTGTCCCGGGCATCCACGTTCTTTCCGTCCCGGGGGCTAGACGTGGATGGCCGGGACAAGCCCGGCCATGACGACGACAGCCCCGAATTGAACCCATCCCTTTCCCGCCGCGACAATGGTGAAAACCTGACGTCACGGAGTCCTCTGTCATGTGCGGCACGCATTTTTCCGCGCAAATCTCTTCGTTTACCAAGACATCGCTGCGCATCCTTCTCGCCGGCGCGGCCATGAGCCTTGCCCTTGCAAACCCAGCCTCCGCCGGCACCGATTGTGTGATGGGCAGCAAGGCCGCCCCGGCCGAGTTGATCCCGGCCTGCGCCGTCATCATCGACCAGGCGGCCAATCCCACGTCCGACCGTGCCGCGGCTTTGCTGGTTCGTGCCGATGCCCATGCCCGGACTTCGGGCGGCCTCACCCAGGCCTTGCGGGATATCGACCGCGCCATTGCGCTCGACGGCAAGAATGCAAAGGCCTGGCGCCTGCGCGGCGACTTGCTGCGCGAGGCCGGCGGCGATCTCAATCGCGCCGCAGCCGATCTCAGCAGGGCGATCGAGCTCGATCCTTCGGATGCGGAAGCTTACGGGCTGCGCGGCGTCGTCTACACCAATCAGCGCCGGCTCGACCGCGCGCTCGCCGATTACGACCAGGCGATCAAGCTGAAGCCGGATGACGCGCAGGCCTGGTCCGACCGCGGCGCGACCTATTATCTCGGCGGCGACAACGACAAGGCGATCAGGAATTTCGACGAGGCCCTGCGGCTCGATCCCAACCGGGCCCGCACCTATTCCAACCGCGGCGCGGCCTGGAAGAAGCTCGGCCAGTTCGACAAGTCGGTTGCCGACAATAGCGAGGCGATCAGGCTCGATCCGAAGCAGCCGGAATATTACGACAATCGCGGCCTCGCCTATGCCGCGATGGGCGAGTACGACAAGGCCATCGCCGATTACGACCAGGCAATCCGGCGCGAGCAGCGCGCGAACTTCCTGACCAATCGCGGCGATTCCTACCAGTTCAAGAGTGAGCTCGGCGCTGCCTTGAGCGACTATGATGCCGCGCTCAAGCTCGATCCGAACTTTGCGAAGACCTACAACAACCGCGCCGTGCTCTACAAGAAGATGGGGGAGCGCGCGAAGGCCCTGGCCGATTACGAGGCGGCCCTGCGGCTCGATCCCGCCAACGACAATGCCGCGAGCGGTCGCCGCACCATGATCGCCGAGATCGCCAAATTCGGCACCGAACCGCCGCGGGCGCTGAATGCGGCGTCCGGTAACGGTCCGTCCTTCGCATGCGCGACCGCCAGGCGCGAGGTCGAGAAGGTGATCTGCGCCGATCCCGACCTGGGCGTGCTCGATCGCCAGATCGCTGAGACCTACGCGCGCGTGCTGAAGACGGCGAGCAAGCGCTCGGCGAGCGACCTGCGCAAGACCCAGCGCGATTTCCTGACGACGCGCAACACGAGCTTCGGCCGCCCGGGCTATGACCTCAAGAAGGTCATGCAGGAACGCTTGCAGAAGCTGAATGCTATGGAGAGCTGAGCGGACCGAGGTCGCGCAGCTGGCTCGGTTACCTCTCCCGCTTGCGGGGGAGGTCGACGCGCTCGAAGAGCGCGGCGGGTGGGGGCTCCCTCCTCTTGGGGATTACCTACGAGGGCCTCGAGCAATCCCGACGCGGAAGCACACCCACCCCGGCCCTCCCCCGCAAGCGGGCGCACCGCCAATGCCGCGCGAACTCTACCTTCAGAAGACCCATCCTTTTCAGCTTGAACCGCGGCCCGTTCCCGGGAAAATAGCCCTCAAACAAGGCCGGCGATTGATCCTGGTCATGGCGGCACGCCCGCCCTGCCACGAGGCTCAAAGCCAGCCGAATAAAGGGAACGGGAGCGCGGGAATGAATATCCAGGGCAAGAGTCTCTATCACGAGGTCCATGCGCGCTCGCTCGCCGACCCCGAAGGCTTCTGGGCGGAGGCGGCCAAGGAGATCGACTGGATCGAGCCACCCAAGAAAATCTTCGATCCCAGCCAAGGAACCTACGGCCGCTGGTTCACCGGCGGTGTCGTCAATACCTGCTACAACGCGCTCGACCGCCATGTCGAAGGCGGCCGCGCCGGCCAGGTCGCGCTGATCCATGATTCGCCGTTGACGGGCAGCGTCGCCAAATTCACCTATGCCGAACTGCTGAACGAGGTGCAGGCGCTTGCCGCCATCATGCAGGATTTCGGCGTCGCCAAAGGCGATCGCGTCATCCTCTATATGCCGATGGTGCCGGAGGCCGTGGTCGCGATGCTCGCCTGCGCGCGGATCGGGGCGGTGCACTCCGTGGTGTTCGGCGGCTTTGCCGCGAAGGAGCTCGCCACCCGCATCGACGACGCGCAGCCGAAACTGATTCTGTCCGCAAGCTGCGGCATCGAGCCCGGCCGCATCGTGCAGTACAAGCCGCTACTCGACGAGGCGATCAAGCTGGCCGGCAGCAAGCCGAAAGCCTGCATCGTGCTGCAGCGTCCGCAGCTCACCTGCGATCTGGCGCCGGGACGGGACTATGATTGGGCGAGCCTGCGCCGCAAGGCGCTGAACGACGGCAAGAAGGCACCTTGCGTGCCTGTGGCCGCCACCGATCCGCTCTACATCCTCTACACCTCGGGCACCACGGGCATCCCCAAGGGCGTCGTGCGCGACAATGGCGGTCATCTCGTCGCGGTGAAATGGTCGATGTTCAACCTCTATGGCGTCAAGCCGGGCGAGGTGTGGTGGTGCGGCTCAGACATTGGCTGGGTGGTCGGCCACAGCTATATCGTCTATGGCCCGCTGCTGCATGGCGCGACCACGATCATGTACGAGGGCAAGCCGGTCGGCACGCCCGATGCCGGCGCATTCTGGCGCGTGATCTCCGAGCACAAGGCGGTCGCGTTCTTCACCGCGCCGACCGCGTTCCGCGCGATCCGGAAAGAGGACCCGGAAGGAAAATTCATCCGGCAATACGACCTCTCGAAGTTCCGCACGCTCTTCTTGGCCGGCGAGCGGGCCGATCCGCCGACGGTCGAATGGGCGGAGCAGCAGCTGAAGGTGCCGGTGATCGACCATTGGTGGCAGACCGAGACCGGCTGGTGCATCGCCGGAAACCCGGTCGGGCTCGGCATGCTGCCGGTGAAGCACGGCTCGCCGACGGTGCCGATGCCGGGCTACCAGGTCGACGTGGTCGACGAGGCGGCAAAGCCGGTGGGGCCCAACACCATGGGTTCGATCGTCATCAAGCTGCCGATGCCGCCGGGCTGCCTGCCGACGCTGTGGAATCAGGATGCGCGCTTCAAGGAAGCGTATTTGAGCGAATTCCCCGGCTATTACAAAACCTCGGATGCCGGCTACAAGGACGAGGACGGCTATGTCTTCGTCATGGGCCGCACCGACGACATCATCAACGTCGCCGGCCATCGGCTCTCCACCGGCGGCATGGAGGAGATTTTGGCCTCGCATCCCGACGTCGCCGAATGCGCCGTGCTCGGCGTCAAGGACGTGATCAAGGGCGAGGTGCCCTGCGGCTTCCTGGTGCTCAAGGCCGGCGTGAAGCGTGCCCCGGCCGAGATCGAGAAGGAGATCGTCGCGCTGGTGCGCGACAAGCTCGGCCCCGTCGCCGCCTTCAAGCTCGCGATCACCGTCGGCCGCCTGCCCAAGACGCGCTCCGGCAAGATTCTGCGCGGCACCATCAAGAAGATTGCCGACGGCGAATCCTGGACCATGCCGGCAACGATCGAGGATCCCAAGACGCTCGAGGAGATCGGGGACGCTCTGAAGGGGCGGGTGTGACGGCGCCCTCCATCGTTCCCCGAAAAGGGCAAGGGGTTTCTAGGGATCCTGCGAGCACCCCTGAACCGTGGATGACCCCGTACGTGACTGGCACTTCGTGCCGGCCATCGCATTGGTCGCCAAGACTAGAGCCGTGGCGACGCAGACAAACTGAAGAAAGTGAAGCGCAGTGAGCTTGAGCGGCATGATCATCGTCCTGTGATGACTATTGGAGGCATGCGGTCGCGGAATTGAAAAAGTTGATTTCATTGGGATTCGAAGCTGGGATGAAAGGCTTTGGAAGGTCTGCCTTTTCTGTGTCGGATTTCAGAACGCCAAATGCAGTGAATTGAACGCAATCTTGCCCAAGTGAAGCAAGTTCAGTTTCGCTCAATTGCTTTTCTAGATTGCTCTGGTTGGAGATCTTGTAAGGGCCCAGTACCAGATCGTACTGTCCCTGACTGGCTGCGGTTGCATCCTTTTTTCTCACCCCAACGTAAACCGCGTATTTGTTCTTTAGGGCCGGCGCAACATATAGCGAGGTATCCATCCGATCTTCCTCAAAGCCAAAAACGATTTTCTTTACTTCGGGCGAATACTCCCAATTCGTGAACCGAACTCGGGTGAGATCACTTTTCAAGATCGATTGGTTCAGAGCTGCCAACACGAGCGGTCCCTGTGAAAGGAAAAATTCCAGAAGCACGCCGGCGACCAGAAATGTTAGTGCGGCGCGGCGGAAATTGCCAATCGCTGCTAAGAAGAGGGGGCGTGGTTCTGCGGGATTGCCATCCTTGTTCTTGAGGGCTTGCTCATTTTTGAGCAGCTGGAATGAAAGCAGTAAAAAGGCAAGGCTTGCTCCAATCGCACCCAGCTTCACTAAGTCGAGTAAAATGTTCATAAGAAACCTCGTCGCAAAACCCTTGACGAAAAGCTCATATTTGCAGCTAAAGGTCGATTTTACAATCTGAGATTGATGTTCTTGCGTTGGGGGGAAAGAGTTTTGGGAGACCCCAAGTTTGACCGTTGGACATCCTTGCGGGAACAAGTAAATGCCTTGGTTTAGATGGACTTCAGTTACCCGGTCTGCTCGGAGATTGACTAACTTGCATATGATCGAGATGCCTGTGATCGTTGCGCGCTTTTTCGTGATTGCCCTGCTCGCCATCGCCCTTTCCGCCTGCTCCACGCGTCACCAGAATGCCGTGGCGGTGGGCGGTGACGATGACGATGCGGTCTGCCAGGGCCGCGGTTACGCGCAGGGCTCGCCGGAATACGTGGCCTGCCGCAAGGACCGCGACGTCCAGCGCAACGCCGCCACCACGCGCGCCGACCGCCGCCAGCGCGACCTCGGCGAATACATGCTGAACCATCCCGAACGGCCCTGACATGATGTGCGGCACTATCTTGCCGCGCAATGCATCCCGCCTTCGTGGCTTTCGTGACACATCTGCAACGCCATGGCCAAATCGTGGCGACCTTGGCCTGAATTGATCAAGGTCAAATCCTTCAGCGGTCCCTTTCTGCTCTGACGCTCATGTCGCGCAACGACGCGCGAGAGAAGGCTGAAGGGGATTGAAATGCAGAGAACGACAAGAAACCTGGCGCGGCTTGCGACGGTTGGCGCGATGCTCGCGGGCATGCTTGCAACGGTGCAAGCTGCCGATTTGCCGGTTTACAAGAAGGCACCGCCGCCGGTGGAAGCCTTCAATCCGTGGATGGTGCGCCTGCGCGTGCTCGGCGTGTTGCCGGACGCCGGCGGCTCGACCGTCAATGTGGCGGGCGTGCCCTCGCTGTCCTCGCCGAACTCCGGCCTGTCGATCAGCGACCAGGTCGTCCCCGAGCTCGACATCAGCTATTTCTTCACCAAGAACATCGCGGCCGAGCTGATCCTCGGCGTGACGCGGCACTCGATCACCGGCACCGGCTCGCTCGCGAGCCTGCCGATCGGAAAGACCACGCTGCTGCCGCCGACGCTGACGCTGCAATATCACTTCGATCAGTTCGGCGCGTTCAAGCCGTATATCGGCGCCGGCGTGAACTACACCGTGTTCTTCAACAACTCCGCGGCCAATGCGCCGGCCGCGATCGCCGGTCCGCCCGCGATCGTCGCCACCACCACCAACCTGCATGTCAGCAACGCCTGGGGCGGCGCCGTGCAGTTCGGCTTCGACTACATGATCGACCGGCACTGGGGTCTCAACGTCGACGTCAAGAAGCTCTGGCTGCGCCCGGATTACAGCGCGACCGTCTCGGGCCTGCCGGTCACTGGCACCGCCCACATCGATCCGTGGCTGGTCGGCGCGGGCGTGACGTATAAGTTCTGAGGGCGTTGCCGATAAAAGGTATCCAGCGGCAACAAGTTCTGCTGTCGCCCTCGCGAACGCGGGCAAAAACAAAAACGCGGCGGGTTTTCCCGCCGCGTTTGCGTTCGATAATGAGCGTAAGAGAGAGGAATTACTCCTCCTCTTCTTCCTGCTTCTTGCCGCCGAGCGTCTTCAGCTTGGCGAACACGGCATCGACGTTGAGGTCGTCGCTCGATCGCTCGGCCGGCTCGAACTCGTCCTTCTTCGTGGTCTCGGAGGCCGGCAGCAGAGTGGCGCCGCCATAGGCTGCGTCGATCGGCTTTTCCTTGGCTGCGCGCGCCACCTCGAAATCGAGCTCGATCTGCGAGCAGAGGCCGAGGGTGACGGGATCGATCGGGGTGAGCTGGGACGTGTTCCAGTGGGTGCGGTCGCGCACGCTGGCGATGGTGCTCTTGGTGGTGCCGACCAGGCGCATGATCTGGGCGTCCTTGAGCTCCGGATGGCTGCGCAGCAGCCAGAGGATGGCGCTCGGACGCTCGTGGCGGCGCGACACCGGGGTGTAGCGCGGGCCCTTGCGCTTGGGCTGCGGCGGCAGCACCACCTTGCTCTCCTGAAGGCGGAGCCGATAATCCGGGTTCCTCTCGCCCTTCTCGATCTCCTCGCGGGTGAGCTGGCCGTTGGAGAGGGGATCCATGCCCTTGATGCCCTGGGCCGCATCGCCGTCGGCGATCGCGCGCACCTCGAGGGGATGCATCTTGGTGAAATCGGCGACCTGGTCGAAGGTCAGCGCGGTGTTGTCGAGCAGCCAGACGGCGGTCGCCTTGGGCATCAGAGGTGCGTTGCTCATGGCAAATCTCCTTTGTGCTTCGCCCACCCCTCTGGAGGCGAAACCGGTGGTCATCAGCGATGACAGGGAATTCGCGCTATATAAGCCCGGAGGGGGTAGCCACGCAATGGTTCTGCTATAGATAGTGCCTTGACAGCGCCCGAAAGGGGGCCCAATTCCCTTAGAACTCGCGGTATAGTTCAAGCCGACCGTTTTAAGCCCATTCCATCCATCGACCGCCCCTGCCGGAAGGCGAAACGGGTGATTCGGTCCCGAGATCGCTCAATGTCAGCCAAACCAGACCTCAAGATCGTGCTTTGTTCTCCCCGCGGCTTCTGTGCCGGGGTGGTCCGGGCGATCGACACCGTGGAACGGGCGCTCGATAAATATGGCGCCCCCGTCTATGTTCGCCACGAGATTGTACACAACAAGTACGTCGTCGACGGGTTGAAGAAGAAGGGCGCTATCTTCGTCGAGGAGCTCGCCGAGATCCCGGAAAACACCACCGCGCCGGTGGTGTTTTCGGCCCATGGCGTGCCGAAATCGGTTCCGGCCGACGCGCAGTCCCGCAATCTGTTCTCGCTGGATGCGACCTGCCCGCTGGTGACCAAGGTCCATCGCGAGGCCGCGATCCATTTCAAGCGTGGCCGCGAGATCTTCCTGATCGGCCACTCCCATCACCCCGAGGTGGTGGGCACGCTCGGCCAGCTTCCGACCGGCGCCGTGACCCTGATCGAGACCGCCGAGGACGCCAAGACCATCGCCCCGAAGGACCCCAACAACCTCGCCTTCGTGACCCAGACCACGCTGTCGATCGACGACACCGCGGAGATCGTGGCGCTCTTGAAGGAGCGCTTCCCCAACATCAACGGGCCGCACAAGGAAGACATCTGCTACGCCACCACCAACCGCCAGCTTGCGGTGAAGAAGGTGGCGCCGGTGGTCGACGCCCTGATCGTGGTCGGTGCGCCGAACTCGTCGAACTCGCAGCGCCTGCGCGAGGTCGCCGAGCGCGAGGGCTGCCGGATCGCGGTGCTGGCGCAGCGCGCGGCTGACCTCGACTGGGAGCGGTTCAGCAACATCTCGAGCCTTGGCATCACGGCGGGCGCCTCCGCGCCGGAGGTGATCGTCGAAGAGATCATGGACGCCTTCGCCGAGCGCTACACGCTGCATGTGGAGACAGTCTCGGCCGCGGAAGAGAACGAGTTCTTCCCGCTGCCGCGTCAGGTGCGTCCCGAAGCTGCCGCCGAGTAGACCTTTATGGCGGTCTACACCGACGTCGCCGCCGACGAGCTTGCGGACTTCTTGAGGCAATATGATCTCGGCGAATTGCTCTCCTACAAGGGCATCGCCGAGGGCGTCGAGAACACCAACTTCCTGCTGCATACCAGTCAGGGGTCGTTCATCCTCACGCTCTACGAGAAGCGCGTGGCGAAGAACGACCTGCCGTTCTTCCTCGCGCTGATGACGCATCTGGCCGAGCACGGCGTCAACTGTCCGCTGCCGGTGAAGGGACGCGACGGCGAGGCGCTGCGCGAGCTGTCGGGGCGGCCTGCGGCGATCATCACCTTTCTCGAAGGCATGTGGCCGCGCAAGCCGAACGCGGCGCATTGCGCCGGCGTCGGCGCGGGGCTGGCGAAGATGCATCTCGCCGGCGCGAATTTTGCGGTTCGGCGCGCCAACGCGCTGTCGGTCTCGGGCTGGCGGCCGCTGTTCGACGCGGCCTCGCACCGTGCCGACGAGGTGCAGCCGGGCTTGCGCGCGTTCCTCGCGGCCGAGCTCGACCACCTCGAGAGCGGGGTCTGGCCGCAACATTTGCCGGAAGGCGTGATCCACGCCGACCTCTTCAACGACAACGTCTTCTTCCTCGGCGATCAGCTCTCCGGGATCATCGACTTCACGTTCGCCTGCAACGACATGCTGGCCTATGACGTCGCGATCTGCCTCAACGCGTGGTGCTTCGAGCCGGATCATTCCTTCAACGTCACCAAGGCGCGTGCCTTCCTCAACGCCTATGGCCGGGTGCGAAAGCTCTCGGAGGCGGAAGAGGCCGCGCTGCCGCTGCTGGCGCGCGGGGCGGCGATCCGCTTTCTGCTGACGCGGCTGGTGGATTGGCTCAACGTGCCGCCCGGTGCGCTGGTGAAGCCGAAAGACCCTCTCGAATATGTCCGCAAGCTGCGCTTCCACCAGAGCGTCACGAGCGTGCGCGACTATGGGCTGATGCCGTCGGGGCTGGTGGCGTGAGCGAGCGTCCCAATGTCACGATCTATACCGACGGCGCCTGCTCGGGAAATCCCGGGCCGGGCGGCTGGGGCGCGATCCTGAAGTTCGGCGACAAGGAAAAAGAGCTGAACGGCGGCGAGCGTCACACCACCAACAACCAGATGGAGCTGATGGCGGCGATCTCGGCGCTCGAAGCGCTGAAGAAACCGTGCATCGTCGATCTCTACACCGACAGCCAATATGTCCGGCAGGGCATCACCGGCTGGATCCACGGCTGGAAGCGCAATGGCTGGCGCACTGCCGACAAGAAGCCGGTGAAGAATGTCGAGCTATGGCAGCGCCTCGATGCCGCGCTGAAGCAGCACGAGGTGCGCTGGCACTGGGTCAAGGGCCACGCCGGCCACCCCGAGAACGAGCGCGCCGATCAGCTCGCACGCGATGGGATCGTGAAGGCGCGGCTGCAGGCTCGGATCAGCGAGTAGCGAGGGGGCTCGCTCCCTTCATTCGTCGTGGCCGGGCTTGACCGGCCATCCACGTCTTACCGCGCGACACCAAGAACGTGGATGCCCGGGACGAGCCCGGGCATGACGTCGTCCTTGCAAAGATGGCTAACGCTCAGAGCTGTCCGAGCAGCGTATCGCCGCCGGAGACCTCGACTTTGCCGGGCATCGCCTCGAGGTTCAGCTTCTTCACCACGCCGTCTTCGACCAGCATCGAATAGCGCTTGGAGCGGATGCCGAGGCCGTTGGCGGAGGCGTCGAGCTCCATGCCGATCGCCTTGGCGAACTCGGCATTGCCGTCGGCGAGGAAGATCGCCTCGTCCCGCTGGTCGGTGTCGCGCTTCCAGGCGTTCATGACGAAGGCGTCGTTGACGGAGACGATGGCGATGGTCTCGACGCCCTTGTCCTTCATGGCATAGGCGTTGAGGAAGATGCTCGGCAGATGCATCTTGTGGCAGGTGCCGGTGTAGGCGCCCGGCACCGCGAACAGCGCCACCTTCTTGCCCTTGAAGATATCGTCGGTGGTCTTCACCTGCGGGCCTTCCGCCGTCATCACGCGGAATTTCGCCTCGGGCAGCTTGTCGCCAATCTGGATCGCCATCGTCAGTCTCCCTGAAAATCGGTCCCGCTTTTTAGACCGTGCGGCGGGCCTGCACAATATTGCCGGCGGGGAAAGCGGCCGGGGCGGGGGGCCTTCACCGCGATGTCATCAGCCGGAAAAGCCGCCATTGTCGAGAAAGGCCTGCTCTTCCTCCGTGGTGTCGCGGCCGAGGAGGCGGTTGCGGTGGGGAAACCGGCCGAACCGCTGGATGATGTCGGCGTGCACCCGGGCGTATTTCAGGTTCTCGGCATGGTCAGCCTTGCTGGCGTTGCCGGCATTTTGAAACAGCGCGACGCAATGCAGCTGGTCGGGCAGGTGCTCCGAATGCATGAAGGGCAGATAGAGGAATTCGCGCAGGACCGGGTCGACCCTGGTATCGACACCCCGGTCGATGGCGCGGCGGGCAACGTCGCGCGCCAGCGCGTCGTTGGCAAAGGCTTGCGGCGTGCCGCGAAACATGTTGCGGGGAAACTGGTCGAGCACGATGATCAGCGCGAGCGCGCCGTCGTCACTGTCTTCCCATGATGCCAGTTCGCCGGCGATCGCTTGCTGCCACAGCGCAGAAAGCGGTGCCGGACCTCGGCGTCGAAAGCCTCGTTGCGCTCGTACCAGCGCTCGCGGCCAGCCTCGCGCCAGAAGGCGAGAATGCCCGATGGCGCGATGTCACTGGCGTCCGTCATCAGCGGTGCGGCTTACGCCGCCTCCGCCTTCTTCTCGTCGCGCAGCTGCCGGCGCAGGATCTTGCCGACATTGGTCTTGGGCAGGTCGTTGCGGAATTCGATGTGCTTGGGCACCTTGTAGCCGGTGAGCTGCTCGTGACAGAATTTGATCACGGCCTCGGCGGTGAGGTTTTGATCCTTCTTCACCACGAAAGCCTTCACCGCTTCGCCCGACTTGGAATCGGGGATGCCGATCACGGCGCATTCGAGCACGCCCGGATGGCTCGCGATCACTTCCTCGATCTCGTTCGGATAGACGTTGAAGCCCGAGACCAGGATCATGTCCTTCTTGCGGTCGACGATCTTGGTGTAGCCCTTCTCGTCCATCACGCCGATGTCGCCGGTGCGGAAAAATCCGTCCGCGGTCATCACCTTGGCGGTCTCCTCCGGCCTGTTCCAGTAGCCCGACATCACCTGCGGACCCTTGGCACAGATCTCGCCGGGCTGACCGAGCGGCACCTCGTTGCCGTCGTCGTCGCGGATCGAGATGTAGGTCGACGGCACGGGGATGCCGATCGTCCCCGTAAACTCGGTCGCGGTCGCCGGATTGCAGGTCAGCGTCGGCGAGGTCTCCGACAGGCCATAGCCTTCGGCAATGAAGCAGCCGGTGATCGCCTTCCATTGATCGGCCACGGGACGCTGCACCGCCATGCCGCCGCCGTTGGAGATCTTCAGCTTGGAGAAGTCGAGCTTCTTGAAGTCGGGATGGTGCATCAAGCCGTTGTAGAGCGTGTTGACGGCCGGGAAGCTGTTGACCTGGTATTTCGCCAGCTCCTTGACGAAGCCCGCGATGTCGCGCGGGTTGGGGATCAGGAGATTGCAGCCGCCGGCGCGCACCGCGAGCAGGTAGCAGGCCGTCAGCGCGAAGATGTGATAGAGCGGCAGCGCGCAGACGATCATGAGCTGATCGACATGCGGCTGCGCGGCCATCGCCGGCTGCAGCCAGGCGTCGTTCTGCAGGACGTTGGCGACGATGTTGCGGTGGAGCAAAGTGGCGCCCTTCGAGACGCCTGTGGTGCCGCCGGTATATTGCAGGAAGGCGACGTCGCCGGGCGAGAGCTTCGGCTTGTTGAACGTCATGCCGCGTCCCGCGGACAGCGCGTCGTTGAAGGAGACCGAGCCCGGCAGCGACCATGCCGGTACCATCTTCTTGACGCGGCGGACGACGAGATTGACGATCACGCCCTTGAAGCCGAGCAGGTCGCCCATGCTGGCGACGATGACATGCTTCACCGCGGTCTTCGCGATCACCTGCTCGACGGTGTGGGCGAAGTTCTCCAGCACGATGATGGCTTCGGCGCCGGAATCCTTGAGCTGGTGCTCGAGCTCACGCGGCGTGTAGAGCGGATTGACGTTGACCACCGCGAAGCCGGCGCGCAGCACGGCCGCGGTCGCCACCGGATATTGCAGCACGTTCGGCATCATGATGGCGACGCGGGCGCCGCGCTGCAGCCCGCGGCCCTGCAAATAGGCAGCCAGCGCGACCGACATCTGGTCGAGGTCGCGGTAGCTGACCGACTTGTCCATGCAGATGAACGCCTTGCGGTCGGCGAACTTGGTGAAGCTCTCCTCCAACAGGTCGACCAGCGATGCGTACTGGGTCGGCTCGATATCGGCAGGCACGCCGGGCGGATATTGTTTGAGCCAGATGCGCTCCATGGAAACTCCCCTCATTGACCTGAGCCCGTTGTGTCTCGGGCTTGCCTCATTGCCGCCAGTATCGAGCCTGCCGGAACGGGTGGCAAGCCGTCGACGCTTAGGGCAAAGGCCGGGGAGTGGCTACTGGAAATCCGCGCGAAGTGCTGCCGCAGGTGCGAAGCCGGGCCGGATCGGCCCGGCTTGCGCCGTTAACTGTTGTTGGCGGGCTTGGTCGCGGGCTTAGTCGCGGCCTTCGGCTTGGCCGGCTTCGGATCGCCGCCCGCCGCAGGTTTCTCGGCGGGTTTTGTCGCCGCATCATGCTTGGCGGCCGCATGCTTGGGCGGTGCCGGCTTCGCTGCAGTCTTGGAGTCGCTCTTGGCGTCGTTCTTGCCGTTGTTCTTGGCTCCGGCCGGCTTGGCATCCGGCTTTACCGCTGCCGTCCTGGTGTTCGCGTCCTTGCCGCCGTCTTTCGGCTTGTCGGCCGCATCAGGCTTCTTGGCGACGCGCGACTTCTTGCCACGCGGCTTGGACGCCGCCTGCTGATCGGCATCGGCCGCGACTGCCGCGATCAGGGCGGTGCCGGTGCGGGTCGGGCCGGTATAGACCAGCACGGGCTCGGTCGCCGCCGGTGCCGAGGCCATCAGTTCGGAAGCCTTCATCAGGGGTGGCTGGAGGCCGGCGGTGAAGAAGGTCACCTGGGCTTCGCCGCCGGTGGCCGAGGCCGATCCTGACGTGCCGCCATTGGCGGCGATCAGCGCATCGTCGTCGTCGCTGGCCGGCCGCTTGCGATGGCCGCCGCACATCTCATCGCGCAGGTTCGGCGGCGAGGCGTCGACCGGCACGAGGTTGTCGACCGTGCCGAGCGAGGGGCGCAGCCAGGTGAGATTGTCCTGAGCGAAGCCGCGTTCCAGCAGCTGCGCCGCCTTCACCGCGCGCGCGGTGCCGGAATTGGCGCCCAGCACTACCGCGATCAGCCGGCGGCCGTTGCGCGTCGCCGAGGCCACGAGATTGTAGCCGGAGGCGCAGATGAAGCCGGTCTTGAAGCCGTCGGCGCCGGGATAGCGGCCGATCAGCTTGTTGAAATTACCGGTCACGCGCTTGCCGAAGCGGATCGCCGGGATGTGCACGAAATATTCGTACTCCGGCAGGTCGCGCAGGAACGAGCGCGCGAGGATGCCGAGGTCGCGCGCCGACGTGATCTGGCCATCGGCGGGCAGGCCGTTCGGATTGACGTAGCTGGTCTGCGTCATGCCGAGCTTCTTTGCGGTGTCGTTCATCATCGCGGAGAAGCCGTCGATCGAACCGCCGACGCCTTCGGCGAGCACCACGGCCATGTCGTTCGCCGACTTGACCATCATCATCTTCAGCGCGTTGTCGACGGTGAGCTGCGTTCCCGGACGGAACCCCATCTTCGAGGGCGATTGCGAGGCCGCCGTCGGAGATACCGTGAGCAGGGTGTCGAGCGTCAGTCTGCCGTCCTTGACCGCCTTCAGCGTCACATAGGCGGTCATGATCTTGGTGACGGAGGCCGGATACCAGGGAATGGTCGCGTTATCCGCCTGCAGCACCTTGCCGCTGTCGGCCTCGATCAGCAGCAGCGCTTCGGCGCTCGCAGCGCGCGGCGCAAGCAGCGCGGCACAGGCGAGGCTCGCAGCAAACAGGTTGAACAAGGATTTGCGAAGCAGCGGGCGTAGGGCGTGCACTATCCGATTCCGGTCCTTGGAGACCCGCTGTTCCAGGCGGCTCTCGTGATCTGATTGTCGGTTCTGAAATCCAGCGCCGCCGCTTGCGGCGCCGCAAACCTATACCGGCTGATGCGTCGAGAATAGGGGGCCGGGTGCGGTATTCCGCAATGAAATAGGCCGAATTTCGACGGTGCTGTCGGGACTTGCTACGGGGACTTGGCTGCCGTCGCGGCAGCCTCAGAGGCCGTCACGCTGGCCCGTGCGGTTTCATGGACCATGAACTGGGCCCTGGCGAGCTCGGCAAAATGGCCGCCTTTGGCCACGAGTTCATCGAAAGTTCCACTTTCGATCACGCGGCCATTCTCGAACACCAGGATCCGGGTGGCGTTGCGGATGGTGGAGAGGCGATGGGCGATCACGAAGGTGGTGCGGCCCTTCATCACTTCGTCGAGGGCAGCATTCACCTTGGCCTCGGTGACGGCGTCGAGCGCGCTTGTCGCCTCGTCCAGGATCAGGATCGGCGGGTCCTTCAGCAGCGCGCGGGCGATCGACAGGCGCTGCCGCTCGCCGCCGGACAGCATGCGGCCACGCTCGCCGGCATTGGTCTCGAAGCCGCCGCTGCGCTCGATGAATTCGAGCGCCTGCGCGCGCTCGGCCGCCTTGCGCATCTCGGCCTCGGTCGCATCCGGCTTGCCGACGCGCAAATTCTCCGCGATCGAACGGTTGAACAGCAGCGCTTCCTGGAACACGACGCCGATGTTCCGCCGCAGCGAGGTCAGCGTCACGCCGCGCACGTCCATGCCGTCGATCTTGATGAAGCCGGACTGCGGATCGAAGGCGCGATGCAGCAGGGCAATCGCGGTCGATTTGCCGGCGCCGGTCGGGCCGACCAGCGCAATGGTCTGGCCGGGCAGCGCGGTGAAGGTGAGATCCTCGATCGCCGGCCGCTTTCCGTCATAGGAGAAGGTGACGTCGTTGAACTCGACGAGGCCGGACAGCCTGCCGGCATCGATCGCGTCGTGACGATCGTGCACCGCGGGCACGGCGTCGAGCACATTGAAGAACTCGCGCAGGCGCGGCGCTTCCATGAACACGTTGTTGATGAAGCTCACGACCTGCTCCAGCTTCTGGATCAGGAGCGTGGCGAAGCTCACGAACATCACGATCTCGCCGACCGAGGTGAGGCCCTGGTCGTGCAGGGCGATGCCGAGCGTGAAGATCGCCAGCACCGTGATGGTGGTGGAGGCGCGCGTGATGACAGTGACCAGCGCCCACCACGACAGCACCGGCATCTGGGCTTCGAGCAATTGGTCGGCGACGGAGCGCAGCCCCTTCACCTCGGATTCGACGCGGACGAAGCTCTGTACCAGCGCGACGTTGCCGAGCGCATCCGAGGCGCGCGCGGAGAGCTCGCTGTAATGCTCCTCGACCTCCATCTGCATGCCGAAGGTCTTGCGCACCACGAAGGTCGTCAGGGCGGTGAAGACGATGCAGAGCACGAACAGCAGGATCGCGAGCCGCCAGTTCAGGTAGAGCGACAGCGGCAGCAGCACCACGACCGAAAGGATCGCGGCAAAGTGCTCGCGGAAGAAGCCGAGCCACAGCCGCCACAGGGCGTCGGTGCCGTTGAGCATCACTTTCATCAGACGGCCCGAATGGGTGCCGGAGTGGAAGGTCAGCGGCAGTTGCAGGATGTGCTCGAAATAGTCGGTCAGCACCGCCTGGCGCTGGCGATGCGAGAGCCGGTCGGCCTGCAGAGCCACGAGCGCACTGCACAGGATGGTGAAGAGCCCGAATGCGACCCAGGCGACCAGGAACGGCCAGGCCGAATTCGAGCCGGCCACCGTCTTGCCGGAGAGCACGTCGACGATCCGGCCGAACAGCACGGGTTCGGCGAATTGCGAACCCGCCAGCAGGAGATTGGCGACCGCGAGCAGCCAGCCCAGCCGCGCCTCCCTGCCGAGCAGCTCGAGAACGCGGGTATAGAGACGGAGGATGGACATGCGATAGGCTGAACCGTGAGAGAAGGTCGTGGATCACCGGTAGGAAGGTGCAACACTACACCGGCATGGACGGCTCAGGCCACCTTCAAGGTGGGGATGTGGCTGACGTCCACCGTCCGCTCCGCATGCCAGGTATCATGGGCTGCCTGCATCCGGACCCAGATCCCGGCGCCGCCTCCAAACAGCTTTCCGACACGCACCGCCACCTCCGGCGACAGCGGCTTCTTCTCTTCCATGATGTCGTGAAGGTGCTGCCGCGAGATGCCCAACAGCCGCGCGATCTCGACCTTGGTCTTGCCGGAGGCCGGCAGCATGTCCTCGCGCAGCACCGCGCCGGGATGAACCGGGCAACGGCGCGGATTTTTCTTTGCAGCGTATTCGACCATGGCAGCTCCGCGATGCCGAGTCCCTCTCGGCTGAGGTAACTAGTGATATTGCTCGAAATCGACCCGGTAAGCGTCGCCATCCTCGAATTCGAAAGTGATGCACCAAGGGCCGTTCACATGGACAGTGTAACGGACTGGCTTTCCTTGCAGACGATGGAAGTCAAAGCCGAGCACGTTCATGTCCTCGGCGAGCGTGGCGCTATCGAGTTGATCGAGACGCCGCAGAATCCTGGCGTGCATCTTCGAGTCGATCTTCGCCGTCTTTCCTTTAGACCAGAGATCGCCAAGAGCCTTGTTTCGGAAAGACTTTATCAAGAGTCCGCCAAATCTGATCCGGCAACGAGTGTAAGCTATTTGCTTACATGAGTCAAGATCGGAAGGCTCAATTGATCAACCGCCCCGCGACCGGCGGCAGGAATTGGGCGTCGAAGATGTCGGCTGCAGTTGGCCGCTTGCGGAATTTGAAGTCCTGCGCGATCTGGTCGATCGAGCGCTCCAGGCGCACTGGCTCGATACCGCCGAGACCGTTGCGCTTGACCTCGTCGGTCAGGATGTTGTCGGCGAGGACGGCGCGCAGGCGCTCCAGCTCCAGGGCGCGGTCGCCGTCGTCGATGCGGCTCGCGGCCTCGTCCGCCGCACGCGCCGGCTCCTTGACGGTCGCGGCGACGCCGGCGATCAAGGCGCGAATGAAGCCCTTCACGGCATCCGGCTTTGCTGCGGCGAAGGCGGCATTGACCACCACGGCGAAGCCATAGGCCTCGCAGCCATAATCGGCATAACGCAGCACGACGAGATCGGCTCCGGGCACGCCGCGATCACGCAGGTTCACCGCCGACAGATAGCTGAAGCCCGCGACGGCATCGACCTGTCCCGCGGACAGGATCGGCTCGCGCACCGCCGCGCTGATCTTGTGGAACTTGACGCGCGATGACTTGATGCCGTTGTGCTGCGCCAGCGCCGGCCACAGCCGCATCGACAGATCGCCGTCGGCAACGCCGACGGTCTTGCCGTCGAGATCCGGTAACACATGGATGCCCCGGCTGCTGCGCGCCACGATCGCGTAGGGCGCGCGATTGAACAGCACGAACACCGCCTTGACCGGCGCCGCGTCCTCCTTGTCGCGATACCGGATCAGCTCGTTGATGTCGACGAGCGCGAACTCGCTCTCGCCTTTGGCGACGCGCGCGAGAGCTTCCGGCGATCCGCTGGCGCTGCCAAAGGACACGTTGAGACGCTCGGCGCCGAACCTGCCGTCCTTCGCCGCCAGGAAGAACGGCGCCATGCTCGCGTCGAACGGACGGTCGAAGGTGAAGTGAATCGCGATGGAGGAAGGCGCAGGCGTCTCGGCCGCGCTGACACCGCGTGTGATCAGTGTCGCAAGCGAGATCGAGAGGGCCAGCAGGCAACGAAGCGCGATCGTCCGAAATTCCGACATCAGTTGTGCCGGTCCCGCATTGTTATGGTTTCGTGACGCTTGCAGCGCCGGCCAGCGACACCGTGCGCGCGCCAATATGAACGGAGGATGAGCGGCGGTTGCGTCACGATTACGCAACCCCGTTCAGCTTGTGTTGGGGGTGGGGAACCCAACATGGAGGTGCGTGTTTGAAAGACATGAGCCTTGTCTGCAGGCACCATTCGAGGTCCCAAGGAGGGTCCAGGACATGTTTGACAGTTTTTCGAAGTTTACCGGCCGCAAGGCCGTTCTCGCCACTGCCGCGGTGCTGGCGCTGACCGCGGTCGCCCCGACTGCCTCCTACGCCGGCGGTCGCCACTGGCATGGCGGAGGCGGCGCGGCCTTTGCCGGCGCGGCCATCGCCGGCGCCATCGGCACCGGCCTTGCGATCGCCGCCACCCGCGACGCCTATGCTTACGACGCGCCGGCCTATTATGGCGGCGGTCCGGTCTACTATGACGACGGCCCGGTCTACTACGGCGGCGATTCCTATATCGGCCCGCGCCCGTTCCATCGTTGCGGCGGTCCCTACCAGTCTGCGCAAGGCGGCCAGGGCAACCTCTCAACCTGCTACTAAGCGGGTTACCGAACTTGACCCGAACAGGCCGTCGCGCTTGCCGCGCCGGCCTGTTTTCTGCTTTTATGCCCGCGCGTTAACACGCTCGCCATTTGTTTAGAGTAGTTTTGAGTACCATGAGTGATTCGCTTGAGCGGCTATATCTGGCTGTGCTCGCGGCCAGGGATCTTGATCCGGCAACATCGCGTACGGCCCGGCTGTTTCAGCGCGGGCCCTCGAAGATGGCAAAGAAGCTTGCCGAAGAGGCCATCGAGGTCGTGATCGATGCGGTCAATGGCGACACCAACGCCGTGATCCGGGAAAGCGCCGACCTCCTGTACAATCTCACCGTGCTCTGGGCCTCGGCCGGCGTGCGCCCCGAGGACGTCTGGCGCGAGATGACGCGGCGTGAAGACATGCTCGGCATCGCCGAGAAGTTGCCGAAATCGTCGATGAAGCTGCCCAAAGTCGCCTCACCGCGCGTGGCTGCCAGGCGGCCAATTGTCGCGCTCGAGGGGCGCGCCGCGCGCAAGCGCCACTAAAGCGCGACAAAATCGTCACAAAACTCGCGATGGACAAATCCGCCCCATGGTGCTTCATCGCGGCGCCATGCTGAAACGTATCTACGACTGGTGCATCGACGCCGCCCATAAGCCCTACGCGCTCTGGATCATGGGCATCGTGTCTTTCGCCGAAAGCTCCTTTTTTCCGGTCCCCCCGGATGTGATGCTGATCCCGATGTCGCTGGCGCGCCCGCAGCGCGCCTGGCTCTATGCGACCGTCTGCACCGCGACCTCGGTGCTTGGCGGCATCCTCGGCTACGCCATCGGCGCGCTGCTCTACGACTCGCTGGGTCATTGGCTGATCCAGCTCTACGGGCTCGGCGATCAGGTCGACGGCTTCCGTGCCAAATATGCCGAATGGGGCGCGCTGATCATCCTGCTCAAGGGGCTGACGCCGATCCCGTACAAGCTCGTCACCATCACGTCCGGCTTTGCCGGATACAACCTGCTTCTATTCGTCCTGTTCTCCGTCATTGCACGCGGCGGACGCTTCTTCATCGTCGCGATCCTGCTCAATCGCTATGGCGACTGGATCCGCGTCAAGATCGAGAAGCATCTCGGTCTCGTGGTGGCGGTCGGCGCCGCAGCGTTGGTGCTCGGCTTCGTCATCGCCATCAAGCTGATCTAACGTCTTGGCGGCTTTGCCGCCGGGCCGGCTTCGGCTACGGTTGCCGGCATGATGGTTCGATCCGGCAATCCGGCTCTGCGGCTCGGGACGCTGATGTCAGCAGCGCTGCTGCTCCTGCTCGGTGCCGGCGGGACAGGATGGCCGCAATCGCTCGGCCTCCAGCAGCAGGGAACGCAGGCCGCGCCGCCACCGTCGACGCCCGCTCCACCGGCGCCGCCTGCCCGCGAGGAAAATCCCGGATTGATCAATGAAATGGGCAAGCTGTTCGACAAGCTGCCCTCGATCCTGCCGCCGATCAAAAGCCCCGGCGAAACCATGAACGACCTGTCACGGCTCACCAAGCCCTCGACCATGGTGTCAGGGCGTGTGGCCTGTCCGGCCTCGTCGAACGGCGCGCCCGACTGCAAGCAGGCCGCCGACCATCTCTGCCAGAGCAAGGGCTACAAGGAAGGCAAGAGCCTGAATGCCGATTCCGCCGAGAAATGCTCGGCCAAGGTCCTGATCCCGGGTAGGCAACGCAAGCCGGACGACTGCCGCACCGATACTTTCGTGACCAGCGCGCTGTGCCAGAACTGAGGTGAAGGCCTCGCGCGCATGCAACAAGGAGCGCCTATGAGCCGTACGGAGCAGGACTTCCTCGGACAGCGTGAGATCGCCGACGACATCTACTACGGCGTCCAGACCATCCGGGGTAAGGAGAACTTCCACATCACCGGCATTCCGATGAACCAGGAGCCTTACTTCGTGAAGGCGCTCGGTTACGTGAAGAAGGCCGCCGCGATGGCCAACCGCGACCTCGGCGCGGTCGACGCCAAGGTGGCCGACGCGATCATCCTCGGCTGCGACCGCGTCATCGCCGGCGACATGATGGATCAGTTCGTCACCGACTTCATCCAGGGCGGCGCCGGCACCTCGACCAACATGAACGCCAACGAGGTGATCGCGAACCTCGCGCTGGAATCGCTCGGTTTCGGCAAGGGCGACTATCAGCACGTCAGTCCCAACGATCACGTCAATTACGGCCAGTCGACCAACGACACCTATCCGACCGCCTTTCGCCTCGCGTTGGTCCTGCGGCTCGAGAGCTACATGACCGCGCTGCGCCAGCTCCAGGAAGCATTCTTCGCCAAGGGGCGCGAGTTCGACCGCGTTCTGAAGATGGGCCGCACGCATCTGCAGGATGCCGTGCCGATGTCGCTCGGCGCGGAATTCCGGGGATGGGGCACCACGATCGGCGAGGAGGTCGATCGCATCTCCGAGGCGCGGGCGCTGCTGCGCGAGATCAATCTCGGCGCCACCGCGATCGGCACCTCCGTGACCGCGGCCGTCGGCTATCCCAAGCTCGCGGTCCGGCATCTGAGCGCGCTCACCGGCGTCGACTTCATCCTCGCAGGCGATCTCGTCGAGGCGACCTCGGACACCGGCGCCTATGTGCAGCTCTCGGGCGTCCTCAAGCGCACGGCGAGCAAGCTGACGAAGATCTGCAACGACATCCGCCTGCTCGCCTCCGGCCCGCGCGCCGGCTTCAACGAGATCAACCTGCCGCAGCTGCAGCCGGGATCTTCGATCATGCCCGGCAAGGTCAATCCTGTGATCCCCGAGGTCGTCAACCAGACCAGCTTCCTTGTCATCGGGCTCGACACCACGGTGACGCTCGCGGCGTCCGCGGGCCAGCTCCAGCTCAACGTGATGGAGCCGGTGATCTCGTTCGCGCTGTTCTTCTCGATCCGCACCATGGAGCGCGCCGTCAACAGCCTGCGCGAGAATTGCGTCGTCGGCATCACCGCCAACGCGGAGCACACCCGCAACATGGTGCTGAATTCACTCGGTATCGTCACGGTGCTCAAGCCGCTGCTCGGCTACAAGCAATGCGCCGAGATCGCGCGTGAAGGCTACAAGAGCGGCAAGTCGCTGCACCAGATCGTGGTGACCGAGCGCAAGCTGCTGACGCAGGAGAAGTGGGACGAGATGTTCTCGTTCGAGCGGCTGATCAATCCGGATCTGATCGGATAGGCAGTCGCCGTCATTCCGGGTTCGACGCTGACGCGTCGCCGCGGATCGACGAGGAGAGAATTCCGCGGCTTGGAATAGTAGCGCTGGTGTCGCCACGGCGCCAAAACGCAATACTTGACAGTGGAAAGATTGCCTTGTTGGTATGGCGCCCAACCTGCCATCGGCCGACCAACAGAGGATCGTTTCGCAATGTCCATGCCTGCCCTGTTCAAAGGGCGCCTGTCGATCCCCGTGATCGGCTCGCCGCTCTTCATCATCTCGGTGCCCGATCTCGTGATCGCGCAGTGCAAGGCGGGTGTGGTCGGCTCTTTCCCGTCGCTGAACGCGCGGCCGCCCGAGCTGCTCGACGAGTGGCTGGCGCGGATCACCGAAGAGCTCGCGGCCTATGACCGCGCCCATCCGGAACGGCCGTCGGCGCCGTTTGCCGTCAACCAGATCGTGCACAAGTCGAACAACCGGCTCGACCACGACATGCAGCTCTGTGCCAAGTACAAGGTGCCGATGATCATCTCATCGCTCGGCGCCCGCGAGGAGCTGAACCAGGCCGTGCACGGCTGGGGCGGCATCGTCTTCCACGACGTGATCAACCAGAAATTCGCGCACAAGGCGATCGAGAAGGGCGCCGACGGTCTGATCCTGGTCGCAGCGGGCGCCGGCGGCCATGCCGGCACCATCTCGCCGCTGGCCTTCGTCGCCGAGACGCGCAAATGGTTCGACGGACCGATCGCGCTGTCCGGGGCGATCGGCAACGGCAAGGCGATCCGCGCGGCGCGCATCCTGGGGGCCGACTTCGCCTATATCGGCTCGGCCTTCATCGCGACCAAGGAAGCCAACGCGGTCGAGAAGTACAAGGAGATGATCGCGGGATCGACCGCCGACGACATCGTCTATTCCAACCTCTTCACCGGCGTGCACGGCAACTATCTGAAGCCCTCGATTCTCGCTGCCGGCATGGATCCCGAGAATCTGCCGACCTCCGATCCCTCCAAGATGAATTTCGGCACCGACGCCTCCGGCGAGCGCGCCAAGCCGAAGGCGTGGAAGGAGATCTGGGGCTCGGGCCAGGGCATCGGCAGCGTCGACGGCATCGTGCCCGCCGCCGAACTGATCGCCCGTTTCAAGAAGGAATACGACGAAGCGGTCGATCCGCCGCTGTAGAACACTGTCGTCCCGCCTCTCTCCACTGTCGTCCCGGGCAAGCGTCAGCGCAGACCCGGGACCCATAGCCACCACGAGGAGTTTGGCGAACACTCGGGGTTGCCAGTCTCGCGCGACAACTTCTTCCTGGGGTTATGGGTCCCTGCGTTCGCAGGGACGACACTTTTTGCTAAGCTCCGACATTCAAAGCCAACAGAGATTTGAGTGATGTCCGCCATCTACCGCGTCGACGGCAACAGCGTCGTCACCAGCCCGGATGCCGCCGGTCCCTGGGATCGGCGCATGCAGCACGGCTCGGCGCCGGCGTCGCTGGTGACGTGGGCAGCCGAGCGCATTCCGACGCCTGTTGCAATGGACATCGCGCGGGTCACCATCGACCTGATGCGTCCGGTACCGGTGGCGCCGCTCACGATCGAGACCGAGGTCCTGCGCGAGGGCCGCAAGATCCAGCTCTGCAATATCAAGCTGCTGGCCGATGGCGTGCAGGTCGTCGGCGCGACCGTGCTCAAGATCAGGCGCCAGGCCTTGAGCCTGCCCGATGATGTCGAGGAGCTTCCGGTCACGCTGCCGTCGCCGGAGGATTCACTGGCCGAGGATGGTCACGCCGCCACCAGCCCGTTCGTGCGTTCGGTCTCGATGCGTGCCGCGCGCGGCCGCTTCGGTCAGGCCGGTGCCGGCGCGATCTGGTTTCGCGTCGATAATCCGCTGATCGAGGGGGAGGCGATCTCGCAGGCCATGCGCGCCGTGGTCGCCGCCGATTTCTCCAACGGCACCGCTTCGACGCTCGACTTCCGCGCCTGGACCTACATCAATGCAGACCTCACCGTGAGCTTCGCGCGTCAGCCAGTCGGCGAGTGGATCCTGCTCGACGGGGAATCCTGGATCGGTGCCGACGGCACAGGCCTCGCAATGTCGCGCCTCGCCGACCGCCAGGGCTATTTCGGCCGCGCGGTGCAGAGTCTGGTGATCGAGAAGCGGTGAGGGCACGGATCGCGCGATTGAACGGGCAGGCTTCCGCCGCCGCGGAAGGGATGCGTGGTCGTGTTCGACCCGGGCATCCTGCCAGTTCATAGTCCGTAGAAGATCTTGATCTCCCACAGCACCACGATGATAGCCGTGATCAACGTGACCGCGGCGACTGCACTTTCCAGGGAAGCGACTCTCATGTCCCACTCCGCTTCCCAGCCCCATCAGCGGTCTAGGTGATTCCCGGATTCGCCGGCAATTGTGTGGGCGCCACGCGCGCGCACTCCGTTGCGCGTTGTGCTGTCCGGGCCACAACATCCCCGTAGAATTCCGGGGTGTTTTACCCCACCATCCGATCCCGGCCGCTCCAGAAGCCTGCGCGCAGCACTTTCTTGTCGACCTTGCCGACGCCGGTCATCGGTAATTGCTTGACGAACTGGATCTGCTTGGGCGCATGCGCCGAGCCTTTGCGGGTCTTGACCAAATTGATCAGCTCGTCCGGATCCGGCCTTGCGCCCTCGCGCGGCACGACAATGGCGGTGACGGCTTCGCCCCATTTCTCGTCGGGAATGCCGACGACCGCGACCATGGCGACATCGGGATGTTGCGACAGCACGTCCTCGACCTCGCGCGGGAAGATGTTGAAGCCGCCTGATACGATCATGTCCTTCTTGCGGTCGAGGATGAACATGTAGCCGCGCTCGTCCTTCCGCGCGATGTCGCCGGTGTGCACCCAGCCGTTCTTCAGCGTCTCGGCGGTGATGTCCGGCCGCTTCCAGTATTCCGCCATGACATGCGGGGCGCGCACGCAGATCTCGCCGGCCTCGCCCGTCTTCACCTCCTCGTCGTTGTCGTCGAGGATCCTGACTTCGCAGGCTGCGATCGGGAAGCCGCAGGACAGGAACAGCTCCGGCGTCTTGGGATCGTGATCCGCCTTGCGCAGCACCGAGACCGGATAGCATTCGGTCTGGCCGTAGAGCTGCGAGAACACCGGGCCGATCCGCTCGATGCCTTCGACCAGCCGGCTCGGCGACATCGCCGACGCCCCGTAGAGCACCAGCTCCAGCGAGGAGAGATCGGTCCTGTCAAGCGCGGGATGGTCGAGCAGCACGTAGATCATGGTCGGCACGAACAGCGTGAAATTGATGCGCTCGCGCGCGATCGTCGTCAGCACCGCCTCGGGATCAAATCCCTTGAGCATGTGCACGGTGCCGCCGCGCATCAGGGTCGGCAGCACTTTCGTGCCGGCGACGTGACTGATCGGGGCGACCGTGAGGTAGCGCGCTGCGTCGGGGATTTCGAAATCGGCGAGGATCGCGGCGGCTGCTCCGGCATTCTCGCGGTGATAGCGCAGCGCGCCCTTGGATTTGCCGGTGGTGCCGCCGGTGTAGTTCAGCGTCGAGAGATCGTCGAGGCTGGCGAGGTTTTGCGCGCTCGCATGTCCCGTGCTCTCGATGGCGGCCAGCAGATCGACACCGTAGCCGGCCGGCCCCATGGTGAAGACCGCCTTCAGCCGGCCCGCTCTCGCCGCAAGCTCGCCGCCGCGATCGCGGAAGGCAGCCGCATCGACCACCAGCATCTCGGCTTCGGAATCGTCGAGCTGGAACAGCTGGTCCTCGAGCGATCCCAGCGGATGCAGCCAGGTGATGCAGAGCCGCGACAATTGTGCGGCGACGCCGGCGCACCAGGTGTCGGCACGGTTCGCGGTGAGGAAGGCGGCGCGCGCGCCCGGCCGCAAGCCGAGCCGCATGAATACATTCTGGATGCGTCCGATCAGGTCGATGGTGCCTTGGTAACTCAACGATCCGCCGGGCCAGGCGAAGGCGGTGCGGCCGGGATAGCGCGACAGCGCCCGTAGCGTCTGCGCACAAGTCGGGGACGATGCGTGGAGCAGATCGGACATATGTTTCCTCGTTGCTTTGTCACCGGCTTCTGACGTGCCAATGTTGCCGATGACGCTAGCACAGAGACTGCGGGAGGAAACGACAAAGCCCGCGCGAGGGGAGGCATGCGTGACATCCGATCGACTGCAACGCTTTCGCGATCGTCTCGCGCTGCCTTTGATCGCGGCGCCGATGTTCCTGGTGTCGGGCGTCGAGCTCATGGCCGCGGCCTGCCAGAGCGGGGTGATCGGCAGCTTCCCGACCGTGAATTGCCGCAGTCCGGACCAGCTCGATGAATGGCTCACCACGATCGAGACGCGGCTGTGCCAGCACGAAGACCAGACCGGCCGCAAGGCCGCGCCGCTCTGCCCGAACCTGATCGTGCATCGCTCCAATGCGCGGCTGGAGCAGGATCTCGCCGTGCTGCTGCGGCACAGACCCGAGATCGTCATCACGTCGGTCGGCTCGCCCGCGCCCGTGGTGAAGCCGCTGCACGATGCGGGTGCGCTGGTGCTGGCGGACGTCGCTTCCATCCGCCACGCCGAACGCGCGGCCGAAGCTGGGGCCGACGGGCTGGTGCTGCTCACCGCGGGCGCGGGCGGGCAGACCGGCTGGCTCAACCCGTTCGCCTTCGTCCGCGCGGTGCGCGCGTTCTATGACGGCATCATCGTGCTCGCCGGCGGCATCAGCGACGGCCATGCGCTGCATGCGGCCGAAGTGCTCGGCTGCGATCTCGCTTATATGGGCACCAAGTTCATCGCGACGCGCGAGAGCATGGCGGACGACCGCCACAAGCGGATGCTGGTCGACAGCAGCGCCGACGACATCCTGCTCACCACCGCATTCACGGGCCTGCAGACCAGCATGCTGCGGCCGTCGATCGTGGCCGCCGGGCTTGATCCTGACGACCTGCCGGCGCGCGGCGCGATCGACATTGCCGAGGATATTGACGTCGCCAAGCGCGAGAATCGTCCGAAACGCTGGCGCGACATCTGGAGCGGGGGACATTCCACCTCGGGTGTCACCAACGTGCTCGCTGTCGAGGATCTCGTTGCGCGGACCGTGATCGAATATCGCGAGGCGAGGACGCGTCTATCCCCGTAGAATTGCGGAGGGGCAGGGCCCGCCGGTCTCGATCACAGTTAATCGAGCGCTCGCTCGAAACGCCTCACTTAACGGCAGATTAACCAACGCCCGCCAAGAATCCCCTCACGGCCGCCAATCAGGACGAGAGGGACAGGCGATGGATTTCGATTATCTCAACAGCAAGACAGCCGCGACGCTGGACGAGATTCGCGTCCGCGTCGCTCATGCCCTGGCCCGCCACCCGCTGTGCCGCAACGTCCGCTTCGACATCGTCAGCGTCCCCCGCACCCGCCGGGGCGGCAACTGGACGGTGGCGCTGCAATCGGTCGAGCCGCGCGCGGTCTGGGAGGCCTCGGAGATCGTCGCCGACATCCAGGACGCCTACGACCTGTCGGCAGCAGCCTGATTTCCTTGGCTTTTTGCGCGGAATGTCGCTGCAAGCATGCTGATTGTCGCAACGAAGGCACACTCAAGCCATAATTCGTGCCCTTTTCCCGGGCATCGTTAACAAACTCGTGAAGCTCCGTTCCCGGAGAGACGTTTGTCCAAAGCCATCACCATCGTTGTGCTGACCTGTTTCCTCGTCCTGGGCGCCGCAACCACCGCCATCCTTGGCCGCGACAGCGTACCCAGCGTCAGCGAAGACATGATCGCCCAGACGCCTCCGCCCAAGCCGCTCGCAACCAACCGCGCCGCCAAGGCCGATCGCCTGGTCCCGACCCTCGCCCTGGCTTCGGCCGCGATCGAGCCGGTGCAGGTTCCCGCCGACAGGCTTTCCCAGGCGCCCGTGCTGACCGAGCCGCTGCGCCAGGCCTTTGCCGCTGCAACGCCCACCGACTTCCCAATGCCGAAGGCCGCGCCAAGCGTGTCCGAAGCGCCCGCCGCCGCGGAGGTTCCCGCCGTCGAAGTTCCGGCCAAGCCGAAGGTGGTGACGAAGCCGCAGCCGCAGAAACATTACACCCTGCTGTCCGACGCACAGATCGCGGGCATCAGGGACCGCCTGAAACTGTCCTCGTCGCAGGAATATTACTGGCCCTCGGTTGAGAGCGCGCTGCGCAACGTCGTCCGGAAGATTTCCGCGAACAAGCTCTCCAATCCGAACGCGCCGCCCAGCGCGCAGATCGACCCGAATTGCGATGAGGTCCAGCAGTTGAAGTCGGCGGCCATGCCGCTGCTGTTCCAGCTGCGTGACGATCAGAAAGAGGAAGTGCGCAAGCTCGCTCGCCTCATCGGGCTCGAGAAGGTCGCGCAGCAGATCTGACGCTCAAGTTCCCTTCAGGAACTGCTTTCCCACCAGGAACATCCGGCAATCAACGCGCGTTGCTCGCCCCAAAGAGGGAGTGGATCAATGCGCGCCTCGACAGCCTATTTCGTCGGTGCCGGAACCATTGTCGCAGCCATCGCCATTGGTCTGGGCGGCGGCATCGTCGCCGGCAATATCATGAATCCGGTCACGTCCAAGCACGGCCCGGACACCAGCAAGATGGCGCAACGCGCTGAATCGGCTGGCGTGCCGGCGGCGACCAACGCGCCGTCGGAACGCGTGAATTATCTCACGGGCTCGCAAGCCTTTGGCGGGATGATCGCCACACCGGCGCAGGCTGAAGCCAAACCTGAAGCGGCCAAGCCCGAAGTGGCCAAACCTGACCCGCAGCCCACTCAAGCGAATGCCGAACCGCCGGCACCGCCGCCGCCGTCACAGGCGGCCGCGGTTGAGCCACCCAAGGAACAGTTCAAGGAACAATCTAAGGAACAGTCCAAACCGGCCCTCGCATCGTCACCAAAGGCCGCAAAACCGGGCGAGCAGCAAGCATCGGTCGATCCCGCCACGTCGCCTGACAATGCCTATGCCAAGGCGAAAGATTCCGACGTGAAGCGCGCAGCGTCAGAGCGGCGCCGAATGGAGCGCCGCGATCGTTGGGCAGAGCGCCGCCATTATTACGAGGGCCGCGAGCAGCGCGGCGTGCGCGATCGCACCGATTGGGACGACGTCGCGCGCAACGTCCGCGAGGACTCGGATTCCCGCGATTACGCCGGCCGGCCGCGCGGTGGCTTCCCGCAGATCAGGCTGTTCGGCTCCGACGACGATTAGCGCTTATCCGCGATTCTGCCAGCAAAGAAGGTGCGCTGTCATTGCCGCGCCGCCGTCACGTCATTCCGGCGCGCCGAAACCCTTCCAAATAATGCGCACGATCCTCGTCTCGCAGCATCGGCAGCTCGCGTGTGATCCAGCCGAGCGAGATGCCGGGCTGAGCGCGGCGCAGACCGTCCAGGGCGGTCGCCGCGAGCGCCGGATTTCCTGACATCCCAGCGGCAGCCGTCAGCACGCGGTGCGCGCCGACGAAATCGCCGCGTTGCCGCATCGACTCCCGCGCCATCTGCACGGCTCCCTCATAGTCGCGGCCGACGAACCGGGCATAGGCCGCAACCCCGCAATAGATTGCCGCGAGCGGGTCGCGCGGGCTGAGCCGCAATGCGCGGCGCGCGGCGGCGTCGCCGTCCTGCCACCGGCCGGCGTAGCACAGCGTCACGCCATGGAAGGCGTGCGCCATTGCAAAATTCGGATTGAGCTGCAGCGCCAGCTCGAACTCGGCCAGCGCGTCGTCGAAGCGGCGGCGGAACAGATAGGTGTAGGCGAGCCCGTGGTGGGCGAAGGCGTCCTCGCGATCGGCTTCCACCGCCGCGAGCGCCGCGCGCTCGGCGATCGGCACTGTCGTCGCCATGTCGGCCCAGCCCATATGCGCACCGAAAATGTGGCTGGTCGCGAGCAGGCCCAGCGCCTTGCCATAGGCAGGATCGATCGCGACAGCCTGTTCGAGCAACCCCTGCGCGGCGGCGTTGTCCTCCCGCGTGATGCGCCAATGATGCGACAGCGCGCGCATCACGAGGTCCCAGGCATCGAGACTCCCCGGCGGCTTCTGCTGGGCGCGAAAGTTTTCGGCGGCATAGAGCTGTGGCTCGATCGCGGCGACAATCGCCTCGGTGATCTCGTCCTGCACGGCGAAGATGTCGGCGAGCTCGCGATCGTAGCGCTCAGCCCAGAGATGGCTGCCGGTCGAGACATCGTTGAGCTGGGCCGAGATGCGCACCCGCTCGCCGCTCCGCCGCACGCTACCTTCGACCACGTAGCGTACCCCGAGCTCGCGCGCGACCTCGCGGATGTGCACGGCGCGGCCCTTGTAGACGAAGGAGGAATTGCGCGCGACGACGAAGAACCAGCGCAGCTTCGACAGCGCGGTGATGATGTCCTCGCAGATGCCGTCCGAGAAATAATCCTGCCCGTCCTCGCCGCTCATATTGGTGAAGGGCAGCACGGCGATCGCGGGCCGCTCGGGAAGCGCCAGCGCAGCCCGCGGCATGAAGGCGGCGCGGCCGTGTTCCGGCAGGATCGCGCCACCTTTGGCCTCGACATCGCCGACGAAGCGAAAACCCTTGCGGGCGATGGTGCGGATCAGGGTCTGGCTCGCGCCGCTGTCGCCGATCGCCTTGCGCGCGGCGTTGATGCGGCTGGTCAGAGTGGATTCGGAGACGCTGCGGCCGTGCCAGATCTTGTCGATCAGCTCGTTCTTGCTGACGACGCGGTCGCGGTTCTGCATGAGGTGGACGACGAGGTCGAAGACCTGCGGCTCCACGGCAATTGGAACCTGCTCGCGGCTCAGCTCGCGCAGGTCGGTATCGAGGAGGTGGTCCCGGAACAGAAACTGCACGTCGAAAACTCAGGCTTCACAACGACATCGGGCAAGCAAACGACAAAAAGGAAATTTGGGTCGAAAATTGTGAGTCTGCCGAGAGGGGCGCCTGGTTCACCGCCATCGTGTGATGGCAGCCATGCCCTTGTCGGAGGGAATACAACCACTGCCAGGATGTTGCGCTGAGCAAATCACCAAGAAAGATCATCTTCGCATATCCAACATCGTCATCCCGAGGTGCCGGAGCGCAGCGGAGGCCTCGAAGGATGCACGGCCCGGCTGCAGCGCGGCCGCTCATCCTTCGAGGCTCCTCGTGCGCTGCTTAGCATCGCTCGCCCGCGCCTCAGGATGACGAATTAACGGGAAGTGCCGTCATGATGTCGTCGTGCGGTCGATGCGATGAGCCGTGAATGTCCTTTCCTGAACCGCGCGGCCTGCATAAGCTATCGCCCATACAAACCACCAACCACGAAGAAACGCCCATGCCCGCCTTTAGCGCTTCCACCACTGTGCTCGATTCCATGCTGTTCCGCGATGCCTTCGGCACGCCGGAGATGCGCGAGGTGTTTTCCGACGTCGCGACGGTCGCCCGCTATGCGGAGGTCGAGGTGGCGTTGGCGAGGGCGGAAGGGAGATGCGGCGTCATTCCGCGAGACGCTGCCGAGCAGATCGCGGCGCGGACTGACGTCGCCGCGCTCGATTTCGATCTGCTCAGGCAGGAAACCGACATCGTCGGCTACCCCATCCTCCCTTTGGTGCATCAGCTGGCGAAGCAGTGCGGGGAGGCCGGCCGCTACGTGCATTGGGGCGCGACCACGCAGGACATCATGGACACCGCCGTGGTGCTGCAGCTCCGCGCCGCGCTGGAGATCGTCGCGCGCGACATCGACGAACTCCGAGGCATCCTGGCGAACCTCTCGAAACGCCATCGCGACACGCCGATGGCCGGCCGCACCCATCTCCAGCAGGCGTTGCCGGTGACCTTCGGCTACAAGACCGCGATCTGGCTCGCCATGTTCGATCGCCATGCCGAGCGACTGAGGCAGCTGAAGCCGCGCGTGCTGGTTGGCCAGTTCGCCGGCGCAGCCGGTACGCTGGCTTCGCTCGGCGACAAGGGGTTCGAGGTGCAGGAGGCACTCTGCGCCGAGTTGAAGCTCGGCGTTCCCGCCTCGACCTGGCACGTCGCGCGCGACGGATTTGCGGAAGCCGTGAACTTCCTGGCTCTCGTCACCGGCTCGCTCGGCAAGATTGCGCTCGACATCATGATCATGGCCTCGACCGAGTTCGCCGAGGTCTACGAGCCCTTCGTCAAGGGGCGCGGCGCCTCCTCGACCATGCCGCAGAAGCGCAATCCGATCTCGTCGGAACTGATGCTGGCGGCCTCCAAGGCGGTGCGCCAGCATGCCGGCCTGATGCTCGACGCCATGGTTCAGGATTTCGAGCGCGCCACGGGGCCCTGGCACGCCGAATGGATGGCGATCCCCGAAAGCTTCGTGCTGACCGCCGGCGCGCTGCATCAGGCGAAGTTCGCACTCGCCGGCCTGATCGTGGACGAGGCGAAGATGAACGACAATCTCGCGGTCAGCCGCGGCCTGATCGTGGCCGAAGCGGTCATGATGGGGCTCGCGCCGCAGCTCGGCCGGCAAGAGGCCCATGACGTGGTTTACGACGCCTGCCGTCAGGCCAACGACAAGGGAATGAGCCTGGCCGATGCGCTGTCGGCGGACTCGCGGATCGCGAGCCGCATCGATCGCGCCACAATCGAGGCGCTCACCTCACCGAAAAATTACCTCGGGCTCGCGCCCGACATGGTTGACCGGGTGCTGAAATCGGCAACGCGTTGAAAACCAATATGCGTGAAACTGCGTATCTTCTCGGTGCCGCAAGGTGCTCGCGCACTTGCGCCTCGCGATGCTAGACTTAGATTGAACGAGAGACTTCGGCAGAGGGCCCCGCATGACCGACCACCGCAATTCCACCGCTTCCATTGATCCCGTGAAGCTCGACCGGCTGGCCGAGGTGGCGGTGAAGGTGGGCCTGGGCTTGCGGCCGGGACAGGATCTTCTTCTCACCGCGCCTGCGATCGCGCTGCCGCTGGTGAGGCGGATCGCCGTGCATGCCTACAAGGCCGGCGCCGGTATCGTGACGCCGATCCTGTCGGACGAGGAGATGACGCTGGCGCGCTACCGCCACGGCCACGACAACAGCTTCGATCGCGCCGCCGGCTGGCTCTACGAGGGCATGGCCAAGGCATTCGCTGACAACACCGCGCGGCTCGCCATCGTCGGCGACAATCCGATGCTGCTGTCGGGCGAAGATCCTTCCAAGGTGGCACGCGCCAGCAAGGCGAACTCGATGGCCTATCAGCCCGCGCTGGAGAAGATCGTCAATTTCGACACCAACTGGAACATCATCGCCTATCCGAGCCCGTCCTGGGCCAAGCAGGTCTTCCCCGATGATCCCGAGGACGTTGCCATCGGCAAGCTGGCGGATGCGATTTTCGCAGCAAGCCGTGTCGATCGCGAGGACGCGATGGGCAATTGGGCGAGCCACAATGCGGTGCTGCGCGAGCGGACCAACTGGCTCAACGGCCAGCGCTTTCGTGCCTTGCAATATTCGGGACCGGGCACCGACCTCACAATTGGTCTTGCCGACGGCCACGAATGGGAGGGCGGGGCCTCGCTGTCCAAGAACGGCATCAGCTGCAACGCCAACATCCCGACCGAAGAGGTCTTCACCACGCCGCATTGCCGTCGCGTCTATGGCCATGTCGTGAGCTCGAAGCCGCTGTCCTACCAAGGCACGCTGATCGACAACATCGCGGTGCGCTTCGAAGACGGCAAGATCGTGGACGCAAAGGCTTCGCGCGGTGCTGAGGTGCTGAACAAGGTGCTCGACACCGACGAGGGCGCCCGCCGCCTCGGCGAGGTGGCGCTGGTGCCACATTCCTCGCCGATCTCGCAGAGCGGGCTGTTGTTCTACAATACGCTGTTCGACGAGAACGCGGCGTCTCACATCGCGCTCGGCCAGTGCTATTCGAAGTGCTTCGTCAACGGCGCGCAGCTCACCCCGCAGCAGATCGCGGCGCAAGGCGGCAACCAGAGCCTGATCCATATCGACTGGATGATCGGCTCGGCCGAGACCGATATCGACGGCATCTTGCCCGATGGCAGCAAGGTCCCGGTGTTCCGCAAGGGCGAGTGGGCGAAGTAGTAGCCAGTTCGATCCAATAGGTAGCCCGAGGCGTGGCCCACCTCTTCCGCAGGGAGAGGTGGAGGTCTTCGCGACAGTCTCGCTACCTCTCACTCTGCCGCGTTGCGCAGCATTGGATTGTTGTCGATGCTGAAACGGTTGAACAGCGTCGTGAACGGGCTGCCGTCGGTGGCCCGCACGATGGCGTCGGACGCAGCGATTGCCTCGTAGAGCGCGCCGACGGGATCGTCCGCCTCGCTGAACTCGAGGTTCTTGCGGATCTCCTCACGGGCCTCGTTGATCTCGTCCTCGTCGTCGAGCGTCGCCTCAAGTGCCTCCGCCGCGCGCCGCATCTCCTGGAGGTCACCGCCGGCGGAAAATTTGAGGATGTCGAGCCAATAGGGGCGGGCGACGACGAGCTGGACGAATGCTTCGAAACTGTCCGCGATAATTCCCGCGCGGCCCTCCGACGACACGTAGAGCACAGTCTGCGACGGCAGAAGCACGAGCGCGCCCCCGGAGCCGTCACTGCCGATCTGCCGGGGGGTGTCGATGCCGTCGATGGTGAACCAGGGCTCCTCGTCCAGCACGAAGGAAACGTCGAGGCTGGCGAGCCGGGCGACGACCGCGCGATTGGCTGTCACAACCTCGGGCGTGAGGGGCATCGGAGTGGCTCCGTTTTGGTGCTTCCGCGCACTTTGTCGCACCCCAAAAGGGACCGGTTCATGTGCGCGAATTTGCAGGGAAATCGCGGCGTTAACCGCGTTGCGGCTGCAACTTCCGGCTGATTTTCGAGGCCTGCGTAAGAAAGAATTAAAAACCGATGACTAGCGTTCCAACTTCTTTCGAAACAATCCGGGCCGAGACCCGGCCATACTTATTATATCCCCTGGGGAAGAAGATGTCGCGCTCATTGATTGAAATCGGTAGTTGCAATGTCGACCTCGAGCTGCGGCCGATCGAGCCGTCCTGGATCATCGAGGGCAACCCGGTGTCGCGCTCGCACATCCTGTCCACCAGCGCCGACGGCACCGCCTCGACCATCATCTGGCACTGCACCGAAGGGCGCTTCAACTGGTACTACGATATTGATGAGACGATCATGATCATGGAAGGATCGATCGTGCTCGAAAGCGACGGCATGCCGCCGAAGCGCTACGGCCCCGGTGATGTCATCTTCTTCCGCGACGGCGCGCATGCCAAATGGCATGTCGAAGGCTACGTCAAGAAGATCGCCTTCTGCCGCAAGACCAATCCCGTGATGATCGGCTTCCTGATCCGGGTGGTGAACAAGCTCAAGAAGATCTTCACCGCCACCGGCGAGCGCCGCCCGGCCTCGCTGATGGGCGCAGGCTAGGGCTACCAATCAGGTTTCAAGGACGCTTCCCAGCGGCCACGACGAAGAGGGGGCGGGATAACATCCCGGCCCCTCTTCTCGTCATGACGGCAACTCGAGCCGGTAGACTTCGGTTGCAGTCTGCGAGAACAGGGCCGTCTTCTCGTCCTCGCTCAGCGGTGCGGCGATACGCTTGAAAGCGTTGAAGATCACCTGGTAGCTGCACTGACCCTTGTCCGGCGGGAAATTGCTCTCGAACATCGCGCGCTTGACGCCGAACGCCTCGATGCAGGTCTCGACATAGGGCCGCCAGGCCGCGGCGAGCTCCTCGGATGTCGGGGGCCTCTCGCGCAAATGGAAGTCGTAGCCGAGCAGGCACATTGCGAGCCCGCCGAGCTTGACCACCACGTTCTCGCATTTCGCGATCTCCCGGATCGACGCACGCCATTGCGCGAACACCTCCTCGCGCCGTCCCGCGAAGCGACCTGTCCCGGCCGGGCCGCCGCAATGGTCGAGCACGATCCTGGTGTCGGGGAAGGCTCGTGCCAGCGCGGTGAGCTCACCGATCTGCGGATGGAATAGCCAGGCGTCGAAGCTGAGGTTCAACGGCGCGAGGCAGGCAAAGCCTTTGCGAAAGGCCGGGTCCTGCAACAGCCCCTTCGGCCTGTTCGCATACATGCCGGCGACAGCAGGATCTTCGTCCCAGGCCGAGGAATGCCGGATGCCGCGGAAGCGGCCGTTGCCGGCCGCGATCTCGGCCTCCAGCACCGGTTTTGCGGCGTCGCCGAGCAGCAGATTGGCGTGGCTGACGATGCCGGCGCAGATCGCGGCCTTGCCGTAAGCGCCGCTCGCGCTCATCGCCGCGACCCCGTTGGCGAACTCGACCTCGCCGACGGGCCGGAATGCCTCCGGTCCGTGGGCGCGATACATCGAGCGGCAATCGACATAGACGGTCGCGATGATGTTGTGGCCGGAGGCGATGTCATCAGCCATCTCCTCGATGAGATAGCGGTGCCCGCGATTCCAGAGATGGTGATGGGGATCGACGATCGGCCGCGCGGGATCGATGATCTCCTCCCGATGCAGCGCAAGCCAGTCCTCGCGCGGTTCGACGAACAACCCGCTCGTGTTGGCGGGCAACCCCCTTGCAGCCATCGGCGTTCGCTCCCTCATGTTATTGTGCCGGGAGCCTATCATCTCGTCTCGCCACGCAGCAGCGCGCGCTGCGCAACCGCACCCGTCGCCACGGGCAATGCGGCGCTGTCGTCAGCTCTTGCGCCGCTTGGCCCTCACGTCGACGACCAGTCGCCAATTGGCTGCATTGGCCGTTTTGACCTCGCCGAGCCAATGGAAGGCGTCCTTGGTGATCTCCGTAAAGCTCCAGCGCGTCAGTTCGCCGGCTTCGGTGGTGCCTTCCTGTACGATGTCCTGCCCGCGCGAACGGCCGATCTGCTGGCGGAAGACGCTGCGGCCGGGATCGAACCAGGAAATCCGCCACGCGTCGATGGTCGGATCGTAGACACGCAGCGTCGTGCCGTACCAGTTGCCGGCGATCGGAAACGCTTGAGAGCCCGCGGGGCGGGGAATGATCCAGACGTCCTGGACGGCACGGCCCTCCAGCACCCAGCCGAAATGGATCTCGCCGATTGCGGTGTGTTTTGCGCCGTCGGATCCATGGGCGGTGATCTCGGCATCCCAGTCGCCGACAAAGCGGCCGTAAAGCTGCAGCGCCGCCGTGTGCTCGGGATTCGGTCCGTCCGCGTGCAAGAGTTTGGCAAAGTCGGTCATGTCGATCTCCTGTTGAGAGGAAATCAGCACTTTCGGCCGGCGACCGGCTTGGAGAAAATTGCGCCTCAGACCCCGTCGAGGATGATCACCGTCGGCTTCGAGGGCAACGCATCCCGCGACATCCGGAAGGACCGCCCGGAGCGGCGGTCGATCTCGAATTGCTGGCCAATCCGGCGCATGAAGTCGTCGAGCGGGGTGGCGAAGCGGTGCATCGGCAGCACCACCGAGGCGCGCAGCCGCCTGGTGATGTCGGAGATGCCGTCCAGCGACATGGTGTAGGTGCCGTCGATCGGCACCATCACGATATCGAGCCGTCCGATCTGGGCGAAATGGCTGTCGTCGAGCTTGTGATGGAGGTGGCCGAGATGGCCGATGCAGAGGCCGGCGACCTCGAAGATGAAGATCGAATTGCCGTCGCGGATCATGTCGGTGCCGGCATCGTCGCCGAAATAGCGGCGGATGTCGGTCGTGACGTTGCGGATGAAGGTGTCGCTGATGCGCTCCGACACGAGCGCCGGCTTGCCGTCCTCGCCCCAGCCATGCAGCACGTGAGGAATGCGCTTGTCGGGAAACAGCGAGTAGTGGGTGCTGTGGGCCCGGTTCATGGTCACGACGTCGGGCAGCCGTCCCACCTGATAGGCGCCGCTGTAATCGGTCGCGATGCGCAAGCCCCCGGGCGTGTCGATGAAATAGGTGGAGTGGCCGGCATAGGTGATCTCGACCTCGGCGGTGCCGGCGGCCTGCCGGAACGCGACCGGCATGGCCCGCGGGGTCGCGTTGGCCATCGCCAGGCATTCGCTGCGCTGTGGTTGCTGCTGGGCGAGGGCAGGTGAGAGAACTGCGCCGAACAGCGCCAGAGTCGCCGAAACCAGTCGCCACATGAATTCCGTCCCCGATGACGCCTCGGGGAAAGTCTAGCGTGCAATGCTGCATGTGGCCAACTGCCAGCGATCAACAGCGCGTCAGTGTCGCACCTGTCGCTCCCGCCCTCTATTCGCGTCTTGGGCTGAACTTCCAGGTGACCGCGACGAGGCCGGCGGTGATCAGGCCGCTGATCAGGCCTGCCAGAGGCAAAGCGAGCAGCAGCGCTGCACTCGCGGCCCAACCGATCGAGGAGAAGGCTTCAGCAATGGTCGCCAGCCGCGACGAGGTCTGGCGGCGGCGGAATTGGCTGCGCCGGGCCTGCACCCGGAACCAGAGCTGGATCGCGGTCGCGGAGGCCGCGCTGGTAATGACCGCGCCGGCACTGATTGCGGCCTGGTAAGGCGAGGCGAAAGCGAGTGCGGCGATCAGCGGGCAGAAGATCACGGCGATCGCGATCAGCACCACCTCGATCTTGGCGCGGGTGACGTTGGAGGGCGTCAAGGGCGCCGTCGCGACGAGGTCGGGGGCGTCCTCGCCCGAGATCGTCAGCCAGGCAAGTCCCCCGGCGAGCTGCCCGGCCGCCATCACGATGACGGGCGTGATCAGCGTGAGCGCCGCGGAGCTGTCGGCAAAATTGCGCCAGAGCAGCAGCGCCGGCGGCACCAGATAGAGCAATTGCATCAGGGTCTGTGAGATCAGCCAGGGATCGCGCCAGAGCAGCGCAAATTCCTTGCGACGCAGCGCCTGTTGCCGCGAGCCGGCGCGGAACGGCCGCTCCTTGGCGCGCCGGCCGCCCGATGTGCCGTAGGCCGCGGCATCGATCGCCGTGTCGGCAAAGCGGTGAGAGAACATCGCCATGACGCTGCCGAGCAGCACCAAAGCGAGCGCCAGGAGCAGCAGCAACGCCTCGCTGTCGCCCATCACCGCCCGCGCCGGCCACCACCAGATGCTGTCGACGTCGGGCGCGTGAGCGGCCAGGCTACCGGAGGTCAGGATGGTGAAGCGCGACAGCGTGCCGTAGGACATGATCGCGGCGACCTGGAGCGCGATCACGAAGCCGGCGCCGATGATCGCGGCGAGGATCTGGGCGATCAGGCGCGTCCGCGCCGGGCCGATCAGGCGGAACAACAGGATGGTGACGGCGATGGCGATCGCCGCGGCCGACAGGCCCATCGCGACCACGACGCCGAATGAAGCGAGCCAGCGCGGCCCGCCGCCGATCACGAGCACGTCGATGAAGGGCGTCGAGAACAGCAGCGCCATCACCGTGACGGTCAGCGCGATCGCGGCGATGCGGACCGAGAACAGATTGGCGAGCGTTGCCGGCGAGGACATGATCAGGTCGAGATCGGCGCGGGCGTAGAACACCCGCGTCACCGATTCGATCGCCTGCGACAGCATCAGGGTCCAGGCGAGGAAGATCGTCGCCGAGATCACGATCAGCGAGGATTTGTCGAGCGGCAGTTGCAGATCGGCGAAACGGCCGATCACCGCCCAGGCCGGCAGGTGCAGCAGCGCAGCGAAGCAGACGAGGCCGATGACAGCGGCGCGCGTCCGCTTGCGCCGTCCGCCGGTCATCATGGCGAACCATTCGCGCCAGGCGAGCCGTAGCTCGTGGCGGGCAAACCAGGAGAGCGCGGTCGCCGAGCTCATGCGGCTTCCGGAAGCGTCACCAGCGCGATGAAGAGATCCTCCAGGCTGGTGTCGGCATCGCCGTTCTGCTGGCGCAGCTCGCTCAGCGTGCCCTCGGCGACGAGGCGGCCCGAGGCGATCACGCCGATGCGGTCGGCCATGCGCTCGGCCACTTCGAGAATATGCGTGGTCATGATGACGGTGCAGCCGGCGCGGACACGCTCGCTGAGCAGGCCCTTCACATGGCGGGCCGAGACGGCATCGAGCCCGGTCAGCGGCTCGTCGAGGATGATGAGGCGGGGGTCGTGCACCAGCGCGCCGGCCAGCGCCACCTTCTGGCGCATGCCCTTGGAAAAGCCCTCGCAGCGCTCGTGCCGGTGCGGCGCGAGGCCGAGCGAATCCAGCAGGTCCTGCGCGATCGGCTCGGAGACCGACGGCGCGATGCCCCAGAGGCCGGCGACGAATTCGAGGTATTCGAGCGGGGTCAGCTTGTCGTAGATCATCGGTTCGTCGGAGACCCACGCCATCACCTGCTTGGCGGCGACGGGGTTTTGGAGCGCATCGATGCCGAAGATCGAGACCGCGCCGGCATCGGGGCGCAGCAGGCCCGCCACCATGCGCAAAGTCGTGGTCTTGCCGGCGCCGTTGGGGCCGACCAGCGCATAGAATTCGCCGGCGTGGATGGTGAGATCGAGGCTATCGACCGCCAAACGGTCAAAACGCTTCGTTAACCCCTTAACTTCCAGCGCCGAGCTGTCCGGCTTCATGACGGCCACACCATCCGGTTTTGCATCGCTTGGACCATGACCCGAAGATGTTTCGGCGCGGTGAATCGCGCTGCAGCAAATTCCGTCATCCGGATTGGACTAAAGGCAAGTCACCGTTTGTTGACAGCGCTGAGTGGTTCAGGCTGAATTGGTTCCGGACAAATGGCGCTAACGCAGCGAAACGACTGCGTAGCGACTGGACACAAGATACGGCAAGGCGGTCGGGAAGAACCGCCGGTTGTATCGGGAGGACGCGCGTCAATGCTGGATTTCGTTCAGCAGCTGGTCAGCGGTGTTGCGCTCGGCTGCGTCTACGGCCTGATCGCGCTCGGCTTCGTGCTCGTCTACAAGGCCACCGAGGTCGTCAATTTCGCCCAGGGCGATCTGATGATGCTCGGTGGCTTCTTCGCCTTCACCTTCATCGGCATGATGGGCCTGAACTACTGGATTGGCTTTGCCGGTGCGGTGGCCGCGATGGCGCTGTTCGGCATGCTGGCGGAGCGCGTGGTGGTGCGGCCGATCCTCGGCTATCCGCAATTCTCCATCATCATGGCGACCATCGGCCTCGGCTATTTCCTGCGCTCGATCGCCGGCATGATCTGGGGCACCGATGATCTGAAGATCGAGACGCCGTTCAGCCAGGGCGTGCTGCGCATCGGCTCGCTGGTGCTCGCCTACGACAAGCTGTCGGTGATCGCGGCGACGATGATCCTGTGCACGCTGCTCTGGCTGTTCTTCAACAAGACCACGCTCGGCACCGCGATGCGCGCCAGCTCCGAGAACATGCTCGCCGCCTATTACATGGGCATTCCGGTGAAGCGCGTGGTGTCGATCGTCTGGGCGATCAGCGCGGCGGTCGCGACCTGCGCCGGCGTGCTGCTGGCGCCGATCACCTTCATCCATTCCAATGTCGGCCTCGTGCTCGGCCTGAAGGCGTTTCCGGCCGCGGTGCTCGGCGGCTTCGGTTCGATTCCGGGTGCGGTGGTCGGCGGCGTCCTGATCGGCGTGATCGAGAGCATGGCCGGCTTCTACCTGCCCGAAGGCTGGAAGGACGTCGCGCCCTATCTCGTGCTGCTCGCGGTGCTGCTCTTGAAGCCCGAAGGCCTGTTCGGCCACCACGTCCGCAAGAAGGTCTGAACGCCATGCGCTTCCTGTTCAAGACCGACTATGAGGACGACATCAAGCTGTTCCCGCATTCGGGCTACTTCGTCTCCTACGGCATCCTGCTCGCGTTGCTGCTGATCGCACCCTATGTGCTCTCCAGCTATCTGATGAGCCAGCTCGTCTTCGTCTGCATCTATGCGACCGTCGGCGTGGCGCTCCTGATCCTCACCGGCTTCACCGGCCAGGCCTCGCTCGGCCACGCCGCGTTCCTCGCCATCGGCGCCTACACCGCCGCCTATTTGCAGAAATACAACGTGCCGTTCCCGGTCTACTTCCTCGCCGCCGGCGGCCTGACCGGCATCATCGGCGCGATGGTCGGCTTTCCCGCGCTGCGCCTCACTGGCATCTACCTCGTCATCGCCACGATCTCCTTCGCCCTGATCGTCGAGGAGATCCTGGCGCGCTGGGAAAGCGTCACCAACGGCAACGAGGGCATGCGGGTCAAGACGTTGTCGCTGCTCGGCGTCACGGTGCCGCGCGACAGCCCGGCCTTCTATTTCCTCTGCCTTGCCGTGCTGGTGCTGACCATCGTCGGCACGCTCAATCTGCTGCGCTCGCCGACAGGGCGCGCCTTCGTCGCGATCCGCGACAGCGAGACGGCGGCGCGCAGCATGGGCGTCAACGTCGCGCTCTACAAGGTGAAGTCCTTTGCGATCTCGGCGGCGATCACCGGCTTTGCCGGCGTGCTGTTCGCCCATAAGCTCTCCTTCATCTCGCCGGAGATGTTCACGCTGCAGCTCTCGATCGAGTTCATCATCGTGATCCTGATCGGCGGCACCTTCAGCCTGCACGGTGCGGTGCTGGGCGCGATCTTCATCGTGATGATCGATCCGTTCCTCACCTACCTCAAGGACGACATGCCCGGCATGATCTCCGGCATTGCGGCGACGCTTGGCGCCGGCCCGGCGATCGCGGGAAATATCAAGTCGAACGTCGCGGCCTTCGCCTCGCTCAACGGCCTGAAGGGCGCGATCTACGGCATCATCATCGTGCTGTTCGTGCTGTTCGAGCCGCTCGGCCTCTACGGCCGCTGGCTGAAGATCAAGCTCTTCTTCCAGCTGTTCCCGCTCTACAAGCGCGCCACCTTCAAGCGGCAGAAGATCTATGTGAAGTCGGAGCGGAACCGATGAGCTATTTCCGCGCCGAAAACCTGTCGCTGCATTTCGGGGGCCTCAAGGCCGTCGATGCGGTGTCCTTCGCGGTCGAGAAGGGCGAGATCCTCTCGATCATCGGGCCCAACGGCGCCGGCAAGAGCTCGATCTTCAATTTGATCTCGCGGATCTACCGGCCGACCTCGGGCCGGATCTTCTTCGAGGACCTGGACATCACGGAGGAGCCGCCCTACGACATCGCCAAGCTCGGCATCGCCCGCACTTTCCAGAACATCGAGCTGTTCGAGAACGCGACCGTGCTCTCCAACCTCCTGGTCGGCCGCCACCGGCACTCGAGCACGCAGCTCTGGCAGGAGCTGCTGTTCCTGCCGAGCGTGCGGGCCAACGAGAAGCTGCACCGCCGCAGGGTCGAGCAGGTCATCGAATTCCTCGATCTCGAACCTTATCGCGACAAGCTGATCTCCGGCCTGCCCTATGGTGTCCGCAAGGTGATCGAGCTGGCCCGCGCGCTGTGCTCGGAGCCGAAGCTGATCCTGCTCGACGAGCCGTCATCCGGCCTCAATGTCGAGGAGACCGACGACATGTCGTTCTGGATCCGGGACATGAAGAGCGAGCTCGGCATCACCGTGCTGATGGTCGAGCACGACATGTCGCTGGTCAATCGGGTCTCCGATCGCGTCATCGCACTGAACTACGGCCGCGTGCTGGCGATGGGCTCGCCTGCCGAGGTTCAGCAGCACCCCGACGTCGTCGCCGCGTATCTTGGAGCCTGACCCATGGATGCCGCGGTGACACCCGATATCATCCTGAAGCTCTCCAACATCGAGAGCTATTACGGACCGATCATGGCGATCCGCGGCATCTCGCTGGAAGTGCCGCGCGGCCGCATCGTCACGCTGCTGGGGGCCAATGGCGCCGGCAAGACCACGGTCCTGAAGACCATCTCCGGCATCCTCGATCCGCAGAAGGGCGCGATCGAATTCCTGGGCAAGCCGATCCAGCGCATGGAGGCCGACCGGATCGTGCGGCTCGGCCTCAGCCATGTGCCGGAGGGGCGCGAGGTGTTCCCGTTCCTGTCTGTGCGCGAGAACCTGATGATGGGGGCCTATCCGCGCAAGGACCGCGACGGCGTCGCTGACGATTTAGAGCGCGTCTACGGCTATTTCCCGCGCCTGAAGGAGCGCATCAACCAGCCGGCCGGGCAGCTCTCGGGCGGCGAGCAGCAGATGCTCGCGATCGGACGCGCGCTGATGAACCGGCCGACGCTGCTATTGCTCGACGAGCCCTCGCTCGGCCTGTCGCCGCTGCTGGTGAAGGAGATCTTCACCATCATCCGGCGCGTCAACGAGGAGCAGGGCATGTCGATCCTGCTGGTCGAGCAAAACGCCAAGGTGGCGCTGGAGACGGCGCATTACGGCTATGTGCTGGAGATCGGCCGCATCGTGATGAACGACAGCTGCGACCGCTTGATGCATTCCCAGGACATCCAGGAGTTCTACCTTGGCGCCAAGGAAGCGGGCGCCCGCGGCGAGCGGCGCTGGAAAAAGAAGAAGACATGGCGGTGAGGACAAGCTGGCAGTAAGATGAGCTTGCCATCCGCGACATAGACCGCCGGCAAGGCAGGCAGCGGAGGCAGGCGACAGGGAGGAGAGGCGCATGGCCCGACCGGCGGTGCTGACGGTCGCTGATACGATCGCAAAGAGCTTTCTGCGCGCTGCGGAGACGCGCGGCGATCGGCCGGCGATCCGCGAGAAGAAATTCGGGATCTGGCAGCCGACGAGCTGGCGCGAATGGCTGGAGATCTCCAAGGAGATCGCCTACGGGCTCAATGCGATCGGCTTCCGGCCCGGCGACGTCGCCTCCATCATCGCCAACGCCGTCCCGGAATGGGTCCATGCCGACATGGGCATCCTGTGCGCCGGCGGCGTCTCCTCGGGCATCTACCCGACCGACGCGTCGTCCCAGGTCGAATATCTCGTCAACGATTCCCGAACCAGGGTGATTTTCGCCGAGGACGAGGAGCAGCTCGACAAGATCCTCGCCTGCCGCGCCCGCTGTGCGAGCCTGCAGAAGATCATCGTGTTCGACATGGAGGGGCTCAGCGGCTTCTCCGACGACATGGTGATGTCGCTCGACGAGTTTCGCGCGCTCGGCCGCAATCACATGGTCGGGCGCGAGGCGCTGTGGCAGGAGATGATCGACAGCCGCAGCGCCGGCGATCTCGCCATCCTCGTTTATACGTCCGGCACGACCGGCCCGCCCAAGGGCGCGATGCACGCCAACCGCAGCGTCACGCACCAGATGCGGCATGCCAATGACTTCATCCCGGCGCGAGAGGACGACGCCCGCCTGATCTTTCTGCCGCTCTGCCACGTCGCCGAACGCATCGGCGGCTACTACATCTCGGTCGCGCTCGGCTCGGTGATGAATTTCGCCGAGAGCCCGGAGACCGTGCCGGACAATCTGCGCGAGGTGCAGCCGACCGTCTTCCTGGCGGTGCCGCGCATCTGGGAGAAATTTTATTCCGCCGTCACCATCGCGCTGAAGGATGCGACGCCGCTCCAGCAATGGGTCTATCGCCGCGCCATCGGCATCGGCTACCGCATGGTCGACTACAGGCTCGAGGGCAAGGCGCCGCCGCTGTCGCTGCGGCTCGCAAGCCGCGTCGCCTACCGGGTCGCATTCCGCAACATCCGCCGCATGATCGGGCTCGATCGCTGCCGCGTCGCCTTCACCGGCGCGGCGCCGATCGCGCCGGAACTGATCCGCTGGTATCTCGCGCTCGGCATCGACATGCACGAGCTCTACGGCCAGACCGAGAATTGCGGCGTGGCCACCATGATGCCGGCGGAGCGGATCAAGCTCGGCTCGGTCGGTACCGCGGTGTCCTGGGGCGAGGTCGCGCTGTCGCCCGAAGGAGAGATCCTGATCAAGGGCGACTTCCTGTTCATGGGCTATCTCAACCAGCCGGAGAAGACGGCGGAGGCGATCGATCAGCGCGGCTGGCTGCACACCGGAGACGTCGGCACCATCGACAACGAGGGCTTCGTTCGGATCACCGACCGGATGAAGGACATCATCATCACTTCCGGCGGCAAGAACATCACGCCGTCCGAGATCGAGAACCAGCTCAAATTCTCGCCCTACATCTCGGATGCCGTCGTGATCGGTGACAAGCGGCCGTATTTGACCTGCCTCGTGATGATCGACCAGGAGAATGTCGAGAAGTTCGCCCAGGATCACGACATTCCCTTCACCAATTATGCGAGCCTGTGTCGGGCGACGGAGATTCAGGATCTGATCGGTCGCGAGATCGAGCAGGTCAACGGCAATTTCGCCCGCGTCGAGACCATCAAGAAGTTCTACCTGATCGAGCGCCAGCTCACGCCGGAGGACGAGGAGCTGACGCCGACCATGAAATTGAAGCGCGGCTTCGTGAACAAGCGCTACGCCGCCGAGATCGAAGCGATGTATCGCCAACGCGCGGTGGCGTGAGGCATGCGCATGCCCCGGAAGAGTGGAAACCGGTTTTCCGAGAAGGGGCATGCGCTGAAGAAAAGTCACGTCTGAGAAAGCGAAGGAGCGACGGCCCCCGCCCTCCGCGTAACACGGGCCTTTAGGAGAGGAGACGTCAATGTCGAAATCGTTCAGCGCGTTCGGCCTTGCTGTGAGTGCCGTGGTGCTCACCTGTCTGCCGGCCGCGGCGCAAACCAAGGTCACCAACGAGGGCATCTCGGCAAGCGAGATCGTCATCGGTACGCATCAGGATCTCTCGGGCCCGATCAAGGGCTGGGGCGTTCCGGTCTCCAACGGCATGAAGATGGCGACCGAGGAGATCAACGCGGCCGGCGGCGTCAACGGCCGCAAGATCCGCCTCGTCGTGGAGGACAGCGGCTACGATCCGAAAAAGGCCGTGCTGGCGTCGCAAAAACTGATCGAGCGCGACAAGATCTTCGCGATGGTCGGGGCGATGGGATCGCCCACCGTGCTCGCCGCGCAGGACATCCTGCTCGACGCCGGCGTGCTTCAGCTCTTTCCGCTGACGGCCGCCGAGTTCACCTTCAAGTTCGATCCGGCCAAGCCGCAGGAGCGGCTCAAGTTCAACAATTTGCTGCCCTATGTCGAGAGCACGCGCGCGGCGCTGAAATACATGATGGAGTGGAAGAACTTCAAGAAGCCCTGCATCATGCACCAGGACGACGAGTACGGCAAAAACGTGCTCGACGGCTTCAACCAGCAGCTCACAGCCATGAAGGTGCAGCCGGCTTCGATCACCAGCTACAAGCGCGGCGCCTCCGACTTCAGCGCGCAGGTCGCCAAGATGAAGTCCGACGGCTGTGACCTCGTCGTGCTCGGCGCGGTGCTGCGTGAACCCATCGGCGCCATGACCGAGGCCAAGAAGCTCGGTTGGGACGTCACCTTCCTCGGCGCAACGCCGACCAACGTGATGGAAGTGCCGATGCTCGGCAAGGACGCCGTCGAAGGCCTCTACGCCGCGAGCGGCTTCGAGATCCCCTATGAGGACACCGCGAAAGGCAAGGTCAAGGACTGGCTCGTCAACTACAAGAAGATGTTCGGCACCGACGCCAACACGCAGGCGATCATCGGCTACAATGCGATGATGACCTTCGCCTTCTACGCGCAGAAGGCCGGCAAGGACCTCACGGGCCAGAAGATGCTTGATGCGCTCGAGTCGGGTGAAAAATTCCTCGACATCTTCAACTCGCCGCCGACCAAGTTCTCCAAGACCGACCACCTCGCGAACACCATCACCCAGGTGCAGCAGGTCAAGGGCGGCCGCTGGGTGCTGGTGAAGGACAATCTGATGTTCTGATGCTTCGCTTTCACCCTCCCCTGGTGGGGGAGGGGCGATCGCGCGCAGCGCGAGCGGGGTGGGGTGATCTCTCAGCACGGGCAGTGCCGCAAAGCCGAGAGTTCGTCACCCCACCCCGTCTCACATTTCGCTGCGCTCCATGTGAGCCGGCCCTCCCCCTCCAGGGGAGGGTAAGTGCTACGATCCCCCGCCGGCCGTCCCCGAATTCACCGGCGCCAGTTCGTCCTCGCGGCAGCGCCAGCCGTCGGCGGCTTTGACGAACGCAAACGTCCGCTGGATCCTGAGGCGGCGCGTCACGTTGAAGGCTTCCGCCGAGCGTTCCTTGTTGGCGGCGCCTGGCTGCGGACGACCGGTCCTGGCGTCCCAGCAGGTGCCGGTGCAGGTGGTCGCGACCTTGCTACACACAGTGAAGGGCGCCAGCACCGCCATTTCGATCTCGCCCGTGACCTGCGCCTCCTGCTCGGTCACCTGGCTGTCGAGCGCGTAGACGCGGTTGATGCGCAGGAAGTTGCCGCACGAATTGGCCGCATGGATCCGTGCGGCGCAGAAGTCGACCGCGTCGGTGTCGGGGATGCGGGCCGCGACTTGGCGGCCGAACACCTTCTTGGCATCTCCCTTCGCCGCGCGCACTTCGTCGGTCTTGCGCTTCAAATGCTCCGCAACACAGTCCTCCGCGGATTCGAGCTCCTCGAGCGGCACGTTCTCCTTGCCGACCAAATTGCATTTGCGGTCGCGCTCGCGGGTCCACCTGCCGTATTCAGCAAAGGCAAAGCGCGCCGCGGTCGGATCCAGCTTGCCGATCAGTCCGAGCACGAGGCCATTGAGCTCTGCTTCGGCCAGGGTCAGCGACGGGTCCGCACAGATCAGCGCGCCCGCTGCGGTGTTGGCCGCCAGGCAGTCGAAGTCGGGATCGCGCACGATCGCAGCGCGCTCCTCGGTCACCTTGAGCAGGCAGGCCTTCACCCGGTCGAATTCGTCGGGGCGGACCGCGGTCTGCCCGACGATGCCGCAGCCGAGATTGCGCTGGCGGATCCAGATCGCATTCTCTTCGATCGCAGGCAGGCGATCGGGCAGGCGGGCAAGCCGCGCCTCGATCGCGGTGCTCAACGTCTCGGCGGCGGCCGCAAGCGCGGCGTCTCCGCAGAACAATTGATTGCCAGGGTCGCGGATCTGCGCGCAGTTGTTCTTGGCGAACAGCGGCAGCCTGTCGGCGATGGAGCGGTCGGACTGCGCTGACGCGGATGAGGCGAGCGCCAGCAGCGCAATCACAGTCAGCACGATGAACCGCATTCCCTCGCCCCCGCATGGAAGGCGCCATGCTAGCGTCTGGGATCGCGTGGTGGAATGGGGTTGTGTGGGGAGGTCTGGTCTACAAGAGGGTCAATTTGCGCCGGACGCCATCGAGAACCGCGCGGGCTCGTCGACATATTTCAGCACGGCCGACTGGTAGAGTGTGAACAGCGGTTGATAGCTGCGCGCGGCGTCGTCCTCGACCATCGCCATGCGGCGGTTGTCGAGCATCAGCCAGCGGCCGTCGAGCTTTGCTGCGGCAACCGCATGCTCTTCACCGGCCCTGGCGTCCCGCACCACGACGATGCGGAGGTCTTCGGCGGCGATTCCTGCCAGCCGCAGCGCGGCCAGCTTGGCGATGGCGTAGTCTTCGCAATCGCCGGTGCCGCTGGCGAAGGTCGCAAGCGGTGAGCTCCAGACGTCGTCCATGCCGTCATTGGCGGCCCGGATGGCAAGGTTGATGGCGCGGTTGGTCTCGCCGAGCCGCGCGCGGCCGTCGCGAGCACGGGCCTGGTCGACGATGGCGAGCAGCTTCAGGGCCGCGGGCGACGCGCAATTGTCGCGGTCGCCGTCGCACAGCGCAAGCTGCACCATGTCGTCGTCGAGCCTGTCCTTCAGCGCGAGCCATTTTTGCCGCAGGCTGCCGGACGAAATCGCGAAGGCGAACACGCCGAACGGCTCGGCGGATTTGCGCACGAGAAGGCCGGCTCCCGGCGACAGCAGCGAGCCGGCGCGAAGCTCGGCGGCCGATCCGAACAGGATCAATCCGCACAGGACAAGCATGGCGCGCCAGGCGCGCGAGCGAGCAGCGGTCTCCATCTGACATCCCCTTCCTGGCTTCGTCGGGTCCCCCTCGACCTCGACGCGCCGGGCTTTGTTGCTTTCGGGGAGATAGTGCGAGACGGGCCGTTTTGTTCTGCTTAATGCGCCCGGCAGGGGTTCCTAAAACCGGGAACAGGCTGAAACCGACCTGCCCAAATTGCGTAAAATTTTACGATTCTCGGGCTAGGAGGTGTTCTGCTGCCGCGAAATGGAGGCAATTGCAGGCACAAGTTGTGGGGACGTCGAATCTGCGTCCTATGCCTAACAGTCCGCTATTTCACGGGGTCTGTTACTTAGGTCACAGATTTAGCTCTGTATTTACCGCAGGATGTGGCGGGACCCCGCCAACAAGAGATGACGCAAGTATCTGTGCCGTGACTATACTCCAGGTTACCTTGGAAGACTGGAAATGCGTGCAAATAGGCCGAATTCGACTTCAGAATATTTGAAAGATTTCTTCGGCTTCTCTATGGCGGCGCCGCTCCGCAGGGGCGCCTACGGCCAAGTGATGCGAAATCACACAAGCATTAGGTGGTATCGCTAAGGACTTGGTAATGCTATGCAAGCTTAGGCAGTCGATACTTACTTAAATTTTAACCCTTTTTACGGTGCCCGGTTGAATTACGCTGGCCAATTTGACGGCGCGATTTCCTTGGACGGCCAGGGTTCCCGCTCGCCCTTCAATGCCCCGACCAATGCCCATGTCGATTCCTTTACCGCGAAGGCGCACGGTCACGTGCCTGACGGCGCGTTCGTTGTTCCCGACCCCAACCTGATCTTCAACGGCGAGTTCAAGCGCGCAGGCCTCGATCTCGTCTTGTCCCACGAGGGGCATGAATTCGTCGTTCACGATTATTTCCGGGGTGACAAGCGCGCAGCGCTCGCCTCGCCCGATGGCGCCCACCTCACCGGCGACATCGTCAACGCGCTCACCGGCTATGTCCAGGTTGCGCAAGCCGCGCCCGGCGCTGCCGCGGCCCAGGTCATCGGCCACGTCACCAAGCTCTCCGGAAGCGCGACCGCGATCCGCAACGGCGTCTCGGTCATCCTGAACAACGGCGACAACGTCGAGAAGGGCGACGTGGTTTCGACCGGCGCCGATTCGACCCTCGGCATCACCTTCATCGACGGCACCGTGTTCGGCTTGTCTTCGAACGCGCGCATGGTGCTGAACGAGATGGTCTACGACCCCAACGGGTCGAGCAATTCCTCGCTGCTGAGCCTCGTCGCCGGCACCATCACCTTCGTCGCCGGCGAGACCGCCAAGCACGGCGACATGAAGATCGACACGCCGGTCGCCACCATGGGCATCCGCGGCACGGCGGTGCTGACACAGATCAACTTCGTCGTTCCGGCAGGCGGCGGCGATCCGCAGCCGCAGGCCAGCTTCCAGGTGCTGGTCGAGCCGAACGGCACGACGGGCTCCTACATCCTGTTCGACAAGATCACGCTGCTGCCGATCGCGACGGTCAACCAGGCCGGCCAGATGATCCAGATCAGCGGCGGCAACGTCTCGATCTCCAATGCGCTGATGTCGCCGGACGTTCAGAAGCTGATCACGGACGTGTTCACGCTGAAGTTCACCGACAACAACACCAACACCAAGCTGACCACGAACTTCACCGACACGCTCACGCCGATGAGCCTGGACGTGGTGTTCAAGTCGGCGTCCGGCCCCATCGTGACCGCGACCTTCGTCAATCTCAATACGCAGGGATCGGAAGGGCCGAGCACCTCCACGCCGCCCGCCTTGCGTATTCCCGGCCAACCGATTGCGCAGAGCTTCGACTCCAGCGGCAATTTGAAGACGGCGTTCTCGCTGACCGAGCGTGCTGACGCGACCGGCGACACCCATGCCGATACGATCTCCGGCCTGATCAGGTTCGTCGACCAAAACCTCGGCGACCGGCCGACGGTGAGCATCAGCCTCGCCGAAGCGCCGAACTATGCCTACAAGGACGCCGGACAGCACGACGTTACCGGCTCGCTCACCGATCTCCAGAAGCAGGACATCGCAGCGACGCAGATCCAGATCAACGTCGTCCCCGGCGCCGGCAACGACAACAACGGCTCGGCGGTCTGGACTTACACGATCCCGGACAACGTCTTCGACTTCCTCGCCGCCGGCGAAACGCTGACGCTGACCTACATGGTCCGCGTCGATACCAATTTCTCGGTGAGCCCCGAGTCGAGGCTCATCCCGATCACCATCACGATCACGGGGACCAACGACAAGCCCACCGTCGCGACGTCGGGCGGAACCGTCATCGAGAAGATCGGCACCGGCAACGAGGCTCTCGACACCATCACGGGAACGGTCACCTTCACCGACGTCGATCTGACCGACCGGCCCATCGTGAGCGCGGCGCTCTCGTCCAGCCAGCCCTTCAAATATCTCGATGCGCAGGGCCACGATATCAGCGCGACGCTGACGCCGCAGCAACTCGCGGCGATCGCCGCCGTCGAGGTGCCGCTCACCGTGCTGCAGGGTGCGGGCAACGGCAACAACGGCTCGGCCATCTGGACCTACAGCGTTTCCGACCATCTCTTCGATTTCCTCGCCGAAGGCGAGACGCTGACCCTCAACTATGTGGTGCAGGTCGATGACGGACACGGCGGCGTCGTCAGCACGCCGATCACCGTGTCCATCAACGGTGCGGACGTCAATGTCGAGGGCACCAACGACGTGCCGACGATCGTCGAGGACGATACCAATCCGGCCGGCGCTGTGACGGAGGATAGTGCGGCCACGCTCGCGGCGAACGGCACCATTGCCTTCAACGACCCCGATCTCACCGATACGCACACTGCGAGCTACGTCCTGAAGTCGACGGTTTCGAGCGCGCACCTGCCCGGGTTCGGCGACGGCACGTCGCATATCGGCACGTTCGCGCTCAATCCGGTGGTCGAGAGTCCGGGCGTCAGCTCCCGTGGATCGGTGGGCTGGACCTTCACGCTCGACGACAACGATCCGGTGCTGCAGTCGCTGGCGGAAGGCCAGACCATCACGCAGGTCTACACCGTGACCGTCGACGACCATCACGGCGGGACGGTGACGCAGGACGTCACGGTGGTCATCACCGGCACCAACGACGCGCCGACCATCACGAGCGATGCAGACGCCGCGGCCGGGGCCGTGACCGAGGATGCGGCCACGCCGACGCTGTCGACCGGCGGCACGCTGGCGATCCAGGATCTCGACCTGATCGACACCCACACCGCGGAGGCGGTGTTCAAGTCGGCGACGTCGAACGCGCATCTGCCGGGCTTCGACGGCCATACGCCGCTCGGGACCTTCACGATCGACCCGTCGGTGACGGAATCCAGCGGGGACACCGACAACGGCGCGACGCTGGGTTGGCATTTCGCGCTCAACGACAACGGTCCGGTGCTGCAGTCGCTGGCCAAGGGCCAGACCATCACCCAGATCTACACCGTCACGTTCACCGATAATCACGGTGCGGAGGTCACGAAGGACGTCACGGTCACCATCACCGGCACCAACGACGCGCCGACGGTGACCAGCAGTGCCGCGGACGCCGCCGGAGAGGTGACCGAGGACGACACCAGCGTGACGCTGTCGATCGACGGCACTTTGGCGATCCAGGATCTCGACCTGATCGATGCGCATACGGCGCAGGCGGTGTTCAAGTCGTCGACGTCGAGCGTGCATCTGCCGGGCTTTGACGACGATACGCCGCTCGGGACCTTCACGATCGATCCGTCAGTGCTCGAATCCATCATCGACACCGATAATGGTGCGACGCTCGGCTGGCACTTCAGCCTCGACAACAACGATGCGGTGCTGCAGTCGCTGGCGCAGGGCCAGACCATCACCCAGGTCTACACGGTCACCTTCACCGACGATCACGGCGCATACGTCTCGCAGGACGTGACCGTCACCATCAACGGCGCCAATGACGCGCCGACGATGACCAGCAGTGCCGCGGATGCCGCCGGAGCGGTGACCGAGGACGCCTGCGTGACGCTGTCGATCGACGGCGCGCTGGCGATCCAGGACCTCGATCTGGTCGACACCCACACTGCGGAAACGGTGTTCAAATCGTCGACCTCGAGCGTGCATCTGCCGGGCTTCGACGACGACACGCCGCTCGGCACCTTCACGATCGATTCCGCAATCGCCGAGTTCAATGATGACACCGGCAACGGTGCGACGCTCGGCTGGCACTTCAGCCTCGACAACAACGATGCGGTGCTGCAGTCGCTGGCGCAGGGCCAGACCATCACCCAGGTCTACACGGTCACCTTCACCGACGATCACGGCGCGTATGTCTCGCAGGACGTGACCGTCACGATCAACGGCGCCAACGATGCGCCGACCATCACCAGCGATGCCGCCGCGGCGACGGGCGCGGTGACCGAGGATGACGACGCCTCGCTGACGGCCGGCGGCACGCTGGCGATCCAGGATGTCGACCTGATCGACACCCACACCGCGCAGGCGGTGTTCAAGTCGTCGTCGGTCAGCTCGGCCCTGCCGGGCTTCGAGGACGACAGCACGAATATCGGCACTTTCACGATCGACGCCGTGTCCGAATCCGGCGGCGATACCAGCAACGCTGCGACGCTCGGCTGGCACTTCACGCTGGACAACAACGATCCCGTGCTGCAATCGCTGGCGGAAGGGCAGACCATCACCCAGGTCTACACCGTCACATTCGACGACCAGCATGGCGGCACGGTCAGCCAGGACGTCACCGTCACGATCACCGGCACCAACGATGCGCCGGCGGTCTCCTATGTCACGTCGGACTACATGAATTTCGACGGCCAGACCATCGCGGTGGGCGAGCTGCCGACGGTCGCTTCCGACGAGGTTACGCTGGACGGCTGGGTGAACTGGAACGGGGGCGCAGAGGCCGGTCATGGCCAGATCCTGTTCTACAACGGCAACACTTCGACGACGGGCTTCGGCCTGCTCGGTACGGTCAATGCCGATGGCACGATGGAGCTGCAGATCCTCGCAGGCGGCGTTCAGATCGCCGATACCGGCGTGGCGCTCGCGGCATCGCAATGGCACAACGTCGCGCTGACCCGCGACAACGGCACCTTCTCGCTCTATCTCGACGGCAACCTCGAATATTCGCAGGCCTGGTCGATCAACCCCATCGACGGCAGTCCGTCGAATCCGTCGGCGTCCTACATGATGATCGGCGCTGCGAGCGAGCCGGGCGCGGCGGGCTTTGGCGCGGAAGGCTTCTTCGGCTCGATCGCCGATGTCAGCGTCTGGAACGCCGCGCTGACGCAGGCGCAGATCCAGTCGCTCGATTTCACGGCGCTCACCGGCAGCGAGACGAACCTCGCCGCGTATTACCAGCTCGGCGACGGCAGCGGGACCACGGCCGCCAATGCGGTCAATCCCGCCAAGAGCCTCGCCATCGAGGGCGATGCGGACTGGGCAAGCAGCACGTCAGGACCGGGCGGCGCCGTCGCCGATCTCGTGGAAACCGATGCCGGCCAGCTTGCGCACGGCGTGCTGGCGCTCTCCGACGTCGACGCGACCGATCATGTCACGGTGTCGGTCGGCGAGCTGCAGGTTGCTCTCGACGGCGCGCCGCAGTCCGGCAGCGTCGGCGGGCTGTCGCATGCGGACCTCCTAAACTATCTCAGCGTTCCGTCCGGCGATATCCTCGACGGCACGGCCACGCAGACGCAACTCACCTGGAATTTCGATTCGCAAGGCCATGCCTTCGACTTCCTCGCCGCCGGCCAGACGCTGTCGCTGCAATACACCATCGTTCCGGATGACGGGTACGGTGCGGGCACCAGCGCGATCGTCACCGTCAACATCGCCGGCAGCAACGATGCGCCGACGCTCGCCGATCTCCACATCGGTCCGCTCACGGACACGGCCGCTGCCGACACCTTCTCGGATCTGAACGGGACGCTGACGGGGAACGACGTCGATACCGGCGAGACGGCGACGCTGACCTATGCCGTCCTCAATGCGGATCATCACGCGGCAACGACGGCTGTCGGATTGTACGGCACGCTGACGATCAATCCCGACGGCTGCTACAGCTACGTCCCGAACGCCGCGGCGATCAACGCGCTGGCGGCAGGATCCTACGCCGATACCTTTACGGTCCAGACCACGGATGTGCACGGCGCGACCGGCACGGCCACGCTCACGGTCGACGTGACGGGGGCGAACGATGCCAACGGCCCGGTCATCGATACCGCAAGCTTCCAGGTCGAGCACATCATCGAGAACGGCAACGACATCGTCAACGATCTCGTCGTCATCGACACAGATGCAGGCGCGGCGGCAGATACGTTCACCGTCACGCTGTCGACCGCACATCCGGACGTCAGCAGCGTCTATTTCGCTCCGATGACGGGTTCGCTCGAGCAGATCAACGCCGGCCTCGCGAGCGGCGGCACCGGCGTCGTCTACGATCCGACGGGCGCCAGCACCGATGACTACCCGCAGCCGCCCGAATTCGACCAGATCACGCTGACCGTCGCCGACTCGTCCGGCCACTCCGACACGGTCAATTTCATCTTTGTCGAGGGAGAGACCAGCCAGCAGATCGTTCTTTCGGGCGCCGACGGCAAGGACGTCATTTTCGCGACCGAGTCGAGCGGCACGCTGATCGGTGGCGGCGGCAAGGACCAGTTCGTGTTCGCGCCGGCCGCATCGCAGGATGCCATCCAGCACACCGTGAACGATTTCGAGATTGGCCTCGACAAGATCGACCTGCGCCAGTTCAGCGGCATCAGCTCGATCGGCGATCTGTCACCGGCGTCGCAGGATGGCGGTACGCTCCTCACGCTGGACAATCACGAGACTCTCCTGCTGAAGGGCATGGTCAGCGCGAACCTGCAGGCCAGCGACTTCATCTTCGGTCCTCATGTCACCTAGTGACGGCGGCCTTGCCGCCTTGACCGCAGCAAAAAACCCTTAGTTCCTGGCGTTCGGGGAATAGCCAACCGCGCGCCGACGCTCCATGATCGGCACGCACGGCATGGTGCAGGCCAGGAAGTCCGATTGGAATGAAACGTCTCAAGATCCTGCGGCGGTGGTTTGCGCGGAAGCTGGGCTTCGCGCGGCTGATGTGCCTTGCGCTGCTGGTGCTGTTCGCCGGCGCGCGCCTGTGGGATCCGCCGCCGATCCAGGAATTGCGGCTGCGCACCTTCGACATGTTCCAGCTGATCGACCCGCGCCACAAGGCGGCGCGTCCGGTCGTGATCGTCGACATCGACGACAAGAGCCTGGCTAAGCTCGGGCAGTGGCCGTGGCCGCGCACGCGGATCGCCGACCTGATCCAGAACCTCACCAATAGCGGCGCGGTGGCGATCGGCTTCGACGTGGTGTTCTCCGAACCCGACCGGCTCAACCCGGATCTGGTCGCGAGCCAGATGCGCTATCTCGACGATGCCACGCGCGCCAAGCTGCGCGAGCTGCCGACCAACGACCAGATTCTCGCCGACGCCATCAAGCGCTCGCGCGTGGTGCTGGGCGAGACCGGGCTTCCGTCGGTCTTGTCGGAGCTGGACAAATCGCTGCCGTTTACCGGGGTGGCGACGGTCGGGGAGGAGGGGGCCGAACGCTTCCTGTTCGAATTTCCGGGCTTGCTGCGCAACGTGCCTGTCATCGAGAAGGTTGCAGCCGGCCGCGGCCTGTTTTCGATCAGGAAAGAGCGGGACGGGTTCATCCGCCGCGTGCCGATGATCATGCGCGCACAGGGCAACATCATGCCCTCGCTCAGCCTCGAGATCCTGCGCGTCGTCACGGGCACGCCGACGCTGCTGGTCCGGACCGACAAGACCGGTGTCAGGTCGATCCGCCTCAAGGGCGCCGAGATCCCCACCGACAAGAACGGCCAGTTCTGGGTGCACTACGCGCGTCGGGATCCCTCGATCTACGTCTCGGCGGCCGATGTGCTCGACAACAGCGAGCCGCCGGGCAGGTTTGCCGGCAAGCTGGTGCTGGTCGGGACCTCCGCCGCCGGGCTCAACGACATCAAGACCACACCGGTGTCCGCGACCATGCCGGGGGTCGAGATACATGCCCAGGTGCTGGAGAGCGTGCTGAGCGGCGCGGTGATCTCGCAGCCGAATTACGCGCTCGGCGTCGAATTGCTCGCGGCGTTGATCATCGGCCTGCTGGTGATCATCTTCACGCCCAATCTCGGTCCCGTGCGCCTCGTGCTCGCGGGTGCGACCTTCGCCGCCATCCTGGTCGGCGTGTCCTGGTTCTTCTATGCGCAGTACCGCTACCTCATCGATTTCACCTATCCGCTGCTTTCGACCACGGCGGTCTACCTGACGCTGATCTTCGCCAGCTTCGTCCGCGAGCAGCGCCAGCGCGTGCAGATCCGCGGGCAGTTCGCGCAATACATGTCGCCGGTCCTGGTCGAGCAGCTGGCTCAGTCGCCGGAAAAGCTGGTGCTCGGCGGCGAGGAGCGCGAGATGACGATCATGTTCTCCGACGTGCGCGGCTTCACCACGATCTCGGAGAGCTACAAGCACGACCCGCAAGGCCTGATCGCGCTGATGAACCGCTTCCTGACGCCGCTGACCGACGTCATCATCGAACGGAAGGGCTATATCGACAAATACATGGGCGACGCCATCATGGCGTTCTGGAACGCGCCGCTCGACGATGCCGAGCACGAGGTCAACGCCTGCGAGGCCGCGATCCAGATGCTGGAGAAGATCGACACGGTCAACAGGGAGCGCGAGGAGGAAGCCGCCGAAGGCGGCCGCGTCTACATCCCGCTCAATGTCGGCATCGGTCTCAACACCGGCATCGGCGTGGTCGGCAACATGGGCTCCGACCTGAAGAAGAACTACTCGGTGCTCGGCGACAGCGTGAACCTCGCCTCGCGGCTGGAAGGCCAGTCGAAGGAATACGGTTTTCCCATCATCGTCGGCTCCCGCACGGCGCTCGCCGCCAAGGACAGGTTCGCGATCCTCGAGCTCGACTTCATCATGGTCAAGGGCAAGACCGAGCCGGAGGTGATATACGCCATCGCCGGACGCGAGGACGTGATGCATTCGGCCGCCTTCCAGCGCCTGCGCAACATCACCATCGAGATGCTCGGCTGCTACCGCGGCCGCGACTGGCAGGGCGCGCTCGATGCGATCGAGCGCGGCCGCCGAAGCGAGGACGCCGACACCCTGGAGAAGCTGTTCAGGCTCTACGAGGCGCGGATCGAGGATTTCCAGCTCAACCCGCCGCCGGAGGGCTGGACCGGGGCGTATGCGCTGCTGACGAAGTAGTGTTTCGAGCGTATAACCAGCCCGCTGGTGCGAAGCGCGGTGCCCACAATCTTATCCTGCAATGTAGAAATGGTGGGCACGCTTACGCTTTGCCCACCGTACGGCAGCGGTGATCGCCGCCTTCACTCCATCCCGATCGTGGTCAGATCCTGAAACCAGTGCTGGGCCTGCACGAATTGCTTCACCTTCGGCGACAGCGCGTGCGGGTTGGTGTCGTGGACGACCCAGACCAGCGCGGCATCGTCGACGATCAAAGCGTGCGCCTGCGCCAGCAGCTCGTCCTGTTTGGCGGCATTGAAGGTCTGCTTGGCCTCGTCGATCAGCGCGTCGACTTTCGGGTTCTTGTAGCCGCCCCAGTTGACGCCCACGGGCGCGATCTGGCCGGAATGGAAGAAGCGGACGATGGCGTAGAGCGGGTCCGAGGTGACATAGGCGATGTTGTTGGCGGTGATGCCGGCGTTGATCTCGTCGGCCGCGCCCTTGCGCCAATGCGTGTAGAGCGTCTCGAGCTCGACCACCTTGAAGTCGATGTCGATGCCGATCTCCTTGAAGCTCTGCTGCAGGAATTCGTTCATCGGCAGAGACAGCATCTGGCCGCTGCCGCCTTGCGCGATGATGAAGGTGGCCTTCAGCGGCTTCGCCTTGGAGTAGCCGGCTTCCTCGACGAGCTTCTTCGCGGCGGCGAGGTCGTATTTCAGCTCGAAGCTCGGCTTGCCGAACCACGGGCTGGACGGGTCGACCTGTCCTTTCGCCGGCTTCGCCAAGCCATTCATCAGCCCGACCACCGCGTCGCGGTCGATCGCAAGGTTCAGCGCCTTGCGCAGGCGGATGTCGGTCCAGGGCGAGCCCGGCAGCACGGACAGGTGATAATTCCAGACATGCGGCGTGACGTTGTCGACGAGCTTCATGCCGGCGGCTTTGAGCTGCGGCACCGCGTCCGGTGCCGGCGTCTCGATCAGATCGACCTGGCCCGCGAGCAGCGCATTGGTGCGCGTCAGCGCTTCCGGCATTGGCACCAGCACGATCTTGTCGGCCTTGGGAATGCGCTTCTTATTCCAATAGTCAGGATTCTTGCTGAGCTCGGCGAGCTCGCGCGGTACGAGTTTTGTCAGTTTGAACGGCCCGGTACCGGAGGGCTGGCTGGCGAACTTGTCCCAATCCTTGCCGAGCTTGTCGTACTGCGCGGGGCTCGACACCAGAAACCACAGCATCTGATAGGGGAAGAAGGAATCGACCGTCTTGGTGGTGATCTCCACCGTGAAATCGTCGATCCTGGCGTAGCTGGCGACGGAGGGCAGGCGGGTCTTCACCTGCGCGCTCTGCCGCTTGTCGAATTGCGGCGCTTTGTCGTTGAGCACCTTGTCCAGATTCCAGATCACCGCATCGGCATTGAACGCGCTGCCGTCGTGAAAGGTCACGCCCTTGCGCAGCGTGAAGCGCCACTTGGTCTTGTCCTCGTCATCCACCTTCCACTCGGTCGCAAGCCCCGGCACCAGCTTGCCGGGCCGGTCGGCGACGTCCATCTCCCAGGCGACCAGCGGATCGTAGATCGTGTAAGCCGTGAACTGATAGGCGCCGGCACCGCGATCGGGTTGACCCGTGGTCAGCGGAATGTCCGCCATCGAGATGCCGTAGCGCACCACGGTTTCGGCGCGCGTCGAGATTGCGGACGACGCCAGCGCAAGCACGGCGAGACAAATCGATAGACGGATACGCATGGCCTAGAGCTCCCAGGGGATTGCGGGAGCGAACCTGCAATCTTGATGCCAGAATAGGCAGCGCGGCGCGTACACCCGCCTCCGGCACACAAGGACTTGTCGTCGCAGGGCCAAATTGCAGAATAAGTTTCTCTCTGGCATAGCCATTGCATACGATTGCATCAAAAATAGTCATCGAAGCCGGAAAAGGATTGAGGCGATGCTTACGAAGAAGAACACACGCGCGGCATTGATCGCGGTGCTCGCTCTAACGACGGCGGCGGCCTGGCCGCGTGCGGTCAGCGCGGAGACCGTGCTGCGCATCGGCATGACCGCTGCCGATATTCCGCGCACGCTGGGCCAGCCTGATCAGGGTTTTGAAGGCAACCGCTTCACCGGCCTCACCATGTACGACGCGCTCACCGGCTGGGACCTGTCGTCTGCCGAAAAGGCGAGCGTGGTGATCCCCGGCCTTGCGACCGAGTGGAAGGTCGACGATGCCGACAAGACCAAGTGGATCTTCAAGCTGCGTCCCGGCGTGACCTTCCACGACGGCACCCCGTTCAACGCGGATGCAGTGGTGTGGAACGTCGAGAAGGTCTTGAAGCAGGATGCGCCGCAATTCGACGCCAGCCAGGTCGGCGTCACGGCGTCGCGCATGCCGACGCTGGCCTCGGCGAAGAAGATCGACGACATGACGGTCGAGCTCACCACCAAGGAGCCCGACAGCTTCCTGCCGATCAACCTCACCAATTTGTTCATGGCGAGTCCGGCGAAGTGGCAGCACTTCTACGACAAGGCGGAAGGCGCTGACGCCAAGGCGAAGTCGCAGGCGGCCTGGACCGCGTTTGCCAAGGACGCCGCCGGCACCGGTCCGTGGAAGATGGCGAGCTTCACGCCGCGCGAGCGGCTCGAGCTGGTGAAGAACGCGAGCTATTGGGACAAGGCACGCGTGCCCAAGGTCGACAAGATGGTGCTGCTGCCGATGCCGGAAGCCAACGCGCGCACCGCGGCGCTGCTCTCCGGGCAGGTCGATTGGGTCGAGGCGCCGGCGCCGGATGCGCTGCCCGAGCTCAAGCAGCGCGGCTTCAAGCTCTACGCCAACGAGCAGCCGCATGTCTGGCCCTGGCAATTCTCGCGCGTCGAGGGCTCGCCCTGGAACGACATCCGCGTGCGCAAGGCCGCGAATCTCTGCATCGATCGCGAAGGCCTCAAGGACGGCCTGCTTGCCGGACTGATGGTGCCCGCGACCGGCACATTCGAGCCCGGTCATCCCTGGCGCGGCAAGCCGAGCTTCGAGATCAAATACGACAAGGCCGCCGCCCAGAAGCTGATGCAGGAAGCGGGCTTCGGCCCAAACAAGAAGCTGACGGTGAAGACGCAGACCTCGGCCTCCGGCTCCGGCCAGATGCAGCCGCTGGCGATGAACGAATATCTGCAGCAGGCGCTCGCCGAATGCTATTTCGACGTGAAGCTTGACGTCATCGAGTGGAACACACTGTTCACCAACTGGCGCCGCGGCGCCAAGGATCCCAGCGCCAACGGCTCGAACGCCACCAACGTCACCTATGCCGCGATGGACCCGTTCTTCGCACTGGTGCGCTTCCTGCAGTCGGGCATGGCGCCGCCGGTCTCGAACAATTGGGGCTTCATCAACAATCCCAAGTTCGATGAGCTGGTGAAGAAGGCGCGGCAGACCTTCGATCCCGCCGCGCGCGACGCCGCGCTCGCCGAGCTGCACGCGGCCTCCGTCGACGACGCCGCCTTCCTCTACGTCGCCCACGACGTCGGCCCGCGCGCGATGAGCCCGAAGGTCACAGGCGTCGTGCAGCCGAAGAGCTGGTTCATCGACTTCTCGCCGGTGTCGATCGCGCAGTAATCTAGCGGCTTGCGCGATGCACCCTCTGCCCCTGTGGGAGAGGGTGGCTTCGCAAAGCGAAGCCGGGTGAGGGGTCTCTCTCCGCTGGAGCAGACCCCTCGACCGTCGCAAGATCGTCCGCGGAGACAACCCCTCATCCGGCGCGCTAAGTGCGCGCCACCTTCTCCCACAAGGGGAGAAGGAAGAAAGAACCAAACGTGCTCGCCTATATCGCCAGACGCATCGTCTATGTCGTCCCGATCGTCATCAGCGTCGCGCTGGTGTGTTTCCTGCTCGTGCACATCACGCCGGGTGATCCGCTCGTTGCGGTGCTCCCCGCAGATGCCTCGCAGGAGCTCGCCGCGCAGCTGCGCACCGCCTATGGCTTCGACGGCCCGCTGCCGGTGCAGTTCGGGCTTTGGCTGCTCCGTGCCCTGCATGGCGATCTCGGCAATTCCATCGCTACCGGGCGCCCCGTTCTGGCCGAGGTCATGCGCGCGGTCGGCAACACCGTGACGCTCGCGATCGCGGCCGCCATCATCGGCTTCACGATGGGCATCCTGCTCGGCCTGATCGCCGGCTATTTCCGCGAGACTTGGATCGACAAGGTCGCGACCTCCTTCGCCATCGCCGGCGTGTCGGTGCCGCATTACTGGCTCGGCATGCTGCTCGTCATCATCTTCTCGGTGCAGCTCAACTGGCTCCCCGCGGTCGGCGCCGGGCCCAACGGCTCCAACTCCTGGGCGTGGGACTGGGCCCATCTGAAATATCTGGTGCTGCCGGCGATCACGACCTCGGTGATTCCCATGGGCATCGTCACCCGCACCGTGCGCGCACTCACCGGCGACATCCTCAGCCAGGATTTTGTCGAGGCCTTGCGCGCCAAGGGGCTGCACGAGCGCGGCGTATTCCGCCACGTCATCAAGAACGCCGCGCCGACCGCGCTGGCGGTGATGGGGCTCCAGCTCGGCTACATGCTGGGCGGCTCCATCCTGATCGAGACCGTGTTCTCCTGGCCGGGCTCGGGCTTCCTGCTCAACTCCGCGATTTTCCAGCGCGATCTGCCGCTGCTCCAGGGCACGATCCTGATCCTCGCGCTGTTCTTCGTCTTCCTCAATCTCCTGGTCGACATCGCGCAAGCCGCGATCGACCCGCGTATCAAGCGGGGCTGAGATGAGCGAGCTTCCGCTAATCGCCACCACTGACGCCGCTCTGCAGGCCGCGCCTGCGACCAAGGCGCGGGGCTATTGGGCGACCGTCGGCCGCCGCATCGCCCGCGACAAGGTCAGCATGGCCTGCGCGCTGGTGCTGCTGCTGATCTTCCTCTCGGCGATTCTCGCGCCGTGGCTGGGCCTCGAGGACCCCTACAAGGGCTCGATGATCCGCCGCCTGCGCCACATCGGCACGCCGGGTTATCCGCTCGGCACCGACGAGCTCGGCCGCGACATGCTGGCGCGGCTGGTCTATGGCGGCCGGCTGTCGCTGGTGATCGGCATCCTGCCCGTGATCCTCGCTTTCGGCATCGGCACCTCGCTCGGCCTCGTCGCCGGTTATGTCGGCGGCAAGCTCAACACCGCGATCATGCGCACGATCGACGTGTTTTATGCGTTTCCCTCGGTGTTGCTGGCGATCGCGATCTCCGGCGCATTGGGCGCCGGCATCCTCAACTCCATCGTGTCGCTGACCGTCGTGTTCGTGCCGCAGATCACCCGCGTCGCCGAAAGCGTCACGACAGGCGTCCGCAACATGGACTTCGTCGAAGCCGCGCGCGCCTCGGGTGCCGGGCCCTTCACCATCATGCGCGTGCACATCCTCGGCAACGTGCTGGGTTCGATCTTCGTCTACGCCACGAGCCTGATCTCGGTTTCGATGATCCTGGCGGCGGGTCTGTCCTTCCTCGGCCTCGGCACCAAGCCGCCGGAGCCGGAATGGGGCCTGATGCTGAACACCTTGCGCACCGCGATCTATGTCAATCCCTGGGTCGCCGCGCTTCCGGGCGCGATGATCTTCGCGGTGTCGATCTGCTTCAACCTGCTCTCGGACGGCCTGCGCAGCGCCATGGACATCAGGAACTAGCCATGAGCGAGAGCAACGCATCTGTCTCCATGCTCGAGCCGGTCGAAGACCGCGGCGGCGCCGCGCAGCCGCTGCTGCAGGTCAACGGGCTGACCAAGCATTTTCCCGTGCGCGGCGGGCTGTTCGCCGCCAAACGCACCGTGCGCGCCGTCGACAATGTCTCCTTTGCCGTCGCCAAGGGCGAGACCGTCGGCATCGTCGGTGAATCCGGTTGCGGCAAGTCGACCACCGCGCGGCTTCTGATGCACCTGATGCCGCGCGATACCGGCGACATCATCTATGACGGCATGACCGTGGGTCAGTCGCTGAGCTTGCGCGAGCTGCGGCGCGGCATGCAGATGGTGTTCCAGGATTCCTACGCCTCGCTCAATCCGCGCCTCACGATCGAAGAATCCATCGCCTTCGGCCCAAAAGTCCACGGCATGGCCGACGGCGCGGCACGCACCCTCGCCCGCGAGCTGCTAGGTAAGGTGGGCTTACGCCCCGAAAACTTCGCCAACCGCTATCCGCACGAGATTTCCGGCGGCCAGCGCCAGCGCGTCAACATCGCGCGGGCGCTGGCGCTGTCGCCGCGATTGGTGATCCTGGATGAAGCCGTCTCCGCGCTCGACAAATCTGTCGAGGCACAGGTGCTCAATCTGCTCGCCGATCTCAAGCGCGAGTTCGGGCTGACTTATCTCTTCATCAGCCACGACCTCAACGTCGTCCGATACATTAGCGACCGCGTGCTGGTGATGTATCTCGGCGAAGTCGTCGAGCTCGGGCCGGTCGATCAGGTCTGGGATAGCCCTGCGCATCCCTATACGCGCGCGCTGCTTGCTGCGATGCCGTCCTCCGACCCTGACAGGCGCACCGAGACGCCGCCGATCACGGGCGATCCGCCCAATCCGATCGATCCGCCCTCGGGTTGCCGCTTCCACACCCGTTGCCCGTTTGCGGAGCCGCTCTGCGCAAATGCGACACCAAAGCTCACCGCGCTCGATAGAATGGGCCACGAGGCCGCGTGCTACATGGCGATACCGGGTTCAGGCCATAGCCGCGCGCCCAGGGAGACAACCGCATGACGAGACCGACACCGAAAGAGATCAGGCCGATGGCGCAAATCGCCGGCGTGCCCGTGGACGACGAGGTCGCAACCCGCATCTCCAACTCGATAGGGCCCGCCTTCGAAGGCTTTGCGGCCATCGCCGGCACGCTGCCGTTCGACCTCGAGCCCGCGCTCTATCCGATCGCGCAGACGCAAAAGGTGTCGAAATGAGCCTTGAGCCAGCCTTCATGACGCTCACCGAGGTCGCACGTGCGATCGCGATGAAGCAGGTCTCTTCGCATGAGGTGACGCGCGCACTGCTGCACCGCATCGGGCAATGGCAGCCGCATCTCAATGCCTTCATGTCGGTCGAGGCGGAGGCTGCGCTGAAGGCGGCCGAGGCCGCCGACGCCGAGCTTGCCAAGGGCAAGGTCCGCGGTCCCCTGCATGGCGTGCCGCTTGCGCACAAGGACATGTATTACGACGCGGGCCACGTCGCGACCTGCGGCTCGCTGATCCGCCGCGACTTCGTGCCGACCGTGACCTCCACCGCCTTGCAGCGGCTGAAGGACGCCGGCCAGATCCGCTTGGGCACGCTGCATCTCGCCGAATTCGCCTATGGCCCGACCGGCCACAACGCGCATTACGGTCCGGTGCGCAATCCCTGGAACGTCGCGCATATCACCGGTGGCTCGTCCTCGGGCTCCGGCTCGGCGGTCGCGGCGCGCCTGACCTATGCGGCGCTCGGCTCCGACACCGGCGGCTCGATCCGCATGCCCGCGCATTTCTGCGGCGTCACCGGCCTCAAGACCACGTGGAGCCGGGTCAGTCGCGCCGGTGCAATGCCGCTGTCGCAATCGCTCGACACGGTCGGCCCGCTGGCCCGCACCGCCGAGGATTGCGCGCTGTTGCTGGCGCTGTTGGCCGGCGCTGACCCCGCTGATTCAACCTGCAGCCACGAGCCGCTGTCGGATTACGTCGCCGCCACCAAGGGCTCGCTGAAGGGCCTCAAGATCGGCGTGCCCGCCTCGTTCTATGTCGACGATCTCGACGCCGAGGTCGCGCGCGTGCTCGACGAGACCATCGCGGTGCTCAAGCGCGAGGGCGCCGACATCGTCAAGGTCGAGCTGCCCGACCAGCGGCAATTGTCCTCGGCGAGCCAGCTCGTGCTCGCCGCGGAAGCGGCCGCCTTCCACAAGCGCTGGATGATCGAGCGTCCGCAAGATTATGGCGCGCAGGTCCTGATGCGGCTGCAGAACGGCCTCGCCGTTCCCGCCATCACCTATCTCGAGGCGATGCGCTGGCGCGGTCCGGCCCTGGCTGCGCACCATGCCGCCACCGCGGGCGTCGATGCGGTGATCGCGCCGGCCTCGCCGGTACCGGCGCCGACGATCGAAGAGAGCGATGTCGGCGGCGGACCGAACGCGCCGGCGCTGTTGCAGCGGTTGACGCTGTTCACCCGCCCGGTGAACTTCCTCGGCCTGCCGTCGCTCACCGTGCCCTCGGGCTTCACCCGAAGCGGTCTTCCGATCGGCATGCAGCTGATCGGCCGTTCCTTCGACGAAGCGACCCTGCTCACCATCGGCGCGGCCTTCCAGCGCGTCACCGACTATCACGATCGATTGCCGAAACTGCCGTCATGACCAAGCTCGTCGAGATCTCAGGCCTCAACATTCGCTTCACCGGTGAGCGCACGGTCTATGCGGTGAACGATCTCAGCCTGTCGCTGGGTGATGGCGAGGTGCTGGGGCTGCTCGGCGAGTCCGGTTCGGGCAAGAGCGTGACCTTGCGGGCGCTGATGCGGCTGTTGCCGAAGAAGCGCACGCAGATTTCCGGCAAGGTCAACGTGATGGGCCGCGACGTGCTCGCCATGAACGACGAGCAGCTGTCGTCGTTCCGCGGCCAGACCGTCTCGATGATCTTCCAGGAGCCCGCGCTCGCGCTCGATCCGGTCTACACGATCGGCGCGCAGATCGCCGAAAGCGTGGTGCGCCACGAGGGCAAAAGCTACGCCGAGGGCAGGGCACGCGCGCTGGAAATGCTCGAAGTCGTGCGCATTCCGTCGGCGAAGCGGCGGCTCGATGCCTATCCGCACGAAATGTCCGGCGGCATGCGCCAGCGCGCGATGATCGCGCTGGCGCTGGCCTGCCGGCCAAAAATCCTGCTGGCGGACGAGCCGACCACGGCGCTCGATGCCACCGTGCAGATCCAGATCCTTTTGTTGCTGCGCGAATTGCAGCGTGAGTTCGGCATGTCCGTGATCTTCGTCACCCACGACATCGGCGTTGCCATCGAGATCTGCGACCGTGTCGCGGTGATGTATGCCGGCCAGATCGTGGAGCAGGGGACCCTTCGCGATATCGTCCGTTCCCCGGTGCATCCCTATGCCAAGGGCCTGCTTGCCTCGACCGTTCACGGTGCGAAGCGGGGACAGCGCCTCGAAACCATCCCCGGCACGCCGCCCTCGCTGGCCGAAAAGCCGCACAACTGCTCCTTCGCCCCCCGCTGCAAGCTCGCCGAGCCGCGTTGCCTGGAGCAGTTACCTGCCAATGTGGAGGTCGGGCGGGGTCGGGCGGCGCGATGTGTGCTGGCGGAGCCCGTCACCGCGGTGTCATAGTTTCGGATGAGGTGAACCAAGTTCGCGGCAACGGGAGCCTCATCCTGCCATTCACACCCCATTCATCCCGGTTCCCGTTCCATGCCGGGCATTGAAGGAGAGGGATCTCAAGGATGCACATTTCAAACGAAGGCCTGCTCGTCATCCTGTTCGTCGGCCTCGTCGCTGGCTGGCTTGCCGGCAAGATCGTGCGGGGCGCCGGGTTCGGCATTATCGGCGACATCGTGATCGGCATCTGCGGTGCGCTGGTGGCGAGCCTTCTGTTTCCGAAGCTGGGTATTCGTCTCGGCACGGGCCTGGTCTCCGAGATTGTCTACTCCGCCATCGGCGCGGTGATCCTGCTGCTCGTGGTGCGGCTGGTGCGGGGTGGCGGTCGGCTCTAGCAGCCGCCCGGTTCGACCGATCGGAACTTGCCGCCTCTCATTGCTGGGGAGAGGCGGCGGTCGCTGCACCAAAAAGCCGCAAAGACTGTGAAATACCGGACTTGCGTGACGGGCCATCAGGGGTAGATGTGGCCTCGGGGGTTCTGGATGAACTCGGCCCGCGTTGGACGCCGCGCCAACATGATGTTAATCCGGGGCGAGTAGCCTGAATTGCCCGTGAAATCAGGGGCTTTGCCCCCCAGCCGAAAGAGATCAGACTGATGGCAGCCGGTCCTGGCGTCCGCCGTTCAGAGCTCGGTGACGCCTTGCGCGCCTGTCGCACGGCGTTCATCGGCGTCGGCCTGATGAGCTGCATGATCAACCTGCTCTATCTGACCGGGTCGATCTTCATGCTGGAGGTTTACGACCGGGTGCTGCCGAGCCGCAGCATTCCCACCCTGGTCGGCCTCATCATCCTCGCCAGCTTCCTCTACATGGCGCAGGGCGTGCTCGACATGATCCGCAACCGGATCCTGGGGCGGATCGGCACCGCGCTGGATGAGGCGCTCAACAAGCGCGTGTTCGACACCGTCGTGCGCCTGCCGCTGCTGGTCGGCAGTCGCAACGAAGGCCTCCAGCCGCTGCGCGATCTCGACAATGTCCGCTCCTTCCTCGGCGGCATGGGCCCGAGCGCGTTCTTCGACCTGCCCTGGCTGCCGCTCTATCTCGCCATCTGCTTCGCCTTCCACGTCATGATCGGCGTCACCGCTCTGGTCGGCGCCATCATCCTGGTCGGCCTGACGCTGGTCACCGAGTTCATGTCCCGCCAGCCGGCGAAGGAGGCGATGGGCCTTGCCGCCCAGCGCAACGATCTCGCGCAGGCCAGCCGCCGCAACGCCGAAGTCATGGTGTCGATGGGCATGGCCGGCCGGATGAACGCGCGCTGGAGCGAGGCCAACGAAAAATACCTCGCGGGCAATCAGCGCGCCAGCGACGTCGCCGGCGGTCTCGGCGCGGTCGCGAAGGTGTTGCGTATGATGCTGCAATCGGCCGTGCTCGCGGTCGGTGCCTATCTCGTCATCCACCAGGAGGCGACGGCCGGCATCATCATCGCCGGCTCGATCCTCTCCGCCCGCGCGCTGGCGCCCGTCGATCTCGCCATTGCGCACTGGAAATCCTTCGTCGCGGCACGCCAGAGCTGGCACCGCCTCACGCGCCTCCTCGAGCAGATGCCGGCGCAGACGATGCCGACCCAGCTGCAGGCGCCCACCAGCCGGCTCTCGGTCGAGGGCGTCGCCATGGTGCCGCCCGGCGATCAGCGCCTCATCGTGCAGGACATCACCTTCGCGCTCACCGCCGGCAACGGCCTCGGCGTGATCGGCCCGAGCGGTTCCGGCAAATCGTCGCTGATCCGTGCGCTGGTCGGGGTCTGGCAGCCGGTGCGCGGCAAGGTGCGGCTCGACGGCGCGGCGCTCGATCAATGGTCGTCCGACGCGCTCGGCCGCCACATCGGCTATCTGCCGCAGGACGTCGAATTGTTCGGCGGCACCATCGCCCAGAACATCAGCCGGTTCGATCCCGAGGCGACGTCCGACGGCATCATCGCGGCGGCGAAAGAAGCCGGCGTGCACGAGATGATCATCAAGATGCGCGAGGGCTACAACACGCAAGTCGGCGAGCAGGGCACCGCGCTCTCGGCGGGCCAGGCGCAGCGCGTGGCGCTGGCGCGCGCGCTCTACGGCAATCCCTTCCTGATCGTGCTCGACGAACCCAACTCCAACCTCGACACCGAAGGCGATGAGGCGCTGACCCGCGCCGTGCGCGCCGCGCGCGAGCGCGGCGCCATCGTCATCGTGGTGGCGCACCGCCCGATCGGCGTCGAGGCGGTCGACCAGGTCCTGGTGCTGCGCGACGGCCGCATGCAGGCGTTCGGCCCGAAGGATCAGGTGCTCGCCCAGGTGCTGCAGCCGCGCGTGACGCCGCCGGCACCGATCAAGATCGTCAGCGAAGGCGGAGTGGCCAAACCATGAGCACGATGGCCATCGGCGGTCCGAAGCCCGCAGCGAAGAAGACCGTTCGGGATTCGATCAAGTTTCACCTCCTGCTCGGGCTTGGCATCGTGCTGGTCCTGGTCGTCGGTCTCGGCGGCTGGGCGTCCACCGTGCTGATCTCGGGCGCGCTGATCGCGCCGGGGCAGATCGTGGTCGAATCCAACGTCAAGAAGGTGCAGCATCCGACCGGCGGTGTGGTCGGCGAGGTGCGCGCCCGCGACGGCGACCTGGTCAAGGCCGGTGACATCGTGGTGCGGCTCGACGACACCGTCACCAAGGCCAACCTTGCCATCGTCAGCAAGAATCTCGACGCCGCGCAGGCGCGCGCGGCGCGATTGCAGGCCGAGCAGCGCGGCGTCGACAGGATCGAATTTCCGCAAAGCCTGCTCGATCGCGCTGGCGATCCCGACGTCAAGCTGCTGCTCTCCGCCGAAACCAAGCTGTTCGACGTCCGCGTCAACGGCCGCGCCGGGCAGAAGGCGCAGTTGCGCGAGCGCATCACGCAGCTCAACGAGGAGATCGCCGGTCTCAGCGCCCAGGAGAAGGCCAAGGACCAGGAGATCGCGCTGGTGCAGAACGAGCTCACCGGCGTGCGGGAGCTCTATGACAAGCGTCTGGTGCAGATCTCGCGCCTGACCCAGCTCGAACGCGACTCGGCGCGCCTCAACGGCGAGCGCGCGCAGTACATCGCCTCGCGCGCCCAGGCCAAGGGCAAGATCACCGAGACCGAGCTGCAGATCATCCAGGTCGACAAGGACGTGGTGAGCGAGGTCTCCAAGGATCTGCGCGAGACCAACGACAAGATCGGCGAGCTGATCGAGCGCAAGGTCGCGGCCGAAGACCAGCTTCGCCGCATCGACATCCGCGCGCCGCAGGACGGCATGGTGCTGCAATCGAATGTGCACACGATTGGCGGTGTCGTCACCGCCGGCGACGCGCTCATGCTGATCGTGCCGCAGGCGGACGATCTCCAGGTCGAGGCCAAGGTCAACCCGGTCGACATCGACAAGCTCCAGATCGGCCAGAAGACGCTGCTGCGCCTCTCCGCCTTCAACCAGCGCACGACGCCCGAGCTCAATGGCCTCGTCAGCCGCGTCTCGCCCGACGTCACCACCGACCAGCGCACCGGCCAGAGCTACTACACCATCCGCGTCACGATGCCAGCCGAAGAGATCGCCCGCCTCGGCGACGTCAAGATGATTCCCGGCATGCCCGTGGAAGCCTTCGTCCAGACCGGCGACCGCACCATGCTGTCCTATCTGATGAAGCCGCTGCATGACCAGCTGATGCGGGCGTTCAGGGAGAAGTGACGCGCGAAAGCGCGTCCTCTCGCAATGACGATTTGGCCGCCAGTTTGCTATACTGGCATTGCAAACAGAAACCCGGCCGGTCGAACCATGCAATCTCTCCCCGTCATAGCCACCGAATCCTTCTCCGACGCATCCCTTGCCGTCGCCCGCCTCGAGGAGATCTACGAGCGCAACACAAAATTCCTGCGCGACCGGTTCGAGGCCTATGTCGGCGGTGAGGCGATCACGACGCGGGTGCGGGCCTACTATCCCTTCGTGCGCATCACCACCGCGACGCATGCGCGGCTGGATTCGCGTCTCGCCTACGGCTTCGTCGCCGGGCCCGGCGTGCATGAAACCAGCGTGACGCGGCCGGATCTGTTCCGCAGCTATCTCGTCGAGCAGATCGGACTCCTGATCCAGAATCACGGCGTGCCCGTCGAGATCGGTGAGTCCAACGAGCCGATCCCGATCCACTTCGCCTATCGCCGCGACATCAACATCGAAGCCGCCATCACCACCAGCGAGAACTCGCCCGTGACGCGATCGCTGCGCGATGCGTTCGACGTGCCTGATCTCTCGACCATGGACGATTCCATCGCCGACGGCACGTTCGAGCTCAAGCCCGGCGCGCCCGAGCCGCTGTCGCTGTTCCGCGCCGCCCGCGTCGATTACTCGCTGCGCCGGCTCTATCATTACACCGGCACCGATCCCGAATATTTCCAGAACTTCGTCATCTTCACCAACTACCAGTTCTATGTCGACGCCTTTGCGCAGGCCTGCCAGGAGCGGCTCCAGTCCGGTGAGGCCGGCCTCGAATCCTTCGTCGCGCCAGGCAACATCATCATGCGCAATGGCGGCGCCGTCAGCGGCGCCGCGCCTATTAGCGCACCGCAAATGCCGGCCTTCCATCTGGTCGCGCCGCACTACCGCGGCATCACCCTGATCAACATCGGCACGGGCCCGTCCAACGCGCGCAACGTCACCGACCACGTCGCCGTGCTGCGCCCGCATGCCTGGTTGATGCTCGGCCATTGCGCGGGCCTGCGCAACACGCAGCGGCTCGGCGACTACGTGCTCGCGCACGGCTACGTGCGGGAGGATCACGTGCTCGACCGCGAGCTGCCGCTATGGGTGCCGATCCCGGCGCTGGCCGAGATGCAGGTCGCGCTCGAAGAGGCAGTCGAGGACGTCACCGGCCTCGAAGGTTTCGAGCTCAAGCGCCTGATGCGCACGGGGACGGTGGCGAGCGTCGACAACCGCAATTGGGAGATCTCCGGGCCCGAGGTGATCCGTCGCCTGTCGCAATCGCGCGCCGTTGCGCTCGACATGGAATCGGCCGCGATCGCCGCCAATGGCTACCGCTTCCGCGTGCCCTACGGCACGCTGCTCTGCGTCTCCGATAAGCCGCTGCACGGCGAGATCAAGCTCGCGGGCATGGCCAGCGAATTTTACCGCCGCCGCGTCGGCCAGCATCTCGAGATCGGCCTGAAGGCGTTGGAGCGCCTCAAGCAGCAGGAATCGGAGCGGCTGCATTCGCGAAAGCTCCGCAGTTTCGCCGAAGTCGCGTTCCAGTAGGGCGAGATTGCTCTTTGCTGCTGACAATCGGAGCGATTTTCAGCATTGTCCGGCGGGGGCTCGACCGGGACGACTTGATGCCACTGACGCGCGACAAGATCATTGGCCATGACCTTGAACGGCTGGCCTTTCGCTTCACCATGCTGAACGACGGCGAGGCGGTGCAATGCCAGATCAGCGACGCGGCGATGGACGAGCTCGCGGGCATGCAGGGCACCGAAAGCAGCGCCCGCCAGGCGCAATTCCTGTCGCTGCGCGAGACCATCGAGCGGATCGCGTCGGATATCTATGACGAGGCGCCGCGAGTGCAGGGCTATGTGGTGCGGATCTTCATGCGGCATTTGGGGCGGTGACGTCGCCATACTCTCTGCTGCCATTCCCCGCGAAGGCGGGGAATCCCGCGCCAGCGTCACTCCCCCAGCTTCCTCAACAACAACCTCAGCGCCGTCGCCGCGAACATTTGCATGTTGCCGAACCGGTCGTTGTTGCCTGTCTCCAGCGTCATCACCTCTGACGCAGGCCCCGCAACCGCCATGCAGCTGTGGCCGGCGGCATCGCCATAGCGGTTGCCGGTGGGGCCGGCGGCGCCGGTCTCGGACAGGCCCCAATCGCTGCCAAAGCGCGTTCGCATCTGCCCGGCCAGCAGTTGCGCGTAGGGCTCGGATGAGGAGCGGAAGCCCCTCATTCCTTCGTCCGAAATATCCATCAGCACGCGCCGGGCATCGCGGGTGTAGACCACCGCGCCACCGAGGAAATAGGCGGACGCGCCGGGCACCGCGAGCAGGCTTGCCGCGATCAGGCCGCCGGTGGAGGATTCCGCCACCGCAATGGTCTGTTTGCGCGCGATCAGTTTGGCGGCAACCTGTTCCGCAATGCCGACGAGCTCTTTCATTCCTGAACCTCCGATGTCCCCGCAACCGAGCTGCGCCTTCCTAGCATATGCCAGCAGCTCTGGCCGAGTTGCGGGCGACCGGCAGGCCTGCTTGAATGGCGGGGACAAAAAGACGTGCGAGGAAACGTGAGAAGGGAGACGTCATGGCGTCCCTGATCGCCGGCGGGGTGGATTGCGATGTGCATCCGGCCGTGCCGCATCTGACCAGCCTGCTGCCCTACCTGAACGATTATTGGCGCGATCAGGTGACGACGCGCGGCATGGTCGACCTCATCTCGCAATCCTACCCGGAGAGGTCGCCGATCACGGCGCGACCGGACTGGCGCCCCGAGAGCGGCAAGCCCGGCGAGAACCTGGAGGACATGCAGCGTCATGTGCTCGATGCCTTCCAGCTCAGCTATGCCATCTGCAATCCGCTCTACGGCGTGCAGATGGTGTTCTCCGAGGACATGCAGGCGGCCTTCTGCCGCGCGCTGAACGACTGGCTCGTGAAGGAGTGGCTCGATCGCGATCCGCGGCTCCGCGGCTCCATCGTGATTCCCACGCAAAGCGTCGAGAAGGCCGTGGCCGAGATCGAGCGCTGTGCGCAGGACAAGCGCTTCGTTCAGGTGCTGATGCTGGTCATGGGCGACACCCCGCTCGGCAAGCGCGCGCTGTGGCCGATCTACGAGGCCGCGGAACGGCTGGAACTGCCAATCGGCATCCACGCGGGTTCCGCCTATCACAATCCGCCGACCGCCGTGGGATGGGGTTCCTACCACATCGAGGACTATGTCGGTCAGGCCCAGGCGTTCCAGACCCAGCTCACCAGCCTGATCGTCGAAGGCGTGTTCGCCAAATATCCGCGGCTGAAAATGGTGTTGCTGGAGTCGGGTGTCTCCTGGATCTCGCCCTATCTCTGGCGCCTGCACAAATTCTGGCGCGGGGTGCGGATGGAAACGCCCTGGGTCGATCGTGCGCCGCTGGACATTGTGCGCAGCAACATCCGCTTCTCGTTACAGCCGTTTGATGCACCGCCGGACGAGGCGACATTAAATCGCCTGTTTGATCATATGCAGTCCGACGAATTGGTCCTATTCTCCACGGACTATCCGCACTGGCAATTCGACGGCCAGGACGCGCTGCCCGAAGGTCTGTCCCCCGATCTCGTGCGCAAGATCATGATCGACAATCCGCATGCAACCTATCCCCGCCTGAAATGAGCCGCTGCCAGAGGAGGCAAGGCGATGAATATCCAGTTCCGCGAGAACCAAGAAGCCGCTTCCCCACTGACCGTCAAAACCGCGATCGCGGACTGCGACATCCATCCGGCTCGCGCCACCCGCACCGAGCTCTATCCCTATCTCGCCAAACGCTGGCAGCATCATCTCGAAGTCTACGGCGTCCACGCCTATCAGGGCATGATGGAAGGCCCGCCCTACCCGAAAGCTCAGCCCAACGCCTCGCGCCGCGACGCCTATCCGCCCGAGGGAGGGCCGCAGGGCTCCTCGCTGTCCTTCATGCAGAAGCAGCTGCTCGATCCCAACAACGTGCAGCTGGGCGTGCTCAATCCGCTCAACACCGGTCAGGGCATCCGCAATCACGAGCTGTCGGCTGCGCTGTGCTCGGCGATCAACGACTGGCAGATCGACAAATGGACCAGCAAGGACAAGCGGCTGAAGGCGTCCATCGTCGTCGGCAATGAGGATGGCCTGTCGGCCGCCGCGGAGATCCGCGAGCGCGCCGGCGACAAGAACTTCGTGCAGGTGCTGCTGCTCAGCCGCAATGTCGAGCCGCTCGGTCAGCGCCGCTATTGGCCGATCTATCAGGCCGCGGAAGAAGCGGGACTTCCTGTCGGCGTTCACGCCTTCGGCTTCGGCGGCAATCCGATCACGCCTTCGGGCTGGCCGTCCTATTACATTGAGGAGATGGTGGGTCACTCGCAGTGCCAGCAATCGGCGCTGGCGAGCCTCGTGCTGGAAGGCGTGTTCGAGCGCTTCCCGAAACTGAAGATGGTGATGATCGAGGCCGGCTTCGGCTGGGCGCCGTCGCTGGCCTGGCGGCTCGACAAGGCCTGGCAGCGGCTCAGGAGCGAAGTCCCGCATGTCAAACGGCCGCCCTCGGAATATATTCGCGAGCAGGTGTGGTGGACCACGCAGCCGATGGAGGATCCTGAAAGGCGCGAGGATCTGTTCGACGTCATCAACTGGATCGGCTGGGACCGGCTGTTGTTCGCGACCGACTATCCGCATTGGGACTATGACGAGCCGTCGCGCGTTCTGCCGGCGGGTGTCAGCGAGGATAACCGGGCGGCATTCTATCTCGGCAATGCGCAGAAGCTGTATGGACTTGCTTGATGGCGCGTCATGTGATTGCCGCCGTGGATGAACTGCCACCGGGAACGCGAAAATTCCTCGAGATCGACGGACGGCCGATCGCGGTCTTCAACATCAAGGGCGAATATTTCGGCCTGATGAACCGCTGCCCGCATCAGGGCGCGGCGCTGTGCGAAGGCCCGTTGATTGGCCTTGCCCAATCAAGGGAGCCCGGTGAGATCGAATACACCAAGCTCGGGGAGATCATCCGCTGCCCCTGGCACGGCTGGGAGTTCGACATCCGCACCGGCCAATCCTATTGCGACCCCCGCCGCTTCCGCGTGAGGGCCTATCCAGCCCATGTCGAACCGGGCGCGAGCGTGGTGAAGGGCCCGTATGTCGCGGAGACGATCCCGGTACGGGTCGAGAGCGATTACGTGGTGGTGGAGCTGTAAGCGCTGGCCGTCATTCCGGGGCGATGCGAGGCGCCCCGGAACGACATCCAGCTAATGCCCCGCAACCGGCTCCGCCACCGCATCATAAGTCGGCACCGCCTTGCCGCCGCCGCGATACACCGTCGACGCCGCGATGATGCCGAGCAGCGCGGCGAACATCAGCCAGAAGCCGGGCGAGGCCTTGTCGCCGGTGCGCTCGATCAGCCAGGTCGAGGCGAGCGGGGTGAAGGTGCCGAACAAGGCGGCGGCGAGCGCGAAGGCGAGCGAGAAGCAGGTGGTGCGCACATGCGCCGGCACGATCTCGACCAGCGCCCCCAGCATGGTGCCGCTGTAGACGCCGAAATAGAACGAGAACATCATCTCGACCGCGAGCAGCTTGCCGAAGCTCGGCGCCGCCACCAGCCAGTGCAGCGCCGGATAGGCCGTCACCAGCGACAGGCTGGCGATCGCGATCAGCACCGGCTTGCGGCCGATGCGGTCGGAGAGCGCGCCGCCGACCGGATTCCAGAAGAAGTTGGTGACAGCGACGAGCAACGTGACCAGCAGCGCGTCCTGCGTCGACAGCTTCAGCACGGTCTTGCCGAAGGTCGGCGTGTAGACGGTGACGAAGTAGAACGTCGTCGTGGTCAGGATCGCGATCATCATGCCGAGCACGACGATGCGCCAGTTGGCGAGCGCGGAGGCGAACACTTCGCTCGCCGTCGGGTGCTTCTTCATGGCGAGGAAGGCCGGTGTCTCCTCGAGCGTCCGCCGCAGGACGAAGATCAGGGGAATGATCAGGCAGCCAACGAAGAAGGGAATGCGCCAGCCCCACGCGGCGACGGTGTCGGCCGGCATCACCTCGGACAGGATGTAGCCGAGGATCGAGGCCACGAAGATCGCGACCTGCTGGCTCGATGATTGGAACGAGGTGTAGAAGCCGCGATTGCCGGGCGTTGCGATTTCGGCGAGATACACCGAGACGCCGCCGAGTTCGACGCCGGCGGAGAAGCCCTGCAGCAGGCGGCCGATCAGCACGATGACCGGCGCCGCGATGCCGATGGTCGCATAGCTCGGGCAGAACGCGATCACCACGGTGCCGAAGGCCATGATGCCGAGCGTGACGATCAGGCCCTGGCGGCGGCCGATCCGGTCGATATAGGCCCCGAGCACGATCGCACCGACGGGCCGCATCAAGGCGCCGAGCCAGAACACGCCGAACGTGTTGAGCAGGGACGCCGTCTCGTCGGAGGACGGGAAGAACGCCTTGCCGATGGCGGCGGCATAGAAGCCGAACAGGAAGAAGTCGAACTGCTCGAGGAAATTGCCTGATGTTGCGCGCAGGATCGCGCCGATGCGCGACTTGATCGCGGGCGGATTGGTCGAGGTGGCCGGTCCAGCCATGGCGTTACTCCCTTGGGAAAGGCGTGGCCGGACCGGGACGTCATCTCTCGGTCAGGCGACAGACTGCGACAATCTGCCACGCCTCTTCCCGCGGGGGAGGCGGCGAGTCAATCCGTTTTGCGGAGGAAGCTGCTGATTTTTCAGGTCTTATTTTGCGTCGCAGCAATCAGCCATTGGCGGAACGCGGTCAGCTTCGGCGCCTCCCGGCGGCCTTCCGGAGCGACCAGGTAGAAACCGGCATCGGTCGGCAGCGCGATCTTGAAGGGGACCACCAGCCGGCCCTTGGCAATGTCGTCCCGGACATAGGAGGTCCGTCCCATCGCGACGCCGATGCCGTCGATGGCGGCCTGGATGGTCATGAAGATCATGTCGAAGGTGATGCCGGGGTGCTTTGCGATGTCGGCCGGCAGGCCCGCTGCGGTCAGCCATAGCCGCCAGTCGTCGCTGTTGGCGTTCGAGGTGTGCAGCAGCGGATGGTCTCGCAGGTCTTCAGGACGGCGCAGCGGCTTGTCGCCGCGCAGCAGCGAAGGACTGCACACCGGAAACAACTCGTCCGCCATCAGCCAGTCGGCGCGCAGGCCCGGCCATTGGCCGCGGCCGTAGCGGATCGCCGCATCGACATTGTCGCGCTGGAAATCGACGAGACTGGTCGACGTGGTGATGCGGACGTCGATGCCGGGATGCTGCTCCTGGAAATCCGTCAGCCGCGGCAGCAGCCATTTTGCCGCGAGCGAGGCGAGCGTCGACACCGTCAGCACCTTGTCGTCGTCCTTGCGCAAGAGGCGGTCGGTCGCAAGCCGGAGGTCGTTGAAGGCGGCGCGGACGCCCGGCAGATAGTCGCGCGCCTCCGGCGTCAGGGCCAGCGCGCGGTTCTGCCGGATGAACAGGCGGATGCCGAGCTCCTCCTCGAGCCTGCGGATCTGATGGCTGATCGCGGTCTGCGTCACGTTCAGCTCGGCGGCCGCCAGCGTGAAGCTGAGATGGCGCGCGGCGGCCTCGAACGCCCGCAAGCCGTTCAGGGACGGCAATCTGGCAGTCATTTGGCAGCAGGATACATGACGTTATTTCATGCGAACGGGTACAAATTGTCGTTTGTCGCAGTGCAGTAGGAAGCAGATATTAGCGGTCAAGTTAGCTCTAGGAGCTCAAGATGTCTACTTTGACCCACACCTCGATGACAAATCATCATGCGCCAGGCCTGATCCAGCAGGTCAGCGAGACCCTTCATCTGTGGCACGAGCGCTATCGCAACAGGCGCGAGCTCACCCAATGGACCGCGCGTGATCTCCAGGACGTCGGACTGTCCTGGAGCGACATCGCCTATGAGGCCGACAAACCCTTCTGGCGGGCCTGATTGGCCGCCAGGCCGGCGCCGCCTGAGCACAGGGGCGCCGGCGGTCCCTTTTCTTTTTGGGCATGTCATGAGCACTCTCCGCCTGGAAGACCTGAAGCAATATTCGGACACGTTGCGCACCCGGCATGGCGAGGCGCTGAACGTTCGCTTCGCAGAGCCGCGCGACACCGACGAGCTGCAGCATTACTTCCGTTCGCTCTCGACCCGCTCCCGCTACAACCGTTTCTTCGGCGCCATCAGCGAATTGCCTGAAGGATTGCTGCGCGATTTCCTGGACATCGGTGAGCGCGATCGCTTCACTGTCGTCGCGACCCTGGTGGTCGACGGCTTCGAGACCATCGTCGCCGAAGCGCGCTACGCGCTGCACCCGGAAACCGCGACGCTCGAATTCGGCCTGTCTGTCGGCGACCGCTGGCAGGGCCGCGGCATCGCCACCGCGCTGATGAAGAATCTCGAATGCCGCGCGGCTGCGCTCGGCGCCGAGCACATGTTCGGAGAGACGCTGCGTTCCAACGAGACCATGGTCTCGCTCGCCCGCAAATCCGGCTTCGCCTTCGTCAATCACCCCGATGACTGGAAGCTGGTGCGCTTCGACAAGGAGATCTCGGTCGCACCGAAAGACATTCCCTGTGCGAGCTGGCGCCTTGCCGCGCTTTCCCGTCAGGCCGAACGCCCCTCAGCCTCGGCCTGACACCACTGAGAGCCCGGCTCTGGTCAAACAGAGCCGGGCTTTTTTTGTGGTTCCAACGCCTACTTCCCCGCGAACACCGCCTTGCGCTTCTCGATGAACGCCTGCACCGCCTCCTTGTGATCGGCGGTCGTGGTCAGGCGGACCAGCCGCTCGGCCTCGTGGTCGCGGGCGGTCTCGAAGTCGAACAACACGGCCTCGTCGAGATTGTCCTTCATGTAGCGTAGCGCGAGGCGCGGGCCTTCGGCGAGCGACTTCGCCAATGCAAACGCCTCAGCCTGCAATTTGTCGTCGGGCACGATTCGGTTGACGAGGCCGATGGCCTCGGCGCGGGCGGCATCGACGCGGTCGCCGGTGAACATCAATTCGCGCGCCCGCGCGGTGCCGACGAGGCGCGTGAGCAGCCAGGCGATGCCGTAATCGCCGGAAAGCGCGATGCGGGCATAGCCGGTCGCAACGAAGGCGGATTGCGCGGCGATGCGAATGTCGCAGGCCATGGCGATGGCAAGCCCGGCGCCGACCGCGGGGCCGGGCAGCGCCGCGATGGTTGGCTTGCGCACCGACACCAGCGCGCCCGTGAGCAGCCGCTGCCGCTCCTGCAGATCGGCGATACGATCCTCCAGCGACATCTCCAGCTTCTTCGGGTCGCGATGCGCGCCCATGCCTTTGACGTTGCCGCCGGCGCAGAAGGCATCGCCCGCGCCGGTGAGCAGCAGCGCGCCGACGTCGCGATCCTCGCCGCAGCTCCGGATCATCGTGCGCAGCGCCGGCGTCAGCGCATCCGACAGCGAGTTGCGCGCCTCCGGCCGGTTCAGCGTGATGATGGCGACGCGGTCACGGATGACGCAGAGGAGCTCATTGGTGCCGGTGTCGATGGTGGTTTCGGTGGTCATATCGCCTCCCTGACTTCTGTAGGGTGGGCAAAGCGAAGCGTGCCCACGTCTTTACGCAATTTCGAGGAGATCGTGGGCACGGCGCTTTGCGCCTTTGCCCACCCTACGGCAGCTCGCCCTTAAAACTTCTCCACCCAGGGGCGCAGCTCGAGCTCCCAGCTCCAGGCGCTGCGCGGCTGCTGCAAGACGCTCCAATAGCTCTGCGCGATCGCATCGGGGTCGAGCATCGAATCCGGCTTGTCCGCAGCTTCCGTCCGCGCTGCGCTGCGGATGCCGCCGTCGATCACGAAATGCGCGACGTGAATGCCCTGCGGCGACAGTTCGCGCGCCAGGCTCTGTGCCAACCCGCGCAGCGCGAACTTGCCCATCGCGAAGGAGGCCGACTGCGCATAGCCCTTGACGCTTGCCGAAGCGCCGGTGAACAGGATCGCGCCGTGCTTGTTCGGCAGCATGCGCTTGGCTGCCTGCTGCGCCACCAGGAAGCCGCCATAGGCGCTGACCGCGATGGCATTGGCGACGTCGGCCGGGACGAGATCGACGAATGGTCCGCGCGTGCGGCCGCTGGCATTGTAGACCACGAGGTCGGGCGTGCCGATCTCGCGCTCGACGAGGCCGAACAGCCGCTCGACCTCCTCCGGCTCCGCCGCGTTGCAGGCATAGGCTTTCGCGCCGGTCTCGCTACAGAGCGCACCAAGCTTCTCGATCTTTCGCGCAGCCAGCGCGACGCGAATATTCTGGGCGGCGAGCAGCCGCGCCAGCGACGCGCTGAGGCCTTCGCCGGCACCGACGATGAGGGCGATCTTGTATTTCGGATGTTCCATGGCGTGATCTCTTGGGACAGGGAGCCGTTGATCTATGCATGCCTACGCGAACAACCAGTCGGGGCGACCACAATTCCGCAGAGCGAGTTGCTCCACCGTTGCGATCATGCCTCCCTGACAATTTGCGGCTTTATTGCTCTCCGCGACTGGAGCATGATCGACATCATCTCAAGCGGCAAGCGCCAAATCAGCGCAAAATGTCCGCAAGGCGGAAACCAAGAGGGCGATCATGCACAAGCCGGCCACAGCACAGCCGAAAGACGTCGCGGCCGAGCCATCCGGCCTGCTGGCGCCCGATACCACAGGCATGAATTTCTACCGCGCCGATCCCGCGCTGACGGATCTGCTCCGCATTCATCTGCCGGATAATCTGTTTCGCCACATCGAGCCGCATCTCGACGGGCTCGGCGAGCTCGCCGGCGGCCATCTCGACGAATGCGCGCGACTCGCAGACCGGCACACGCCAATTCTGCACCAGCGCGACAAGTTCGGCCGCGACGTGCAGTCGATCGAATATCATCCAGCCTATCGCGAGCTGGAGAACGCCGCGTTCGGCGAGTTCGGCATCCATGCGCTTTCGATCCGCAAGGGCATCATGGGCTGGCCGGACAAATATCCCGTGGTCGCCAAGCACGCTTTCACTTTCCTGTTCAACCAGACCGAATTCGGCATGGGTTGCCCGATCAACGTCACCGATGGCTGCGCCAAGCTTTTGGCGAATTTCGGCAGCGAGGCGCTGAAGGCGAAATATCTCGATGGCCTGACCTCGACCGACATGAGCAAGCTGACGCAAGGCGGCCAGTTCATGACCGAGAAGGAGGGCGGCTCCGACGTCGGCACGCTGACCACCCGCGCGGTGCAGGAGGGCGATCATTGGCGGCTCTACGGCGAAAAATGGTTCTGCTCGAATGCGGACGCCAAGGTCGTGATGCTCCTGGCGCGTCCCGAAGGCGCCGGGCCCGGCACGCGCGGCGTCGGCCTGTTCCTGATGCCACGTTTCCTCGATGACGGCGCGCAGAACCACTACCGGATCGTGCGCCTCAAAGACAAGCTCGGCACGCGTTCGATGGCCTCGGGCGAGATCAAGCTCGAAGGCGCGATCGCCTATGCGGTCGGCAAGCTCGACCGGGGCTTCGTTCAGATGGCCGAGATGGTGAACTCGTCGCGGCTCTCCAACGGCGTCAAATCCACCGCCTTGATGCGCCGGGCCTATCATGACGCCATGACGGTTGCGAAGAACCGCGTCGTGTTCGGCAGCCGCATCATCGACCTGCCGCTCGGCCGTCGCCAGATGCTGAAGATCATGCTGCCGGTCGAGCAGGCGCTATCGATGAGCTTCCTCACCGCGGACGCGCTCGACCGCGCCGAGGCCGGCAGCCAGGACGCGGCGGCGTTGCTGCGCATCCTCACCCCGACGCTGAAATTCCGCGCCACCCGCGATGCGCGAAAGGTCTGCGGCGATGCGCTCGAGATGCGCGGCGGCATCGGCTATATCGAGGAATTCGCCACGCCCCGCCTGTTGCGCGATGCACATCTCGGCTCGGTCTGGGAAGGCACCGGCAACATCGTCGCCATCGATGCGCTCCGCCGCGCGGTCGGCCGCCATGGGGCCGAATCCGCACTCGCCGCCGATCTGCATGCCCGGCTCGACGACAGTTCGTCCGTGCCGCAGGCCTGGCGCGACAAGTTGAGCAGTCTCGTCGACCGCGCCGTAGGTTTCGCGCGGGAGGTCGCGGCGAAATCCGAGAACGAGGCCGATGCGCGTCGCGCCACCAGCCTGCTCTATCATGTCGCGAGCGCGGTGACGCTCGCCTGGGAAGCGCACCGCATTCACGAGATGCGCGGCGACGCGCGCCGGCTGCTGCTGTCGCGGCTCGTCGTCGATCACAGGGTGTTGCCGAACGACCCGTTCCGGCTGACGGAAAATGCGGCCCAAGCCAGGATCGCGGAGCTGCTGCTGGGCGATCGCAACGCCGGCATGAGCGAGGTTGGCGAACTGGTTCTGGCAGCGTAGGCTGCGCTCCACGCTCAAATCAAAAGAAGCGATAGGGAGTGCTCGATGAAGGCCGCCGTCCTCTATGAAGTCAATCAGCCGCTCGTCATCGAGGATGTCAGCCTGCCGAAGCCGGGCCCGCGCGAGGTCCGGATCCGCACGGCGGTCGCCGGCCTCTGCCATTCCGACCTCCACTTCATGGAAGGCCTTTATCCGCATCCGCTGCCCGCGGTGCTCGGCCACGAATCCGCTGGCATCGTCGAGCAGGTCGGCTCCGACGTCACCTACGTCAAGCCTGGCGACCACGTCGTCACCTGTTTGTCGGTGTTCTGCGGCACCTGCGACAATTGCACCACCGGCCGCACCGTGCTCTGCACCGACACCACGGTGAAGATGCTGCCCGGTGCCTCCAACCGGATGCAATGGTCGAAGCCCGACAAGCTGCACCAGTTCCTCAACCTGTCGTCCTTTGCCGAGCAGATGCTGGTGCACGAGAACGCCATCGTCAAAATCCGGAAAGAAATGCCGCTCGATCTCGCCGCGCTGATCGGCTGCGGCGTCATCACCGGCTACGGCGCGGTGGTGAACACGGCGAAGGTGACGGCCGGCGAGACTGTCGCCGTGATCGGTTGCGGCGGCGTCGGCATGGCCGCGATCAACGGCGCGCAGATCGCTGGCGCCGGCCGCATCGTCGCCATCGACACCAACCCGGCAAAGCTCCAGCTCGCGACCAAGCTGGGCGCCACCGACATCATCAACCCCGCCGATGGCGACGTCGTGAAGCAGGTGCGCGACCTCACCAATGGCGGCGTGCATCATTCCTTCGAGGTGCTCGGCCGCAAGGAGACCGCCGAGCAGGCCTTCGGCATGCTGGCCTCCGGCGGTACCGCCACCATCGTCGGCATGATCCCCTTCGGGCAGAAGATCGAGCTCCACGGCTTCGACTTCCTGCGCGAGCGCAGGATCCAGGGCTCGTCGATGGGCTCGAACCATTTTCGCGTCGACATGCCGCGCCTGGTGGATTTCTATCTGCGAGGCCGGCTGCACCTCGAGGACTGGATCTCGGCCAAGCTGAAGCTCAGCGAGATCAACGAGGGCTTTGCCAACATGAAGGCCGGCAAGACGCTGCGCAGCGTAATCGTGTTCGACAGCTAGGCCGAACCATCGGCCGAGGCGAAGCGCGACTCCTTAAGGAGCAGCAGCGTCATGAGCGCGGCAAGCCCCGCGGCGACCATATAGACGGGGGATATGTTCAAGCCGGCACCTGTGAATAGCAGATAGGCGAACAATCCCGCCGTCGCCCCGATGAAGCCAAGCCAGGCCAGTCTCGGAAAGCGAAATCCACGTTCGCCGCTGCGGAGATCCAGCACGAGGTAGAACACCAGAAAGGTGTTGCAGAGCGCCGCCGGCAACAGGCCCATGATGATCCCGCTCTCGAACGCGAGATAGGAAAGCACGCCGTCGACTTGGGCGATCACGGCGAATGGCAGATAGCGCAGATTGAGGCAGGCCAGCGCAATGGACGCAAGCTCGAACCCGTAGAAGTAGCGCTCGTGCATCTTCGGAAGCAGGTACGGCATCAGAATGAGCGATACGCATGCGACGAGCAGAATGAATTCCGGCCCCGTCCGCTTGGACTGTGCGATGAAGATCGACAGGGCAAGCCCGCCCACTGCGGCGAGCACGAGGCCTGCGGCCACGCCGACCGCGTACGGCATTGCTCCGGCGAATACCCAGAGGTTCGCGGCATTCATGGTCAGGTGATGAAATGTGTTGGCCTGGCCGAGATAGATCCCGAGCACGGAGACCAGGGATCTGCCGGCGACGAGGACCGGAATGGCGAGGATCGCATAGACTCCCGGAATAGCGACGAGCCACGCCAGGTGGAGCTTGCGGCGCAGAACCATGCCCAGCACGAACGGCCCCAGGAATACGGCCTGGGCTTTCACCGAGCAGCCGACTGCGAATGGCAGAACGCCATTTCGGTCCCGCATGAACATCGACACGGAGACCAGCGCGAAGAAGGTCCAGATCGAATCGGCCTGCGCCCACATCGCGCCGTTGAAAAGCACCGTCGGCGCAAGCCATACCGCGCAGAAGGCGAGAGACGTGCGCAACGGCAGCTTTGTAAATCGCCAGACCATCTGGGCTACGACGACCGCGCAGCCGAGTTCGAATACGGCCGACATCGCCTTCACGAGCGAGAGCGGCTGGCCCAGCCAGTCGAACTTCGTGGCGATCAGCAGGAGGTAGCTGTAGAACGGCGTGTAGTTGGTGAAAGCCTCGGCGAGCCCGGCAACGCCGTGATCTCGCGCAAAGATATACCAGGTGATGTACTCGGCGGAGTCGGCGGTCGCGTGTTCCCGCGCGAGGTAACGCAGCGCGATGCCTATCAGCGCGCACCCGACAGCTACGGCAATTGGAATGCGCCATCTCTCGGGCAGGGCCTCGACCGGATTGACGCGAGGACAGGGCTGGCCGACCGCGCCTATCTCGATTGTGTCCTTTGTCACGCAATCACTCGTGCTGGATTGGGCGGTGCCCTGAGCCGTAACCTGCAATTTCTAGGGGCGAACAATTGCCAGCTGCATAAATGTCGGATGTGCAGGTTTTACATTGCCCGGGAAAAGATTGTTTGGTTAGCGATTGCTTTACGGCAGCCACCGGAACGACTGCAACGAAGACGGAAGCGTTTTGCCGGCATGAAGGCCGGAGAGGCGCTGCGTCGCGTGATCGTGTCCGACAGCTGGCACGGCTGATGCCGGCGCCGCCCGATCAGGCGCCTACGGGGGCATTCTGCTCGAGGAAGCGGGATATCCGTACGGTTCTGCCCAAGACGGGCGCATCGCTCCGAAAATCAAGCTCGATGCGACGGGGCCGGATCGTGGGCCGAGCCGCGATGCGACTCCTTGAGGAGCCGCAGCGTCATGAGCGCGGCAAGCCCCGAGGCGAGCACATAGGCAGGGGATACGTTCATTCCGGCACCCGCGAACAGCAAATAGGAGAACAGTCCCGCAGTCGACGCGATGAAGCCGAGCCAGGCCAGTCTCGGAAAGCGAGATACCCGTTCGCCGTGACGGAGATCGAGCACGAGGTAGCACACGAGAACGGTGTTGCAGAGCGCCGCCGGCAGCAGACTCATGACGATCCCGCGGTCAAAAGCGAGATAGGACAACACGCCGTCGACCTGGGCAATGACTGCGAATGGTAGATAGCGCAGATTGATGCAGGCCAGACCAATGGACGCAAGCTCGAAGGCGTAGAAGTAGCGCTCGTGCATCTTCGGCAGAAGGTAGGGCATGAGCATGAGCGATACGCTTGCGACGAGCAGGATAAACTCCGGTTCCGTCCGCCTGGACTGCGCGATGAAGATCGAAAGGGCTAGCCCGCCTGCCGAAGCGAGAACGAGGCCGGCGGCAACTCCGATGGCGTAGGGCATGCCCGCAGCGAAGATCCAGATGTTCGCTGCACTTATGAAGAGCCGGTGAAAGGTGTTGGCCTGGTCTATGTAAACGCCGAGCACCGAGACAAATGATCTGCCCGCGACGATAACCGGAAGGGCGAGGACCACATAGACCCCGGGAACAGCGGCGAGCCATGCGAAGCGCATCCTGCGACGCAGAATCATGCCCAGCACGAAGGGGCCCAGGAAAGCGCCCTGGGCTTTCACCGAAAAGGCCACCGCGAACGGCAGGATGCCGTTTCGGTCCCGCATGAACAGCGCCACGGAAACCAGCGTAAAGAAGGTCCAGATCGAATCAGCCTGTCCCCACATGGCGCCATTGAAGATCACCGTCGGTGCAAGCCAGACCGCGCAGAAGGCCAGGGACGCGCGCAATGGTAGTTTTGTCGTGCGCCAGACGATCTGTGCGACAACGATCGCGCAACCGAGCTCGAAGATTGCCGAGATCGTCTTCACCAGCGAAAGTGGCTGGCCGAGCCAATCAAAAGGCGCCGCGATCAGCAGGAGGTAGCTGTAAAACGGGGTGTAGTTGGTGAAAGGCTCGGCCAGCGCGCCAAGGCCGTGATCCCGGGCAAATGTGTACCACGGGATCAGGAACTGAAAGGCGTCGCTGTTGGCGTATTCCCGGAGAAGGTATCGGAGGGCAAGGCCTGCAAGCCCGCACACCAGCATGAGGGCGATTGCCAGCGGCTTCGTCCGCAACACCTCCTCGTGCTGGATGCTGCGCTCGAACTCGCCCGGCGTACCGGCCCCGATAGTGATGTTTGTTACGCCATCACTCTGTGCAGGATCTGTGAGTGACCATCGAGGACCACAGGTGAGGTCCGCGCAATCAGGAGGAGATGGATTTCGGTATTCAGAACGCGGTTGGTTCTTGCGGCCCTCTGGAACACAGAGGTTTTCAGAGCTTCGATCCATGGCAAAACAAGACGTTGGGGTGTCACATCTCGTCTACCTATACGCGCATTCATTGCGGGTTGTATAAATTTCGGTTGTGCAACCGACCGAAGGCTCGCGAAGGGATTATTTGGTTAGCAAATGTTTAGGGGGAACTCGCATTAGCCTCGGGCCGCGTTGCGGCGCGAGGCAAAGGGGTCTCACCGAGACACGTGCGCCGACACCGCGAGCCATTTGCCGTTCTTCTTCGTCCAGCAATCGGTGTATCTTCCCGTCGCATGCTGACCGTCCGCCGTGGTGTAGCTCGTTGCGGCGTGGATGATGGCGAAATCGCCCATGATGCGGATGACGATATCATGCGCGTGCAGATCGCGAATCGCGATCGGTCGCGCGGTCTGCTCCAGGAAGGCGGCGCGGTCGACCAGCGTCTTGTCGGGATTGGAGCAATAGAACTCCGGCGCCAGGATCTCGTCGAAGCGCTTGACGTCGCAGTTCTGCACCGAGGCGACATAGTCGCGATTGAGGGCGCTGAGCTGTTCGAGGTCCTGGCTCATGGGTGTTCCTTCCTCGCTGTCATTCCCGGGGCGCGGAGCACGAACCCGGAATCTCGACATTATATTGCTCCGTCATTGCGAGGAGCCCTTGCGACGAAGCAATCCAGGAATGTTTCCGCGGATGCAGTCTGGATTGCTTCGCTGCGCTTGCAATGACTCGTGGGACGAGCGCTAGTCGTTGAACAAAGGCGGCGGCACGAATCCGCCGAACTCGCGCTCGATCAGCTCGGCCAGCTTGAGCGGCGTGCGGTCTTCGAGGAAGGGGCCGATGATCTGCACGCCGACCGGCAGGCCGTCCTTCGACAGACCGAGCGGAACGGCCGTGGCCGGCAGTCCCGTCAGCGTGGCGATGCCGGGCCAGGCAAGCTGGTCCGGGTAGACATGATCCTTGCCGTCGATGTTGATCCGCCGCTTCTCCTGCTCCGGCGAATGATCATGCGGATAAGCGGGGGTCGGCATGATCGGGCAGATTACCGCATCGAAGGTCCTGAACAATTGCCGCCATTGCGCGCGCAAGCCGGCGCGCGCGCCCTCGTCGAACACCCAGGCCTGATGAGTGCTGGTCATGCCGCGCAGCCGCTCGGCCGCAAGGCTCGTGTCCTCGGTTGAGAGCTGCGCCGCGCCGGCACGTGCGCCGGCGAGAATATCAGGCGGAAAGAACGCGCCCAGAAAGCTCATCAGCATGCGCATGTAGAGGCGCGAGGCCTCGCGGAAGTCTGGAAACAGCGGGCTTTCGCGTGCGACTTTCGCGCCGGCGTTCGCCAGTTGCCCTGCCAGCTTCTCGATCGCGCCGCGGATCTCGGCATTGGCCGGCAGCAATGGATGGCTGTCGATCACCAGCAGGCGGAAATCTTTCAGCCCGGCATGGCGCGCCTCCGGCAGCGCGAGCTTGTATCCGACACCGAGGTCGAGCGGATCGGGGCCGGCCATTACGTCCAGCAGCAGCGTCAGATCGGCTGCGCTCCGGGCCATCGGTCCGATCACCGCCATGTCGCGCTCCATCGGGATCGCCGGAAACGGCGGTGGCGTATGGCCGCGCGTCGGACAGAGATTGTAGGTCGGCTTGTGCGCATAGACGCCGCAATGGAACGCGGGCACGCGCAGCGAACCGCCGATGTCGGAGCCGAGCGAGAGCGGACCGTAGCCGGCCGCAAGTGCTGCCGACGAGCCGCCCGATGAGCCGCCCGGCGTGCGGCCTAGATCGAAAGGATTGTTCGTCGTGCCGTAGATGTCGTTGTAGCTCTGCCAATCCCCCAACCCCACGGGGACGTTGGTCTTGCCGAGAATGACACCGCCGGCGTTCTTCACCCGGCTGATCGAGAGCGCGTCCTCCGCCGGCCTGAAATCCTTCTGCGGGGTCCAGCCCCAGGTCGTCGGCAGGCCTGCGACGTTGAACGACTCCTTCACCGTCACGGGCAGGCCGAGCAGCGGCTTGCGCTCGCCGCGGCCCAAGGCGGCATCCGCCTCGCGCGCAGCGCCGAGCGCGCGCTCGAAATCCCGCACGCAGATCGCGTTGACCTTGCCGTCGTGACGCTCGATGCGGTCGATCGCATCCCGCGTGAGCTCGCTTGCGGAGACCTTCTTCGCGTTCAATGCGGCCGACAGCTCGACCGCGCTCTTGAAACTCCAGTCCGATTTGGTCATGGCGCGTCTCCTGTTCTTATTGGCGGAGGATGATGCGCAGTTTGGCCGAATGCTGCAACGGTTGTTTGATCGCGATTGCCGTGCCGGCTGCTGGCTATCGGGCAGATCCAACGACAGAGTTGGTGTGATCGCCCGCCTTCGCGGGCGATGACAGCGGAATGTGAGGCGGCCTACGCCGCTCCGATCAATATCCCCACCGCCAGCACGATGGCGCCGCCGAGCACGATCTGGAACACGGCCTGAAGGAACGGCGTGTCCATGTAGCGAGAGCGGATGAAGGCGATCGCCCACAATTCGAAGAACACCACGACGCAGGCGATCGCCGTTGCGATCCAGAATGCGTTGGCCCAACTGTCGGGCACGAGATAGGGCGCGGTGTGGCCGAGGCCGCCGAGCGTCGTCATCGCACCGCAGGTGACGCCGCGCAGCCAGGGCGAGCCGCGCCCGGTCAGCGAGCCGTCGTCGGACAGTGCTTCCGCAAAGCCCATGCTGATGCCGGCGCCGATCGAGGCCGCAAGGCCGACCAGGAACGTCTGCCAATTCTGATGGGTGGCGAAGGCGGCCGCGAACAGCGGCGCCAGCGTGGAGACCGAACCATCCATCAGGCCGGCGAGGCCCGGCTGCACATATTGCAGCACGAACATCCGCCGCCGTGTGCGATCCTCCTCGGCGCGTACGTCCGGTTTCAGGATCTCGTCGGTCAATCTGGCGGCGGTGTGCTCATGGCCCTTCTCGGCTTCGGCGAGGTCGCCCAGCAGCCGGCGCACGTTGACGTCCTCGGCCTGCTCGGCGGCCTTGGCATAGAAGCGCTCGGCCTCAAGCTCCATGGTCTCGACTTCCCGGCGGATGGTGTCGAGCGGCAGGTTCTTGGTCAGCCAGATCGGGCGGCGGCGCAGAAAGCCCTTGACGTCCTCGCGACGGATCGGCGGCAGATGCTGGCCGAAGCGCTGCTCGTACAATTCCAGGAGCATGTGGCGATGGCCGCGCTCTTCCTCGGCCATCTGCTCGAACAGCTTGGCCGAGTCCGGATAGCGTTCCTTCAGATCCTCAGCGAAGGCCATGTAGATGCGGCTGTCTTCCTCCTCGGAAGAAATCGCGACCGCCAGCACCTCGCGTTCGGTTAGTTCGGCAAAAGTCTTCACGGCAGCCCTGTCTTAGAGTTTAGAATTATTCTAAACTATATAGGCGGCCGTTGTTCACGGGTCAAATCAAGCCGTATCGGCTTTGGCGAGAAACGCCAGCAGCAGCCGGCTAACCTCGGCCGATTGCTCCTGCTGCACCCAATGGCCCGCGCCGTCGACGAGATGGCAACTAAGCATCTTCGTGCAGCCGCGCCCCTGCATGACCTCGAACACACCGGGGCGCTGATACGTGCCCCAATCCTGCTGGCCCGAGATGAAGCAGGAGGGCACGTCGATGCTGCGACCGGAGAACAGTTGCATCTCGCTGTTCAGCGTGCCCGACGTGCCGTAGCGATACCATTGCAAGCCGCCCTGAAATCCGGTGCGGCCATATTCGGCGCTGTAAAATGCGAGATCGCTGTCGGGCAGCCATTGGTTGGCGGCGATCGCGGCCGGCGAAGGCATCTCCTTCGCCACCGTCTCGGCCATGGTCTCGCCGGCGTCCATCACGTAATAGGTCGGCAGCTTCGCCAGCTCGTTCGCCGACCACGATGTCAGCGGATACGGCTTGTTGCCGGCCCAGTCGGCGCTCTTGTGATGATAATAAGCGCGCAGGAAATCATGCATGCCCTGCGGCGCGTGCTGCATGTCGGCGTTGGCCGCGCGTGTCGCGTAGTACCATTGATAATGCTTGCGCGGACGCGGCAGCGCGGCAAGCTCGCGATGCACAGGGTCTTCGATCGCAGGCTTGGCCGGTGCATCGACCGTATTGAAAGGCAGGGGCGGCGCTCCGCCGAACGGCGCGCTCATCAACGTCACCGAACGAAACACGTCGGGCCTGATCAGCGCGCACCAGGCCGCAACCGGACTGCCGAAATCATGCCCGACGACGTCGACCTGCCTGTAGCCGAATGCCGACACCAAAGCGAGCGCGTCGCGCACGAGGTTGAGGAGCGAGAACGGCGTGAGATCGCCGTCGTAGTCCGCGCTCCATCCTATGGTGCGGCCATAGCCGCGCTGATCCGGCGCGATGACGTGATAGCCGGCTGCGGCCAGGGCCGGCATCACCTTGCGCCAGGAGAAGGCCAGCTCCGGAAAGCCGTGCAGCAAAAGGATACAGCGCCGCCCCTTGGTCTCGAAGCCGGCCTCCAGCACGTGCATGCGCAGGCCGTTGATGCCGTCGACATAACGCGAGCGGATGCCGGCGGGCAGGGGGATTTCGGGGAGTGCCGTCATAGGTTTCTCCACACGGGCATTATCGTAGGGTGGGTTAGCGTAGCGTAACCCACCTCTTGCGTTTCCGAGGAGGCAGAAGTGGTGGATTACGCCTTCGGCTAACCCACCCTACTGCATCGTCGCTACACCGCCTCACACACGAACGCGTTGCCCTTGCGCCGGATCTTCCCGACCGACGGCGAGGGGAAATGCGCCGTGCAGCACAGCGTATCCGTGTCGCAATAGCGTTCCAGGAAGCTCCGTCGCGTCTTCGCGGCGGCCGCGGGATCGACGTCGAACTTGATCGACAGCTCCGGATAGAGTGTCTGCAGCGGCGAGTGCATGAGGTCGCCGGAGAACACGGCGTCGTCCTTGCCGCGGCCCATGGTGATGGCGATATGGCCGGGCGTGTGGCCGGGTGTCGGCAGGATGCGGACATGGTCGCCGATCTCATGATCGTTGCCGACGAGTTCGTGACGTTTCGCCTCAACCACCGGCAGCACGCTGTCGGCGAAGGGCGGAATCTCCGTCTTCGCGTTCTGAGCGGACCAATGCTCGAATTCCTGCCGGGAAAAGACGTAGCGCGCCTTCGGGAAGGTCGGGACCCAGCGGCCGTTCTCGAGCCGCGTATTCCAGCCGACGTGATCGACATGCAGATGCGTGCACATAACGAAGTCGATGTCATCGACCGAGAAGCCGGCGGCACCCAGAGCACGCAAATACGTGTCGTCAGTCTTCATGTTCCATTTGGGGCGATTGGGCCGCGGCTTGTCGTTGCCGATGCAGCTGTCGACCAGAATGGTGTGATGCGGCGTCCTCACCACGTAAGACTGGAAGCACAGCAGCAGCACGTCCTGCTCGTCCAGCGCCTTCGCCTCGCGCATCCACGCCCGGTTCTCGGCCAGCACGTCCGGCGTCAGTCCCGGCAGCATCTCCAGTGCCGGGACGAACGAGGTTTCCTGCTCGATGATGCGATGGATGGTGAGATCGCCGACCGAGAACTTCAGGCTCATGAAAACTCCAGCAATTATGCGGCCGGCGGCACCGAGATCTTGACCGAGGGCCGCTCCAGCATCTTCTGGTGGAAGGCGTCGAGTTTTGGATAGGCCTTGCGCCAGCCGCAATCGGCGAAGCGGAAGTCGGCATAGCCGAGCACGCAGACGAGGCCGATCTGCGAGATGTCGAACGGGCCGTCCAGCACCTCAGGCATGTTCTCGAAGCGCGCCATGCCGGTCCAGGCCCTGTTCCAATGGTCGTCCGACCAGGCCTGCCATTGCAGGCCCTGCGGCCGCACCATCTTCTCGTAGCGGCACAGCAGCATGGAATCGAGCATGCCGTTGATCAGGGAGTGATTGGTCTTGGCCTTCCAGCGTCGCAGGCCGTAGTCCGGGATCAGGCTGCCGCCGGCCATCTCGTTGAGATATTCGACGATGACATAGGAGTCCAAAATGACGTCGCCGTCATTGGTGATCAGCACCGGCAGCTTCTTCAGCGGCGTGATCTTCGAATAGTCCTCATTGGCCGTGCCCGGCGCGACGGCCGCCGGCGTGAATTCGATCTTGTCGATCAGCCCGAGCTCGATCGCCGCGATGCGCACCTTGCGGGCGAAGGGCGAGGCGGGGGAGAAGGAGAGTTTCATGATGGACCAATCCCTGCAATCGATCTTGTACGAACGGTGTCTCCTCCGTCATGGCCGGGCTCGACCCGGCCATCCACGCGTCGCCGCGTGGCAAGACTGTGAGACGTGGATGCCCGGGTCGAGCCCGGGCATGACGACGGAGCGTGTAGGCGCAGCTTACGCCGCCACGATCTCCTGCCTCTGCTCGCCGAGGCCCTCGATGCCGAGCGTGATGACGTCGCCGACATTAAGGAAGGTCGGCGGCTTCATGCCGAGACCGACGCCGGGCGGGGTGCCCGTGGTGATGACGTCGCCGGGCAGCAGAGTCATGAACTGCGAGACGTAGGAGATGCACTTGGCCATGGAGAAGATCATGGTCTTGGTCGAGCCGGTCTGGCGGCGCTGGCCGTTGACGTCGAGCCACATCGACAGGTTCTGCACGTCCTTGATCTCGTCCTTGGTCGCGAGCCACGGTCCGAGCGGACCGAACGTGTCGTGCGACTTGCCCTTGGTCCACTGCCCCAGGCGCTCGATCTGGAAGGCGCGCTCGGAGACGTCGTTGCAGACGCAGTAGCCGGCGACATGGTTCAGCGCGTCGGCTTCCGAGACATATTTCGCACGGGTGCCGATGATCGCGGCGATCTCGACTTCCCAGTCGAGCTTGGTCGAGCCGCGCGGCTTCTCGACAGCGTCGTTCGGGCCGGACAGCGAGGTGTTGGCCTTCATGAAGATGATCGGCTCGCTCGGGATGTCGGCGCCGGTCTCCTTGGCGTGGTCGGAATAGTTGAGGCCGATCGCGACGAATTTCGAGATGCCGGTGACGGGGGCGCCGAACCGCGGCTTTCCGGAAACCGCGGGCAGCGAGGCAGGATCGAGGCCTGCCAGCTTCTTCAGGCTCTCCGGCGAATAGGCCTCGCCCGTGAGGTCCTTCAGATGCGCCGACAGGTCGCGCAACTGGCCGGATTTGTCGATCAGGCCGGGCTTTTCCGCACCCTTCTCGCCGTAACGAACAAGCTTCATTCTCGTTTCTCCCTGGAGATTGGACCGATCGGTTAACAGCTTCATGGAACAGGGCGGCGGGAAATTCAACCGCCGAAAAGGGGGCGCATTGCAGCCCCCCAATTCGGTGGGCAAGGGCGTTCTCGTGTCCCGGACGCGACGCAGCGCGAAGCGGTGCGGCGCAGAGCCGGGACCCAGAATGCCCCGAGCATGGCCCCTGCTTAGCAGCGCATCACTTCGTGCTGCGCAGCATCCGGGGCACGAGGCCTAATCCAGCGCCACGAACCTGAACGCGTCGCCGTCCCGCTTGATGTGCCCGGCCGAGAAATGCCCGCCGATCACTAGCGTCGGGGTGTCGGCGAAGCGGCCGAACAATTCGCGCCGTGTCGTGGCCGATTGCGCCTGGTCGGAATCCGCGGTCGAGGACCAGTCGAGATGCGCCATCTGGCAGGGGTGATGGGCGACGTCCCCCGTGAGCAGGCCTTGCTCGCCGTCGGACTGGATGAGAATGCTCATATGGCCGGGGCTGTGGCCCGGCGTCGGGATCATGCTGATCTCCTCGCAAAGCCGGTGGTCGCTCGGGATCAGATCGGCCCTGCCGGCAGCGACGATCGGCTGCACGGAATCCTCAAACACGGCCCGCTTGTCCGGCTCGGTGGAGTGGTCGTGCCAGTGCTCGTATTCGGTCTTGCCGAAGACATAGCGCGCGTTCGCAAAGGTCGGCACCCATTTGCCGTCGACCAACTTCGTATTCCAGCCGACGTGGTCGACATGAAGATGCGTGCACAGCACCGTGTCGATGCTGTCGGGTGCAAAGCCCGCGGCCATCATCGTCGCCAGGAACGGCGTGGTGCGGTTGTTCCAGGTCGGAACATTGCGGCCTTGCTTGTCGTTGCCGAGGCCGGTGTCGACCACGATGCGGCGCGAAGGCGTCTCCAGAACCAGCGAATGGATCGACATTTTCAGCCGGCCCTCTTCGGTGGCGAAATGCGGGATCAGCCAGGGCAATTTCTGAATCTCTGCATGGCCCGCCAGGGGCAGGATGAAGCGGGTCGAGCCGACCGTCTCCAACTCCACCACTTTCGTGATTTTGACCCGACCGACCTTCCATTGCATCCGGCGTTTCCCATGTTCCTCGCGTTGGTGGCGAAACATGCGCCGTTTCCGCCATGATGCGCAATGGATCATCTGACGCGCTGCGGCGTTATCGCCGGAACCGGAGGAGGAGCCATGCCAGAGCTTGCGATTTCCGCTGATAAGGTCGCCTTCATCATCGAGAAGGCGCGCGAATTCGACGTCAAGGAGGGCGATTCCGATCCGGATTCCGGCTCGAACCCGAGCGATGACGATGCGCTCGATGTCCTCGAGGACGACGGCTCCGATCCTGTCGTCCAAGAGCTCGGAAGCTTCATGATCGCCTTGAACGAGGACGAGCAGGTCGATCTCGTCGCGCTGACCTGGCTTGGTCGCGGCGACGGCACGATCGATGAATGGGGCGATTTGCGCGCACGCGCGGCGGAGGCGCGAACCGAGTATCGCAGCCCGCGCCGCGAAACGGTGCACTATCTGCTCGGCGAGCCCATGCTGGGCGATCTGCTCGCCGACGGGCTCGACGCATTCGGCATCGACTGGACCGACGAGCGCACGACGGCGGATTCGTCCGGGCCGAGTCAGCAGGACGAGGATGAGCCGACCAAACAGCGTTGAGGGGCACCCGACGCCCCCACATCGTCATGGCCGGGCTTGACCCGGCCATCGACATCTTCCTACGCAGCGCAAAGAAAGTGGATGCCCGGGACAAGCCCGGGCATGACGATCTTTCGTGCATCGCGCCGTTTCAGGCGCGACGCCTCACAGCGTCCCCGGGAACGCGCCGCCGTCCAGCAGGATGTTCTGCCCGGTGATGAAGCCGGCCTTGGCGCCGCACAGGAACGCGCAGGCATAGCCGAACTCGTCGGGCTGGCCGAAGCGGCCGGCGGGGTTGAGCTTGGCGCGCTCGGCCAGGATCTGCTGCGGTGTGACGCCGCGCTTTTCGGCTTCGCCCTTCGCGGTGCTGGTGAGGCGATCGGTCTCGAACGGGCCGGGCAACAGGCCATTGATGGTGACGTTGTTGATCACGGTCTTGCGCGACAGGCCGGCGATGAAGCCGGTGAGGCCGGCGCGCGCACCGTTGGAGAGGCCGAGGATGTCGATCGGCGCCTTCACCGCGGCCGAGGTGATGTTGACGATGCGGCCGAACTTGCGCGCCATCATGCCGTCCACGGTCGCCTTGATCAGCTCGATCGGGGTCAGCATGTTGGCGTCGATCGCCTTGATCCAGTCGTCGCGGGTCCAGTTGCGGAAATCGCCGGGCGGCGGGCCGCCGGCATTGTTGATCAGGATGTCGGGCTCCGGGCATGCCTTCAGCACGGCTTCGCGGCCCGCCGGCGTCGTGATGTCGCCGACGATCTCGGTGACCTTCACGTCAGGATAGGCTTTCCGGATCTCGTCCGCGGTCTTCTTCAAAGCTTCGGCGCCGCGCGCGGTCAGCGTGACGTCGACGCCGGCTTCCGCCAGCGAAATGGCGCAGGCGCGGCCGAGGCCCTTGCTGGATGCGCAGACGATGGCGCGGCGACCTTTGATCCCAAGATCCACTGTTTCACTCCCGTAAATGTCAGGCAGGTTTTGGATGGCGGCACTCTAGCCAATCGCCGCGCCGCTGATAAGGGACGGGCTCGCACCAAAATGCATGCACCGGGGGCCAGCGATGCAAATGCGTTCTAGATCCGCCGCTCCTGCTTGAGGCGGTCGATCGCGGAGGCCGCTTCCGGCGGCAGCGACTTGAAGCCCATCTGCCCCGCCATGGAGAACAGCGGCCGCAGATGCGAGCCGGCGAGAAACGGCGGCTGGCGATTGGCCGGCACGATCTGGTCGAACACCAGCACCAGCGTGGTGGCGACGAGGCCGACCCTGATGGCGCCGAGCGCGGCGCCGCCAAGCCGGTCGCCGATGCCGGCCTCGCCGATGGTATCGTTCAGCGTGATGTGGCCGATATGCCCGAATAGCATGCCGACTACGACGAAGATGCCGAAGAACCAGATCCAGTTCTGCAGCAGCGGTGAATTCGGGTTGCCTGCAATCTGCGGCGCAATCAGCGGCATCAGCGCGACCGCAATCGGCGCGGCGAGGAGATAGGCGAGGATGGTCATGGCGCTGCGCAGCAGGCCGGTCCTGAAGCCGAAGCCGACCGCGATGGCGAGGGCGGCATAGACGGCGAGATCGAAACTGTTCATGAGCACAACCCTGCCTTGACGGAGCAAGTGAACGCAAGTCCGATCATTCCGGTTTCAGATCGATAAAATCGTCTGTATTGATGGCTCCAAAATCCGGGGCTACGCGCGGGAATCGTTCGAGGAAATCGTCATGTCAGGCCTATTCGACGTCAGTCAAGAAACCATCCTCGTCACTGGCGCGAGCCAGGGGCTCGGCCGGCAATTCGCCCGGGTGCTGGCGGCACATGGCGCGGCCGTGGTGCTCGCGGCGCGGCAGACGGACAAGCTGAAGAGCCTGGAAGAGGAAATCCGCGGCAAAGGCGGTCGCGCCGCGGCGGTCGCGCTCGACGTTACCGACACCGCCTCGATCGCGCCGGCCGTGGATGCCGCGGAAGCGGCGCTCGGTCCGGTCACGGTGCTGATCAACAATGCCGGCATCGCGATCGAGAAGCTCGCGACCGAGCAGACCGAGGCCGATTGGGACGCCGTGATCGGCGCCAATCTGAAGGGCGCTTATTTCCTGGCGACCGAAATCGCGCGGCGCATGATCGCGCGCAAGCAGCAAGGCAACATCGTCAACATCGCCTCGGTGCTCGGGACCGGCGTGTTGAAGGCGGTGTCGTCCTACGCGATTTCCAAGGCCGGCATCATCCAGGCGACGAAGGCGATGGCGCTGGAGCTCGCAGGCCAGAACATTCGCATCAATGCGCTGGCGCCCGGCTATATCGACACCGAGATGAACCACGCCTTCTGGTCGACGCCGGCAGGCGAGCGCCTTGCCAAGCGCATCCCCCAGCGCCGCGTCGGCGCCGAGTCCGATCTCGACGGCGCCATCCTGCTGCTGGCGTCACAGGCGTCGCGTTACATGACGGGGAGTGTGGTGACCGTGGATGGCGGGTTTTTGTTGAATTGATTTTCTCCGTCCTCCGAACAGGCGATTTTCACTCCGCTGTCGTCCCGGACAAGCGCGCCTCGAGCGCGCGCAGATCCAGGACCCGTGGCCACAAAGAGTAGTTTGGCGAGGACTTCGGAGTGACCACCTCGCGCAGCAACTTCTCCCTGTGGTTATGGATCCCCGCGTTCGCGGGGACGACCGCGGTTGACGAGGTGGGAGCTTCGCACTTCACAAGGCGGCACCATCGCTCAACTCGCCCGCATCTCTCCCCGGATCATATCCGCCGCCTTCTCCCCGATCATGATGGTCGGCGCATTGGTGTTGCCGCCGATCAGCGTCGGCATGATCGAGGCGTCGACGATGCGCAATCGCTCGACGCCGTGCACCTTCAGCGCCGGATCGACCACCGCCATCGCGTCCGTCCCCATCCTGCAGGTGCCGACGGGATGATAGACGGTGTCGACGCGCTCGCGCAGGATGGCGCGGATGTCGTCGTCGGTTCGCACGCCGGACGTGAACATGTCCTTCTTCTGCAACGCGCGCAGCGCCGGCGTCTCCATCAGCCGCCGCGTGGTCTTGAAGCCTGCGACCATCGCCTCGAGATCCTCTGCCTCGCCGAGGAAATTCGGGTCGATCATGGGAGCTGCGAGCGGATCGGCGCTTTTCAGCCATACGCTGCCGCGGCTCTTGGGCCTGAGCAGGCAGACATGGCATGAGAAACCCGCCTCCTTGTGCTTCTTGCGGCCGTGGTCGTCCAGCATCGCGATGACGAAGTGCAACTGGATGTCGGGTACGTCGAGGTCAGGCCGGGTCTTCAGAAAGCCGCCGCACTCGGCGAAATTGGTGGTCATCAGGCCGCGCCGTTCGCGGCGGTATTGCTGGATGGCGCGAAGCAGGGACGGCAACCGGCCGAGCGAGGCGTGGACGAAGTGCGGATAGTCGGAGGCATAGACGAACACGAAATCCGGATGGTCCTGCAGATTGCGCCCGACGCCCGGCAGATGATGCACGACGCCAATGCCGTGCGTACGGAGCGCGTCGCCATCGCCGATACCCGAGAGCATTAGCAATTGCGGTGACTGGAAGGCGCCGGAGGCGAGGATCACCTCGCGGCGGGCGCGCAGCTGCTTTGTCTGCTTGCCCTGCACGTACTCGACGCCGACCGCGCGATTGCCTTCGAACAGGATTTTCGTGGCATGCGCGCCGGTCTCGACACGCAGATTCGCGCGCTTGCCCATATGGGGATCGAGATAAGCGCGCGCCGCGCTCCAGCGTTCGCCATTGTGTTGCGTCGCCTGGTAGCTGCCCAGCCCTTCATGGTCCTCGCCATTGAAGTCCTCGCGAATGCGAAACTGCGCCTCGCGCGCGGCCTGATGAAACACGTCATGGATTGGATTGTCCGTGCGCAGCCGGTTGACATGCAGCGGGCCGCCCTTGCCGTGATATTCGCCGTCGAAATCGGCATTGTTCTCCGAGCGCTTGAAATAGGGCAGCACGTCCGCATACGACCAGCCTTCATTGCCAAGCGAGGCCCAGTGGTCGTAGTCCCATTTGTGACCGCGGATATAGACCATGGCGTTGATCGCCGAGGAGCCGCCGAGCCCCTTGCCGCGCGGTTGATAGTCGATACGGCCGTTCAATCCCTTCTGCGGCACGGTATCGAAAGCCCAGTTGGCCGTCTTGTAGGGCAGGGCAAGCCCGAATGGCGTGGTGATCCGCCAGCTATCGTTGCGTCCGCCGGCATCGAGCAGCGCGACGGATATCCCTGCATCCTCCGACAGCCGCCCCGCCACGGTGCAGCCGCCCGAGCCCGCGCCCACGACGATGAAATCGAATGTATCGGTCAATGTTGTTTCCCCCATTGTCGTCATTCCGGGCGATGCGGAGCATCGAACCCGGAATCCATTTGGCCGCATTGTGATTGTCAGATGGATTCTCAGGTGCGCAATTGCGCACCAAAGCTTGCCTCTTCGAGGCGCCCCGGAACGACACCATTTGCGTCGCGCCCTACGACATGAACCGCATCAGCTTCTCCAGCCGCGCGATCTTGCCGCCATAGGGCGGATAGAGGTCGGCGAGGCGGTTGAACTTGGAGCGATAGAACACCGGCTTCAGCTTGCTGAAGGTGCGGAAGCCCCACTCGCCGTGATACACGCCGGTGCCGGATGCGCCGACGCCGCCCATCGGCTGGTTGATTTGCGTGAAGTGAAACAGGCAGTCGTTGATGGTGACGCCGCCGGAGACGGTGCGTGCCAGCACCTCGTCCCGCGCGGCACCGTCCTTGCCGAACCAGTACAGCGCGAGCGGCCGGTCGCGACGGTTGACGAAGGCGATCGCGTCGGCCGGATCGCGATAAGCCAAAACGGGGAGCACCGGGCCAAAAATCTCCTCCTGCATCGCCGCCATCGCTTCGCTTGCATTGACGATCAGCGTCGGCGGGAATTTGCGGTGTGCCTTCCAGTTCGGATCGTCGGCCTTTGCCGGCTGCAGGATCTTGGCACCGCGCTGCGCCGCATCCGCGACCAGGCCTTCGAGCCGCGCATAATGCCGGTCCGAGATGATCGAAGTGTAGTCCTTGTTGGAGGGATCGGTGCCGAACATCCGCCGCATCTGCGCGCGCACCTTCTCGGCAAAAGCCTGCAAGGATGGCTCCGGCACCAGCACATAGTCCGGTGCGATGCAGGTCTGTCCGGCATTGAGCAACTTGCCGTAGGCGATGCGCTCGGCCGCTTCATCGAGGTCGGCCGAGGCGTCGATGATCGCGGGCGACTTGCCGCCGAGTTCGAGCGTAACAGGCGTCAAGTTGCGCCCCGCGGCCTCCGCGACCAGCCGCCCGACCCGGGTCGAGCCGGTGAACACGAGGTGATCGAACGGCAGACGCGCAAAGGCCTCCGCGATCCCGCCCTCGATGCCGGTGACGAGCAACTCGGTCGCATCGAACCTCGTGGCGATCGTCTCCTTCAGCAGGGCTGCGAAATGCGGCGTCAGCTCGCTCGGTTTGATGAGGACGCGGTTGCCGGCGGCAAGCGCGCCGATCGCGGGCGCGAGCGTGAGCTGCAGCGGATAATTCCACGGCGCGATGATGCCGACGACGCCGAGCGGCTGCGGCATCAGCCGGTTGCGGGCGGGGAGGAATTGCAGCGCGGTCGCGATCCGCTGCGGCGCCATCCAGCTCTTCAGGTGCTTTGTGGCATGCCGGATCTCGGAGAACAGCAGCATGGTCTCGGCGATGGTGGTCTCGACGGCCGAGCGGTGGCCGAAATCGGCCGAGATCGCCTGCCGGAACCGCTCCTCGTTGTCGGCGACCAGGCTGCGCAGCCGCGCCAGCCGGTCGAGCCGCTCGGCAAGGCCGGGTGACGGCTCGTCCCGGGACCGCGCGACCATGGCGTGGAAGGCCTCCTCCGGCGCTCCGGCCGGGGCGCTCGTCAGGGATTTGTCCACGGCGTTCCTCCCTCGAGGGCGCGTTCGGCCCTCATCTTGTTGCCGCAAGCTGGCTCTTTGTGGAACTTCTGGCAAGAGCGTGGGGAATACTGCGGAAATCGGTCGCTTGCCCTGTCATAAAGTCGAAAAAAACGTTCCCGCAGCCCTTTCCAAAGCCAGCCCGCCTTGATACATACGCCCCGCACCCGACGGGCTTTTGCCCCGGGGTTGCCTTCCAAGGAAGCCTTTGGGACGGACGAGACAAGCCACGCGAACAGCGCCGGCCTCAACCGATCGTCCCCAGGATCTAGCCGAAGGCAAAGCAAGTGTTTAACGCGGGGTGGAGCAGCCCGGTAGCTCGTCAGGCTCATAACCTGAAGGTCATAGGTTCAAATCCTATCCCCGCAACCATCGCCCCCTGCGACTCTCTGGCCCAGGTCACGGTGTCGGAAAGTCGCAGGATCGCGGCGAGTTGGCCGTCGATCTCGATCCCTACCGGCTCGCCCGGTCCGTGCGGATGGATCGTCACTTTCTCGACAATCTCACGGATGCCAGCGAACGCGGCCTGACGCGCCTCATCCCCCGTACCAGCCAACCACTTCTTAAGCGACTTGATCTTGAGCCGGTAGGCATTGGCGGCGTTCGGGTGAAACTCGACGGGATCGGCACCGACGGCGGCTTTCTCGCGCTCGATCTCGTCGCGCTCGGCCTCAAGGGCCGCAAGCCGGTCTTGCAGCGCGCGCGCCGACGAGCCACCCACAATCGCATCGACCAGTCGGCCGATCTGGGTGTTGACCGTCGTGAGGCGCTTCTCGATCGCGCGGATTTGCACCGCAGCCTTGCTGTTGAGCTCGCGCATCATGCGGTGATACTCGGCGACATACTCGGCGACGAGATCAGGGTCGGCGAGATGTTCCTCGATCCCGGCGAGCACGCGCTCCTCGACGACCGATCGCGGCACGCCGATCGCATTGTCGCAAAGGCCAGTCTCGCGCCGACGCGAGCACATCAGGCGCACACCGCGCTTGTCGGTGCCGCATGCGATCATGCCTGAGCCGCACTTGCCGCACTTCACGAGGCCGGAAAGCAAATGCTGCGGCCGAGCCTTATGCGGAGTGCCGGCGCGATCACCGACGCGGCCTTGCGCGCGCTCCCATGTCTTAGCGTCGATGATCCGCAGATGCTCGGCCTCTGCCGTCATCCACTGATCGCGCGGATTCGGACGGCTGATGCGCTTTCCCGTCTCCGGGTTCTTGGCGAAAGATTGCCTATTCCAGATGATCTTTCCGGCATAGAGATCGTTTTGCAGAATGCCATTGCGCCGTGTGCGGCTGCCGTTGATCGTCGAGGCATTCCAGTGACCGCCACGCGGACCAGGCGCTCCGCGTTTGTTGAGGCGCGCGGCGATATCGCGTGCGGTGTAGCCGTCGAGATAAAGTTCGAAAATCTCGCGCACGATTTCGGCCTCAGCCTCGTCGATCTCGAGCACGCCGGGCCGGCCGAGCACCGGCCGATAGCCGAAACTGCGCCCGCCATTGTGGCGGCCGTCGCGCACCACGCCGGCTTGGCCGCGCCGCGTCTTTTGCGCGAGGTCTTTCAGATACAGCGCGCCGAGGAGGCCTTTGACGCCGACGTGAATTTCGCCGACGGTGTTGTCGACGAATGTCCGGATTTCGACGCGCGCGAAATTCAACCGCTTATGGATGCCAGCCAAATCTTCCTGATCGCGCGAGATGCGATCGAGGGACTCCGCGACGACGACAGCAAATTTGCCGGCCTTGGCGTCGCGCATCATGCGTTGCAGGTCGAACCGGTTGACTGTGCTCGCGCCAGAGATGCCGTGATCGGCATAGACTTCCGTCACGAGCAGGCCGTCGCGTTCGCACATCGCCCGGCAGAGCGCGACTTGATCCTCGATCGACTTGTCGGTTTGCTTCTCTTTGTCGCTAAACCGGGCGTAGATTGCTGCTTTCAACGCCGCCCCCCTCAACATTGCCATTCCGGCGCTGATAATCCTCGATCGCGTCGGCTCGCGCAAGCGCCCGTACAAACGCCCGCATAGCCTCGCTCGGCCCACCACTGGCGGCGCTTTTCTTAGCGCGCGCATCGGTTGAGCGATTCGAAGTCATGTGGATTTTGGGTCCGTAGAAAGCAAAAACCCCGCCGGTGAGGGCGGGGTCTTCGAAGGTCAGCGTTTGGCCTGAGGCCCTCGAATACGTTGAGTAAGCTGGGCGGCTGGAGCACTCGTTAAATTGCGGTGGTCTCAACAGCTTTGTCGGTGCGTACCCCGACGTATCTTGCGGCCGATTTCGGCGGAAGAAAATCAACGCTGGTAACGCCCAACCAGGGCATCGCCGCGACCGTTGGCCGGGTTGGCTCGAACGCGTCTAATTTTCCGGCGAGCCCAAGCGCAAGGGTGCTCATGGCGCGGTACCATGCCACATATTCTGCGCGCGCCTCAGCAACCGCGAGAGGAGATGGATCGCACCATTCCAGCGGAGACCGAGGCGAGAGAGCGATTGCATATTCCCCGTCACGTTTGCGCGCCCGGCCTTCGTTGCGTTTCAATTCGATCAGATCGCCCGCAGTGTCGATGCCGTACACTAACGGCCGTGGGCGTCCTGCTGTCGGCACGAACCTCTGATGCGGTTTAGGCGGGTCGAAGCGCCAATTAGGCCGCTTACCCTGCGCAGCGTTACTAACGACGATTGCTTGCGGATTAAAAGTCGATGACAGGATTGCGATCAGGGCATCATCGGCGACGATGTTGCCGAGTTCGCCGAATAACCGCAGTGCCTCAGATCGGCCTGAGAGCCGGACCTCAGTATCAAGTCTTCCGATAGCATCCGCCACGCGGCGAGCGTCAGCACATGGTTCGCCCGGCACATAACCCATCGATCTAATATCGATGGTTGGCGTTCGGCCCAGACTACGAGCGATGCTGCCCGGACGGATCGGGCTGCGACCGATTGCAAAGCCGATGTCAGCCAACACCGGGCGCCCTTTCGGCAGCTCTTCACGAACGGCCCACTGCACCAGCTTTTCGACGTCGATCGCGGCTTTCATGCTTCCTAGCTTCTTTTGCGGGCAACTTACTTGAGGTGCACATTGGGTATTTGAACCTTCCCTTCCAGTCAAAGAACCCGGTCACTCGGGTCGCAGACAAAATGCAAAAGGCCTCTGTGCCACAGCAACATCTTCCATTTATTTTTTTTGAATTTTGAGTCAGCGAAATTGGGCTCAGGGCGAATCACGCAGTCGCTATGTCGATAACGCGTTGGCGGGTAAACGAGATTTCGCTCGTGTTGCCTTCGCCTTAACTTGCTCGCATTCTCCTTGCGAAAGTGGCCGAAAAGGCAGACTCGCTCGATTGTTTCGTACGATACAAAAGTTGGGCGCAAATCAAATCACTCGACGGTCTACCAGTGTGAAGGCATCGACCTGAACGTATTAACGTTCGCCGACGGGGCAGTGCCTCAGCGGCAACCCTGATGCCTCTGGTCAATGCGACCCGGAGCCACGGTTTCGCAGCCGAGCGCATCCACGTGGATGACACCACGATGCCGGTCCTAGCAAGGGCAAGACCCGGACCGGCCGGCCCTGGACTTGTGTGCGCGACGACCGTCCGCTTCCCGGCCCAGATCCGCCGGCGGCTGTGTTCTTCTACTCGCCCGATGGTGCCGATGCGCACCCGGAGCAGCATCCGGTGGGCGATGTCTGACTGATGCAGGCCAACGTCTACGCTGGCTTTTGGCAGGCTCTACGAGGTCAACCGCAACGGTCGCCGATCATCGAGGCCGCGCTGAGCGCAGGGCAGGCGCGAGTTATTGATCTCGCGCGGCTCAGCAAAGCGCCGATCGCTCCCGAGGCGGTCAAGCGCATCGATGTGCTGTTCGCCACCGAGCTCGAGATCAACGGTTTTACTGCGTAGGAGCATTTGCGGGCGCGCCAGAAATGTAGCCGCCCCCCGATCGTCGAGCTGGAGGAGTAGTTGTACGAGCAGCGCGCCAACCTCTCTTAGAATAACGACACGACCAAGGCGATAAATTGCTGCCTCAGCCGCTGGGATACATTTGGCCGCTTCCCTGATGACGGACGGCTTTGCAAATCGGAAAATGCTGCTGAGCGTGAGCTACGGGCGGTCCCTGTGGGGTGAGAAAATTGGACCTTCGCCGGGGCCGATGAGGGCGGCCGGCGTTCGGCTGCTATCTGCGCCTCGTCGCCACCGCTAAGCTCAACGACATCGACCCGCACGCCCGGCTTGCCGTACCATATGATCTCCTGGCCAAGCGCATCCACGAACTCATGCCCTAAGATTGGTGACCTGAGAACGTCGCTCAGGCCGCATAAGAGCGGTTAGCCGTCCGCTCAAGATGGCCTAACTAGGGCTGTCACCGGACCAATACCTCAGGCGGTTAGGCGATCCGACGTAATATAAGCGGCTGGATCATTGATGAACGAGGGAAGTCCCGGGCCACGCACCTCCTGCCCATTTTCCTGCTTCACGGCGAGCTCTTGGTTGAGATCGAACAAGAATTGGACGGCATCTTTGCCCTTCGGCATTCCGAAGGCTTCGCGTACCGCATGGTCCAGCTTTGCCTGCGCATCTTTTAAAGGATGCGCACCAGGTTTCTCAGTGGTGCGATACAATTCGCGTAGTCCCATATTATGCTTTTCCACAAGCTTGTGCCGCAAAGTTCGGAGCGCAACGGCTGCTTCAGCAACTGCCTTTACTGTCTTTGGCTTTGGATCTTGTGGCCAAGGAAAGCTGTCGAATACAGTGTTGGAGGTATATCGCGGATCGGCTTTCATACTAGAACAACGTTCGTTGAACCACTGCCAGTGGATTCCAGATTGCAAAACACCAAAAGAGTAATCGTCGGCCAGGGGAAATACTGTTAGAGAGTCATTCGGATGGATCGCCGGGTCGATAAATTCGAAAATGGGGCGCTTGGTTACGCGGCCGCATGCAATATAGCGCGGTAGCTTTGCAGTCGCGGCTAGCATTTTTTCTCTAGCTCGAAATAGCAGCCACCATCTTTCAAGCGCGCTTGAGTGGTCTTTAGCGATTTTCGCCTTGGGATTGTCCTTTAAAGCCTCTTCATTTTCGGCCTTTTCTTTGGCGGCTGATTTTTCTCGGTCGGGCAATACACGCTTTTCGACTCTCTTGAAAAGCTCCTTGTAGCTTTGCGCCTCCAGAAGCTCGCGTTTGCCAAAATCGATAACGTATCGCGAAGGTTTACCTGCTGTAGTCCCGATTAAATCGTCCGTAATCAGAAAGGGAAAAAGCACCTCACCGAATGACGGCTCTGCTGCTATCATGAGCGTTGCTTCGCTATGACTCATCAGAAAGCCATCATGTCCATGCGTCTGGCCCTGGTAGCAGGCATCTGACTTGGCGTTGACGGTTAGTGCCTTTGCATCTTTCAGGTCTATACCGAAGGATAACGCTGAGTTGATTGTGTCGACATCCCGAACTTCCCAAGGACTTTCAAGTTGGTCTCCATTTTGTTTGAATAGCTTTTTGGGGCCCGGTTGTTCACCTTTGACCCAGTTGACAATGGAGACATGCACGACCGCATCGCCAGACCACACTTGACTGCTTACTGCTTCGGTTATTGTACCGTTGTTGCGAACGATATGATCAAGCCCGCCAATGCGACTGTAGTTCTGTCGGATTGTATTAGTGCCAACTAGGCCTGCGCGCTGTCCTGGTTGAAGTTGGTCATGAGCCTTCCTCAGCCAATAAACACAATAATCAGCTCTGCCGGGCACCTCCGGGTGCGCGGTACGAACCCGGTTTACATAAGCTCGCCCGAACTCGTCTATCATCTTGTTCTTGGACTGAAATGGCGGATTGCCAATAATCGTATCGACCTTAGGCCACTCGCAAAAAACGGCGTCGTTGCGCTGCACGTTGCCATCGAGATTGTCGAGCGGCAGCGCATCTTCATCTACGAAAGAAAACTGGGTTTGGTCATGGGACAAAACTGTGATTGCTTCGTCTAGAGCCAGCTTCTTCGCCATCATCAAGGAGACTTTTGCCAGCTCAACGCCGAAAGTATCGATGTCGAGCCCGTAGAATTGAGTAGGACTGATCGCGCAGATCGGCTTCGCCCGGTTTGCAAACTCCTTTGGAGTCAACATCTCCTCAGCCCGCGTGAGGATGCGAAGATCGAGGCGCGCCAATTCGCGAAAGGACACATAAAGAAAGTTCCCACTTCCGCAGGCCGGATCGAGAACTTTGAAGTCCATTAGCTCACGGCGCAGCTCGAACAATTCCTTCGCTGACTTGGCTTGGTCGATGCGTTCGCGCCACGGCCGAACGATCGTCGGTCCTACAATCCGTTGAATGTCGGCTTCGGACGTAAAATGCGCGCCTAACGCATGCCTCTCGTTCGCATCCATACTCTGCTGGAACAGCGAGCCGAAAATGACCGGACTGACTTTTGACCAATCCATCAGGGCCGCGCCGTCATCACCACCGATCAACTCCAATTCCGCGTTCGTCAACTCGATAGGCTCGACCTTTGAGAACAAACCGCCGTTGAAGTAGCGAACGCCCTTGAATCGTCCGGCCAAGGCCGGTTTGGGATTGTTCATCTGATTGAAAAGCGCGCCGAAAAGATCGTACGAACTCTGCTTATGTTCGAAGCAGTCGTCGACGATGCTTTTAACGGTGCCTGCGGGGAGCAGATCAATGTCTTCCGCGAACATCGCAATAACCGTTTGCAGAACGAAGCGCTGAGCCTGCACGCGGGGAACGGGGTTGGATAAGCGATGGGTCAACTTCTTGAAGAGCATTGCCATCGAGTTAGCAGCTTCGCGGGAAACGGCCTCCCGGTCATTGTTGAAAAGGGGCTTCCGGTCATCCGGAAATAGGAAGTTGAGTGCGGTGTAGCGCTTGGGAAGTTCTACTAGCTCGACGACATCGACAGGCTCATCAAGCTGCTTATCAAAATCGTATATCCAGAATTCGTCAAAGTTACAGAGCACCACATAACGCGGTCGATGGGGCACAGCGTTTAGCCAATAATCGAAGGCCTGCCCGTAATGCAGATGAAGCTTCTCGCCTCTCCTCTTCATCTCAAGTAAAAGCCGTGGCTTCCACATTAAATCAGCGAAGCTGGTCCCCTTCGACGACGCCTTCTTGATACGAAACTCGAGTGTTGCTCCAGCTTCCTTATACCCATCGTGACCGAAGGCTTTAAAAAGACGATCGCAGAAAACCTGCGCTTCTCCCTTCTCGTCACCCTCAAGTACGCTCGCGTAATTGATAAAATGGATTAGGTCTTCGACGATTTTCGACATGGCTCAACTGTATTGGATCGGTGGGGTTGATCAAGGTTGCCGAACTCTGCCTGATTCGCAGCGCGGCTTCGCTATCTCTTCTTGCTTTGGGCAGACGGCAATCCTAGAGCTGCAGTCGCAGCACGGCTTTTTGTGCGAGGCGCGATAACTCGGGAATGTTCATCCCTGTGAGGGCGCATCTCCCATCCCAAATATTCAATAGGTCGCGGCGGAACCCCTGCTTGGCCGTTCGGTGGACCGAAATGGCCAACTCCGCCGCCAATATTCAGGCGCCCGCCCCTGCACGCCAAGATTGACGCGGAGGCCTGGTTGAGCAAAATCGTATTCTGCATTTGCGATTTTGCGGATTGTCCGGGTTGGGATCACCCAAATTGATATTTTCGGCTGTCGATTCGAACATCAGGAACTTCTTGCTTCTGCTAAGGACGTTTTACGTCGGTGCTGCGGCTATCCTTACGTATATAGTATTAGCATGTTCGGCCGCCGCCCAAGATGCGGGGCGCATTTCCCGCTGTGTGACCATTCAGGACGTGGATCAGCGGATCGAATGTCTGGAGGGGAGGAGCAGCGCTCCCGACGTCGGGGCGCCCACACCCGGACTCGCCAGAGCCCCACAGCTTGGGCCGAGCTACGACTGCCGAATGGCAACAGCATCGATCGAGCGTGCGATCTGTGGTGATGCAAAGCTTTCGGAGTGGGACCTGCGGATGGGGCAGCAGTATCAGCAAGCCCTTCGACTCAGGAAGGGACCCGATCGTCAGGCCCTCATCGAGAGCCAACGGTTGTGGATACAACAAAGAAACACGGGGTGTGGCGCCGCGGCCGGCAATGCTGTTTGGACTTGCGTCCTTGAAGCAACGAAGCAGCGCCTCGCCACCCTATCCGAGGCACCTCCTTCAAACTTCGATCCCACTCCCACAGCTTCGCCTTCGCCGCAAATGCTGGTTCGGCCACAAAGTCAAAACGTCCCTGCGCCCTCTTCGTCCAGCGCCCCAAGAGCCACCGAGCCATCGTCTCCGAAGTCGAATGCCGCTACGGAATCGTCAAGCGGCACAAATCCACTGCTGACACTCATTTTCATCGTTGGCGCCATTGCCGGAGCGATCGCGGTCTACAACAACATTCAACGCCGAGAAGAGGAGCGGCGACGTGCAGCCGAACGTCAGCGACTGGTCGCAAAATATGGCGCTGAGATCGCCGATCGAATCCTGGCACGGATCGTTTGGCAGGGAATGACACTTGAGCAATTGTTGGAATCGCGCGGCGATCCTGCCGATAAAGACTATGAGGTCAGGAAGTCTGTCACCAAAGAGACCTGGAAATACGGCCAAACTGGCAAGAACCGTTTCAGCAACCGCATCTTTCTCGAAAATGGCATCGTCACCGGGTGGAAAGAATGAGTGTTTTCACCTCGAAACAGCTTTGTAGTTTTCATCGGCCTGAAGGTACTCGGCATATGCGGTCTCGACGGGGCCGAGCAGCTGCGCTCTGGCGTTGACTACACGCCCATGAAGCTGTTTCAGCTCTTCGTAGCCGGTCCGGACCGATTGCTCCAGCTTTCGCCGTTCAACGGTGATCTCGTGCTCGATTTTGTCGATGTCGCGCTTGTCGACGCCGGTCGCTGGGTTGAACTTGAAGCCCGCTTCGACGGACTGGCGCCACGCGTAGAGGGCTCCACAAAGCTTCGGCCCAAAGCCAGGCACGTTCTCGACCGCAGTGCTCATTAGATCGGCTGCGGTCTCTATTCCGTACGATTGCAAGGTGCGCTTACGGCCGTTGCCAATTCCCTCAATGCTGGCCTTATCAATCTCGAACTGATCCAGATAGCGCGATAGCTGTGCCTGTCTCACTGACGTTCTGAGTTGATCAAGCTTTGTTTTCCTCATCGTCGGAAGGTGATCAACCAATGCCTTCAATCGCAATACCTCTTGTTTCTTGCTATCGAACGAGGCGGAGCCAGCCCGCTCGCTCCATTCCTGCTGAGCGCGAAGCCACGTGTTCCGTGCGGTGGCTTCGGCATCCCGGAATTTATAGACGTCACTGGATCTGTCGAGCCATCTGCGCGCGCCAAAGAACGTGATCAGCGCCGCAATCAGAAACAGCAGTGGTGCCGGGGCGCTCAGGCCACCGAAAACGCCGATTCCGCCGATGGCGAGAGCCATGACGAAAGCCAATATGTTTGCGCGGCGGAATGAGTTCGCGACTGATACCGCTTCACCGCTGGGTGACGGCCGGGTGCCTTGAATATTCGGGGCAGGGCCGGGGCTTTGCAAACCCTCGATCTGGCGCCAAAGCGTCGTAAGGTCGAGCGCGCCTATGTCGCCCCCTAGTGAAACGAACGGGAATAGCTCGGCCCGGGTGGCCGCTTCCATCGGACACCACGGGCAGGCAACGGCCTTATGGTGCCAGTGAGCCGGATTGGTGCGGCATCGGGTAAGATTCTTTTCGAGACCAACAAGTGCCTGGATCCATTCCTGCGGCTCCGGCCTGCCGCCACTAATCATCTGCTTCGCGAAAGCTCGCTCGAATAGAAAGGCGACCTCGTCGCCGACAGTCGAAAGAGCCGGCGTATTTGGTGGCCGGTCCATCTGTACGTCGGCGCGCATTGCGCTGTATGCGAACCGAAGTTCGGAGATCGCCTTGGGGATCGGCATATCGCCACGTCCGAGAAAGCGTCCCGCAAAAGGGTGCCGGCCCATGAATAGAAGCAAAAACAGCATCACAGCGAGGCCAAAGCTGTCGTGGTTCACGGTTCTCACGGTCTGGCGCAGGTTCTTGCCTTGCAGCTCGGGCGGCGTGAACGTCTCGACGCCGACCTCGCAAAGATAGCGCTTACCCTGATCTGTAATCTGAAAGCTGTCGCAATCGATAAGCTTAACCGTCGCATCGGGGGCGACCAGAACGCTTCCTTCGTTAATATCACCAATGATGCTGCCTGTAGCATGCACTGCACCGAACGCCCTCGCGGTATTCGTGCAAGCGCGGACGAGGAAGCGCCAATCCGCACGTGTGAACTCTGAAAGGCGGCTCTTCGGGCTGTAGAGCTTATGAATATCCTTGGCGTTCTTAACGCGCGGCAGCAACAAACCGACAGGCGCGCGCCCCGATTTTGCCAGCAGTAGGCCGGTCGGCCAGGCTGAGACTTGGTTCAAGACGCTGTTGGAGAGCGATGACATGAACTGTATCTTTGCCGCTCTCTCGGCTGTCAAAGGCCGATGATAGACCTTCGCGACCAGGTCTTCCGATGATCGGATACCATAGACCGCGCCTTCTCCACCCTGGCCGATCAAGGCTTCGAGATGGATCTCACGGCCTGAGAGGTCAATAACTTCAGGAAGCAGCATCGGCGGAGGGAAGGTTGAGTTGGGATCGTGTCGCGAGCACGAGCGATTTATCATCATCCGTACGCGCGCAAATGCGGTCTGAGTTCAAATAGTTCAACAAGCTGGCCGATAATCCATCGTCCAATCCTTCATTCAATGCTTCATGCAGGGGGACGATCATATTGTTGAAAAAGGGATCGTGAACAGTCTTGGTTGCGTAGTGAAGCACGAGGCTCTCGATGCCGTCCGAAAAAGCTGAAAAACTTTCAATGCGCCGCGAAACTGCGGCAAACTCCATGAACTCAGTCGCATTTCTAGCCGTGATGAAGTTCGTGCTGTTGATGTACTCGCCGTGCTGAGGCCAGAAAATGTAGGCCCAGCCCTCGTCCCCTTCCTCGCGAACGACCATCGCCCCGTCGCCGACCTGAAAAAACACGGCCTCTTTAGGTGCAATCACGGCGACGAGGAGGGTGCAGGCGAACTCTCTCGTCGATGCTTCGGACTCAGATGCAATGATTGAAATCGCCGACTGGATCTCGGACAGCCATTTTAGCGCGGCCTCGCGATCGATTGATCCAACCTGGCCACCGGCCTGAAGGAAGTTCTCGATCAGATTGGCGACGGTTGTCACCGCGGCACGCGATCCGATCTCGGAGTGCGCTGCGCTGCCGGCGCCATCCGAGACCGCGGAAATCAGCACCGGTCCGCTGAGGGACCGAACAAGCTTTACGTCCACGCTGTCCTGGCACGGCTGACCGTTCTTGATGTGTGACGTGCCGATCGCAGACGTGGCGGCTATCCGCCAGTTCATTGGATTAGACTTCGGTCCAGCCGCTTGGCGGCGGCAAAGCCACGCGGTCGCCCGTGTTTGAGGCTGAAACACGGCTCAACGAGCTCGATAGCCACATGAACAGTTCGCGGAAGTTGAGGCCATCGAGTTTGAGCGGACCGCGCGGCGCGATCTGGGCCAGAATTCCCATGTCCGCGTTGGCGACGCCGATCGCGAAGAACGAGAACTCCTTCTTTTCCTCGCCATCTCTGACGAGCTGCGCCGCGTGCTGCCAGCTATCGGTCGGGGCACCGTCGGTTATCAGGAAGATCCACGGCCGATAGTAGGAGACCCCGTTGTCCTTATATCGCTGCTTGCGCTCGCGCAGCATGCTGACGCCTTGCTCGATCGCTGCGCCCATAGGCGTATCGCCGGTTGTCGACAGCGTCGGTGGGTGCCAGAAATCAGGAGTCTGAAAGCCGGAATCGATGTTGACGGGACCAAAGGTGACGACCGCTATTTCAACGCGCTTCATCGCCAGAGCATCATTCGCCAACTGATCCTTCAGTGTGGCGATGCCGCGATTCAGCTCGGAAATCGCTCGCCCCTGCATGGAGTGCGATGTATCCAAAAGTAGTAGGCAGGGGCACCGTGGCTCTGGATTAGAGGTGAAGTCGTCGCTTCCAAAGCCGACCTGTTCAAAACCCGACATTAGTTCTCTCACTGTTGAGGTGGTGCCAATTGCAGCGGCGGACCGATGGAATCCGTCCGCAATTTCGGCCGAGGCCGTGGCAGCGGAACGGGGCCTTCGATGGCCGAATATTGATCGGGGGAAGACTGAGCGAGCGACCCGGTGGTCTCGACGACTGACGTCGGGGATAGCGAGGAGCTACCTGGGCCAGGCTGTGGGCGGCTGAGGATATAAACCAGCCCGAGCACGAAGGCGACGATCACAAATGGTGTGGCCGAGTAACGCCTGCGCGTGGGCAGTGCATTGGCGACAAATGCTGCCGGTGCTTGGTGCTGCACGGTCGTCGAATAGCATAGGCCCGACCCGGGAATACCGACAGTCAGCCGCGGGGGCCCGTTCGTACCCACATTGTAGGTAAAGCCCTTTCCGCCGAAGGACAGGCTGGAGCGCCTCAGTCCGACGTTGAGGCGCACGCCGGGAATCAGCCTTATCGATTTACGAAAGCTCAGCCCCATTTCTCTCCCCTTGGTTGAAATAGTTGACCAAAAGGGAAGGGTTTTCAACCTTCCGTAGCGTTCCGCAGATACGACTTTGCGCTGAGAGCAGGATAGTACCGCTCTAATAGAGCCGTCTTTTGTCGTGGGTTCAGCTGTACCTTTCAGATGCCTCGCATGCGCGAAGGAGCGCGCCTCAGGTTCGAAAAGCAGGGATTATTAAAGCAAGGTGCGCAAACCGCTCCTGGCTTGACCCTTGCCCTACAATTTCGCCGGTTCTAACTTTGTTCTTATGCTGGTCCGCTTCTATGGCCCATGCCATTTGCGATGATAACAGCGCCTGCCATGAGCCGGACAGGAACCATGGGTACCGATCGCAATCTGCGCCTTGCGACCGAGAAGGCGCAGGATGTGACGATTAAGAAGCTGACCCGCGGCATCCGACGATGGCGGACAAATTTGCTGAACTCCGCTGAATGGCCGCGACGCATGCTCAACCGTAGCGCCTGTTTGACTCGCCTAAATTGATATCCGGCGTCCTTGATATACTTGTCAAATATCAACCACGCCCATCGCGGCCGGTCGGGAGTTCTTAGCGCTGTAGAGACGAGCCCTGGGGCGGCGGCAGTCACACGGCCCACAGGGGAGCGCAGCGAAAGGGGCGTGCAAGCCGTTGACCTGGCCCGTCTTCAGCGCGCCTTCTCGACCCCACCTGGTCGAGGGCGGCGGTACCCGGGAGGCCTGGATAAGGCCGGCCATCTGACTGCCCCTTAAAATGACTGAGGGGGATGGACAGTCGCGGCTGATGATCGCGCCTGTTTTCGGAGCACCCTTCCCGGCCGCGCGCGTCGACCGGCGTGAGGAGATGGGGACAACGATGGCGGACCACTTCTTCGGCTCGTTGCAGTCGCAATCGCGGAAGGGTCAAATCAGGAGATGCAGCTAGGGCCGTAGGAAACCGCAACCGCGGTTTGACTACAACAAGAGCGGGTTACTCAATCTTGTCATTGAGCCATTCTCGTGTAGGATGTGTTCACACATTTTATCATCTTCCTTTTTTGCACAACGTGACGAGGCACTCCCATGGCTGTCGCAGAGATTCAGAAGGTCCTTGAAGAATTAGTGGGCAGCCCCTCTGCCCGAGACGCGTTTAGCAAAGACAAAGAAGGCTACCTGACGAAATTCCCACTCTCAGATGAAGAGAAGAAGTCTTTCGACACTCTATCCGTAGACTGTCTGTTGAAGACAGCTAAGTTCCTCAACCAGTTCAATGATGCCGAGCTGTCAATAGGATCGGTATGGATCAAGGACCGATAGCAGCAACGAGGGTTCTTTTCCTTAGTCTGCCATTTGATTCTACTCGACGACCTCATCTAGCGCTCAGTCAACTTCGCGAGGTGCTAAGCGAACAAAGCATCTCGGCAAGCATTGAGTACGCCAATCTAGATTTTGCGCGCCTTATCGGCGCGCAGAACTACACAATGATCGCTGAGCAATATCCCACTGCAATGCTGTTGGGCGATGCGCTTTTTTCAGAAAGTACCTTCTCCCGCAAAATCGATTGGGCGAGTTTCATTTCCAAGGTTCTTTTGCGGAGCGAGCGCTTCGATTCTGTGCACCTCAGTCATCTAATCAGAATACTTCCTTCATTTGCCACGGTGGCTACGCAGTGGGTTGAAGAGCGCTGCAGCCAATTGGATTTTAAGTCATACGATCTCGTGGGTTTCAGCACGACGTTCAATTTACTCCCCGCACTGGCGTTCTCGCGTGAGATAAAGCGGCGTAGTGCGTCAACCAAGATTGTGTTGGGTGGCTCTCATTGCGACGGGGTACTGGGGCCATCTATCTTGAAGCACTTCCCGTGGATAGATTTTGTCTGTAGTGGCGAAAGCGAATTGCTGCTCCCCGCCCTGATCAAGGCGTTGGGCAACGCCGAAGAAGAGTTTGATCATCTCGAGGGGCTCGCATGGCGCGGGCAAAAAAGCGTTTCCCAGGTTGGCCGAGCGAGGTCACCGGATTTAAGAGCGTTACCCCAGCCGCACTTTCACGATTGGCTGACGCAGCGCCGCGGCATCCAATTTCAAGACATACATGCTCCAGAATTTCCCATCGAAACGAGCCGTGGATGTTGGTTTGGCGAAAAATCCCATTGCACATTTTGTGGCTTGAACGGCGAGGGGATGGCTTTCCGTGCAAAGCCACCTAACCAAGCTTACAGCCAGATTGCAGCTCTAAGCCAATTGGGCGCTTCGCGCATTTTCGCAGTTGATAACATAATGCCTCAGCCGTATTTCAATGCTCTCTTGCCTCAGCTCGCTGCGCTGCATCCACGTGCCGAAATTTTTTACGAAGTGAAGGCAAACTTGACCGCTGCACAGGTTCAAGCCCTGGTCAAGGCAGGCGTCAAATCGGTCCAGCCCGGAATCGAGAGTTTGTCGACGCCCATCCTTCGCCTTATGAAAAAAGGTACGACCTCCTTCCACAACGTGCGATTGCTTAAATATGCCGCTCAATTCGGCCTAAATCTGGTTTGGAATGTGCTCTATGGCTTCCCCAAGGAAGCGCCAGATGAATATCGAACCCAGTCGAGCTTGATTCCAAAGTTGCTGCACTTGCAACCTCCGCTGAGTTCGGGCAGCCCAGTGCGACTTGACCGGTTCAGCCCACTGTACTTCCGCTCGGAGGAGCTCGGCGTTAAAAATATCGTGCCGTCGGCAGCGTACCGTGAGATCTACGATCTTCCAGAAGACGGGCTGCGCGAAATCGCAGTGTTCTTTGAGTTCGATGGTGATTTTCCCATTCCGCCCGACGAATACATAAGGCCTCTCAGGAGGTCTTTGGAGACTTGGAGGGACGTTTCAGGGCGAGTTGCGCTTGTGGGACTCGACGATGGGGGTGTCTTCTCGGTACTGGATACGAGGGGTCCGCAGCCGCAACAAACCCACCACTTTGTAGGTTGTCGTCGGAATATCTTGATACTCAGCCGGGATGGCATCACAGAGCACGATCTCAGGGAGAAGCTTTCTGCTGAGAGCCCCGCAATGATCGAACAGTCACTCCATGAACTGTCCGATTATTCACTTATCGTACTTCTCGATGGGCGTTGGCTTTCACTCATCGTCGAATACTCTGCGAGCGACTTAGCAAGTCTCCCGCGCGCCCTTCGCCTACCCACCGCAGCGCTGATATATGCGAACGACATGAAGCGCCTTCGCGACGATCAAGCCAACAATGACCTGGGCGATAAATCGCTTTTGGAGCTGGCAAGTCCATGAAGCTATTTCGTAAACGTCTAAGCAATGCCACGAGACCCGGGCCCGATAGGCCACAGACCAGCAGTGGGCTTAAATCGTTATCATCTGTCGGGGAGCGTGGCGAGTTTGACGCCCGCGGAGTATCCATATCCTCAACTGCGGTATCGAATGGGATACAGTTTCGCCAACTGAGCGGAAAGCCAGACCGCAATTTGCGTGCCCACCTATCGGCGGATATTGAGAAAATCCTAGCGACTGTTTCGCCCCACATTGCTGAGCCGAAGCTGTTTGGCTTCCCCTGGGACATTGGCAAAGCGCTAGGTTCGTGGATTGCAGCAGAGTTGCGCAAAAAATGACCTCTCAGATCGATCAATGCCAATCTTGGGTAGTGGTGAGCGCTGCTGTGTTTGCGCTGTGCTCCGTCGGATTTGGCGTAAGCCAGTTCGGCGTCATCTCGAGGCTTCCGGCGATCGTCGCAAGATGGCTGCCATCCTTTCGATTTTTTGGGCCTTCGCCGCTCTCATGGGACGTGCTTGTCGCCTATCGTCCGATTGTGGGAGCCTCCGCGGGCGAGTGGATCACTCTGTCACCGGGCAAGCCGCTTTTGCGGTCTATTTTGTGGCATCCCGAGCGGAGAGTTGGAAAGGCTCTTGTAGATTCGTGTCGAGTATTCTCGAGCCTAATTGAGAAGATCACGGATATTTCTGACCCACGGCTATTTCCGGAACTTCGCAGATACGTCTTGGCCGACTTGGCAACTAGCCGAGCTGACACGGTGCAGATCCTTGTGTTTGCTCACATGGAGGGGCTGCCGCCGCACGAACTCATACGCTTTTCCATCCGGAACGACGGTGGGTCACTTTGAGTACCGCGTTTGCCCAAACGGTATGGCTTATTGCAGCCCTCAATGTCGTCTTTGCTTGCGAGTTAGCCGTGCTTTCGTTTCGGAAAGAGTGGTTCTTGCTGGGCTGGCAAAATCGACCGCGGGCCGGAAATGTTGCGCGATATCATTCAAACGGGCCATTGGGCCACCTTGCGATTCTGGTTGCCTTTAGTGTTCTGCTTCCCTTCGCGAGTAGCGCCCCATTTGCGATGAAGGTGCTCAGTGGTGCACTGTTCATGGTGACAGCCGCTCTGTTTCACCTGCAACGATACGGCCACGAGGGCAGTGATCACGTTAGGCTGTACGCTAATGTCATTTTATTCGGGGCCGCTCTGGTTGGATCAGACGAGACAACTATCTCAAAAGCTGTCCTGCTCGCCGCGCTGGCCGCTCTTGGTGCTTCCTTCTACTTCGGCGCCGGATGGGTAAAAGTGTTAAGCCCTAAATGGCGCTCGGGCGAAGCAATAACGATTGCGTTTTCGACACGTCTTTTTGGGAACGAACAATTTGCGGCGGCACTTGCCAAGCACAAGGTTGCTGCGCTCGCGATCAGCTGGGCGGTCATCGTTTGGGAGCTCTCCTTTGGACCAGCGATGCTTCTGGTTGGGCACTACATCTTTCTTTGGATTTGCGTAGGGCTACTTTTCCACGGCGCCGTCGCGGTCCTCATGCGACTGCCTGTCTTTCTCGTGGCCTCATTAACGCTCTATCCGTCGATGTATTGGGTCGCGACCGAAGCAGTGCCCGCATGGTTTTGCTTAATGAGATGGGGAGGGGCGTGATGGCATATCTACAAACCATCGACAATACTTCACTGAAGGGACGAACAGCGAAGCGATTTGATGTCGTTGGGGAAAGCAAGCTGTGGCGATTTGATCGGGACAGCAGCTTGAATTGGGCTATCCTGCCCGTGGAGCTTAATGAGTCCATCGCCCGTACCGCCCTTCTAAACACGCGGCCCAAATCGGTAAGGCTTACCTCGGCAGATGCCACTTTGGCCGTCGCGCAGCCAATGCTTACTTTGCTCGGTCCCGACGGCAAACAGTCTTTGGCCCCATCTGACGAGCTCGTAATCGGGTTCAAATCTGTGCAAGAAGACTCTATCGCTCGCGTTGAGGCGGCGTATGGTCTGCGTCGAATGTGGTTCGATGCACGCGGCGCGTTCGGCGTGTTCAAATTGTTGAACGCGGACCCCGCGAACACCTTAAATAGATTGCATGACGACCCGGACGTTCTGTTTGCTGAGCCGAACATCCTGGACGGAGATGACAGCTTTGAAATCCAGATGGATATTGAGGAGGGGACGCCTGACCTTCCTACGCCAGCCCGTCTCTGGAATAGGTCAATGGTCAGATGTGATAGCAATGGCCGTGATGAGGACGGAAGGGGGGTCGTCATCGCGGTAGTTGATGGGCTCGCCGACCCAGGACATCCAGAACTGGCTCCCGCGCTGCTGTGGAATTCTCCGTCCCTCCAATTTTCTAAGGATCTCCCTGTAATCGATCACGGCATGGGGGTTATGAGCGTGATTGCAGGTCAGCTTCGACTCGGAGACGGGAAATACCTAGGATTAGCACCCTCGGCCAAGTTATTACCTATCGCGATAAGCACTTACAGCATGTCGAGCTATGCCGCGCGGGCGGTCGCAATAAACTTCCTTGCAGAAGTGGCTGCCCGAAAGGAATTGCGAGACGGCGAGCAGCTTATTGCGTCTATTCCAAGATTGATCGTCAATTGCAGCTGGCAGTTGCGGATCGCGGAGGACCTTACCAGTGTCGCGATGGCATTCGATAGGCTTGTAAAGAGTGGAGCGATAGCTGTCTGTTCGGCCGGAAACGGCACTTCGGATGCTTCGCATTATCCATCCGATTACCCTGGGGTCATCAGCGTCGCTGCTGTTAATGTGGAGGGTAAGAAGTTGGATCTCTCAAATTTTGGAGCACGGATTGATTGGTGTGCACCCGGTGGAACGGGGCTTCCGATGGACTCCGACGACATTTATGCTGCCAGCATCAATAATCATCATGCGTATGATGTCGGGACATCGTTTGCCGCGCCGCACGTGGCCGGCGTGCTTGCAGCAATTTGGTCACGCCACCCTGAACTTAGCAGCGAGAAGTTGATTGAGTATGCCAAAAGGAACTGCTCGGTCTCCGTTGATGAAGCCAATCCAGAATTTGTAGGAAAGCTGGGTCATGGCTTGTTAGTGATCGAGCAATGATGCCAATCTGCGGCGGCCAGCGATCAGTTGGGCCACGCTATTCCTAGGTTGGAATCGAGGCCTTGAGGACTCGAGCCATCACGAGAGTCGCCTGCAGCGGCGACAATTCCGGAAAGGTATTCAAGAGCTGCTCCACAGCCTTTGCAACGGCTCCATGGTGATCAAGCCCCTCGTCGCGAAGGTTGGCCAGGTAGAAGCCTTCCGCGACCTCAAGCGGCGAGGGGAGGGGACTCAGCTCTGCGTCAATGTCGTGCAATCACACTGCTTTCCTTGATGGCTCGGTCGCGTCTTCCAGGAGGGGCATCTCAAGGCTCGGTATCTCCGGCATGGCTTGGCCGGCGATGGCCTGCAGGTCGCCCACCATTCCCACCGTGGAATCGATCACGGACAGTATCTGAGTCTCCCGCTTGGCCCACTGGCGCACCATGAACTTGCGTTCGCTGTCCAGGTCCTTGCGCATGTCGTTGAACTTCTCGACCACCGCCTCGACCCGCTGCCTGAACTTGTTGCCCGTGAGGTAGTGATAAACCTGTTCCATCTTGGTCTGCTGGCCCTGCTGAACAAGACGCGAGTTGCTCACGTCAATCAGCGCCTGGCGAAGCGCGACCGCGACGGGCATCGCGCAGCGGGGATGAGCCACCCAGATCCCATCGACCAAGTCGAACTGTTCAATATGCTTCGGAAGGGCGTGCGAAATGATGAGGGCGACGTCAGCACCGGACCGCCGCTGATCGTCGCGTAGCTTGGCGAGCCATCCATCGCTCCACGCCTTGGTACGCTTGGTTTCCCACAGGATGATGCCGGCGGGCTGGCCCACAGCTCCGTTGACCTGCTGGATCACGTCGGCGCCAAGTTCGCCCTTGCCGACGGGCTCAATGGAGTCGGTCGGGAAGCGGCCGCGCAGGAGCTCCTCGAGCTCGAGCTCGAGAACCTCGCCTTGCGACTGCTGCGAACCTTGCTCCGCCTTACGTTTGAGCTCCTCGATCGTCCGCGCCATCGATTCGATCGTCTGATCCTTCTCGGCAACACGCAACCGCGCCGCTTCATCGGCCTCCTGGCGGGCCTTGGTCTGGATCTGCTCAACGGAGGCCTGGACACGTTTTTCGATGGTCAGGTCGAGCTCACGTTTCTCGTCATCGAGCGCACGCTGCTTGCGCATCAGCTCGGCCTGCTGCTGCTGGGCCTCGGCAAGCTTGGCGTTGTTGGCTGCCAGCGTCTGCCGTAGCTCTGCCGCTTCATTCGCCTTGGCCTGCAGCTCGGCCGCCGCGGCCTCCCGTGCTTTCTTGCCTTCGGCGGCGACCAGCTGGGCGCGCTCGGCCGCCAGCATTTGCTTGACCTGGTCTTCGATACTCTCGCGCTGCTTGGCCAGCTGCTCCCGTTCCTGGCGGAGCGCGTCGGTCTTGCGGGTGACCTCGGCGTCTTTTTCCGCCAGCTGCTGCTGGAAGCGCCGCTTAGTCTCTTCAATCAGAGGCGCGGCGAGCGACTCCGTCAGGTGAATCTCGTGATTGCAGTTCGGGCAGTGGAGGAGGGGCTCAGGAGCGGCGCCGGCGGCCGTTGCTTTGAAGTTCATGAGCCCTTCCTTCTCGTTCTACGCCGCCGGAATGAACGTGATCCGGCCGGCCTCCCCACGTTTGCGATGCGGTTTTACCGTGATTTCGACGTCATGGTCGAAGGCCGTCAGCATCCGCATCAGCTTTTCCACCGAAACGAGCTTCAGCTGGCCCCGGAGCAACTTCGAGAGATCCGGTTGCTTCATCTCGACCATCTTGGCGGCCTCGGTCTGGGTGATCTCCCGCTCGGCCATCAGCCGCTTTAACTGCACTACAAGTGCAGCTTTCAGCTGATGCTCCTCGGCGTTGGGCAAGCCGAGATCCGCGAATATATTCCCGGAGCCCGTGGTATGGGCCGTCCAGGGCGGCTCTGCCGCTCGTCTGGACCCTTGACGGCGCCTGTTGAGGAGCGACCAGCCAAAACGCCATTGTGATTCAATGGGCTCCTCAATCCGCTTCGAGATGGATGGCCTTTCTATCCTTCGATTAGAACGCGATCGAGACGCAGCCGGTGCCGGTGATCCGTTAACAGGCGTGCGCCGCCCAGGACGGCCGTCAGCGTCCCCAGCCCCGTCCCTCCCGCGATCAGGAACATGATCAGCAATTGATATTTGACTGCGTCGACAGGCTCGACCCCTGCAAGGATCTGGCCGGTCATCATCCCTGGCAACGAAACGAGCCCGATTGCCGCCATGCTGTTCATGATCGGCATAAAGCCGCTTCTCAAAGCGTCCCGAATTACCGGCAGCAGGGCTTGGTGTCGGGTGCCGCCGAGCGCAAGACAAGCTTCCACGGCGGCTCGTTCGCGCACCAGGCTGTTCGTCAGCACGTCCAGGCCCAAGCTTATCCCGGTCATGGTGTTACCCAGCATCATGCCGAGCAAAGGCAGCGCGTAGCGCGGGTGGTACCAAGGATCGGGGCGTAGCTCCGTCAGGAGCGCGAACATCGTGACAGTACCCGCGGCGAGCAGCGTGCATCCCGCGCCCAAGCCGTACTTCCAAACGCCCTGAAGGCGGCGCTTCTGCCGCGCGACGATCTCCCGCGAGGCGAAGAGGACCATGATCAGGGCGGCGAGAGCGGTCCAGAGCGGCGACACCTCGGCAAACAGGAAAGTCAGCACGTATCCGACGAGGACGAGTTGAACCACCATGCGCACGGTCGCAATAGCCAGTTGCTTCTCTAGCCTGAGACGGAGAACAAGCGAAAAGACGCCGTCCATGACGACGAGCAGCGCGGGTAGGACCAGGTCGCCGTACGAAAGCTGGATGTAGGTCACGGCCAGCTTTCCTCGATGCCGCCGTCGGACCTCATCGCAAAAATCCTTGACCCGACGCGGCGGGCTTGGGCGCGGTCGTGGGTACTCCAGAGGACGCTCGTTCCATCCGAGATGCGTTCGGCAATCAGAGCTTCCACGGCCGAAGCGGCTGCCGGGTCGAGGGCCGAGGTAGGTTCGTCCAGCAGAAGCACCCGCGATCGCAGCATGAGCGCCCGCGCAAGTCCCAACCGCAATCTCTCGCCGGTCGAAAGTCTTTGGATCGACCAAGGTCCGCAGTCCACCGGCAGCCCCAGGCGCATGACCAGCGGAAGGGCCTCCTCCCAGGCCGCGAAGTGCTCTTGCACGGCGTCGGACCACCAGCCCGGCTCGGCGGCGAGGTAGGTCACCCGCCTTCGCCAGGCCGGGGCGGGGATTGCTTCTCTGAGCACGCCGTCCAGCTTGACCGTTCCTTCGTTGGGATCCAGATCCGCGATGGAGCGGAGCAGTAAGGTCTTCCCGACTCCGGAAGGCCCCTGCAGGGCTACGCACTCGCCGTCCTGCAGGTCGAATGAAACGGAGAGGTGCAGGCGCTTGAGCCCGCTGACCGTCAGCATGCGTCAGAGCTTAAGTTGCAGCCGATCGGCAACACGCCTGGCGATCTCCGCCGGCGCTTGGTCCGGGTACGGATGCACCGAGCTGACGTTGATTTCGCCTAGCACGTAGCTGTCGCTCCCGTCGGCCCGGACGGGGCCGAGCATGAAGTCGGCGTCCCAGATCGCGGGCAGGTCACTTCGATCGATGTCCAGCAGCGAAGTTAGCTGCGGCGTCCACTCGTCTTCCATCAGCCGCCGGAGCCGCTGGAAGCGTGGATCCGCGTTTGACGTGTAAAGCCGCGGCCCAGCCTCGGAACGTGCGGCCGGCAACTCGACCAGGGCTTTGACTTTGTGATGGCCAAAACCGGCGCAGCGATCGCCTGCCATGTAGCAACGCATCACCCCCTCGCTCAGGCGAGGCTGGAACGCCTGGTCAATCACGTTGCCGTTCTCGAAATACTCCGCGCACCGACGGACAAAATCATCCAAGGTCAGTTCCTCGGGCGCATCCTTGGTCGCATCCATGACCTTGATCATGGAGGAGGTCGGCAGCTTCTCGACCTTCCAGACACCTTGGCCGCCATTGCCGCGGTTGCGCTTGATCACGCGCGGACCGGCGGCGAGCCGCGCCGGCAGCTCGGCGCGCATTGCCTGAGCGGTTTGATACAGCGCTGTGTCGGTTCCCCAGCTCATCGAGCGGGTGCGATAGAGGACCTCCTTGGTGCCCATCTTGAGGATGACGTCAGGATGAGCGCTCACCCACACGCCCTGCGCGGCGACGTCGCGCAGCAGGGCGTCGAGGCCCGCGCGGTTTCGGCCGTCTTGAATCGGATTAACCCAGACGAGCACGCCATCAACTGCGAGCAGTTGTTCGCGGACGGCGTCGGCAAAGCTTTCGTCGTAGATAGCGGGGCGACCGTCGACGCCGACGGCGGCGAGCGCTTCGAAGACGTCGACGAAGCGGCCGTTCTTCGAAGTGGCATCGCGACGTGCGGCGGCGTCTCCTCGCGAAAGGATGGCGACGGTACGTCGAGAGGAGGGGTGTCTTTCGGTAACCATGCGCAAGCTCCACTGTTGCGTGCTGCGCAGAACTTGGACCGAAGTCTCGCCGGGAGTCTGCTTGATCCCGCTTCGTAAGTCTACGTGAGGTCGGTTGGCACCATCAAGTGCCCTCTTCGGATACAAGCCGATCCCGTGCCGAGAAATCAATTCGTTCCATTCGGTCGCTAAAGGTTTCGTGATGCAGGTCCGAGTTTTCCTGGAATGCTTCGGCACACGCAGGTTGACAGCCGTGCCATCCGGGCCTTTATTCAGGGCTCGGGGAAATGCGATCTCCCCGCGAGGCGTCATGCCCAAGAATCGCGTCCTGATCACCAAGGGCGCAGCATGTCAGCAATATTCATACCCATTTTACCCGACGACCAGTTTCGGTTGATCAGTACGGCGGCCGCGTCGGCGTTCATCGACGCACGCATTGCTGCGCAACTGGCGGACCAACAGGACCGCGGGGCAGCTGGCCGACACATGCAAGGGAGGGCTACGCATCGAACTTCACCTGGGGCCGGGACACGACCAGGAGAACGACCATGCGAAATCGGACAATTTTCCAGGCAGTCATCCTGCTTGCGACAACGATCGGACTTTCGGCTGCCAACGCCCTGACCCAGGAAGAGCTAATCGCCAAAATCCAGGCCGCCGGCTACTCGCAGGTGAGCGAGGTCAAGTCGACGGCCGAAGGTACGACGGCCAAGGCGATGAAGAATGGCAAGGAAGTGCGCCTGGTGATCGACAGCAGCGGCCAGATCAAAGAGCGCAACTGAGTTCGAGGAGCAGCACGATGAAACAAATTGGAGCATTGATCGCCCTCGGCGCGTGCCTCTTTGCACTTCCTCCCGGGCCCTTCGTATCAGCGGCACGCGCACAGAGCGTCGACTGGTCAAAGGTCGACGAAGCGCTTGGCCGCAAGGCAGCCGTTTCGGATGACGTCCACCGCTACGGCTTTCCCCGGGCCGATCTATCTGTCACTTTGGACCGCGTAGCGATCAAGCCGGCGTTGGCGCTTGGCGGTTGGGTTGCATTCAAGCCTGGGCACGGCGGCGCCATGGTAATGGGCGATCTTGTGCTATTGGAGACCGAGGTCAATCCAGTGATGGCGAAGATGATCGCGAGCGGTCTCGAGATTACGGCCGTGCACAATCATCTTCTGCGGGCGAATCCGGCGACCTTCTACATGCACGTCGCCGGCCATGGAGACCCGGTCAAGCTTGCGTCGACGATCCACGATGCGCTGGCCGAGAGCAACACGCCGCTGACGGTCGCGGCGCCGGCGAGTCCGCCGCCGGCCGTCGATCTTGACACGGCGAAGCTCGACCAGATCATCGGCGTGAAAGGCCAGGCGAACGGCGGCGTCTATCAGTTCAACGTCAAGCGGCGCGACCCGATCACGCAGGACGGCATGCCGCTGACTCCCGTCGGCCCGATGGGCGTCGCGATCGCTATCAACTTCCAGCCGACGGGAGGCGGGAAGGCCGCCATCACGGGTGACTTCGTGCTGACCGGCGACGAGGTCAACCCGGTCATTCTGGCGCTTCGGACGCACGGAATCGAAGTGACCGCGCTTCACAGCCACATGCTGGACGAGCAGCCGCGGCTGTTCTTCATGCATTTCTGGGCGAACGACGACGCCGTTAAGCTGGCCGAAGGCCTGCGCGCGGCTTTGGACAAGACTGCCAGCATAAAGAGTTGAGAAGGATCAAGGAGGAAGCGCGTGATGCCTTTCGAAGTCAAACCGTCGCCCGCGCGGGCGAGGCTTGCTTTGACGCTCATGCTCGTTTGGTGGATGGGAGGGAGCGCCGTGGCAGAAACTATGAACTTTGACGACAGTCCTGCCGGAAAACCTCCGGAAGGATGGACTTTGACGAAGACCGGCCAGGGACAATCGAAATGGACCATCGAGACCGACGCCACCGCGCCGAGCAAGCCGAACGTTCTCAAGCAATCCGGGCGGGCGACTTTTCCCGTGGCCATCAAGAGCGATACCAGGATCGGTGACGGCTTTGTCGAGGTCAAATTTAAGGCCGTCGCCGGCTCAGAATGATCGGGCCGCGGGGATTATCTGGCGCGCGAAGGACGCGGACAATTACTATGTCGTGCGAGCCAACGCGCTGGAGGACAATGTCGTGCTCTACAAGACCATCAAAGGCGTTCGAACCTCGCTGGAGATTGTCGGACGAAAGGGCGGCTATGGGGTCAACACGCCGGTGGCGACCGGTCAATGGCACGCGCTGCGTTGCGACTTCACAGGAAATCGATTCAAGGTGACTTACGACGGAAAGCCGCTATTCGAGGTGGAAGACACCACGCTTGCGGACGCCGGCATGATCGGCTTGTGGACCAAGGCAGATAGCGTGACCCTCTTCGACGATCTGGCATATGGTGAGGTCAGATAGCTCTCTGTCCGGTCCAGCTCTGCCGGGGATAGTCGGCTGCGGGCTAATACTTCGGGCGGTGAGACTTTGCCCATTCTCGCGCGTGTTGAATTGGTTCACGTGGCGGCAGAATTGCGCGAAGCTTCTGCGTCGTGGGTAGGCTCTCCATACGCTGTCGCCATCGGCAGAAGGCGGGATATTTCGGGTACAGGCGCCTGCCTTCCTCCGTCAGGCTGAACGCAAACGTGCTCGGTAAGAGGAAGAAATCGGCGATCGATAGCTCGGAGCCGATCAGATACTGCCGGCCATCGACCAATTCGCGCTCAAGAACCGCGAGCACTGTTTCGACTTTCGGCAAGGCGTGAGCAACCACTTTCTCGTCGGATGGAATGCCAAGTTCCGGAAAGACCAGTCGCTCATGGGTTACGTGATAGATCATGTAGGGATAGACGTAGGAATGGACGACGCCGATCCACTGGTTCATGCGCGCACGCGCGCGGGGATCTTTGGGCGTTAACCTTGCCCCGTCGAATGTTTCATCGACGTAGCTGACGATAGCGCCCGTCTCATAGACGATGAATTCGTCGTGCCTGAAGATCGGGACGCTGTTGAATGGATGCAGCGCGAGATGCTCGGCCTTGCCCATCACAGGCTCAAGGTCCTGAAAGGAATAGGCAATGCCTTTGTGAGTGAGGACCAGCCGTACGATGTTGACAAACGTGCTGCGCGGAAAGCCGTAAACAACAGGCGCGGACATCTTTTCTTCTCCCGGTTTATTGGGCGGTCAATTACGCTCGTTCAGCGCCAAAACGGCTTATTGGCCTGGTCGAGAGCTTCCTCGCGGGTGAACCCGATGTCGGCAAGGAGGTGAGGATCGTTGGCAATCTCGCGAAGGTCGACGCGCTGATGCATCCGCTCGAACCGGGTAAGCCAACGATCGAGGATCGCCAGCCATGAGCTTGATTGATGATCTGCCGCCGTTGCATCGCGGCAAGCTTGCGGTGGCGGGTCGCTATTTGTAATAAGCGTTGACATTTCTGGCCTCCAAATCGCATGATTTTGCATTGTCGCCGACTGCATAGGGGCGATTGGCTGCAGTTCGCAAAGCATCGTTTCTCGGGCCTGCCCGAGTTTTTCTCATGAAGCTGCCAAGGATGGTGTGAAATGCGCCCACATCTGCCGCCGCTGAATGCGCTCAAGGCCTTCGAGGCCGCGGCCCGGCATGAGAGCTTCACACGGGCCGCCGAAGAACTGTGTGTCACCCAGGGGGCGGTGAGCCACCAGGTGAAGGCGCTGGAAGCAGAGCTTTCAATCAAGCTCTTCAATCGTGAGCGACAGCGCCTGATCATCACCGAGGCAGGAAGGGACTATCTTGCCGTCATCCGGGATGCGCTGGATCGTATAGCTGCCGGCACAGAGCGCTTGTTACAACGGCAGAGCGCGGGAGTCCTCACCGTTAGTACTTCGCCAGATTTTGCCGCCAAATGGCTGGTGCACCGGCTGGGCCATTTCGCGGAGGCAAATACTGGCATCGACCTTCGCGTCTCGGCCACGATGCATCACGTTGATTTCGCCCGCGAGGAGGTCGATCTCGCTGTGCGCCACGGCGACGGCAATTGGCCAGGTCTCGATGCCGTCAGGCTCTGCGCGGAACGGTTATACGCTGTGTGCAGTCCAAAGCTGCTATCGAGTCGGCGCCGCATCAATGGCGTCGCTAACGTTCTTAAATCTCCCCTGATCCATCTGGACAGCCGATCCGAGTGGACAAATTGGTTGAGCGGCGTCGGTATCGACGACGCCGGCGTTATGCACGGTCCGGTGCTCAATCGTGCAAGCATGGTCATTGACGCAGCGATCAATGGGCAGGGAATTGCTCTTGCTCGCACGACGCTGGCAGCTTGGGATCTCCTCAACGGCCGGTTAGCATTAGCTTTCCCGGAGTCAGTGCCCCTGTCGAAGTCCTATTGGATTGTTTGCCCCAAAGCGACTGCGTCACTACCGAAGATCAGGACTTTTCGTGATTGGCTGCTTGCGGAGGCGTCGAATGACCTGCGGCAGCTCAAATCTCTCGGCGGCGTCTCGAAAACGAGGCGGTAACGATCGAACCTCTTACTTTTGTGCTAAGAGAAGTCCGGCCCGATTGTCAGCGTGGGAAGTTGCCCGTTCAGGTGTCACTTTCAGGAACTGATGGCTCGATACTTTTGTTGAATCGTCTGACGTTCAACTAGGAGAAGGGCCATGATTACTTACAGACTTATGACCTTGGCAGCGGTGCTCGGTGTCAGCGTCTCGTCTGCGTATGCCGGTCCATGTAACACGGCAAGTCGCGATGCAGGGTCAGGGAATGTCCCAGGTTATAGCGGGCAAACTACTGGCTCCACGGCAACTGATTCCACGCAGCATCCGCCGACATCGTCGATGAGCAAAGCCTCAGAGCATGCCGCAACTTCGTCGGAAGACGCGCAACGCCAGATGCAGAGTCAGCCCACTGCTGCCGAGCAATCAACGATGACCAAGCCAGCACCATCCGCACAGCAGCCGGACAAGACGGCGGGCACGGTCGAGCAGACCCGTCCTGCGCCTACCGAACAATCAAAGAAGGCGACGGCCGGAGGAGCCGAGGCCGCACCGTCTGAAAAACGAGCGTCAGATTGCTAGAAGAGCAGGGGGCGCATCCGATCTAATCTTGCGCGCCCCCGGCTCCGTCGGCTGATGAGAGTATTTTAGATTGTTGAGCGTGGCGCGAAGCCGCATTACTGCTGAATGCCAATAGTCGAAGCACGCGCCGGCGCGACTGATCTTATCGCGCGCTATCTAACTCTCGACGAGATCCCAGATCGGCGGCCCGACAGCTTCGGCTGCGCATGCCCAACTTGCCGACGTATGTTCTTTCGCCGGGTCAATCGACGTGTCTGATCGCCGCCTGCATCTCGCGCACCTTTTGCCTCGCCGGCAGATTGTCCGGTGTTTCCGCCACAGTAGGACGCCGGGAAGGCGATCCACATCTTCGGTGCCCCTCAATTGGCACTTGCGCGCCGGAAACAACCTTTAATCGGCATTGTGAACTAATTCACGTCAGGAACGTCGCTGTGCATCTATAAGAAGTGAGGGCCTACGCCGTCGGTCCCAATGTGAGCGCGAAGCCCGGGATTGGAGTCCACCATGAATATCGGCTCGGCCTCGCAACCAACCGACTTCGCTCTGGACGTGCTGGGGCGCTACGTCTGCAACACTTTCGACGAAGCCCTCGCCAATTCTGATCCGGCCTATCGCGCCAACGCCCGGGACATCAAAGGCAATCCCTTGCCGGCTCGTGGCGACATGCGGCCGTTCGATTTCGTCGTGATCGGCGGGGGCACGTTCGGCTCTGCCGTCGCAGAGCATCTGAGGTTCCGCAGTTCCGGCCGGTCCGAACGAATCCTTGTCCTCGAAGCTGGACCGATTTTGCTTGCGGAGCACATGCAGAACCTCCCGTCGATCAACCTTGGTCGAGAGGTTTGGGGACTGTCGTGGAACGCCGCCCCTGTACTCGGCTATGCCGCATCCGGATTGGCCTACTGCGTCGGCGGCCGCTCGATCTGGTGGGGCGGGTGGTCTCCGCGGCTACTCGATACGGAGACCCGCACCGATTGGCCGCAAGCCGTGCTGGACGACCTCAACGCGAAGAAGCTGCCGAACGGCGACAACGGCTACTTCCGCCAATCCGGACAGCAGATCGGCGTCACGGCGACGAATGACTACATCTTCGGAGAGTTGCATCACGGAATGCGCGAGCAGCTCTACAGCGCGATCATCGCCAATCGGATTTCCGGCGCCGTCGACCTTGCCGCTCTGCCGGAGGCCCCGCCGGTAGAAATTCTCGATACGCCGCCCACCCTAGATGATCTCGCCAGTCTTCTGGGACTTACGCCACCTAACCCGCCCTCGGATCCGGCCCAGAGCCAGCAGATCGAGGCCGAGATGCGCAACAAGCTGAAACTGGAAGCACCGCTCGCCGTCCAGGCGCGGCCCGAACACTCGGGCTTCTTCCCGCTCAACAAATTCAGCGCGGTGCCGCTGCTAATCAAGGCGGCGAGGGGGGCCTTCAGTGAAGCGCCTGGGGATGACGTGCGCAAGCGCTTGATGATCGTGCCGCGTTGCCACGTGTCGCGATTGAGCGTGACCAACGATCCGGATGGCCTGCGTGTCGATGGTGTAATCACCGAGCGCGGACGCATTCCGCTCTCGCCCGATGCGAAGGTGATCGTGGCCCTCGGTACCATCGAGAGCACGCGGCTTGCTCTCTCGTCCTTCGGAGCCGACGGTCGGATCGGCACGAACCTCATGGCTCACTTACGTTCCAACGTCACGTTGCGTGTGCCACGCGAGGCATTCAGCGCCATTTCTCCCAGCGTGAAAACGCTGCAAACCTCTGCGCTGCTGCTCAAGGGCCGACATCAGTTCCTGGGGGCGGACAACAACCCGGACGGCACTTTCGGCCACTTCCATTTCCAGATCACCGCGTCGGGTCTCGGCAATGCGGGATCCAATTCGGAGGCGGAGCTATTTCAGAAGGTCCCCGACATCGATACCCTCCAGCAACATCTGAATGCCTCAGATTCGCATGTCATCGTGACGATTCGGGGTATCGGCGAGATGCAACCGGACAACGCCGCGAGCAACGTCACGCTTGATCTCGACCCCGGTCAAGTCGACTACGGCGAACGCAAGGCCTTCGTGAACCTGCAACCGAACCCGAAGGACGAGCAACTCTGGGAGGCCATGGACAAGGCATCCGACGAACTCGCGGTGGCCTTTGCAAACGGCCACAAGGTCGACTTCCTGCATCCCGTCACGGGCGCGGGCGTGCAGCTCGGCGCCGATGCGACGAGCGCTGCGGCCGTCATTCCTCACATGCGGCGCGATCAGCACCCGAACGGGCGGCGCGATCCGCTCGGCTCGACGCACCACGAAGCGGGCACATTGCGCATGGGGGACGACCCGACCGCGTCCGTCACAAACGCAAATTGCCGCTTTCACGGCATCAAAAACGCCTATGTGGTGGGGCCCGCCCTGTTTCCAACGATCGGTTCGCCAAACCCGATGCTGACGGGCATCGCGCTCGCCAGGCGCCTCGGCGACCACTTGCTGCCGCCGCCGCCGGCTGCGGCCGCCGAGACTGGCTTCCGTTATTTGTTCGATGGTACGGAGAAATCCACCGATCTCTTTGCCAAGTGGAATCGAGTGGGCGGCGGGAATTTCGCTTTTGTCCGGCGCACCCTCATCGCGCAGCCCGACTCGAACGGCATCGGGCTCCTTTACTATGCGGCCGAACAGTTCGACGATTTCACCCTCCGGCTCGACTTCTGCCTTCCGCATCCGCGGGGCAGCAGCAACGACAATTCGGGGGTGTTCCTGCGCTTCCGCAATCCGAAATTGCCCGAGTCGCCGGGGACGCCCGGGCCCGACGTTCCAGGCAATCTCGCTACTGTTGCGGTCGACACGGGCTATGAGGTTCAGATCGACGAGGAAGCGCGGGGCGACACGCGTAAGGGAGAACTCGACGGCTTTCTCTTCAACCGCACGGGTGCGATATACAAGGTTAAGACGATCGGTACCTCGCCAGGGCAGCAGAACTATACGAACGGCCAGAGGCTCGCGGCCGGCACGTGGCACAGCTTCGACATCACCGTGACTGATCGAACGTATGAAGTTATGCTCAACGGTCAACCATCCACGAAGTTCACGGCCGATCCTACCGACCCCAACGAGCGCTTTCGCGGGCGCATGAGGAGCGAGGATCCGGATTCCGGGTTCATCGGCCTGCAGGTACACACCGGCACCGTGGCTTTCGCAAATGTCCGCATCCGATCCAACGTTCCCCTGACGGCTTGACCCATCATTTTGTCACCGCCGGCGAGGCCGCCGACGATGGGCGCGACAGGCAAGTAAGCGACCATCTTGACGTGAGTTCTGAGCACGGCGCCGGCTTGCTCGCCGGCCAAGTGGCCAGCAGCCCGGCGCAACGTCCTCAGCCCCTCCCGATCAACGCGATGACCTGGGCGGCGGACGAATGGAGCTCGGGCGAGGGCAGGGGCGCATCGAGACCACTGGATTCACCGCGCAAGCGGTCCTTCTCGATGGAAAAGCTCGTCGGCAGCAAAGCCAAGAATTCGGCATTTGCGATGGCCAGCCTCCTTGCGCCGATAACAGCCCGCCGTCCAGGGCGGCTCTGCCGCTCGTCTGGACCCCTGACGGCGGCTGCTACTCGCGAACATCACCTTTGTGAATAGCGGGATGACCGGCGACGAGGCGAAAAGAAGAAATCGCGAACTGCTATAATGCCCTAAGTACTGAGTCGACTCGCGCAACCAACAACAGGAGAGTTGATGTTGAAGCCGCAGGCCCGCCAAACGCGGCGCCATTGGGAAACATTGAGCGATGACCAGCTCCTCGAAACGGAGTTGATGACGGATGACCCGGAAAACCTACCAAGCCTCGTCTACGAGATACCGCCCGGCGACGAGGAGCCTTACGTCGAGTACAAATACGACCTTCGGAAATCGGACAGGGAGAAGTTCTCCTGCGTCCACGGCCATCATCAACACCTGGCCGGCTTCGTCATGCGGAAAGGAGAGGCGCGCTTCTTGGTCGGCTGGATCTGCGCCGGCACCATCTACGGCGAGGACTTCGATAGGTACACCGCCGACTTCGATGCGGCCGTGGTTCGGCAAGATGCGCTCAAGCGAGTACGCGAGATCCGCTCCGCAGTGAACCCCTTTATCGCCTATCTAAATTCCATCTCCAGCTCGGACGTATTCAAGCACTTCAACCGGCTTCGCGGTCAGCTCGAGACCCAAATGCCCTGGGTGTATGACACGCTTCCGGCCGCTGCCGCCATGGATTGGCGCGTGATCGGCGCAGCTCTGCCAAAGCGGCTTTGCGCCTCGAGCACCGACGTGCGGCAAGAGTTCAGCCGCCTAATGGCGGATTTTGCGGCCGCTTCAGTTGTCCTCGCAGGAGAGCCAGAAAAGGTCGCGGCAACGATCGGCGCCATCCGCATGAAGATGGATGGTCTTGCAAAGCGGGTTGAAGCCGTCCTTGAAACGCTTCGGGAAGTGGAGGACTTCTTCCAGCCCGCCGCCTTGGCCGCAATCTGCAAGCTGGCCAACGAGCACGACAATCCGAAGCGAAGAAGGTACGAGGCCGGTCTGCTATCGATCACCTGCAAAAGGGATCGTGATAAGTCGACAATCACGATGCCGAAGGGATTTGAACTGCCGAGTCGCAGGCCCCTTGAGGCGTTCCGACCGGCCTTGGCCGGCATGACCACCTAAAACGAAAAGGGCACCTCAGAGATGAGGTGCCCGTTCCGTTAGAACAGCCTATGAAGCAGAAGCATCATCGAAGCCCAATTCGGATGCACGAAGCATCCAAGGCCGAGACGATACGTCGCTCCGTTCGGCTGGCTGGCTTCTAGATGCAGAAAGACGCCCATGAGCGCTCTCCTTGTCTAGTGCGTGAGGGTCCCTTTCGGTACGCGCCATCACACAGCAGGCCAGCAAGCAGGGGTTTAAGTTTGTGGGCTTGTCCCCCAACACGCCGCGCGTATTTCGCTAAACTCAACTTGAAGATAGGCTCAGTTTGAGGCGGTTCAATGGCGCAATCGCTAATCAAACCTTAAGCGCCACATAGGTCAGGTGCCGTTGTCTGGCTGGCGGCCAAGAGACTGCAGCAAATGTGGGCCAATCGCCGCAAGCTGTCATATGAATCGTTTCCAAGGCTGCAGATCGATGACTGAGAACTCGCCCTCGCTCACGAAGTATCGGTTCAGCAACTCCCTGTTTACGCCGTCGCTATCGAAGATCGTCTGAAACTCCATCATCTCGAAAATTTCCTTGATCGATTTGAGCTTTTCTCGGCGGCCAATTTTTAGAGCGTCGTAAAGACGTGGCGCATCCAGGAGCTCAATCTGGATCATCCTTTTGCTGACCTTTTCGACGTGGTCTCTCACGCCCTTCGAAAACGTGGAGGTTGTCGCAAAAATGCCTGACGTGATCCCCTCAGCAACGAGCGCGCCCGTAAACTCGCGGATCTGCTCGACACCAATAGTATTCTTGTATCGCTTGACCTGGACGGCAACCGTTTCCGTACCTTTCGTTAAAATCGCATCGATGCCTCCATCATTCGAATAGCAGGTGACCACGACGTCCCAGCCCATGTTTCGGAAAATACTTCCGACCGTTTCTTCCATCAAACGCGGCGCCACGTCGAAGCGCTTATCGTACTTTGCAAGCAGGTAATCCTGGACGTCCTCAATGGGCGTCGAGATGTCAGCTACGTCGAATTCTCGAAGTGTAGCGTGAGTCCAACTCCAACCGTGGACGAAGTCCGGTCCGGATCCATCCTCTTGGTCGGCCGGCGGATTGTTATTAATTCTGTACAGCTTGATTAGCCACCACCCACAAACACCGCACGCGACGCCTCTGAAGTCGGAGTCGAAGCCGTCTTTGCCCGAGTGTACGTCACCGAGTTCTTCGAGAGTTGTGATGTCTGTCCGACAATAGGGACACTTGTCCGCTCTATAGAAGTCTCGGTTTAGCGATCCGCTTCGCGAAGTCGTGTATGTCCAAATTGCCATAGCATCCTGTGCCGGTCCAAAAACATCTCATAATCTATGTTATGCGAATAAAATCAATGCCTTAGCATCGTAGCACGAAATTCGTTGCGAGCAAAGCTCACGCCCTTCGGACCATGTAGCCTTTCGCTCGAAACTCTTCGTTCACGAAGGTGCCTTTGGAAGTGGAATCCCGGAATCGCTCCCAGACTTCCTGAGTCACGCCGCTGTAGATGTAATAGGCGCCGCGCTTAAAAATCACGTGCGCTTCACCCTGCTCTTCGTCATAGGCGATTTGGTCCACACTGCTTGAATCCACGTAGACGAAGTCCATGGGCTAGCCCTTGAGTTGATGTCGCCAGTTCCGCAGAGCCTGCGCGTATTGCTTGGGATCTGGCCGGGGGTCGTTAGCCCACGCCGTTCTAACGTTGGGATCCGCGCCCCCCTCGGGTGCCTGAGTAAGCCACACTCGGACCCGCGAAGGGACGAACATTGCTTCTCCTACAAACAGGCCCTCTCCGGTACGTAAAGACGGTAACAGATCCACCAGACCGCCCAAATCATCGGGAAAGGCGGCGGCTACGCGGCTTCTGTCGCTTGGGTTCGTCGTTCGAAGTGCGATCATAGTGCCACACTGACTAATGATAGTGGTGTCAATCTCACTGGGGCGTTGCGTGACAACGGTCAGCCCAACGCCGTACTTGCGGCCTTCCTTCGCTATCCGGGTCAGAATCCTTTGACAGCTACTGGATCCACCCTCCGGAAGAAATCGATGCGCCTCGTCAACGACCAACAGCAACGGCTGAGACTTCCCCGAGACTGCGAGCGAACTGGCCCAAAACAGGGTGTCATAAACAATTCGCAAGAGAAGTCCCACCACATCCGTGGCGACGTCCGAGGGCAACTCTGAGACGTCGATGATGGACAGAGGTTTGTCGTGTCCTACCCACGACGCCACCAGGCCGTCGATATCCGCCGCGACCTTACCAGCCAGATCAGGAGCGTATCCGCCTTTGGGATTAAACAGGAATGCATACCGAGAGTCGGTCAGGCGGCTACGAGCAAGCTCAAGTTGACGACCGATCCCGCGAGGCGCAGGATTCTTAAATGGCTCCTTCGCCCCGGGCCCGTGCAGCGGATAGGTATTTGAGATCAGCTTTTCTGGGTCGCCTTGCTCCTCCACTTTGGTCAGAACACGCTGCCCCGCTTCTGTCTTAAACGTCTGCCTCTCGAAATCATCGAGTTCAAACCACAATTTTCGAATGCTGAACGGTATGGGCGTATCGGCCGTAATCGCCTCGGCAGGAGGCGGATTCGCTAGGAGCTTGGCTGAGGTCCGCTTCATCTCCTGGACCATGTCGCGAACGACGGCCTCGTTCGTTGGCGACATCGCTCCGAATGTAATCGCGAGCAATTCGTCGAAAGGCAGTGCCCAGTATGGAACGACCAAGTCGTGTTCGCCATCGGCTGGAGACACGCGAAAGACTCTAGATCGCCCTGGAGAGACTTTCGAGTATTCTCCGTGTGGATCGATAACTAAAACTCTGGCAGAGGGAAATTGGCTTAAACTGACAGCCTCCAAAATCACGGAGACAAGATTTGATTTTCCTGCGCCCGTGGAGCCCACGATCGCACAGTGTCTACTCACGAACCGGTTCAGATCGAGTGTTGCGGAAATCCCGCTCGCGGAGGAGACTGTACCGACGGTAATGCCCGTGGTCGAATGAGATCGGCCATATATGACCGCGAGGTCGGCTGCGGTTACAAAATGGACTTCATCTCCGACGGTCGGATATTGGCCTACACCGCGTTCGAAGAGGCCTCCCGTGGACTCACCAAAAAGTACAATGGTCATCCACCGGTAGCCTGCCAAGCTTTCGTCTTTAGCGAGATCTCGCTCAAGAGCCAGGTCCCCAACCGCTGTCGGTGGAGCGGCGTCAGCACCAACTTGCGAGCAAACAGCGTAAAGTTGGGTATACCCAACTGGAATCCGGAAAAAACCACCGATTTGCCCTACGCGATACGATTCGCCTTCTACAAGCACAAGCGTGGTCGGCAAGTCGCTACGTAGCCTGACTCTTAAAACGCCGCCCGCGACCGACGCAACCTGGCCTACATATGTTGGATCAGAGCTGGGCACGTCAATCAGGCCTCGTAAGAGCACCTAAGAATTCAGCGAAACGAGCAAAGTCTCCGAGTCGGAAGGTCCCATCGCCGGTAGGCTGCTCGCCTTCAGGCGCTGCGTCGAGGTCGAATGCTCTGGCAATATGGGACGCTCCCCGCAGCTCGCCCAACCGCCACCCCCCGTGCCGTCCGCCTATATGAGCGGTACGCGGTCCAAGCGCCATGAGATTGAGATAGCGGCTGGCTCGGTCGGCCAGAACCGATCCGGCTTCCACTTCGGCATACTGCATCGCGACGACATGCGGCCTGCGCTTTGCTTCTAATGCGTCAAAGATTATTGCGTTGATGTGATCGTCAGAAAAGCTATAGCCGCACACAAACAAGATGGCGTCGTCTCTTTCAAGGACACGCGTGAGACGATCCAATAGCGCCGTGTAGGGCTGCTTGCGCGATTCATCATACTTATGATGAGAGGGAAGTATCATTTCGCCTTCATTGTGGGGCTCGGTCCTGACAACCCGCTGCCGACCTCCAATGGTGTCTAATCTCCAGTTGATCGATCCATGGATTTTCCAAAGCCGTGTCCATGCAGGGCCGGGCGCACTCTCAGGTCTCGTCAAACTATCGTGGGAGAAAAATGGTCGATTGCACCCGACAAAGCCGTCGAAGGCGGGCACTCTCTCGGCTTCCAAAGCCGTTTCCACGAGAATGTCGTAGTTGGTCGTGAAGATCTCTATCGGCTGCGACCGCGGCATACGTGCGATCCAACGCACGAAGTCTTCATGGGGCAGCTTAGCTGGGAAGCTCGTGGGATCTGGGTTTACTTGTGCAGCTATCGTGGCTCGAATGACTTTTTCTAACCGCCCAAGATCATCAGAGGACAGGCCGGACAATGTGTCCGTAGCCCCGATTGCATGGAGCTTTCGGCGAACGCAGGATAGAATATCTTCAATATTTGCCGCTCGATGAGGTGGCTTTATCTCTTTCTCGATCGCGTCATAGGCGAGACCAAACCTCTTCGCCTCACCGTCAGGATCCAGTTTCCGTATCTCTTTAACGCAGATTTCAGTCAGTTCGGCGACGTTCGGGATAAGCGACCGGGTTTTGGGCTCGCCTTGCTGCTGCTCGGCAGCGCCGATGGTTGTAACCGGTATACGAACCGCGCATGATGTCCCCGCGCCCAGCAAAAAGGCGATATTCGCTTCAGGTTGTGTCAGATGATTACGAAGGCTTTCCAAAACCTTGCGAGGATCGTGCGCCGCCAATTGTCCCCCCCATTCCGTCGTAGCTTCTGGCTACCGACGATTGTATTGTAACAAAATTTCGCGCCGGTTCAAGATTTCGCCTGACTAGCACCAACACACAGACGCCAAATCAAAGACTTAAGCTCGCATAATCTTCGTTATGTTAAACGCGCCAGGGTTGGCGCTTTTGCTGCTAACATCACTTTTCGTCCGCGCCGGAGAGAGAATCGTAAACCTCGTATCCCAGTTGGCGGCCAGCCTTGCCCGTGAAGTAGCTTACGGCCACCGAGCCGCCAAGTGCCACTAGGCCACCAGCAATCGTACCAATCCCAGGAACGATAGATCCGGCCACTGCGCCTGCTGCAGCGGCACCAGCTATGCCTCCCGCAAGGGCCGACCCGAATGCGCCGATGGCGCCAGTTGCTGCGCGGACCTTGTTGTCTGATTGAGAGACTTGAGCGATCTCAAAGCCCGCGCTGACCACGAGCAACGCGCTCCCGCCCCATCTTAAGGCAGATCCGAATGCATTATAGGATGGATTAGTGAAGTTGGCGCGTCCCACAGGCTCGCCCATCCCTTCAGGAAATAGCTCTGCCACATACCCCAGTGGATGTGGGGCAGGTCCTAGATCCGGGCGAGAAAATTCGACGGGAAACATCCTTGGCGTAAACGTTCGAGCGATGCCCTTAAACAGGGTTCTTTGGAAGCCGTCATCCACGTCTAGGCCAGAAACGCTCGTAGTATAAATACGGCGAACCATACCAGCCCATGCGGCTTGCGCGCCTTGAGATTCGAATACCGGAAGCCATGGATTAGGCGTCTCAGGATGCTCTTCCTGCCTGGGTGGTCTCGATTCAGGGCGGGGCGGCCGGTCCAGCCGGTCTCTTTCTCCAGGTGGGGGACGCTCCGGACGCAAATCCACGTTTCTCTCGGGAGCCTGCTGTCGCTCGCGCGGCGGCGGCTGATCCGGTTGCCTTGCTTCTGGCTTGTTGGGCGGATCTTTGTGCGGATAGTTACGCGGGCTCCGCGGACTCTGATCACGCGGAAGCTCGATACGCTGGTTATCGACGCTTCTCATGCCCGGGCCAAACTCTGAGAAATGACCCGGCTCCGCTCCCCTTGTTGGCGCGGACCTATCCGCACGGAAAATAACTTCGCCTCGAGAATTTCGTATTACCTCGTGCCCCTGGCGCCCGCTGATGGTTAAGCGATCAGTCCGAGTTCGTCCATCCCTGGTGGTAACAGTTCTCTCCACGGTACCAGTAGTCTGTCCGTTCTCAGTCTTGATATTGACGTGCCACTTCTCCGTCGTGCCGGTTTTGTAATTCGTGCGAGTCGAGCGGTGATCGACGGAGCGATAGTCGATGGCCTGCCGTGTGGAACCCGAACGGGCATCGCGGTTGGGGGCCGTTTGGCGATCAGGTCGCTGGGTGACTCGCGCATCCCTAGATCTCTGCTGCTCGCGCCTTCGACCCTCTGATGATTCCCGAGGAGCATCCTCAGCCCGGCGACTATGGTTCCGCTCATGAGAGCGTGTCTCGTGGCGATCGCCTGACCGACGGTCCTGCCCTCTAGCTTCCCTGCCCTGCCGGTCATTCGCACGAGGCCCACGATCCGAACGCGCAATCTCACGCGCCGGACGCTCATGACGTTCTGCGAAATTACGCTCCCTAAACGTGCCTGCTTCGCGCCGTGATGGTGCTTCCCGCACAGCTGGCTCCCGTCTCTCCGGTCGGGAGGGGCGTTCGTTCTGACGCTGTGGTCGTTCTGGCCGCTCGCGCGCAGGTGGTTCGCGCACGGCACGTTCGCCGCGAGCTTCCCGCGAAGGTCGCTCCGCACGCTCCCGAGGTTCACGCTCCCTTGGCATTGGTTGCTCCTAGAACCCATTCCAACGAGCGAGCCCCATTGAAGGCACCATAGGTAACCGGTCGGCTATGCGGCCGGGAGGTAATCCTGAAAGCAGAGTAGATTGAGTAGCAAAGCCAAATTCGGAATCCAGCAACTTACCAGTGTCGGACAAATCTATTCCGTACACCTGGAGCTGGTATGTGTCGCCGGGGCCGAACGTCCAATCAAAGTGACGACCCGTAAGGACGCCAGTCGGTTGAACCTCGAGCACTTTGGCTTTCTGTCCTCCGCGATCCCGCACAATCCGAACGCCCAATGTCTCAGTGTTGAGCACAACCCGGCCGAATTTGACGTCCCACGCCAGGTTCGCGCCTCCGCCCGCGGGTAGTACATCCGCCGCGAGTCCAGTTGGCATAGGCAGGCCAGTACACAGCAATAGTGGAGCCGACCAATCACTCTCCCCTTGTGAACAAACCGACTTCGAACGGATCGTATACAGGGAGTGGGACGGCAACCCACTGATTGTCACGCCCGACACGGCGTTGTCTAAGGTCCGCGTTTCTGGAACGCTAACAAAAACCCCTGCTAATTCTAATCGAGCGCCGCAGCTGGGATCGATCGCATCCCACTCGATATGGATCGAGTCGATGTCCGCTCGACTAAGTGAGGACGAAAGCGCCGGCGGCGTTAGCGGAGGATCAACAGTTGTATTCTGCGCAGCGATGGGCCATGGGACAACGGCGCTTGCGGATGCAAGCGCCGAGAGTGCCAAGAACTCGCGGCGGCTAAGAACAGCATTTGTCGAATGTGTCATTAGGTCAATCGAATGAAATGCTGCTGCTCAGCGGGTCAAACCCGTAGTTCAGCGGAAGGAAATTGGCGCCTGGTGGATTGTCTAATTCCAGCAGGAGTTCCCACTCGTCATCGTCAGTGTTATGACCGCGGACAGAGACGACCTTCGCTGAGTAGGTCTTTTCGACAGTCCCCTCGAATATCTTCGATTTGATCGTGACTGTCTGGTCGATCGCGGGCAACGCGCGAAGCTGGATGAATCCGTAGAGGTACAAACGACGATCGTTCTCGATGCGCAACACCGGTTCGCCGGCCTGAACGTGTTCACCCAGGTCTTTGTAGATCGCGGTGATGACCCCCGGAAACGAGGGGAGCAAATAGGTGTTTAGAAGCTTGACTTGGTTCTTCAAGACCTCGAGCTCGATAAACTCGAGCTCGCGACGAAGCGACGCTTCGAGACTGGAGACACCCAATGCGTTGATAGCGTTTCGCGCTTCTTCCTGAACGACTACGGACTGGAGACGCTCGAATTCCAGCTTATTTTCTAGCCGAGGATGCCAAAATTCGTTCAAAAAGTTAGTGCTGGTCCGCTCGTTTGCATCTTCCGAGATAATGGTGCGTTGGGAATAGAACGCTGGAGGATGTGCGCCCGATGCATCGGCCGCCGCTGCATTGAGCTCTTGCCACTGATTTTGACTGTTCCAAGTGGGTATATTTCGACTTTCTTGCAACTCTTGATGAGACTCGGCTCCTTGAGGGAAGGCTCTGATCTTATAGGTGGGCGTCATCATCCCAACGGGAGTTACGTAGAGCTTATTTACGACGTCGCCCTTGGACTTATGAACCGTCTGGGTGGCCTTCTTTACGCCCTGCCACGATACATCAGGATCGCTCGCATAAGCCGCGTCGACGGCAGAGAAGCGGTCAACGTTCGCAGACTTGACGTTCCGTGTATGCGCGAGCTGAGTGTTTGTGGCATTGCCCACAATCTGGGCGACTTGGGTCGAGTGTTTGTAAACCCTGGAATACTGTTGGTCGCGCTGAAAAATCGTTTGGCTCAACCCGATCGCTTCTTGGTGATTTCGCAAGCGAAATGCGGCTTTTGCATTTAGGTCGCTTTGTATTTTTGACGCCGAGTAGGTGACGGACTTGTTCTCATCACCCGCTCGCTGCGCAAATTGCGTGATCATGGCGTCAACCGAGATAACGTCGGCTGGCGCTAGTCTTTTGCCAACCTTGAGAGCGCTGTTCTGCCAGTCGAGCACCCCTGGTATCTCAAAAGCTAAGTCGCTCGATTGAAAGGGACGCGTTACGAGGCTGCGAATCTTTCCGGCAGTCGACATCGGTTTCCCGCTCCAATGCTGCGGTGTCAGTTGTTCGTTGATTAGCTATTCGGTAAAATCATGCAATCGATGTTGGTATCGAGAGCCGGATTTGCGACTTCGGCCCATACGCCCGCAAGCGCATTGAGATCAATGCAGAGGGCCTCACCTCGTTTGAGGGTTCCGATAGCCGTTGTGGTTTCCACGCCAGCTATATTTTTCCTGGAGGATAGTTTCACGCTCTCACCGAGCTCATCAACCCGGAGTACTAAAATCGCTTCTTCGTGAAATCCCTGCTCAATATCCTCTCCACCCCACAAATAGACCTTGCCGCGAACTTTGACACGGTATTGAAACATGCCGTCCCCACTACAAAAGAACAGATCAATCAATTCGGAAATCACTCTACCGATCTTTGACGGGCTTTCGGTGTTGTCAATCTCACGTTGCATCCAATGAACCGACAGCCGCGCGGCGAATTGTCGCGCCTGGCGCTCACGTCACGCACTGTTTAGCGTGGCCTCCTAAACGTTCAGTCCGACAATTCAGCTACCCCTATCTGAGGGTCTCCGGCGCAAGGATGACCGGCGACTTCCGTTGAAGCATTTGATTGAGCTCCGGATCCTGCAAGACACGTTGACGTGGCGTAAGTTGCGGTTGGGCAGGCCGGATGACTTGAGGCGTTCGCGGCCGCTTAGGTCGGTTCGACACACCTAGATCGGCATCGGTCTGCGCCGGCGCCTGGAAGGTCTTAATCTCCGGTTCTTTTCCCTTGTTTAGATCAGGGCTTGGTGCAGGAGTTGGGGTCGGCCTTGGCGTAGGCGAAGGCGAAGGCACCGGGGTCGCTTTAGGCTGCTGCCAACCCACCACGATGACTCGCGTAGGCTTCGTGGGAAGCGGTGGCGGCGGCGGAGGGGTCAGCGCAATGGTAAAGCGGTTTGTGTAGTCATGCGATCCTCCAAGTCCCGCTTCGGCAGAAACTGGATTGGTGACGGGCTCCAGCGTATAGCCAAACCTTGAGCTCGCACTGACGACGATTTCGAACTGCTTGGTGAAGCTCACTCCGACGAGATCGTCCTTGTCGATCGCCTTGATGCTCGCAATGAGCCAAAAAGCCAGGCCCATGCCGGTCTCAGACGGATCAACCCCTTTGCAATTGTCAGGGTAACGCTTGATCGCCTTTTGGAAAGAGTTGGCGAACTTGATGTGATTGGTTCTTGTATCGGTATCGGACAATCCGAGCTTCGGCGTTGCTGACAAAACAGCAAGCCCCGCAGGCGCGCCGATCTTGGCACTTCCATCTCCACCAAATGAGCGCACCAGAGTCAGGTCGAGATCCGTTGCTGCCGTCCAGTCTCTGATCCTACGATCTACGAGGTCTTGATCGTCGCTGGTGGCAACGGCGGCCAATTCGCACTCGATTGAGTCGACGATATTGCGAATTTCCACCCTTCCCCGTTCCGGCGAACTTGGGAAAGCTGTGCACCCCGCCAGGACAATAAAGCCCAGGCACCCGACCCACTTCATCTCTCACCCCCGCGAGACATACGAGCCTAATTGCAAGCGGTTGTACGGTCAAGACAGAGGCACCCAGTGATTGCGATCTCCATTGAGATTGAACGAGCTGCAAAGAAAGACGCGCCCGGAGCCGGGGGCCTCTAAACACGTGAAAGCAAAAGAAGAGCGGCCAGAACTGCCTGCTGGCGATCAGGGTTCTTCAAAGCTGCTTGCAGGGCCTCGAGATCGTTATCCGCCGCGCAGATTAGGCAATTAACCCATCAGCGATCCTCTCGAATTGCCATTCCGGAAGGTGGGGCCGAGCCGGGCAACGATTGCCGCCGTCACCAAGGCCGCAATAATATTGCCCGCCACTTTTGCGACGAATACTAGATGCTGATTTGTAGCGATCGTCGAAGCCTCGCGATCGAGGTATTGTTCAATGAACGTAAACAGCTCAGTTTGGACATCGGCGCGCGTCGAGCTCCGTTCTAAGCCGGGAAGTCGATCTAGAACGCAGTCGGTTATCTCTTCGTAAGGCTGGTGACCAGATCACTAGATCGAAATGACCCGACTAATCGTCTCCTTTACATGGTCAGACGCGGGATTGCCGGAGGCTCTAACCCTTGAGAAAGGTGGAGCTGAGCAAGACAACGAACTAGTTTCACGCGAGGTCCGGGTCCGAGCGGTTCGGCTGGTTCTGAATCACGCCAGCGAGCACGCGCCGCGCTGGGCAGCGGTGACCTCCATTGCGGCCAAGATCGGCTGCACGCCGCAGACGCTTCATGACTGGGTCAAGAAGGCCGAGGTTGACAGCGGACAGCGGACAGCGGGCCGGCCTTCCGAGCGACATGGCGGCGAAGCTGAAGGCTCTCGATCGGGAGAACCGGGAGCTCCGGCAGGCTAACGAGATCCTGCGCAAGGCTCGCATTTTGCGACGGCCCCTTTCGGCGAATGGAGTCAGCTTGACCGCCGGTCCACTGTCTGGACGTCGGACGATCTAGACGGGCAGGGAAAATAACATGCGTAAACGTCGACTGGTTGCTTTTGCTGGTTCGGCAACGATGCACTACATCTGCTGCTTGTCGACGGGATTGCTGCGAATAACCGCAATCGCACTGATAGGTTTGCTGCAATTGTCCATTCGTTGCGCCGGTGAACTCATAGGAACTCCGTTGATGGACAAAGGAATTGGCCTCATCAGTCGCGTTCTCGACTTTTTCGCGGGTGTTGTCGGCTGCAGATAACAACAGCGCCGCACGCGTCTCTTAATGCCGGAGGCGTGCTAGCTTAGTTGTAGGCGCGATTGCCCCGCAAGACCTTGATATCTGATGAGCCCAGATGACGTGTCAACATGTCAACCCTGTCAACCCAAAAAACGAGTCCTGCCGCTGGAGCGTTTTTGGGGCGCGTTTGTGCCGTAGGGGAGGGGGCCTCCAGAGGGACCCGCCCACGTTACAACTTGCCCGTTTGAATCAGGCGCGAGATGATCCGTCCGGCATCCGTGGCGCCCCATGAAAGACGACCATCGATGCCAGGTTGCACAGAATAGCGGGCAAGTTGATGACGGACAATGTCTCTCAGTTCTTCGTCTGCGATCTCACTAGCACTCATGTAGCAATCAAACATCACAAGTGAGCGCAGGACGCCACGCTGTTTCATGGTCATCACTTTGGCGAAGTCGATTTGAGTTCTGGTCGGTTTAGCCACTTTAGTTCCTCATAAAGAAACGGCTCCGCCGCCGCGGTGTCCGTGCGACACCTCGGAGACAGAGCCGATGGTTGGGTTGGAGATGGTCCTAGTTGGTCCTTGCGTGTACTAGGTTCGCAAGATTCAAGAAGTCGCCGTAAGACAGGCCGCGGTCTTAGGTGTCCTAGCTGTCCTAGAGTTCTTCAGGGTTGAGATAAGACACCACCCTTCATCTTAAAATCTATGGCATCTTGGCGCGCGCAAGAGAGTCTGAGGAGTCCTAGGACACCTAGGACTAATCCCTGCGGCACAGTGGTTTTTTGAATTTCTAGCTCCTGGACGCATTGGGACGTCCTAGGACAGACTCTACATCGGAGCGAAATCGTCCGGCTGTGATTGCTGCGCTCGCCCGCCCCTCTCCGGGGAAGGCGCCGGCCAATCAACGGGCTGGCCGAGCAGTTCGTCAAATGCCGCGCGACAAGTGTCGAGTGGCGGCATTGAATAGCACCACACGCGTTTAACCACGCCGGGATCCATTTCAATCGTCGGGCGGTTTCTGCGCAAGTCGGGGACGAGCTGAGCGAGACGCTTTCCAAATTCCGCGGAACCGCGTTTGCGCCCAACGCCGAGCTGTGACGCGGCCTTCAAGTAGTCCGCATAGAGATGATCGCAGGGGATTCGCTCAGGCCAGTCGTTGCCCTCATGAAGCCGGTTGAACCACCAATCGTCGATTGTATCGAGCGATCTGATCTTTTGCTCAAGGAGCCCTTTGGTTTGAGGAAGGCGCCAAAAATCCACTTGAGCCAGGTCGAATGCCAGCAAGTCGTGAAGCAACCGCGCGCGTCCGCCGCTATTCAGTTCCTCATCCATCTCGGCGAAGTAGGCGCGATTTTGCGCGCATCGCGGATTTACGTCGAGAACGACGAACCGGCGCTCATCCATGCCCGCGGGCACTACCCAGCCTTCGTTCGACGACATGACAACCCGAACGAAATTGCGCATGCGGATCGCATTGACGCCTTTGGACTCGATCATCTGCATCTCACTCGTGATCAAGCCCTTGAGTCGTCCCTCGGCCGCCTTATCGCCCGCCCAAACCGCCTCGTCAGCCTGCAAGAGCAGACAGCTCGCCATGTGCTCGTTGAATTGACCGGTGATGTAGCGGCCATCGTCCACTTGGAAGTAGTGCGATGAAAATAGTGATCCAAGCACCTCGCCGAACTTGCTTTTGCCTGTGCCGCGTCGGCCGCGGAGCACAATCGCGGTGCCGAGCCGCTCGCGCGGCTTTTGCACGATGTGCGCCATCCAACCGAAAACGTACTCGAACAGCGCAGGATCTCCATCGCAAACGTTCGTAAGAAGATGGTCGCGAAACGTCTTGTATGATCCCACTGGCGCGGGCGCTGCGTCGAAGCCGCGCCAGAAATTAAGGTAGCCCGGCGTTCCCTCTGCGCCGTCTGGGTTCGGAAAAAACTCGACGCCGTCATAGGAACGGCGATCAGGATGCGAATGCCAGGCCTTCGCCCAGGTCACAAGTCGAATTTTTCCGTCCGAAGCGACGACCTCGGTATGCTTGTTTGCAAACCACGAGTTCATCGACTCGAAGGACATTACTCGAACACGGTCATTGACCGGCCCAGCGGGCTGTTCGTTGACCACAACGGCTTTGCCGCCCCAGATTGCCAGTGCGTAGCTACGGTTGAGTTCCTCGACATCGAACCCCCACGAACGCGGCGAGACTTGGGACGTATGGACGGCGTCCCGACCGCCTTGCTCCTTCTGCCGGGGAAAGGCGGGCTCCTCGTCGTCAGATTCGACGATTGCGAGGATTTGTTCGTGTGGTTCCATGTCCTTTGACTCGATCCAATTGGCAATCAGCTCGGCCGGCGTCGTGGCCAGGGCGTCGTCGAAGTTCTGTCGGCCACCTTCAGCGCGAACGGGTCTTGCGGCGGCCTCAGGGAGGCCACCGTTTGAAGTGTCGGTCATGTTGGTTTTTACCTTTGGAGGCCAAGGACCGCTAAGAGCGTGCCGCCAACCTTCCGCCTTTGTAATCTATTGAATTCATGCGTAAAATCGCAGCCGAGGCAGTCGCAGGGGGCGGCTGTTGCGTGTCCCCGCAACCAAATTCGGAATGACCGGTTCCGATACGAAAATGGCCCGCTTGACGCGGGCCATTTTTGTTTGGGTCATACGCCGCAGCGCCGCACCCGATTTTGCACGGAGCATGAGAGGCCAGCGGTCCACCGGCGTCGATGCCGCGCCAGCGTGCGTCGTCCCAGCAGCATGGCATGAGCGAGGGAACGTAATATCGATCCTCGTGTCATCATTGTTGCCGGATTCGTCCGGCGTTCGCTTTCCGGCTGTCATCGTTCGGAAGGGCCGCTCCCATGAACTTCGAGTATTTCGAGGCCGCCGATGTGCAGGCGGAGGAAGCGCGGATTTTCATACGCCGGGCCGGCTCGGGTCCGGCGCTTCTCCTGCTGCACGGATTTCCCCAGACCCACCTAATGTGGCGCGACGCTGCGCCGCTGCTCGCACGGGACTTCACCGTGGTCTGCGCCGATCTCCGCGGATATGGGCGCAGCACCTGCCCGCCCTCCAGCCCGGATCACGCGCCATATTCGAAGCGTGCAATGGCCAAGGACATGGCGTCCGTCATGACGCGGCTTGGCTTCGACCGCTTCTCGGTTGCGGGCCATGATCGCGGTGGCCGTGTGGCCTATCGGCTGGCGCTCGACCATGGCGAACGCGTCGAGCGTCTCGCCGTCCTCGACATCGTTCCGATCGCCGATGCCTGGGAGCGCGCCGACAAGAAGCTGGCGGTCGGCTATTGGCCCTGGTCGTTGCTCGCGCAGCCTGAACCTCTTCCCGAGCGACTCTTGTCCGCAGCGCCCGATGCCGTCGTCGACAATGCGCTCCATGGCTGGGGATCGACGGCAGACAGTTTCAGCCCGGCCGTCCGCACAGCCTATGTCGAGGCGTTGCGCGATGAGGCGCATGTTCATGCGATCTGCGAGGAATATCGCGCGGCGGCGACCATCGATCACGAGCACGATCTGGCGGATCGCACTTCCGGCCGGCGGATTAATTGCCCCGTCATGGTGCTCTGGAGCGGCCGCGGCCCGTTGAATTCCTGGTATGCGAGCGAGGGAGGCCCCTTAGGCGTATGGCGGGCCTGGGCCGACGACGTGCGAGGCAAGCCGCTCGACGGAGGGCACTTCTTCCCCGAGGAGCTTCCGCAGCAGACCGCGAACGAATTGCACCGGTTTTTCGGCAGGCAATAGGCACCACACAACAAAAGCGCGGGCCGACAAAGCATCGGCCCGCGCCCATCAGAACGTGACGTCGCGAAGACGCAGCTTATGTCTCGGAGTGCTCCTGCCGCGCCTCGGCCGAGGCATCCGCCTTCCGCGACTTGGTCGTGAAGGGCAGACCATGGTGAGGTTGAGCAGCCCCTGGCCGAGGCCAAGCGTGCGACCGAGGATAATCTGACAGATGGCCGAATTGACGATCATCAGCGACGGCAATTTCATGTTGCCGGTGCCGCGCAGGATGCTCGCCAGGATGTTCACGAGCCAGATCAGCACCGCACCGCCGAAATAGATATGGCTGTAAGCGATGGCCTGGGCCAGCACGTTGCCGCGACCGCCCAGCAATTCCAGCAGCCGCGGGCCTCCAGCCAGCATGCCGAGCATGAAGACCAGGCCGAACAAGACGGCGATCAGAAGCGCGTGGGTGGCGAGGCTCTCGGCACGGTCGCGGTCACCCGCACCGAGCGCACGGGCGATCGCCGATGACACTCCGCCGCCGATTGGCCGCGCCGGACATGCTCATGGCCAACATGACGCAAGGAAACACCAGCGCCATGGCGGCCAGCGCCTCCACGCCGAGCCGGCCGATGTAGGAGGTTTCGGCGATTGCGACCAGCGTCCCGGCCGAGAACGCGATGGCATTCGGCCAGGCCAGCGAGAGCAGTGTAGGCAGGATCGGTCCGTCGAGCAGCGGATTCGCGGCTGATTGCGCAGGCGGCGGCAACGGACCTTTCCTTTCCTGGCTGACGAGCGTTCAATCCCTGTAGGGGCAGACCATCGTCAAATAGAGCAGCGTCGGCGCCTTGTCATCGCCGTTGGCATATTCCCATTTCAGCCGGATCTCGTGCCTGTTCGCGTAGGCGTCGCTGGCCGCATGGGTGATGATATTGGTCTTCATCGGGATCGGCGGCTCGGAATTGAAGCACTTCCGGACGCTGGCATCGAGCAGATCGCAGCGGGTTAGCGGAATGACGCCGGGCTCGTCGTTGGAAAGCGGCGTACAGTTCGGCTGGGTGCTGAGATCGACGCGAGCCCGGCCCTTCTCCTTGTGCCAATAGGCTGCGCTCCCGTCCGGCCATCTGTCGGCAGGCGTCAGGATCAGATGGTACTGGCCATACTCCACGGTCGGCAGATGAATGTCCGGCGACGCCTTCAGGACGTCCGCGCTTCTCTGCATGTTTTCCAGGGGAAAATAATTGTCGTTCATCAAATCTTTGAATGACGCGCCGGTGTAAGTTCTCGAGCCCATCGCCTTTATCCTCAATATTTTCTTGGCTTTGCCAAAATACATACAACTCCGGCGGCGCTGATCTATCTGGCCGACCACGCCGTCGAAAATGTGCCCCATCTTTGCTGGGATGACCCACGCTACCACTCAGGACTGTGTTTCGTCCAGATTGCCAACTGCACCGTGCCCGCGGAAGGAGGAGCGAGTCCGATTGCTAAGCGGTTCTTGATAGGTATTGTTGTCGAAAGTTGCCGGTGGATTCTGGTCGACAGAAGGGCCGCGACCTTTGAGGCGCAGGAATGCATTGCTTCGCATGTCAGTCGGCGATTGATCCGGACGATAGCTGGTGCTCCAAGTGCGGAGCCGCAGTGCGTAAGCAGGCCGATCCGGATAGCGAACGTCGTTTTGTGACAATCCTGCGAGCCGATGTCGTCGACTCCACGGGTCTTGTTGCCGAATTAGAACCGGAGGCGGCCGTTTCGCGCCTTGAGCCGGCGCTGGCGGCAATGAGGGCCGCGGTACGTCAGTTTGGCGGTATTGTTAGCAAGGAGTTGGGGGACGGATTGGCGGCGGTCTTTGGCGCCCCGATCGCGGACGACAACCACGCACCCTTGGCCTGCCACGCGGCGATCGAGCTGGTCCGGCGTGTAGGCAGCCTTGGCGATCCCGGACTTCAAGTCCGGGTCGGCCTCCACTCGGGTCATGTGGTGGCCTACATGGTCTCCAGCGAGTTTTCCAAGGTCTACGAGATTGGTGGCGCAGCTCAGCATCTCGCCGCGCGGCTGGAGTCGGCGGCGGAGGCAAACCAGATCTATGTGTCCGAAGCCTGCCAAAAGCTAGCAGACGGGCACGTTCGCTTTGACTTTCTCGGCCGCAAGAGCTTGCGTGGCTTCAGCGAAGCTCTGCCTGTGTATCGCATTGTTGGAGCGAGCGATCTTTCGAGCTGGCGGGTGCGGCGTGCGCGCAGCATGTCCCGGTTTGTTGATCGCACAACTGAGCGGGCTCTGCTGTGGCGTGCCGCGGAAAGGGTTGCCGCTACCCGGCAGACTGTCCTGCTGATGGGTGATGCCGGCATCGGAAAATCGCGGCTTGCACACGAATTCGTGCAGGACCTTCGGACCAATGGCTGGTTGCTACTGGACGCCGAATGCAGCCCAAATCTTCAGGGGGCGCCGTTCAGTACGCTGAAACGCCTGGTGCTTTCTACCTTGGAGGCCGTCGCAAAAGACCCGGATCGCCTAGGAGATCCCCGAGCGGATTTGTCGACGGTTCATCGGCTTGCAATCGATGCGGTGTTGGACTTACCCATTTCCGATCCGCGTTGGAGCGAATTGGAGCCATACGCGCGCGGTCGTGCGATCTCCGAGGCAAGCTGCGCGATCGTGGAAAGCGTGGCGCGACGCAAGACTGCCGTTCTTCTCATCGAGGACCTGCACTGGGTCGATCGAGCCAGCGACAACGTTATTGCTGCCATTGCGTCGCTCCAGGCGCCCAATCTCTTCGTGTTTCTCACGAGTCGTGCGAACGGAATGCCGGAATGGATCGCGCGTTGTCACTCTGAGGTGATCGCGATGCGCCCATTGGACGATGATTCGGGTTTGGCGATGCTGGCGGATATGCTTGGCACATCTGCGACAAACGCCGACTTGAAGAATCGGATCATTTCTCACACGGCCAATGTCCCACTATTCCTCGAGGAGGTCTGCCGGGGCCTGAAAGATAACGGTACGCTGCGCGGCCAGTGGGGAGACCTGGCTCTCGTTCGTCCCATCGAAGAACTGGGTATCCCCGCGAGCATCCAAGGCGTGATTGCGGCGCGGCTGGATCGTGTGTCGAGACAGGAGCGCCTCGTCTTGCAGGTGGCCGCCGCCTTGGGGCCGCGGTCGAAAGAAGCGGTCGTACAGAAGGTTTCGGAGTTACCTGGAAATGCATTCGAGGATTGCCTCGCGGCGCTCGACCGCGCTGAGCTTCTCGTCCGGATCGATAGCGATCTCGAGTACTCGCTTGAGTTTCGGCATGAAATGGTTCGCCAAGTAACCTATGAATCGATGGTCGCAAAGGTGCGCGAGAGCGTCCATGCGCGCATTCTCGCTGCTTTCGAAAGCGACGAAACATTGAGAGATGATCCCGACGCACTCTGTTATCACTCTGTGCGTGCCAAAGACTGGTTGAAGGCGTTCAGCTACGGGAGAAGCGCCGCACAAAAGTGTCTCTTGCGCTCCGCATATGCCGATGCAGTCGATTATTTCCAGACGGCGATGAGTTCGCTGGACAAGACTCCGCTGACGCGTCCGCGAGAGACAAATGCCATCGATCTCCGCATGGAAGCGCGCATGGCGTTTATCTGGTCCGGTCGGATCGCTGAATGGGTCGATCTGGGAAAGGAAGCCGAGTGCAGGGCCAGCGAGATCGACGACGTTGGCAGGAAGGTTGCCGCCATGACCGTCATGGCCGGCGGGCAAAACTTCTACGGAACACCCACCGAAGCCGTTGCGCTCGGTGAGGAGGTTGTCGGTCTTGCCGAGGAGACAGCTAATCCGGGGTGGCGCAACCTTGCACTATACAATCTTGGCCAAGCGTATTTTCTCGCGGGGCGTTATCGCGAGGCGGAGCAGACATTCGCGCGGGCCCGTGTTCATCTCATGGGAATGGAAGAGGCTGCGCCTTTCGCCACGCCCCCGAAATACACACTCCTCCTCTGCTGCATGATGAAGAGCTTCACCCATACCGTCATGGGGCAGCTCGCCGCCGCCGAGCAGCTCCAGCAACAGGCGGCCGCGATCGCCGAGGAGACCGCACGCCCGTACGATCGCGTCGCCGCCGCCTATAGCGGCGGCTGGCTCATGCTCGGCCGGGGCGACCCGGCGGCGGCTGCCGCCATTCTCGAAGACGGTTTCGTCCTGGCGCAGAAGCACGGCATCCGGCTGTTCGTGCCGGTGCTCGCCTGCCACCTCGGCATGGCCTATCTCGAGCAGGGGCTGTTCGACCGGGCGCGCAGCATGCTGACCGAGGCGCGCGAGGAGGCCAAGGCGGTCGGCTATACCTCGGCGGTGCTGCGCAGCTCGATCTATCTTGCGCTCGCGACCTGCCGCCTCGGCGACGTCCAGGCGGCGCAGAACATGCTGCGCGAGGCGCGCAACACCGCGCGCCAGCAGGGGTTTTCGGGCCTCGAGGCCGAGGCCCTGTTCGGCGAAGCCGTCGTGACGCCCGTGACCTCCGAGGACAACAGGGCGGCCATCCTCGCGTCCTTGCGCGGGACGATCGCGATCGCGTCCGAAAGCGGCGCCCAGCCGCTGCAGCGCAAGGCCGAGGCGATGCTGAACGAGGTGCTGGCGCGCGGCGGCGAGTTGATCTGACGCTGCTCCCGGCCAAGTCCGCACAGGGCCGCCCCGGATCGGCCTTTGGCTTAAAATGCCGGATAAATCTCGCAGGTAGCACAATGAGTTAGCTACTGTGCATGGGGTTGTTTTTCGACATTTTGATCAGGTGCCGTGTCGGCGGCGGCGCTGAGGGACGGCCCGCAGAGCCCTTGCACCAAGGCCAAGCTGGGCTACCGTCGGCCCCCGGCCGCAGGGCCAGGTGACTTTTGCGAGATTCTTTTTAGCATCCATTTTGCCGGCGCCGCGATGGCGCGACGCCCAGCGGGAGAGGCGGGGCCATGATCACTCGGGACCAGTCAGCTCTGTTGTCGCCGGTCGAGCGCGACCTGCGGCTCGATCTCTTCCGCGGCATCGGTCTGTGGATGATCTTCCTCGACCACATCCCGCAGGACGTCGTGGCCTGGCTGACGCTGCGCAATTACGGCTTCAGCGACGCTGCCGAGTTCTTCGTGTTCATCTCGGGCTACCTGGTCGGCTGGATCTACGGGCCTGTCGTCGCGGGCGGCTGGTTTCTCGCGGCCCTCAAGCGGCTGTGGCGGCGCGCGCTCGAATTGTATGTCGCCCACATCATGCTGTTCCTGCTGTTCACGGCGCAGATCGCACGAACCGTGCGCCGCTTCGACAATCCGATGTACGCGCACGAGTTCAACGTCTTCAATTTCCTGTCGCATCCGGACGAGCTGATCGGGCAGGCGATCGTGCTGAAATACAAGCCGGTCAATCTCGACGTGTTGCCGCTCTACATCGCGCTGGTGGTCGCCTCGCCTTTCGTCGTGTGGTGCCTGGTGCGCCGGCCCAACCTGACGCTTGCTGCGTCCGTCCTGCTCTACGTCCTGTCGCGCTGGTTCAACTGGAACATCGCCTCCTACCCGCCCGGCACGACCTGGTACTTCAACCCGTTCTGCTGGCAGCTGATGTTCGTGTTCGCGGCCTGGTGCGGCATCGGACAGATCGACACGATCGCCAAATGGGTCTGGTCGAGGACGGCGATGGTGCTGGCGGCGGCCTGGCTCGTCTTCGCCTTCCTCATCGTGATGACCTGGCACATCCATGCGCTCGAGGCCCTGATCCCGAAATGGATGATCAAGTCGATCTACCCGATCGACAAGACCGACCTCGACATGCTGCGCTTCACGCATTTTCTTGCATTGGCGATCTGGGTCACTCACCTCATCTCGCGCAAATGGCGCGCGCTGCATGGGGTCTGGCTGCGCCCGATCATCCTCTGCGGCCAGCACTCGCTGCCGATCTTCTGCCTCGGCGTCTTCCTGTCGTTCTCGGCGCACTGGATCCTGACGCAGTACAGCAGGGGCATCTGGGAGCAGCTCGCCGTCTCCGCCCTCGGCATCGTCATCATGATCGGCGCGGCTTGGCTGCTCGACCGGGCCAAGCGCGTGCCGAACCTGTTCGTGAAGGTGACCGAGGTCGAAGAGGACGAGGCCGCCCTGGACAGCGCGCCGACGACGACCGCCGCCGCGCCTGCGGCGCATTGAGCATCGCCAGCCCACGGAGACATCCATGTCCAGACGCGTGTTGACCATCGCCGGCGTCCTCCTGCTTCTGGTCTGCGGCGCCTCGGCGCAAGCACCCGCACCCGAGGCGATGACCGCGGCCCGCAAGCTCGTCCTCACCTTGAGGATCGCGGACCAGTATCGCGCCCAATTGCCGCAGCTCCTGCTCAGGCTCCGGCCGGTGGTGGCGCAGGATCGGCCGGAGATCGAGCGGGACTACGACGCGATGACGGCGCCCGGCTCCGAGGTCTACGCCCCGTTGCTGGCATCGATGATCGACCAGGTCGCGGCGCTCTACGCCCAGAGCTTCAGCGTGGACGAGTTGCGCCAGATCGAGGCGTTCTATGCCCAGCCGGCCGGAAAGAAGTTTTTGGAGAAGTCGGATGCGCTGGCGCAGGCGAGTGCGCAGATCGGCCAGGACGTCAGCCAGAAGGCCGCCGACGACTTGAAGCAGCGCCTGATCGAGGCGCTGCGCCAGAAAGGCCACAAGCTCTAAAGCCGCACCGCGCGTCTCACGCCAGAAATGCACGGAACCGGCGCAGCGCGATCACGAAGAAGACGCCGCCGATCACCGCGAGCGCGACGAGCTGCGGCCATACCGCCTCCAGGCCCGCGCCGCGGAACAGGATCGCCTGGGCGAGCATCACGAAATGCGTGTTGGGCGCCGCCAGCATGATGTCCTGGACGAATTGCGGCATGCTCTCCCGCGGCGTCATGCTGCCCGACAGGGTTTGCAGCGGCAGCAGGATCATGATCAGCAGCAGCCCGAATTGCGGCATCGAGCCGGCGACGGTGGCAAGAAAGATGCCCATGCTGGTGGTGGCAAACAGCTGCAGCGCGACGCCGACGAGGAACAGCGCCAGCGACCCGTCGATCGTGACTTGCAGCCATCCCTTGACCACGAAGGCGATCGACAGCGCGGAGGCGACCAGCACCACGGCGCCCATCGACCACACCTTGCTCACCATGATCTCCAGCGGCGTGACCGGCATCACCAGGAGGTGCTCGATCGTGCCGTGCTCGCGCTCGCGGATCAGCGCCGCGCCGGTCAGGATGATCGAGAGCATCGTGATCGAGGTGATCACGTGGTCGATGGCGCCGAACCAGGATTTCTTCAGCTCCGGATTGAAGCGCGCCCGCAGCGCGAGCTCGATCGGCACGGTCTGGGCGTCGCGCGTGTGCGCCAGGAATTCGGCGATTTCCGCGCCGACGATCTGCTCGACATAGCCGCCGCCGTTGAACGCCTGCGAGATTCGCGTTGCATCCACGTTGAGCTGGATGGTGGGTGATTTACGTGCCAGGAGGTCTCGCTGGAAGTGGGGCGGGATGTCCAGCGCGAAGGTGTCGAGGCCGGCGTCCATCCTCCGGTCCATCTCGTATTGCGAGATCAGGCGCGGCTCGGAGAAATAGGGCGGTGTGAACGCCATCTCGATGCGGGTCGAGACCGGCGAATGGTCCTCGTCGACGATCGCAATCGCGGCGCGGTTCAACGTTTCCGGCAGCGCCTTGGCGCCGGCATAAACCGCCAGCGTGAAGGAATAGACGATCAGCACGAGCAGCATGGGGTCGCGGACGAGGCCGCGCAGTTCCTTGATGCCGAGCTGGAGCACGTTGTCGATGCGCATGATCAGCGGGCCTGTTTCTTCAGCAGCATCGCGCCGGCGATCACCAGGACGGGGACCATGATGGCGAGCATCAGGAGGTCGTTGTGCAGGGTGTCGAACGCCAGTCCCTTTGAGAAGGTGCCGCGCGAGATCGTGACGAAATAGGTGGTTGGGTAGAGCCGCCCGATCAGCGCGCCAGCTCCCTGCAGGGATGAAACCGGATCGATCAGCCCGGAATATTGGATGGCCGGAATCAGCGTGATCAGCACCGTGCCGAACAAGGCCGCGATCTGGCTGTTCATGAAGGCCGAGATCACCAGTCCCATGCCGGTCGTCGCCGTGACGTAGAGCAGCGCGGCGAGCGCGTAGGTCGGAAAGCTCCCGGTGAAGGGAACACGGAAGACCGCGAGGGCAAAGCCGACCAGGAGCAGGAAATTGCCGAACGCCAGCACGACATAGGGCAGCTGCGTGCCGAGCAGGAATTCCAGCCGCGTCACCGGCGTCACGTAGAAATTGACGATCGAGCCGAGCTCCTTCTCGCGCACCACCGCGAGGGCGGCGAGCACCGCCGGAATCATGACCAGCAGCAGCGGGATGATGCCCGGCGCCATGGCGACGACGCTGATGACGTCAGGATTGTAGCGGTAGCGCAGCTGGAGCTGGTAGGCGCCGGCGATCGCCGCCTCGCCATAGAGCTCGCGGCCCTTTTGCGCGAGCCAGTTGGCGTGGATCGCGTGGACATAGGAGCGCAGCGTTTCGGCCCGCGTCGGATTGGCACCGTCGACCCAGGCGCCGATCTCGACATGGCGGCCGCGGCTGACGTCGCGGCCGAAGCCCGGCGGCAGCTCGATGGCGAGGCCGATCTCGCCGGCGCGCATGCGGCGGTCGAGATCGGCATAGTCGACGATCGGGGATTTCTCGGTGAAATAGCGCGAACCCGCGATCTGCAGGCTGTAGTCGCGGCTGATCGCACTGTCGTCGCGGTCGAGCACGGCGAAGGTCAGGTTCTCGACATCCATGCTGATGCCGTAGCCGAGCACGAACAGCAGCAGCACGCTGCCGAGAATCGCGAGCGTGGCGCGGATCGGATCGCGCCGCAGCTCGAGCGCCTCGCGCCGGGAATAGGCGAGCATGCGGGTCGGGTTGAAAGTCATGCTGCGCTTGCGCGGCGCGGCCGTTGTCTCGGCCGCCACGACCGGCGGCTGGCTGGCCGGCACCGTGGTGTCCGCGATCGCCTCTTCCAGGCAGGCGATGAAGGCCTGCTCCAGCGTCGCGGTGCCGCGCGCCGCCACGATCGCGGCCGGCGTGTCCGATGCAAGCACCTTGCCGGCATGCATCAGCGAAACCCGGTCGCAGCGCTCGGCCTCGTTCATGAAATGGGTCGAGACGAAGATGGTGACGTTGTCCTTGCGGGAGAGCTCGGCAAGGATCTGCCAGAAGCCGTCGCGGGCGACGGGGTCGACGCCGGAGGTCGGCTCGTCGAGAATCAGGATGTCGGGCGCGTGGATCATGGCGACCGCCAGCGACAGCCGCTGCCGCAGCCCGAGCGGCAGCGCATCGGGCAGGGAATCGGCGACGGCGGCGAGATCGAACCGGGCGATCATTTCGGCGATGCGCGGGGCGATGGTCTCCGCCGGCAGCTCGAACAGCCGCGCGTGCAGATCGAGATTTTGCGCGACGGTCAGCTCGGAATAGAGCGAGAAGCCCTGCGACATGTAACCGATGCGCCGCCGCACCGACATGTCGCCGGCATCGATCGTGTTGCCGAACAGCCGCGCGGTGCCTTCGCTCACAGGCAGGAGGCCGGTGAGCATCTTCATGGTCGTGGTCTTGCCACAGCCGTTGGAGCCGAGGAAGCCGAAGATCTCGCCCTTCCGGATGCGGAAGCTGACGTCGTCGACGGCGACGAAGCCGTTGAACCGCCGGGTCAAATGATCGGCCTCGATCGCGATCTCGTCATGGTCCGCGCTCCGCGGCGGGATCACGACGTCGGTATGGTTGCCGCGATCGGCTTCAGGCAAGAGGCGGATGAAGGCCTCATCGAGCGTATCGGCGCCAGTCTGCTGCTTGAGCTCGGTGGGCGTTCCGGTCGCCAGCACGCGGCCGGCATTCATCGCAATCAGGACGTCGAACTGAGCAGCCTCTTCCATGTAGGCGGTCGAGACGATCACGCTCATGCCGGGCCGGCCGGCGCGGATCGAGGCGATCAATTCCCAGAACTGGCGGCGCGACAGCGGATCGACGCCGGTGGTCGGCTCGTCCAGGATCAACAGCTCGGGATCGTGGATCAGCGCGCAGCACAGGCCGACCTTCTGCTTCATGCCGCCGGAGAGTTTTGCCGCCGGCCGGTCGGCGAAGGGCGTCAGCCCGGTGTCGCGCAGCAGGCCGGCGATCCGCCTGTTGCGTTCGGCCTTGTCGTGCCCGAACAGGCGGCCGAAGAAGTCGATGTTCTCGAACACCGACAGCGTCGGATACAGATTCTTGCCCAGACCCTGCGGCATGTAGGCGATGTCAGGGCACACGTTGCGGCGGTGGCGCGCGCTCGCCATGTCGCCGCCGAGCACCTGGATGCGTCCCTGCTGGATCGCGCGGGCTCCGGCGATCAGCGAGAGCAGGCCGGATTTGCCGACGCCGTCGGGGCCGATCAATCCGACCATGCAGCCGGACGGCAGGTCGAGCGTGATGGCATCCAGCGCGCGGGTCTTGCCGTAGCTCAAGCCCACGCCGTCGAGATGCACCACGCTGCCGCGCCCGGCAGGCAGCTCGGCTGCGGCGGCCGTGCTCATCTCGTCAGCTTGATGTTGAGATTGCCGGGCCATTGCGCGGCCGGATCGAGCTGCACATAGGCCATGCCGGGCAGGCCGGTCTTCACATGCTCGATGTGCTGGCGCAACAGTTCGGGCGCGATATGCGCCTTGATCCGGAACATCAGCTTCTGGCGTTCTTCCTCGGTCTCGACGGTCTTGGGCGTGAACTGCGCGACGTCGGCGACGAAGGTGGCCTTGGCGGGGATCACATATTGCGGAATGGCGTCGAGCACGAGCCGGACCTCGGCGCCGATTGCGACGCGGCCGGCGTCGGCCGTCGGCAGGAAGAACGTCATGTAGACGTCGCCGAGATCGACCATGTTGAGGACGCGGCCGCCGGCGGCGAGCACCTCGCCGGGCTGTGACACGCGATACTGCACCCGGCCGTCGCGCGGCGCCTTCAGCACGCTGTCGTCGAGGTCGGCGTTGATGCTCTCGATCGCGGCCTTCGCGGCGTCGACCGAAGCGCCGGCGTCGATCACCATGGCGCGGGCGGAGCTGATCGCGGCTTCCGATGCCGCGACCTGGGCGTGGGACGCGGCGAGCGCCGCCTTTGCGGTGGCGTTGGCGGAGCGGTCGTCGTCCAGGACCTGCTGCGACACCGCGCTCGTCTTGATCAATTGTTCGGAGCGATCGAGCTTGCGGCTCGTGCTGTCGAGCTGGGCGACGCGTTGGTCGACCACGGCCTCCGCGGCCTTGCGTTCGGCCTCGCGCTGGTTCACCAGGCTCTTTGCGGTCTCGACATTGATGGACGCGCGTTGCAACTGCGCCTCGGCCTGGCGGCGCTGCGCCTGCAACTGCTCGGTGTCCATGCGGGCCAGAACCTGGCCTGCGCGAACGAAGTCGCCTTCGCCGACCAGGATCTCGCGAATCCGTCCCGGCGTCTTGGTCGCGATGTCGATCTCGACCGCTTCGATGCGGCCGTTGCCGCGGGCGAAGCCCGCCGGCAGCGTGTTGGTATCGCGGTGCTGCCAATAGTAATAGCCGCCGCCGGCAACGAGGACGGCGATCGCGGCGACGACGCGACCCGAAGTGAAGTTCATTTGTTCAAAACGCCGTGAGGGCGGCGCCCACTGTTGAGACGTACGCCCGGCCGCTGATCGTGCGGCAGGGCGGCCTCAACATTGCAGCGATTTTTGCATCGCAACTTGATGCAGATCAGACGTCGGCGCGAAGCATCCTTGCCTCTATTTTGGGCTGCGCGTCGTCATGCCGCTCGCCCGCCAAATTGGTCAAGCGGACGAGCGAGGTTTGCTGAACGGATTGCGATCGGCTCGGTGCCGACCGACTCACTTCACCAGCGGGCAGCCGCCATCTTTCAGCGGGCGGAACGCCTGGTCGGCAGGCACCTCGGCGAGCAGTTTGTAATAATCCCAGGGTGCCTTCGATTCCTCCGGCTTCTTCACCTGGAACAGATACATGCTGTGCACCATGCGGCCGTCCTCGCGCAGCACGCCGTTGTCGGTGAAGGCGTCCTTCACAGGGAGCTCGCGCATCTTCGCCATCACCGTCTTGGTGTCCCTGGTGCCGGCGGCCTGCACGGCTTTCAGATAATGCAGCGTCGCGCTGTAGGTGGCGGCCTGGTTCATCGTCGGCATGCGCTTGACGCGCTCCATGAAGCGCTTGCCGAAGGCGCGGGTCTTGTCGTTGAGATCCCAGTAATATGCCTCGGTGATGATCAGCCCTTGCGCGAGCTTCAGCCCCAGACTGTGCACGTCGGAGATGAACATCACGATCGCGGCCAGGTTCTGGCCGCCGGCGACGATGCCGAACTCGCCGGCCTGCTTGATCGCGTTGATGGTGTCGCCGCCGCCGTTCGCGAGCCCGATGATCTTGGCCTTGGAGGCCTGGGCCTGGAGCAGGAACGAGGAGAAATCCGCCGTGTTGAGCGGATGCTTGACGCTGCCGAGCACCTTGCCGCCGGCGGCTTTCACGACGTCGCCGGTATCGCGCTCGACCGAATGACCGAACACGTAGTCGGCGGTGAGGAAGAACCAGGTGTCGCCCCCGTTCTTGACGATGGCGCTGCCGACGGTGTGGGCGTTGGCGTAGGTGTCGTAGGTCCAGTGCGCGGTATAAGGCGAGCAGGATTTTCCCGTGATGTCGGAGCTCGCCGCGTCCGTCACGATCATGATCTTCTCGTACTGCTTCGACAGCTCCATCACCGCGAGCGCGGTCGCCGAGGTCGGCAGGTCGATGATCATGTCGACGCCCTCGGTCTCCCACCATTTGCGGGCGATGGTGGAGGCGACGTCGGGCTTGTTGAGCACGTCGGCCGAAACCATGTCGATCGGCTTGCCGAACATCTGGCCGCCGAAATCCTCGATCGCCATTTTGGTCGCCTCGACATTCCCCATGCCGCCGATGTCGGAATAGACGGAGGAGAAGTCGGAGAGCACCCCAATCTTGAGCGGCGCCTGCTGGGCCGAGGTGGGAGCGATCAGGGCAGCCGACAGCAAGCCGGCCGCAGACACGAGGGCTGCGATAGGTCTCATGGGCACGTTTCCTCTTTGAGCGGGACTATTCTGTCCCTTTGTCCGACAAAGTTAGAGCCCGGCTCCAGAGGAGTCAATTTGTTGCGCGTGAGCTATATCTGGCGCAATTTGACGCGTCTCCGGGTCGACAATATAGTTTGTCCGACAATCGCCATTGGAGGCCGATTTGCCTGTCGCGCCGCTCTTCCGACCGATCGATGTCGCGCCGGCCTATCAGAAGGTCGCCGACGCCATCGAACGCGAGATCGTCAACGGCCGGATCAAGCCCGGCGATCCCATCGGCACCGAGCACGATCTGGTCCGCCAGTTCGGCGTCAACCGCTCGACCATTCGTGAGGGCATCCGTGTGCTGGAGGAGGGCGGGTTGATCCGGCGCGATTCCTCGCGCCGCCTGCAAGCCTGCCTGCCGCGCTACAGCAAGCTCGCAAGCCGTCTTAGCCGCGCGCTGGTGCTGCACGAGGTGACGTTCCGCGAGCTCTACGAGGCCTCGATGACGCTGGAGGTCGCCAGCATCGAGGGTGCCGTGGAACGCGCGACCGACGCGAATCTCGCCGAGCTCGACGACAATCTCCTGCGCAGCGAAGCCGTGGTCGGCAATCCCGCGGCGCTTGCCGAATGCGACGCCGAATTCCACGTGCTGGTCGCAAAAGCTTCGCAGAACCGTGTGCTCCAGCTCGCGCGTGAGCCCGCGGCGCAATTGTTCTATCCGACCACCGAGATGATCGTGACAGGTGTCTCCGAAGGCGGCCCGCGCCTCGTTGCCGCGCATCGCCATCTGATTGATGCGATCCGCCGCCGCGACCGCGAGGCCGGCGTGCTGTGGACGCGCCGGCATCTGCAGGACTGGCGCCGCGGCTTCGAGAAGATCGCCTCGCTCGATCGCTCGGTCGAGCACATGTACATGGAGCACGCCCAGGCGGCCCGGCGCAGATAACGCAAGATTTCAAAGAAGAAATCCAACAAACAAAGACATCACACGGAGGGACAGATGACCGAGACCGCAGCCACCATCTCGAAAGCCCGCGAGCATTCCATCGGCGATCTCCTGCGCCGCTCCGCGGGGCGAGAGCCGAACAAGCTGGCGCTGAGCTGCGGCGAGGTGAGCTGGACCTTCGCCGAGATGGACGCGATCTGCAACCGGCTCGGCCGCGGCCTGCTCGGGCTAGGTGTGAAGAAGGGTGATCGCCTGGCAGTGCTCTCGCGCAATTCTCACGCCTTCGCCGCGCTGCGCTTTGCGGCGGCGCGGATCGGCGCGGTGCTGGTGCCGATCAACTTCATGCTCAATCCGGACGAGATCAATTTCATCCTGAAGAGCTCCGGGGCAAAGTTGCTCGCGACTGGTCCCGACTTCGTCGAGCCCGCGCGCGCAGCTAGCGCCAAGGATTGCGCGGTCGAGAAGATGATCTGGCTGCCGGGCGAGGATCCCGCGTCCGCGCCCGCGGGCCTCACCACCTTCGACGATCTTCTTCATGCCGACGCCTCGTTTCTCGCGGCGTCCGTGGACAGCCGTGATCTCGCCCAGATCGTCTACACCTCAGGCACGGAATCCCTGCCCAAGGGCGCGATGCTGACCCATGAAGCCGTGATGTGGCAGTATGTCAGCTGCATCATCGACGGTGGCATGAGCGTGGAGGACAAGTTCCTGCACGCGCTGCCGCTCTATCATTGCGCCCAGCTGGATGTGTTCCTCGGGCCGCAAGTCTATCTCGGCGCCTCCGGCGTGATCACGGGCAAGCCGACGGCCGACAACATCCTGGCGCTGATTCAGGCGCACAGAATCACGTCGTTCTTCGCGCCGCCGACGATCTGGATCGCGATGCTGCGCTCGCCCAACTTCGACAAGACCGATCTGTCGACCCTGCAGAAGGGCTATTACGGTGCCTCCATCATGCCGGTCGAGGTGCTGCTCGAACTGCAGCGCCGCCTGCCCGCCGTCAAATTCTGGAATTTCTACGGCCAGACCGAGATCGCGCCGCTCGCGACCGTGCTGCGGCCGGAGGACCAGCTCCGCAAGGCCGGCTCGGCCGGCAAGCCCGTGCTCAACGTCGAGACGCGCGTGGTCAACACGGCGATGGAAGACGTCAGGGTGGGCGAGGTCGGCGAGATCGTGCACCGCTCGCCGCATCTGCTGTCCGGCTATTACAACGATCCCGTGAAGACCGCGGCCGCGTTCTCGGGCGGCTGGTTTCACTCCGGCGATCTCGCCACCGTCGACGAGGAGGGCCACATCACCGTGGTCGACCGCGTCAAGGACATGATCAAGACCGGCGGCGAGAACGTCGCGAGCCGCGAGGTCGAGGAGATGGTCTATCGCATCCCCGCAGTCTCCGAGGTCGCCGTCGTCGGCCTGCCGGATCCGCGCTGGATCGAAGCGGTCACGGCGATCGTCGTGGTCAAGAGCGGCGAAAAGCTGGACGAAGAAGCCGTCATCAAGCACTGCGCCGGCCAGATGGCGCATTTCAAGGTGCCGAAGCGTGTCATCTTCGTGGACGCCTTGCCGAAGAATCCGAGCGGGAAGCTGCTCAAGCGCGAGCTGCGCCAGCGTTTCGTCGGCGGCGAGACGCTGGATAAGGCGGTGCAGAAGAGCTTTGGCACCTGAGACGGAGCGTTTCCCATGAAAGCCTGGCAGGTCGCGCGAGACTGGTCGATCGAGGGGATGGAACTGGCCGATCTGCCGGAGCCGACCCCCGGACCCGGCCAGATCGCGGTGCGGATCAAGGCGGCATCGCTCAATTATCGCGATCTGCTCACCGTGCAGGGCAAGGGCGGCGTCACCAGATTGCCGCTGATCCCGTTCTCGGATGGGGCAGGCGAGGTGATCGCCGCCGGTGAGGGTGTGACGCGCGTCGCGGTCGGTGATCGCGTCTGTCCAATGTTCTTCCAGTCCTGGATCGACGGGCAGGTTTCGACGGCCAGCCGCCGTTACGCGCTGGGCGGCACGCGGCCCGGCGTGCTGCAGGAGGTGATGGTGCTCGACGCCGAGGGCGTCAGCCGCCTGCCCTCGCATCTGTCATTCACTGAGGCCGCGACGCTACCCTGCGCCGGGCTCACAGCCTGGCGCGCGCTGTTCGAAGAAGCACGTGTGAAGCCCGGCGATACCGTGCTGGTACAGGGCACCGGCGGCGTCTCGATCTTCGCGCTGCAATTCGCAAAGCTCGCCGGTGCAAGCGTGATCGTGACCTCGTCGAGCGACGACAAGCTCGAACGGGCCAGGGCGCTCGGCGCCGATCACACCATCAATTATCGTTCGGTGCCGGACTGGGGCAAGGCCGCAGCGGAGTGGACTGGGGGAGGCGTCGACCACGTCGTCGAGGTCGGCGGCAAGGACACCTTTGCGCAATCGCTCGAGGCCGCGCGTGTCGGCGGCACCATCCTGGTGATCGGCGTGCTCACGGGGTTCTCGCAGCAGATCGCGATCCCGAGCCTGTTCGCCAAGAACCTGCACGTCATCGGCCTTTCCGTCGGCAGCCGCCGCATGTTCGAGGGCATGACGGCCGCGATCGAACGCAACGCCATGAGGCCGGTGATCGACCGGGTGTTCAGCTTCGATACCGTGCCGGACGCGCTGCGCCTGATGCAGCAGGGCGGCCATTTCGGCAAGATCGTGGTCGAGTTCGCCTGAAGCGCTTTCGAGCGAAGCGGCTCCCGGTTCGCGTCAAGACAACGCGCTAAAAGGTCTAGCCGGTCTCGCCGGAAAGCTTCCTGACATCGTCGGGCGTCTGCCCGAAGCGGCGGCGAAACGCGCGGTGGAAGTAGGAGACGTCGTGGAAACCCGCAAGATGCGTGATCACGATGATCTTGCGGGTGCGCATGGCAGGATTTCGCAGCAGCCGCTCTGCGCGCAGCATGCGCTGCTCCAGCACGAAGCCGCTATAGGTGATGCCGGCCTGCTCGAACAGCAGCTGGACGGTGCGCGGGCTGATCCGATGAGCGGCCGAAAGACCGGCGAGCGACAGCGCCGAAGGAGGCCGAGAGCCTGATAGGGGAAGAATCGAAGGCACTATGGTCCGGTGGACCCGCCCGTCGCCGACCGGTACGAAATCGACGTTCGCCACCTCACGACAGAACTGCTCGCGCCATCTTTGGTAGGCCGGACCATTCGGATCGCCCGCAGCCTTGCTTGTTGGCGCGTGTCGAAGACGGAGGCGTTACGCCGCGACCGTCGGCGCGCCAACTCAATACTTCTTCACCGTTGCCCCGAACGCGAACCATAGCGCCATCGAGGCAAGGCCAAAGCCGCCGAGCAGCAGGAAGGTCGGCCCGTAGCCGATCCATTGCGCGATCCAGCCGCCGAGTGCGGGGCTGAGGCTGGCGCCGACGCCTTGCACCGTGATCACGGCGCCCTGGCCGAGATTGATGCGGCCGCTGCCGTTGAGCGCGCGCGCGACCATGCCGGGCACCGCGACCGTCTGCAATCCGGTGCCGACGCCGTCGAGCACCTGCATCGGCACCACGCCCCACCATCCCGTGACGAAGAAGGCCAGCACGCCGCGGATGGGCAGGAACATGAAGGACACCAGGATGATCGGCCAGTAATTGCGCTTGCTCGCGGCCTTCATCGCAATCAGCGAGGTCACGACCATGACGCCTTGCGCGATCACCACGGTGGTGGCGACGAAGCTCGGGCCGTTGGCCTGGCCTTCGGCCACGGCCGCAAGCCCGTAGAGCGGCACGATGGCGGCATTGCCGAGATGGAAAAGGGCGAGCGCCAACGCCAGCACCAGCAGGGCCCGGTGCTTGAGCAGCATCGTGAACGCGTCCGGCGCGCTGTCGGGATCGTCCCCCTTGCAGCCGCGCGAGGCGCGATCGTCGATCGCCTTGGCCGGGATCATCATGACGCAGGCGATCGCGATGGCGCCGAACACCGCTGCGAGGACGAAGACGGCAAAGTAGCCGTACTTGTAGCCGAGATAGCCCGATAGCGCGGCACCAACCATGTTGCCCGCGTGGTTGAATGCCTGGTTGCGTCCGTTGACCGCGTTGAAACCCTTCTGCTTGGCGATGCCGAGCGTGATACCTGTCACCGCCGGCACGATGGCGGCGCTCGCCAGCGATTGCGCGACCTGGGAGAACGTCACCGCCCAGAAATTCTGCGAGATCAGGATGATCGCGGACGCAAGAACGACGCAGATGCCGGGAATGACGACCCAGAGCCGCTTGTTGCGGCTGGAATCGATGAAACCGCCGATCGGCGTCGTGATCAGCATGCCCGCGACATTGCCGATCGTCAGCGCGGTGCCGATCAGCCCAGTCGCCCAGCCGCGCTCCTGAAGGAAGACGCCGACGAACGGACCGATGCCCGACTGCATGTCGGCCATGAAGAAGTTGAGCGCGAACAGAGGCCAGAGGTGGGACCAGGAAGGAGGCCGCGATGTCATCGATACCCAAACATGTTCTTCGTGTGTCGTGGGCCTCGTGGCCAATCGTTCTGGTGTTGATCTGAACGTAACGGGTGCTTGCCGCGTTGGTTCCAGTCACTCCTCGAGGCTCAACGACCTTGCTGAAGGCTGGCTCGCAGTGTCATCCTGCGATCTTCCCACGGAGCTCGAACCATGCCTCTCTGGACCTGCGAAACCTGCGGCGCGCAATTCCCGAACGGCGGAAATCCCCCCGCCTCCTGCGTGATCTGCGAGGACGAGCGGCAGTTCGTGAACTGGAGGGGGCAGAGCTTTCTCACGCGCGAGGAGCTCGCGCGGGGGCACCGGCTGGTGGGACGGGACGATCTCGGCCTCACCGGCATCGGCCTGGAGCCGAGCTTCGCGATCGGGCAGCGCGCGCTGCTGGTGCCCCAGGGCGACGGCTGCGTGATGTGGGATTGCATTCCGCTCGCAGCCGATGAAGCCATCCCATTCGTCGCCGCACTCGGCGGACTGAAGGCGATCGCGATCTCGCATCCGCACTATTACGGCGCGGCCGCGGACTGGAGCGACACCTTTGGCGGCGTGCCGGTCTATCTGCATGCCGACGATCGCGCTTTCGTCACCCGGCCGCATTCTGCGATCGTGCACTGGACCGGCGAAAGCCATCGCATCTCCGACGATTTGCTCTTGCTGCGCACAGGCGGTCATTTCGCCGGCGCCACCGTGCTGCATCATGCGCGTGGTGCGGACGGCAGGGGCGCGTTGCTCACTGGCGACATCGCACAGGTGACGATGGACCGCCGCTTCGTCAGCTTCATGTACTCCTACCCCAACTACATGCCGCTCAATGCCGCCGCGGTGCGGCGGATCGCGGCTGCCGTCGAGCCGCTCGCCTTCGATCGCATCTATGGCGCGTGGTGGGGGCGCAACATCGCTGGCGGAGCCAAGGCCGCCTTCGCGGCGTCGGTTGCGCGCTATCTGGCGGCCATCGCCTGAGCCCGGATTCATCTTGCCGGCTCCTAATAACTGTACTATAAGTACAGTTATTAGGAGCGATGACGCAGAGGCGGGCCCGGCATGATCGATGCATCATGGAAGCCGCGGCGCTCTGCGGCCGCGTGAGCGGGAGTTGGACGCATGGCGGGGTTGTACGATTACCAGATTTTCGACGCCGGCGATGTCCCGCTGCAATCGGGCGCCGTCTTCCCTTCGTTGGAGCTCGCCTACAAGACCTATGGCACGCTGAGCCCGGCAAAAGACAACGTCATCCTCTATCCGACCTCGTTCAGCGCGCAGCACACCGACACCGAATGGCTGATCGGGCCCGGCGGCGTGCTCGATCCCACGCGCTACTTCATCATCATCCCGAACCTCTTCGGCAACGGCCTGTCGTCCTCGCCGTCGAATACCGCGGCGCCGTTCCCTGCGATGACCTATCACGATGCGATCGCCGTCCAGCACCGGCTCCTCGCCGAGCGCTTCGGCATTTCGAAGCTTGCGCTCGTCTATGGCTGGTCGATGGGCGGCATGCAGGCCTATCACTGGGCCGCGCTGCATGCCGACATGGTCGAACGGGCCGCCGTCGTCTGCGGCGTCGCGCGCTGCGCGCCTTACAACTACGTCTTCCTGGAAAGCGTGAAGGCCGCGCTATCAGCCGATCCCGCTTTCCGCGAGGGCCGCTTCGCCGAGAAGCCGCTCGCCGGCTATCGCGCCATGGGGCGCGTCTATGCCGGCTGGGCGATGTCGCACGGCTTCTATCGCGACGAGCTCTGGCGCGAGGCCGGCTTCACTTCGCTGGAGGATTATCTCGTCCGCACCTGGGACGCGACGTTCGCCCGGCGCGATGCCAATGATCTTCTGGCGCAGATCGGCATCTGGCAGAACGGCGACATCAGCCGCTGTGAAGCATTCGGTGGCGATCTCGATCGCGCGTTGGCGGCGATCAAGGCGCACATGCTGCTGATGCCGGGCGCGACCGATCGTTATTTCGACGTTCGCGACAACGAGGACGAGCTCGGCCGGCTGGTGAACGCCAGATCCGCCGTGCTGCATCCGATCCCGTCGCTGCATGGCCATCGGGCCGGCAATCCGGTGGGCAATCCGCGCGACCAGGCCTTCATCAAGGCCGAAGTCGCATCACTCCTCGACAAATAGGGCAACATCCGATCATGACCGACGCGACCGTTTCAGAGCCCGGCCACCGCCTGAAGCCGCTGACGCCCGCGATGCTGCGCCAACTGTCGGCCCGCTCCGATCTCAGGGGCGCGGTGCAGAGCCTTGGCCACTATGGCGCGATCGCGCTGCTGGGTGCGCTGATCTGGAAGGTTTCCTCGACATGGGGCGTGCTCTGGGCCCTGCCGTTGATGGCAGTGCAGGGCTATGTCGTCGCCTTCCTGTTCATGGCGGTACACGAGACCGCGCACAAGACCGCGTTCAAAAGCCGCGGCCTCAATCTCGCTGTGGGCCATCTCTCGGCCTTCATCATCGGATTGCCTTACGAATATTACTGCCTGTTTCACTGGGACCATCACCGCTACACCCAGGATCCGGACAAGGATCCCGAGCTGATCGTCGGGGTGAAACCGGCATCCGACACGCAGCTCGCGGTGGCCTATAGCGGTCTGCTCCAGGTCGCAGGCCGTCTCCGGCTGATGCTCGGCCATGCGATCACCGGCAACGTCACCGTGCCCTGGATCCCCGAGAGCAAGCGCGCCGTCGTCGTGGGCGAGGCGCGTGCCTATGCTGCGCTCTACGTCCTGCTGCTCGCGCTGTCGCTGTGGCTCTCCTCAGCGCTGCTGCTTTGGGTCTGGTTCGTCCCGCTCGTGATCGGGCAGTTCTTCCTGCGGCCCTATCTCTATGCCGAGCACACCGGCTGCGAGCGCACGCGCAGCGCTTTTGAGAACACGCGCACCACCTATACCGGCGCGGTCGTCAAATGGTTCGCGTGGAACATGCCCTACCATGTCGAGCACCACGCCTATCCGTCGATCCCGTTTCACGCACTGCCGAAGCTGAACGCAATCGTCGACGGCGAGATTGTCCATCGCGGCCACGGCTACATCAGGACGACGCGCGAGACCTGGGCCTGGTTTCGCCGGCAGCTGCAGGCAGCGCAGGCGAACGAGCGTTGATGAAGGCTCCGTAGCCCGTTGTGCATTTGCCGGCTTCCGATAGGGAGCTTTACGACGTGTTCATTGCACTTGCGCATGCCGTGGAAGATTCAGATGCCGCTCGCACGCGCGGCGAATAATTCCGATGAAAATCAATGACTTGAATGCCCTGGGGAACGTGCCTAACGAATCCTTCCGGATCGGGAAAGTTTTAGCCGTCTTGTATTCATAACCAGGCGAGGCCGCTGCTCTAAGCGATGAAGTCATCAACGCCGCCGGTGTCTGGAGATTGGTGATGAGTGCGACGAGAGGCCGTCTTCTGGTGGTCGACGACGATCTGGTGCAGCGGGTTCTGATCGGCAAGATCGGGGCGAAGCTCGGCTACGAGACGGTCGTTGCGTCCTCCTACGAGGCCGCCACCGAGCTTCTGGCACGCGAAGCTTTCGAGATCATGGCGCTCGACCTGTCGCTCGGCGGTCGTGACGGGGTGGAGCTGCTGCGCTACGTCGCGGAAGCCGGCCTTCGCGCAATGTCGATCGTGATCATCAGCGGCTGCGATGATCGTGTCATGAAGGCCACGCGACGGGTCGCGAACGGATTGAAGCTGTCGGTCGGCGGATGCCTGACCAAACCGCTCGATCTGAATCGTCTGCGCAGCGCCCTGGAATTGCCGCGGCGCGCGCCGCTGGCCGCGACATCCGCCGCGCCGCAGCTCCGGATCACGCCGGAGCGAATCATGCGGGGCCTCGCCGACCGCGAATTCTTCGTTGAGTTTCAGCCGAAGATCGCGCTCGAGAGCAGAAGGGTCGTCGGCGCCGAGGCACTCGCACGCTGGCGCACCGCCGAATTCGGTATGGTCTCGCCCATGATCTTCATTCCGATCGCCGAGGAAGCCGGCCTCATGCGCGAGGTGACCGATTGCATCCTGTCATCGGCGATGTCGCAGGGCCGCAAGCTGATCGAGCGCAATCCCGGTTTCACCATCGCCGTCAACATCTCGGGTTCGCTGATGTCGGATCTGGCCTTGCCCGACCGGATCGAGGAGATCCTGGGCCGCGAAAATATCTGTCCCTCCTCGCTGACGGTGGAGATCACCGAGACCACTGCGATGGCCGACGTCGACCGTGCCAACGACATTCTGGTGCGGCTGCGGATCAAGAAGATCGGTACGGCGATCGACGATTTCGGCACCGGCTATTCGTCGCTTGCCGCCTTGGTGCGGCTTCCGTTCAGCGAGCTGAAGATCGACCAGTCCTTCATCAAGGGCTGCGAATCCGACGACGACATGATGAAGATCGTCGATGCCTCCGTGGCGCTTGCGAAGGCGTTCAACATGAAAGTGGTGGCCGAGGGCGTCGAAAACCCGGAGGTGCTCGAAATCATCCGCCGGATCGGTTGCGATGTCGCCCAGGGGTTCCTGTTTGCGCCCTCGCTGCGGCGTGCGCGCGCCGAACGATGGATCTCCGAGCGCAACGCCCTGGCGGACGAGCGGGCCGCCTCCGCAATACCGACTGCGCTCGCAAGTTGAGACGGCGAGCCCCGGTCGCGGAACGACCGGGGCTGCGTCAACGATACAGGCGGGCTCAGTAGATCCCGTAGGCGCAGACATTCACGACGCGCACGCGCAGGCCATGGCGGGTCTGGACGACGCGCTCCTGGTAGCAGTTGCTGACGCCGGTGTTGACGTAGACGCCGCCAAAGCCAAAGCCCGGACCCCAGCCGTGATGCCAGTGCGGGTGGATGCCGTGGGCCGAGGCGGCGGTCGGCGCGAGAGCGGCAGCGCCGAGCGAACCGGCGGCGATCAGACCAAGAGCAAGCTTACGAAACATCTTCATTCTCCATTTGGCGCGAAGCCGTTGTTGTGTCCCTGCATCTCGGTCGGGCCGAGATGGGATTGCGTTCACGCGTGATGGTGAGAATCGTGTTTCAGGATTGTTTCGTGGCTTGCGGCGGAATGTGCCGTCGTCATGTTTTCCGCGCCGTGCGATAGCGCGCGGCCATTGCCTGCGTCATCTCCACCATCTTGTCGCGGAGATCGGCGGGCTCCAGCACCTCGGCCTCAGGGCCGAGCCGTAACAATTCGGCTGCGGCGTGCCAGGATGTCTTGCCGACAGGCACGCGCGCGATGCGCCAGCCGTCGGCATCGATGGTTTCTTTGAGCTGCGTGCGCGCCTTGACGTAGGGCTGGCTCAGCGCGTCGAGCAGCTTGACGCCGAACGGCGACAGCCGCACCACCGCGACATTGGGATGCATCTCGGCCTCGAGGCGAAGCGTCGCGGCCTGCCAATAGGCGGCGAGATCGAAATTGGCGGGACGCTCGAAGCGATCGTCGAGAGGCGTGCAGTCGAGCACGCGCGCGACGCGATAGGTGCGCACGCTGGCATCGACCTGGCCTGCGAGGTACCAGCTCCCGCCCTTCAGCACGAGGCCGAGCGGCGCGAGGCGGCGCCGCTTCTCGGACCGCCAGCTCTGGTAGCGGATCTTGATCAGTGTCCCCTGCAGCAGCGCGCCGGCAATCGTGCGCAGATGCTCCGGCTCTTCCGTCTCACCGAACCAGCCGGGCGCGTCCAGATGAAACCGCTCCTGCATCCGGCTGGCATCCTGACGCAGGTGGACGGGCAGCGCCGCCATCAGCTTGTTCTGTGCGGCGATCATCGCGGCATCGAGCCCGAGCGCCGCGGCGGGGCCCGGGAGCCCTGCGAGGAACAGCGCGCCGGCCTCGCTCTGCGACAGGCCGTTCAGTCGCACGCGATAGCCGTCGAGCAGGCGATAACCGCCCTCCGCGCCGCGGTCGGCATAGACAGGCACGCCGGATGCCGCCAGCGCGTCGATGTCGCGATAGATCGTGCGCACCGAGACCTCGCAGGCCTCCGCAAGCTCGGGCGCGGTGACTTGGCCCCTGGCCTGGAGGGTGGTGAGGATCGACAACATCCGGCTCGCGCGCATGATTCCTTAAACCATACCTGACACGGGATGTCAGGTATGGTCGCGTAGAGCTAGGGCCTCGCCAGACGGCGCCCCAGGAGACTTGCCATGACCGATCCGAACCGCATCACCCTGTATTATTCACCGCAAAGCCGTGCCACCGGCACGCGGGTGCTGCTCGAGGAGCTGGGCGCGCCTTACGACCTCCACGTCCTCAACATGAAGGCCGGCGAGCAGCGCCAGCCCGCCTATCTAGCCATCAATCCGCTCGGCAAGGTCCCGGCGATCCGCCACGGCGAGGCGCTCGTGACCGAGCAGGTCGCGATCACCATCTATCTCGCCGACCTCTTCCCGCAGGCCGGTCTGACGCCGGCGCTGAACGATCCCTTGCGCGGTCCTTACCTGCGCTGGATCGCCTATTACGGCTCATCCTTCGAGCCGGCGCTGATCGACAAGTTCATGCAGCGCGAGCCGGCGCCGATCACGCAGTCGCCTTATGCGGATTACGACACCATGCTCGGTGCGCTCGAAGCGCAGCTGTCGAAGGGACCGTACCTGCTCGGCGAGCGCATGACGGCCGCCGACGTGTTGTGGGGCGTCGCGTTCAGCTGGACCATGATGTTCGGCATCGTGCCGAAGAAGGACGTCTTCGTCCGCTATGCCGAGCGCATGACCGCGCGGCCCGCCTACCAGCGCATCAACGCGGCGGATGACGAGATGGCTGCGGTGCATGCCAAGGCGGTCGGAGGCTGAGGGCGCGCGCCTCACATTCAGTGTCGTCCCGGGCAAGCGTAAGCGCAGACCCGGGACCCATAACCACAGGGTGGTGTTTTGCGAAGACTCGGAGCTAAAACTTCGGCGCTCTCTTCTCCGCAAACGCCTTGATGCCTTCCTTGATCTCGTCGCCGCGCATGCTGTCGCGGTGGCGCTGGTCGGCGGCGCGATCATCGAGCTCGCCGCGGGCAAATTCGTTGATTGCGCGCTTCATGCCGCGCATGGCCTGCGGCGCGTTGCCGGCGAGGATGCCGGCGAGTCTGTCGACCTCTTCGTCGAGCGTCTCTTCCGGCACCATGGCGGTCAGGTAGCCGATGCGCAGCATCTCCGGCGCGCTGATCTTTTGCGCGGTCAGGAACAGCCTTTTCGCATTGTCGAGGCCGAGCCGTGTGACGTAGCGCTTGATGCCGCTCGGGTAATAATGCAGCCCGAGTCGGGCCGCCGGCATGAACATCTCGGCGGTGTCGACGCCGATCCGGAAATCGCAGGCGAGTGCGAGATCGGTCGAGCCGCCATAGACGCTGCCGTTGAGCCGGCAGATCGTCGGCACGCCGAGATCCTCCAACCGGTTGACGACGACCTCGAAGGCGGAGCCCGCGCTCTGCTGCTCGTTTGCGCTGACGGCGCGCTCGGCGACCGAGTTGAGGTCATACCCCGCGGAGAAGGCGCGCCCGGTGCCGGTCAACACCAGCACCCGGATGGCCGGATCAGCCTCGACCAGGTCGAACAGCCTGACGAGCTCGCCGAGGTCTTCCGCCTGGAGCCGGTTGAGATGCTTGGGACGGTTGAGGCGGATGGTGGCGCGTGCGCCGTCGCGTTCGAGCAGGGGGCTGGTCGCCGCGTCGGTGATATCCGACATTCTTGTCTCCATTCTACTTGTTTTCGAGCGCGCGGCGTTTCGCCTCGGCATCGATGGTCTCGGCGAGATCCGGGTGCCGTGCCATCAGCACGCGGAAGTCGACGAGGTCGAGTACCAGAAGCCGCGACACTTTCGTGGTCGAAACGTTGGCGCCGCGCTTGTTGTTGCCGAGCAGCGCCATCTCGCCGAAGAAGGCGCCTTCGCCGAGCTGAACCTTCTTGCCGGGAAGGTCGACCTCGACCTCGCCGGCGGCGATGAAATACATGCAATCGCCCTGCGCCCCCTTGCGGATGATCATGGTGCGCGCCGGCAGCTCCATGGTCCGCAGCATGTGGGTGACGTCGGCAATCGCGGCGGGGCCGAGCGCCGCGAAGAAGGGCACCTTGCTGACGGCCTCCCAGGTCTTGAGGAAATTGTCGCGCCGCGTCTCGGCGGCAAATCCGGTCGCCAGGATACCGGTCCAGAGGCCGAACACACCGAGGCCGGAGATCATCACCGCGGCCGCCACCAGCCGCCCCAGCGGCGTGACCGGGACGGCATCGCCATAGCCAGTGGTCGTGAGTGTGACGACGGCCCACCACAGCGCCGCGGGGACGCTGCCGAAGGTCTGCGGCTGCACGTCCCGCTCCAGGAAATATTCGGCGACGGAGGCGAGGAAGACCACCATCAGGAAGATCACGAGCACGCTGAGCAGGGGCCCCGATTCCAGCACCAGCACGCGGCGAAGCTGCCGCAGGCCCGGAATGCCCGGCACCACCTTGAGCACCCAGAGCACGCTGAGCAGCCAAGCCGTCCTGGGCTCGACGCCGAGAACCAGCGCGACCGGCACCGCCAGAGCCCCGATCGCGTCGACCAGCCCGGCAGAAGAGGACATGTACAGCGAAAGCCGCCCTTGCTGCGTCATATGACGCAGCCGGACCAGCCATTCGAATACGAAATAGGCGAGGCAGGTCCAGAGCAGAGCGCTGATCCAGTCGTGCGCCTCATGGGCCCGCTTGTCCGACAGCAGCACCATGCTGAGCACGCCGATGCTCACCGCGACATAGGCCGCCTTGGTCATGTTGCGGCCGGCCGTGGCGGCCGCAAACTGGGCCAGAGCGGAAATCAACGGCTTGGACATGCGGGAGGGCGGCTCGGTCTTTGGGACAAGTCTTCGGGGTCCCGGCTGGGACGTCGGCGCCAAAGTGCCCGCCCGGGCGGGGGCCGTCAACGACGGGGCAGGCCGTGCGATCGGCGCGGCGGCGACGGGGTCCGCTGTGCCGCCGTCGCCGGCGGGGCGTCTACCTGAAATGCGGCGGCTCGTCGTAACCGCGGCGGCTGCTGAAGAACAGCAGCACCATCAGCCCGATGCCGACGATGATGGAAAACCCCGCGCCCAGCGCAAGCGCCACGTAGCCTTCGGTCGGGATCGGGTCACCTTCAACCGTCATTGCGGAATAGGCGAAATAGCCGGCCGCCGCCAGCATTCCCAGCAGGAGGATGATGAGGAGTGCACGCATGCTGCGGTCTCCGGTTGCAATCGCGAACCAACGGTTGCAGATCGCAGCGGTTCCAGACGGCCGATATCGGTCGGCTGGCGGCCCAACCCCAGTCTGATGCCCCGGACGCAGCGCAGCACACAGTGTTGCGCTGCAGAGCGGGCCCATTCAGCGGCACATGCTGCGGCTCCCGGGTCCCAGTTCAGCGCTGCGACGTCTTCGGCGGTGCAACCTGTTCGGGACAAGAGAGTTGTGGGCGGCCCGACCGCGCTTCTCAGGCGCTCTGGGCAGTCTTCACCACCACGACATTGCTGTCGTCATGCTGGGCAGGGCCGGCGCCCTGCGGCGTCTTCTCGGTCTCGTTGGCATGACGCTTCAGGTAGTCGCGGCGCATGCCGATCTCGTCGCGGACGAACTCGTAGCCGAGCTTGAAGGTGTCGAGCCCGTCGGTGCTGATCGTGCCGTCTCGTAGGCCGATGACGGCGCCGCGCAAAATGCCCTCGAGCTCGTCCTGAAGACATTCGAGCTGATCCAGAGAGTGGGCGTGCTCGATCCGCTCGCCGATGTCGAGGATGGCGGTGGAGAGCTCGCTGGCCTTCTCTGGCGCGATGCGCGTGATCTTGGCGTAGATCGCGGCGAAGATCGAACCGATGACGCTGAGCGCGGCGGCGCCCAGATACATCAGGTCGCTGTACTTATCCATGAACGACTTGGTGTCGTCGTTGATGTAGTCGGCCGCCCCCTGGTGCGCCATCACGAAGGCGTCCTTCTCGGTCGAGGCCGGCTCAATTCTGGTGGCAAAGCTGTTGTCGAGCCCGAGTGCGGATTTGTTCTCGTAAACGGTGCGTGCGAGTTCGCCCGCCGTGGTGGGGGACATCCTGGATTGCGCGACCAGCAGCCATTCCAGGCCGATCGTGTCGAGGTCGTCGTCGGGAATTTGCGGCGAGGTCGACAGCGTGCCTGCCGTCAGCGTCTCGCTGGAAATGCCGGGAAGCCTGCGCGCCAGCGCCTTGGCCTCGTCGATCGCGTTGAGCGTGAAGCCGCCGCGCTTGGCGAGTTGCTCATAGGCCTTGTCGCGCACCGCCCGGGAGGCATGGACGATGGCGATGACCGCGCCGAAGCCGTTTGACGGTGCGAACAGCTTGTCGAGCGTTGCGCCCTGCGGCGCCATCTGGATCTTCGCGGCATCAGGACCGTCGGGGATGTCGAGGATGCTGCGGACGAAGGCGAGGGAGGATTCGCTCTCGGCGAGAACGGCGACCTTCTTCTTCTTCAGTTCGGCGATCGATTTGATCTTCTTGTTGCCGGGGCCCAGCAGCAGCACGAGATCGTGCTCGAGGATCGCGAGCGTGCGTGCCCGCAGCGGGACCTTGGCGTCGGTGCGCAGGACCGCGAGGTCGGCCTGCTTGCGGTCGAACTGTGCGAGCGCCTTGGCATTGTCGGCGTTGTTGACGATCTTGATCCGGAAGCGCGAGGCGTTGGACTTCAGCACGGCGGCGAGCTTGGCGGCGAACAGCGCCTCGTCGCTGTTGGGAGCGCCTACGGCAAAGGTCAGCGTTTCCGAATTGTGCAGCATGGCGCGGCCGCCCCAGACGGTGGCGAGCGACAACAGCAGGGTCAGCACGACGTAGAGGAAGACCTGCTGCTGATTGGTCTTGATCACCTTGGGGCGCCGGGGCGGCGGCTCGATGAGTGACGAATCCGGGCCTTCAGTACTCATGGCAGCACTCTGGCCTTATTCTAGGGTGGCGGGCGGCTTGCGGATGCGATCGCGCGGAGCGCCCTGAAATTCGTAAAGGTCTGAAAAAAGAACGATATTCTCTATCCGGAATGATAGCGCGAAGGTCACGGAATGCAAATTCCGAGCCGATGGTAACCTTACGCGACACGTCCGCGGCGATTGGTCATCCTATCACCAGTTAGCCACACTTGGCGATTTTCCGGTTCCCCCCGGCTGCATTCCGCCGCGGGAGATGTCATAAATCGCGCGTCCCGGCGATTTGACCGGTCCAGAACTGGTCCAAGAAGAAGTTGCGCTGAACGCTCCAATTTTTCTTGTCACGTCAATGAGGGCGTCAGCCTTGTCGTTTCCACCCATGTCATCGGCGATTCCGGTCGAAGCGCTCATTGGCTGGATGTTGCTGCTCACCTTCAAGCACATCATCGCCGATTTCGTCCTCCAGACCGCCTGGATGGCGCACGGCAAGGACCAGAAGCACGGCTGGGCCCTGCCGCTTCTGGTGCATTGCCTGATTCACCTTGCGGTTGCACTGCCGCTGATCCTGATCGTGGCGCCGAAATTCTGGTTCGTGGCCCTCATCGACTTCGTGATCCACATCACGATCGACCGTGCCAAGGGGTTTGTTTCGGCGAATTTCGGGGTCGATCTTGCGCATCCCTGGTTCTGGACACTGATCGGCGTCGACCAGGCGCTGCACCATCTCACCGGTTTTGGCCTCTCCATCTTCATGGCGGCGAACTGACTGCTTGAGCGGGCCAAATCTTCATCGGCACCAAAGGTCGTCATGCCCGGGCTTGGCACCACGTTCTTTCGTGCGTCTCGGCTGTTCGTGGATGGCCGGGGCAAGCCCGGCCATGACGCCGCGGAGGCCCTGGTGTCCCACGCTCCAGCCGGAGCGGTAGTCCTCGGATCCCGCACCGGGGCCCCTCCGATTCGCGGCGGACGCGCAAGGACCCCGGGTGACTACCGGGCAGCGTGGTTAACCTTTCATTAGAGAATTGCGCTGCATCTTCCTCACACGAGGGAGAACTGCAATGTTTTCAAGCCGCGACGCCTTTGAAAGCGATTTCTGCCCGGTTCGCGACGAACTCCTTGGCGAGATGTATCGCGCCAGCGAGAGCGGCCTGCCGAGGTTGGTTGAGAGTGTTTCCCCTGACGCACGCGCCAGGCTGGCGCTGTTTTGCTATCGCCGCAACCATCTGCACTCGCTGGCGGTCGTGATCGCAGCGAGCTGCACCGAGCGCGACCTGATCGAGAACGGCGGCCGTGTCGGCTCGACGCTCTACGCGCTGTCGCGGGAAGGCGCGGCGAAATCCTCGCCGTCGCTGTCGGGCGGCCGCAAGCCGATCACGCTGTCGACCAAGCCGCTGTCGGTGCTCGCGCCGCTCGAGGACGAGTTCGACGACGAGATCAGCGAAGCAGTCCCCGCCTAAGCGCTCGCGATCACAGGCAGCCCGAACTTCCGCCGCGCCATTGCGCATTCGGCATCGCCCGGCATGCAGGTGCGGCACACCTCCGGCCGCATTGCATAGATGCCGCACGCGGTTGCTTTCCCGATGTCGCCCTGCAGGGCCGAGCAACGATCGCCCTCGCACCGCATGCCGGATTGGCGTTCGTTGATCAGGGCTTGCGGGATCGCAGCAAGCTCCTCGTCGCTCTCGATCGAGAAGCGCGGCCAGTTGGCCGAATAGCCGCAGCATGCGCCGCAACTCTGGCAGCAGCTCGACGGATCGATGGGGGAGCTCTCTTGCATCCTCGTCACGTGTCCTTCAGGTATCCTTGGGCGGGCCCCAGACCAGACTCTGCCGCCATCTTGCGCGCAGCACGTCGCGTCGTTCGGGATATTTCTCCTCGAGATAATTCGCCTCCACCACGCGGTCGGTGCGGAAGCTGCGGAAGTCGCCGCGCAGCTCGCACCAGGCGGCGAGCAGGCGCACGGCCTCGAGATAGCCGACCGAGATCGGCCAGATCATGCGCTCGCTGGCGCGGCCCTGCTCGTCGCGATAGCGCAGCATGATCTTCTTGCCTTCGTGGATCTGGGTGCGGGTGCGCACCATGTCCAGGCGGTCCGGCTCCCGGTTCCAGCTTGGGCGTGCGCGGCTCGCCGGCTCCAGCACGAAGGGACGCAGGCGCTCGGGGACGGTGTCGGCGATCTTCGCCATCAGATCTTCGGCCGCGCGCGCCAGTGCCGAATCGGCATGGCCGGCGACCCATTGTGCGCCCAGCACGGCCGCCTCGATCTCGTCGGGCGTCAGCATCAAGGGCGGCAGGTCAAAACCCTTTTCAAGGACGTAGCCCATGCCGGCTTCCCCGCGGATCGGCACGCGCTGGCCGATCAGCGTTGCGATGTCGCGATAAATCGTGCGCTTCGAGGTCTCGAGCTCGGCCGCGATGGCGTTCGCCGTCAGCGGCTTACGCGTGCGCCTCAGCACCTGGATGATCTGAAACAGCCGGTCGGCGCGTCTCATGACAATTCTCTCATCGGTGGTTTTTTCAGAAGGCGGCGCGCGGCTGCTGACAGGATGTTGGCAGCAGGGGGGTTCTATACCGGGACAACACAGCGACTGAAGAGGATTTGTCCATGATCATTCCGACCCATTTCGGCCCGGCCATTCCGATGCTGCGGGCCCAGGCGTGGTCCGTGTCGGCGCTCGCCCGCCTCGTTTCGCTCGATCTCATGGCCGTCGACCTCCGGTTTGCCCTTGCAAGCGTCGTGGCGCGCTCGCTGACCCAGGCCGCGGACGCGCTGGTCCGCCATGTGATGGGCCGCGCCTGGCAGGGGGCCCGCTTCGCAGAAGATATCACGGCTGCTGCCACCATGGTGGCAGCAGCCGGTCGCTAGGTTCCGCCAACTTTCGAGAGGTTCAGGAGAGCTCGCATGATCACGCTTTATGGCTTTGGCGCCGGCTTCGGCCTGCCGGAAATCAGCCCCTTCGTCACCAAGACGGAGGTGCAGCTCAAGATGGCGGGACTGCCCTACCGAAAGGAGCGGGCGATGCCGCCGGCCTCCCCCAAGGGGCAATTGCCGTTCATCGACGACGGCGGCGAGGCGGTGGCTGATTCCACCTTCATTCGCGCCCATATCGAGCGCCGCTACGGCTTCGATTTCGACGCCGGCCTGTCGCTGGCCGCGCGGGCGCAAGCCTGGGCGTTCGAGCGCATGATCGAGCATCACGTCTATTGGGGGCTGGTCGGGGCGCGCTGGGTCGATCCGGTGAATTTCGCCAAGGGACCTGCGCATTTCTTCGACGGCGCACCGGAGCACAACCGCGAGAAGCTACGCGAGGACGCGCAGTTCCGCGTCGCCGAGAACTATCTGCTCTCGGGCCTCGGCCGCCACGCGCCCGATGACGACGTCGACCTCGCCGTGCGCTCGCTCTTTGCGCTCTCGGTACAGCTTGGCGACAAGGCGTACCTGATGGGCAACAAGCCCTGCGGCGTCGACGCCACCGCCTTCGGCATGCTCGCCGGCATCCTTACGCCGTTCTTCGAATCGGTCTTGCGCGAGCGCGCGGAAGGGTTTCCGAACCTCACCGCCTTCGTCGACCGCATGATGGATACGTATTACCCCGAATTCGCCTGGGCACCGCTGCGGCAGGCGGCTTGAGGCCGCGGCGTAGCGGCACGCTCGCTGTAACCTCTCCCGCAGGCGGGCGAGGGGGCGCAGCGTTGCTGGGGCCAGCATCCTTCAAGCCAAAATTAAAAGAGCCGGCCCGATGGGCCGGCTCTCGTCGTCCTAAATTTCTCGGCGCGCTCACTTCACCAGCGAGTACTTGCCGTCCTTCACCGTGAGCAGGATGCGCGAGCGCTCGTCGAGGCCGTAGCGGTCCTTTTCAGTGAAGTTGTAGACGCCCTGGCTCGCCGCCAGCTCCTTCTCCGACAGCAGCGCCTGGCGGATTGCTTCGCGGAATTCGGGCGTGCCCGGCTTGGCGGTCTTCAGCGCGGTCGGGATGATGCGCTTGAGAATCTCGAAGGCATCGTAGGAATGACCGGCGAACTGGCTGCGGCTGTTCGGACCGTACTTGGCCTCATAGGCCGAGTTCAGCGCGAGGCCCGGCTTCTTGGTGGCGGCTTCGTCGGGCTGATCTTCCGGGTCCATCACCGGGCCCGAAGCCATCAGCACACCTTCCGCCGCTTTGCCGGCGATGCGGATGAAGTCCATGCTGGCGGCACCGTGGGTCTGGTAGATCAGGCCCTTGTAGCCGCGTTCGCGCAGCTCGGATTGCGGCAGCGCGGCCGCGGTGCCGGACGCGCCGACCAGGATCGCGTCGGGATTGGCGGCGACGAGCTTGAGCACCTGACCGGTCACCGAGGTGTCGGGACGGGCGAAACGCTCCTCGTCGACGATGGTCATGCCCATCGGCACGGCCTGGGCCTTCAAATCGTTGAACCAGAGATCGCCATAGGAATCGGAGTAGCCGATATAGCCGAGCGTCTTCACGCCCTTGGCTTTCATGTGGTCGTACAGCACCTTGCCGACGATCGGAATCGGCTGCGGCATCGCCACCGACCACTTCATGCGCTCCGGCGTGATCGGGAACGGTGCGAGGCCGAAATGCGGAATGCCGGCTTCGTTGGCGACGTTGGAGACCGCGATCGTCGGCGGCGTCAGCGCCGAGCCCATGATGATGTCGGCCTTGGATTCGGTCACGAAGCGGCGCGCGTTGGTGGTTGCAGTGGTGGGATCGCCGCCGTCGTCGAGCACGATCACCTTCAGCGGCACGCCGCCGATTTCCTTCGGCACGAACTCCAGCGCATTGCGCTCGGGGATGCCGAGTGCTGCGCCGGGACCGGTCGTTGTGGTGGTGATGCCGATGGTGATGTCGCTGGTCTGGGCCAGTGCGGGCAGTGCCGGCAGGGCTAGCGTCGCCGCGGCGATCGCGGCAGTCAGGTAAAAGCGTTTCATTTATTCCTCCCTTTACGTGTTTCTTTGAAAGCAGAAATCGGGGGGTAATTCAGCCCCCTCTTTTGGTGATGCGGCGATTTAGCTTCCCGTGAATTTGGCTACCATTTCCGCCGGGAATGGTGCCGATTTCAGCTTGTCGGGGTTAACGGGATCGCGGCCGACCAGCACGCGGGTCTCGAACCCCTCGATCGCCAGCGACTCGCCCTTGTAGACATTGTGCTTCACCTCGAAGCTCGAGCGCTTGATGCTTTCGATCTTCGTTTCGATGGTGATCCAGTCGCCATAGGTCGAGGGGATGTAGAACTTGGCCCGCGTGTCGACCATGGGGATGCCCACCAGGCCGTATTTGCGGACCAGGTCCTGCTTGGAGAACCCGGCGACCTCGAACAGGGTCGAGGTCGAATCGTCGAACATCGCGAAATAGCGCGGGTAATAGACGATGTTGGCGGGGTCGCAATCGCCCCACTGGATCTGGACCTCGCGCCGGTTCACGAACATGGGCTGGCCTTACTTCGGCGCCATGCGCAGCGAGCCGTCGAGGCGCACCACTTCACCGTTCAGATACGCATTCTCGACCATGTGCAGCGCGAGCGCGGCGAATTCGTCGGCCTGGCCGAGCCGGCGCGGGAAGGGGATGGCGGCGGCGAGCGAGTCCTGGGCTTCCTGCGGCAGGTTCGCCAGCAGCGGCGTCAGGAACAGGCCGGGTGCGATGGTCAGCACGCGGACGCCGAACTGCGCGAGCTCGCGCGCGATCGGCAGCGTCATGCCGACGATGCCGCCCTTGGAGGCCGAATAGGCGGACTGGCCGATCTGGCCGTCATAGGCCGCGACGGACGCCGTGTTGATGATGACGCCGCGCTCGCCGGTCGCCTGCGGCTCGAGCTTGGACATCTCGGTGGCCGCAAGGCGCAGCATGTTGAAGGTGCCGATCAGATTGACCTTGATCACCTTGTCGAAATCGGCGAGCGCCATCGGACCGTCGCGGCCGACCACACGCTTGGCAACACCGATGCCGGCGCAATTGACCAGCACGCGCGCCGGGCCATGAGCTTTCGCGGCCTGCGCGACCGCAGCTTCAGCGGAGGCGGCATCGGAGACGTCGCAGGTCACGGCCACGCCCTTGATCTCGGCGGCAACCGTCTCGGCAAGCTTGGTATTGAGGTCGCAGACCGCGACCTTGGCGCCCTGCGCCGCCAGCTTTCGCGCGGTGGCAGCGCCCAGTCCCGATGCGCCGCCGGTGACGATGGCTGCCTGATCCTTCAACAACATGGCGTTCTCCTGATGCGATGATTTCTTATCCGACCGATATCACACGGCCCGACGGATTGGCAGCGTAGAGCTCCTCGATCAATTCGGCGCGGTGCTCGAGCACGGCCCGCTGGTTGATCGAGCCCTTGTCGGTGACCTCGCCCTTGTCGATCGAGAGCGGTGCGTCCATCAGGATCGCGCGCGTGATCCGCGTCGAGGATCCCGTGGCCTGGCTGAGGAAGCGCGTCAGGCGCTCGCGGAAAGCTTCGCGCACCAGGCGGTCGCGCGTCGCGACGACGAGATCGTCGGTCGGCAGCGTCGGGTTGATCAGCCGGCAACCGTCGAGGTCGAGCACGACCAGCGCGGAGACCTCGTCGCGGTTGATGCCGGCGATGACGACGTCGCGCACCAGCGGCGCGCAGGCCGCCGTGAGGCGTGCACGCAGGGGGCCCACGCTGACCCAGGTGCCGCTGGCGAGTTTGAAGTCTTCACCGACGCGGCCGTCGAAATCGAAGCCGGCGTTGAGATCGTCGGGGTCTGCGGGCTTGAGCGCATCGCCCATCTTGTAGAATCCTTCCTCGTCGAAGGATTTCGCGCTGATGTCGGGTTGGCGCCAATAGCCGGGCATGACGTTCGGCCCCTTGGCGCGTACCTCCAGCTTGCCGTTGTTCGGCACCAGCTTGGCGTCGTTGCCCGACACCGGCAGGCCGACATGGCCCGAGCGGCTGGTGCGTGGGTTGACCGACATGAAGAACGGCGCGGTCTCGGTCGCCCCGAGCCCGGTCAGCATCGGCACGCGATAGCCTTTTTCCTTCACCGCGAGCTCGTCGAGACTGTCCCAGATGAAGGGCGAGAGCGCGGCGCCCGAGAAGAACATCGCGTGCAGCCGGTCGAAAAACTTTGCGCGCAGGCCCTGGTCGTCGCGCAGATAGGGCAGCAGCGATTCATAGCCCTTGGGCACGTTGAAATAGACCGTCGGCGAGATCTCCTGGAGATTGCGCACGGTCTCCTCGATGCCGCCGGGCATCGGCTTGCCGGCGTCCAGATACATCGAGCCGCCATTGTAGAGCGTCAGCCCGATATTGTGGTTGCCGCCAAAGGTGTGATTCCAGGGCAGCCAGTCGATGATGACGGGCGGCTCGTCCTTCAGGAAGGCGAGCGTCTCGCGCAGCATCACCTGGTTGGCGCAGATCATGCGCTGGGTGTTGATGACGGCCTTCGGGTTGCCGGTCGAGCCCGAGGTCAGCAGGAACTTTGCGATCGTGTCGGGGCCGATCCTGCCATGGACCTCGTCGAGATCGCCGCGGATCGGCGCCGCCATGAGGTCGGCGAGCAGGGTGACGTCGCGCCCGGGTACATGGCCGTAGGACGCTGCAATCTCGGTGCCGAGCGAGACATTGGCGGCGAGCGCATCGGCAAACTTGTCGGCATCCTCGGCGAAGACGAGGCCAGGCGTCAGCAGCTTCATCAGATAGGACAGCTTGCCGTAATCCTTCGAGACCAGCGAATAGGCCGGCGACACCGGACAGAACGAAATGCCGGCATAGAACGCGCCGAACGCGAGCAAGGCGTGATCGATCGAATTGCCGGAGAGGATGACGACCGGCCGCTCCGCCGACAGGCCGCGCGCAATCAGGCTCGACGCGATGTGCCGGCTCGCAGTGAGCAGCTCGGCGTAAGTGATCTTGCGCCAGCCGCGGCCGCCTTCGCGCTCCGCCATGAAGACGCGATCCGGCGTGGTCGCCGCCCAATGATGCAGGCGGTCGGTGATGCGGACGGGATAGTCGCCGAGCGGCTGTTTGGGCCGCAGGTAAATCGTGCCGTCGTCGCGACGTTCGATGTCGACGACGGGATCGCCGAACGAGATGGGCCGCAGCGGGAAAGTGCTCGCGCCGCGCTCCATGCTGGAAGAGGACGGCTGCGCGCTCATGACTTGGGCTTCACCTTTGCGGTCTTGTGCTCGAGGAATTCGCGGATCCGCCGCTTGGCCTCCTTGTCGCTCTGCGCGACGGTCGCCATCAGCGATTCCATGAGGAGGCCGGTCTGCGGATTGGCCTCCGCGATCATCGGCAGCGCCTGGAGCACGGCGAAATTCGTCAGCGGCGCGTTGGAGGCGACCTTCGTGGCAAGCTCCATCGCCTTGCCGAGCGCGTTGCCGCTTTCCGTCACATATTGCGCGAAACCGTAGGAGGCGCCTTCGGTCGCGCTGTAGACGCGGCCCGTCAGCATCATGTCCATCATCCGGGCGACGCCGATCAGCCGGGGCAGCCGCACCGAGCCGCCGCCGCCGACGAAGATGCCGCGTTGTCCCTCGGGCAGCGCGAAATAGGTCGAGGGTTCGGCGACGCGGATATGCGCCGAGCAGGCCAGCTCCAGCCCGCCACCGATCACGGCGCCCTTCAGCGCCGCGATCACGGGAACGCGGCTGTACTGGATGCGGTCGAACACCCGGTGCCACATCTGGGAATGCAGCAGGCCGCCGGTCGCGTCATGCTCGGTCAGCTCGGAGAGGTCGAGGCCCGAGGAGAAATGATCGCCGATGCCGTGGATGACGACCGCGCCGATGTCCTCGGGCAGGTTGGCGAAACACGCGCCGATTTCCAGGATGATGCCGTCGTTCAGCGCATTGCGCTTGGCCGGCCGGTTCAGACCCACGGTCAGAACCCGGTCCGCCCTCTCGATCCGGAGCAGCCCGGAGGCACCCGCATCAGCGGTCTCGGCGTTTCCCTGTGTCATTTGCGTCCTTGTCAGAATAGTTATGTTGTATAACGAATTTTGGGGGAGTCAAGGTCACGGGCCGCAGAATGCTGCTCTGCACACTATGCCGTCCCTGCGCACGCACGCAGGGACTCATAACCCCAGGGAGGAGTTTGGCGAAGGCTCGTCGTTCGGTACGCCAACCGCCCGCACTCGATAAATCACGCGGTATGGCTTCCTGCGCCCCGTGCGCAATTGCGCACCGGGCAGGGACGACGATGGAGGATGTTGTTACACCACCTGATGCACGTCGATCACCACGCGATCTGCATGGCGCGCGGCCGAGCCGACAAAAATGTGCTCCATCAGCCAGCGATATTTCTCGTGCCCGGTCTCGAACTTCGGCACGGTGCGGAAATAGATCAGCTTGGGATCGACCGGCTCGCCGCGCTTGAGCTTCTGCAGCAGTTCGACCGGGCCAAAACGCATGCCCTTGTTCTCGACATAGACCACGGCACCGTCGTCGGTCTCGAAGGCATATTTCGCCTCGAGATCGATCAGCTCGTTGGGGCGGATGGTCTGGAAGTCGGCGCCGAAGGGGAGCACCTTGCCTGATATCGCGCCCGTCACTTCGCCGCCGATGATCGGAATGATACGGCGAACGCCGATCCCGGTCTCGCCGGCTGTCACGACGTCGCCGATGCGCGCGGTGATGGTGAAGACGTACTCGGTCTCGAGGATGGGGATCATCGGTCGCCTCCAATGTATCGCAGTGCCCCGCTGCCCTTCCTTCTCCCCTTGTGGGAGTAGGTGGCGCGAAGCGCCGGATGAGGGGTTGCTTCCGCAAACGCAGTGCATGCGGAGAGAGATCCCTCACCCGTCTCGCCGCTATCGCGGCGAGCCACCCTCTCCCACAGGGGAGAGGGCAAGATAACTCGCCGCTCTATCACGTCTCCTAATTCGCCATCATCCGTGTCGGCAGCCAGGTCGCCAGCAGCGGGAAGGCGATCAGGATCACGAGGCGGATCAGGTCGGTGACCACGAACGGGATGACGCCCTTGAAGATCGTGGAGAAGGAGACGTCCTTCACCACGCTCTTGATGACAAAGACGTTCATGCCGACCGGCGGGTGGATCAGGCCGAGTTCGACCGTCATCACGATGATGACGCCGAACCAGATCGGGTCGAAGCCGAGATGCGTGATGACGGGGAAGATGATGGGCACGGTGAGGATGATCATCGCCATGGCGTCCATCAGGCAGCCGAGCACGAGATACATCACCATGATCAGCGCCAGCACGCCGTAGCTGCCCAGGCCAAGGCCGGTGAGGAACTCGGTCACTTTCTGCGGCGTCTGCGTCACCGTGAGGAAATAGCCGAAGATCAGCGCGCCGATCAGCACGGTGAAGACGGCGGCCGCGGTGCGTGTCGCCTGCAGCAGCGAGGCCAGGATCTTCTCGCGGTCGAGGCGGCCCGTCAGCACGCCGATGATGAAGGCGCCCGCGGCACCGACGCCGCCGGCTTCCGTCGGCGTGAAGCGCGGCAGGAAGGGCAGGCCGTAGAGGCCGCCGATCACGAACACGAACAGCAGCACCGGCGCCCAGATCTCCTTCAGGCCGGCAAAGCGCTCACGCCACGGCGTCACCTTGCCCTTGGGCAGGAAGTCGGGCCGGAAATAGCCGATCAGGAAGATCGTGATCATATACATCGACATCGCCAGCAGGCCCGGAATGATGCCGGCGATGAAGAGCTTGCCGATGTCCTGCTCGGTGATGATGCCGTAGACGGCGAGCACGGTGGAGGGCGGCAGCATCGCGCCCAGTGTTCCGCCCGCGGCGATCACGCCGGTGGCAAAGGATTGCGGATAGCCGAAGCGGCGCATCTCGGGGTAAGCGACGGCGGAGAAGGTCGCGGCAGTCGCAACCGATGAGCCGCAGATCGCGGCAAAGCCGCCGCAGGCCCCGACGGTGGCGATTCCGAGCCCGCCGCGTAAGTGTCCGACGAAACCGTTGGCGGCGCGGAACAGCTCGCGGCTCATGCCGGAATTGGACACGAACGAGCCCATCAGCAGGAACATCGGGATGACGCCGAACGTGTAGTCGGTGACCGTGCGCATCGAGGTCTGGCCGACCAGCTTCAGCGCCGCATTGCCGTTGACGAGATAGGCGAAGCCGGAGACGCCGACGAGGCCCATGGCCATGCCGACCGGCACGCGCAGCAACATCAGGGCGAACAGGGAAACGAAGCCGATTAAGGCGACGGCATCGGTGCTCATGATTACTCCGTCGCCTTCAATTTGGGATCGTGCATGTCTTCAGGATGGAAGATCAATCGGTAGGTGCGGATCGCGATCAGCAGCACGGCGGAAACGTCGCCGATCCAGGCGATCGCGAAGAACGGCCAGGTCGGCATGTGCATGTCGAAGGTCTGGACGTTGTCGTTGTAGGTGCCGCGCACCTTGTCGAACAGCGTCCAGGTCTGCACGGTCACGACGAACAGCAGCACCAGCGTGGCGAACACGTCGATCCAGCGCTGGTAGCGCGGTCCGACATTGCCCCAGACGAGATCGACCGTGATGTGGGTGCCGCGATAGGAGGTCGCCGCGATGCCCCAGAAAATGAGGATGCCGAGCAGCATGCGGCCGATGTCGAAGCTGTCGGGGATCGAATAGTTCAGCGTGTTGCGCAGCAGCACCGACAGGAAGATGTCGAGCGCGACAATGCCGACGAAGCCGGCCGCGATCCATTCGATCGTGTCGATGATGCGGTCCATCCAGGAGCGCTTCATGGGCGATGAGTCCTATCTAGAATTAGCGAAGCTGGGTTCAGCTGTTGCCGCGAAGAAGGAGCGCTCCCTCCCCCGCTTGCGGGGGAGGGTTGGGGAGAGGGTGCTTCCACAATCGAGAACGCCCAAGAGGAGAAATCCCTCACCCGCGCCTTCGGCGCGACCTCTCCCGCAAGCGGGAGAGGTGCAGCGAGTGCGCGGCCGCAGTCCGGCCTCACTCCGCCAGCGCGTTGTACTTCTTCAGCGAGGCCTTGAGCTCCGCCAGCGCGGCATCGGGATCGGCACCGCCCTTCTTGGCACCCTCGCTCCAGGTCTTTACCAGCGGCTCGGCGGCCTTCTTCCAGGCGGCGGTCTGCTCGGGTGTCAGCTTGTAGACCTCGTGGCCGGATTCGGCCTTCACCTTGTCGATGCCGGCATCCTCGAACTTGCCCCAGTGCTCGCCGACCACGCCGGCCATCTCGACCGAGCAGTTCTTGTCGATCGCGGCCTTCTGCTTGTCGGACATCGCATTGTACTTGTCCTTGTTGATCACGAACACGAAGGTCGTGGTGTAGAGCGGCGCCTCCATGTCGTATTTGGTCACCTTGTCGATGCCGAACAGCACCAGGGATCCCCAGGGGAAGGTGACGCCGTCGGCCACGCCGCGCTCGATGATGTCGCGAACTTCCGGTGCCGAGGATTGCACGTTGGTGCCGCCGAGCGAGGTGACGAAGTTCGCCATGGTGGCGTGCGCCGGGCGGATCTTCATGCCTTTCACGTCTTCGGGCATGACGATCTTCTTGGTCTTGGAATGGAAGGAGGAGGGCGAGTGGACGAAGGCGAGGCAGTATTTGACGTCCTTCATCTCCTTCTCGGCGTATTTGCGATACCAGGCGTCCAGCCCCATCGAGCCGCCCTTGGCGTCCGAGATCAGGAACGGCAGTTCGCCGGCACCGACGATCGGGAAGCGGCCGGGCTGGTAGCCGGGATTGACGTAGGTGACGTCGGCAATGCCGTCCCGCGCCATGTCGTAATGGTCGAACGCCTTGCCGAGCTGCTGGGCGGGAAACACCTTGCCCTTGATGGTGCCGCCGGAATCCTTCTCGACCGCCGCGGCCCAGTCCTCCAGCGACTTCTGCAGCGGATGCGATGCCGGCACCCAGTGCGAGATCTTCAAATCGAAGGTCTTGTCCTGCGCCAAGGCAGGCGTCACGCTCGCGGCCAGCAGCAATGCCAGACAGGCTTTTCTCATCACGCGTCTCTCCCTGTTTCGACGGCGGGCTTCGATGGCCCGGTCTCGTTAATTAACATGTTATCTAATTGGCCGGCGCGTTCAAGCCGGAATTGGCACTCGCCTCGGCGCGCCATCTACGTCAGCCATGTTGCATGGATTTGTCGCTGCCCGGGCGACCATCGCTCCCCTTTTGCCCAAACGTTATATGATATAATTATCGTCCGCGGGCCGGCGCGACAAGCGGCCCGGCCAAAAGCCTACAGGATAGGAAGGAGCAAGTATTGCGGACAAAGGTCGCAATCATCGGGGCCGGGCCAGCCGGATTGTTGCTTGGGCAACTGCTGCATGCCTACGGCATCGATAACGTCATCCTGGAGCGGCAGAGCCCAGACTATGTGCTCGGCCGCATCCGGGCCGGCCTGCTGGAGGAGGGAACCGTCGCGCTGCTCGACCAGGTCGGCGCCGGAACCCGGGCGCATGCCGAAGGTCTGGTGCACGAGGGCATCGAGCTCGCCTTTTCCGGCCGCCGTCATCGCATCGACATGAAGGCCGCGACCGGCAAGACGGTCATGATCTACGGCCAGACCGAGGTCACGCTCGACCTGATGAATGCGCGCAAGGCCGCCGGTCTCATCTCGGTCTACGAGGCCAGGGACGTGCAGCCGCATGATTTCGACGGCAGTCACCCGCGCGTAACCTGGGTGAAGGACGGCGTCACTCACACGCTGGATTGCGATTTCATCGCCGGCTGTGACGGTTTCCACGGCGTCAGCCGCGCCAGCGTTCCGGCCTCGGCGATCGAGGAGTTCGAGCGGGTCTATCCGTTCGGCTGGCTCGGCATTTTGTCGGAGACGCCGCCGGTCAGCCACGAGCTGATCTACTCAAACCACGCCCGCGGCTTTGCGCTCTGCACCATGCGCTCGACCAGACGCAGCCGCTACTATGTGCAGTGTTCGCTGGATGACCATGTCGATCAATGGCCGGACGATCGCTTCTGGGACGAGTTGAAGCGCCGGCTCGATCAGGAGGCCGCCGACAGCCTCGTCACGGGCCCCTCGATCGAAAAGAGCATCGCGCCCTTGCGCAGCTTCGTTGCCGAGCCGATGCGTTTCGGCAAATTGTTCCTGTGCGGCGATGCCGCCCACATCGTGCCGCCGACCGGCGCCAAGGGTCTCAACCTCGCCGCCAGCGATGCGCATTATCTGTCGAGCGCGCTGCGCGAGTTTTACGACGAAAAATCGAGCGCCGGCATCGACGCCTATTCCGCCACGGCGCTGGCGCGGGTATGGAAGGCCGTGCGCTTCTCCTGGTGGATGACTTCGATGCTGCACAAATTCCCCGACACCGGGAGCATCGGCGCGCGCATCCAGCTCGCCGAGCTCGACTATGTCACGCAGTCGCAGGCGGCCATGACGTCGCTGTCGGAGAACTACGTGGGGCTGCCGTTTTAGGCACGTCGTTACCGGATCCTCCGTCATTGCGAGCGGAGCGAAGCAATCTAGAAATCTCTCCGCGGAGACAGTCTGGACTGCTTCGTTGCAAGAGCTCGTCGCAATGACGGCCGAGCCCGTTTCAAACATCTGCGCAAATCCCGTTTAAAACTTTGTAATTGATGCGCTCGTTACGGCTGTCGCGTTCAATGCTTCCGACCTCAGCAACGCGAGACAGCCATGACCTCTCCCGACATTCCCGCTGGCTTCGAGCCGCATTTCCGCAAAGCCCCGCTCACCGATCCCTGGGAGCCGCTCTATTCGAAGAAGACCGACAAGGGCGTCACCGTGGGATTGCGGCTGGCGACGCCGCATACCAATGCCCGCGGATTGATCCACGGCGGGTTGATCGCGGCGCTGGCCGATGCCGCCATGGGCTACAGTTGCGCGCAGGCGACGGGATGGACCACGTCGTTCGTGACGATCTCGCTGTCGGTCGACTATGCCGGCGCCGCCGAGATCGGCCAATGGCTCGCGCTCGAGGGCGAGGCGATCAAGACCGGCAACACGATCTGCTTCGCGCAATGCCTCGCAAAGGCCGACGACGCCGTGATCGCCCGGGCGAGCGGGACGTTCCGCGTGGTGCCGAAGAAGGGGTGATGCTCTCCCGTGCCCCCGGACGCGGTGCGGCGCGAAGTGCCGCTCCGCAGAGCCGGGGCCCATCCGTCGACATGCTACAGTACCGCCGTCTGGGTGCCGGCTCTGCGCAGCAACGCTACGCATTGCCGCGCGTCCGGGACTAGAGACCTACCCGAACCGCCACTCCGCCCTTTCCACCACGAGATCGATGAACGCGCGCACCTTGGCCGAGAGCAGGCGCGAGGTCGGATAGACGATGTGGATCGGCAGCGTCGGCTGCTCGTATGGTGCGAGCACGATTCTGAGCCGCCCACGCTTCAAGCCCTCGGCGGCCTGATAGGCCAGCACGCGCGTCACGCCCCCGCCGGCTTCGGCATATTGCAGGGCCGCGTCGGCGCTGTTGCTGGCGAAGCGCGGGTTCGGCGCCACCTCGATCTCGCGGCCGTCCTGCACGAAGCGCCAGGTCGTGGATGGGCCGAATGCGATGGTCTGATGCGCGAGCAATTCCTGTGGGGTCTTCGGCTCGCCATGCCGTTTCAGATAGCCCGGCGCCGCCACCACGATCCGCCGCATCTCGCCGACCTGGCGCGCCACCAGCGAGGAATCGGCGAGGTGGCCGATCCGCACTGCGGCGTCGACGGCGTCCTCGACGAGATTGACGAGGTTATCCGACAGCCTGAGCTCGGCGGTGACCTCGGGGTAGCGCTTGAGATAATCGGTCATGACCGGCCCGACATGCAGCCGGCCGAAGCCGACGGGGGCCGAGACCACCAGCCGTCCGCTCGGCCGGTTGCGCTCCTCGCGCGCGGAGCCGTCGGCCTCCTCGACATCGGCGAGGATGCGCCGCGCGCGCTCCAGATAGCGCGTGCCGACGTCGGTGAGCGTCACCTGCCGCGTGGTCCGCTGCAGCAGCCGGGCGCCGAGATGCTCCTCCAGCGCCGCGATCATCCGCGTCACCGCCGAGGGCGACAGCCGCAGCTTCCGCGCCGCCGGCGCAAAACCGCTGAGATCGGCGACGGTGACGAAGACGTGCATTGCTTCGAGGCGGTCCACGGCATTATTGCATATACTGCAACGATGAAGTGTCAAGCCGCTCGATTGTTTTAACGCCGGAAAGGTCCAGATTAAGCGCTGAAAGACGCAGCAATGCGCCGGAATTTCAGGAGCTATTCCGATGACGGCAACTCACACCTACGCCAGCGACGTCGCCTTCTCGCCGGCGGTGAAAGCGATCCAGACCCGAAAGGGATCGCGCGAAGGCTACGCCCATGCCGAGCAGCGAGGATGGCGCACCGAGGTCGATGAGAACCTCGCGGCGTTCCTCGCCGATGCCAACAGCTTCTACTTTGCCACCGCCTCGGCCGACGGCCAGCCTTACATCCAGCACCGCGGCGGGCCCAAGGGCTTCCTGAAGGTGCTGGACAAGCAGACCCTGGCCTTCACCGACTACGCCGGCAACCGGCAATACATCACGCAAGGCAACCTGTCGGAGAATCCCAAGGCCTACATTTTCGTGATGGATTATGCCCACCGCCGCCGCGTGAAGATCTGGGGCGAGGCGCGAATCGTCGAGGACGACGAGGCGCTGACAACGTCGCTGATGCCGAAGGGTTACCGCGCCCGCCCAGAGCAGGTGATCCTGTTCAAGATTGCGGCGTGGGACACCAACTGCCCGCAGCACATTCCGCAGAAGTTCGATGCGGGCGATGTCGCGGCCGCGCTGGCGGCGAGGGATGCCAGGATCGCAGAGCTCGAGGCGGAGGTCGCGGCGTTGAAGGGGGAGAAGGCAGCCGGTTGATCTTCAAATAGAGGAGACGACACGCTCGGCCACCTTCTCCCACAAGGGGAGAAAGGGGGAGTTCGCCGGCGCTAAACGGCGCTTTCACCTTCATGCTGGAAGCCGAGATAGCTCGCCGCGACCCGCTCGTTCGCGGCGATGTCGCTGGCCTTGCCGCTGAGTACGAACTCCCCGAGCTCCATCACGTAAGCCTGGTCCGCGATCTTCAGTGCGGCCTGCGCGTTCTGCTCGACAAGCAGCACGGAGACGCCGCTGCTGCGCAGCTCCGTGACGATGCGGAAGATGTCGGCGACGATGATCGGGGCGAGGCCGAGGCTCGGCTCGTCCAGCATCAGCAGTTTCGGCGCGCCCATCAGCGCGCGGCCCATTGCGAGCATCTGCTGCTCGCCGCCCGACAGCGTGCCGGCGAGCTGCTTGCGCCGCTCCTTCAGCCGCGGAAACAGCGTGTAGACGCGCTCCATCGAGGCCTTCGCCTTGGACCGCTCGATGCGGAAGGCGCCAAGCTCGAGATTGTCCTCGACATTCATGGTCACGAACAATTCGCGGTGCTCGGGGACGAGGCCGAGGCCCATCGCGACGCGGTCCTCAATGTCGAGCCGCGCCAAGTCCTGCCCCGCAAAGGCGACGCGGCCTTTCAGCGGCAGGATGCCCATGATGGCCGAGAGCAGCGTGGTCTTGCCGGCGCCGTTGGCGCCGACAATGGTGACGATCTGGTTGGCGCCGACCTCGAGCGAGACCGAGCGAACCGCTTCGACCTTGCCATAGGCGACGTGGGCGTCGGCGACGGACAACAGCGCGCTCATGCCGCCACTCCGAGATAGGCCTTGATCACTTCGGGATTGGTCTTGATCGTGGCGGGGGTGCCTTCCGCGATCTTGGTGCCGAAATCGAGCACCACGATGCGGTCGGCGAGGTTCATGACGAAGCCCATGTCGTGCTCGACCAAGAGCACGCTCATGCCGCCGTCGCGCAGCTCGCGAAGCAGCGCAGCTAGCCGCTGCTTCTCCATGTGGCGCAGGCCCGCGGCGGGCTCGTCGAGCAGCAGCAGCATCGGATCGACGCAGAGCGCGCGGGCGATCTCGACGATGCGTTGTTGTCCCAGCGAGAGCGAGCCCGCAAGCTGGTGCATCTGCTCGGTGAGGCCGACGCGCTCGATCTGACGGGCGGCCTCCGCAAGCAGTTTTGCCTCGTCGGCGCGATCGAGCCGCAGCATCGAGGAGATCGGCCCGGAATGGCCGCGCAGATGCGCGCCGATCGCGACGTTCTCCAATACGGTCATGTCGGGGACCAGCTTCACATGCTGGAAGGTCCTGGAGATGCCGAGCTTGACGATCTCCTGCGGCGGCGCCTTGTCGACCTTCTTGCCGAGCACCGAGACCGAGCCTGACGTCGCCGACAGCACGCCGGTGATCAAATTGAAGGTGGTGCTCTTGCCGGCGCCGTTCGGGCCGATCAGCGCGACGATCTCGCGGGCCTGGACGTCGAAGGAGACGTTGTTGACCGCGACCACGCCGCCGAACTGTTTTCGCGCCTTGTCGACCTGGAGCAGGATGCTGCTCTCGCCGGGGGCGCGGGTGCGCTGCTCGAGCTTCAGGGAGGTGTCGGGCTTCTTGCCACTCGTCCGCTCCGGCAGGAAGGACATCAGCCAGGGCCAGAGGCCGCCGGGTGCAAGCTGCAGCAGCGCGACCAGCATGATGCCGAACACGATGGTCTCGACCTGGCCGGAGCCGGGCAGGATCAGCGGCAGATAGCTCTGCAGCACTTCCTTCAGGACCACGACGATGGCCGCGCCCAGCACGCCGCCCCAGACATAGCCGGCGCCGCCGACCACCGCGATGAAGAGATATTCGATGCCGGCCTGCGCACCGAACGGCGTCGGGTTCACCGCGCGCTGGAGATGCGCGTAGAGCCACCCCGAGAGGCCGGCGAGCACGGCGGCATGGATGAACACGAGCAGCTTGGCACGCGGCGTGTGCACGCCGAACGCCTCGGCCGCGACATGGCCGCGGCGCAGCGCGCGGATGGCGCGGCCGGTGCGGGAGTCCAGCAGGTTCATCGTCAGCAGGGCCGAGAGGATCACGGCGACCCAGATCGCGTAATAGATCGAGCCGGGCGACAGCATCTTGAACGTGCCGATCGACAGCGGCGGGATCGCCGAGATGCCGTCGTTGCGGCCGAGAAACTCCAGCTTGCTGAACAGGTAGAACAGGCCGAGCCCCCAGGCGAGCGTGCCGAGCGGCAGATAATGGCCGGAGAGGCGGACGGTGATCAGGCCGAGCAGCACCGCCAATGATCCGCTGACTGCCAGCGACAGCGGCAGCGTCAGCCAGGGCGACAGGCCATAGGCCGTCGACAGCACCGCGGTGGTGTAGGCGCCGAAGCCGACGAAGGCGGCTTGGCCGAACGAGGTCAGGCCGCCGACGCCGGTCAGCAGCACGAGGCCCATCGCGACCAGCGCCGCAAGGCCGATATTGTCGAGCAGCACGATCCAGAACGGAGGCGTGCCCGGGACGAACGGGATCGCCGCCATGACAGCTGCGAAGAGGATGATGGGAAGCCGGCTCTGCATCTTGGCCTCAGTCCTTCTCTTCTTCGACGGCGGGCGCGGCGAGCGAGCGCAGCAACAGCACGGGGATCAAGAGCATGAAAACGATCACCTCCTTGTAGTTGGAGGCATAGAAGGACGAGAACGCCTCGACGATGCCGACCACCAACGCCGCGACGGCGGTGAGGGGGTAGCTGACGAGGCCGCCGATGATCGCGGCGACGAAGCCTTTCAGGCCGATCAGGAAGCCGGAGTCGTAATAGAGCGTCGTGATCGGCACGATCATGATGCCCGACAGCGCGCCGATCACGGAGGCCAGCAGGAAGGCGATCTGCCCCGACAACGTGGTGCGGATGCCCGCGAGCCGCGCCCCGAGCCGGTTCACGGCGGTCGCGCGCAGCGCCTTGCCGTAGAGCGTCAGGCCGAAGAACAGCCAGAGCCCGACGATGAAGGCGATGGTGATGCCGTAGACGGTGAGGCTCTGGCCGGTGAAGCGCAGCGCGCCGGCGGTGAAGGCGCCGGACAGCACGGCGGGTCCGCGCTGGCCTTCGGCGCCAAAGAACAGCAGGCCGAGGCCCTGCAGCGCGAGGTGGACGCCGACGGAGGCGATCAGCAGCACCAGCACCGATGTGTGCGCCAGCGGCTGGAACGCGATGCGGTAGAGATAGAGGCCGATCATCGCCACGATCATCAGCGACAGCGCGATGCAGATGGCGACCGGCGGCTTCTGGGCGGCGAAGTACACGGTGAGCGCCAGCACGATGGCAGGCAGCACGACGTTGGTGATCAGGCTGCGCACGACCAGTCGCCCGTGCAGCGCCTTGCGGCCTTCGAACAGGTCGAAGGCGAAGGCGCCGACGCCGAGCGCCAGCGCGAGCTTGGCCGTCCCCGGCATCTGGCCCGCGGCCAGCGAGGCATAGGTCAGCGCGCCATAGGTGACGAATTCGCCCTGGGGAATGAGGATGACGCGGGTGACGGCGAACACCAGCACCAGCGCCAGGCCGAGCAGCGCATAGATCGCGCCATTGGTAATGCCGTCCTGCACCAGGAACAGCATGATGGTGGTATTCAAGACCGGACGCTCCCCCTAAAGATTCGGACCGGTCCCCCCGATTGTGGTGGACGGTCCGCTCACAGCCATTGAAAAACGCATGCGATATTTGATATGGTCCATAACAATTATCAAATATAACTTCAAGGGTGAGGGGCGACCCGCCCCAAATTTAGCGGGAATACGAGCACGAGGCGATGACCGTTTCCAAAACCGCTGAAAAGTCCTCCGAAAAGCCCGGCGAGGCGGCCAAGGGCCGCAAGGACGCGAGCGAGCCGCAGGCGGAAGCCCTCCAGCTCGGCGAGCTCTCCGAACAGCTCGGCTATGTCCTGAAGCGGGCGCAGCTCAAGGTGTTCGAGAACTTCTTGCGGTGCATGGCCTCGCTCCAGCTCACGCCGGCGCAGTTCTCGGTGCTGCTGCTGGTCGAGAAGAATCCCGGCCGTAACCAGACCGAGATCGCCTCCACCCTCGGCATCCTCAGGCCGAACTTCGTGGCGATGCTCGACAACCTCGAGAGCCGCGACCTTTGCGCGCGGATCCGCTCCACCAACGACCGCCGTTCGCACATCCTGGTTTTGACCGACAAGGGCAAGGCCGTGCTGGCCCGCGCCAAGAAGCTCGTCGCCACCAAGCACGAGGCGCGGCTGAACGATCTGCTCGGGCAGAGCAACCGCGAAGCCCTGATCGCGATGCTCTCGAAGATCGCGAGCGAGTTCTGATCTTACCCTCCAGGGGAGGGTAAGAGCAGCCTCAATCCACCAGGATCACCCGGATATCGTTCACGTTGGTCAGCGTCGGGCCCGGTTGCAGCAGATCGCCGGTCGCCTCGAAGAAGGCGGTGGCGTCGTTGTTGTCCAGATAGGCCTGTGGTTGCAGCGCTAGCGCCTTCATCTTCGCGAAGGTCGCGGCATCGATCAGCGCCCCCGCGGGGTCGGTCGGGTGGCCGGCACCGCCGTCGGCGCCGTCGGTGTCGCCGGCCAGCGCCGCAATATCAGGCGTGTCCTTGAGCAGGCTGGCGAGCGCCAGCGCGTATTCCTGGTTCGGGCCGCCGCGTCCCTGGCCGCGCACGGTGACCGTGAGCTCTCCGCCGGACAGGATTGCAAGGCGCTTGCCTTGCGCGCGTGCGTCCAGCGCCATCCTGGCGTGAGCGGCGGCGACCTCGCGCGCCTCGCCTTCGAGGTCGGCGCCGAGGTCGATGGTCTCGTAGCCGGATTGCCGCGCGAGCTTCACCGCGGCGTCGAGCGACTGCTTGGGCCGCGCAATGAGCTCGAAATGCGCGCGCGCGAAAGCCGCATCATCGGGCTTGCAGCTTTCGTTGGCGGGATCGTCGAGCGCACGGCGGACGGCATCGTCAATGTCGAGCTTGTATTTCGCGACGATGGCGCGTGCATCGGCCAGCGTGGTCGGATCAGGCACGGTCGGGCCGGAGGCGATGGCGGACGGATCGTCATGCGGCACATCCGAGATCGCGAGCGTCACGATCTCGGCGGCATTCTTGCCGGCGCGGGCGAGCCGGCCGCCCTTGATCCGCGACAGGTGTTTTCTCACCGTATTCATCTCGCCGATCGGCGCACCCGAGCGCAGCAGCGCCTTGTTGACCGCCTGCTTCTGCGCGAAGCTGATGCCCTCGCTCGGTGCGATCCAGTTCGCCGAGCCGCCACCGGTGAGCAGCACCAGCAGCAGATCGTCCGGCCCGGCTTCGCCAGCGAGCGCGAGCGTGTCGGCGGCACCCTTGAGGCCGGCCTCATCGGGCACGGGATGACCGGCTTCGACCACGCGGATGCGGCGCGTCGGCACACCGTAGCCGTGACGCGTGGTGGCGATGCCGACGAGGCGTTCCGGTGCGAGCTGGAGCGTGTCGAGATAATGGCGCTCCGCCGCCGCGGCCATCGCTGCCGCGCCCTTGCCGGCGGCAAGGCAGATCACGCGTCCCCTCGGCGCGGGCCGCAAATGCGGCGCCAGAATTGTGCTCGGATGGGCGGCGGCAACGGCAGCGTCGTAGAGTGCGCGGAGCAGAGGACGTCGGTCGGTCATGACGAAAAGCCTTGGGCGGACAGAAACACTGGCGGCGAGCGCGCCGGTCACATGCCTACCGCATTGGCCGCCAAAGCGTAAGCGGACTTTGCCATCATTCGATTGTGCAATCGCGTCATCATAATCGAAAGGCAAGCAAGAACCCCCTGTGCGATGCGCCCAGGGGGTTCTTTCGTCATCGTGTATTTCAGCCGTCTAGCCGCCGACGTCGGCGCTGATCACGTCGCCGAACAGCTCCCACTTCTCGCCCTTGAACCTCTCGAGCCGGAGCTGGCTGATGGGTGCAAAGTCGGTCGGCGAGGTGTTGATCTGGATGCCCGGCAGCAGCACTTCGGTGCGGTAGTCCTTCAGGCTGGCGGCCTGCTTCATGATGTTCGCGCGGGTGAGATCGTCGCCGCACTGCTTCAGCACCTGGACGAGGGTTTGCGCCACGCCGTAGCCGACGATGGTGCCATGGTCGAGCTTGTCGCCCTCCGGGAAGTACTTGGTCATGAAGGCGAGGAAATCCTTCATGCCGGGGTCGTTGTTCCACTCGGGATCGGAAACGTCCTTGAGATAGTCGGCGGAAATGATGTCCTGGGCATTCTCGAAGCCGGCGGGCTTGAGCACGCTGCCGACGGAAGCCGAGACGTTGTTGAGGAAGTGCAGCGGCTTCCAGCCGATCTCGGCGTTCTTCTTGATCGCCTGCGCTGCGAATTTCGGCGTCGTGATGTTCATGAAGACGTCGGCGCCGGTCGACTTCAGCTTGACGATGTGATTGTCGACGGTCGGCTCGGAGGTCTCATAGCTCTCCTCCATGACGATCATCGAAGAGGCCTTCGCCCCGAGGCCGTCCTTCAGCCCCTTCAGGTAATCCTTGCCGTAATCGTCGTTCTGAAACAGCACGGCGATCTTGGCATCCGGCTTGTTCTTCAAGAGCCACTTCGCATAGATCTGCGTTTCGCTCTGGTAGTTGGGTTGCCAGCCCATGGTCCACGGGAAGTCCTTCGGATCGTTCCACTTGGTTGCGCCGGTGGCGACGAACAGCTGCGGCACCTTCTTGGAATTCATGTATTTGTGAATCGCCGAGTTCGGCGGCGTGCCGAGCGAGTTGAAGATGAACAGCACCTCGTCGCTCTCGACCAGCTTGCGCGCCTGCTCCACCGTCTTCGGCGGCGAATAGCCATCGTCGTAGGAGATGAAGTTGATCTTGCGGCCGTTGATGCCGCCCTCGTCGTTGATCTTCTTGAAATAGGCGGCCTCGGTCCGCCCGATGATGCCGTAGGCGGAGGCCGGTCCGCTGTAGGGCATAATGTTGCCGATCTTGATCTCGGTGTCGGTCGCGCCGGTATCGTATTTCTTCTGGGCCGATGCAATCGAGGTCGAGGCCGCAATGAGCGCGAGTGCCAGTGACGCGGTCGCAAGCTTGCCGGTGACAGCGGGCATTCCAATCTCCCTAATTTTTCTTGGTGTGTGTGCGTCCCTTTTCTTGGCTTGATGGTTTTTGGTGACGCGACCGCAATTCAATACGATTTAGCTGCGACCTTCAACAGAAAGCCCCTGCGACGGCGTCGCAGGGGCTGCGTCTTTAGTAGTCACGGACGGGCGGCTTTCCGTGTGCGACTGCGAGAAGGGGCCGCTGTCTTGAGTTGATTAACTCGCCAGTAGGCTATCTTGAATTGCGCGACGTCAGTGGCCCATCTCGCTGGAGATGATGTCGCCGAACAGCTCCCATTTCCGGCCCTTGAAACGCATCATCTGCAGCTGCTCGATCGGGGCGAAATTGTCCGGGGCGGTGTTGATCTTGATGCCGGGCAGCAGCGTGTCGGGTGCGAAATCCTTCAAGGAAGCGGCCTGCTTCATGACGTTCTCGCGGGTGAGATCGTCGCCGCACATCTGCAGCACTTTCACCATTGTCTGCGCGGCGGCATAACCGAACACGACGCCGGCATCGAGCTTGTTGGCCTTGGGATCGTACTGCGCGAGGAAGTTATAGAATTTCTTCATGCCGTCATCGGCATTCCACTGCGGATCGGTGCCATCCTTGAGGTAGCTCGCCGACAGGAGGCCCTGGGAGATCTCGAGGCCGGCCGGCTCGATCACGCCGCCGACGGAGGCCGAGACGTTGGAGACGATGTGGACCGGGTGCCAGTTGATCTCCGCCGCCTTCTTGATCGCCTGCGCGGCGAATTTCGGGGTGGTAATGCTGATCAAGACGTCGGCGCCCGAAGCCTTCAGCTTCACGATGTGCTCGTCGATCGCCGGCTCGGAGGTGTCGTAGGCCTCCTGCAGCACGATCATCGAGGCCTTGGCGCCGAGGCCATCCTTCAGCCCCTTCAGATAGTCCTTGCCGAAATCGTCGTTCTGGTAGAGCACGCCGATCTTTCCGTCCGGCGCCTCCTTCATGATGTACTTGGCATAGATGCGCGCCTCGCTCGCGTAGCTCGGCTGCCAGCCCATGGTCCAGGGGTATTGTTTGGGATCGTTCCACTTGGTGGCGCCGCTCGCGACGAACAATTGCGGCACCTTCTTCTCGTTCAGGTATTTGCGGATGGCGCCGTTGGTGGAGGTGCCGAGCGAGCCGAAGATCAGGAGCACCCCGTCGCTCTCGACCAGCTTGCGCGCCTGCTCCACGGTCTTCGGCGGCGAATAGCCGTCGTCATAGGAGATGAACTTGATCTTGCGGCCGTTGACGCCACCCTCGGCATTGACCTTGTTGAAATAGGCTTCCTCGGCCTTGCCGATCGCGGCATAAGCCGAGGCCGGGCCGCTATAGGGCATGATGTTCCCTAGTTTGATCTCGGTATCGGAGGCGCCGCTGTCGTACTTCTTTTGCGCCAGTGCCGGGCTGCCCATTGCAGCGCACAAAGCGAGGACGGTCCAGAGGGCCGCAACCTGAAAACGAACGGCGGTCATTGTTCTCCTGCCCCGAGTTGCGTCGGCGCTGCATTGAACAAGATTGACGCCGGCCGTCAACAAAAAGCCCCCGCGATCGCTCGCGGGGGCTTCTCGATAGTTGGACTATCGCGTCAGCGTGTCACTCGGAGGCGACGTCGCCGCTGATGATCTCGCCGAACAGTTCCCACTTCTCACCCTTGAAACGCTGCATCTGGAGCTGGGCGATCGGAGCGAAGTCGGTGGCGCTGGTGTTGATCTTGACGCCGGGCAGCAGGGTGTCCGGGGCAAAGTCCTTCAGGCTCGCCGCCTGCTTCATGATGTTGGCGCGGGTGAGGTCGTCACCGCACATCTCCAGCGTCTTGGCGAGGGTCGACGCCGCGCCGTAGCCATAGACCATGCTGGTGTCGGACTTGTCGGCGCCGGGCATGTACTTGTCGACGAACTCGTTCCACTTCTTCATGCCGGGATCGTTGGCCCACTGCGGATCGGTGGAGTCCTTGGCATAGGCCGCCGACAGCACGCCCTGCGCGTTTTCGAAGCCGGCCGGCTTCATCACGCTGCCGACCGAGATCGACACGTTGGTGAGGATCTGCAGCGGCTTCCAGCTGAGCTCGGCCGTCTTCTTGATGGTCTGGGCTGCGAACTTCGGCGTCGCATAAATCAGGAGCACGTCGGGATTGGCCGCCTTGATCTTGACGATGTGGCCGTCGATCGAGGGCTCGGACACTTCATAGCTCTCTTCCATGATGATCATGGACGAGGCCTTGGCGCCCAGGCCATCCTTGGTGCCCTTGAGGTAGTCTTTGCCGAAATCGTCGTTCTGATAGAGGATTGCGACCTTGGCGTCGGGCTTCTCCTTCATCAGCCATTTGGCGTAGATCTGCGCTTCGCTCTGGTAGGAGGGCTGCCAGCCCATGGTCCAGGGGAAGTTCTTCGGATCGTTCCACTTGGTGGCGCCGGTGGCGACGAACAGCTGCGGGATCTTCTTGGCGTTGAGGTACTTCTGGATCGCGCTGTTCGAGGGCGTGCCGAGCGGATTGAAGACGACCAGAACCTCGTCGCTCTCGACCAGCTTGCGCACCTGCTCGACGGCCTTCGGCGGCGAATAGCCGTCGTCATAGGTGACGAAGTTGATCTTGCGGCCGTTAATGCCGCCCTTGTCGTTGATCATCTTGAAATAGGCTTCTTCGGTCTTGCCGATGATGCCATAGGCCGACGCCGGACCGCTGTACGGCATGATGTTGCCGATCTTGATCTCGGTGTCGGACGCTCCGGTGTCGTATTTCTTTTGGGCGAGTGCAGCGCCGGAGGTGAGGGCAATGGCCGCCGTTGCCGTGACCAGCGCGGCGGCTCGCAGTGTTCTTCCAAAATGCAATTCGGTCTCCTTGGTTTAAACAACAGTCTTTGAGGGTTTCAGTTTCTTTTGAGCTTGCCGGCGAATTGCTGGCCCATGATCGCAATCTGCCTTGCGCCGTGCGGCACGAGGTAGATGACGAGGAACAGCAGCACGCCGAACACTGCGCCGGAGAGGCCCTTGGAGATGCTCTCCGCCATGTTCGGCACGAAGATGATGAAGGCCGCGCCGACGAACGAGCCGGGCAGCCAGCCGACGCCGCCGACCACCATGCCGAGGAACAGCGAGATCGCGAGCGTGATGGTGTAGCTGTCCGGCGCGACGAACTGGACCGCGATGGCGCCCAGCGAGCCGGCAACGCCGGTGATGCCGGCGGACACCCCGAAGGCCAGCGTCTTGTACAGTGCGACGTTGACGCCCATCGAGGAGGCCGCGATCTCGTTGTCGCGGATCGCCATGAAGGCGCGGCCCGAGCGGGAGCGCAGCAGGTTCACCGAGAAGATGTAGATCGCGAGCGTCACGACGAGCGTGAAATAGTACAACCACATGTCCTGCGACATCGGCAGGCCGAACGGCGCGTCCGGCTTGGTGACGACGAGGCCCTGCACGCCGCCGGTCCAGTGTTCCAGGAAGTTCAGCTTCAGGAGTTGCGGCATAGCGGTTGCAAGCGCGAAGGTCGCGAGCGCGAGGTAGACGCCAGACAGCCGCAGCGCCGGCTTGCCGAACAGGTAGCCGAATCCGAAGCAAACCACCGCTGAGATCGGAATGGTCAGCGCGTAGTTGACGTTGAAGTACTCCATCAGCACCGCCGACGTATAGGCGCCAACGGCGTAGAATGCGCTCTGGCCGAGCGAGAACTGGCCGCTTCCGCCCGTCAGGATGTTCAGCGCCAGCACGGCAAGGCCGTAGATCAAGAGCATCGTCATCTGGAAGATGATGAAGTTCTTGACGAACACCGGCACGAGCAACAGCACCGCCAGCACCAGGAGCGAGGTGCCCGTGCCGAGCGTCATGGCTCGCTTAGGAACCGCCTCGACCGCCTGGTGGCCTTCTGCAACGACTTCTTCTGCAGCGCTCATGATCAAACTCGCTTGACAATTTGCCGGCCGAACAGGCCAGCGGGTTTGACGACCAGGACGGAGATGATCAGCGCGAGCGCGATCGGGAGTTTCAGCTCGTTGCCGACGCCGGGGATATAAGTGCCGGCGAGGTTCTCGAAGACGCCGACCAGGAAGCCGCCGACCACGGCGCCGAACGGGCTCGACAATCCGCCGAGCACCGCGGCGGCAAAGCCGTAGATCAGCACGCCGCCCATCATGTTGGGCTCGAGGAACACCACCGGTGCGATCAGCATGCCGGCGATCGATCCGATGGCGGTCGCCATGCCCCAGCCGAGCGCGATCATCCAGCTCGTGTTGATGCCGACGAGGCGGGCCGATTCAGGCACCGAGGCGGCTGCGCGCATCGCAAGACCGATCCGCGTGTACTGGAAGAAGAAGTAGAGGCCGAGCAGCAGCAGCACGGTGACGCCGATCATGCCGGCCTGGTGGGTCGAGATCAGCTGGCTGCCGAGGAACGGCGAGGAGCCGAACGGGGTCGGATACTGCTTGATGGTGAAGTCCCAGATCAGGCCGGCCGAGGAGTTGATGATCGCGAACAGCGCGATGAAGCCGGCGACGTTGGTCAGCACCGGTGCTTTCGCAAGCGGCTTGAACAGGATACGCTCGATCGCGATGCCGGCGACGAAGGAGAATGCCAGCGTGATCACGAAGGCGGCCCAGTAAGACACGCCCCATTGCATCAGCTGCCAGGATATGAAGGTCGAGAACATCGCCATCTCGCCTTGCGCGAAGTTGAGATGGTCGATGGCCTGGTAGATCATGACGACGGCGAGCGCCATGCAGGCATAGATCGCGCCCGTGGCAATGCCGGCCAGGACCTGGTTGGTGAACAGCTCCATTGTCCCAGCTCCCTCAGTAACCCAGATAGGATTTGCGGATTTCTTCGTTGTTCGCGATGTCCTTGGCGTTGCCAGACATCACGATGCGGCCGGTCTCGATCACATAGGCCTGGTCGGCGAGCTCGAGCGCGAGCTGGGCGTTCTGCTCGACCACCAGGATCGACACCTTGTCCTCGCGGTTGATCTTGCCGAGGATGCCGAACAGGTCGCGCACGACCAGCGGCGCGAGTCCGAAGGATGGCTCGTCCAGCAGCATCAGCCGCGGCCGCAGCATCAGGGCGCGGGCGACCGCGAGCATCTGCTGCTCGCCGCCGGAGAGCGTGCCGGCCTGCTGGGTGTGCCGCTGCTTCAGCACGGGGAAGTGTGCATACATGCGCTCGATGTCGGAGACGATGCCAGCGCTGTCCTTGCGGGTGATGGCCCCGAGCTGGAGGTTCTCCTCCACCGTCATGGTGGTGAAGGTGCCGCGGCCCTGCGGCACATGGGCAATACCGAACCGCACGATGCTCTCGGTTGAGCGGTTGTTCAGCGGCTTGCCGTCGAACTCGATCCCGCCCGTCGAGCGCACCATGTTGCAGATCGCGCGCAGCGTGGTGGTCTTGCCGGCGCCATTGGCGCCCAGCAGCGTCGTCAGCGATCCCTCGTTCAGCGAGAAGGAAAGGCCGTGGAGCGCCTGGACCTGGCCGTAATAGGCGCGCAGGTCCTTGACGTTGAGCAGTGTCGTCATTGGTCCTTGCTCCCGAGATAGGCCTTGATGACGTCGGGGTCCGCCTGCACCTGGGCCGGCGTGCCTTCCGCGAGCTTCTTGCCGAAATTCAGCGCGACGACGTGATCGGCGATCGACATCACGAGGCCCATGTGGTGCTCGACCAGCAGCACCGTCATATGGCGTTCGTCGCGAATGCGGCGGATGAGGTCGCCAAGCACGTAGACTTCCTCGTGATTGAGGCCGCCGGCGGGCTCGTCGAGCAGCAGGATCTTCGGGTCGGCCGCGAGCGCGCGGGCCAGCTCGACGCGCTTCTGCGTGCCGAAGGGCAGCCCGGACACGACGGTGTGGGCGACGTCCTCGAGGTCGAGGTAGGCGAGGATCTCGTGCACCTTCTTGTTGACGTCGGTCTCGCTGCGGCGGATCCAGGCAAGGCGCAGCGAGTCGCTGATGATGTCGCTGGAGGTGCGGGCGTGCGTTCCGACGCGGACATTGTCCATCACCGAGAGGTTCGGAAACAGCGCCACGTTCTGGAATGTGCGGCCAATCCCGATCTCGGCGATCCGGTGCGGCGGCCGCGTCAGGATGCTTGCGCCTTCCATCAGGATGTCGCCGGACGAGGGCTGATAGAGCCGGGACAGACAGTTGAACAGCGTGGTCTTGCCGGCGCCGTTGGGCCCGATCAAGCCGAGGATCTGGCCCTTGTGCATGTCAAAGGACACACCGTTGAGCGCGACAATGCCGCCGAACACGACGCTGACGTCGCGAACCGCGAGCAGGGGCGATGTCCCCTGCGCGAGCTGTGCCTGCGTCATCTCGTCTCGCTCACGTCGTTCAGTGAGCGAAGGGGCGATGCGAACCGCTCCCGACGATGACAAAGACTATCTGATCCCCTCGGCCAAACGCGCAACTTTCCCTCCTGATTTCAGCTTTTTGCTGACGTCTTTTTTGGAATGCGGCATCAGACCCCCGAGCGCCGCTTCGATGTTCCTTACCATCGCTAGGAGACGCGGTCCAATGTCGTTGATCAAACGCTCTTCCGTGAAGCGGAATGCGGGCGCGCCGCAATTGAACGCGTAAGGTCCGGTTCCGTCGTTGAGCTTGAGCGCGACGCCGGCGGCGCCGATGTCGTCGTGCCAGTCACCGACCGAGATCGCAAAGCCGTATTTCGCGACGGTTTCGCCGGAACGCTCCAGCCCGTCGCGCATCTTGGGCCAGCGGCTGCCGTAATGCTCGCGCAACAGACGCGACAACTCCGCGCGGTCGTCGTCGTCGAGCGCCCAGAAATAGGCGCGGCCCATCGCACTGGTTGCAATCGGCACGCGGGAGCCGACGTCAAGTTGAACGCCGACCGTCTCGCTGCCGCGGCTTTGCCCGAAATAGATCATGCTGTGACGGTCGCGCCCGCCGACGGCGACGGCGCCGCCGGTCGCGCGCATCACGTCCTCGCGGAACGGCTCGGACAAATGCCGAACGCCGAGATTGGCGAGCGCAGCGTAGCCGAGCGACATCGCGGCGGGCGTGAGCTGGTACTTCTCGAAGCGGGGAACCGGCGCAAGATAACCCAGCTTGGTCAGCGTGTAGGTCAGCCGCGACACCGTCGGCTTCGGCAGATTGGTGCGCGCCGCAATCTCCTGATTGCCGAGAAGGCCGTCATTGGGGTGGAATGCTCGCAATACGTCCAGTCCGCGGGAAAGCGCGACGACGAAATTCCGATCGGTCGCAGTCTTCTTTCCTGTACGCTTCATCCCTGATCTGCTTCTTGCGCGGAGTCGTTGACAAGCCACGTGCTTCAAAATAACCCTGCCGTCAAGATGCGGAATTAAATTCCGCACCGCGAAATCGAACAAAAGTTAATCCCACCAAGGAGGGAACACCGTGAGCGAAGTGGTCAAGCTTGAGCGTCATGACGAGATCGGGATCGTCACGGTCAACAGCCCTCCGGTCAACGCGCTGAGTGCCGCAGTCCGCGGTGGCATCCTGGAGTGCGTCAAGGCCGCAATCGCCGATCCCGCCATCAAGGGCATCGTGCTGACCTGCGCCGGCCGCACCTTCATTGCAGGTGCCGACATCACCGAATTCGGCAAGCCGCCGAAGCCGCCCGCCCTCAACGACGTGCTCTCCGAGATCGAGAACTCGCCGAAGCCGGTGGTTGCCGCGATCCACGGCACCGCGCTCGGCGGCGGCCTCGAGGTCGCGCTAGCCTGTCATTTCCGCGTCGCCGTCAAGGAAGCCAAGCTCGGCCTGCCCGAGGTGAAGCTCGGTCTGCTGCCGGGCGCCGGCGGCACCCAGCGCTTGCCGCGCGCGGTTGGTCCCGAGCTCGCCGTCAAGATGATCGTCGGCGGCGATCCCATCGGTGCTGCGGAAGCGCTGAAGAACGGCCTGATCGAGGAGATCGTCGAGGGACCGGCATCGGGCGGCGAAGCCTTCGTGCGCAAGCTGCTGGCCGAGAAGCGTCCGCTGCGGCGGCTGCGCGACGACGATTCCAAGATCGCGGCCGCCAAGGCCGACCGCTCGATCTTCACCAATGCGGTCGCCGCCATGACCAAGAAGTCGCGCGGCCTGGAGGCGCCGTTCGCCGCCGCCGACGCCGTGGGCTACGCCATTGACCTACCTTTCGACGAAGGTCTGAAGAAGGAACGCGAGGGCTTCCTGAAGCTCGTCGCCAGCGATCAGTCCAAGGCGCAGCGCTATGCCTTCTTCGCCGAGCGCGAAGCCGCCAAGATCGCCGGCGTTCCTGAAGGCACCAAGTCGCGCCCCGTGAACCGCGTCGCCATCCTCGGCGCCGGCACCATGGGCGGCGGCATCGCGATGTCCTTTGCCAATGCCGGCATCCCCGTCACGCTGATCGAGACCGGTGAAGAGCAGCTCAAGCGCGGCATGGGCATCATGCAGAAGAACTGGGAAGCGACCGCGGCGCGCGGCGGCATTCCCGCGGACGCGCCCGCCAAGCGCATGGCGCTGATCAACGGCGTCGTCGGCATCGAGAATGTCGGCGATGCCGACCTCGTCATCGAAGCCGTGTTCGAGACCATGGCGGTGAAGAAGGAAGTGTTCGGCAAGCTCGACCAATACGTCAAGTCCGGCGCCGTGCTGGCCTCCAACACCTCCTACCTCAACATCGACGAGATCGCGAAGTCGACCAAGCGTCCGCAGGACGTGCTCGGCATGCACTTCTTCTCGCCGGCCAACGTCATGAAGCTGTGCGAGATCGTACGCGCCGACAAGACGGCGCCGGACGCTCTTGTCACGGCCGTCTCCATCGCGCGCAAGATCGCGAAGGTGCCGGCCGTGGTCGGCGTCTGCGACGGTTTTGTCGGCAACCGCATGCTCGCCCAGCGCGGCAAGCAGTCCGAGAAGTTGCTGTTCGAGGGCGCCTTGCCGCAGCAGGTCGATGCCGTCGTGACAAAATTCGGCATGCCGATGGGGCCGTTCGCGATGGGCGATCTCGCCGGCCTCGACATCGGCTGGCGCTCGCGGAAAGATCGCGGCATCAAGTCGGAGATCGCGGACGCGCTGTGCGAAGCCGGCCGTTTCGGCCAGAAGACCGGCAAGGGCTATTACAAGTACGAAGCCGGCTCCCGCGCGCCGATGCCGGATCCGGAGGTCGAGAAGCTGATCGACGAGACGCTGCTGCGTCTTGGCCGCAAGAAGCGAATCGTCAGCGACGAGGAGATCCTCGAGCGCATGATGTATCCGATGATCAACGAGGGCGCGAAGATCCTGGAGGAGGGCATCGCGGCGCGTCCCTCCGACATCGACGTGGTCTGGCTCTACGGTTATGGCTGGCCGATCTACCGCGGCGGCCCGATGTTCTGGGCCGACAGCGTCGGCCTCAAGCACATCGCCGATCGCCTGGCCTTCTATGCCAAGGAGACCAACGATCCGAGCCTCGAGCCCGCCCCGCTGCTGAAGAAGCTCGCGGCGGAAGGCAAGACCTTCGCCTCGCTGGCGGCGGCGTCGAGGGCGGCTTGATGGCCGTAGTCTATCCGCATGTCATTCCGGGATGGCCCGCAGGGCCAGGCCCGGAATCTATCTCTCCTCAGGGCGTGCGGCCCGATGGATTCCGGGTTCGATGCTTCGCATCGCCCCGGAATGACGACCGAGTGTGATGCAAACAATGACCCATCCCGGCGAACAGTTTTATCCCGAGGGCGTGCGGTGGGACGACACCATCGTCCAGGGCACGTTGCCCGACCTGTTGTCGAAGGCAGCTGCCGACTACGGCCCGCGCACCGCGCTGGAATTTCGAGACCGTCCGATCACCTATACCGAGCTTGCCGCGATGGCCAAGCGCGCCGCCGCGGCATTCCTCCGCGCCGGCTGCGGCAAGGGTACGTCGATCGCGCTGTTCCTCGGCAATTCGCCTGACCATCCCGTCAGTTTCTTCGGCGCGCTGAAGGCGGGCGCCCGTGTTGCGCATCTGTCGCCGCTCGACGGCGAGATCGCGCTGACCCACAAGGTCTCGGATTCCGGCTCGCGCCTGCTCGTCACCTCGAACCTCCAGGCGCTGCTGCCGACCGCGCTGAAATTCCTGGACAAGGGACTGATCGACCGCCTCGTCGTCTGCGAGGACGATGATTGGGGCAAGGTCGGCACGCCGCAGGCGGCGATCCCCGATGATCCCCGCATCGTCACCTTCAAGGCCTTCGTCGAGGGCGCGGCTACCCCTGCGCAATGGCCTTCCGTGACGGCCGACGACGTCGCGCTGCTGCAATATACCGGCGGCACCACCGGCCTGCCCAAGGGTGCCATGCTGACCCACGGCAATCTCACCTCGGCCGTGTCGATCTACGATGTCTGGGGCAAGCCGAACCGCGCCGCGCGCGGCGAGGTGATCGAGCGCGTGATCTGCGTGCTGCCGCTGTTTCATATCTATGCGCTCACCGTCGTGCTGTTGTCCTCGCTCAGCCGCGGCAATCTGATCTCGCTGCATCAGCGCTTCGACGTCGAAGCCGTGATGCGCGACATCGAGGTCAAGCGCGCGACTTACTTTCCGGGCGTGCCGACGATGTGGATCGCGATCGCCGCGCTCCCCGATCTCGACAGGCGCGACTTCTCCTCGCTCGCCACCATCGGCTCCGGCGGCGCGCCGCTGCCGGTGGAGATCGCGAGCTTCTTCGAGCGCAAGGTCGGCAAGAAGCTGAAGAGCGGCTGGGGCATGACCGAGACCTGCTCGCCCGGCACCGGTCATCCGCCCACGGGCCCGGAGAAGCCCGGCTCGATCGGCCTGATGCTGCCCGGCATCGAGCTCGACGTGGTCGCCCTGGATGATCCCAGGCGCGTGCTGCCGCCAGGTGAGGTCGGCGAGATCCGCATCAAGGGCCCGAACGTCACCAGGGGCTATTGGAATAAGCCGGAGGGATCCACGGATGCCTTCGTCGACGGCCGCTTCCTCACCGGCGACATCGGCTATGTCGATGCGGACGGCTATTTCTTCCTGGTCGATCGCAAGAAGGACATGATCATCTCCGGCGGCTTCAACGTCTATCCGCAGATGATCGAGCAGGCGATCTACACCATCCCGGGCGTGCACGAGGTGATCGTGCTCGGCATTCCCGACCAATATCGGGGCGAAGCCGCCAAAGCCTTCATCAAGCTGAAGCCGGACGCAAAGCCGTTCTCGCTCGACGAGCTGCGCACCCAGCTCGCCGGCAAGCTCGGCAAGCATGAATTGCCGGCCGCCGTCGAATTCGTCGACGATTTGCCGCGCACGCCGGTCGGAAAATTGTCGCGCCACGAATTGCGCCAGCAGCAGAAACCGTCACAATCCGTTCAACACGCATCAGGAGGTCGTTCTTGACCGACGCCGTCATCGTTTCCACCGCCCGTACCCCGATCGGCAAGGCCTATCGCGGCGCGCTCAACGCCACCGAGGGCGCAACGCTGCTCGGTCACGCCATCGGCGAAGCCGTCGCGCGCGCCAAGGTCGATCCGAAGGAGATCGAGGACGTCGTGATGGGCGCGGCGCTGCAGCAGGGCGCGACCGGCGGCAACATCGCGCGCAAGGCGCTGCTTCGCGCCGGCCTTCCCGTCACCGTCGCCGGAACCACGATCGACCGCCAATGCGCCTCGGGCCTGCAGGCGATCGCGCTCGCCGCGCGCTCGGTGATCTTCGACGGCGTCGAGATCGCGGTCGGCGGCGGCGGCGAGTCGATCTCGCTGGTGCAGAACGACAAGATGAACGGCTTCCACGCCCAGGACCCGGCGCTGCTCAAGATCAAGGGCGAGGTCTACATGCCCATGATCGACACGGCGGAAGTCGTCGCCAAGCGCTACGGCATCTCGCGCGAGAAGCAGGACGAATATTCTCTGGAGAGCCAGCGCCGCACCGCCGCGGCGCAGCAGGGCGGCAAGTTCAAGGACGAGATCGCGCCGATCACGACGCAGATGGCGGTCACCGACAAGGCGACCGGCGCTGTCTCGATGAAGGACGTCACGCTGTCGCAGGACGAGGGTCCGCGTCCCGAGACCACGATCGAGGGCCTCGCCGGCCTCAAGCCGGTGCGTGGCGAAGGCCTTTCGATCACCGCCGGCAATGCCAGCCAGCTCTCGGACGGCGCCAGCGCCAGTGTGATCATGAGCGACAAGGAAGCGTCCAAGCGCGGTCTTGCGCCGCTCGGCATCTTCCGCGGCTTCGTCTCGGCCGGCTGCGAGCCGGACGAGATGGGCATCGGCCCGGTTTTCGCCGTGCCGCGCCTGCTCAAGCGCCACGGCCTCACCGTCGACGACATCGGCCTGTGGGAGCTCAACGAAGCCTTCGCGGTTCAGGTGCTGTATTGCCGCGACAAGCTCGGCATCGACCCCGAGAAGATCAACGTCGACGGCGGCGCGATCGCGGTCGGCCATCCCTACGGCATGTCGGGCGCGCGTCTCACCGGCCATGCCCTGATCGAAGGCCGCCGCCGCAAGGCCAAATACGCGGTCGTCACCATGTGCGTCGGCGGCGGCATGGGCGCGGCCGGGCTGTTCGAGATTTTGCAGTAATTCACAGGAGGATCCGATGGATCTCGCATTCACGAAAGAAGAGCAGGCGTTTCGCGAGGAAGTGCGGCAGTTCTTCCGCGACAACGTGCCGCCGGATACGCGGCGCAAGATGGTCGAGGGCCGCCACCTCTCGAAGGACGAGATGGTGACTTGGTGGCGCATCCTCAACAAGAAGGGCTGGGGCGTCAGCCACTGGCCCAAGCAATATGGCGGCACGGGCTGGACCTCCGTGCAGCACTACATCTTCAACGAGGAGCTGCAGTCCTATCCGGCGCCGCAGCCGCTCGCCTTCGGCGTCAGCATGGTCGGCCCGGTCATCTACACCTTCGGCAATGAGGAGCAGAAGAAGAAGTACCTGCCGCGCATCGCCAATGTCGACGATTGGTGGTGCCAGGGCTTCTCCGAGCCGGGCTCGGGCTCCGACCTCGCCTCGCTCAAGACCAAGGCCGAGCGCCGTGGCGACAAGTGGATCATCAACGGCCAGAAGACCTGGACCACCTTGGCGCAGCACGCCGACATGATCTTCTGCCTCTGCCGCACCGACAACAACGCCAAGAAGCAGATGGGTATCTCCTTCATCGTGTTCTCGATGAAGTCCAAGGGCGTCACCGTGCGCCCGATCCAGACCATCGACGGCGGCCATGAAGTCAACGAAGTCTTCTTCGACGACGTCGAGGTTCCGATCGAGAATTTGATCGGCGAGGAGAACAAGGGCTGGGACTACGCCAAATTCCTGCTCGGCAACGAGCGCACCGGCATCGCCCGCGTTGGCGTCTCCAAGGAGCGGCTGCGCCGCATCAGGGATCTCGCCGGCAAGGTCGAATCCGCGGGCAAGCCGATCATCCAGGATGCGGCGTTCCGCGAGAAGCTGGCGGCCTGCGAGATCGAGCTGAAGGCGCTCGAGCTGACCCAGTTGCGCGTCGTCGCCGACGAGGGCAAGCACGGCAAGGGCAAGCCCAATCCGGCATCCTCCGTGCTGAAGATCAAGGGCTCCGAGATCCAGCAGACCACCACCGAGCTGCTCATGGAAGTCATCGGCCCGTTCGCCGCGCCCTACGACGTGCACGGCGACGACGGCTCGAACGAAGCCATGGACTGGACCGCCCAGATCGCGCCGAGCTACTTCAACAACCGCAAGGTCTCGATCTACGGCGGCTCCAACGAGATCCAGCGCAACATCATCGCCAAGGCGGTGCTGGGGCTGTGATCCGTTTCCTCTCCGCGAAGGCGGAGAGGGCAATAGTCCACCGTCATTCCGGGGCGCGACGAAGTCGCGAACCCGGAATCCATCGGGCCGCATACGCTGAGGTGGGATGGATTCCGGGTCCGGCCCTTCGGGCCATCCCGGAATGACGAAGCCAAATAAGTCCGGGTACGAGGAAAGAGAAATGGATTTTGATCTGAACGAGGAGCAGCGGCTTCTCAAGGAAAGCATCGACGGCCTGCTGACCGACTCCTACGATTTCGAGAGCCGCAAGAAATACATGGCGGAGAAGGGCGGCTGGAGCAAAACCGTCTGGCTCAAGCTCGCCGAGCAGGGCCTGCTCGGCCTGCCGTTCAGCGAGGCCGATGGCGGCTTCGGCGGCGGCGGCGTCGAGACCATGATCGTGATGGAGGCGCTCGGCAAGGCGCTGGTGCTGGAGCCGTATCTGGCAACGGTCGTGATCGGCGGCGGCTTCCTGCGCCATGCCGGCTCCGATGCGCAGAAGGCCGCGCATGTGCCAGGGATCATCGACGGCAGCAAGACGCTGGCGTTCGCCCAGCTCGAGAAGAACTCGCGCTACGATCTGTTCGACGTCTCGACCACGGCGAAGAAGAAGGGCGACGGCTGGATCATCGACGGCGAGAAGTTCGTCGTGCTCAACGGCGAGAACGCCGACACGCTCGTCGTCACCGCGCGCACCAAGGGTGAGCGCCGCGACAAGACCGGAATCGGCGTGTTCCTGGTGCCGGCGAATGCCAAGGGCGTGACGAAGAAGTCCTACCCGACGCAGGACGGCCTGCACGCCGCCGACATCACCTTCACCGGTGTCGAGGTCGGCGCCGATGCCGTGCTCGGCAATCCCGACGACAGCCTCGCGTTGATCGAGCGGGTGGTCGACGAAGCCCGCGTCGCGCTCTGCGCCGAGGCGGTCGGCTTGATGGACGAGTCGCTCAAGACCACCGTCGAGTACATCAAGACCCGAAAGCAGTTCGGCGTCGCGATCGGTTCGTTCCAGTCGCTGCAGCACCGCGCCTCCGACATGTTCGTCGCGGCCGAGCAGGCCCGCTCGATGTCGATGTTCGCCACCATGGCGAACGATTTCGACAACGCCAAGGAGCGCAGCAACGCGATCGCCGCGGCCAAGGTGCAGATCGGCAAGTCGCTGAAATTCGTGGGACAGCAGGCGATCCAGCTCCACGGCGGCATCGGCATGACCATGGAGGCGAAGATCGGCCACTACTTCAAGCGCCTCACCATGATCGAGAACTCGTTCGGTGATACCGACTACCACCAGCGCCGCGTCGCCGACGCGGGCGGGTTGGTCTAGCCACGCTGTCATCCCGGGGCGCGCGTAGCGCGAACCCGGGATCCATCGGGCGGCAGTACGCGCGGTGAAATGGATTCTCAGGTGCGCACTTGCGCACCATAGCTCGCGAGTTCGTCGCGCCCCGGAATGACCAGGAAGAAGGCGAACAAATGAAAAACACCCCGTTCGATCTCACCGGCAAGGTCGCCGTGGTCACCGGCTCCAGCCGCGGCATCGGCCGCTCCTCCGCCGAACTCCTTGCCAGGCTCGGCGCCAAGGTGGTCGTCTCCTCGCGCAAGGCCGACGCCTGCCAGGAAGTCGCCGACGGCATCATCGCGGCCGGCGGCGATGCCACCGTCATCCCCTGCAACATCGCCCGCAAGGCCGAGGTCGAGGCACTGATCGCAGGCGCCACCAAGCATTACGGCAAGATCGACATCCTCGTCTGCAACGCCGCCGTCAATCCCTATTACGGCCCGCTGCTCGACATCACGGACGAAGCCTTCGACAAGATCATGGGCTCGAACGTCAAGAGCAACATCTGGCTCTCCGCGCTCGCCATCCCGCAAATGGCGGAGCGCGGCAAGGGCTCCGTGGTCATCATCTCCTCGATCGGCGGCCTGCGCGGCTCCACCGTGATCGGTGCCTACGGCATCTCCAAGGCGGCCGATTTCGCGCTGTGCCGCTCGCTCGCCGGCGAGTGGGGCCCGAAAGGCGTCCGCGTCAACTGCATCGCACCGGGCCTCGTCAAGACCGATTTCGCCCGCGCGCTCTGGGAAGACGAAGCCAATCTGAAGCGCCGCACCGCCACCACCCCGCTCCGCCGCATCGGCGAACCCGACGAAATCGCCGGCGCCGTAGCCTACCTCGCCTCGGACGCATCGAGCTTCATGACCGGACAGACCATCGTCATCGACGGCGGTGTGACCACGGCGGCGGTGTAGGCCTGCTTTCCCTCTCCCCTTGTGGGAGAGGGTGGATCGCCGCGCAGCGGCGAGACGGGTGAGGGGTCTCTCTCCGCGTGTGGCCCCCTCTCGCATTATTCTTCGCCGATAGAACCCCTCATCCGGCGCTTCGCGCCACCTTCTCCCACAAGGGGAGAAGGGAAGTAGCCGCTCGCCTGCATCCAACCTTGACCTTGCCGCCCTAATCCGCTCCCTTTGGCGCGACTTGATGACCCCTCCAGGGAAAACCGCCAAGGTAAGCCGCCATGTCTTTCGTCCTTGCCATCGACCAGGGCACCACCTCCTCGCGTGCGATCGTGTTCCGCGGCGATATCTCGATTGCTGCCAAAGCGCAGCAGGAATTCCCGCAGCATTTTCCGGCTTCGGGCTGGGTGGAGCACGAGCCGGAGGACATCTGGACCTCGACGGTGATGGTCTGCCGCGAGGCGATCGAGCAGGCCGGCATCAGCGCGAAGGACATCGCCGCGATCGGCATCACCAACCAGCGCGAGACCACGGTGGTGTGGGACCGCGCCACCGGGCAGGCCGTGCACCGCGCCATCGTCTGGCAGGACCGCCGCACCGCCGACATTTGCGCCAAACTGAAGGCGGAAGGCCGCGAGCCCGTGATCTCGCAGAAGACCGGCCTGATCATCGATCCCTATTTCTCCGGCACCAAGGTCGCGTGGATCCTCGACCACGTTCCCGGCGCCCGCGCGCGCGCCGCCCGCGGCGAGCTGATGTTCGGCACCGTCGATTGCTACCTGCTCTGGCGCCTCACCGGCGGCAAGGTGCACGCCACCGACGCCACCAACGCATCGCGCACGCTGCTGTTCAACATCCACACCGGCCAGTGGGACGACGAGCTCTTGGAGATCATCGGCGTGCCGCGCTCGATGTTGCCCGAGGTGAAGGATTCCTCCGCCCGCTTCGGCGAGAGCACGCCCGATCTGTTCGGTGGCGCCATCGCCATCTCCGGCATCGCCGGCGACCAGCAGGCGGCGACCATCGGTCAAGCCTGCTTCCGCCCGGGCATGATGAAGTCGACCTACGGCACCGGCTGTTTTGCCCTGCTCAACACCGGCACCACGCCGGTTGTCTCCAAGAACAAGCTGCTGACCACCGTTGCCTATCAGCTCGAGGGAAAACGCACCTACGCGCTGGAAGGCTCGATCTTCGTGGCGGGCTCAGCGGTGCAATGGCTGCGCGACGGTCTCGGCATTATCAAGCACGCCGCCGAGACCGGACCGCTCGCCGACCAGTCCGACTCCATGCAGAGCGTCTATCTCGTTCCCGCCTTCGTCGGCATGGGCGCGCCCTACTGGAATCCGCGCGTGCGCGGCGCGCTGTTCGGCCTCACCCGCAACACCGGCCCCGCCGAGCTCGCCCACGCCGCGCTGGAAAGCGTCTGCTACCAGACCTTCGATCTCTGGGCTGCGATGCGCGCGGATTGGCCGAGCTCGGAGACCGCCAGCGTCGTGCTCCGCGTCGACGGCGGCATGACGGCATCGGACTGGACCATGCAGCGTCTCGCCGATCTCCTGGATGCCCCCGTCGACCGCCCCGTGATCCAGGAGACCACGGCGCTGGGCGCCGCCTATCTCGCCGGCCTCAACGCCGGCGTCTATCCCGAGCCGACGAAGTTCGCCGACAATTGGCGATTGGAGCACCGCTTCAAGCCGAACATGAGCCAGGCGACACGCGAGCGGAAGCTGGCGGGGTGGGCAAGGGCGGTGAAGGGCGTGCTGGCGAGCGACGAGGGGGGCTCGTAGCCCGGATGGAGCGCAGCGAAATCCGGGACTGCTGTCGCTTGTGGCACAAATCCCGGATTGCACTTCGCTCCAACCGGGCTACACGGTGTGAGAACAAATGACTCTCCCCGACGGCTATTCCGATGTCCCCGCCGGCAAGATCGCCGCCGTCGTCACCCATCTGGAAATGACCGCACGGCCCGCGCGCCGCGACGATCCGCCCGGCGCGTGGTCGCTGCGCAAGGCCGATGCCCCTGCACTTGATTGGTACCGCGATCTCTTCCGCCGCGTCGGCGAGGACTGGCTATGGTTCTCGCGCGCCCGCATGAGCGACACAGAGCTCGCAGCAATCATCCACGCCCCGGATATCGAGGTCTATGCACTGGTCGCAGACGGCCGCGACGAAGGCCTGCTCGAGCTCGACTTCCGCGAGCCCGGGCAGTGCGAGCTGGCCTATTTCGGGGTCACCTCTGGCCTGATCGGCACCGGCGCCGCCCGCTTCCTGATGAACCGCGCGCTGGAGCGCGCCTGGTCGCGCGACGTCCGCCGCGTCTGGGTCCACACCTGCACGCTCGATCATCCCTCCGCCGTTGCCTTCTACCAGCGCTCCGGCTTCCGCCCGTTCCGCCGCCAGATCGAGATCGCCGACGACCCGCGCCTCGACGGGACGGCACGGCGCGATGCGGCGCGGCATGTGCCGATCATTGAGTAGTGCGGCTGCGTCCCGACTGTCATTGCGAGGAGCTCTTGCGACGACGCAATCCAGAATCCCTCCGCGGAGGGAGTCTAGATGCTCTGCTATGCTTGCAATGACGCAGCAAGGCGTCGCGGTCGCGTTTCCAATTGTTGGAGCAATTCGCGATAGCGTCGTATGCCGAATGGAGCGGTTATCAGGATCAATGGGCGCCACCCCCGATCCTGCCATCCTCGGGCTAGCTATCGAAATTCACCGCCGTCGTATTCGCCCCACAAACCAACACCGCGACGCGTTCGGTGGGTGAGGGACGATAGCGGCCGGAGAGCACCGCGGCAAAGGCGGCTGCACCGCCGGGCTCGGCCACGAGGCGCAGATGCGACCACAGCGCGGCCTGGGCCTGCCGGATCGCATCGTCGCTGACCAGGACGACGCGCTCGACATGGGCGCGCGCGATCGGAAACATCAGTTCGCCGACGCGCCGTGGCGCAAGGCTGTCGGCGGCAAGACCGCCGGCCGGCGCATCGACCGGGGCGCCCGCTTCGAACGCCGTGTGCAGGGTTGGCGATTGCTCCGGCTCGACCGCGACGATGCGCGTCCTGCCGGCGTACCACGCCGCAATGCCGCCGATCAGTCCGCCGCCACCGACCGCCACCAGCAGCGTGTCGATGCCGGGCGCATCCTGCTCCAATTCCAGTCCGACGCTGCCCTGGCCGAGCAGGGTTTCGGCCTGGTCATAGGCATGGACGGCCAGCGCGCCGGTCTGGGCGACATGTGCCTCGCTCGCGGCGAGCGCATCGGCGTAGCGGTTGCCCGCGATCACGAGCTTGGCGCCATAATTTCGAATGCGCTCGGCCTTGGCCGGCGAGGTGATGTCAGGCACGAAGATCGTGGCGGGAAGGCCGAGCCGCTGCGCCGCATAGGCCACGGCCGCGCCGTGATTGCCGCCGGACGCGGCGACGACACCGGCCTGCGGCACCGGCCGCAGCAACAGATTGGCGAAGGCGCCGCGCGCCTTGAACGATCCGGAATGCTGCAGCATCTCGAGCTTGAGCGTGAGAGGCGCCCCGGGCAGGCCGAAATCGGCGAGATCGGCCTGAACAAGCGGCGTACGCCTGACATGCGGGCGGATGACGGCCTCGGTCGCCGCAATCCGCTCCCGCGTGATGTCGATGTCCATTGTCGCTGTCATGATGCCCTCCAGACTAGCGTAAGGGAGAGTTGACTTCAATTAGGTAATTAGCAAAATGGCTAAATGAAATTTGCCGTTGCCTTGCGCGCGCTCGCCAACGAACGCCGCCTGCAGATCCTGGAATGGCTGCGGGATCCCCGGAAGCATTTTCGCGAGCAGGCCGATGGCGACCTGGTCGAGGACGGCGTCTGCGGATTGCTGATCGCCGAAAAGCTCGGCGTCAGCGCGCCGACTGTGAGCGAGCACATGCGGGTGCTGACATCGGCCAAGCTGGTGCGCGCCAAGCGGATCAAGCAGTGGACGATGTACAAGCGCAACGAGACGGCCATCGCTGCGATCAAGCGATCGATCCAGGACGGGCTTTGACCGCGTGACGCTGTCTCTCGCGTCGTTGCAGCCGGCGCAACGCACCATTTCCAAGATATCTGTTGCGCCGCACCGAGCTGGTCGTGGAGACTGATCGGCCCTGCCTCGTCCAACCGGGAAGCGCGAGAACCATGTTCCTGATCGGCCAATATGATTCCCCCTTCGTCCGCCGCGTCGCGATTGCGCTGCGGCTCTACGGCCTCGCCTTCGAGCACAAGCCGTGGTCGACTTTCGGCGACGCCGACAAGATCGCGCCGTACAATCCGCTGCGCCGGGTGCCGACCCTGGTGCTCGACGACGGCGAGGCGCTGATCGAGAGCACGATCATCTTGGATTATCTCGACGACCTCGTCGGCGCCGAGAAGGCGATGCTGCCGCGCAGCGGCACCGAGCGGCGCAAGCATTTGCGCATCTGCGCGCTCGCGTCCGGCCTTGGCGACAAGGCGGTGAGCCTGCTTTATGAACGCGTGCTGCGGAAGGAGCAGCTCGCGCTATGGGTCGAGCGTTGCCAGGCGCAGATCGGCGACGTCCTCAAGGTGCTCGAGGCTGAGCGCTCCAAGGTGACGACGCCATACTGGCTGGGTGAGCGCATTGGCCACGCCGACGTCGCGGTGGCCTGCGTCGTCCGCTTCACCCGCGAGGCGCATCCGCAGCTGTTCGATGCCTCGCGTTATCCAGCCCTGAGCGCGCATGCCGAGCGCTGCGAGGCCTTGCCGCCCTTCAAGGAGATCGTGCAGCCGCTGGCCCCGCCGAAGGGGTGAGGCACTCTCGTGTCCCGGACGCGGCGTAGCCTAGGCGATGCGTAGCATCGTCCGGTAACGCTGCGCCGCAGAGCCGGGACCCAGGGGACTCGGATTGCTTGGAGATGTAGGCCCCGGCTCTGCAGCGCACCGCTTTGCGTTGCGCTGCGTCCGGGGCACGAAACCGAGCGCAAGGTGAAGGGCGCGCCTATCCGCCGGAGTGCGAAGACCGCCACAGCAGCCGATGATGCAATCCTACCCCTGTTTTGCCCGACGCCGCAAACGCGGCTCCGACGCGCCCGAAATCACTCAACCTTTTCAACCCCATTCTACTGTGCATGGGGTTGTTTTCGCATTTTCTGTTTGGCAGGCGGGCCTATCCCGCCCCTGCGCGCTTCTTCTGCCAGACCAGGTGCACCGCGCAGGTGCAGCCCGGCGGGTGGGAGGCAAGGTCCTTTGACGTCTCGTCGTTCGCCGCCGTTGCCGCAAAGGCGTTGTCGGTCTGTTGCGACGGGATGTAGTTCAGCACCGGCGCGAGCCAGCGCTCGGTCTCCGCGACGCTCATGCCCTTGCGCGCGGCATAGTCCTCGACCTGATCGCGCTCGATCTTGCCGACGCCGAAATAATAGCTCGCAGGGTTTGCGAAATAGAGCCCGGACACGCTGGAGCCCGGCCACATCGCAAAGCTCTCGGTCAGCTTCACGCCGCAGGTCGCTTCCGCATCGAGCAGCTCGAACAGCGTCGCCTTCTCGGTGTGATCGGGCTGCGCGGGATAGCCCGGCGCCGGGCGGATGCCCTGATACTTCTCCAGGATCAGGTCTTCGGTGGACAGCGCCTCGTCCGGCGCATAGGCCCAGAACTCGCGGCGCACGCGGGCATGCATGCGCTCGGCAAAGGCTTCGGCGAGCCGGTCGGCCAACGCCTTGCACAGGATCGAGGAGTAGTCGTCATTGGCCATCTTGAAGCGATCGGCGACGGCGTCCTCGCCGATCCCTGCGGTAACGACGAAGCCGCCGATATAGTCGGGCACGCCGGCGGGCGCGACGAAGTCGGCAAGCGCGGCGTTGAAGCGGCCCTCGCGCTTCTCGAGTTGCTGGCGCAGCGTGTGCAGCGTCGCGATCTTCTTCTTGCGGCTCTCGTCGGCAAAGAGCGCGATGTCGTCGCCTTCGGCGTTTGCCGGCCAGAAGCCGATCGTCGCGCGCGCCCGGAACCACTTTTCCTTCACGATGATGTCGAGCATCTTGCGTGCGTCGTCATAGAGCGAGCGCGCGACCTCGCCGACCTTGGCATCGTCGAGAATCGCGGGGAAGCGGCCGGCGAGCTCCCATGTCTGGAAGAACGGCGTCCAGTCGATGCAGTCGACGAGCTCGGCGAGATCGTAATCGTCAAAACTCCTGATGCCGAGGAAGGTCGGCTTCACCGGCTTGTTCGCGGTGAAATCGACCGGCACGCGGTTGGCGCGGGCGGCGGCGAGCTTCAGCCGCTTCTTGTCGGCCTGCGCGCGCAGATGCGCGTCCGAGATCTTTGCGTATTCGGCGCGCACCTCGGCGGCATAGGCCTCGCGCTTCTCGGGCGAGAGCAGCGAGGAGGCGACGCCGACGGCGCGGCTGGCGTCGTTGACATGGACGACGGGACCGGCGCGATAGCTCGGGTCGATCTTGACCGCCGTATGCACGCGGCTCGTGGTGGCGCCGCCGATCAGGAGCGGCAGCTTGAGGCCCTCGCGCTGCAATTCGCCGGCGAAGAACGCCATCTCGTCGAGCGAGGGCGTGATCAGGCCGGAGAGCCCGACGATGTCGGCCTTCTCCGCCTTCACGGTCTCGACGATCTTGGCGGCGGGCACCATCACGCCGAGGTCGATGACCTCGAAATTGTTGCACTGGAGCACGATGCCGACGATGTTCTTGCCGATGTCGTGGACGTCGCCCTTGACGGTCGCGAGCACGATCTTGCCGGCGGACGAGGAGCCTTCCGTGCCGATGCCGTTCGCAAGGTTGCGCGCCTTCTCCTCTTCCATGAACGGCATCAGCCAGGCCACCGCCTGCTTCATCACGCGCGCGGATTTCACCACCTGCGGCAGGAACATCTTGCCGTCGCCGAAGAGATCGCCGACGACGTTCATGCCGGCCATCAGCGGGCCCTCGATCACGTCGAGCGGGCGCGAGGACTTCTTGCGGGCTTCCTCGGTGTCTTGCTCGATGAATTCGGTGATGCCGTGGACCAGCGAATGCGACAGCCGCTTCTCGACCGGCCATTCGCGCCAGGCGAGATCGGCTTCCTTGGTCTGGGTCTTGTTGCCGCGGAATTTCTCCGCCAGCGCCAGCAGACGCTCGGACGCGCCCGGATCGCGATTGAGGACGACGTCCTCGCACACCTGGCGCAGTTCGGCATCGATGTCGTCATAGACGATCATCTGGCCGGCATTGACGATGCCCATGTCCATGCCGGCCTTGATGGCGTGATACAGGAACACCGAGTGCATGGCCTCGCGCACCGGCTCGTTGCCGCGGAACGAGAACGAGAGGTTGGAGACGCCGCCCGAGATGTGCGCGCCCGGCAGGTTCTGCCGGATCCAGCGCGTCGCCTCGATGAAGTCGACGCCGTAGTTGTTGTGTTCTTCGATGCCGGTCGCGATCGCGAAGATGTTGGGATCGAAGATGATGTCCTCGGGCGGGAAGCCGACCTTGTTCACCAGGATGTCGTAGGCGCGCTTGCAGATCTCGGTCTTGCGCGCAAACGTATCGGCCTGGCCGACCTCGTCGAACGCCATCACCACCACGGCCGCGCCATGGCGGCGGGCGATCTTGGCCTCAAAGATGAACTTCTCCTCGCCCTCCTTCATCGAGATCGAATTGACGACCGGCTTGCCCTGCACGCATTTCAGGCCGGCTTCGATCACCGAGAATTTCGAGGAATCGACCATCACGGGGACGCGGGCGATGTCGGGTTCGGCGGCGACGAGGTTGAGGAAGGTCACCATCGCGGCTTCGGAATCGAGCAGCCCCTCGTCCATGTTGACGTCGATGATCTGCGCACCGTTCTCGACCTGGTCGCGTGCGACCTGGAGCGCTGCGGTATAGTCGCCGGCGGTGATCAGCTTGCGGAAGCGGGCGGAGCCGGTGACGTTAGTGCGCTCGCCGACGTTCACGAACGGGATCGCATCAGTCAGGATGAACGGCTCCAGGCCGGATAGCCGCAAGCGCGGTTCGATCTCCGGCACGATGCGCGGCTTGTGCGGGGCAACGGCGGCGGCGATCGCTGCGATGTGCTCCGGCGTGGTGCCGCAGCAGCCGCCGACGATGTTGACGAGGCCGTCGCGGGCGAATTCGCCGACGAGGCGCGCCATGTATTCCGGCGTCTCGTCGTACTGGCCGAACTCGTTGGGCAGGCCGGCGTTCGGATAGGCGCAGACGAGCGTATCGGCGACGCGGCCGATATCCGCGATATGCGCGCGCAAATCTTCGGCGCCGAGCGCGCAGTTGAAGCCGATGGTGACGGGTTTTGCGTGCCGCACCGAATTCCAGAACGCCTCCGGCATCTGGCCCGAGAGCAGGCGACCGGACTTGTCGGTGATGGTGCCCGACACCATTACGGGCATGTCGATGCCGCGCGCTTCGGTAATCTCGGCGATCGCATAGAGCGCCGCCTTGGCGTTCAAGGTGTCGAAGATGGTCTCGACCAGCAGCAGATCGACGCCGCCGTCGAGCATGCCGTTGATCTGTTCGCCGTAGGATTTGCGCAGATCGTCGAAGGTGACGGCGCGATAGCCGGGATTGGACACATCAGGCGAGATCGAGGCGGTGCGGTTGGTCGGGCCGATGGCGCCGGCGACGAAGCGCGGCTTGCCGTCCTCGGCCTCGACGCGGCGGGCGGCATTGCCGGCGAGGCGGGCGCCTTCGCGCGCCATCTCGTAGACGATGTCGGTGAGGTCGTAATCGGCCTGCGCGATCGAGGTGGTCGAGAAGGTGTTGGTCGCAACGATGTCGGCGCCGGCGCGCAAATAGGCCGCGTGGATGTCCTCGATCGCCTGCGGCTGGGTCAGGATCAACAGGTCATTGTTGCCGCGCAGGTCGCGATGGAAATTCTTGAAGCGCTCGCCGCGGAAGGCGGCTTCGTCGAACTGCAGGTTCTGGATCATCGTGCCCATGGCACCGTCCAGCACGAGAATACGCTCGCGCGCGGCATTCAGGAGGGCAGTTCGTTTGGCGGAAACGGGTACGGTCATTGTCTGTCACGCAGCCTTCTGGGCGCTCTTGGCGCGAATGCCGAGCAAATGGCTGATCGCGAACACGAGATCGGCACGGTTCATGGTGTAGAAATGGAAGGTGTCGACGCCGTGCTTGGCGAGCTTCTGCACCTGGCCGGCTGCGACGGTCGCGGCCACCAGTTTCCGCGTTTCGGCATCTTCGTCGAGGCCTTCGAATTTCGCGGCGAACCAGTCCGGCACGGTGGTGCCGGCGCGGGTGACGAAATTGCGCGCCTGCTTGAAATTGTGCATGGGCATGATGCCCGGCACGATCGGGATGTTGATGCCGCGGGCGCGGACGCGATCGAGATAGCGGAAGTAGAGGTCGTTATCGAAGAACACCTGGGTGATCGCGCGCGTCGCGCCCGCATCCACCTTGGCCTTGAGCGTGTCGATATCATCATCGAAGTCGCGCGCCTCGGGGTGCTTCTCGGGATAGGCCGAGACCGACACCTCGATGTCGGCATGCCGCTTCTTGATCCCCGCGACGAGTTCGGCCGAGCTCTGATAGCCGTCGGGATGGCTCGCATAGGGCGTGCCGATGCCGCCGGCGGGATCGCCGCGCAGGCCCACGATGTGCCGGACGCCGACCTCGTGATAGCGGTCGACGATCTCGTCGATCTCGCCGCGCGAGGCGCCGACGCAGGTCAGATGCGCCGCCGGCAGCAGCGCGGTCTCCTTCAGGATGCGGGCGATGGTCGAATGGGTCCGCTCACGGGTCGAGCCGCCGGCGCCGTAGGTCACCGAGACGAATTTCGGGTCGAGCGGGGCGAGCCGGTTGATCGTCTCCCAGAGATTGCGCTCCATCTCTTCCGTCTTGGGCGGAAAGAACTCGAAGGAGATCGCAGGCCGCTTCAGGTGCCCGTCTTGCCCGTCGGCCCGGGCAGATGTCGTCAGTTCGGTCATGGCACCACTCACTCCAGATTTTGGCGGCCGGCGGTCAGGTCTCGCTTGTGCACACGATAGGCTAAAGGCGGGTTGACCGACAGCCCATCCAAGATGGGAAATGGCCCACTTACGCCAGAAATACTGGAGTTATTTGTCATATTTAGATCTGGGTGGGATATCACCGTTTCAAGTAAAATAAAATAATATCAGTAGTTTAGTCTGTAGAGATGCGGATCTTGGAGGATTAGAACTAGTGGGCAGAATGGTTTAAGTGTTATCTAGACGTTAATTGGCCCATCGAGCTGCTTCGGCGGCCGCTCCGGCTCGCGGTCCGGCACACGTCAGACCTGCGCAGCCGACCCATTGTCGCCGCGCGGCCCTCCGTTACCTTATGCCGCCATGATCCCGCTCTCCGTCCTCGACCTCTCCGTCGTCACCACAGGCACCAAGCCGGCCGCGGCGCTGCGCAACAGCATCGACCTGGCGCGCCATGTCGACGGCCTCGGCTACGTCCGTTACTGGCTCGCCGAGCACCACAACCTTGCCTCGGTCGCGAGCCCGGCACCCGACGTCATGATCGGCCAGATCGCGGCAGTGACGACGCATATCCGCGTCGGCTCCGGCGGGGTGATGCTCCCCAATCACGCGCCGCTTGTGGTGGCCGAGCGCTTCAAGATGCTGGAGGCGCTGTTTCCGGGCCGTATCGACCTCGGCCTCGGCCGCGCGCCCGGCACCGACGGTGCGACGGCTTATGCGCTGCGTAGCCGGCTCGACCGCCGCGAGGGCGACGATTTCCTGGAGCGGCTGCACGAACTGATCCTGTGGCAGACGCGCGACTTCCCCTCAGGTCATCCCTACAACAACGTCGTGGCGATGCCCGACGATACGCCGTTGCCGCCGATCTGGCTGCTCGGCTCCAGCGACTATTCGTCGGAATTGGCGGCGCAGGTCGGCATGGGCTTCGCCTTCGCCCATCATTTCGCGTCCCACGATGCGATCGACGCGATGGTGCATTACCGCAACCGTTTTCAGCCCTCGGCCTGGAGCGCGAGCCCGCACGCGATCCTCGCCGTCGCAATCATCACGGCGGACACGGATGAGGAGGCCGAAAAGCTCGCCACCTCGTTCGATCTCAACCGCCTGCGCCGTGACCGCGGCCAGTATCTTCCGCTGCCGAGCGTCGAGGAGGCGCTGGCCTATCCTTATACCGACTCCGAGCGCACCTCGATCCTGCGCAACCGTTCCCGCCTGTTCGTCGGCAGCCCCGCCACGGTGCAGAGGAGGCTGCAGCCGCTGATCGACGCGAGCAAGCCGGACGAATTGATGGTGATCACCGCCGTGTACGATCACGAGGCGCGGAAGAAATCGTATTCGCTGCTGGCGGAGGCGTTCGGGCTCAAAGCAGCCACTTAGAAATTCTCGTGCCCCGGACGCAGCGCAACACGCAGTGATGCGCCGCTGAGCCGGGGCCTATCGCGCCTGTGAGTGTTGCCGCTCCTGGGTCCCGGCTCGCGCTTCGCGCGTCCGGGACACGCGACTAATCCTGCTGCGCTTCGCTGAACGTCGCGCGGAACGGGTGTCCCGGATACACGCCGACGATGCGGAATTCGCGCGAGAAGAACTTCAGCTCCTCGATGGCGAACGCCAGGCCCTTGTCCTCGGGGTGTCCGTCGACGTCGGCATAGAATTGCGTGGCGAAGAAATTGCCGTCGACCATGTAGCTTTCGAGCTTGGTCATGTTGACGCCGTTGGTGGCAAAGCCGCCGAGCGCCTTGTAGAGCGCGGCCGGCAAATTGCGCACTCGGAAGACGAACGTCGTGACCAGCGGGCCGGAGCCCTGCGCCGCCCATTTCGGCTCACGCGCCAGCACCACGAAGCGTGTGGTGTTGTGCGCCTCGTCCTCGATGTCCTCGGCGAGGATGTCGAGGCCGTAGATCTTCGCGGCGAGGCGCGAGGCGATCGCGGCGACTGTCTTGTCCTTGCGCTCGGAGATGTCGCGGGCGCTCCCGGCGGTGTCGGCGTGCACGATCGGCTTGATGCCGAGCTTGCGGATGATACGGCGGCACTGGCCGAGCGCATGGACATGGCTCTCGACGCTCTTGATATCTTCGATTTTGGTCCCCTTCACCGCCATCAATTGATGCCGAACGGGGAGAAACCATTCGCCGATGATGAAGAGGCCGGAGGCCGGCAAGAGATGATGGATGTCGGCGACGCGGCCGGCGACCGAGTTCTCGATCGGGATCATGCCGAGATCGGCCTCGCCCGACGAGATCGCCGACAGCGCGTCCTCGAAGGTGGCGCAGGGCATCGGCTCGGCGTCGGGATAGGCCTCGACGATGGCGATGTGGGAATTGGCCCCGGGCTCGCCCTGGAATGCGATTTTCAGCTTGCTCATGTCTCAAAAGTGCTCCTGCGGCGCCTTGTAGCAGCCGCTCAGGATTTGGAAAGGATGCTGCGCGCGGTTTCGAGATCGGGCGGCGTGTCGACGCCGCGGGGCACGCTGTCGACGATCATGATGTCGATGCGCATGCCGGCTTCAACCGCGCGGAGCTGCTCCAGGCTTTCCTGGCGCTCGAGCGGCGAAGGCGGCAGCGCCACGAACCGCTCCAGTGCCGCACGGCGGTAAGCATAGAGGCCGATATGGTGGTAACGCGGTCCGTTGCCGTAAGGCGCGGTGGCGCGCGTGAAATAAAGTGCCCGCAACCGCCGCGGCCCGATCGGCGAGCCGATGGCTTTCACGACGCTCGGGGCGAGGTCCTCCTCCTCGGTGTGGATCTGCGAGGCCAGCGTCACGATGTCGACCGCGGGTTCGGAAAAGGGCGGCAGCACCTCGCGGATGGTCTGTGGCGTGATGGTCGGGAAATCGCCCTGCAGGTTGATCACGATCTCGGCCTTGCCCTCGGGGTCGAGCTTCTGCATGGCCTCGTGGATGCGGTCCGAACCAGAGGGGTGGTCGGCGCGCGTCATCACGGCCTCGCCGCCATGAGCGGTGACGACGGAGGCGATCTCCGGCGTGTCGGTTGCGACCGCGACCCGGCCGATGGCAGCGGCCTCGGCGCGGCGCAGCACGTGCACGATCATCGGCAGGCCCGCGATATCGGCGAGCGGCTTGCCGGGCAGGCGGGTGGCGGCCATGCGGGCCGGGATCAGCACCAGAATGCGAGGATCGATCATCGGGACAAGAGCCTGGAAACAGGGCGTTTTCCGCGCCGGGAAATGGAGTGGGGATGGGTTGCCAGCCGGGTCGCTTATACGGGTTGCCAGACCCCGGGCAAACCGATATCTCAATGGCAAAACTCGGGGAAACGATAGGGAACGATTGATTCTCCCGAGGCTCGTCCTGGCGGCCGCCCGGCCGCCCGATTCTTCTTGCGGTGTGGGGCCTGGCCGGAAATGGACTCTTTCGAACTCAATAAGATTCTTGGTGCCGTGCTCGGCACCTGTCTCCTTCTGCTGGTGACGAGCTTCACCGCGAATGCGCTGTTCTCGCCCAAGATGCCGGAAAAGCCGGGCTTTGAAATCGCCGTGAAGGAAGATGCCGGCCATGGCAAGGAAGGCGGCGCCTCCGCTGCCGCCTCCGAGCCGATCGAAAAGCTGCTCCAGACCGCCTCGGTCGAAAAGGGTGCCGCCGCCGCCAAGAAGTGCGGCGCCTGCCACACCTTCGAGAAGGGCGGGCCGAATCGCGTCGGTCCGAACCTCTATGGCGTGGTCGGCGAGGCCAGGGGCGAGGGCCGCAACGGCTTCAACTTCTCGGCTGCAATGAAGGCCAAGGGCGGCACCTGGACCTTCGACGACCTCAACAAGTTCATCGCAAATCCGAAGGGCTTCATCCCGGGCACCGCGATGGGCTTCGCCGGTATTCAGAAGGATTCCGAGCGCGCCGACGTCATTGCCTATCTGAATTCGCTGTCGGAGCATCCTCAGCCGCTGCCGACCGCGTCGAAGTAAGGCCTCAAGAACCTGTCTTGGAAGAAGCGGCCAGGCTGAAAAGCCTGGCCGTTTCCGTATCGGGGCCTCCCGGTGAATTTATCGGGGCGTTTGGTCGCATCTAGCGGGCGACCGGCCTTCCAAGATGAGGAAAAAGCAACATGTTCGGTCGAAACCTCGCCTATATTGGGAACTTAAAGGAGTAGCCTCCTTCAAGACAGGGATGTTGATTTGGCCATTACCCGACGCGATCTCCTGCTCACCGGCACTGCGGCCGCAGCGCTTCCCGTCCTCGGTTCCGTGGCGGGCGTTCCCGTCGGCTCGGCGCATGCGCAATCATCCGAGCTGCCCTGGCGCCACGCGCTGTCCCTGTTCGGGAAGGTCAAGTACCCCGCAGATTTCAAGCGCTTCGACTACGTCAATCCGGAAGCGCCCAAAGGCGGAATCGCCCGCCAGATCGCCGTCGGCACCTTCGACAATTTCAACATCGTCGTGTCGGGTGTGAAGGGACAGATCGCCGGTGCCGTCGCATTTATCTACGAATCCCTCACGACGGCCTCGCTCGACGAGGTCTCGACCGAATACGGCGCGCTGGCCGAGGCCGTCAGCCATCCCGATGATTTCTCCTTCGTCACCTACCGCTTGCGGCCGCAAGCCAAGTGGCACGACGGCAAGCCGGTCACCCCGGATGACGTGATCTTCTCGCTCGATTCCTTCAAGAAGCACCACCCGATGTACTCGGCCTATTACAGCCATGTGGTCCGGGCCGAGAAGGTCGGCGAGCGCGAGGTGAAGTTCGTGTTCGACGCGCCGGGCAACCGCGAGCTGCCGCAGATCGTGGGCCAGCTCACGGTCCTGCCGAAGCATTGGTGGGAGGGGACCGACGCCCAGGGCCGCAAGCGCGATGTGTCCGCCACCACGCTCGAAGTGCCGCTCGGCTCCGGCCCCTACAAGATCAAGGACTTCGTTGCGGGACGCTCGATCGCGCTGGAGCGGGTTAGGGAATATTGGGGCCGCGATCTGCCTGCCAATGTGGGTCGCAACAATTTCGACGAGCTGCGCTACGAATATTTCCGCGACGCCACCGTGGCGATCGAGGCTTTCAAGGCCGACCAGGTCGACTGGCGCACCGAGAACAGCGCGAAGAATTGGGCGACCGCCTACGACTTCCCGGCCGTCAGCGAAAAGCGCGTGATCCTCGAGGAATTTGCCAATCGCAGCTCGGGCGTGATGCAGGCCTTCGTGCCGAATCTGCGCCGCGGCAAGTTCAGCGATCCGCGCGTACGTCGCGCGCTCAACTACGCGTTCGACTTCGAGGAGATGAACAAGCAGATCTTCTTCGGCCAGTACAAGCGCATCAGCAGCTATTTCGACGGCATCGACGAGCTCATGGCAACCGGCCTGCCGCAGGGCAAGGAGCTCGAGATCCTCGAAACCGTCCGCGCCCAGGTCCCGCCTGAAGTCTTCACCACCGCCTATACCAATCCGGTCGGCGGCAGTCCGGAAGCCGTGCGCGACAATCTGCGCGAGGCGCTGCGCCTGTTCAAGGAGGCCGGCTACGAGGTGCGCGACCGCAAGCTGATCGACGTCAAGACCGGCGCCCAGTTCACCCTCGAACTGCTGAATTCGGATCCGAGCTTCGAGCGGATCACGCTGTTCTACAAGCCGTCCCTGGAGCGGCTCGGCATTGCCGTCAGCGTGCGGACGGTTGACCCGACCCAGTACGAGAACCGGACGCGCGAGTGGGATTTCGACATCGTCACCAATTCGTGGGGCGAGTCGCAGTCGCCGGGCAACGAGCAGCGCGAGTTCTGGTCGTCCAAGACGGCCGACATCGCCGGCTCCCGCAACATCGCCGGCATCAAGAATCCCGCGATCGACAAGCTGATCGAGCGGGTCATCTATGCCAGTGATCGCGACGATCTCGTCGCGGCAACCAAAGCGCTGGACCGTGTGCTGCTGTGGAATCACTACGTCGTGCCGCAGTGGAATTATCCAAAGGTGCGCACCGCGCGCTGGGACCGCTTCGGCCGGCCGGCGGAATTGCCCAAATATGGTCAGTCCGGCTTCCCGTTCATCTGGTGGTACGACGCAGACAAGGCGGCGCGGATCGCAAAGAAGTCGTGAAGGATATTCCCCGCATGACGCAGATGTCACGCCGCCATGTGCTGACCATTGGTGTCGGCGGCGCCCTCGGGGTGTCGCTGGGGGCGCGGTCGATCCGTGGCGCGCATGCATCGGAAGCCGGGATTGAGTCTCACGGCCTCTCGGCCTTCGGCGATCTCAAATATCCCGCCGACTTCCACCATTTCGACTACATCAATTTGAATGCGCCAAAGGGCGGCACGTTCTCGCTGATCCCGTCGGTGCGCGCCTATAACCAGTCCTACCAGACCTTCAACTCGCTCAACGCCTTCATCCTCAAGGGCGACGGCGCGCAAGGCATGGACATGACCTTCGCGCCGCTGATGGTGCGCGCGAATGACGAGCCCGATGCGATGTACGGGCTTGCCGCCAAATCCGTGCAGATCTCGCCGGACAGACTGGTCTACCGCTTCACGATGCGGCCGGAGGCGAAATTCCATGACGGCACGAAGCTCACCGCGCATGATGCGGCGTTTTCGCTGACGGCGCTGAAGGCCAAGGGGCATCCCCTGATCCTCGTGCAGCTGCGCGATATGGTCAGCGCGGAAGCGGCCGACGCCGCGACGCTCGTCGTCACCTTTGCCAAGGGGCGGGCGCGCGACGTGCCGCTCTATGCCGCGAGCCTGCCGATCTTCTCGAAGGCGTATTACGCCGCTCACCCGTTCGACGAATCGTCGCTCGAGATCCCGCTCGGTTCGGGTCCGTACAAAGTCGGCAAGTTCGAGGTCAATCGCTACATCGAATATGAGCGGGTGAAGGATTGGTGGGCCGCCGATCTGCCGCCCTGCCGCGGCACCTATAATTTCGACGTCGTGCGCTATGAATTCTATCGCGATCGCGACGTCGCCTTCGAAGGCTTCACCGGCAAGAACTATCTCTACCGCGAGGAGTTCACGTCACGCATCTGGGCGACGCGCTATGATTTCGCCGCCGTCAAGGAGGGGCGCGTCAAGATGGAAGTCGTGCCCGACGAGACGCCGTCGGGCGCGCAGGGCTGGTTCATCAACACGCGACGTGAAAAATTCAGGGACCCGCGCGTGCGCGAGGCCCTGATCGATGCTTTCGACTTCGAATGGACCAACAAGACCATCATGTACGGCGCTTATGCCCGTACGGTGTCGCCGTTCCAGAACTCCGATCTCATGGCGAGCAGCGGGCCTCCGTCCCCGGAAGAGCTGAAGCTGCTGGAGCCATTCCGCGGCCAGGTTCCGGACGAGGTGTTCGCCGCGCCCTTCGCGCCGCCGGTTTCCGACGGCTCGGGACAGGATCGCGCTCTCCTGCGCAAGTCGCAGCAGCTGCTCAACGAAGCTGGCTATCCGATAAAGGATGGCAAGCGCATGCTGCCGAGCGGGGAGGTGTTCAAGATTGAATTCCTGGCCGAGGAGCCTTCGCTCCAGCCGCATCACGCGCCCTATATCAAGAATTTGGCGACGCTCGGCATCGAAGCGAGCCTCCGTCTCGTCGATGCCGTGCAATATCGCGCACGCGTGGAAGATTTCGACTTCGACATGACGATCCAGCGCTTCAGCATGTCGGCGACCCCTGGCGATGCCATGCGCGCGTTCTTCTCCTCGCAGGTCGCGAACACCAAGGGCTCTTACAATCTCGCTGGAGTCGCCAGCCCGGCGATCGATGCCATGATCGAGAAGATCATGGCGGCCGACAGCCGCGAGGAATTGACCGTGGCCTGCCGCGCCTTCGATCGCTTGTTCCGCGCGGGCCGCTATTGGGTGCCGCAATGGTACAACAAGACGCACCGGCTGGCTTATTGGGACCAGTTCGGCCATCCGCCAAAGCTGCCGCGTTACGCCAATGGCGTCGGCGCGCCCGACATCTGGTGGCATGAACCCGCCAAGGCCGCCAAGCTCGAGCAGGCGAAATAATCATGAGCGCCTATATCGCCCGCCGCATCCTCCTGATGATCCCGACGCTGCTCGGAATCCTCTTCGTGTCCTTTATCGTCGTGCAGTTCGCGCCGGGCGGCCCCGTCGAGCGCGTGATCGCGCAACTTTCCGGCGCCGACACCGGCGGCACTTCGCGCATTTCGGGCGGCAGCGACTTTGCGCAGCGTGCGCCGGGGCAAGTCGGTGCCGGCGGCGATGCCATCAACTCGAAATACCGCGGCGCGCAGGGCCTCGACCCTGATTTCATCAAGAAGCTCGAGGCCCAGTTCGGCTTCGACAAGCCCGCGCCGGAACGTTTCGCGCTGATGGTGTGGAATTTCGCGCGCTTCGATTTCGGCAAGAGCTATTTCCGCGACGTCAGCGTGCTCCAGCTCATCAAGGAGAAGCTGCCGGTCTCGATCTCGCTCGGCATCTGGCTGACGCTGATCACCTATCTGATCTCGATCCCGCTCGGCATCCGCAAGGCGGTGAAAGACGGCACGCGCTTCGACACCTGGACATCGACCATTCTCGTGCTGGGCTATGCCATTCCCGGCTTTCTGTTCGCGATCCTCCTGATCATCCTGTTTGCCGGCGGCTCTTTCTTCAACTGGTTTCCGCTGCGCGGACTGACCTCGGACGGCTGGTCGCAGTTTCCCTGGTACTGGAAGATCATCGACTATTTCTGGCATCTGACGCTGCCGCTGATCGCCATGGGGCTTGGTGCGTTCACCACCATGACGTTCCTGACCAAGAACTCGTTCCTGGACGAGATTCGCAAGCAATACGTCATGACCGCGCGCGCCAAGGGCTGTAGCGAGGGCCGGGTGCTCTACGGCCATGTCTTCCGCAACGCCATGCTGATCGTGATCGCGGGCTTCCCCGGCACCTTCATCCACGCCTTCTTCTCGGGCTCGCTTCTGATCGAGACCATCTTCTCACTGGACGGGCTGGGGCTGCTCAGCTTCGAGAGCGTGCTCAACCGCGACTATCCCGTGGTGTTCGGCACGCTCTACATCTTTTCGCTGGTCGGCCTCGTGATCAATTTGGTCTCCGACCTGACCTATATGTGGATCGACCCCCGGATCGATTTCGAGGCGCGGGAGGTCTGATGACGATCACTGCGCCGACGCCGATTGAAACAACAGCGAAGTCGCCCCTCGGCGATGCCGTTCCCATCACGCGCAAGCCCTTCGCGCCTTCGCCGCTCAACCGGCGGCGCTGGCAGAACTTCAAGGCCAATCGCCGCGGCTACTGGTCGTTCTGGATCTTCATCACCCTGTTCGTGGTCTCGCTTTTCGCCGAGTTGATCGCCAACGATCGACCGTTCCTGATCAAGTTCGACGGTCATCTCTATTGGCCCGCTTTCGTGACCTATTCGGAAACGACCTTCGGCGGTGATTTCGAGACGGCGGCCGACTATCGCGACCCCTATTTGCAGAAGCTGATCAAGGACAAGAACGGCAGCATCGTCTGGCCGCTGATCCGCTATTCCTACGACACCCACAATCTCGACCTGCCGACGCCGGCGCCGTCGCCGCCGACCTGGATGCTGACCGAAAAGCAGTGTCAGCCGGTCGTGGAGAAGAAGGGCCTGAAGAGCTGCCGCGACCTCGAATATAACTGGCTGGGCACCGACGATCAGGGCCGCGACGTCGTCGCCCGGCTGATCTATGGCTTCCGCATCTCGGTGCTGTTCGGCCTTTGCCTCACCATCGTCTCGTCCGTCATCGGCATCGCAGCAGGCGCGGTGCAGGGCTATTTCGGCGGTCGGGTCGATCTGATCTTCCAGCGTTTCATCGAGATCTGGACGGCGATCCCTTCGCTCTATCTGCTGCTGATCCTGTCCTCGGTGCTGGTGCCCGGCTTCTTCGTGCTGCTCGGTATCCTCCTCTTGTTCTCCTGGGTCTCGCTGGTCGGCCTCGTGCGGGCCGAATTCCTGCGCGGACGCAATTTCGAATACATCCAGGCGGCGCGGGCGCTCGGCGTCTCCAACCCGGTCATCATGTTCCGCCACCTGCTGCCGAATGCGATGGTGGCGACCATGACGTTCCTGCCTTTCATCGTGTCGAGCTCGGTGATGACACTGACGGCGCTGGATTTCCTGGGCTTCGGCCTGCCGCCGGGCTCACCCTCGCTCGGCGAATTGCTGTCGCAGGCCAAGTCCAATGTGCAGGCCCCCTGGCTCGGCTTCTCCGGCTTCTTCTCGGTCGCGATCATGCTGTCGCTCCTGATCTTCATCGGCGAAGCCGTGCGCGACGCCTTCGATCCGCGCAAGACGTTCAGGTAAGGTCATGGACGCGATCAACCAGCCCCTGCTTGCCGTTCACGACCTCTCGGTGGCTTTCCACCAGGGCGGCGCCACCACGCTCGCGGTCGACAAGGTCTCGTTCCAGATCAAGCGCGGCGAGTGCCTCGCGCTGGTCGGCGAGTCCGGCTCCGGCAAGTCGGTCAGCGCACTCTCGATCCTCAAGCTGCTGCCCTATCCGAACGCCTCGCATCCCTCGGGCAGCATCCGCTTCAAGGGGCAGGAGCTGATCGACCGCTCCGAGCCAGAGATGCGGGAGATCAGAGGCAGCGACATCTCCATCATCTTCCAGGAGCCGATGACCTCGCTCAATCCGCTGCACACGATCGAGGCGCAGATCGGCGAGATCATTCAGCTGCACAATCCGACCAGCAATGCGCAGGCGCGAAAGCGGACGCTGGAGCTGTTGACGCAAGTCGGCATCCCCGAGCCCGAGACGCGGCTGAACAGCTATCCGCACCAGCTGTCCGGCGGTCAGCGCCAGCGCGTGATGATCGCGATGGCGCTAGCCAACGAGCCGGATCTGTTGATCGCGGACGAGCCGACCACCGCGCTCGACGTCACCGTGCAGGCGCAGATCCTGGCGCTGCTCGCCGAAATCCGCTCGCGACTCGGCATGAGCCTGCTCTTCATCACCCACGATCTCGGCATCGTGCGCCGCATCGCCGACACCGTCTGTGTCATGAAGAACGGCGAGATCGTCGAGCAGGGGCCGGTCGAGCAGGTCTTCAAGGCACCGAAGCATCCCTATACGCGCGATTTGCTCGCGGCGGAGCCCAAACCGGATCCGGCGCCGCCGCAGCCGGATGCGCCGGTGGTGATGTCGGCGGATGATTTGAAGGTCTGGTTTCCGATCAAGCGCGGCCTGATGCGCAAGACGGTCGGCCACATCAAGGCGGTCGACGGCGTCAGCATCGCGGTGCGCAAGGGCGAGACGCTCGGCGTCGTCGGCGAATCCGGCTCGGGCAAGACTACGCTGGGACTGGCGCTGTTGCGCTTGATCTCCTCGAACGGGCGTATCGTGTTCCTGGGAAATGACATCCAGGGCCTGCGCTTCAAGGAGATGCGCCCCTTCCGGCGCGACATGCAGATCGTGTTCCAGGATCCGTTCGGCTCACTCTCGCCGCGCATGTCGGTCGCCGACATCATCGCCGAAGGTCTCACCGTTCATCAGCCAAATCTGTCGCGCGAGGAGCGCGAGGTGCGCGTCGTCAAGGCGCTGGAAGACGTCGGGCTGAAGCCCGACACCCGCTACCGCTATCCCCACGAGTTCTCCGGCGGCCAGCGCCAGCGCATCTCGATCGCACGCGCGGTGGTGCTCGAGCCGGATTTCGTCGTGCTGGACGAGCCGACCAGCGCGCTCGACATGCTGTTCCAGGCGCAGATGGTCGATCTGCTGCGCGAGCTGCAGCGCAAGCGCGAACTCACCTACATGTTCATCTCGCACGATTTGCGCGTCGTCGCATCGCTGGCGAGCCATTTGATCGTGATGCGCGGCGGCAAGGTCGTGGAAGAGGGGCAGGCCGCCGAGCTGTTCAAGAATCCGAAGACGGACTACACGCGTGCGTTGTTCGCGGCGGCGTTCCGGCTGGAGACTGCCGGGAACGGGTCGGTGGCGACGTAAGCCCCGTCAGAGCCGCTTGATCGCGACGACCTCGCTGCCGGCCTGCCTGATCCGCGCAATGGCCGGCTCGATCGGCTCGATCATTGTCGCCATGTGATGCGCGTTGGCATGAACCATCGTGCTGCCGTCGCGGACGATCGCGACGTGGCCCTTCCAGAAGATCAGATCGCCGCGCTGCAAGCGGCTTCGCTCATGCGGCTCAAGTGCGCGGCCGAGACCGGCCAGTTGCATGTCGCTGTCGCGCGGGCAGCCGATCCCCGCTGCTGTCAGCGAGACCTGGACGAGGCCGGAGCAATCGATGCCAAGACTGCTCTTGCCGCCCCAGAGATAGGGCGTGCCGACGAAGCGATCGGCGACCGCGACGAAGTCCGGTTCGCGATGATCGAGCGGAGCAATATGCGTCTTCGGCAGATATTTGCCGTCGCGCGTCACGGCGAAGCTGCCATCCTCGCGCGCCACGACGAGCCTGGATCCCATGGCCAGCGTGTCGGCCGGCGGCAGCTTGATCGAGGGGCCGGGGAAGGCAAACGTCCTGAGGGCGCTGACCTTGTGGGTCGGGTCGGCCGTGGGCTTCGCCAGCGCCGCGTCCGGCAGCCAGCCGACATAGCCGTCGTCATTGAGCTGGCCCCAGGCCCAGCCCTCGCCGTTGCGGTCGTAGATGGTGACGCGTTCGCCGCGCAGGGCCTCCGTCATCAGCATCGCGTTCGACGACGGCTGCTCGCGCACCGGCGCGACCGGTTCGACCACCTCGCATTCCTCGCCGGTGACGAAGCGATCCGCCGCCACCTTGCCTTCCAGATATTTCGCGGCGAGGTCGCCCCGGGCCGGCGTCAGCCGCGGATCGTATTGTGGATCATGCATAGCGCTCGCTCAGCAAAGTGTAGATGGCGCGTGCGGCCTGGCACTCGCCGCCTTCGGGACGCGCGGGCTTCGCCGACGGTGTCCAGCCATAGATGTCGACATGCAGCCAGCTGTCGGCACGCTCGACGAAGCGCTGCAGGAACAGTGCGCAGGTGATCGAGCCGGCAAAGCCGCCCGATGGCGCGTTGGTGATGGTGGCCGTCTTGGAGTCCAGCCAATTATCGTAAGGCGCCCACAGCGGCATGCGCCACAACGGATCGTTCTCCCTCACCGCGCAGCGCGAAAGGTCGGCGGCAAGGGTCTCGTCATTGGTGTAAAAGGGCGGCAGATCCGGTCCCAGCGCGACACGCGCCGCGCCGGTCAGCGTGCCCAAATCAATCAGCAGGTCGGGCTTCTCCTCGTCGGCCAGCGCCAGCGCGTCGGCGAGCACCAGGCGGCCTTCCGCGTCGGTGTTGCCGATCTCGACGGTGATGCCCTTGCGCGAGGTGAAGATATCGAGCGGACGGAAGGCATTGCCGGCGACCGCGTTCTCGACCGCCGGAATCAGCACGCGCAGCCGCACCTTCAGCTTCGCATCCATCACCATGCGCGCCAGCGCCAGCACGTTGGCGGCGCCGCCCATGTCCTTCTTCATGATCAGCATGCCGCTCGACGGCTTCAGATCGAGCCCGCCGGTGTCGAAGCAGACGCCCTTGCCGACCAGCGTCACCTTGGGATGAGCAGGATCGCCCCAGCCGATGTCGATCAGCCGCGGCGCGCGGCTCGATGCCATGCCGACGGCGTGGATCAGGGGGAAGTGCTTCTCCAACTCGTCGCCGATGGTGCAGCCGAAGCTCGCGCCGAATTCCGCGGCGAGGTCCAGCGCGGCGGCGGCCAGTTCCTCGGGCCCCATGTCGTTGGACGGCGTGTTGATGAGGTCGCGCGCCAGCATTGCCGCGTCCGCCATCCGGTCGATTTCAGTCGCATCGACACCTTGGGGCGGCACCAGCCGGACGTCGGGCCTGTCAGCCTTGCGGTAGCGCGCGAAGCGGTAGCACCCCAGCGCAAAAGCGAGCGCGGCCAGCCGCGTATCGTGTGCTGCATTGGCGAAGCGATAAATGCCGGGCGGCAGCAGGCCGGGCAGGGCGCCGGGCCGGAACAGGTCACGCGATCTTGCCGAATCGTCCTCGAGGCCGAACAGCACTTGCGCGATCGTGCCGTCGGACGTGGGCAGCGCGAGATAGCCGCCCGGCTTGGCGGTAAAGGCGCTCGCGGTGGCGAACTGGCGCTGCGCCGGCGGCAACGTCTCGGCGACCTGATCCCAGCTCGATTTCGTGACGAAAATGATCGGGATGGCGGTGGGCGACGTCTCGAAGACAGAAGGCATTGGCGGGTCCGGATCGTCGGATCAAACGGGTCGTGCGAACGGACGAGACTTCGCAGAGTTTCGCCGTGGCTGCAATCGGCTTTGCAGTCACCGTCTGGCGAGCCGCTACTCGCGGCAAGGGGGCCATGCTAGGTTCCGGCAATGGCCGCCAGGAATGGAGATCCGGCGACCGACGACACGCGCGCCGGGAGGAAATGCAATGGAATTTGTGTGGAGCGTGGTCACATTTGTCGGCCATGCCATCGAGGCGATTTTTGGCTATGTCGAGCACCACCACTGGATCTTCGCGCTCCTTGCCGGCGGCTACGTCTTCTATCTTCACGACCGCTCCGTCCACGCGCGGTTCGATGCGCTCGACAAGCGCATCGACGAAATCCGCAAGCGCCTTGCCATCGAATATTGAGACGGCAATTGCTGCGGGATCTGAACGGCAGGCGACGGCGATCGGTCTCGATCTCGGCCTCGGCAATGAAGCCCGGCCGTAGACGCCGCCGCGAGCGCGGGGGCCGGAAGGGGCGTTAACCGGCCGTTAGGGTTAACAGCCTATTGCTGGCGCGTTCGGCTCGATCAATCGGCTCGAGAGTCAAGGCGTCATGCGTCAACGGTTCAGTCTTGCCCGGCTTCTTGCGTCCACTTCGCTGGTCGCGGCGGTGGCCATGGGCCTCGGCGGCTGCACGGGCATGTCGAAACTCTCCGATGTGACGGGCTCGATCGGCGGACCACGGGCAGAGGCGGCTCCGACCGATCCCGCGCGCGCCGTCGAGGTCTATGGCGAGCGCTACCGCGCCAATCCCAAGGACTCCGAAGCGGCGCTGGCCTATGGCCAGGCCTTGCGTGCCAACGGTCAACGCGCCCAGGCCGCCGCCGTGCTCGAGCAGGCGACCATCGCCAATCCCGGCAACAAGGCGCTGCTCGCGCTATACGGCCGCGCGCTCGCCGACAACGGCAATTTCCAGCAGGCTTACGACGTGCTGTCGAAAGCGCATTCGCCCGACAATCCGGACTGGCGCCTGCTCTCGGTGCAGGGCACCGTGCTGGACCAGATGGGCCGTCACGAAGAGGCGCGCTCCTATTATGCGAGCGCGCTCAAGATCGCGCCGGGTGATCCGGGCGTGCTTTCCAATCTCGGCCTGTCCTACATGCTGTCGAAGGATCTGCCCAAGGCCGAAGAGGTGTTGCGGCAGGCCTACGCCTCGCCGCGCGCCAGCAGCCGCGTGCGCCAGAATCTCGGCCTCGTCGTCGGTCTCCAGGGCCGCTTCGCCGAGGCCGAAACCATCGTGAAGGCGGATCTGCCGCCGGACCAGGCCGCGGCCAACGTCACCTATCTCAAGGAAATGCTGAGCCGCAGCGACGGCCATCGCGGCGCGCCGAAGCGAACCCCGGTCGCCTCGCTCAGCCAGCCCGACTGATCTGATCCGATCTTCAACTGCCGAGATCGTCTCACGGACCGCCTGCGGTCAGTGGCGCGTCTCACTGCATCTCGGTGATCTTGATGCCGGTCGGTCCGAGAATGACCACGAACAGCACTGGCAGGAAGAACAGGATCATCGGCACCGTCAGCTTCGGCGGCAGCGCGGCGGCCTTCTTCTCGGCCTCGTTCATGCGCATGTCGCGGTTTTCCTGTGCCATGACACGCAAGGATTGACCCAGGGGCGTGCCGTAGCGTTCCGCCTGCTGAAGCGCGAGACAGACCGACTTAACGCCCTCGAGCCCGGTGCGCCGCGCCAAATTCTCATAGGCAACCTTGCGATCCTGCAGGTAGGACAGCTCGGCCGTGGTCAGCGTGAACTCTTCCGACAGCGCGATCGACTGTCCCACGATCTCGACGGCGACCCTACGGAACGCCATTTCGACCGACATGCCGGATTCGATACAGATCAGCAGCAGGTCGAGTGCATCGGGAAAGGCGCGCTTGATCGAGAGCTGGCGCTTGGAGATCGCATTCCTGAGGAACAGCATCGGCGCCTGGAGGCCGAGATAGGCCGCGCCGACGCAGATGCCGATCTTGATCGGCATCGGCTTATCCATGTGCGCGATCACGAAGACGTAGATGACCGAGCCGACGAAGAGCACGATCGGGGCGACCATGCGGGCAAACAGGAAGGTGATGTAGGGCGCCTGGCCGCGGTAGCCGGCCATGATGAGCTTGTCCCGCGCCGCCTCTTGCGCGAGCCATTTGGTGAGGTTGAAGTCTTCCACGACCTTCGAGACGAGCTGCTTCGGCGTCTGGCGCAGCGAGACCTTTTCGTTCTTGTGAAGGCGCTCACGCTCGCGCTGCCGGATGCGCTCACGCTCACTCGCGACCGCCTTCATGCGCTTGGAGAGTCCCTCGCCGGCGAACAGCGGCATCACCAGCGTATAGACGGTGGCGCTGGCGGCAATGGCCGCCAGCAACATGGTCATGAAGCGGACGTCATGCAGTTTCGAAACGAGGAACTCGACCATACGGCACCGTCAAAAGTCGAAATTGATCATCTTTTTCATCACCATGATGCCGATCGACATCCAGACGACGCAGCCGACCAGCATCAGCTGGCCGGTAGGATGAGTCCAAAGCAGCGAGATGTAGTGCGGCGTCGTGAGGTAGACGAGGAACATCACGATCGGCGGCAACGAACCGATGATGCCGGCCGAGGCCTTGGCTTCCATCGACATCGCCTGGATCTTCTCTTTCATCTTCTTGCGGTCGCGCAGCACCTTGGAGAGGTTGCCCAGTGCCTCCGAGAGATTGCCGCCCGATTTCTGCTGGATCGAGATGACGATGCCGAAGAAGTTGGCTTCGGGCAGCGGCATGCGCTCATAGAGCCGAGAGCAAGCCTCGCCCAAGGGCATGCCGATCGCCTGCGTTTCGATGATGGCGAGGAACTCGCTGCGCAGCGGCTCTGGTGCATCCGCAGCGACGACCTTGATCGATTCGAACAGCGGCAGGCCTGCCTTGATGCCGCGGACGATGACGTCGACCGCGTCGGGGAGTGCCTTCAGGAATTGGTTTTCCCGGCGCTTCTTCAGGAAGCCGAGGGCCCAGCGCGGCAGGCCCAAACCTCCGGCAAAGGCCAGGCCGGCGGCGCCGAGCAGGCCACCCCCGACGAACAGGGCTCCTGCGAACAGCACGCCCGCCAACACGGCGGACACGATCCAGAATTTCTGCGGCGTCCAATCCAGGCCGGCCTGGGACAAGCGGATATTGAGCGGAACGCTCTTTTCCTGCTGCCGCCGTGCCTCGAGATCCTTCAGAGACGTCTCGACCTGCTCGCGGCGCGATCGCTGGCTCTTTTCGCTCTGCTTGGCCGCGGGCGCGTCTGCGCGGGCGATCGAGGCACGCCGGCCTTCCGCCTTCCGTTCCCCGGAGAGCAGCGGATAGAGGAAGACCCATGCGATGCCGCCGACCGCTGCGGTGGCAAGAAATGCGAGGGCGAGAACCTGTATGTTCATGGCGCTGACCTGCTCACGTCGTCGGCGCCACTTCCGCGGCGTCGAGCGCGGCGGCAAGGCGCTTCTCCTCGCCGTAATAGCGGGCGCGTTCCCAGAACCTCGGGCGGCCGATACCGGTCGAGCGGTGGCGGCCGATGATCTTGCCGTTGGCGTCCTCGCCGATCATGTCGTAGAGGAAGATGTCCTGGGTGATGATGGTGTCGCCTTCCATTCCCATCACCTCGGTGATGTGGGTGATGCGGCGCGAGCCGTCGCGCAAGCGCGCGGCCTGGACGATGACGTCGATCGAGGCGCAGATCATCTCGCGGATGGTCCGCGAGGGAAGCGAGAAGCCCCCCATCGTGATCATGGATTCGCAGCGCGACAGGGCTTCGCGCGGGTTGTTGGCGTGCAGCGTGCCCATCGAGCCGTCATGGCCGGTGTTCATGGCCTGCAGCAGGTCGAACGCCTCGGGTCCGCGGACTTCGCCGACGATGATGCGTTCGGGCCGCATACGCAGGCAGTTGCGTACCAGTTCGCGCATGGTGACCTGACCCTCGCCCTCGATATTGGGCGGACGGGTTTCCAGCCGCACCACATGGGGCTGCTGGAGCTGGAGCTCGGCGGCGTCCTCGCAGGTGATGACGCGCTCGTCGTGCTCGATGTAATTCGTCAGACAGTTCAGCAGCGTGGTCTTTCCGGAGCCGGTGCCGCCGGAGATCAGCACGTTGCAGCGGACGCGGCCGATGATCTGGAGAATCTCCGCGCCTTCCGGCGAGATCGCGCCGAACTTGACCAGCTGATCGAGCGTCAGCTTGTCCTTCTTGAACTTGCGGATGGTGAGTGTCGGGCCGTCGATCGACAGCGGCGGCACGATGGCGTTGACGCGCGAGCCGTCGGCGAGGCGCGCGTCGCAGATCGGCGAGGATTCGTCGACGCGCCGGCCGACCTGGCTGACGATGCGTTGACAGATGTTGAGGAGCTGCTGGTTGTCGCGGAAGCGAATGCCGGTGCGCTGGATCTTGCCGGCGACCTCGATGTAGACGGTGTTGGCGCCATTGACCATGATGTCGGCGATATCGTCGCGCGACAGCAGCGGCTCCAGCGGACCGTAACCCAGAACGTCGTTGCAGATGTCGTCGAGCAGCTCTTCCTGCTCGGCGATCGACATCACGATGTTCTTGATCGCGATGATCTCGTTGACGATGTCGCGGATTTCCTCGCGCGCGGATTCCGAGTCCAGCTTGGCGAGCTGCGCGAGGTCGATCGCCTCGATCAGCGCGCCGAAGATGGTCGCCTTGACCTCGTAATAATTGTCCGAACGCCGGCTCTCCATGGGGGGAGGCGGCGGCGCCTTGACCGGGGCAAGCGGCGGCGAAGCGACGGCCGGCGGAGGCGGGGCGCGCGACACCGTCGGCGCCGGAGCCTGGGCAGGCTCGAGCGACACGGCGCCGGGCTTGGGCGCCCGAAGGTCGGTGTCTGTTCCGCTACGCTTACCGAACACTTAACAACTCCACGCGGGGGTCTATTTTCCCCGCAACTTGTCAATCAGGGGTGAAAGCAGGGAAGACTTTTGCTTCTTGGTCTCGCTGCGGCCGGTCAGGCGCTGGGCGATCTGAAGGAACATCTCGATCGACTTGTGGTTGGCGGAGATCTCCGCGATCATCTGGCCGTTGTTGGCCGCCGAGCCGAAGATCTGCGGCTCGAACGGGATCGACACGATCGGCTGGCTCTCGATCGCCTTGGCGAACTCCGCGGCGGCGATTTCGGGCCTTTTCGGCACGCCGACCTGGTTCAGGCAGTAGAGCGGCGGCCGGTCGTTGGGACGCGCCGCCTTCAGCAGATCGAACAGGTTCTTGGTATTGCGCAGATTGGCGAGGTCAGGGGCGGCCACGATCAGGATGTCGTCCGCTCCGATCAAGGCGCGCTTGGTCCAGCCCGACCATTGGTGCGGGATGTCGAGCACGATGCAGGGCATGGTGGAGCGCAGCGTGTCGAACACGGAGTCGAAGGCGTCGGTGCCGAAATCATAGACCCGGTCGAGCGTCGCCGGCGCCGCCAGCAGGCTGAGATGGTCGGTGCATTTCGACAGCAGGCGGTCGATGAAGGCGGTGTCGACCCGGTCGGGCGAGAACACGGCGTCGGCAATGCCCTGCGGCGGATCCTGGTTGTAGTCGAGCCCGGCGGTGCCGAAGGCGAGGTCGAGATCGGCGACGACGGCGTCCATTGCGAGGTCGCGTGCGATCGCCCAGGCGACGTTGTGGGAGATGGTGGACGCCCCGACGCCGCCCTTGGCCCCGACCACGGCGATGATGCGGCCGACCGCCTTGGCTTCCGGCGCCGAGAACAGGTTGCAGATCGAGCGTACGACGTCGATCGCGCCGACCGGCGCGAGCACATAGTCGCTGACGCCGCGGCGCACCAGCTCGCGGTAGAGCATGACGTCGTTGATGCGGCCGATCACGACCACGCGGGTGCCGGCGTCGCAGACGGTGGCGAGGTGGTCGAGCCCGCCCAGCAGGTCGTTGCGGCCGTCGCTCTCGAGCACGATCACGTTCGGGGTGGGAGCCGAGCGGTAGGCTTCGATCGCGGCCGCCATGCCGCCCATCTGGATCTTGAGGTGGGCCTTGCCGAGACGGCGATCCTCGCCGGCCGACTGGACCGCGGCAGCGGTTTCCACGGTCTCGCAGAAGGCCTGGACCGAGACGCGGGGCGCTGGGGCAATATGCTCCTCGACCGGCGGAGGCGCTGCGTCCGGCTGCTCTTCTTGTGTCTGGCGAGCGTAGCTGATCATTTGCCGGTATCGCTGAGTTTGGCCTTGTCGGCCTCGGGATAGGTGGTCGCGCTCGTCGTTCCCTTGCGATACTTCTCGAAGCCGGTGATGCGCCGGGGCGTGTAGGACGGCGTTTCAGGTCGTGGTTGCTCGAGATCCGACGGATTGTCGACCATCGCGGCGAGGTTGCGCTGGTAGGCGCAGCCGTAATTGTAATAGTCCTTGTTCTCGAACCAGGTCTTGTTCTTGATCGAAGGGCCGATGTCGTCGGGCCACAGGCCACAGGGGCCCGCGATCGCGGCGACCTTGGAATAGGTGAGGCGGATCGGCGGCAGGAAGCGCTTGTCGTCGGGCTGGTAGGGGCGAACATTGATGCCCCGCGGCGGAACGCCTGCCCCGGCCAGCATCGCCTGGATTTCGCGCATTGAGTCCGCGACCGGACGCGCATTGGGCGTGCCGGACGGCACGTCGATGCGGATGGCGCCTGTGCCCTCGTGCAACCAAGCCGATGCGACGCCCATCACGTCGGCGCGCTGGGCAGCGGTCAAGCCGCCGCGGGCATGGCCGACGAAGACGACGATCGAGCGGTTTTGCTCCTCGATCGCGATCGGATGGCGCTGCTTGTAGTCGTCCGGAATGGAAGCGGTGACGACCTCGTCGTGTTGGCAGCCGCCGAGCGCGAGCGCCATGCCGACGAGCGCACCGCCGAGGCGAATGGCGCGTTTGCGAAGCTGGGGTGGTCTTGTGATCATCGTGAATCCCCGTTTCGCATCAGTCGGTAATGAAGCCGTAAGTGCCGCGGTAGTTCTTGGCCGGTTCGGTCCGGCCGGGCACGCCGTAGATGCGGTTGATGTTGCCGAGCAGCTGGGCCTGAGGATCCGCAGGCGGGGTGAAGCCGTCATCCGGTCGCGACAGGTCCTTTGGCGCCACCGCGCGAACGACATAGGGGGTCACGATCACGACCAGCTCGGTCGCGTTGTTGACGAAGTCGCGGCTGCGGAACAGCGTGCCGAGGACCGGGAGCTGCATCAGTCCCGGCAGTCCGCTGATGGCCTGCTTGGTCTGCTGCTGGATCAGGCCGGCCATCGCCATCGCGCCGCCGGAGGGAATTTCCAGCGAGGTCTCCGCGCGGCGGGTCCTGATCGAGGGCACCGTCAGCGAATTCACCGAGGTCGAGGTGACGGCCTGCGACAGCGTGATCGCGTTTTCGTTCGAGAGCTCCGAGACCTCGGTCATCACGCGCAGGCTGATCTTGCCTTCGCTCAGCACCACGGGGGTGAAGTTGAGCGAGATGCCGAACTTCTTGAAGCTGATCTGGGTGGTACAGACATGGGTGGTGGGGTCGCACGCATAGCCTGCCGGGACCGGGAATTCACCGCCGGCGATGAACGTTGCCGATTCACCGGAGATTGCGGTCAGGTTCGGTTCGGCCAGCGTGCGGATCACGCCCGCGGTTTCCATCGCGCGCAGGGTGGCCTGCACCGACGACGCGCCGCCGAACTTCGTCGTCAAATTGTTGCCGTCCACGAGGTTCTTGCCGAGAGCCGTGAACGGATTGGAGTTGGTGAAGCTCACCACCGACGTGCCGTAGTTGAGGCTGGCGCTCAGGTCGATGCCGAGCTGCTTGACGATGGTGCGCTGGACTTCCGCGACCGTCACCTTGAGCATGACCTGGTCGCGGCCGCGCACCACGATCGAGTTCACGACCTTGTCGGCGCCGCCGGCCAGGCGCGCCGCGAGATCGTTGGCCTGCTGCGCCTCCATCGGATTCGCCGCCGTGCCGGTCAGGACAATGCCGTCGCCGAGCCCGTCGATTTGAATGTCCGAATTGGGCAAGATCTGCTTCAGAGCGGCGCGCACGCCGTTGAGGTCGCGCTTGACCGCGATGTCATAGGCCGCGATCTGTTGCCCCGCGGAATCGAAGAACACGATATTGGTCTGGCCGACCGTGGCACCGATGATATAGGCGCGCTGCGCCGAGCGGACCACCGCGTTGGCGATCTTGGGATCGGCGACCAGCACATCCTTGATGTCGCGCGGCAGGTCGATCACGATGGATTTGCCGACGCCGAGCGAGAGGAAGCGCGCGTTCATCTGGCCATCCGCGGCGGCCGAGGCCACGGGACGGTAATCGGCGGCGACCACGGGGTTCAACACCGGGTTGAGCGCCAGCGCGAAAGCGGCCGAAAACGACAGGGCGCGAACCGCCGAGGTTCGCATCGTCGTCAAATCCACCCTGTGCTTCATATCGACTGTCTTCATCGTGCTTTCGCCGTCTGACTTGGAATGCCGTAGCGAATGATCGAAATACCGTCCCGCTTCTGCGCGGAATCATCGAGCGTGATTTCGCTCATCTTGACGTCGACGATGCTGCGCAGCGCCAGCGACAGCGTGCCGCTCTGGCGGGCCGCGGAGAGTGTCGCGGTCTGCGCGGGATTGAGCTCGAGGGTGACGGTCTTGCCGACCACCGCGTTCTGGCCGTCCTTCTCCTTTGGCGCCTGGTCGATGGCCAGGACGCGGATATTGGCCAGGATGATCTCGGAGGTGACGACGTCGGGGGCGCCGCTGGTCTGGTCCGGGTTCTTCAGCCGGCGCGTCAGAAGGACGTCGACGCGATCGTTGGGCAGGATGAAGCCGCCCGCGCCGGTTTCCGGCGAGATCTCGGTCGAGATCGCCCGCATGCCGGTGGGCAGGATTGCCGCCATGAAGCCGGAGCCTTCGGCCTTGACCAGCTTCTGGTCGCGGATCGGCTCACCTTGAATGAAGGGGGCGCGGGCGATGGAACCGGTGACCTGGGTCGCGCCCTCTGGACGCTCGTTGCGGCGGATGAAGGTGGCGCTGGCGGTCGCGGCCGGCCAGGTCTGCCATTGCACGTCTTCCGGCTTCACGGTCTGGCCGAGACCGATGTCGTTCTTGGCCACGAGAACGTCGACGGTTGGAAGCTGTGCGACCGGAGCCGCCGGAGGCGGCGCAGATTGGTCCGAGCCGCTCGCCAGGTACGCGGCCACACCGCCGGCGCAGATGGCGACCGTCAGGACGACAATGCGTGCCCTATTCATACGCTTCACTTTCCAACAAGACGCCGCGACGCTGCCGCCGCCGTAATCGGCAGTTGACCAGCTATTCGTCAAAGCATGGTTAATGAGGCGTATCTAAATCGCCTTAACGCCGGGTTTACCCGGCGCGTTCAGCGCAGTGCGAGGTGGGCGAGGTCGATCGCCTTCACCCATTCGGTCTCCGGGTAGACCATCAGCGCGCCAAGCGTGAGCGCGATGCCGTAAGGAATGCCGGTTTGCTTGTCGTGCAGCCGTGCAAGCCAGGCCTGTCCCGCCAGGCCGTAAGGCAGGGGCCATTGCCGGAACTGGAGCAGCAGCAGCGTCAGCGCGCCCCCGAACAATGAGGCGTAGAGCAGGAAATCCATCAGGGGCGTGAAACCAAACCACAGCGCGACGGAGGCGGCGACCTTGGCATCGCCGCCGCCCATCCAGCCCATTGCAAAGCAAGCAAAGGCAATGACGAGGAGAAGCGCGCCGGCGCCGACATGACTGAGCATCTCGTAAGGTGCCATGCCACCGGCGAGGGCGAGCGCGAAGAAGCCTGCGACCAGCGCCAGCGACACGCGGTTCGAGATCGTCATCGTGAAGAGATCGCTCGCGGCGGCGAACGCCATCAGGGCAGGGAAGAGCAGAAGGCGCGCAAGGTCGAGGATCATGGGCTGCGTCTTGAGGCCTGGGTTTGCCGCGGGAACTGGCGTCGCCGGAGTCTAGCCACGAGTTGCTAAACAAACCGACAACGGCAGCGAGGGGCACGCGGGGCCGAAACCGCGGAACGCGTGCTTACCAGACGCTGGCAATGCGCGCGGCGAGTGCGACCGTCGCGAGCAGCAGCGCAAGGCAGACCCAATAGACCGGCGAGCCGGCCTGCGCCGCCACCGCCTCGTTCGCCGCGACTGCGGCATCGGTTCTGTACTCGCGCAACGCCACTGGAACTCGCCGTCTTCAGAAAAACAAAGGCCCCGGAGGTCCGGGGCTTTTGCCGTCGTTCGCTTGTCGCTTACTTCAGCGAGGTGCTGATCGCGGTGAACTTGGCGTTCAGCGTGGTGCCGAGGCTGTTGACGACGGTGATGATGGCCAGCGCGATGCCGGCGGCGATCAGGCCGTATTCGATGGCGGTGGCGCCGGACTCATCCTTCGCAAAACGCGCAATCAAGTTCTTCATGAACAAAACTCCATTCGGTTGGGATCGCCTCGTTCGGCGCTGTCTATGACGCGGTGAACATGAGAGCCGAGCTCTTTCGGTAGAGTTAATTCGATCGCGCAAACCGGCTTCTGGCGAGATGCTTTGGTCCAGAGTGAATTTCGCCTTAAAGCCGGGGCTTCAATTCTCTCCGGTTCCAGATGCATCGCCAGCGCAGCGGCCGCTTCATCCTCCCTTAAATTTCACGGAGTAGGCGTAAGAGGATTGGAATTCGCGGAGAGAGGCGACGATGTCGAGCCTGCCCATGGAAGTCGCCCTGATGCTCGGCGAGACCATCGCGAAAGTGGTCCCCGTCACCTTCGTGCTCGCGGCGGTCTTCACCGTGCTCGAGCATTTCTGGGCGTGCAATCCCGGCGCCCCGTGGTGGCGCAAGCGCGAGATCATCACCGACATCTGCTACTGGTTCTTCGTTCCGGTGTTCGCCCGCACCATGCGGATCGGACTGCTGATCGTCGGCGCCGGCGCCGTCTTCAACATCCACGATGCCGACGAGCTCATCGCCTTCTACGACAACGGCCATGGTCCGCTGGCGCAGCTCCCCCTGTGGGTGCAAGCCCTGCTGTTCCTGGTTCTGTCTGATTTCATGCTGTACTGGATCCACCGGCTTTTCCACGACGGCGGTTTCTGGAAGTACCACGCCATCCACCATTCGTCGGAGGAGATCGGGTGGATTTCCGCGGCCCGCTTCCATCCCATTAATCTGATGCTCGGGACGATCAGCGTCGACGTCGTTCTGCTGATGGCCGGCATCTCCCCGAACATCATGCTCTGGGTCGGCCCGTTCACCACCTTCCATTCGGCCTTCGTGCACGCCAATCTGAACTGGACCTTCGGACCGTTCAAATATCTGCTGGCAACCCCGGTGTTCCACCGTTGGCACCACACCTCGCTCGCGGAGGGCGGCAACACGAATTTCGCCGGGACGTTCCCGGTCTGGGACGTGCTGTTCGGCACCTTCCGCATGCCGGAGGGGCAGCTTCCGCAGGACTACGGCAAGGACGAAGCGGCCATACCGAAGGAGATCGCGGGCCAATTGGCCTATCCGTTCCGCCGCTAGGCTGGAGATAGCGACCGCGCAAATGCCGGTCCGTCGAACAATCGTCTGCGAGTTTGCGGAACGTTCATGAATTAAGGGCAGGTTAGCCGGGTCGGGCACCGGCTCCGTTGTTATCCGTTCGCTTTTGCCGGTTTGTGACGTCCCGGGGGTAAGAGTATGCGTAAAGAATTGCTGCGCCGTCAGGCGCGGGTCTGTCTTCTGGTTGCTGCCGCCGTGCTGGCATCGCCGGCTGCCGGCCTTGCCGAACCGACCGCCGACACCATCGCCGTCAATGTCGACCAGGCCAAGCTGGTGCGGCTGCCCGGCAAGGTGGCGACCATCGTGGTCGGCAATCCCCTGATCGCCGATGTCACGCTGCAGCCCGGCGGAATGATCGTCGTGACCGGCAAGGGCTACGGTGCCACCAATTTCATCGCGCTCGACCGGAGCGGCGAGATTCTGGTCGACCGCCAGATCCAGGTCGAAGGCCCGAGCGACCGGCTCGTCACCGTCTATCGCGGGATCGAGCGCGAGTCCTACAGCTGCATGCCGCTTTGCCAACGCCGGGTGACGCTCGGCGACAGCGACACCTACTTCAACAACACGATGAACCAGGCCGGTTCGCTGAGCAGCAGTGCCAGCGGCAACGCCGGTGCGGCCACCAAATCCAACTAGCCAGACCGATTGACCGGCTCGCGCCGGAGTGGATCGCCTGATCCGCCTCGGCGCTTCCCGGACGCAAGGCGACGTCCGGCTGCGCGCGCCGTTTTTCCTGCCGCCGGCGCGCGTGGTTAACGCATCCTTAGCCGTGCGGTTCGCGCAGCGTGAATCGCCTGCAACACTTAAACAATCAGTTTTAGCTATTGAGTGAAGCAGAGGACCGCCGCTGCTGGGGAATTTGACGCGATGCCATCGCTTCCGTCTACGAGATTCACGCTCCGCAAGGCGCTATGCCGGTTTCGCGGCAGCCGCCGTGGCTCTGCGGCGGTCGAGTTCGCGCTGGTTGCTCCGATCTTCTTCGGGCTGCTGTTCGCCATCATCGAGACGGCGCTGGTGTTCTTCGCAGGCCAGGTGCTCGAGACCGTCACCCAAGCTTCGGCACGTGCGATTCTGACCGGTCAGGCCCAAGCGCAGGGCGGCTCGGTGGCGGCCTGTCAGACGGTGCCCAACACGGTTTCGGCGTGCGATCAGACCACGTTCAAAGCCTATGTCTGCAGCCAGATCCCGGCGCTGTTCGATTGCAATAAGCTCTACGTCGACGTGGTGAGCACCAGTTCCTTCACGACGCTGAGCCTCACCAATTACGGCGATTCCTGCACCTTCAATCCGGCCGGCGTGCAATACAATCCCGGCAGCGCCAGCCAGGTCGTCGTGGTGCGGCTGTTCTACCAGTGGCCGCTCGTCGTCACCGGCCTCGGCTATAACATCGGTTGCAGCAACAAGCGGCTGCTGGTGGCGACCGCAGCCTTCAAGAACGAACCCTTCTGAGGCAGATGGATCTGGGCGGACCAATGCAGGCGATTGCGAATTTCTTGGGAAATGCCCGCTGCTCATTGCGTGACTTCGTCGCCGACAAGCGCGCGCTCGCGGCGACCGAATTCGCGGTCATCGTCCCGCTGATGCTGGTGATGTTCTTCGGCACCGTCGAGTTCTCGTCGGCGGTGGCGATCGATCGAAAGGTCACGTTGATTGCACGGACCCTGTCCGATCTGACGTCGCAGTCGACGACGCTTGCCGATTCCGACATGCAGAACACGTTCACGGCCAGCATCTCGATCATCATGCCTTACGACGCAACGCTCGTGAAAGGCGCGATTTCCCAGATCTATATCGATGCGAACAGCATTGCCACGGTCCAGTGGAGCAAGGCCGGAACCATCGCGAGTGGCGCGACGCAAGCGACGCTGGCGACCTCGGCTCGGAAGGCCGGCGACAAGGTGACCAACGAAATTCCATCGACGCTGCTCATTCCGTCGACCTACCTCATCCTCAGCGAGGCGAGCTACACTTACACGCCGTCGGTGGGCTACGTGTTGAAGTCGAGCCTGCCGCTGAGCGATCTGTCCTACACGCGGCCGCGCCAGGTCACTTGCGTTCCCTACAACGGCGTACCGTCCTCGTGCTGATGTCCTCGAGCACGGCGTAGAATGAAAATGAAAAGGCCGTGCGGTGCGCACGGCCTTCTTGTTTTCTTGCGAGCCGATCGGGCGAGGCCCGGCGGGTTCAGCCTGCGTCGCGGAGATTGTCTGCCGCCGACTTGCCGGAACGACGGTCGGCCACGATCTCGTAGGAGATCTTCTGACCTTCACGCAGCGTGCCGAGGCCGGCACGTTCCACGGCGCTGATGTGGACGAACACGTCCTGGCCGCCATCGTCGGGCTGAATGAAGCCGAAGCCTTTGGTCGCGTTAAACCACTTCACGGTTCCCATGCTCACGGGGGTAGTCCCTTCTCAGATAACACAATGTTGGAGCCCGCTCGCGCGGGCCGGTTAGATCGAATTTTTGGAAGGGTCGTCAGCGTGTCTGAACCGGCTGTACCGGTGGATGCTAATGTCGTCCGGCCGAAAATCGATAAATTCCTTTTATCGGAATTGGGGACTCAAAACAATCGGGGCGCGCACGATTTTTTGATCCGCCGTGGGTGCACGGCGGATCAAAATAAGGATCGGCATTTTATTTCCGCGCTTGCGCGCCAACCATAGGCTAGCGGCGACGGAACTGACCGCCGCGCTGTCCGGGACGAGGCGGTCCACCCACCCCGCTGGGACGTTCGTCCTTGTGGCGGAAAATCAACCGGCCCTTCTCCAGGTCATAGGGCGACATCTCCACCGTCACGCGGTCGCCCGCCAGCGTCTTGATGCGGTTCTTCTTCATCTTGCCGGCCGTGTAGGCGACGATCTCGTGTCCGGCGTCGAGCTGCACGCGGTAGCGGGCGTCGGGGAGGATTTCGGTGACCAGTCCTTCGAACTGGATCAGCTCTTCCTTAGCCATGTGGGGGTCTCCAGTCGTGGACTGTTAGTTCGAATGAGGATTGCGGTTCGGTCGGCCGTTGGGGCGACTCTCGCGACGCAAAAAGGCAACGCCTTGTATTCCATCAGGCTTGCCGGCGCTATGCGCGGGACGCTGTTCCGACCGATCGGCTGGTGAGGAATTCATCTTACCACCCGAACCGCGGCGGCGGCGAGACCCTTTGGAGGCCTTGTGGCCCTCTGCGGGCCTGCCATCAACAGGTCTGCCCTCGCCATAACGTCCTTCGCCGGGCCGTCCGTCGCTGGGCCTGCCGGCGCTATGATGGCGTCCGTCGGCATGCCGTTCGTCGCCACGCCGTCCGTCGCCGTGCCGGGCGGCTTGCGGACGCTGGCCCGGGCGGCCACCCGGCCGGCCCTGCCGTTGCTGGGACGGGGGAGGACCGGCGTCCCGGCGGCCGGCATCGGTACGGAGGTCTTCGCGGGGCAGCGCCACCTTGATCAGCCGCTCGATGTCGCGGAGGTAGCTGAGTTCCTCGCCGCCGGCCACCAGCGAGATCGCGGTGCCCTCGGCGCCGGCGCGCGCCGTGCGGCCGATACGGTGAACATAGGTTTCCGGCACGTTGGGCAGGTCGAAATTGATGACGTGGCTGATGCCGTCGACATCGATGCCACGGGCGGCAATGTCGGTGGCGACCAGGGTGCGGATCTCGCCCGAGCGGAACTGGGCGAGCGTGCGCTCGCGATGGTTCTGCGACTTGTTGCCGTGGATGGCGCTGGCGGGAATGCCGGCCTTCTCGAGCGACTTCACCACCTTGTCGGCACCGTGCTTGGTGCGGGTGAAGACCAGTGCGCGGTTGACCGGCTCGTCTTTCAGCAGCTTGGTCAGGAAGGCGGGCTTGGCGGAGAAGTCGACCTGGACGATGCGCTGGTTGATCCGCTCGGCGGTCGAGGAGACCGGGGTCACCGCGACGCGGGCGGGGTCACGCAGCATGGCGTCGGCGAGCTCGGCGATGTCCTTCGGCATGGTGGCCGAGAAGAACAGCGTCTGCCGCTTGATCGGGAGTTTCGCGACGATTTTGCGGATGTCGTTGATGAAGCCCATGTCAAGCATGCGGTCGGCTTCGTCGAGCACGAGGAATTCGACGCTCGAAAGTTTCAATCCGTTGCTTTGCACGAGGTCGAGCAGGCGGCCGGGGGTGGCGACCAGCACGTCGACGCCCTGCATCAGGGCACGGACCTGGCGGCCCATCGGCACGCCGCCGATGGCGAGCGTCGAGGCTAGGCGGAGGTGGCGGCCATAGGCGTTGAAGCTATCGAGGATCTGGCCGGACAGCTCGCGGGTGGGCGACAGCACCAGGACGCGGCAGGTCTTAGGCTGCGGCTTGATGCGGTTCTCGAGCAGGCGGTGCAGGATCGGCAGCGCGAAGGACGCGGTCTTGCCGGTTCCGGTCTGGGCAATGCCGACGACGTCGCGCCCGGTCAGCGCGATCGGAACAGTCTGGGCCTGGATGGGGGTGGGAGTGACGTAGTTCTCTTCGGCGAGAGCACGCGCGATCGGTTCGGCGAGGCCGAAATCCTGAAACGAAGTCAAAAGATGGGTTCTTTCCATGTCAAAAGCGCAACGCCCGGCGCATTCAGCGCGGCGCGCGCAAAAGGGTGTCGAGAAGACACCTGCGTGTTTAGGGTGTCGGATGGCTTGGGAGATGGGGCAAGCCAGAGGCCCGTAGGGGGCTTAAGAACACGCGGCTCGCAACGACCCCTTGATTCGCAAGAGGTCTCGGCTGTTCATATGGAACATTCAGCGGGCGCTTTCAAGGCAAGCGTGCCCGAAACGGCGGTTGCGGTGCAGAAATAGTTATGCCGGAAATTTAGCCAGAGCTAGCATTTTGCTCAAAAAATAGACCGCCTGCCGCTTTGGCATACATTTGAATTGCTCAAGTTTTGAGCTGCTTCTTAATGGCGAAACTTTGATTTCGGGCGATTTGTTTAGCGAAACCAATTGGTTGATGGGTGCCCAGTCCATGGCACGGTTCTTGCGAATCCGTTAATCGCAGGCGGCCGTGGGGCCGTTTCGCAGCGTTTTCACGTCTGCGTCAGGGAGATGAGACACTCATGCTTAGCAAATCCATTCACGATATAGCGGCGTCATTTAGCCGCCGTGGCGTTCTCGCCGCGACCGCCGGACTGATGCTCGGACTGGCTCCATTGACCGGCGCGAAGGCCGCCGACGACACCATCAAGGTCGGTGTGCTGCACTCTCTTTCCGGCACCATGGCCATCAGCGAAACCACGCTGAAGGACACCATCCTCTTCCTGATCGACGAGCAGAACAAGAAGGGCGGCGTGAACGGCAAGAAGCTCGAGGCCGTCGTCGTCGATCCCGCCTCGAACTGGCCGCTGTTCGCCGAAAAGGCGCGCGAGCTGATCACCAAGGACAAGGTCTCGGTCGTGTTCGGCTGCTGGACCTCGGTGTCGCGCAAGTCGGTGCTCCCGGTGTTCAAGGAGCTGAACAGCATCCTGTTCTACCCCGTGCAGTACGAGGGTGAGGAGAGCGAGCGCAACGTGTTCTACACGGGCGCGGCACCGAACCAGCAGGCGATCCCCGCCGTCGACTATTTGATGAAGGAAGAGAAGGTGAAGCGCTGGGTGCTCGCGGGCACCGACTACGTCTATCCGCGCACCACCAACAAGATCCTGGAAGCCTACCTGAAGTCCAAGGGTGTCGCCCAGGAAGACATCATGATCAACTACACGCCGTTCGGTCACTCCGATTGGCAGACGATCGTGGCCGACATCAAGAAGTTCGGCTCGGCCGGCAAGAAGACTGCGGTGGTCTCGACCATCAACGGCGACGCCAACGTTCCCTTCTACAAGGAGCTCGGCAACCAGGGTATCAAGGCGAAGGACATCCCGGTCGTCGCGTTCTCGGTCGGTGAGGAAGAGCTCGCCGGCATCGACACCAAGCCGCTGGTCGGCCATCTCGCTGCCTGGAACTACTTCCAGTCCATCAAGTCGCCGGAGAACGAGAAGTTCATCAAGGCGTGGCAGGCCTACACCAAGAATCCGAAGCGCGTGACAAACGATCCGATGGAAGCGCACGTGATCGGCTTCGACATGTGGGTCAAGGCGGTCGAGAAGGTGAAGTCGACCGATCCCGACAAGGTGATCGACGCTCTCCCGGGCATCGAAGCCAAGAACCTGACCGGCGGCGTGTCGAAGATGCTGCCGAACCACCACATCACCAAGCCGGTGTTCATCGGCGAGATCAAGGGCAACGGCCAGTTCGACGTGGTCTGGAAGACCCCGGGCCTCGTCGCGGGCGATGCCTGGTCGAAGGAGCTCGACGGCTCCAAGGACCTGATCGGCGACTGGGTCGGCAAGAAGTGCGGCAACTTCAACACCAAGACCAACAAGTGCCTCGGTTCCGGCTCCTGATCCGGATCTGACACGCCATTGCACGATCGGAGAGGGCGGCGATCCCGCCGCCTTCTCCACCCATTTCTGCCGGGGTCATTCACAGTGCCAGCCTATTTGTCCGCGCGCCTCTGCTCGCTTGCGCTCTCGTTGTTGCTGATCGCGTTCGCGCTGCCGGCCTTCGCCGGTCCGTTCGAGGACGGGGTCGCCAAATTCGCCAATGACGATTTCTCCGACACGGAAGAGGCGATCGGCGTGGTTGCCGGGAGCGGCAACAAGCTGGCTTTTCCCATCATCAGCGCGCTCCAGGACGGCCGCCTTATGGCCGATCCTGACAGCAAGAAGGTTTATGTCACCGGCACCGACGGCAAGTCGATCGATGCCGCGACCGGCGAGGCGGTCGCCAGCGTTCCCGACAGCGCGAGCGCCGTGCGCCTCAATAACCGCCTGCGCCGCAGCGTCGATGCTGCGCTCGGCGGCTTGACGCTGCAATCGCCGGATGTCGGGACGCGCCTGCAGGCCGCGCAGTCCGTCTTCAAGTCGCATGAGGAGACGGCGCTCGAGGCCGTCGACGGCGCGCTCGCCAAGGAAACCAACAAATCGGTCAAGGCTGCGCTCGGCGAGGCTCGCGCGGCCATCCTGCTGTTCAAGACGGATGCCTCCGAGGTCGAGAAGCTCGAGGCGGTTGCCACGCTCAAGGCGCGCGGCGATCAGGAAGCGCTGGCGCTGCTCACCGGCATGGGCGACCAGCCGGCCTCGGTGACCAAGGCCGCCGCGAGCGCGATCGGCTCGATCCAGTCCTCGCTCGCCGTCTGGTCGGGCGTGCAGAATGCCTGGTACGGCCTCTCGCTCGGCTCGGTGCTGCTGCTCGCCGCGATCGGGCTCGCCATCACCTTCGGCGTGATGGGCGTCATCAACATGGCCCATGGCGAGATGGTGATGATCGGGGCCTACACCACCTTCGTGGTGCAGGAGGTGATCCGTACCCGCTATCCCGGCCTGTTCGACTATTCGCTCTTGATCGCCGTGCCGCTCGCCTTCCTCGTCGCCGGCGCCATTGGCGTCCTGATCGAGCGCAGCATCATCCGCTTCCTCTACGGCCGTCCGCTGGAGACGCTGCTGGCCACCTGGGGTCTCTCGCTGGTGCTGCAGCAGGCGGTGCGCACCATGTTCGGCCCGACCAACCGCGAGGTCGGCAATCCCTCCTGGATGAGCGGCGCGTTCGAGCTCGGCCAGATCACCATCACCTATAACCGGCTCTGGATCCTCGTGTTCACGCTGGCCGTGTTCGCGATCCTGCTCGCAATGCTGCGCTACACCGCACTGGGCCTCGAGATGCGCGCAGTGACGCAGAACCGTCGCATGGCGGCCTCGATGGGCATCGCCACCTCGCGTGTCGACGCGCTGACCTTCGGCCTCGGCTCGGGTATCGCGGGCATTGCCGGCGTGGCGCTGTCGCAGATCGACAATGTCAGCCCCAATCTCGGCCAGAGCTACATCATCGACAGTTTCATGGTCGTGGTGTTCGGTGGGGTCGGCAATCTCTGGGGCACGCTGGTCGGCGCCTTCACGCTCGGCATCGCCAACAAATTCCTGGAGCCGGTCGCCGGCGCCGTGCTCGGCAAGATCGCCATCCTGGTTCTGATCATCCTGTTCATTCAAAAGCGGCCGCGCGGCCTGTTCGCGCTCAAGGGCCGTGCGGTGGAAGCATGACCCCTCACATGCTGACGCGATCGCTGGACCGCAGCGCGACGGTCTTCCTTGCCGTCGTCGTGGCCTGCGGCATCCTCATCCCGCTCTCCAACCTGCTGCTGCCCGCGGGCTCGTTCCTGCAAGTGCCGACCTATCTCGTCGCGCTCTGGGGCAAGTATGTCTGCTACGCCATCCTGGCGCTGGCGATCGACCTGATCTGGGGCTATTGCGGCATTCTCTCGCTCGGCCACGGCGCCTTCTTCGCGCTCGGCGGCTACGCGATGGGCATGTACCTGATGCGGCAGATCGGCACCCGCGGCGTCTACGGCAATCCTGTTCTGCCCGACTTCATGGTGTTCCTGAACTATTCGAAGCTGCCCTGGTACTGGTACGGCTTCGACATGTTCTGGTTCGCCGCGCTGATGGTGCTGGTCGTGCCCGGCCTGCTCGCTTTCTGCTTCGGCTGGCTCGCCTTCCGTTCCCGCGTCACCGGCGTGTATCTCTCGATCATCACGCAGGCGATGACCTACGCGCTGCTGCTCGCCTTCTTCCGCAACGATTTCGGCTTCGGCGGCAACAACGGCCTGACCGACTTCAAGGACATCCTCGGCTTCAACGTGCAGGCGGAGGGCACCCGCGCGGCGCTGTTCGCGCTGAGCTGCCTGGCGCTGATCGTCGGTTTCCTGATCTGCCGCGCCATCGTCTCGTCGAAGCTCGGCAAGGTGCTGATCGCGGTGCGTGATGCGGAATCGCGCACGCGCTTCCTGGGCTACCGCGTCGAATCCTACAAGCTGTTCGTGTTCACGGTATCGGCCTGCATGGCCGGCGTCGCCGGTGCGCTCTACGTCCCCCAGGTCGGTATCATCAATCCCTCCGAATTCGCGCCGGGCAATTCGATCGAGGCGGTGATCTGGGTCGCGGTCGGCGGCCGCGGCACGCTGGTCGGCGCGGCGCTCGGCGCCGTCGTCGTCAACTACGCCAAGACGTTCTTCACCTCCGGCATGCTCGCGCCTTACTGGCTGTTCATGCTGGGTGCGCTGTTCATTCTGGTGACGCTGCTGCTGCCCAAGGGCATCGTCGGCACCTTCAACGCCTGGTGGGACTCCTCGAGGGAGAAGCGCATCGCCGCGGCCTCAGCGAGCGCTGCGGCCGAGGACGGCGTCACCGAACCCAAGATGGCGGAGTAGCGCGATGAACGTCATGGACAACCGCGCGACCTCCGCGATGCTTTACCTGGACGGCGTGCACGTCTCGTTCGACGGCTTCCACGCCATCAATAATTTGTCGTTGACCCTTGAGCCCGGCGAGATGCGCGCCATCATCGGCCCGAATGGCGCCGGCAAGACTACCATGATGGACATCATCACCGGCAAGACCAAGCCCGACGAGGGTACGGTTCTGTTCGACGGCGTCACCGATTTGACGCGGCTGGACGAGACCCGCATCGCCGAGCTCGGCATCGGCCGCAAGTTCCAGAAACCGACCGTGTTCGAGAGCCAGACCGTGCAGGACAACCTCCTGCTCGCGCTGAACGTCGATCATTCGGTCCGCGGCACGCTGTTCTGGCGCGGCAGCAAGGCCGAGTCCGAGCGCATCGACAAGGTGCTGGAGACGATCCGCCTCACCGACGCCCGCAATCGCCTTGCCGGCAGCCTCAGCCACGGCCAGAAGCAATGGCTCGAGATCGGCATGCTGCTGGCGCAGGATCCGAAGCTGCTGCTGGTCGACGAGCCCGTCGCCGGCATGACCGACGTCGAGACGCATCTGACCGCCGAGCTGCTGAAAGAGATCAACAAGACTCACACCGTGATGGTGGTCGAGCACGACATGACGTTCGTGCGCGAGCTCGGCGTCAAGGTCACCTGCCTGCACGAAGGCACGGTGCTCGCGGAAGGCACCATCGACCAGGTCTCGTCCAACGAGCGGGTCATCGAAGTCTATCTGGGGCGCTGAGCGATGCTTGAGGTCAAGGACATCAACCTGTTCTACGGCGCGGCGCAGGCGCTGCGCGGCGTTTCCATCTCGGCCGAGCCGGGCAAGGTCACCTGCGTGCTCGGGCGCAACGGCGTCGGCAAGACCTCGCTGCTCCGTGCCATGGTCGGGCAATATCCGATCTCGTCGGGTGCGATCGTGCTCGATGGTAGCGACATTACCGGACTGAAGCCCTATGAGCGGGCGCGCAAGGGCATCGGCTTCGTGCCGCAGGGACGCGAGATCTTCCCGCTGCTGACGGTCGAGGAAAACCTCAAGACCGGTTTCGGTCCGCTCAAGCGCGAGGACAAGCACATTCCGGACGACGTGTTCTCGCTGTTTCCGGTGCTGCAATCCATGCTCGGCCGTCGCGGCGGCGACCTCTCAGGCGGCCAGCAACAGCAGCTCGCGATCGGCCGCGCACTGGTGATGCGGCCGAAGCTTCTGCTGCTCGACGAGCCGACCGAGGGCATCCAGCCCTCCATCATCAAGGACATCGGCCGCGCCATCTCGTACCTGCGCAATCTCGGCAACATCGCCATCGTGCTGGTCGAACAATATCTCGACTTTGCCTGCGAACTCGGCGACAGTTTCGCGGTGATGGATCGCGGCGCGGTGAAGTTCACCTGCGACCGTTCCAATCTCGACCCGGCCGAAATCAGCCGCCAGATGGCGCTGTAGTCCCAGGATTTCTGCCGCGGCCGGCCGGGGAGAGGGATGCGCAGCGACGCTTTGACGACATCTTCGGTGTTCGAAGCCAACCGTGCCCGTGGCGCGGTGCGCTTCGACGTCCACGCGCGCGATGGCGTGACCCGGCGCGGCACCTTGCATGAATCCGGCTCCTTGCGCGTCCGCTTCCCTTCGCCGGAAGACGAGGGGCTATCCGGCGTGTTCGTCAACACGGCCGGTGGCGTTGCGGGTGGGGATCGCTTCGACATCGAGATCACGGCCGCAGCCAGCTCGCGGCTGACGCTGACGACGGCGGCCGCAGAAAAGGTCTATCGCGCGCCGGGGCAGGCGGCAGAGCTCAATATCGGGCTGAAGGTCGCCGCGGGTGCGCATCTCGCCTGGCTGCCGCAGGAGACGATCCTGTTTGATCGCGCCCGCGTCCATCGCCGCTTCGACATCGCGCTCGACGAGGCGGCGTCGCTCCTGCTTTGCGAGATCGTCGTGTTCGGCCGCACCGCCATGGGCGAGCGGATGGAGCAGGGCGAGTTCGTCGACCGCTGGCGGCTGCGGCGCGGTGGCCGGCTGGTCTTCGCCGAGACGGTGAGGCTCGACGGCAATATCGGCGCAAAGCTCGCGCGATCGGCAGTTGCCAAGAGCGGGGCGGCGATCGGCACGGCCCTGATCGTCCCCGGTGACGAGGCTCTGGTCGAGCGCATCCGCGAGGCCTCGGGCTCGTTCTCCGGAGAGGTCGGAATCTCGGCCTGGAATGGCTTTGCAATGGCGCGGTTCTGTGCCCAAGATGCGGCGCGTTTGCGTGCCGACATGATGGCCGTGCTGGCGCTCACCGGTGTCGCGCTGCCGCGGCTCTGGCTGAATTGAAGTGTTGAACGGAAGAGATTTCGCATGAACCTGTCTCCCCGCGAAAAGGACAAGCTCTTGATCTCGATGGCCGCGATCGTGGCCCGCCGCCGGCTGGACCGCGGCGTCAAGCTCAACCACCCCGAGGCCATCGCGATCATCTCCGATTTCATCCTCGAAGGCGCGCGCGACGGCCGCACCGTCGCCGAACTGATGCAATCCGGCGCGCAGGTCTTGACCCGCGACCAGGTGATGCCTGGAATCCCCGAGATGATCCACGACATCCAGGTCGAGGCGACGTTTCCGGACGGCACCAAGCTCGTCACCGTGCACGAGCCGATCAGGTAGGAGAGCAGCATGATCCCCGGCGAACTCTTCATCCAGGACGGCGAGATCGAGCTCAATGCGGGCCGCAAGACTGTGTTGCTGACGGTGGCCAACACCGGTGACCGCCCCATCCAGGTCGGCTCGCACTACCATTTCTTCGAGACCAACCCGGCGCTGAAATTCGACCGCAAGAAGTCCCGCGGCATGCGCCTCGACATCGCCGCCGGCACCGCGGTGCGTTTCGAACCCGGCCAGACCCGCGATGTGCAGTTGGTGGCGATGGCAGGCAAGAAGACGATCTACGGTTTCCGCGGCGATGTGATGGGGAAGCTGTGAGCGTCGCAGGAACGAGCGCGGCACGGCACGGTTGAGGCGAGAATGGAGGTACTTGCCATGCTCTCCCCCGTCCGTCTCATCTCCGAAGCTGCCGAGCTCGCCGCGCAGCGCCACAACGGCATGGCGCGCAAGGGGCGCGGCAGCGAGCCCTATATCAATCATCTCGCCGAGGTTGCGAACCTGCTTGCGACCGCGACCGACGGCGCCGATGCCGAGCTGGTCGCGGCCGGCTGGCTGCACGATACGATCGAGGACACCGACACCACGCGCGATGAGCTTGCGCAGACGTTCTCAGAGCGAGTCGCCGCCCTGGTCGTTGAGTGCACGGACGACATGAATCTGCCGAAGGCCGAGCGGCGGCGGAAGCAGATCGAGGACGCTCTGCACAAATCGCCCGGCGCGAAGCTGATCAAGATCGCCGACAAGATCAGCAATATAGGGGCACGCCTTCATACGGATCCGACCACCGAGGAGCTTGACGACCTCGCCGACTACAGTGGATGGGCCACGCAAGTCGTTGCGGGCTGCCGCGGCGGTAATGCGTGGCTCGACGAGAAATTCGATGATGCCGTGAAAGCAGCGAAGGCCTTGCTGTGATCCACCAAACGTTCAACCGCAAACGGGGCTTGTGATGTCCGTAAAGATGAAGCGTTCCGTCTATGCCGACATGTTCGGCCCCACTACGGGCGACAAGGTGCGGCTGGCCGACACCGACCTCATCATCGAGGTCGAGAAGGATTTCACCACTTATGGCGAGGAGGTGAAGTTCGGCGGCGGCAAAGTGATCCGCGACGGCATGGGTCAGTCGCAGGTCACCAACAAGCAGGGCGCGGCCGATACCGTGATCACCAATGCGCTGATCGTCGATCACTGGGGCATTGTGAAGGCCGACGTCGCCATCAAGGACGGCATGATCTCCGCGATCGGCAAGGCCGGCAATCCCGACATCCAGCCCGGTGTCACCATCATCATCGGTCCCGGCACCGACGTGATCGCGGGCGAGGGCAAGATCCTCACGGCCGGCGGCTTCGACAGCCACATCCATTTCATCTGCCCGCAGCAGATCGAGCACGCGTTGATGAGCGGCGTCACCTCGATGCTGGGCGGCGGCACCGGCCCCTCGCACGGCACCTTCGCCACCACCTGCACGCCGGGGCCGTGGCACATAGGGCGGATGATCCAGTCGTTCGACGCCTTCCCGGTCAATCTCGGCATTTCCGGCAAGGGCAACGCCTCGCGGCCCGCAGCCCTGGTCGAGATGATCAAGGCCGGCGCCTGCGCGCTGAAGCTGCACGAGGACTGGGGCACGACGCCGGCCGCGATCGACAACTGCCTGTCGGTCGCCGACGCGCACGATATCCAGGTCATGATCCACACCGACACGCTGAACGAATCCGGCTTCGTCGAGGACACGATCAAGGCATTCAAGGGGCGCACCATCCACGCCTTCCACACCGAGGGCGCCGGCGGTGGCCACGCCCCTGACATCATCAAGGTCGCCGGCTTGAAGAACGTGCTGCCGTCCTCGACCAACCCTACGCGACCCTTCACCCGCAACACCATCGACGAGCATCTGGACATGCTGATGGTGTGCCACCATCTCGATCCCTCGATTGCGGAAGACCTCGCCTTCGCCGAAAGCCGCATCCGCAAGGAAACCATCGCCGCGGAGGACATCCTGCACGATCTCGGCGCGCTCTCGATGATGTCGTCGGACTCCCAGGCGATGGGCCGGCTCGGCGAGGTCATCATCCGGACCTGGCAGACCGCCGACAAGATGAAGAAGCAGCGCGGGTCATTGCCGCAGGACAAGGGCAAGGACAACGACAATTTTCGCGTCAAGCGCTACATCGCGAAATACACCATCAATCCCGCGATCGCCCATGGTGTGTCGAAGCTGATCGGCTCGGTCGAGAAGGGCAAGATGGCCGATCTCGTGCTGTGGTCGCCGGCCTTCTTCGGCGTCAAGCCGGACTGCATCGTCAAGGGCGGCACGATCGTCGCAGCCCCCATGGGCGATCCCAACGCCTCGATCCCGACGCCGCAGCCGGTGCACTACCAGCCGATGTTCGGTGCCTTCGGCAAGGCGCGGACGGCGTCCTCTGTGGTGTTCACCTCGAAAGCCGCGATCACCGGTGGTCTCGCGCGAAAGCTCGGCATCGAGAAGAAGCTCTATGCGGTGCAGAACACCCGCGGCAAGATCTCGAAAAAGAGCATGATCCACAACGACGCCACGCCTAATATCGAGGTCGATCCGGAGACCTATGAGGTGCGCGCCGACGGCGAGCTGCTCACCTGTGCACCCGCCGAGGTGCTGCCGATGGCCCAGCGATATTTCATGTACTGAAATAGCGCCTCAACGCATGTCCCCGGCTTGTATCCGGGGACGGCTTCTTGCGATTTTGCGTTCGATCCCGCCTGGTCTAATGTCCCGCCCGGTATTGAACCTCAGAAGAAAAGCCGGGAGGATTTCTCGTGATCTATGTCGTCGCCACCCTGACCATCAAGCCCGAAACGCGCGCCGAATTCATTGCGGCCGCCACCGCCTGCATCAAGGAGACCCGGAAAGAGCCCGGCAATATCGCCTATGATCTGCACGAGAGCGTCACCGACCCTGCCAAGATGGTGTTCGTCGAGCAGTGGGAGAACGCCGAGGCGCTGGTGCCGCATCGTGCCATGGAGCATATGAAGACGTTCGGCCGCGTCGCGGTGAAGTGCTTCACGGCGCCGCCGAAGATCGAAGTGATCACGCCCGAGAAGGTCGAGACACGGTAACGGGGTAAAAGCATGATCCGGGCGACGCAGGTCAAGGGACAGCACCGCTTCACGGAAACGCCGGCGGACACGGTTGTGCTCGATTTCGACGATCGGCACCGCCGCCGCATGGCGATGACGGGCACGCGGGGGCTCGAATTCCTGCTCGACCTTGAGCACGCCACAGCACTCCGCGGCGGCGATGCGCTGGTGCTCGAGGACGGTCGCCTGGTCGAAGTGGTCGCGGCGCCCGAGCCGCTGCTGGAAATCCGCGGCCGCGATCCGCATCACCTCATCCGTGTCGGCTGGCATCTCGGCAACCGTCATCTGCCGACCCAGATCATGGCGAAGGCCTTGCGCATCCGCCGCGATCACGTCATCGAGGCCATGGTGAAGGGCCTCGGCGCTCGCGTGATCGAGATCGAGGCGCCGTTCGATCCCGAAGGCGGCGCCTATGCCGATGCCGGCCACGCGCATGGACATGACGACCATGCGCATCACGATCATGGCCATCATCATGATCATGGTCACGATCACCATGATCACCACGGACATGATCACCAGCATGGTCATGCCGCGCATGACCACGGTCACGATCATCACCATGACGAGCATTGCGACCATCCGGACCATCACCACGGCCACAAGCATGCTCATGACCACAAATGAGCGGGTCGGCGCCGGCGGCCTCGACGAAAGCGAGGCGGCGGCGCTGTATCGGCTGATGACCTGGCTGTCGCCGGCCTTCCCGGTCGGCGGCTTCTCCTATTCCAGCGGCATCGAATGGGCGGTCGAGGCGGGGGACATCGTCGATGTTGCAACGCTGGCCGACTGGCTCGACGCGATGCTCAGTGACGGCTCCGGCTTTTGCGATGCGACGTTTCTGGTCCACGCCTATCGCGCCGCAGAGGCGGGCGAGAAGGTCTCGTTGAACGAGATCGCCGAGCTTGCCGCGGCCTTCGTGCCTTCGCGCGAGCGGCAGCTGGAGACGAGCTCGCAAGGCCGCGCCTTCATCGATATCGCGCGCGCGGCGTGGGATGCCGACGGGCTGGATGCCATGGTTGCGGCGTGCCACACGCCGCCGGTCTATCCGGTCGCGGTCGGTGTGGTCGCAGCCGTGCACGGCGTGCCGCTGGGATCGACGCTGCACGCCTTCCTGCATGCGCTGGTCTCGAACTGGATTTCTGCGGCCAGCCGCCTCGTTCCACTCGGTCAGACCGACAGCCAGCGCGTGCTGGTGAGGCTGGAAGCCGCCGTGGCCGCGACCGCCAATCGTGCGCTGAATGCGACATTGGACGATCTCGGCGGCGCGACCTTCCGCGCCGATCTCGCCAGCCTGCGGCACGAGACCCAATATACGCGGCTGTTCCGCTCGTGAGGGCGCCGCGCCTTCAACCCATCGGGAGAAAGCGAACGACATGTCGAAATCTCACGGCCCCTTGCGTGTCGGCGTCGGCGGTCCGGTCGGATCGGGCAAGACCCAGCTGATGGACCTGCTCTGCAAGGCCATGCGCGAACGCTATGACATCGCCGCCATCACCAACGACATCTACACCAAATGGGATGCGGAGTTCCTGGTGCGGTCGGGCTCGCTGACGCCGGACCGCATTGCCGGCGTCGAGACCGGTGGCTGTCCGCACACCGCGATCCGCGAGGATGCCTCGATGAATCTGGCTGCGGTCGCGGACATGCGCGCCAAGTTTCCCGGGCTCGATCTCGTGCTGATCGAATCCGGCGGCGACAATCTCGCTGCCACTTTTTCCCCTGAATTGGCCGACCTCACCATCTACGTGATCGACGTCGCTGCCGGCGACAAGATCCCGTCCAAGGGCGGCCCCGGCATCACCCGGTCCGATCTCCTGGTCATCAACAAGATCGACCTCGCTCCCCATGTCGGCGCCTCCCTGGAGAAGATGGACACGGACGCCAGGCGCATGCGCGGCGAGCGTCCCTTCGTCATGACCAACCTGAAGAAGAGCGAAGGGCTCGACCGGATCATCGGCTTCATTGAGGCCAAAGGCGGCCTGAAACGGGCGGGCTGACGGCGCGACGACTTGGCGCACGCGTTTTTCGCCGTTAACCCTAGGGGCCGGGCCGCAATGGCGGAACAAATTTCGGACACGGCGATTGATTACCTCCGGTGCCCGGGCGATCCATCCTGGCCAGACCATCGGCCGGGCGGATTAAGCTTTTCAGGCGACCTACGTTGCGTGCCGATGTCTCCTCCTCCATTATCTCTGCCACCAGGGTTCACTCTGTTTCGGCACATGGCCGTTCGAGCGGCGTTCATATGCTCCTTGTTTATTGCCGACCTCCTGCTTTCGCCTGAGTAGTCGCGTGGTCCGGCTGGGTTTCATCATCGGTTTCATTGCTCTGCTCGGAGCCTTGCTCTCCGGGCTTGCGGCCTATCGCGTCCACGACCAGGAGCTGGCGCTGGACCGGATCGCGCTCGCGCGTGCGATCGACGTGCATGCCAGCCTGGTTCAGGACCGGCTCACCGAGCGCGAATTGCTTGCGCGTGTCGCCTCAGGCCTGTTCCGCACGCCGTCCGTGATCAAGCCGAACATGCTGGAGCCGCTGCGCTCGGCCATCTACGCCTTCAAGACGGATTTCGTGGTGGCCGGCTGGATCGCCCGGTTGAAGCCGAACGAGTTGACGGCGGCGCAGACCGCGATTGGGGGCGCCGGCTTCCCGAATCCGACGATCCGCAACTATGACGACAAGCCGATCAATCCGGCCGAGATTACCCAGCCGATCGACGTGCTGCTGGATCTCGAGCCGCGCAGCGACGAGACCAAGGCTCTGCCGGGCCGCAGTTACGATCAGGACCAGGTTCGCAGCGCCATGCTGACGCGTGCGCGGATTGAGAAGAGGTCAGTGGCTTCGGACCCGGTTCCGCTGCTGCGCGCAAACGGGCCGGTCGGCGTCATCGTGGCTGCGCCCGTCATTCCCGAGGGGGCGACCGAGCCGGCTGGGTTCGTCACGTTCTCCTACGAACTGGCGTCGCTGATGCTGACCAATGACGACATGTCGTTGTTCTCCGTCGCGCTCAGGGATCCGCGCAAGGAGGGCGGCGAGCTGATCGCCAACGACCAGGGCGTGGTCTCGACGCGCAACGTGGCGGCGGACGGAGCGGCGCCATCGGCGACGCGCACGGTGAGCTTCGGTGGCCGTGATTGGCAACTCGGTTATTACGCGAAGACCAACTCGGTGCGTCGTGCCGAGCAGACTGCGATCATCGTGGCGGCGATCGGCTTTGCGATCACTGCGATGGTGTGCGGTCTGTTTGGCTATGTCGCCTACAACAATCTGCGGCTCAGCCGGGAAATCCAGGTCCGGATCGGCTTCGAGCGCCGGCTGACCGCGGTCATCGACGAGCTCAACCATCGGGTCAAGAATATCCTAGCGGTGATCCAGTCGATCGTGACGCGCACCTTGCGCCACGGCTCGGACATCGATGTCGCCCGCGAGCTCCTGATCGGGCGCATCCATGCCATGTCCAACGTGGTCTCGCTGCTCAGCGAGAGCCAATGGCAGGGCGTCAAGTTGAAGGGCCTGTTCGAGGCGCGAGCCATCCCGCATGCCGACCGCATCGCCGTCACCGGTCCGGATATTGCGGTGAGCGCACGCGCGGCGCAGAGCCTCTCGCTGCTGTTCTTCGAACTCGCCTCGCATTCGGACGAGGGCCTGTCGCTGGTTGGCAAGCATCCGCACATCACGGCTAATTGGACGGTGACGGGTGAGGGGACCGAAGAGATCTTCAATTTTCGCTGGGAGGAGTTCAACACCAGCGAGGCGACGCGCCGCCCCGATTCCGATTTCGGCCTGATCCTGCTCGACCGTGTCGCCCCCGAGGCGCTCGGCGGCACCGCCAAGCGCTATTTCACCGAGGCCTCCTACGTCTATGAGCTGACCGCTCCCATGGAGACGGTGGTCGACATGACCGAACGCGATCGCACGGACAAGATCTCGGCTCCGGTTCGGCCTGCGCGCGGCTAGGCTTTCGGCCGCAAGATCAGATCGACCAGATTGCGCGCATAGGCCGGCGTGATCGGCGCGATGCCGAAGACGTAGCGGTAGAACAGGCCGCCGTAGATCGCGTCGTAGAGATCCTCGGCCGGCCCTGCGGCCAGGATGCTGCCGTCCTGCTGGCCTGCCGCAATCATCTCCACCAGCGCGTCGCGGCGGAACTGCAGATAGCGGGCATAGAACAGCTCGGCAGAGCCGGTCCTGGAAATGCATTCGGAGATGACGGCGAGCTGCACCTTGCCGAACTCGCCCTGGAGCGCCTCGGCATAGGCCGCGGCGTGACGGCGCGCGCGCGCCGCGGGACTGCCGGAGCTCACCGGGGGAAGTGGCAGCATCTGCGCGGCGTGTTGAAGGAAGGCGTCGATCAGAAGCGCCTCGCGGGACGGCCACCATTTGTAGATCGTCATCTTGGAGACGCCGGAGTGGCGGGCGACTGCGTCGATGGTGGTGGCGGCAAGGCCGGTGGACGCCATCAGCACATAGGCGCTTTCGAGAATGGCGTTGCTGGTCTCGATCGATCGCGGCCGGCCGCGCCGGGGGGCGCTGTCGGCCCCGTCATCCCCGCCATTCGCCGTCACCACGTCCGGTCTCCCCGCGCAACCCGCTCCTTTACCGGGATAGCGCAGCGGCGGCGGTCAACCTAGCGGAATCGCGCTTCAGGCCTGCTGCCGCACGGCCGCGGGCAGATCCTGCCATTTCGACCAGGCGACGTAATAGGCCACCGCGGTCATCGCCACGAATCCGGCGAGGCTCACCACGATCTGCATCACGACCAGATTGGCGCTGGTGATCAAGATGAGATGGCCGGCGAAAGACAGGAACACTCCGACGCAGAACACGGCAAGCCATTCCTCGCCGCATCGGATGACCGCCTGGAGCGGCTTCAGCCGCAGTCCGGGGTGATCGGCGGGAATGAGGTGAGTCGCCAGCAAAGCGAGTGCGAGGAAGTGAACCACGCGATAGGGCGCGAGGTTTTCCTTGTCGGTCGGCGCGATGCTGTCGAGGAGAACGTCCGGCAAATAGCCGGACAATTGCGGCGAATGCCGCAGCAAGGTGACGGCCATCGCGAATATGAGATAGGCCCCGGCGAGTATCCGCAGCCAGGGCATGTCGCGGAGCGCGCGCCCCGGCGCGCCTGTCACGGCGAACCAGCCGCCGAGCACCATCAGCATCTGCCAGCACAGCGGATTGAAGGTCCATTCCTGGTCCGGATAGACCCGGAAATTCCAGTCGAACCAGCGTGCGGCAAGGTAGAGCGCGATCGACGCCGCCAGCGTCAGGTTCGGCCGCCGCAACAGGCCCCACAATGCGAATGGAAAAAACGCCATCAGCGGGATCATCAACTGCAGCAGATCGAGATTGAGCGGCTCCTCCTGCAGCACGAGGCCGCGGACCAGGATGCGCAGCGGGTGCTCGAGAATCCCCGAAATGTTGTATTCGTGGATGATTTCCGGAGCCATCGACTGCGAGGCGACATAGGCGATGGTGTCGATGTAGATCACGAACAGCACGACATAGGCGGCATAGAGCCGCCAGACGCGCCGGAAAATGCGCGTTGCGGCGACGAGATGGCCGCGCTCCAGCGCAATCCGGCCGTGGATGATGGCGACGCCATAACCCACCACGAACACGAACAGATCGGCAGCGCCGCTGAAGCCGAAGTTGCGCAGCGTCAGCAGGTTGACGACGTTATTGGGGATGTGGTCGACGAAAACCGACCAATTGGCGATACCGAGCGTCAAATACAGCCTGGCGTCGTGGTGGAATGCGGCGAGGTTCGCCTTGACGGACGGGTTCATTGAGTAAAATAGCTTTGGGAATCAGGATGACGCTTTTACCGGCAACCGCCTGCCCATCCGAGTAGCGTTTGCGTGAGGTGACGATCATCCGCTTAAAATTGCGCAAAACCGGCCTATAAATGCCGCCGCGTACCCGCCGTCCGTCTTGCGGCGAAATTTTCTTAACGTGGTCCGGTCCTTACTCAGCCGGTTCGGCCGATACCTCGTCGGACACGCCGGCGCGGCTCGCCATGATGCCCAGTGCGACGCCACCGATCGCCAGGATCGGCAACAGCCGCTTGACCCCGATGGCCCGAACGATCTGGAGCCCGGTCGCGAGCAGCATGGGGTCCGCGAGCATGCTCTGCGACGCCGATTTCGCGGCACGCTCGGCCGCGATCTGGGCTTGCTTACGCAGCTCTCGCTTGTAAGCCCAGTAGCTCACTGCGGCGGCCAGGGTCAGCAGAAAAAAGACACCGGCGCCCGCGAGGCAGGCCTGCACCGGACCATATTTGTTGAGCACGGAAATGAATGCCGCCGCACACAGGAAGCAGGTGGTGATGAACAGCGCAAAAGCCGCGCCTGCGGCCAGGGAGGTCAGCCGCACAGTCGTACCCGTGGATGCGCTGATCCCGTCGATAATGCGCTGAAACATGGCCTTGCTCCTCAAATCCCCACAAGCCTATTCGTCCACAAGCCAGCATCGGCGGCGCGGTAGCGCCGCCGTTCTCATGTTCCTTTACGCTTCCTACCGCCGCCAGGCGGCCCCGATCAGGAAGCCGATGCCGAGCGCGAGCCCGACGGTCGCGAGCGGCCGCTGGGTGATCGCGTCTTCGAGCGTCTCCTCGATCGATCCGTAGGCCTCCTGGGCGGCGTCCATCATTGCGCTGCCGCGCTCCGACATGTCGTCCATGGCGGTGTCCATGTTATCGCGCGCCTGGCGGTAACCGCGGCGAGCCTGCTTGCTGGTGGAATTGGCAAAGGTGTTGAGCGCGTCGGTAATCTGGTCGGTGAGGGCGGCGATATCGCTTTTCACGGCTGCTACATCCTTCTCGAGGCGTTCTCTGGTGGCTTTGTCGGTCCAATCTCTCATCCCGGCTTCGGCATTGGGCGTGGACATCGGGAGCTCCGAACTGTTGGCGGCTGAGATAGCCGGAAAACGTTTCGTCACCGGGGAAGTTCCGTTCGTGGAAACCGGTCAGCCCTGCGGAAGCTGCGGTGCATCCACCGGCATGAGATGCTCCTTGAGGATCAGCGCGACGATCAGGAGCGGCGACGACAGGAACGCGCCCATCGGGCCCCACATCCAGGTCCAGAATGCCAGCGCAAGCAGGACTGCAAGTGCATTCAGCGCCAGCCGCCTGCCGATGATGGTGGGGGTGATGAAGTGCCCTTCCAGGAAGGTAAGACCGCCGAAGGCGAGTGCCGCCATCAGGCCGCCGCTGATGGTCGGAAAGGCAACCAGCCCTACCAGAACCAGCACCGCGAACATCGCAACCGGCCCGATGATCGGGATGAAGTTGAGCGTCGCCGCGAGCGCGCCGAGCCCGGCTGGATTGGGCATGCCGGTGAGCGCGCAAATGAGGCCGGTGCCGATGCCGACGCCGACGTTGATGAGGGTGACGGTCAGGAGATAATTGCCGAGGTGCTCCTCGATCTCGTTGAGAATCCGGAGCGTGCGAAGCCGCGCGTCACGATCGCCGAAGTTCATGATCATGGCGCGCCTCAGATCGCGCCAGCTGGCGACGAACAGGATCAAGGTGACGAAGAACAGCAGGAATTCGGTGAAGGTCGGTGACAGGAATTCCAGCGTCGGCTGCACCCACTCGACTTTCGGCATCTGGAAGCTCGGTAGGCCTTCCGACCCCCCGATCATGGCTTGCGTCTCCCGCCACAGCGACAGCGGCCGGTCGAATACGTGCAGCTTGTCTTTCAGTTGCGCGCCGAGCTCCGGCAGGCGCGTGCTCCACTCCATCACCGGGGAGGCGATCAACGCCACGACGAAGGCGACCACCGTGGTACCTGCGAGCACGATTAGAACGGCACCGACTGCGCGCGGGACCTTGTACCGCTCCAGAAAGCCGGCCGCAGGCGACAGCATGGTGCCGACGACAAAGGCCATCACCACAGGCAGGAAGAATGCCCTTCCGACGTAGAGCACGGTCACGACGGCAATCAGCAGCAGGCCTGCGAGCGCAAAGGCGACGAATTCGGTGCGGCGGATGACCGGCGGCAGTTCGACATGGCTGTCGGGAAGCGGAGCGCCTTCGCTGTTACCGGTAATCGGACGTTCACTCGGAAGGACGCGCACAATCTCTCTCCCGCACGGAAGCCTCGCACCGCGCGCCCATTGGTAACGGGTAATGCGCGAGGCTTAAGCTGGTTCCATCGCGGCTTCGTGAAGATGTGCTCGCTTGACTGTGACAAGCCTGCCGCGCGTTGCGCCGGAACTCGGGTCGCCCCCGCGGCGTTCTACGGGAAGCGCATCACCCTGATGCACGCATTCAACGGGGCAGCACATGACAAAGTTCTCTGCAGTCCGTCGCAGCTTCTCGCCGCGCGCGGTCACCGCGTTCGCCTTCGCAACCACTCTGCTCGTGGTCCCCCTCGGCGCCGCGAGCGCGCAGACCTTCGGCTATTCGCCGATGCAGCCGCAAGCGTACCCGCAGGACCAGGGCTACGCGCAGGGCTCCGTGAACGAAACGCCGCAGGCAACCGACGAGGATGCCCAGCTGCCTGATCGCCTGCGCAAGCAGATCGTCGGCTTTGATCGCAGCGAGCCGGCCGGCACCATCGTGATCGATACCAACAACACCTATCTTTACTACGTGCTCGGCAACGGCCGTGCGATCCGCTATGGCGTCGGCGTCGGCCGCGAAGGTTTCACCTGGTCCGGCGTGCAGAGCGTCAGCCGCAAGGCGGAGTGGCCGGATTGGCATCCGCCGGCAGAGATGATCGCGCGTCAGCCGTATCTGCCGCGCTTCGTCGCCGGCGGCCCCGGCAACCCGCTCGGCGCGCGTGCGATGTATCTCGGCTCAAGTGAATATCGCATCCACGGCACCAACGATCCCTCCACGATCGGCAAGTTCGTCTCCTCCGGCTGCATCCGCATGACCAACGAGGATGTCACCGACCTGTTCGGTCGCGTCAATGTCGGTGCGAAGGTCGTGGTGTTGCCGAAGAACGCTCCGCTGATGGCCAAGGGCGGCGATCCCGTGCGCAAGCGTCCGGCCGTGACAACGCTCCCCTCGGGTCGGCAGGCGCTTAATATCTCGGCGTCGTCGGCCGTGAACTAGAGTTCCGTGAGGTCACATGAGTAAACGATCAATCCGCAAACTGGCCGTTGGCACAGCGGCACTGCTCGCCGTCGCCACCTCCGGTCTGGCACTGGCGCCGTCGGCGCATGCGGAAGACTTCTTCTCGGCGCTGTTCGGCGGCTTTCGGATGCGGCCACCGCCGGAGATCCGAACGCCGTTCCCGAACGACGACATGCCCCGCTATGAAGGGCCGCGCCAGCGCGCCTCCTATGGCGGCGGCACCGCCTATTGCGTCCGCGGCTGCGATGGCCGCTACTTCCCGGCGCAAGGCAACGACGCGGAGAGCAAGGCGCAATCGTGCAAGAGCTTCTGTCCGTCGTCGGAGACCTCGCTGGTTTATGGCGGCAACATCGACGACGCCACGACTGACAAAGGCAAATCCTATTCCGACTTGCCCAACGCGTACCGCTATCGCAACGAGATCGTCGCGGGCTGCACCTGTAACGGCAAGGACCCTGTCGGGCTCGCGCAGGTCAAGGTCGAGGACGATCCCACGCTGCGCAAGGGCGATATCGTTGCCGGCACTGACGGTCTCGTTGTCGCCAGTCGCAACGCCGGCGATCGCCGCGGCGTCGCGATGAATTTCTCGCCGCTGCCGGAGTCAGTGCGCGCCAAATTCCGCCAGGTGCCCGTGGTGGCGAAGGAGTAGCGGCAAGATTTCAATTTGGCGCGGCGCTGTCTCGCCACATCGAGCTGTCGTTCCTGCGTTCGCAGGGACGACAGTGAGCGTGCGGCGCCGTCGTGCCCTAAGCCGCGCGGATCTTGCCGAGGAAGTCGCTGACCTCCTGACCGAGCTGGCGGCTCTGCGTCTCCAGCATCTCGGACGCCTGCTTCACATTGTCGGCGGCTGCAGCGGCAGCGTCCGCATCGGCTTTGACGCCGGTAATATTGTCCGAGACGTTCTTGGTGCCCTGGGCCGCATATTGCGTGCTGCGGGTGATCTCCTGGGTCGCCGCGCCCTGCTCCTGCACGGCGGCGGCAATCGCGGTCGCCACTTCGTTCACTTCGCCGATGATGCCGCCGATCGCCTGGATCGCGTTGATGGCATCGCCCGCGACCTTCTGGATGTCGGCGATCTGCTCGGAGATTTCCTCGGTCGCCTTGGCGGTCTGGCTCGCCAGCGACTTCACCTCGGAGGCGACCACGGCAAAGCCGCGGCCGGCCTCGCCGGCGCGCGCCGCCTCGATCGTGGCGTTGAGCGCCAGCAGATTGGTCTGCGCCGCGATGGTGTTGATCAGGCCGACGACCTCGCCGATGCGTCCCGCCGACTGCGCCAGCCCCTGCACGGTGCTGTCGGTTTCGCGCGCCTGATTGACGGCCCGGCTGGCGATGCCGGCGGCGTGGGAGGCCTGCTGGCTGATGTCGTTGATCGAGGCTGAAAGCTCCTCGGCGGCCGCGGCCACGCTGTCGACGCTCATCGAGGCGTCGTTGGAGGCCTTGCCGGCGACCTGCACGCGGTCGTTGGTCTGGCGCGACACGGCGGAGAGGTCACCCGAGGTCTTGCGCATCTCCCCGGAGGCCTCGCTCAATTCGCCCAGCGTCTTGCGCACCGCGCCCTCGAACTCGCCGACATAGGCCTCGACGGCGCGCTGGCGTGCGGCAGCGCCCGCATTGCGCTCGCTCTCCTGCTGTTCGATTTTGAGCTTGTCGGTGGCCTGCTGCTTGAAGGTTTCCAGCGCGCCGGCAAGCGCGCCGATCTCGTCCTGGCGGTCGAGATAGCCGCTGTCGACGGCAAGGTCGCCCCCGGCGACCTTCAGCATGGCGTCGCGGATGGTGTTGAGCGGGGTGATGACGCGGCGGCTGACCAGCATGATCGCCGCTGCGGCGAGGCCGATGGCGAGCGCGAGCAGTCCAAGCTGCATGATCAGCGCGCGTTGCGCTGCGGAGCGCTGCTCCAGCGTGTGGTCCTTAGCCGCGTCAAGCGCGGTCTCGGCGACGGCAACGGCGCTGGACAGGCGGCCGACCGTCACGGGGGTCCACTGGTTCGCGGTCATCTCGGCCTTTTCGCCCGCGGCGAGCGCGGCCACCAGGCGGTCGCGCAGGGCCAGATACTGCGGATCGAAATATCCGGTCTTGGCCGCCGCCATGGCGGATGACAAGGCCGACGGCAGTTGCATGCCCGAGGTGGACAATTCCAGCGCCTTCCACATCGCGGCTGTTCCGCCGACATATTGGGTGTAGGCGAGGCGGGCCTCGGGCGTGACGCGGCCGGCGTTCAGTCCGGTCGAGACGACCAGCGAGGCTTCACCGCCGGTGTTGCGGAGCAGCCAGGCGTTCTGCTTGATCGACAGCAATTGATCGATCGCGGCGTCCTGGTGATTGACGGTGGCAGCCAGGGCGTTCGAGAGCTTGTCGAGCGTATCGAGCAGGCCCTGCGTCGTCTCCATATAGGCCTTCGACAGGCCGGCGCGGCGCTGGTCCTTCGGTTTAGCGACATCCTCCCAGAACTGCTTCTGCTGCTCGGTCAGCTGCTTGTGGAGGCGCGCGAGCTCCGGCACCATCGTACCCGATTGCGGGAAGTCCATCGCCGGCAGCAGCTCCAGCGCATGGGCCATGGCGGGCATCTCGGCGTCCCGGATCCCGCGGAGATATTTCTCGATCTCCGCGTCCATCGGCTCGGTCGCGTTGAGCAACCGATTGGTGGTCGAGCGGTCGGTGCGCAGATTGTGCATCGCCTTGAACAGATCGGCGGACGCATCGGCGATCTGCGAGATGCGTTGGGCGGTCTTGAGGCGATCCCAGGACTCGTAGGCGGTGAGCGAGAGCGCAATCACCACACAGGCCGATGTGATCGCGATCACCGCCTTCAGCAGCGCGGACACGGTCAGACGATTGAACATCGAAGTCCCCCAATTCCCAAGTGCAAAGCTCAAACGAACGCCCGGCAACATCGACAACTGGGGGCGTGGCAGATCCGCAATCGCATGCCGTTTGCGGCTCAGAGCGCAAACGGTCGTCGCATCTGGAAGGGAAAGGGTAAAATTTTAGGCAGGCCGGGGGATCGTAGAATTACTGATTTACCAGAAGTTGCAATGGGTTGCCGAGATGGAACCGAGTCGCGCTACGGGCGTTAGAGCAGCGGTCGCAATTTGCCTGAAGGGGGTCTCGCGATGCTGGTGGGCGTGCTCGTCACTTTTCTCGTCGTTATTCTCGTACTCTATCTCATCAATATGCTGCCGATGGACGGCCGCGCCAAGCAGATCGCGCGCGTGATCGTCATCATCATCGGCATCGTGTCCTTGTTGAAATATCTCGCGGTGTTCTAGCGAGGGGCTACGTTCAACAAAAAGCCCCGGCTTTCGCCGGGGCTTCGTTTGTGCTGCTCAGTGCAGCGATTTCAGCCAGTCGTCGACGTCCTGACGAACCTGGTCCTTGGCCTTGCCGTAGCGTTCCTGAAGCCGGCCCTCGAGCTGCTCGCGGCGACCCTCGATCAAGCTGAGATCGTCGTCAGTGAGCTTGCCCCATTTCTCCTTGGCCGAGCCCTTGAACTGCTTCCAGTTTCCTTCGATTCGATTCCAGTCCATGACCATCTCCCGTGGTTTGATGGCCCGATAACGCGAGGCGCACGCTGCCTGTTCCGACACGTAGCGCGACCTTTCGCCCAACAAAAAAGCCCCGGCGGGTAGCCGGGGCTTTGATCCAGTGACAGGGCTCAGCCGGCCGCCTTGGCCTCGCGGCGGCGCGCGGTGAGGATGTATTCGGTGTAACCGTTCGGCTGCTCACGCCCCTTGAAGATGAGGTCGCACGCGGCCTTGAAGGCGACGCCGTCGAAGGCGGGCGCCATCGGCTTGTAGATGGCATCGCCGGCGTTCTGCTTATCGACGACGACGGCCATACGCTTCAGCGATTCCATCACCTGCGCCTCGGTGATCACGCCCTGGTGCAGCCAGTTGGCGAGGTGCTGGCTGGAGATGCGCAACGTGGCGCGGTCTTCCATCAGGCCGACATCGTGGATGTCGGGCACCTTGGAGCAGCCGACGCCCTGGTCGATCCAGCGCACGACATAGCCCAAAATGCCCTGGCAGTTGTTGTCGATCTCCTGCTTGACGTCGTCAGGCGCCCAGTTCGACTTCGACACCGGAATGGTGAGGATGTCCGAGAGCTTTGCGCGCGGTCCGCCCTTGGCCAGCTCCTGCTGCCGCGCGGTGACGTTGACCTGGTGGTAGTGCAGTGCATGCAGCGTCGCGGCGGTCGGCGAGGGCACCCAGGCGGTGGTGGCACCGGCCTGCGGATGGCCCAGTTTTTGTTGAAGCATGTCGGCCATCTTGTCGGGCGCGGCCCACATGCCCTTGCCGATCTGGGCATGGCCGGGCAGGCCACAGGTCAGGCCCATGTCGACGTTCCAGTCCTCATAGGACTTGATCCAGGGCTGCGCCTTCATCTCGTTCTTGCGGATCATCGGGCCCGCTTCCATCGAGGTGTGGATCTCGTCGCCGGTGCGGTCGAGGAAGCCGGTGTTGATGAACATGATGCGCTTGGAGGCGCGCTGGATGCAGGCCTTGAGGTTGACGGTGGTGCGCCGCTCCTCGTCCATGATGCCGACCTTGAGCGTGTTCTCGGGCAGGCCCAGCATCTGCTCGACACGGCCGAAGATCTCGCAGGTCAGCGACACCTCGTCCGGGCCGTGCATCTTCGGCTTGACGATATAGGCAGATCCCGTGCGGCTGTTCTTGACCTTGGAGTTGCCTTTCAAGTCATGGATGGCAAGAAGCCCGGAGACGGCGGCATCGAGCAGGCCTTCCGGAATCTCCTCGTCCTTCTCGTCCAGCACCGCGTCGGTGAACATGTGGTGACCGCAATTGCGCATCAACAGCAGGCTGCGGCCGTGCAGCTTGATCTCGTTCTTGCCGTCGGGAGTCTTGTAGCTGCGGTCGGCGTTGAGCGAGCGCGTCAGCGTCTTGCCGCCCTTCTCGAAGTCGGCCGACAGCGTGCCGTTCATCAGGCCCAGCGTGTTGCGATAGACCAGCACCTTGTCCTCGGCATCGACAGCGGCAACCGAGTCTTCCATGTCGAGGATGGTGGAGACCGCGGACTCCATGATCATGTCGGCGACGCCGGCCGGATCGTCCTTGCCGATCGCGCTGTTGCGGTCGATCTTGACCTCGACATGCAGGCCGTTGTTGGCGAGCAGCACGGCCGAGGGCGCAGCCGCATCACCCTGGAAGCCGGCGAACTGCGCAGCGTTCTTCAATGCGGTGGCGTTGCCGCTCTTCAGCTTCACTGCGAGCTGGCCCGCGACGACGCTGTAGGCGGTGACATCGGTGTGGCTGCCGGTCGCGAGCGGCACGGCGGCATCGAGGAACGCCTTGGCCTTGGCGATCACCTTGTCGCCGCGCGCCTTGTTATAGCCCTTGCCGCTCTCCGTGGGATCGTGCGGGATCGCGTCGGTGCCGTAGAAGGCATCATAGAGCGAGCCCCAGCGCGCGTTGGCCGCGTTCAGCGCGTAGCGCGCATTGGTGAGGGGCACGACGAGCTGCGGGCCGCAGATCTTGCCGATTTCGTCGTCGACATTGGCGGTCTCGACTTTCTGGGTCGCCGGCTCCGCAACGAGATAGCCGATCTCCTTCAGGAAGGCGGTATAGGCGTTGAGGTCGAAGGCCTTGCCCTTGTTGGCGCGGTGCCAGTCGTCGATCTTGGCCTGCAGCGTGTCGCGCACCGCCAGCAGCGCGCGGTTCTTCGGCCCAAGGTCCTTGATGATGGCGGCAACCCCGGCCCAGAACGCGTCCGGCGCGATGCCCGTTTTCGGGGCCGCTTCCTTTGCGATGAAGTCAAACAGGACAGGGGCGATCTTCAATCCGTGGGCGTCGACGCGTTTCATGATGGGCTTTCTTGTTGGAAATGGCTGTTTTTGGCTGCTTTTGACCCGATAGCAGCAAAATGCGCCCCAGGGGCGGCTTTCGGGGGCCTATTAGCCCCAAAAAAGGGGCGGTGAGAAGACCCCCGGGGGCTTGTCAAAATGTCAAGATGAGGTGGGGAAGGCCGCTGGTTTTACAGCGATTGAGCCCAATTTCGCGCCGCGCGCACGACTGCGCTCCCTCCGCCCTTGTGGGCCCCCGCAAGGGAGGAGGGAACGTACCGTCTGCGTGTTGGCAGTGAGCGCGCCAACAAACCGTGCGCTCAGATATTCGCGGCGAGGTCCACGGCTTCGTCGAACAGCACGCCCGTCGTCTTCAGCATCTGTTCGATCTCGTCGGCCGCCTCGGCGACGGTCCGTGTCGAGGTGTCGATCACGAGCTCGGCTGCCTGCGGCGCTTCGTAGTCGTTGCCGATGCCGGTAAACGATGCCAGGGCGCCGGCGCGCGCCTTCTTGTAGTGGCCCTTGGGATCGCGCCCCTCGCACACTTCGGCTGGCGTCGCGACGTGGATCTCGCGGAACGCGGTGTCGGCGATGCGGCGCGCGGTGGCGCGGTCCTCGCGGGCCGGCGAGACGGCGGCGACGATGGCGATGTGGCCGTTACGCGCCAGATGCGTCGCGACCTCCGCGAGCCGGCGGATGTTCTCGCTGCGGTCCGCGGCAGAGAAGCCGAGATCGCTGTTGAGGCCGGCGCGCAGCGTGTCGCCGTCGAGCAGGATCGGCGAGCCGCCATTGGTGAAGAGACGCCGCTCCAGTGCCTTGGCGAGCGTCGACTTGCCGGACGCGGGCAGGCCGGTGAGCCAGACCACGGCACCGTTGTGCTGATAGCGCGCGGAGCGTTCGTCAGGACGCAGGGCCGATTCCACCGGCACGATGTCGACGGGCACGGCGCGCTGGCCGGCATCGACCGACAGCACGAGGCCGCCGCCAGCGATGCGCCCCGCGACCTCGATCACGAGACGTCCGGTGCGCGGGTTCTCGGTGTAGGGATCGGTGGCAATCGGATTCGAGAGAGAAATGTCGATCTCGCCGACATGGTTGCGGCCGATCGCCTTGTTCTCGCTGCTCGAGAGCTCACCGGGATCGACCGCCTTCTCGATCGCAACTACGGTGGCGCGGCTTTCCTTCGGCCCGCAGCGAACCAGCAGCTGGTCGCCCTTGGCGAGCGGCTTGTCGTGCAGCCAGAAGATGCGGGCGCGCAGCCGGCGCGTCTCGCGCGGGGCACTGCCGGCATGCGCGACGATGTCGCCGCGCTCGATGAACAATTCGCGGTCGAGCGTGATGCCGACCGAGCGGCCCGCGCCCTGCCGCCCCGCGACCGGCGTCACCGGCCAGCTCTCGACGGTCTTGATCCTGGCGATCTTGCCGGCCGGCATGATCACGATCTCGTCGCCGGCAATGAGGCTGCCGGACTCGATGCGGCCGGCCACGATGCGGCGGTCGTCGAACTTGTAGATCGCCTGCACCGGCAGCCGCAGCGCCAGCGTTTCCAGCGGCCGCGCCGGCTCGAGGGCGTCGAGCGCCTCGACCACGGTCGGTCCCTTGTACCAGCCGATTCGATCGGTGTGCTCCGCGACGCCGTCGCCGTCGCGGGCGGAAATCGGGATCACGGCCGTGGGCTTCACGCCGAGGCCGTTGAGATGTGCCGAGATCTCGTCGCTGATGTCCTTGAAGCGATCGGCGGAGAAGTCGACGCGGTCCATCTTGTTGACGACGATCGCGACCTGCTTCACGCCGAGCAGATGCAGCAAATAGCCGTGCCGCCGTGTCTGGTCGCGCACGCCTTCCAGCGCGTCGATGATCAGCACCGCACCGTCGGCCTGCGAGGCGCCGGTGATCATGTTACGCAGAAATTCGGCGTGACCGGGCGCGTCGATCAGCACGATGTCGCGCGAATTGGTGCGGAAGCGGATCTGCGTGGTGTCGATGGTGATGCCCTGGTCGCGCTCGGTCTGCAGCGCATCGAGCAGGAACGACCATTCGAACGGCATGCCGCGCCGGGCGCTCACGGCCTTGAGCATCTCGAGCTTGCCGTCGGGCAGGCTGCCGGTCTCGTGCAGCAGGCGGCCAACCAGCGTCGACTTGCCGTGGTCGACATGGCCGACGATGACGATGCGCACTTGCGGGCGGGTGGTGCCGTTCGGCGTGGCGGGCGAAGTCGGGGTGACGATCATGTTCATATCGCGCTCGCGTCCTTGATCAGAGATAGCCGGCGACGCGCAGGCGCTCGAAGGCGTCCTCGGTCTCGTGGTCGAGCGCGCGGCCGGCGCGCTCCGGCACCTTGGTCTGCTCGAGCTCGATCAGGATCTCGTCGATATTTGACGCCGTCGAATTGACCGGATTGGTGATGTCCTGATCGCCCAGCGAGCGGTAGCGCTTGCCGTTCTGCGACAGATAGAGCGGGATGATCGGGATGTTCTCGCGCTTGGTGTAAGCCCAGATATCGGCCTCGGTCCAATGCAGGATCGGATGGATGCGCAAATGCGCGCCTTGCGGCGGCGAGGCGTTGAAGTGATCCCAGAACTCCGGCGGCTGGTCGCGCACGTCCCAATTGCCTTCGAGGCCGCGCGGCGAGAACACGCGCTCCTTGGCGCGGGTCGCTTCCTCGTCGCGGCGGATGCCGGCGATCAGGCCGTCGAAGCCGTATTTGCCGAGCGCCATCTTGAGACCTTCGGTCTTGCGCGCGGCGGAGCGGGCGGCCGGCGGCAGCGTCGGGTCGACGGCATCGATGGGCGGGCAGGGCTCGACGCGCAGATCGAGATCCCACTCTTTGCCGTAATGATCTCGGAAGCGGTACATCTCCGGAAACTTCTTGCCGGTGTCGACATGAAGGGCCGGGAACGGCATCTTGCCGAAGAACGCTTTCCGCGCCAGCCAGATCATGACGTTGGAGTCCTTGCCGAGCGACCACAGCAGGGCGATCTTCTTCAGCCGGGCGAAGGCCTCACGGAAGATGTAGATGCTCTGCGCCTCGAGCTGGTCGAGATGGTCCATGCTCGGCGCAACATCGGCAGAAAATTCTTGTGAGCCCGAGCGTGCGACGGGGACTTGGCTGCTCACTCCGACAGCTGCGGATTCGTCCTTGAGAAGATGCATCTCTGCCACTTTGCGTTTGGAGGCGAAAATTCTATAGTCGCGGTGCAGAAGAGAAGAAAAAATTTCTCTTTGCGAGCTTGAAACGACACATATATAGAAAATAATTCCGGTCAACCCCGGATGTGGGGGAAGCGAGTATCGTATGCGGTTCTTGCCGGTGTTCCTCGATCTCAAGGCGGGTCCGGTGGCTCTCATCGGCGCGGGCGAGCTTTTGCGCGCCAAGCTGCGCGTGCTCGCCGCCGCCGGCGCGCGCATCCGCGTGCACGCGATCGACGGCAACACTGATCTCGGCCTCAGCGTGGAAGACGCGGCGCGCGTCGACATCCTGACGGGCGATCCGCTCACCGCCGATCTCGCGGGCGTCATCGCCGTCGTCTGCGCCGGTGCAGGCGATGTCGGCGTGGCGATGTCGGCTCGGGCCAAGGCGCTCGGCCTGCCTGTCAACGTCATGGACGATCTCGAGCATTCGAGCTTCATCTTTCCTGCGATCGTCGATCGCGGCGATGTCGTGGTCGCGGTCGGCACCGGCGGCACATCGCCGGTGGTGGCGCGGCGCGTGCGCGAAAAGATCGAGGCGCTGCTTCCGGCGCGCATCGGCGAACTCGCCGAGTTCATCGGCGGCTTCCGCAAATCCATCAACGAGCGCATCGCCGAGTTTCCGCTGCGCCGCCGCTTCTGGGAGCGGGTGATCGACGGTCCGATCGGTGCCGCCGTGCTCGCCGGTCGCAAGAGCGAGGCGGACGTCGCGCTGAAGGCGATTTCCGATCCCTCCGCCTTCGCGCGCGCCGACAAGCCGGAAGGCTCCATCGCGCTGGTCGGCGCCGGTCCAGGAGATCCCGATCTTCTCACCATCAAGGCGCTGCGCACATTGCAGGACGCCGACATCGTCTTCCATGACGAGTTGGTCTCTGGCGAAATCCTCGACCGTATCCGCCGCGACACCACGCGCGTTGCCGTCGGCAAGCCCGGCACCGGCGAGGACGCCATCAACCAGCGCATGATCGCGGCCGCGCAAGCCGGCCAGCGGGTGGTGCGGCTGAAGGTCGGCGATTCCTTCGTGGTCGGGCGCGGCGGTGAAGAAGTGGCAGCGCTGCGCGCCGCCAACGTCGCTTATTCGATCATTCCCGGCATTACCGCAGGACTCGGCGGCGCCGCTGATCTCGAGACACCCAACCCCATCATCTCTGACCTATTGGATGCAGCCGAATGACCTCTCCGCTTGAACAGAAGAAGATCAAGATCGCCGGCCCCTCGATCGTGACCGCCAACCGGACCTGGGACGGCATCGTGGTTTACCGCACCGCCGCCAAGAGCTGGTCCGCGGACCTGTCGGAAGCTGCGATCGTGCGCAACTCCGACGAGGCCAAGGCGTTGCTTGCGGAGTCCGTCGCCGATGACGTCGGCGCGATCGGACCCTATATCGCTCCCGTGCAGGTCGGCGCGGACGGCAAGATCGAACCCGGCAATCTGCGCGAACAGATCCGCCGCACCGGTGTGACCATCGGACAGTCGGCCCAGGCTTAAGGCATCTTCTTATGTATGCTTACGATGAAATCGACCGCACGCTCGTCAACGAGCGCGTCTCGGAGTTCCGCGACCAGGTGAAGCGGCGCCTCTCCGGCGAGCTCACCGAGGACGAGTTCAAGATCCTGCGCCTGCAGAACGGCGTCTATCTGCAGCTGCACGCCTACATGTTCCGTGTCGCGATCCCCTACGGCACGCTGGCGACGAACCAGCTGCGGGCGCTCGCCCATGTCGCGCGGAAATACGACCGCGGCTACGGCCATTTCACCACGCGGCAGAACATCCAGTTCAACTGGATCAAGCTCGCGGAGCTTCCGGACGCGCTGGAAGATCTTTCGAAGGTCGGCATCCATGCGATGCAGACCTCCGGCAACAACATGCGCAACGTCACCTCGGACCAGTGGGCCGGCGTCGCGCCGGGCGAGATCGAGGATCCGCGCATCTGGTCGGAACTGATCCGCCAGCACACCACGCTGCATCCGGAATTCTCGTTCCTGCCGCGCAAGTTCAAGATCGCGATCACCGCCTCGGACCACGACCGCGCGGCGATCAAGATCCACGACATCGGTCTCCGCCTGATCAAGAACGAGAAGGGCGAGACCGGCTTCGAGGTGCTGGTCGGCGGCGGCCTCGGCCGCACGCCGTTCATCGCCAAGACCATCAAGCATTTCGTGCATGGCCGCGATATCCTGAGCTACATCGAGGCGATCCTGCGCGTCTACAACCAGTACGGCCGCCGCGACAATATCTACAAGGCGCGCATCAAGATCTTGGTGCACGAGCTCGGCATCGAGAAATTCTCCCGCGAGGTCGAGGAGGAGTGGCAGCATATCCGCAACTCCTCGCTCCAGATCGACGACGAGGTGATCGAGGACATCCGCTCGCGGTTCACCTACCCCGCTTACGAGAAGCTGCCGCACATGCCGGACGAGCTGCGTCAGGCCGCGGCTGATCCCGATTTCGAGGCGTGGCGCAAGAACTCGGTGGCCCCGCACAAGGTGCAGGGCTATTCCATCGTCACGATCTCGCTGAAGCCGATCGGCGCGCCTCCGGGCGATGCCACCGCCGAGCAGATGGACGCGCTGGCCGATCTCGCCGACAAATATTCATTCGGCGAGATCCGCGTCGGCCACGAGCAGAACCTCGCGCTGCCGCATGTCGCCAAGCGCGACCTGCCGGCGCTGTGGAAGGCGCTCGACAAGCTCGGGCTCGCAACCCCGAACGTCAATCTGATTTCCGACATCATCGCCTGCCCGGGTCTCGATTATTGCTCGCTGGCGAATGCGCGCTCGATCCCGATCGCGCAGGAATTGACACGTCGCTTCGCCAATCACGAGCTCGCCAATCTGATCGGCCGGCTCCACATCAACATCTCCGGCTGCATCAACGCCTGCGGCCATCACCATGTCGGCCATATCGGCATTCTCGGCGTCGAGAAGAACGGCGAGGAAGTCTACCAGATCACCATCGGCGGCCGTGCCGACGAGAACGCCGCGCTCGGCACCCTGATCGGGCCGGGCGTCAAGTTCGACGAGGTCGCCGACGTCATCGAGGACGTCGTGGAAGCCTATCTGGCGCTGCGCGAGCGGCCCGAAGAGCTGTTCATGGACACCGTGAAGCGCCTCGGCGTCGAACCCTTCAAGGAGCGCGTCTATGCCACTCGTTAACGGCGGAAAGATCACGGGCGACAGCTTCGTCAAGCTCGCCGTCGACACGCCGCTGCCCGAGGGCGGCGACATCCTGGTGCCGGCCGAACGCTTCCTGGGCGAGGCCGACACGTTGCTCGATTGTTCGGGCAAGGTCGGCGTGATCTGGCCCAACAACCGCGATATCAGCGAGCTGGTGCCCTATCTCGGCAAGATCGCCGTCGTCGCGCTGGTGTTCCCCACCTTCCGTGACGGCCGTGCCTACAGCCAGGCCCGCCTGTTGCGCGAGCGTTACAATTATCGCGGCGATTTGCGCGCCACCGGCCAGGTGCTGCGCGACCAGTTCGTGTTCATGCTGCGCGCCGGCTTCGATTCGTTCGAGGTCAAGAAGCAGGCCGACGCGGAAGCTTTCATGCAGACCGCAAAGCGCTATTCGGTGTTCTACCAGCCGACCGGCGACGGCCGCATCACGGCTTTGCACCGGCGCATGCAGCTGCGTCATTCCGAGGGTGTCGGCACGTGAACGTCGTTGCGTCCCAGCTCACTCCGGTCTCTGTCTCTACGCTCCCTTCAGCGGAGGAGCTCGATCGGAGCTTGCGCACCGCCTCGCCCGCGGAAGTCATCGCTGCCGCGCTGAAGACGGTCGGGCGCGAGAAGCTGGCACTGGTGTCGTCCTTTGGCACGGAATCGGCGACGCTGCTGAAGGTCGCGGCGGATGTCGACCCGGCGATCCCCGTGATCTTCCTCGATACCGGCTGGTTGTTCGAGGAGACGCTCGCCTATCGCGACACGCTGATCGCGTCGCTCGGGCTGAAGGATGTCCGCTCGATCAAGCCGGCCGAGGAGACCCTGTCGCGCGAGGATCCCGACCGCGACCTCTGGTTCTCCGATCCCGACGCCTGCTGCCGCATCCGCAAGGTGGAGCCGCTGGCGCGCGCGTTGAAGCCCTTTGATGCCTGGCTCAACGGCCGCAAGCGCTTCCAGGGCAATGCGCGCACCGACATTCCCGTCGTCGAGGACGACGGTGTGCGGTTGAAGTTCAATCCCTTCGCCAACGTTTCGCGCGAGGAACTCGAGGCGATCTTCGTCCGCGCCAAATTGCCGCGTCACCCCCTGGTCGCGTCCGGTTTCCGGTCGGTTGGGTGTATGCCTTGCACGAGCAGAACGGCCGAGGACGAGGATGAACGCGCCGGTCGTTGGCGCGGCCGAGCCAAGACAGAATGCGGCATCCACACGATGAAGACTTCGTAGCACAGCCACGTCGCCACGCTGCGAACAAGAAAATCCGGTTTCGTTGACTTAGGCGCGTTTCGCCGCGAGTTTCGCCTGCATGTCTTCGCTGACACCGACGTCAGCGAAGTGAATGGAGATGGACATGATGCGCCGTATCGTTCCGCTCGCAGCAGGCCTGGTCTTGACGGGTTTCTTGGCAAGCTCGGCTCTCGCCGCTGACATCAACCTGTTGAACGTGTCGTACGATCCGACGCGAGAGCTCTATGCCGAGTTCAACAAGGCATTTGCGAATGCCTATCAGAAGGAGACCGGCAAGAGCGTCGAGATCAAGCAGTCGCATGGCGGCAGCGGTTCGCAGGCGCGCGCGGTGATCGACGGCTTGCAGGCCGATGTCGTGACGCTCGCGCTGGCCTATGACATCGATGCCATCGCCGCCAAGGGCCTCACCACAGCCGATTGGCAGAAGCGGCTGCCGCAAAATTCATCACCCTACACCTCGACGATCGTATTCCTCGTCCGCAAGGGCAATCCCAAGGCCGTCAAGGACTGGGACGACCTGATCAAGCCGGGTGTCGCCGTGATCACGCCGAACCCCAAGACCTCGGGCGGCGCGCGCTGGAATTATCTGGCGGCCTGGGGTTTTGCGCAGAAGAAGCTCGGCTCGGCCGACAAGGCCAAGGATTTCATCGGAAAGCTTTATCAGCAGGTGCCGGTGCTCGATACCGGTGCGCGCGGCGCCACCGTGACCTTCGTCGAGCGCGGCGTCGGCGACGTGCTGCTGGCCTGGGAGAACGAGGCGTTTCTCGCGCTGAAGGAGTTCGGCCGGGAAAAATTCGAGATCGTGGCGCCGCCGCAATCCATCCTCGCCGAGCCGCCGGTCGCGATCGTCGACAAAGTCGCCGATAAGAAAGGCACTCGCAACGCCGCCGACGCCTATCTCCAATACTGGTACACCAAGGAGGGGCAGGAGATCGCCGCGCGCAACTTCTACCGTCCGCGCGATGCAGAGATCGCCAAAAAATATGAAAACGCTTTCGCCAAGGTCGAACTGTTTACGATCGACGAGGTTTTCGGTGGTTGGACCAAGGCACAGAAGGAACATTTCGCCGACGGCGGAATCTTCGACCAGATCTACAAGAACTGATCGGGCGCTGTCGCAGCGGTAACAGGTGGCCTGGTGAGCGCAATTGCAGCACGACGCCGGACATTGCCGGGCTTCGGTCTCACGATGGGACTGACGCTGTCCTGGCTGTCCGTCATTATTCTCATTCCGCTCGCCGGGCTGTTCCTGAAGTCGCTTGAGCTCAGTCCCGAACAGTTCTGGAATATCCTGTCGAGCCGCCGCACCCTGAATGCCTTGCGCGTCTCCTTCGGCCTCGCCTTCGCGGCGGCCTGCGTCAATCTCGTCATGGGCAGCATCATCGTCTGGGCGCTGGTGCGCTACCGCTTTCCCGGCCGCCGGCTGTTCGATGCCATCGTCGACGTGCCCTTCGCGCTGCCGACGGCGGTCGCGGGCGTCGCTTTGACCGCGCTGTTCGCCGAGAAGGGCTGGCTGGGCGCGCCGCTTGCGGCGCTCGGCATCAAGGTGGCGTTCACGCCGGTCGGCATCTTCGTCGCCATGATCTTCATCGGCATCCCCTTCGTGGTGCGCACGGTGCAGCCCGTGCTGCAGGATCTCGATCCCGAGATCGAGGAGGCCGCGGGCAGTCTCGGCGCCAGCCGCTGGCAGACCATCATCCGCGTGATCCTGCCCTCGCTGGCCCCGGCGCTGCTCACCGGGCTCGCGCTCGCCTTCGCCCGCGCGGTCGGCGAATACGGCTCGGTGATCTTCATCGCCGGCAATCTGCCCAACGTCTCAGAGATCGCGCCGCTCTTGATCGTGATCCGGCTCTCCGAATTCCGCTACGCCGACGCGACCGCCATTGCGGTGGTCATGCTCGTCGTGTCCTTTGTCATCATCTTCGCCGTCAATCGGCTCCAGCGCTGGGCGCAGAGCCGGATTCCGGAACGGTGAGGGCGGACCATGACGATGCAGATAGCAGAGTCCGTTTCGCCTTCGGCTCCCGATGCCAAGGTGCGTGCCAAGGCGCGTGCAAAGGCGCGCGCGCATGCGGCGGCCGCGCGCGACAGCCTGCGCACCGAGCCGCGCGCGGTGCGCATCGTCATCATCGCGCTGGCGATGATCTTTCTGTCGGTCTTCGTGGTGCTGCCGCTGGTGGTCGTGTTCGCGCAGGCCTTCTCCAAGGGGATCCTCGCCTATTTCGCCGCGCTCGCCGAGCCGGAGGCGCAGGCCGCCATCAAGCTGACGTTGATCGTCGCGGCGATTTCCGTCGGCCTCAACCTCGTGTTCGGCCTGGTCGCGGCCTGGGCAATCGCCAAATTCGATTTCCCCGGCAAGACCTTCCTGATCACGCTGATCGACCTGCCGTTCTCGGTGAGCCCGGTGATCTCGGGTCTCGTTTTCGTGCTGCTGTTCGGCGCGCAAGGCTATTTCGGTAGCTGGTTGAGGGATCACGACATCCAGATCCTGTTCGCGGTACCCGGCATCGCGCTCGCCACCACCTTCGTGACCTTCCCGTTCGTGGCGCGTGCGCTGATCCCCCTGATGCAGGAGCAGGGCACGCAGGAGGAGGAGGCCGCGGTCTCGCTCGGCGCCTCGGGTCTGCAAACCTTCTTTCGCGTCACGCTGCCCAACATCAAATGGGGCGTGCTTTACGGGGTGCTGCTCTGCAACGCGCGCGCGATGGGCGAATTCGGCGCGGTCTCCGTCGTCTCCGGCCATATCCGCGGCGAGACCAACACGATGCCGCTCTTGGTCGAGATCCTCTACAACGAGTACCAGTTCGTCGCCGCTTTCGCGATTGCCTCGCTGCTGGCGATGCTGGCGCTGATCACGCTGATCGCGAAGACCGTTCTGGAACGTCATCTGGACGAGGGACACGACGCCAATGACCATTGAAGTCAGAAATCTCGTCAAGACGTTCGGCAGCTTCAAGGCCCTCGACGGCGTCGACCTCAAGGTCAATGACGGCGAATTGCTGGCGCTGCTCGGCCCCTCCGGCTCCGGCAAGACCACGCTGCTGCGGATCATCGCAGGCCTCGACTGGCCCGATGCCGGCGAGGTCTCCTTCAACGGCGAGGATGCGCTGGCGCAGGGCGCGCGCGAGCGGCATGTCGGCTTCGTGTTCCAGCATTACGCGCTGTTCCGCCACATGACGGTGTTCGAGAACGTCGCGTTCGGCCTGCGCGTGCAGCCGCGCGCGGTCCGCAAGGACGAAGCGACCATCCGCGCCCGCGTCAAGGAATTGCTCGATCTCGTCCAGCTCGATTGGCTCGCCGATCGCTATCCGAGCCAGCTCTCCGGCGGCCAGCGCCAGCGCATCGCGCTCGCCCGGGCGCTTGCGATCGAGCCGCGCATCCTGCTGCTCGACGAGCCGTTCGGTGCGCTCGATGCCAAGGTGCGCAAGGAGCTGCGCCGCTGGTTGCGCTCGCTGCACCACGAGATCAACGTCACCTCGATCTTCGTCACCCACGATCAGGAGGAAGCGCTGGAAGTCGCCAACCGCGTCGTGGTGATGGACAAGGGCAGGATCGAGCAGATCGGCTCGCCGGATGACGTCTATGAAAGCCCGGCCAGCGCGTTCGTTCACGGTTTCATCGGCGAATCCATCGAGCTGCCGGTCCAGGTCGAAGGCGGCGTCGTCAGGCTCGGCGACCGGCCGCTCGCGCTGGTGGCGGATGGGCTTGCGCCTGGCGCGTCAAAGCTGTTCGTGCGGCGACATGACATGCTGGTCGGCCCGCCCGGCAGCGGCGCCTTCGAGGGCGCCGTGCAGCACGTCCGTAATTTCGGTCCCGTGCAGAGGGCCGAGGTCGCATTGTCCGGCGGCAAGACCATCGAGATCGACGCCCCCCGCGACAAGGAACTGCGCGCCGGTGATATGATCGGCCTCGAACCGCGCCGCTACCGGATCTTTGCGGGCGCTTGAGCGGGGGCCGACAGGTCGAATTTTCCTCAAAATTCACCTTTCAGCCACGGTTGGTATGCAACAACGGCCCTTCATTGGGGGCCCCGATTCATGCGCGCTGCGGCCGCGATACTCATTTCTTTGCTGCTCGCCGGCTGTGCCGGCAACGAAGCACCGGTCCAGCAGCCGTCCATGTATGCCGACATGGCGGTCCCGGGCTCCAAGCTCGATGCGCAGGCGGCCGCGATCATGATCTCGCAATACCGCCAGAACAACGCTCTCGGCACCGTCGTGATCGACCCCGATCTGATGCGGCTCGCCGAATCCCAGTCCAATGCGATGGCCGCGGCCAACAAGATGGACCATGACGTCCGCGCGCCGCTGGCCAAGCGCCTCGCCGCCGGCGGCTATCCCGCGACCGTGGCCGTCGAGAACATCTCGGCCGGCTATCATACGCTGGCGGAAGCGTTTTCCGGCTGGCGCGACTCGCCTCCGCACCGCGCCAACATGCTCAAGGGCGGTGTCACAAAATTGGGCATCGCGGCGAGTTATGCTCCCGGCACCAAATACAAGGTGTTCTGGACCATGATCCTGGCCTCGACGGAGCCCCGATAAGCCAGACTTGATCCGGCATGCATTGACGCCGCCGCGGAGTGTCGCCACGGTGGCGCGCCATTGCTATTGTTCCTCCATGACAGATCGTAGCCCGGAATCCGCCAGCATCCCCGCGAATGCGCAACGCGTCCTGGTCTTGCAGGGCGGCGGTGCGCTCGGCTCCTACCAGGCCGGCGCCTATCAGGCGCTGTGCGGCGCAGGCTTCGAGCCGGAATGGGTCGCCGGCATTTCGATCGGCGCGGTCAACGCCGCGATCATCGCCGGCAATGAAGGGCAAACCCGCGTCAAGCGGCTCAAGGAATTCTGGGAGATGGTCTCCGCGCCCGTGCCGTGGAAGCCGATCGGCAAGAGCGACCACAGCCGCGAATTGTTCAACTCGACCAGTGCCGCGCTGATCGCCACCTTCGGCGTGCCCGGCTTCTTCGTCCCGCGCGTCCCGCCGGCCCCGCTCTGGCCGCCCGGCAGCCCGCAGGCGGAGAGCTATTACGACACCGCACCGCTGAAGAAGACGCTGGAGCGTCTCGTCGATTTCGACCGCATCAACGACCTGAAGACCCGCCTGTCGGTCGGCGCGGTCGGCGTCACCTCCGGCAATTTCAAATATTTCGACAATTACGAGTTCAAGAAGCTCGGCAAGAAGATCGGCCCCGAGCACATCATGGCCTCCGGCGCGCTGCCGCCCGGCTTTCCCTCCGTGATCATCGACGGCGAGCATTATTGGGACGGCGGCATCGCCTCCAACACCCCGCTCGACTATGTGCTCGATGCCGAGGTCGACCGCGACATGCTGATCTTCCAGGTCGACCTGTTTTCCGCGCGCGGCGATCTGCCGACCTCGCTGCTGGAGGCCGCCGAGCGCGAGAAGGACATCCGCTATTCCAGCCGCACGCGGATGAACACCGACAAGAACAAGCAGTTGCACAACGCCCGCAGGGCGATGCGCGACCTGATCGGCAAATTACCGGATTATCTGAAGAACGACCCTTCCGTCGAATTCCTGGCGAAAGTGTCGCGCGAAAGCACCGTCACCGTGGTGCATCTGATCTACCGCAGCAAGAACTATGAATCCTCGTCCAAGGATTACGATTTCTCGCATGTCGCGATGGTCGAGCATTGGGAGGCCGGCGTGAACGACGTGCACCTGTCGATGCGCCACAAGGATTGGCTCGAGCGGCCACAGTCCGGCGAGACCATGGTGACTTACGATCTCACGGGGGACGTCTCTGCGCCCCCGGCAAAAAGGAGCGAATAGAATGGGTAGTCTGTCAGGCAAGAACGCCGTCGTGACCGGGTCGACCAGCGGCATCGGGCTCGCCTATGCGCGTGCGTTCGCCGGCGCCGGTGCCAACGTCGTCATCAACGGCTTCGGTGCGCCGGAGGACATCGAGAAGGAACGTGCCAAGATCGAGTCCGAGTTCAAGGTGAAGGCGATCTATTCGCCGGCCGACATGAGCAAGCCGGCCGAGATCGCCGGAATGATCGCGCTCGGCGAGACGACGTTCGGCTCGGTCGACATCCTCGTCAACAATGCCGGCATCCAGTTCGTCTCGCCGGTCGAGGAGTTTCCGATCGAGAAGTGGGACCAGATCATCGCGATCAATCTGTCTTCGGCTTTCCACGGTATCCGCGCCGCGGTGCCCGGCATGAAGAAGAAGGGCTGGGGCCGCATCATCAACACGGCGTCGGCGCACTCGCTGGTCGCCTCGCCCTTCAAGTCGGCTTATGTCTCGGCCAAGCACGGCATCGCCGGCCTCACCAAGACCGTGGCGCTCGAGGTCGCGACCCACAAGATCACCTGCAACTGCATCAGCCCCGGCTATGTCTGGACGCCGCTGGTCGAGAAGCAGATCCCCGACACGATGAAGGCGCGCAGCCTGACGCGTGAGCAGGTCATCAACGACGTGTTGCTCGCCGCGCAGCCGACCAAGGAGTTCGTCACCTCCGAGCAGGTCGCAGCGCTCGCCCTGTTCCTGTGCAGCGACGATGCCGCCCAGATCACCGGCACCAACCTCTCGATCGACGGCGGCTGGACCGCCGCGTAAGGGTACGGTGCCGTAGGGTGGGCGGTGGGCAAAGGCGCACTTGCGCCATGCCCACCATCTGTCCGTGATCGAGAAAAAGGGTGGGCACGCTTCGCTTTGCCCACCCTCCGATTCCGTCGTCCGGTCGCTGCCTAGTGCCCCCAGGCCAGCGCGGTGACGAAGGCCGACGACAGGTGGAGCTCCGCAAACATGATCTTGCCGGCGACAAGGAACAGCACGCTGGCAAGCGTCAGGCGCAACACTGTCTCGGGCACACGCGTCGCGCTGTAGCTGCCGACGATGATGCCGGGCAGCGAGCCCATCAGCAAGACGCCCATCAGCGCCCAATCCACGTCGCCGAGCGCCCAGTGCCCGATACCGGCGACCAGCGTCAGCGGCACCGCATGGGCGATATCGGAGCCGACGATGGTCACCATCGGCAGGCGCGGATAGAGCAGCAGCAGCACGGTGACGCCGACCGCGCCCGCGCCGACCGACGAGATCGAGACCAGCACGCCGAGCACGACGCCGGTCACGACGGTCGCAATCGCGGTGGTGCGATCGTCGACGCCCTCCAGCCGGCTGCGATAGCGCTCCATGATCGACTTGCGGAAGATCAGCGACGTCGCAGTCAGCAGCAGCGCAAAGCACAGCACCAGATTGATCAGGCTGCGCTCGGCATCGCTCCTGAGGTCGAGCTTCCACAGTACGAGCAGCGTCAGCGCGCTCGCTGGAAGGCTGCCGCAGGCGAGCCGCAGCACCGCCGGCCAGTGCACGCTGCGCGACCAGCCATGCACCACGCTGCCGCCGGTCTTGGTCGCGGCGGCATAGAGCAGGTCGGTTCCGACCGCTGTGGAGGGATGAACGCCGAACAGCAGGATCAAGAGCGGCGTCATCAGCGAGCCGCCGCCCACGCCGGTCATTCCGACAAGCAGGCCGACGCCGAATCCAGAGGCGACGTACAGTGGATCGAACATATCAGGGGAATCTTAGGTTGATCTCGTCGGTTAGGCAATACGACGTAGAATAAAGTTCCTCCAACGCGCAACCGCTTGGACAGAATAAGAAAAATTTTGCTGCAAGTTGGAGAAGGAGAGGTGTTTTGCCTCGTTCGCGCGCGTGCGCTGACAGAGCCGTTCCCCGGGAGGCAGCGAGCAGGGCAGGCGCGCAGCGCCTATTTACCGAACGCCAGCACGTGCAGTCCGAGCCGCTGCCGCACGATCCAGAACAGGAGCACCGTCTCGAAGCTGAGGGAGATCGAGGTCGCGGCCGCGGCGCCGTGGCCGCCGTAGCGCGGCACCAGCGCGATGCAGAGCACGACGTTCATCACGAAGGCCAGCGCATAGGCGAGCGCGCAGATCTTCTGCTGACCGAGCATGTTGAGCAGCCGCTCGACCGGCCCGATCGCCGAGCGTACCACGAGCCCGATCGCGGCGACGAACATGATGTCGTAACCAATCACGAATTGCGGCCCGAACAGCCAGAGCAGCGGCTTGCCGAGCGCGAGCAGCACGATGGTCGCCGCCAGCGACGGCCAGAACGTCCAGTTGATCGCATGCGCCACATAGGCCGACAGCCGTGCCTTGTCGCCGCTTGCGTTGTATTCGGCGAAGCGATGCGCCGTCGTCGCCGACATCGCGTAGTGGATGAACGAGACCAGCGCCAGCGTCTTCACCACCGCAAAGTAGACGCCGACCTCGTCGGAGGGACGGAACTGCTGCAGCACCAGCACGTCGGTGTAGGACAGCAGCAGATAGAAGCTCTCGACCAAGAGGATCGGCAGCGAGACGGCGAGCCAGCCGCGGATGTCGTAGGTCTTGGGTCCGGGCGCGATGTGACCGGCGAGCTTGCGGTTCAGCACCACCATCTGCCCGCTCATTGCAATCCAGACGGCGCCGGCGCTCGCAACCATCGCGGCGACCGCACCGAGATGATAGCCGAGCAGAAAGGCCGCGCCGGTGATGCCGATGATCAGCGCCTGGCGGATGATGAATTGCGGCATCAAGCCGAGCTGCATCCAGTCGTGCGAGCGCGCAATGCCGTCCTGGGTGTTGGCGACCACGAAGGCGGGCAGCGTCATGCAGCCGATATAGAGCGGCAGCTCCTCCGCCGGGTCGATCCAGGGCGACAGCAGCCTGACGATGCCGGCAAGGGCGAGCGACACCAGCGCAGACACGGCAAAAGTCAGCCAGCGGCTGCCGGAGAGGAAGCCGCGCAGCAGCGCCTGCTCACCGCTGGCGCGATACTCCGGAATGATTTTCTGCGCCGAGGCCGAGATGCCGAAATCCATCATGCTGCCGAGCAGCAGCACCCAGGTCCAGACATAGACATAGATGCCGTAATCGGACGTGCCCATCCAGCGTGCGAGCAGCACCTGCGAAAAATAAGCGAGCCCGGCGCTGATGACGCGGATGATGAAGATGGTGCCGGCGAGCCGCCGCGTCAGCGAGGCCTCGCTCGAGCCGCCCGTCAGCTTGGCCCGCAGCCGCGCGATCAGGCCGGCCGGTCCGGTCGTTGCGGGTTCTGCATCCATCACGGCCACGAAGAGTCCCCAGGGCGTCCCGCGTGCTGCGGCAGGCCCGGGACTTAGCAACCATTCCTTAAGATTCGGTTGGACCGCCTCCGACGGCTTCCTCCGAAGGCCGGCGCAGGGAGGCGAACGTCATTTCGCTTGGCGCGGGGGCGCGGATGGCGTCGTTGCCGCAATCCCTCCAATTTAGAGCGTGACCTTCCGGGCCGCCTCGAACTATGCTGGCCGCATAGTGAATTCATTTGGAATATGTGCGGGCCGGTTGGTCGCGCACGGGACGCCATTTTCAGGCCTTTTCAGAAGGAGCGATTGATGACTCGATTCATGATGTGCATGGCCGTGCTCGCCGCGATGGCCGGCTTCGATCTCTATTCCATGACGCCCGCGCGGGCGGACGCCTGGGGATGCTCCTACGAAAAGTGCCTGGCTTACTGCGCCAAGGTCGGCGGTCAGCGCTGCAGCACATATTGCACGAAGAAGCTGCAGGAAAAGCAGGCCTCGAAGGTCTGCCCCGCATCCTGATCGGCTTCGTTGCTCCGTCCGCGACGAGCTATTCCAAATTGGTATTGAACTCGTAAGATTTCTCCGGCCCGACCAGGGTGAATTTCAGCGCTGCGCCGTCGGGCTTGGCGCCCGGCGGCAGGCCGTCGAGTTCGAACGAGAAGCGCTTCACGCCAGCAGGGCTTTCCTTGACCGGCTCCGGAATCGGCAACGCCCATTCGGGCGTCGGCCCTTCCACGTACAGATTGACGTTGCTTCTGTCAGGCGCAACCACGTCGACCACCACGTTCTTGGGACCGTCGCGCTTGACGTCGCGGATGGTGAGCGGATTGGGATCGCCGATATTGGCGGGCTTGGGCACGGTGTCGAGCGCCGCGCGCAAATTGGCATCCTCGGTGGAGGCGACGTTGTTGAAGCCGAGCTCGAGTTTGGCGTCGACCGGAATGCAGAGCTTCTCGCACACGGCGTAATTGATCTCGGCACGCAAGGTCACGGGCTTGTCGGCCGCCTTGGCGACGATGCGCAAGGGCAGCACGATCTGGTCATGATAGCCGATCGAATGGCCGCCGGCGCCATCGTCGAATTTCAGCGGCGCCGGCCACATGATCGTCACCGCCTCGACATTGTCCGACTTCGAGAAGTCGAATCGCGGCGGAACGCCGGAATCGCCGGGGCTGCGCCAGTAGGTTTTCCACCCCTGCTGGAGCTGGAAGGCGATACCGCCGAGCAGGACGGCGCCGCTGCGTGATCCCGCCAATAGCCGCACCGCGGAATGTCCGTCGCGCTGCCACGGCGAAGCGTCATCGGCGCGGGCTGCGATGGCCAGTGACGACGCAAGCAGGGTTGTCGCGACGCCAATCGCCGCACGCAGGGGAACTCTTGTGAGCATGGCACGTCTTTACAGGGTCGCCCTCGCGCAAACCATTGAATTGCTTGTGATGGATGCACCTGAATCGCGTCCCTGCAAGCCTTGATTTGACAGCGGCCCGGCCCGACATCAGGATAGGAATTGAAACCGGAGTGCTTCACCGATGGCTCCCACAGGCAAGAGGACGGGCGAAAGCACCCGCGGGGCGGGCTCCGGACTCCCGAATTCGGCCGGTTATCTCGACGGCCGGCTGTTGATCGCGATGCCCGTCATGGGCGATTCCCGCTTCGAGCGCTCGGTGATCTATCTGTGCGCCCATTCGGCGGAGGGAGCGATGGGCATCATCGTCAACCACCCGGCCGGCAGCATCGACTTCCCCGAGCTCTTGCAGCAACTGGGCATCATCAAGAAGGGCGAGCACATCAAGCTGCCCGAGAATGCCGAAAGCATGAAGGTGCTGCGCGGCGGCCCGGTCGATACCGGCCGCGGCTTCGTGCTGCATTCGAGCGACTTCTACATCGAGAACGCGACGCTGCGGATCGATGACGGCGTATGCCTCACGGCGACCGTCGACATCCTGCGCGCCATCGCCAACGGCTCCGGCCCCAAGCACGCCATTCTCGCGCTCGGCTATGCCGGCTGGGCGCCGGGCCAGCTCGAGACCGAGATCCAGAGCAACGGCTGGCTGCATTGCGATGCGGATGCGGATCTGATCTTCGGCGACGACGTCGACGACAAATACAACCGCGCCCTGCACAAGATCGGCATCGACCCCGGCATGCTATCGAACGAGGCGGGGCACGCGTAGCTGGCGCGAGCCTACTCCGCCGCCTGCTGCTGCACCGTCGGCTCCGTTCCCGCCACCGTCGCTCTTCGCATGTCGCGGGGCTGCGACTGGTCGTAGCGGCGGACGCGGTGCATGGTCTGGCGGTTGTCCCACATCACGAGGTCATGCAGCTTCCATTTATGGACGTAGACGAACTCCGCCTGCGTCGCGTGCTCATTGAGATCGCGCAGCAAGAGGCGTCCCTCCGGCACGCTCATGCCGACGATCTTGCCGGCATGCGATGACAGATACAGCGACTTGCGGCGATGCACGGGATGCGTCCGCACCAGCCGTTGCAGCACCGGCTTGAACATCTGCTTCTCGTCGTCGGTGTATTCGGTGAAGCCGAGCGATCCCCGCGAATACATCAGCGAGTGCTCGCAGATCAAATCCTCGATCTCCGCCTTGGTCTCGTCGTCCAGCGCATCATGGGCGGCGCGCATGTCGGCGAATTCGGTGTTGCCGCCCTTCGGGTTCACAACGCGCGCCGACAGCAGCGAGAACTTTGCCGGGATTGGGCGGAACGAGCTGTCGGAGTGCCACAGGCAATTGCCGAGGTTGAACAGATTGGCGCGGCTGTCCTTCGGCAGCGGCTTGCCGTCCTTGCCGAGGTTGGAGACGTCGTTCAGGCCCGAGCTGAGGCGGTATTCGTCGGCCTTGGTGATGTTGCCGCCCCGGGCGTCCTCGCGCTGGCCGAAATTGAGCGCAAAGGCCATCTGCTGCTCGTCGGTGATGTCCTGGTCGTGGAAGACCAGCACCGCGTATTTGTCCATGGCGGCCTCGACCTCGCGTGCTTCGGCCTCGGTGAGAGGCTTTCGCAGATCGAGGCCGGAGACCTCGCCGACAAAATGCTTCTGAAGCTGCCGGATGGCGATCGTCATGACGTTCTCTCCCGCGGGTCGCGAGCGGTTGGTCCCGCTCTGTCGGCGAAAAAGCTACTCTCCGACCCGGCGTTGTCAACGCTCGGCGCGCATGGCTCTCACGCGTTCCGCGCCATCAACCCGCCATCCACCGGGATCACCGCGCCGGTGAGGAACGACGCCGCCGGCAGGCACAGGCTCAGTGTCATGTGCGCGACCTCCTCGGGGTCGCCGTAGCGTCCGAGCGCGGTGCGGCGCTTGGCGTAGATCGTCTTGTGCTCTTCGGAGATGCGGTCGGTGATCGCGGTGCGGATCGGGCCCGGGCAGATGCAGTTGACGGTGATGCCTTCGCGGCCGAGCTCGACGGCGAGCGAGCGGGTGAGGCTGGCAACGCCGCCTTTCGCTGCCGAATAGGGGCTGTGCAATGCGGTGGCGCCGAGCGCCTCGGTCGAGGCGATGTTGACGACGCGCGCGCACTTGGACTTGCGCAAATGCGGCAGCGCGGCGCGAATGATGCGCGGATGCGCCGTCAACATTACCGCGATGCCCTTGGCCCAGGCGTCCTCATAGGCCTCGTCGTCGATCGCGATCCGCACGGAGATGCCGGCATTGTTGACCACGATGTCGAGCCCACCGAAATGCGCAGCGACCTCTTCAACGACGCGCTTGATCTCGCCGCCGTCGGCAACGTCGAGCTTCCATGCCTTTCCTGATCCGCCGCTCGCGGCGATCTCCCCGGCAACCGCCTGCGCGCCTTGCGCGTCGAAATCGGTGACGGCGACGTTCGCGCCTTCAGCGGCGAACACGCGCGCCGTCGCGCGCCCCATCCCGCTCGCCGCGCCGGTGACGAGAACGGTCAGGCCCTTGACGGACCGGCTGAGCTCCTTGAACTCGGACATGTTGTTTCCTCGGGAAGTCGCTTGTTCTTGTTATGATTGACAAGGCTGGCACCGATCCGCAGACAGGTCAAACAAGCAAGACAAAAGGGAGGCCGCGATGGCGAACGAGCTCGATTTCTCAGGCAAGCAGGTGCTGGTCGTCGGTGGTTCGAGCGGGATCGGCAACGGCATCGCGCAGGCGTTTCGCACGCGGGGCGCGCAGGTCGTGGTTTGCGGCACGCGTGCTCGCGCAACGGAATATTTCGCGGAGGAGGGCTCCGATCTCACGGGTCTTTCCTACGCGCAGCTCGACGTCAGCAATCCCAGTGCGGTCGAAGCGTTCAAGCCGTCCTTCGACAGGCTGGACGTGCTGGTGCTCGCGCAAGGCGCGGTGCTCTATCGCCGCGGCGAATTCGAGATGGCCGGATTCCGCAAGGTGGTGGAGGTCAATCTCATGAGCCTGATGGCCTGCGCCACGCGTTTTCATGCCATGTTGCGGGATGCGAAGGGCGCGCTGATCATGGTGTCCTCGAACGCGGCCTATCATTCCACCATGGGCAATCCCGCCTATAACGCCTCGAAGACCGGCGCGGTCGGATTGACGCGGACGCTGGGCGAGGCCTGGGCCGAGGACGGCATCCGCGTCAACGGCATCGCGCCGGGGCTCGTCGACACCAAGATGACGAAGGTGACGACCGACAACCCGAAGCGGCTCGAAGGCGCGCTCGCGCGCATCCCGCTGCGGCGATTGGGCACGCCGGCCGATATGGCGGGCGCGGCCCTGTTCCTGGCCTCGCCGCTGTCGTCCTACATCATCGGCCAGACGCTGGTCGTCGATGGCGGGCTGATTTTGTAGTTTGTTGCCGGGCCACACATACACTTTCGTCATGGCTTGGAACTGCGCTGCTCCTGATCGGTTACTTGGGCTGACCCCCGAGGAGGAGCATCATGGATACGGATCGGATTGTTGGCGCGGCCAAGGACTACGCAGGTAAGGCGGAAAGCGCGATCGGAGACATGGCAGGCGATTCCAAGACGCAGGCCTCAGGCAAGGCACGCGAGGCTGCGGGCACCGTGCAGAATCTCTACGGCCAGGCCAAGGATGCCGTGCGTGACGCCGCGGACACCGCGACCAGCTACGCCAAGGACGCCTATGACAACAGCGGCGACACATTCCGCGATGGGACACAGGCGCTGTCGAAGAAGGTGCAGGACAATCCGCTCGGCGCGCTGATGGTGGCCGGCGGCATCGGCTTCGCGCTCGCGCTGCTGATGTCGCGCCCCGCGCGTCGTCCCCCGCCGTCGCGCTGGCGCTACTGAGGGCTGAGCGACAAGCACGCATCTCGGGCCCCGGACGCAGCGCGCCACGCAGTGGTGCGCTGCTGAGCCGGGGCCCGTTCTTTTTCGCAGGCCGTGAGAGGAACTGATCCCGACTCTGCGCAGCAGCGTCCACGCTGCCGTGCGTCCGGGACACGCGATTGCCGTTCCGAAATTACCGGAACATCTCGGCCGAACGTCCGACGTTACCTGGCGGACGCGGGACCCCCGGATTGGGATTTGGATTGCGAGGTCCGGGCGCGGGCGTCAGTTGACGCGGCGGTGCCGGCTGCGGTGAGCCGAAGCCGAAGAAATCGCGGAAGGATGGGCTCGCCTGTGCCGGCTGTTGCGGCGGGACCGGCGGCTTCTTCGGCGCCAGCTTCGGCGGCGCGATCGCAGCGGCTGCCCCCGGTGTCCCCGATGCATTCGGGCCGTTGCCGTCAGGCGTCGTCGCGGCAACAGGCGTATCGCCCTTGGCCTGCTCGCGGCCGACTTCGCGGCGCGGCCAGGCATAATCGTCGGCGCGGCCGGCGGGAGCTGCCAGCGGCTCGCCCTTCACCATCGTCTTTGCGGCGAGCGCATCGACGGCGGCGGGACGCGAGCCCGGGCCGCCCAGCAATTGGTCGGTCGAGATCGAGGCTGCAACCAGCGGCACGATCGGCCCCGCCAACGGCCGCGGCGCGGGCTTGCCGGGCTCGGCGCTGGTATCGGGGGTCGCCGGCTCGCTCGGCAGCGCGATCGGGCCGGAGCGTCCCGCCAATAGGCGCGTGATCTCGCGCTCGACATAATGCGCGAGCTTGCGGGCGCCGGGCTTGGTGAAATAGACGCCGTCAGAGCTGCGGAGCTGGCGGATCTGGCCTTCGAAGTCCGGGCCCTTCTGCAGGAAACGGCCGGCTTCGTCGACGAAACCGTCCCAGACATCGACATAGGTGATGCCGGCCTTGGCCGCGCCCTCGCGATAGAGCGAGTCGAGGAACAGCGTATCCGCGGTGCCCTTGGGTCCGCGAACCGCGGGCAGGCCGACCCAGAGCACCGGCACGCCCTTGGATTTGAGGACGTTCGCAAGCTCCTCGATCTTCTTGCCGTAGAGCTCGATCCAGCGCTCGTCGCGGAATTCGTAGAGGCCGTTCGGATTGCGGGCGGTCTTTTCGGGGGCGGCCGCCGGAGTGTCGGCGTTGTCGGCGTCATCCTGCGGCAGGTCGGCATCGGCAGGCTTGTCGTCGGGCTTGGCGGCCGTATCGTGGCCGGGCTTGGTCTCGCCGGGCTTTCCGTCGCTTTTTCCTTGTGGCTTGCCGCGCGCGCCCTTGTCGTTCTTCTTGTCCTTGTCCGCAGGCTTCTCCGCCGCCGGCTCGCGGATCGCGGCGCGGTCGTTGAGGCCGAGCATGACGACGATGACGTCGGGCTTCTCGGTCTCCAGGATGCCCCTTGCCGCCGCCGCCCAGTCCGAGGGCTCACCCTTGGGCTGGTACTTGATCAGGCCTGAAACGGTCTTGTGCTTGCGGATCACGCCCATGTCGGGCTGCTCGGCATAGGCGTCTTCCAGGCCATAAGCGAGCCAGTCGGCCATGGCATCGCCGAGCACCAGCACGTTCTTCTCAGGGATCGTGTCGCGCTTGGCCGGCCCCGGCGCGCGCGAAAAATCCTGGCGCGGTGCCTGCGGCTGTTGCTGCTGGAACGGTGCAAAGAAGTCGCCGCCGAACCATCCGCCGCCACCACCGCCGCGTTGCGGCGGCGGCGCCGAGCGCTGCGGCGGACCGCCGAAGCCGGGGAAGTTGAAGAACTGTGCCGAGGCAGGCCCCGCAACCGACACCAAAATCGCAAGCGCCGTCCCCAGCGCGATCAACGGGCCGGTCTCGGTCAGCGCCTTGAACAGGGACTTCTTCGACATGCGATCTCGGGCACGCGCAACGGGGATCGGGATTGGCTCAATATAGTAACGGAATCGGGCGCCAAACGGGCAAATTCCATCGCAGATTCTTGTCCCATACACCGGGGAACAGCCGCCTCCGTCAAGGTAGGCGGGCGAAATCCCTGTTCAGGGTTACTTTCGGGGCGATTTTACCGCCCGCGCAGCCGGTCCAGCACGTCGGAGGAGGCAAATCCGTCGGCGGGCACCCCGATCGAGGCCTGGAAGTTACGCAGGGCCTCCCGGGTCTGGCCGCCGAACTGGCCGTCGGGGGTGCCCTTGTAGAAGCCGCGCTGGGCCAGCAGCTGCTGCAGTTCCAGCCGCTCGGTGCGCGACAGCTCGCGCTCCTGGCGCGGCCAGGGCTGCACGAAGGGCTGGCCGCCGCGCAGGCGGTCGGCGAAATGACCGATGGCCAGCGCATAGGCCTCGGCCGGGTTGTATTTCATGATGACGCGGTAGTTCTGCAGCATCAGGAAGCCCGGCCCCTGCGCGCCCGCCGGCGCCAGCAGATAGGCCTTCTCCGCCGGATGCGGGAAGGGCTGTCCGGTCGCCCGCTTCAGCCCGAGCTTCTCCCATTGCGCGATCGGCATCGCCTTGGCGCGGTCGGCCAGCATGTAGTTGAAGCCCTGCGGCACCACGACCTCGAAGCCCCAGGTCTGGCCGGCCTGCCAGCCGTCCTTCTTCAGATTGTTGGCGGTGGAGGCGATCAGGTCGGTCGGATTGTCGACGACGTCGCGGCGGCCGTCGCCATCCCCATCGACGGCAAAGCGCTTGAACGCGGTCGGCATGAACTGGGTCGGGCCGAAGGCGCCGGCCCAGGAGCCGCGCATCTGCTCCGGCCTGAGATCGCCGCGGTTGACGATCTCGAGCGCCGAGAGAAACTCGTCCTTGAAATAGGCCTGGCGGCGGCCGATGCAGGCGAGCGTCGCGGTCGATTGCAGCACGCTGCGGTCGCCCATCTGTGTCGAGTAATTGGACTCGATGCCCCAGATCGAGGCGATGATGTAGCGGTCGACGCCGGTGGCTTTCTCGGTGGCGTCGAACTGCGCCTTGTATTTGACGAGCACCTCGCGGCCCTTGGCGAGACGGTTGTCGTTCACGAGGATGTCGAGATAGTCCCAGATCGATTTGGTGAACTCCGGCTGCGAATCCATGAGGTCCATGATGCGCAGATCGGGGCTGAGGCCCGCCGTGAAGCGCTGGAAGTTTTCCTGCGTGACGCCGCGTCGTGCGGCATCGGGCCACATCCCGGCGACGCAATTATTGAAATTGCCGGCGGCCTCGCGGATCGCCGCAGCCGTCATCAAGGGATGGCCGGAGGCGCCGTCCTCGCCGCTCCAGGGCTGGGGGCCGCCGGAGCTCGCCGGGGCTTGCGACGGCGCAGGATTGGGGCCGGAGAAGATGCCGCCGAACAGGTTGGACAGGCCGTTCTGCGCCTGGGCATGCGCGCCGGCAGGCAGCAGCAAAGCGGCCGCAATCATCATTGCGCCCGTTGCGGATACCGCCCGTCTTGCTTGCCCTGCCACCGATCGCATCATGTCCCACCCGTCGGGCTGTTCAAAAATCCGCCATGAGGAGGCCTGGTTACGGTTGCCAATAGCTTAACAAAGGTGAAATTTTGGTGGCGGCCTTTTTCTTAACTCTGCGCGGATGAGGCCCCACATCCGCCTTTGTTGGCGGCTGCAAACAGGCTAGCAAGATGCCATTGCTCCATTCTTGGCTCCGCTTCCAGCTTCGTTCCATCTGCCCCCAGGTATTCGAACAATCCCATGAAAATTCGCAAAGCCGTATTCCCCGTCGCCGGCCTCGGCACCCGTGTCCTGCCCGCCACCAAGGCGATGCCGAAGGAAATGCTGACCATCGTCGACAAGCCGCTGATCCAGTACGTCTATGACGAGGCGAGGGAAGCCGGCATCGAGCACTTCGTCTTCGTCACCGGCCGCAACAAGAACGTCATCGAAGATCATTTCGACCGGATGTTCGAGCTCGACGCGACGCTTGCGGCGCGCGGCAAGAAGGCCGAGCAGGACATCCTGGCGCAGAACCAGCCCGAAGCCGGCGCCGTCAGCTTCACCCGCCAGCAGGCGCCGCTCGGCCTCGGTCACGCGGTCTGGTGCGCGCGCGACATCGTCGGCAACGAGCCGTTCGCCGTCGTGCTGCCCGACGAGCTCGTGCTCAACACGCCCGGCTGCCTCAAGCAGATGATCGAGATGGCATCCTCGCTCGGCGAGAAATCCAATCTGGTCGCGGTCGAGGCGGTGCCCGACCATCTCACCCATCAATACGGCATCTGCGGCGTCGGCAAGCGCAGCGGCAAGATGTTCGAGGTCGACGGCATGGTCGAGAAGCCGGCCAAGGGCACCGCGCCCTCCAACCTCTCGATCACCGGCCGCTACATCCTGCAGCCCGAGATCTTCAAGATCCTGGAGACGCAGGAGCGCGGCGCCGGCGGCGAGATCCAGCTCACCGACGCCATGATCGGCCTCGCCAAATCGCAGAAATTCTACGGCGTCGAGTTCGAGGGCGAGCGCCACGATTGCGGCTCCAAGCCCGGCTTCCTGCGCGCCAACATCGCCTACGGCCTGAAGCGGCCGGAGCTGCGCGACGGCTTGATCGCGGAGATGAAGAAATATCTGGGGCAGTCATAGCCACCCACGCCGTCGTCCCTGCCCCGTGCGCAATTGCGCACTAGGCATGGACGACACCGTTGGTGTGGCGGATTGCGTCGCGTTCAATAACGGCGGCGTAGCGCCTCACGCCACCAGCGACAGCTTCGGCAGGCTCGCCACCACCGACTGATTGCGTCCGCCCGCTTTCGCCGCATAGAGCGCCTTGTCGGCGGCGGCGACCAGGACCGACCAGTCCATGCCGGCGGTGGGAATGAGGCTGGCGACGCCGCAGGACACCGTCAAGATCACCTGCTCATCGGACCAGCCCTGCACCTTGGTGCGGATCGCCTCGGCGACCTTGAAGGCGTCGGCGGCCGAGATGTTCGGCAGCAGCACGGCGAATTCCTCGCCGCCATAGCGCGCGGCACAGTCGCCGGCCCGGCTCACCGAATCGGAAATGCAGATGGCGATGCCGACCAGCACCTGGTCGCCGGCCTGATGGCCGAACGTGTCGTTGTAGGTCTTGAAGTGATCGGCATCGATCATGAGCAGCGCGACCGGCGCCTTCTGGCGCATGGCGCGCCGCCATTCGACGTCGATGACGGAATCGAACTTGCGGCGGTTCTTCAGGCCGGTGAGCGCGTCCGTCGTCGCCATCTCCTCGAGCTTGCGCTCGGCCTCCGCGCGCCGGCCGATCTCCCGCGCCAGCACCAGGGTCGATCCCAGCACGAACAGCGCGAGCACCAGCACCACGGCGCCGATGCGAAACGCCTCTTTCTGCCAGAGCGCGAAAACCGCGGCCAGAGGCTTGCCCGCCACCACGAACAGCGGTCCGCTGTCGGCGCTGCGGACATAGAGCCGCGGCGTCGGATCGACCGGGCCCTGTCCGGAATAGGCGGCGCCGACCGGGAGGTTGTCCGCCTTCCAGGCCCGGCGGTCGTTCAGGTTCGTGCCGATGATGTCGAGATCGAACGGCCGCCGCATCATGATGGTGCGGTCGCGCTTGAGGACGGTAATGGTGTCTTCGGGGTCGAGGTTCAGCCGCTCGAACAATTCGTGGAAATAGCTGAAGCGGATCGAGCCGGCGACGACGCCGAGGAATCCACCGTCGGTGTCGCTGATGCGCCGGCTCAGCACGATCGCGTAAGCGCCGCGGAACAGCATCGGGCGGCTGATGAAGAGCCCGGCCTCGGGATTGTCGCGATGGACCCTGAAATAGTCTTCCTCGCTCCGGTTCTCCGGGAGGGGATCGAGCGTGGAGGCGTCGATGGCCAGCCTGCCCTCGGGGTCGAACACCTGGATGGCGCCGAAATGCCTCGCCGTCGTCGCGTGATCGAACAGGATCAGGTGACGGACCGGCTTCGACACCGTCGCCAGCTCGGGCAGCAGCATGTTGCTGGCGACCGCCTTCAGCGAGAGGTCGTAGATCTCGACATTGCGGCTGACGTCGGACTGGATGGTCGTCGCGAGGTTCTCCAGCGTCTGGCGGGCGAGCGCCTCCTCGCCGCGGCGCATGTCGAGCATCACGTTGACGCAAATGGCGGAAAAGCCGATCACCGTCACCACGGACGAGACGATCAGCAGCTTCGCCGAAATCCGCCACGGCCGGCGGGCCATGAGGTCGCGCCATCCAGACAACATCGCTTGCTCCCGGTATTAGTGGATGCGCCCGAAAGCTTGAGCAGTGTTTAAGGCAGGACGGAGCTGCCGTAGTGAGTTAAGAATCGGTATACGCAGCCCACGTTTTTGGGCAGGCCCGGTGTGAGCAGACCCGGTTTCGGACAAGAGGACTGATGTGAACGACTACGACGCGTTGCGCGACTATCTGATGCGGCAGAAGCAGGATGAGCTGGTGCTGAGCTTCGAGCAGATCGAAGAGATCATCGGCGCGGCCCTGCCGCGCGCGGCCAATCGTGCCTCGTGGTGGGACAGCCTGCGCAGCCCCGACATCCAGATGCCGCAGCGCGAAGCGTGCCTCGCCGCGGGCTTCGTCGCGACGCGGATGCCCGACGGTACGAGCGTGCGGTTCACAAAGCGCAAGCCGCAGAGGCGGTGGTAGCGCAGCGGCACACTCTTCCCCTCTCCCCTTGTTGGAGAGGGTGGCTCGCCGCGCAGCGGCGAGACGGGTGAGGGGTTCTCTCCGCGAGCCAATCTCTTGCGGTTGAACTCGCGGAGACAACCCGGGAGAAGGAAGAAGATCAGCTCGCCGCTTCCAGCCGCACTTCCGTCAGCAGCCGCATCGCCGCATCGGCGTCCATCGGCTCGCCGAAGGCGAAGCCTTGGGCGTATTCGCAGCCCATCTGGTAGAGCTCGACCGCGTCCGAATCCGTCTCGGCGCCCTCGGCGACGACGTCCATGCCGAGGTCGTGCGCGAGCGCGATGATCGACTTCAGGATCACCGGCCGCGTGCCGCGGTTGGTGGTGCGCACGAAGGACTGGTCGATCTTGATGGTGTCGAACGGGAAGCGCTGCAGATAGGCCAGCGAGGAATGGCCGGTACCGAAATCGTCGAGCGACAGTCCGGTGCCGAGCTCGCGGATCCGCGTCAGCATCTGCGCCGCGTGCTCCGGGTTCTCCATCACCAGCGATTCCGTCAATTCCAGCTTCAGAGTGCCGCGCGCCACCGAGGAGCGCGACAGCACGGTGCGGATGTCGTGGATCAGATCGTGGCGCAGCAATTGCCGCGACGAGACGTTGACGCTGGCGAATATCGGCTCGCGCGAGCGCATCGCGCGCTGCCACACCGAAAGCTGCTTTGCGGTCTGGTCGAGCACGAACATGCCGAGGTCGACGATCAGGCCGGTCTCTTCCGCGATGGTGATGAACTCCGACGGCGCCATGCGCCCGAGCTTGGGGTGATCCCAGCGCACCAGCGCTTCGAAGCCGGCGACGGAGCGATCCTCCAGCCGCACGATCGGCTGATACAGGATCGTCAGCTCCTGGCGCTCGATGGCGCGGCGCAGCTCGCTCTCCAGCGTCAGGCGATCGGTCTTCCGCGCCCGCATCGCCGGCTTGTAGACATCGATGCGGTCGCCGCCGATGCGCTTGGAATGATACATCGCAAGCTCGGCGTCCTTGATGATCTCGTCCGTGAGCTGCGTTTGCGGATCGGAGAGCGCGAGGCCGATCGACGCGGTCAGGAAGATCTCGCGGTCGTTGAAGGCGATCGGCGCGCGGATGGTCTTGCGGATGGTCTCGGCGAAGGCGGTGATGCGGGCCGGGTCCTGCTCCGACAGCAGGATCAGGCCGAACTGGTCGCCGGCCATGCGGGCCAGCGTGTCCTGCGGCTTCAGGATGCGGGTGAGGCGGCGGGCCAGCGTCAGCAGGATGGAATCGCCGACCGCGATCCCGACGGAATCGTTGACCTGCTTGAAGCGGTCGAGGTCGATCACCATAAGCGTCGGCCGCAGCGTCGGCATGGTCTTAGCGAAATGCGCGACTGCGCCGAGCCGGTCCATGAACAGCTTGCGGTTGGGCAGGCCGGTGAGGTTGTCATGCACGGAATCGTGCAGCAGGCGCTCCTCGGCGTTGCGCAGCTCGGTGACGTCGGTGAGCGTGCCGACGACGCGCGAGACCTCGCCGTCCGAGCCGACCACCGGCCGCGCCTTCAGCGCGAACCACATGAAGTGGCCATCGGGGGTACGCAGCCGGAAATCCTGCACCAGGCGGCCGCGGCGCTGGTCGAGTACGCTGTCGAGCGCGGCGCGGAAACGGTCCTGATCCAGCGGATGCAGCACCTCGAGCCAGGAGGCCGCAGGCCCCTCCAGCGTGCCGCGCTTGAGGCCGAGCAGGGCTTCCGTTTCGGGGCTGGTGAAAACCTTGTCGGCCGAAACGTCCCAGTCCCAGATCAGGTCGCCGGAGCCGGCCAGCGCCAGGGCCCGCCGCTCGATGTCGGAGACGACGCCGGTGGAGGCGCCGCCGCCGGCAAAGGCGTGCTGCATCACCGTGAAGCCGATCAGCATCACGATCAGCACGAGGCCGCCGAGCAGGGCGGGGCCGACGATGTCGTTGGTGACGGAGCCGGCGACCGTCATGCCGGCCGCGACCACCCAGACCACGAGGAGGAACCAGGTCGGGATCAGCAGCACGGCGCGGTCGAAGCCGTGGGTGGAGAGATAGACGATCAGCGCGAAGCCCGCGAACGCGATCAGCACCAGCGAGATGCGCGCGATGCCGGAGGCGACGGCCGGATCGAACAGCGCGAGCGCGACCAGCGACCCAAGGAAGGCGAGCCAGCCCACCGTGATGTGCGAATAGCGCACGTGCCATCGGCTGAGATTGAGATAGGCGAACAGGAACACCAAGAGCGTCGCCGCCAGGATCGCCTCACCCGCCGCGCGCCAGATGCGCTCGGCGTTGTTCGACATGTCGAGCACCTTGCCCCAGAAGCCGAAGTCGACGCCGATATAGACCAGCACCGCCCAGGCCAGCGCCGCGGCGGCCGGGAACATGATGCTGCCCTTCACCACGAACAGAATGGTCAGCACCAACGCGAGCAAGCCGGAGATGCCGATCACGATGCCCTGGTACAGCGTGAACGAGTTGACCTTGTCCTTGTAGGCTTCCGGCTCCCACAGATAGAGCTGCGGCAGCTTGTCGGTGCGCAGCTCCGCGACGAAGGTGATGACGGCGCCGGGGTCGAGCGTGACTCGGAAGACGTCGGCGGTCGGGCTTTCCTGCCGCTCCGGCCGGTCGCCGGTCGAGGGCGTGATGGTGGCGATGCGCGACAGGCCGAGGTCGGGCCACAACAGCCCTGAGGAGACGATGCGGTAATGCGGGGCGACGATCAGGCGGTCGAGCTGGTCGTCGGTGTTGTTGGCGAGCGCGAACACCACCCAGTTCTGGCCGCCCTCGCGGGCGCGCACCTCGATGCGGCGGACGATGCCGTCGGTGCCGGGCGCGGTAGAGACCTGGATGCGATCGGCATCGCTGCGCTGATGCTCGAGCACGCCGGTGAGGTCGATCGCGGGCGCGTCACTGCGAACGCTGACGGCGTCGAGCGCGCGTGCAGGGGACGCGGCAACGAGCATCATGAGGCCCAGCGCGATGGGCGCGAGGCACCTGATCAGACGCAAGGTCAGTTCTCCGCGTTCGACGCAAACTCTTCGGTGAAGACGATTTCAGACCGAACGAACGTGGTTCGGTGCGTCGCGATAGATGCCACGAAAGCGAGGAAAATCAAAGGGTTTCCGCCTCGCCCTGTGGGCCGGCGGCCTAGACCTCCAACACAATTTTGCCAATATGTGCGCTCGTCTCCATGCGCCGATGCGCATCGGCTGCCTTTTCCAGCGGGAAAGTGCTGTCCATCAGCGGTTTGACGCGGCCTTCGCGCAAAAGCGGCATCACTTTCGCTTCGATTGCGGCCACCATCGCCGCCTTGTCCGCATTAGTACGGGGGCGCAGTGTCGAGCCGGTATGGGTCAGGCGCTTGACCATCACCTTGGCGATGTTGACGCTGACCTTGGGCCCGTTGAGGGTTGCGATCTGCACGATCCGGCCGTCCACCGCGGCGGCGTCATAATTGCGATCGACATACTCGCCGGCGACCATGTCGAGGATCAGATTGACGCCTTCCTTGTTGGTCGCTTCCTTGACCACGGCGACGAAGTCTTCCGTCTTGTAATTGATGGCGCGGTCGGCTCCGAGCTTGAGGCAGGCGTCGATCTTGTCCTGCGATCCCACGGTGACGAACACTTTCGCGCCGAACGCCTTCGCGAGCTGGATCGCCATGGTGCCGATGCCGGAGGAGCCGCCATGGATCAGCAGCGTCTCGCCGGCTTTCAGGCCGCCGCGCTCGAACACATTGTGCCAGACGGTCATCAGGGTTTCCGGCAGCGCGCCGGCTTCCTTGATCGACAGCGCCGGCGGCACGCTCATCGCCTGGGCGTCCTGGGCGATGCAGTACTGCGCATAGCCGCCGCCGGCGACCAGCGACATCACCTTGTCGCCGATCTTATGCCGCTTGGCGTTGCTGCCGACCGCGACCACTTCACCGGCGATCTCCAGGCCGGGCAGGTCGCTGGCGCCGGGCGGCGGCGGATAGGCGCCGGAGCGCTGCGCGACGTCGGGCCGGTTCACGCCGGCGGCCTGCACCCTGACCAAAATCTCGTCCGGTCCTGGCTGCGGAACGCTGCGCTGCTCAGGAATCAGCACCTCCGGTCCGCCGGGCTTGGAGATGGCGACCACGGTCATTTGCGCGGGCAGCTTGTCCATGATGTGTCCTTGAGCAAAGGTGCGGGAGGAAACGAGGCCTTTGCTTAGCCAGAGCGGTCCGGGCTGGCAACCGCCTCAGACGTGGGGTCCGGTCCGCGGATGAGAGGAGGAACGACGATGGCAAGGGAAGACGACGACCGCCCGCGCAAGAAGATCACGCACGAAATCGGACAGGATCTCTCACTCTTGTCGGTGGAGGAACTGACCGAGCGCGTCACGCTGCTCAAGACCGAGATCGTCAGGCTGGAAGAAGCCGCCACCAAGAAGCGCGCCTCGCGCGATGCGGCGGATCATTTCTTCAAGAAGTAGCGATCTGTCCCGGACGCGGTGCGGCCTTGGCGATGCGAAGCATCGGCCAGCGCGCCGCTCCGCAGAGCCGGGACCCACGCCTCACCCCACGCATCTGCCAAAGAACTGGGCCCCCGCCTCAGCAGTGCAGCACTTCGTGCCGCACCGCGTCCGGGGCACGAGACCTGCTCGGCCACTGGCCGACATGGCTAACGAACTCTCAAAAAATTCGCTCGTTTACTCCGGATTAAGCTTTTCACTTTATGACTGGAACTGTCCTCGTTTGGACACCGAGTGGCTCCTGTCCACTCTGTTTGACGCCTCCCTGTTATCAACTTTAAAAGCCGCCGGTCTCCGGCGGCTCTTTTTTTGCTTTTTGCATCCCGTTGCGGTTGAATTCCTGGGAATGACCCGCGGAAACCATATCCGCTCTTGTCACTGGACTCGGCGTCCCGCCCGCGCAATGATTTGTTCATCATAAGCCGGCGCCAAAGCCGGACAGTCAAACAGTTGCGTAAGAGGCGTTAACCATGGAACGTTTGCAGGCCGACGGCGCTCTCGTTCAACTCAGCGAGCGGTTCACCAATTCTGCGGCGTTCGGCGTCCTGTTCCGCGAGGGCATGGACCTCGTCGAAGAGACCGCCGCCTATCTCGACGGTGCCGGCCGCACCGAGGCCAAGGCGCTCGACCGTGCCGTCAGCCTGACCTACGCAACCGAGAGCATGCGCCTCACCACCCGCCTGATGCAGCTCGCCTCCTGGCTGCTGCTGCACCGCGCGGTGAAGGAAGGCGAGATGACGCTGAGCCAGGCCAATCGCGAGAAGACCAAGGTCAAGCTCAGCGCCGCCGATCCCGGCCCCACCGACACCATCGAGAAGCTGCCCTCGCAGCTCCAGGACCTGATCAATCGCTCGATGAGCCTGCAGACCCGCGTGCGCCGCCTCGACACCACCATCCACACCCCGCCGGCCGAGCACATTGCGATCGGCAATCCGCTGGTGCCGCACCTCAACGCGCTGAAGGCCGCGTTCGAAAGGTAACGCCGCGTTGTCATTCCGGGGCGGCTCGTAGAGCCGAACCCGGAATCGAGGTTACGGGTTCGATGCTACGCATCGCCCCGGAACGACAGTCCCAAAAACACAAAAACGCCCCCGGCTCTCCGGGGGCGTTTTCCGTCTCCAGCCTTGCGGGCCGGATCAATCCTTTTTGAGGAAGCCCGAAAACTTCTTCTGGAAGCGCGAGACGCGGCCGCCGCGGTCCAGCATCTGGGCGTTGCCGCCGGTCCAGGCCGGGTGCGACTTCGGGTCGATGTCGAGGTTCAGCGTGTCGCCTTCCTTGCCCCAGGTCGAGCGGGTCAGGTACTCGGTACCGTCGGTCATCACGACCTTAATCGTATGATAATTCGGATGAATTTCGGCTTTCATGGCAAATTCCTCGGCGCCCGGCGCCTGTTCTGGTGGCTCGCGAATGACGGATTTGGCCGGCTCTATACCCCACGAAACCCCGTAAAACAAGCCGGGCTTGCGCGGTGAACCGGGTTTGCCCCTAAGGGACATCCCGGATTTGCCACTACTGTTGCACCGGCCTATTGGGAGCAAACGAATGCAATGGGTCAGATCTCATGAGCGCAGTGGAACGGCTTGATGGCCAATATGTCGATCAGCCCGGAATGAACGCCGCGGACACCCCCTCGATCGAAGCCGAGCTGATCGAAGAGCCGGCCAAGGGCCGTGCCAAGCTGCGGCCGCTGCTCGCGCTGGCGCCCTATGTCAGCCGCTATCGCGGCCGGGCGGCACTGGCCTTCGTCGCGCTCACGGTCGCGGCCCTGACCACGCTGCTGGTGCCGATCGCGGTGCGCCGGATGATCGATTTCGGCCTGACGCCCGAAGGCATCGAGCTGATCAACAGCTACTTCTCGGTGATGCTCGCGGTGGTCGGCGTGCTCGCACTCGCCAGCGCCGCGCGCTACTATCTGGTGATGACGATCGGCGAGCGCATCGTCGCCGACCTCAGGCGCGACGTCTTCGCGCATCTGCTCTCGCTGTCTCCCGCCTTCTTCGATTCCGCGCGCAGCGGCGAATTGATCTCGCGGCTCACCGCCGACACCACCCAGCTCAAATCGGCGGTCGGCGCCTCCGTCTCGATCGCGCTGCGCAATCTGATGATGTTCCTCGGCGCCACCGCGATGATGGTGATCACGAGCCCGAAGCTGTCGGGTTTCGTGCTGCTGGCCATTCCCTTGATCGTGCTGCCGCTGGTCGCCTTCGGGCGCTGGGTGCGCCGGCTGTCGCGCAACGCGCAGGACACGCTCGCCGAGGCCTCGGCCTATGCGGGCGAGCTGGTCGGCGCGATCCGCACCGTGCAGGCCTATACCAGCGAAGGGTTCGCCGAGAAGCGTTTCGGCGGCGAGGTCGAGCAGGCCTATGAGGCCGCGCGCACCTCGACCCAGGCGCGCGCCGTGCTCACGGCCATCATCATCTTCATCGTGTTCGCAAGCGTGGTCGCGATCCTCTGGATCGGCTCGCATGACGTCCTCACAGGCGCGATTTCGCCGGGCCGGCTCGGTCAGTTCGTGCTGTACGCGGTGTTCGCGGCAGCGGGCCTCGGCCAGCTCAGCGAGGTCTGGGGCGAGGTCTCGTCGGCCTCCGGCGCGGCCGAGCGCCTGTTCGAGATCCTGCATGTGAAGCCCGAGATCAAGGCCCCTGCGGCCCCGCGCGCGCTGCCTGTGCCGGCACGCGGCGAGGTCGGCTTCGATCAGGTCAGCTTCGCCTATCCGGTGCGGCGCGACGTCAATGTGCTCGATGCCGTGTCGTTCACCGTGCGGCCCGGCGAGAAGGTCGCGATCGTAGGTCCGTCCGGTGCCGGCAAGAGCACGATCTTCCACCTGCTGCTGCGCTTCTACGACCCGCGCAGCGGCGCGATCTCGCTCGACGGCGTGCCGGTCAAGTCCGCCGATCCCAGGGATTTCCGCTCGCGCATCGCGCTGGTGCCGCAGGAATCCAACGTGTTCGCCGCGAGCGCCCGCGAGAATATCCGCTTCGGCCGGCCCGATGCGACCGATGCCGAGGTCGAGCGCGCCGCCGAGCTCGCCCATGCCGCTGAATTCATCCGCCGCCTGCCGGAAGGTTTCGAGACGCCGCTCGGCGAGCGCGGCGTGACGCTGTCAGGCGGCCAGCGCCAGCGCATCGCGATCGCGCGCGCCATCCTGCGCGATGCGCCGCTGCTGCTGCTCGATGAAGCGACGTCCGCGCTCGACGCGGAGAGCGAGACCCTGGTGCAGACCGCGCTGGAGGAGCTGATGCGCCACCGCACCACGCTGGTCATCGCGCACCGCCTCGCCACCGTGCTGTCCTGCGACCGCATCCTGGTGATGGACCAGGGCCGGATCGTCGAGCAGGGCACCCATGCCGAGCTCGTCGCCGCGAACGGACTCTACGCGCGGCTCGCGCGGCTGCAGTTCGAGGGGGCGTAAGGCTCCGCCAGGGCAGCGCGTAAGCTATTGATTTTGCTTGCGCCGGCTACTGTGCATGGGGTTGTTTTTCGATATTCGGTACGGAGCACGCCGTCCCTAGGGGCACTTCGGCGACAGCGTCGGCACGTTCGGCCACGGCCAGTTCTTCCAGCTGCCGTCCTCGCCGACGCAGGCGGTCGGGGCAGGGCCGTTCGCCGGAGCATGCGTCCCGATCGATGCAAAGCGCTGGTCGACATAGCTCGTCGACACATATCCGGCGACGATGACGGCCAGAAAGACCGAGGAACCCTGAGCCCAATCGCGCAGCCTCATCGCTCGTCTCCATCCGCTTGTCATCGCTGCTCTGCATCAACGACTAGCAGACGTTCCTGGATCCCTGCGTGACGGGCCTCACGCCCGCCGGAATGACATACGTCAGGATCACGCCTTCCACGCCATCTTCAGCACCGGCCGGCCCGAGGTCGGGTTCACATCGTCGCCGGCATGGGCAAAGCCGTTGCGCTCGTAGAAGCGGATGGCGCGGGAATTGTCCTTGTTGACGAGCAGCGTCACGCCTGAGGGTGACAGGCGCTTGGCTTCATCGACGAGCAGCCGCGCCGCATCCGAGCCCCAGTGATCAGGATCGACCACGAGCTGGTCGAGATAGCCCTCGCCGTCGATGGTGACGAAGCCGGTCAGCGCGCCGTCCTGTTCGGCCACCACGACCTGCGCCTTCGGCACCAGATCCTTGCGCCAGCGCTCGCGCCACCATTCCAGCCGCTGCGCAAAATCGATCTGCGGATAGGCCTGCTGCCAGCTGCGATGCCAAAGGTCGATCGAGGCGGCTTCGTCCTCGGGGCGATAGGGGCGAAGGTGGAGGGCGCTCACTACCGCTCCGTCAGCTTCAGCTCGATGCGGCGGTTGCGCTTGTAGGCTTCCTCGGTATTGCCGGGATCGAGCGGCTGGAATTCGCCGAAGCCGGCCGCGACGAGGCGCTGCGCGGGCACGCCGAGCGAGACCAGATATTGCACCACCGAGATCGAGCGGGCCGCGGACAGGTCCCAGTTCGATTTGAAGTTCGGGCCGTTGACCGGGCGTATGTCGGTGTGGCCGTCGACGCGCAGCACCCAGGGAATCTCGTTCGGGATCTTCTTGTCGAGCTCGATCAGTGCGGTCGCGAGCGTGTCGAGCTCGGCGCGGCCCTCGGGCAGCAGCATAGCCTGTCCGGTGTCGAAGAACACTTCGGACTGGAACACGAAGCGGTCGCCGACGATGCGGATGTCGGGCCGGTTGCCGAGGATGGCGCGCAGGCGGCCGAAGAACTCGGAGCGGTAGCGCGACAATTCCTGCACGCGCTGCGCCAGCGCCACGTTCAACCGGGAGCCGAGATCGGCAATGCGGTTCTGCGATTCCTTGTCGCGCTTCTCGCTGGCGTCGAGTGCCTCCTCCAGCGCGGCCAGCTGCCGGCGCAAAGCGCTGATCTGCTGGTTCAGCACCTCGATCTGCGCCAGCGCCCGCGCCGAGACCGCCTTCTCCGAATCCAGCGCCTTGCCGAGCTCGGAGGTCTTGCCTTGCGCGTCGTTGCCGGCGGCGGCGAGACCGTCATAGAGGCCCTTGATGCGGTCGCGCTCGCCCTCGGCCGAGGCAAGGCCTGCCTTCAGTTGCGAGACCTGGTCGTCGAGCGTGAGCTTGCCGAGCTTCTCCAGCGACAACAGCTCGTTGAGCTGCGCGATCTTGGCGTTGAGCTGCTCCAGCGCCTTGTCCTTGCCGGTGACCTCCTGGGACAGGAAGAACTGCACCACCAGGAACACCGACAGCAGGAACACGATCGACAGCACCAGCGTCGACAGCGCGTCGACGAAGCCGGGCCAGTAATTGAAGGAGCTGTCGCTGCGGCGGCCGCGGGCCAGTGCCATATCGTCGATCTCCACTCTCGTGTCCCGGACGCGCTGCAGCGCGCAACGCTGCTGCGCAGAGCCGGGACCCATCTGTCATTCGGAAGGTGCTGGGCCCCGGCTCAGCGACGCATCACTTCGTGCTGCATCGCGCCCGGGGCACGAGAACCTCCGTTCGATCTTCAGCTCTTCTCCGGCTGCCGGGCGAGGCGCTCCAGCAGGCGGCGGATCTCGCGGTTCTGCTCGCCCTGGCCGTCGGCCCATTCGCGGATCATCTGCTGCTCGGTGCGCATGTGCGAGACCAGCGCCTGGATGGCTTCGGCAAGGCTCGCCATCGCCGCCGTGGTGCCGCGGCTGGTGCCGCCTTCCTCGAGCACGGAGCGCAAGCGTTCGACCGCGGCCTGCAGTTCGCCGCTGGCCACCCCACCGCCGCCGCTGGACGCGACCGCGACGTCGCCGCTGCCATATTCCCGCACGGTGGTGGCGAGCCAGTCCTCGAGGTCGGTGTAGAAGCGGTTCTGCGCCTGGCTCGACTGCAAATCGAGGAAGCCGAGGATCAGCGAGCCGGCGAGGCCGAACAGGGAGCTCGAGAACGAGATGCCCATGCCGCCGAGCGGGGCGGCGAGACCCTCCTTCAGGGTGTCGAACAGGGCGCCGGAATCGCCGCCGACCTTGAGCCCGTCGATCACCTTGCCGACCGAGCCGACCGTCTCGATCAGGCCCCAGAAGGTGCCGAGCAGGCCGAGGAAGACCAAAAGGCCGGTCATGTAGCGCGAGATGTCGCGGGCTTCGTCGAGGCGCGTCGCGATCGAATCGAGCAAATGCCGCATGGTGGTCTGGGTGATCGACATCCGGCCGGAGCGCTCGCCGCCGAGGATCGCCGCCATCGGCGCCAGCAGTTTCGGGTGCCGGGCCGGCGCCAGGCCGGGATCGGCGATGCGGAAATTGTTGACCCAGGAGACCTCAGGGTAGAGTCGGATGACCTGCCGGAAGGCCAGGATGATGCCGATGAACAGCACCCCGCCGATCAGGGCATTGAGCCCGGGATTGGCGAAGAAGGCCTGGATGATCTGCTTGTAGAGCACCACGCCCACCAGCGTGCACAGCACCAGGAAGACCAGCATCCGCACCAGGAAGACGCTGGGCGAGGACAGTTTTGTGTACTCGATATCCATGGTGGAGCGGGAAGTGCCAGACGGCATGGCCGGTATCATCCGTTACGAAAGCTTGCTTGCAGTGCGCACTATGGCACAGCGCCAGCCCAAAAAAAGCGCCGGATGCGCCGATTTCGGGGACGGCGCTGGGAACCCGGACCGGAAGCGGCGCTTTGATAGACAGGTATCTGCAGAAGTTCGCTATTCGGGGGGCCGCATGAGCGTCGTTTCCGCGATTATGGGGACTGCCGAACGCGTGCCGCTGCCGGACGTCGTGATCCGCGCTGCGATCCAGCGCCTGTGCTCCCGCACTGCAACGCGCCTCGCCGGCCATGACGCGGCCACCGACGCCGCCTTCGCCGGCCGGATGATGCTGCGGCCGATCGTCGAGGATTCCGAGGCCGGGCGTGACGAGGTGCCCGCCTCGTTCTTCGCCGACGTGCTCGGCCCCTGCCGCAAATATTCCTGCTGCTTCTACAAGACCGATTCGAGCACCTTGCAGGAGGCGGAGGAGGAGGCCTTGCGCCAGACCGTCGAGCATGCCGGTCTCGCCGATGGCCAGACCATCCTCGAGCTCGGCTGCGGCTGGGGCTCGCTGTCGCTGTGGATGGCGCGGCAGTTTCCGCACGCCAAGGTGACGGCCGTGTCGACCTCGCAGGCGCAGCGCGCTCATGTCGAGGAGGAGGCGCAGCGGCGGGGTTTGCTGAACCTGCGCGTCGTCACCGCGGACATGAACGTGTTCGCGCCCGACGGCCAGTTCGACCGCATCGTCTCGGTCGAGATGTTCGAGCAGATGATGAACTGGCGCAAGCTGATGACGCGCCTGCGCTCATGGCTCGCGCCCGAGGGGCGGTTCTTCATGCAAATCGTCAGCCACCGCTCCGGCTCGCAGCTGTTCGACCGGCTCGATCGCGACGACTGGATTGCGCAGCACGTCTTCACGGGCGGTCTGATGCCAAGCCATCACCTCGTCAGGCAATTCGACGACGTCTTCACGGTCGAGAAGGAATGGTGCTGGAGCGGCACGCATTATCAGCGCACCGCGAACGACTGGCTCGCCAATTTCGATAGGCATCGCGACGCCATCGAGGCGTCGTTGCGCAAGGTCTATGGCGAGGAGACCGCGCTCTGGCTGCGGCGCTGGCGCTGGTTCCTGCTCGCGACATCGGGTCTGTTCGGCTACGCCGATGGAACCGAATGGGGCGTCAGCCAGTACCGCATGAAAGCCGCCGAGTAATTGCGCTGTTCCGTCGCAGCACGCGGCGGTGGACCCCGACTCACAATCAAGTGACACGGCAAAAGCGTCCTGAACTCAACGGCATACCCTGTGTGACAATGAGCCGCCTGTGCCATGCGTTGCATCGCAGCAGGTGCCTTCTATTTTGTCCGCATCAGCCGCGTTCGAAGGGCCAGAATGGCCTCGCGCGGAACGTGATCAGTTTCAACAATATCGGGGCACCCCACTTCATGTCAGGACTTCGTGCGCGATCGGCATGCGTTGCAATGATGCTCGCGGCCCTGGCGCCACTGCTTGCGGGCTGTGACGAATCCAGCTCCGCAGTGTCCGCCGCTCCGCCGGCCCATCCTGACGTCAGCATCGTCATCGTCAAGCCGCAGCCGCGCGCCGTGGTGCGCGAGCTGCCGGGCCGCATCGCGCCGACGCGCGTCTCCGACGTGCGGCCGCGCGTGTCCGGCATCGTGGTCGAGCGCCTGTTCCGCCAGGGCAGTGAGGTCAAGGCGGGCGATCCGCTCTACCGCATCGATCCGCGCCCGTTCGAGGTCGAGGTGATGGCCAACGAAGCTGCCCTCGCCAAGGCCGAGGCTGCGTTGATGCAGGCCAGGCAGCAGGCGCACCGTGTCGCCACCCTCACCAAGGATCGCGCCGCCCCTGAAGCCGAGAACGAGAAGGCCATTGCGGCCGAACGTCAGGCCCATGCCGAGGTCGAAGGCCGCAAGGCCGACCTCGCGCGCGCCAAACTCAATCTCGACTACGCCACCGTGCGCGCGCCGATCGACGGCGTGGTCGGTGCGGCCCTGGTCAGCGAGGGCGCCCTCGCGGTGCAGAACGAAACCAATCTCGCCACCATCCAGCAGCTCGATCCGATCTATGCCGACTTCACCCAGTCGGTGAACGAGCTCAACCAGCTTCGCCGCGCCTTCGAGACCGGCGACCTCGAGCGCATCGCATCCGATGCCGCCAAGGTGCGCCTGGTGCTCGACGACAACACGATCTATTCGCTCGACGGCAAGCTGCTGTTCTCCGATGCCAAGGTCGACGCCCATACCGGGCAGGTGACGCTGCGCGGCGAGTTCCCCAATCCCAAGCGCGAGCTGTTGCCGGGCATGTATGTCCGCGTCCGCATCGACCAGGGTCTGGATTCCGACGCGATCGCGGTGCCGCAGCAGGCGATCCAGCGCAACGGCGGCGGCGGCAGCGAAGTGTTCGTCGTCAAGGATGACAACCATATCGCGGTGCAAGCGGTCCGTACCGGATCCGTGCAGGACGGTGTCTGGTTCATCACGGAAGGCCTGAAGGCCGGCGACAAGGTCGTGGTCGAGGGGTTCCAGAAGTTCGCGGCCGGCGACAAGGTCAAGCCGCAGACCTGGTCGGAGGCGGACGCGACCGCCGACAACCGACACGCCCAGAAGCTGACGCGGTAACGCGCCATGGCGAGTTTCTTCATCGACAGGCCCATCTTCGCCTGGGTGGTCGCGCTGTTCATCTGCTTGATCGGCGCGATCGCCGTGCCGCTGCTGCCGATCGCGCAATATCCGATCATCGCGCCGCCCTCGATCTCGATCTCGACCAGCTATCCCGGCGCCTCGCCGGAAAACCTCTACAACAGCGTAACGCGGCTGATCGAGGAGGAGCTCAACGGCGCCGCCAATATCCTCAATTTCGAATCGACCAGCGACTCGCTCGGCCAGGTCGAGATCATCGCCAACTTCCAGCCGGGCACCGATACCAGCGCCGCCTCGGTCGAGGTGCAGAACCGCATCAAGCGCGTCGAGGCGCGCCTGCCGCGCGCGGTGATGCAGCAGGGCATCCTGATCGAGGAGGCCTCCAGCGCGGTGCTGCAGATCATCACGCTGAACTCGACCGACGGCAGCCTCGACGAGGTCGGCCTCGGCGACTTCATGATCCGCAACGTGCTGGGCGAGATTCGCCGCATTCCCGGCGTCGGCCGCGCCACGCTGTACTCCACCGAGCGGAGTCTGCGCGTCTGGGTCGATCCGGCCAAGCTGGTCGGCTATGGGCTCACCGCCGACGACGTCAACAAGGCCATTGCCGCGCAGAACGCGCAGGTCGCCTCGGGCAGCATCGGTGCCGAGCCGTCGACGTCGAGCCAGCGCACCTCCACGCTGGTGCTGGTCAAGGGCCAGCTCTCCTCGCCGGACGAGTTCGGCGCCATCATCTTGCGCGCCAATGCCGACGGCTCGACCGTGCGCCTGCGCGACGTCGCGCGCGTCGAGGTCGGTGGTCTCAGCTACCAGTTCAACACGAGGCTCGACGGCAAGCCGACCGCGGGCCTCTCCGTCCTGATGTCGCCGACCGGCAACGCGTTGGCAACCGCGAGCGCGGTCGAAGAGAAGATGAAGGAGCTGTCGCGCTTCTTCCCGGCCAACATCTCCTACGAGATTCCCTACAACATCACGCCCGTGGTCGAGGCTTCGATCAAGAAGGTGCTGATGACGCTCGTCGAGGCCGTGGTGCTGGTGTTCGTGGTGATGTTCCTGTTCCTGCAGAACATCCGCTATACCATCATTCCCACCATCGTGGTGCCCGTGGCGCTGCTGGGCGCCTGCACCACGCTGCTGCTCGCCGGCTATTCCATCAACATGCTCTCGATGTTCGGCATGGTGCTCGCGGTCGGCATCCTCGTCGACGACGCCATCGTCGTGGTCGAGAACGTCGAGCGCATCATGAGCGAGGAAGGCCTGCCGCCGAAGGAGGCGACGCGCAAGGCGATGTCGCAGATCTCGGGCGCCATCATCGGCATCACGCTGGTGCTGATGGCGGTGTTCGTGCCGATGGCGTTCTTCCCGGGCTCGGTCGGCATCATCTATCGCCAGTTCTCGGTGACCATGGTCGCCGCGATCGGCTTCTCCGCCTTCCTTGCGCTGTCGCTGACGCCGGCGTTGTGCGCGACGCTGCTCAAGCCCGTCGCAGCCGGTCATGGTCACGCGAAGAAGGGCGTGTTCGGCTGGTTCAATCGCATGCTCGAGGGTGTCAAGGAACGCTATTCGCGCACGGTCGGCTTCTCGCTGAACCGCACCGGTCGCCTGATGCTGGTCTATGTCGCGTTGCTGGCCGGTCTGTCCTGGGCCTTCGTCAACCTGCCGGGCGGCTTCCTCCCCGTCGACGACCAGGGCTTCGTCACCACCGACGTCCAGACGCCGTCGGATTCGTCCTATGCCCGCACCGAGGCGGTGATCGAGAAGGTCGAGAAATATCTGGCCCAGCGGCCCGGCGTCGACAACGTCACGTTCCTCACGGGCTTCAGCTTCTCCGGCCAGGGCATGAACACCGCGCAGGCCTTCATCACGCTGAAGGACTGGTCGGAGCGCGGGCCGAAGGATTCCGCTGCGGCGATCGTCAACGACATCAACCGCGATCTGGGCGCGTCGATCCGCGACGCAAAGATCTCGGCGCTGCAGCCGCCGCCGATCGACAATCTCGGCAACTCGTCGGGCTTCTCGTTCCGCCTGCAGGACCGCGGCCAGAAGGGCTATCAGCAATTGATGCGCGCCGCCGATCAACTGATCGCGGAGGCCAATGCGAGCCCGGTGCTGCAGAAAGTCTATGTCGAGGGCCTGCCCGAGGCGGGCGTCGTCAATCTCGTGATCGACCGCGAGAAGGCCGGCGCCTTCGGCGTCACCTTCGAGGACATCAACAACACGATCTCGACCAATCTCGGCTCGAACTACATCAACGACTTCCCGAACCGCGGCCGCATGCAGCGCGTCGTGGTGCAGGCCGACGCCCGCGACCGCATGCGGACCGAGGACATCCTCAACTACAACGTCAAGAACAGCCGCGGCCAGCTCGTGCCGTTCTCGTCTTTCGCCACGGTTGAATGGGCGCGCGGGCCGACGCAGATCGCCGGCTTCAACTATTATCCGGCGGTGCGCATCTCCGGCGAAGCCAGGCCCGGCTTCACCTCGGGCGATGCGATTGCCGAGATGGAGCGGCTTGCCGGAAAACTGCCGCGCGGCTTCGGCTATGAATGGACCGGGCAGTCGCTGCAGGAAAAGCTGTCGGGCTCGCAGGCGCCGTTCCTGCTCGCGCTATCGGTGTTCGTGGTGTTCCTGTGTCTGGCCGCGCTCTACGAGAGCTGGACCATTCCGCTCGCGGTGCTGCTCACCGTGCCGCTCGGCATCGTCGGCGCCGTGACCGCGGCGATGCTGCGAAGCTTGCCCAACGACGTCTATTTCACCGTCGGCCTGATCACCATCATCGGCCTCGCCGCCAAGGACGCGATCCTGATCATCGAATTCGCGAAAGATCTGCGGAAAGAGGGCAAGCCCCTGGTGGAAGCCACCATCGAAGCCTGCCGCCTGCGCTTCCGCCCCATCTTGATGACAGGCCTTGCCTTCATCTGCGGCGTGCTGCCGATGGCTATCGCCCACGGCGCCGGCGGCGCCAGCCAGCAGGCGCTCGGCTCAGTCGTGATGGGCGGCATGATCGCGGTGGTCATCCTGGCGCTGCTGATGGTGCCGGTGTTCTTCGTCTCGGTGCAGCGCGTGTTGGCGGGGGACAGGGAGAAGGCGGCGGCGAAGGATGGTGAGGCGTACGGGCCGCCGGCGCCGGCAAGAACCGGCCACTGAACGCCGGATAGGTCCTGACCGCCAGAGTTGGATGCGCTGTCGCTTGATGTCGACGGGCGTCCGGCTTGCTTTCGCGCGAGCGTCGACCGAGACTGCATCCCTGGATTGATGGGATGTGCGTTCGCGCTGGACCTGCGAACGCGCCAGGCCTGCGGATTGAAAGCATGCGATGCGTCCGACCGACATTACGATCTCGAACTATCGCTCCATCCGGCGGCTCTCCATCCCGATCCATCCCCTGTCCGTCTTTGTGGGCGAGAACGGCGTCGGCAAGTCCAACCTCTACAAGTCCTTGTCGCTGTTGCGCGATGCGGCAGCCGGGCGGATCACGCGGACGATCGCCGACGAAGGCGGGCTGAATTCGGTCTACTGGTCCGGCGTCCGCAAACGCGGCGAGGATGGGAGGTTACGGTTGTCGGTCAAGTTCGACCGTCTCAAATACTCCATTGAAGTCGGTTATCCGGCCCCGCTCGAGGCGGCGTTTTCCGGTGAGCCGATGATCAAGTCCGAAAGCATCGAGGCGGTGCAGGGCAAACGAACGGTTCTGCTGATGGAGCGGAAGAATTCGCTCGTCAGCGTCCGCAGCGAGAGCGGCGCATGGAGCAGCCACAAGGATGCTGTGCTGCCGTCCGAGCCGGCGCTTGCTGGCTTTTTCGATGGAGTCTTAACCGATGAGATCGAGCAGTCGTGCGGCTACGCCGGCTTCCGCAAAATCCTCACCAGCTCCCCGTGCACGTACTCGTTCCCGCACACCACGTCCCCGGTCACCAGCGCATCGCCGGGTGTGCTGATGTCGCTCACCGTGCCGCCTGCTTCGCGCACCATCAGCATACCGGCGGCGATGTCCCAGGATTGCAAATTGCGCTCCCAATAGCCGTCGAGGCGGCCGGCGGCGACGAAGGCGAGATCGAGCGAGGCGGCGCCGAAGCGGCGGAGGCCCGCGACGCGGTCCTGGATCGCGGTCATCTCGCGGCGGAATTCCTCGTGGTCGCCGCGGCCGATATGGGGCAGGCCGCAGGCCACCACGCATTCGTTGAGCTGGCGGCGTCCGGCGACGCGCAGGCGCTGGTCGTTGAGGAAGGCGCCCTTGCCGCGCTCGGCGATGTAGAGCTCGTCATTGGCGGGGTTGTAGATCACACCGGCGATGATCGTGCCCTCGCGCACGAGGCCGATCGAGATCGCGAATTGCGGGATGCCGTGCAGGAAGTTGGTGGTGCCGTCGAGCGGATCGACGATCCAGGTATGGCTCTTGTCGCTGCCTTCCCGCGTGCCGCCTTCCTCGCCGATGAAGCCGTAGCCGGGGCGGGCCTTGGCGAGGTCCTGGTAGAGGATCTCCTCGGCGCGCTTGTCGGCGAGCGAGACGAAATTCGCCGGCCCCTTCAGCGAGACCTGGAGATGCTCGATCTCGCCGAGATCGCGCTTGAGGCTGCGGCCGGCGCGGCGCGCGGCCTTGACCATGACGTTGATAGTTGCGGAATACAGCATGAGCTCTGGTCTTGATCGGGGGAAATGGCGCGAAATCGCGCGTGTTTGGAGGATTGGGTGCCCTGCGAGGGGCTGAAGGTCAAGTCATTTGCTCCCCAGCCATTTTTTGGCGGCGGCCTCCGCCTTGGCCCGCTCCTCGGCCGGCAGGTCGGAGAATTGCTTGTCGAGCTCCGGGTCGCCCTTGCCGGCGGTCTTGGCCACCAGGTGCCATTTGAAGCCTTCGACCTTGTCCATGGGCGTGCCGACGCCGTTGATCAGCACCCAGGCCAGCCGGTTCTGCGCGATCGCGCTGCCTTGGCGGGAGGCCTTGCGGAGCAGGGCGACGGCAGCCGGCTGGTTCTTCGGAGTGCCGGTGCCGTTGAACATGGCGATGGCATATTCCACCTCGGCGTCGACATTGTCGGCGAGCGAGGCGGCCTGCAGCAGCCGCACCGCGCGTTCCGGATCCTTCGGCACGCCCGTGCCTTCCTTGTAGAAGGTCGCGAGCGCGTATTGCGCCTCGGGCAGGCCGGCATCGGCGGCCTGGCGCAGCAGCTCGGCTGAACGCCTGACGTCCTGGGGCAGGGTTTGGCCGTCCAGATAGAGCAGCGCGAGGTTATAGGCCGCCTTGGGCTCGCCGAGCTTGGCGGCGGACGCCATCAGCTTGACCGCCTCGTTCTTGTCGACCGAGCCGCCGCGGCCTGAAATGCGCAGCATGGCGAGCGCGAACATCGCCTCGCGGTCGCCGGCGTCCGCGGCGCGCTTGTACCATTCGGCCGCCTTGGCGTAGTCGCGGCGAATGCCCATGGCGTTGGAATAGAGCTCGCCGAGCATGGTCATCGCCTTGGGATCGCCGCCTTGCGCGCGGGCGGTGGCGAGGTCGAACGCGGTCTTGTACTGGCCGCGCTGATAGGCGCCGTACACCAGATCGGCGCTGGAATTGTCGGTCGGCGGCGCCGGGATCACGGTCGGGGTCGGCGTCGGCTTGGAGGACGGGGCGGGCTTGGGCGAGGCCGAAGGTTTCGGCGCCGGCGCAGCCTCCTTCTTCTTGGCGGGCGGGGGCGGCTTGGGCTTCTGCTTCTCCGCGGGCGGACTGGGGATTGTCGCCGGCGGGGTGATCTGGAGCTGCGCGGCCGCCGGTACCGTGAGCAGCAGCGTCGCCAGCATGGTGATGCAGGGGAGTTTCATGTCGGGCGCTAGCCGTGCTCGCTGCCCGCAGGATCTGGGCTGGCTATCGCCGTCGCGTGCGCCTTCTTGATCGCGGCGTCGACCTCGATCAGCGCCGCTTTGGGCCCGCGCGGATCGGACCAGATGAAGTCGCCGACCAGCACGAAATCGGCGCCGCTGAGCGCAAATTCGTGGGCTTCTTCCAGCGACATCGCAAAGCCGACGCAGGGCGGCTCGAACAGCTCGGCCCACCAGTCCAGCCGTTCCGCGATCGCTTGCGCCGACGGACGCTGTCCCTTCGCATCGGGCTCGCCGAACAGCACGTAATCTGCGCCGATCTCGCCCGCCTCCATGGAATGGTGCCGCGTCGTCAGCCCGCCGACACCGGCGATGCGATCGGGCTTGAGCGATGGCAGCGCCTCTTTCAGCGCGGCGATGCCGGGCAGGTGCGCACCGTCGGCGCCGCCGCGCGCGACCAGCTCGGCATGGCCCTCGACCAGCAGCGCGGCGCCCGCCTTCTGCACCGGCGGCGCGAAGGCCTTGACGCGCGAGATCATGGTACGCTGGTCGGTCTCCTTCAGCCGCAGCAGCACGGCCGCGACGTCGGCGGCGGCAAGCAGGGCCGGCAGCTCGCCGAGAAGCGCAGCGGGATCATCGACGACGGGCGTCGCAAGATAAAGGCGAGGCGCCGGGCGCGGCGGAGGCGGTTTGTTCGACAAGATCTAGGCTGCCTTCTGTTCCAGGCTACTTTGCCATTCGCCCTTGGAGGCGAGGCCGTTCATCCGCGCGCGATGGCTGAAGGCGCGCTGTCCGGCCGCGACGTTCTCAGGCCTCCCGGACCAGGCCTTCTGCGGCGCGGCCTGCAGCGCGCGGCCGTAGGAGAAGGTCAGGCCCCAGGGCAGCGGGCCGAGCTTGTGCATGGCGTTGAGATGCGCCGTCGCCTCTTCGTCCGATTGGCCGCCGGAGAGGAAGGCGATGCCGGGCACGGCCGCGGGCACGCAGGCCTTGAGCAGGCGGACGGTCTTCTCCGCGACCTCCTCGACGGGCGCCTGCTTCGCGCATTTCTTGCCTGAGATCGCCATGTTGGGCTTCAGCACCATGCCTTCGAGCGCGACGCGCTGCACGCGCAATTCCTGGAACGTCTTGTTCAGCACGCGGCTCGTCACCTCATAGCAGCGGTCGATGTCGTGGTCGCCGTCCATCAGCACCTCCGGCTCCACGATCGGCACGATCTGCGCGGCCTGGCACAGTGCGGCATAGCGCGCCAGCGCGTGGGCGTTGACGCTGATCGCGGTCATCGAGGGAATACCGCTGCCGATGTCGATCACCGCGCGCCATTTGGCGAAGCGCGCGCCGCGTTCGTAATATTTCTTTAAGCGTTCGGCGAGCCTGTCGAGCCCGACGGTGACTGTTTCGCCCGCGCACATCGGCAAAGCCTGCGTGCCTTCGTCGACCTTGATGCCGGGAATGGCGCCGCTCTGCTCGATCAGCTTCACCAGCGGCGTGCCGTCCTTCGCGTCCTGCCAGATCGTCTCGTCATAGAGGATCACGCCCGAGATGTACTGGCTCATGGCGTCCTTGGAGCGGAACAGCATCTCGCGATAGTCGCGGCGGTTCTCTTCCGTGGACTCCACGCCGATTGCGTCAAAGCGTTTCTTGATGGTGCCGGAGGATTCGTCGGCGGCGAGGATGCCCTTGCCCTGCGCGACCATGGCGGTCGCCACCTTGTTGAGCTCAGTCAGATTCATCGAGAGGTCCTCCCAAAACGACTCTGCCCTTGCCCGTGAAAATAGACCGTTCTCGGGCAATTGCCGAGCTATCGTTCGTCGCAGGGTAAAGGGGGGGAGGCCGGTCATTCCGGGGCGCGCCCCTAGGCGCGAGCCCGGAAATCCATTGATCCGCGTCGACGGTGGCACCATGGATTCCGGGCTCGCGCTGCGCGCGCCCCGGAATGACGGTGCCTGCCCTTACGTCGCTTACGCCACCTTCGGATCCAGCTCGCCCTTGGCGTAGCGCTTGGCCATCTCGGCGGTGGTCAGGACGCGCTTGATCTTGGAGGCCTGGCCTGCGGTGTTGAACTCCTGCAAGCGCTGCTTGCACAGCTTGGTCATGGCTTCCATGGCCGGCTTCAAGTACTTGCGCGGATCGAACTCTTCCGGGCTGTCCTTCAGCACCTTGCGGATTTGGCCGGTCATCGCCATGCGGTTGTCGGTGTCGATGTTGATCTTGCGCACGCCGTTCTTGATGCCGCGCTGGATCTCGGCCACCGGCACGCCCCAGGTCGGCTTCATCTTGCCGCCGTTGGCGTTGATGATCTCCTGCAGGTCCTGCGGCACCGACGAGGAGCCGTGCATGACGAGATGCATGTTTGGCAGCTTGCGGTGGATCTCCTCGATCACGTTCATGGCGAGGATGTCGCCGTCGGGCTTGCGGGTGAACTTGTAGGCGCCGTGAGACGTCCCCATCGCGATCGCGAGCGCGTCGACCTTGGTCTCCTGGACGAACTTCACGGCCTCGTCCGGATTGGTCAGGAGCTGGTCGTGGCTGAGCTTGCCTTCTGCGCCGTGGCCGTCTTCCTTGTCGCCCATGCCGGTTTCCAGCGAGCCGAGCACGCCGAGCTCGCCTTCCACCGAGATGCCGCCGAGATGGGCCATGTCGGTCACGGTCTTGGTGACGCCGACATTGTAGGCCCAGTCGCCGGGGGTCTTGCCGTCGGCCTTCAGCGAGCCGTCCATCATGACGGAGGTGAAGCCGGCCTGGATCGCGGTCATGCAGGTCGCGGCCTCGTTGCCGTGGTCGAGATGCACGCAGACCGGGATGTGCGGATAGATTTCGGTGACCGCGTCCATCATGTGCTTGAGCATGATGTCGTTGGCGTAGGAGCGCGCACCGCGCGAGGCCTGGATGATGACGGGCGCGTCGACCTGGTTGGCCGCGTCCATGATCGCCAGCGCCTGCTCCATATTGTTGATGTTGAAGGCCGGTACGCCGTAATCGTTCTCCGCCGCGTGGTCGAGCAGTTGACGTAACGTGATCCGAGCCATCTGTCTTGTTCTCCCGTTGGGGCCTTGCAAGGCCGCGATGTTTGCCGACTTGAATTTACTTGACGCGCAGCACCTCGACGCCGGGCAATGGCTTGCCTTCCATCCACTCGAGGAACGCGCCACCGGCGGTCGAGACATAGGTGAAGTCACCGGCCACATGGGCCTGGTTGAGCGCCGCGACGGTGTCGCCGCCGCCCGCGATCGAGATCAGCTTCTTGGCCTTGGTGCGCTCGGCAGCGTGCTTGGCGGCCGCGACCGTGCCGCGATCGAAGGGCTGCATCTCGAATGCGCCCAGCGGTCCGTTCCAGACCAGCGTCGCTGCGTCGTCGATCGCGGCGTGGACGCGGGCGATTGACTGCGGGCCGACGTCGAGGATCATGCCGTCGGCCGGGATCGCGTCGAGCCCATAGGCATGCGAGGGCGCGTTGGCGGCGAAGTGATAGGCAACCGTGGCGTCCACAGGGAGGATGATCGCGCAGTTGGCGGCTTCCGCCTTCTCCATGATGCGCAGCGCGGTGGCGCTGAGATCCTTCTCGGCCAGCGACTTGCCGACCGCAACGCCCTGGGCGTGCAGGAAGGTGTTGGCCATGCCGCCGCCGATCACCAGCGCATCGACCTTGCTCACGAGATTTTCCAGGAGGTCGATCTTGGTCGAAACCTTTGCGCCGCCGATGATGGCAATGACGGGCTTGGTCGGCGAGCCCAGCGCCTTCTCCAGCGCGTCGAGCTCGGCCTGCATGGTGCGGCCGGCATAGGCCGGCAGCTTGTGGCCGAGGCCTTCGGTCGTGGCGTGGGCGCGGTGCGCCGCCGAGAATGCGTCGTTGACCCAGATGTCGCCGAGCTTTGCCAGTTCCGCCACGAAGGCGGGATCGTTCTTTTCCTCCTCCTTGTGGAAGCGGGTGTTTTCGAGACAGAGAATGTCGCCGTCCTTCAAGCCTGCGACCGCCTTGGCCGCGGGCTCGCCGATGCAATCCTCGGCGAAGGCGACGGGCTTCTTCACGACCTTCGCAAGCGCTTCAGCCACGGGCTTGAGCGAGTCCTTGGCGTCGCGTCCCTTCGGCCGGCCGAAATGCGCGAGCAGGATGACCTTGCCGCCCTTGTCCGAGATTTCGGTGATGGTCGGTGCGACGCGGTCGAGCCGGGTGGTGTCGCTGACGCGGCCATTGTCCATGGGCACGTTGAGATCGACGCGCAGCAACACGCGCTTGCCCTTCAATTCGACGTCGTCGAGGGTGCGGAATTTGTTGGTCATCTCTCTTGTCCCGGGCGCTGCGCAGCGCGAAGCGATGCGCTGCAGAACCGGGACCCACATCACAGCAAGTCCCGCGGTTGAATGGGTCCCGGTTCTGCGGAGCAGCGCTTAGGCGCTGCACCGCGCCCGGGACACGAGACCTGGTTCAGATCACCTTCGCGATCGCAGCGGCGGTGTCCGCCATGCGGTTCGAGAAGCCCCACTCGTTGTCGTACCAGGACATCACGCGCACCAGCGTGCCGTTCTGCACCTTGGTCTGGTCCTCGTGGAAGGTCGAGGAGTGCGGGTCGTGGTTGAAGTCGATCGAGACGTTCGGCGCGGTGGTGTAGCCGAGGATGCCCTTGAGCTGCTGCTCGCTGGCGCGCTTCATCGCCGCGTTGATCTCTTTGGCGTCGGTGGCGCGCTTGGCGACGATCTTGAGGTCGACCACCGAGACGTTCGGGGTCGGCACGCGGATCGCGACGCCGTCGAGCTTGCCCTTCAGCTCGGGCAGCACGAGGCCGATCGCCTTCGCAGCACCCGTCGAGGTCGGGATCATCGACATCGCCGCCGCGCGGCCGCGGTAGAGATCCTTGTGCATCGTGTCGAGCGTCGGCTGGTCGCCGGTATAGGCGTGGATCGTGGTCATGAAGCCGGTCTCGATGCCGACGAGGTCGTTCAGCACCTTGGCGACCGGCGCCAGGCAGTTGGTGGTGCAGCTTCCGTTGGAGATGACCAGATGATCCTTGGTCAGCGTCTCATGGTTGACGCCGTAGACGATGGTGGCGTCGGCGCCGTCGGCGGGCGCGGAGACCAGCACGCGCTTGGCGCCGGCGGTGAGATGCGCGGAGGCCTTGTCCTTCGAGGTAAAGATGCCGGTGCATTCCATCGCGATGTCGACGCCGAGATCTTTCCAGGGCAGCTTCGAGGGATCGCGCTCGGCGGTCACCTTGATCTTGCCGCCGCCGAGATTGATCGAGTCGCCATCGACGGTGACGGTGCCGGGGAAGCGGCCGTGGACGCTGTCGAAACGGAGCAGATGAGCGTTGGTCTCGACCGGGCCGAGGTCGTTGATGCCGACGACCTCGATGTCCTTGCGGCCGGACTCGGCGATAGCCCGCAGGATGTTGCGGCCGATGCGGCCAAAACCGTTAATTCCAACGCGGACTGCCATGTTTCGTCTCCTTCAATGACCGTTGTCATCCCGCACAACGCGCTATGCGCGCCTGCGAGGGTTTTTTAGGGGCGGGCGCCCGGTTCGGCCGGGCGGTGCTTGATCATATGAGAGATTACGTAGTCCTTTTTTACGGCAAGCTCAACTCAGGAAACGCGTTTCAGCACAGCGTTAACCGCAGCCTCGGCGGTAATACCGAAGTGCTTGTAAAGCTCCTTGGCCGGGCCGCTTTCGCCGAAGGAATGCATGCCGACGAATTCGCCATCCTGGCCGATCACGGCATCCCAGCCCCAACGCACGGCAGCCTCGATCGCGACCTTCACCGGCGCATTTCCGATGATGGCGGCGCGCTTGGCCTCTGGTTGCGCTAACAACAGCTCGAGCGACGGAACGGAAACAACGCGCGAGGCGATGCCGCGTTCCGCGAGCTGCTTCTGGGCGGCGACCGCGATCTCGACCTCGGAGCCGGAGGCGAACAGCGTCGCCTTGGCTTCGCCCTCGGCTGCGACCAGCTCGTAGGCGCCGGCTGCGCAAGGGTTGTCGTTCGGCGCGGTGGTGCGCAGCTGCGGCAGGTTCTGCCGCGTCAGCGCCAGCACGGTCGGACCGTCCACGCGATTGAGCGCGAGCTCCCAGCACTCGGCGACCTCCATGGCATCGCACGGACGGAACACGCGCATGTTCGGAATGGCGCGCAACGCGGCGAGATGCTCGACCGGCTGATGGGTCGGACCGTCTTCGCCGAGCCCGATCGAGTCGTGGGTCATGACGTACACGACGCCGGAGCCCATCAGAGCGGCAAGGCGCATCGCGGGTCGTGCGTAGTCGGTGAACACCAGGAAGGTCGCGCCGTTCGGCGCGAAGCCGCCGTGCAGGAAAATGCCGTTCATCGCGGCGGCCATGCCGTGCTCGCGGATGCCGTAATGGATGAAGCGGCCCTTCGGCGTCTTGGCGGAGAAGGCGGTCGCCGACTTCGCTTTGTTGTTGTTGGAGCCGGTGAGGTCGGCCGAGCCCGCCAAAAATTCCATCGGCATCGCGCCGGCGATCACCTCGATCACCGCTTCCGAGGACTTGCGGGTCGCCGCAGTCATCGGCTTTTCCAGCAGCTCCTTCTTGTAGGCGCGCACCGCCTTTGCGAGCGAAGCGGGACGCTCGTGACGCAGGCGGCGCTCGAACTCGGCGCGCTTGCGGCTGCCGAGCTCGCCGAGCCGTGCTTCCCATTCCTGCCGCGCCGCCGCGCCGCGGCTGCCGGCTGCGCGCCACGCCTTCAGCACGTCCTCGGCGACCGTGAACGGCTCGAGCGAGATGCCGAGATTTTCCTTGGCGGCCTTGAGCTCGTCGGCCCCTAACGCTTCGCCATGCACCTTCGAGGTGCCGGCCTTGTGCGGCGCGCCGAAGCCGATGGTGGTGCGGCAGGCGATCAGCGTCGGCTTGTTGGATTTCTTCGCGCGCGTGATCGCATCGGCAATCGCCGCCTGGTCATGGCCGTCGATCTTCTCGGCCGCCCAGCCGGCCGACTTGAAGCGCTTCACCTGGTCGACGGAATCGGCGATCGAGGTCGGCCCGTCGATCGAGATGCCGTTGTCGTCGTAGAGCACGATCAGCTTGTTGAGCTTCCAGTGGCCGGCCATCGCGATCGCTTCCTGCGACACGCCTTCCATCAGGTCGCCGTCGGAGGCGAGCACATAGGTGTGGTGATCGACGATCTTCTTGCCGAACTCGGCGGCGAGCATCTTCTCGGCGAGCGCCATGCCGACCGCGGTCGAGATGCCCTGGCCGAGCGGACCGGTCGTGGTCTCGATGCCCTTGGTGCGGAAATTCTCGGGATGCCCGGGGGTGAGCGAGTCGACCTGGCGGAATTGCTTGATCTGGTCCAGCGTCATCTCGGAATTGCCGGTCAAATACAGCAGCGAATAGAGCAGCATCGAACCGTGGCCGGCCGAGAGCACGAAACGGTCGCGGTCCGGCCAGGCGGGCGCGGCGGCGTCGAATTTCAGGAACTGCGTGAACAGCACGGTGGCGATGTCGGCGGCACCCATCGGCAGGCCGGGATGACCCGATTTCGCCTTCTCGACGGCGTCCATCGAAAGCCCGCGGATCGCGTTGGCCATACGGGAGTGATCGACCTGCGTCATGTCTGAAATCCGTCTGAAATGAGGCGCTTGGAGGCGATGTACGCCCGCGCGGGAGGAGCCTGGCGGCCACTGAAGGTCGGGGCTGGGATAGCACCTCGGTTCCGGGAGTCCAAGGCAGTCAAACGCTGATTCGGCCGCAAAAGTTGCCTCTGTGGAGATCGCTTTTCCGTCAGGTGCCTGCGAGGGAGGAACTGACGGATCGGGACGGCCTCCGTCCCGATTGATCGGTGCATAGTTTCGCGGCGGCGTTGCGCTGGGCTAGCTTGCTTTGTAAATTTCTGCTTCTAACCGCTTGCCGAACCGAGTCTTTTGCCGGGCGGCAAGCTCCAGGAAAAGGCCACTGGGCAAAGGCCGCCAGGTTCCACCGCTGACTGCATGAACGATCGCGTGTCCAACAGTGCCGCCATGACGGAGTCCTCCGCGGTCGAGATCGAGATCGCGACCCGCAGGCTGATGGCGGCGCTCGACGCGCTCGAAAGCGCGGTGGAGCGCCGGCGCGACGCCGATCGCGACGAGAACGAGCTCGCGGCGCGGATCCAGGCGCTGGGCGCGGACCGCTCGCGGCTTGCCGACGAGCTCGACGGCGCGCTGGTGAAGGCGCGCAAGCTCGAGCGCACCAATCGCGAGATCTCCGACCGGCTGGATTCCGCGATCGTCACGATACGCTCGGTGCTCGATACCGGAGAGGACGGATGAGCCACATCAACGTCACCATCAATGGCCGGCAATATCGCATGGCCTGCGAGGAGGGCCAGGAGGTGCGGCTGCTCAAGCTCGCCGAGAGCCTGGAGACGCGGATCCAGTCGCTGCGCGGAAAGTTCGGCGAGATCGGTGATGCCAGGCTCACCGTGATGGCGGCGCTGACCGTCTGCGACGAGTTGGTCGACGTCGGCAACCGTGTCCGCAGCATGGAGCAGGAGCTGACCGAGCTGCGCGATTTCCGCAATGCCGCCGTCGAGCGCGCCAGGATGACGCAGACTGCGGTGGTGAACGCCCTGAACGCCGCCGCCGAACGCATCGAGAAGTCGACCCAGGTCCTGAACCGCACCGTCGGCAACGGGATCGCGATTGGGTAACGGGCCGCGAAAGCTTCGCTGAGTCATCGCCCCGGATCCTCTGGGGGATTGTCCCGATGTGGAGACACCCTCTCCCCAACCCTCCCCCGCAGGCGGGGAGCGGACTTCCGCCGTGGCTCGCAGCCCGCTTCATTACGCCGAAGCATGCTCTCTCGCCGGGCTGGCGATTCGTCAGTATCGTTGTTACATTGGCCCTGCGAGGCTGCGACGCGCGTCAGGAGCCATATATCCCCGGGGCCTTATCGATCCTTTAGGGAACTGTCCCTGGCCGGGCCCGTGGGCCCGGACATATGGTGCCCACCTACTTTCGTAGGGAACTCCGGGATCGAGTGCTTCAACGGCGTACGCGGCTTCGCACTGTTTCTTCCTTCTGGTTCGTGCCTGTCGAATTGCGTCCCCGACACGCTTGCGGTCCAATCTCGGTGTCATGCCCCCCTAGTGCGCAATTGCGCACGTGGGACCGGGGGCATCGAGTACGCCGCCGCGTCGAGGTCTAGCACTGGCGTCTCTGGAATATCGGATCGTCCGCGTCGCGGGTGATGACGGCGGAGCAAGACTTCGCCTTCGGGGGAAAACGCGCATGCCCAACACGAAAGCCGAACTCCGTGCCAAAGCCCTCGCGGCGCGCGACGCCTTGAGCGAGAAGAAGCGCAGCGCCGCCGCCGCAAAGCTCGCCAAGCGTGGGCTGCCGTTCAAGCTTCTGCCCGACAGCATCGTGTCCGGCTATTCGCCGATCCGCAGCGAGATCGATCCGATGCCGCTGATGAAGGCGCTTGCGGAGCAGGGCGCCAAGCTGGCGCTGCCTTGCGTCACCGCGCGCGGCCAGGCCCTGGTCTTCCGCATCTTCCATCCGAACGATCGTCTGATGCTCGGCCCGCTCGGCATTCCCGAACCGTCGCCGGCGGCCGCTGAAGTCATTCCGGATGTCATGCTGACGCCGCTCGCGGCATTCGATCGCCTCGGCCATCGCATCGGCTATGGCGCCGGGCATTACGATTTCACCTTCGCGCATTTGCGCAAAGCCAAGCAGATCGTCGGCATCGGACTTGCTTTTGCAGCGCAGGAGATCAAGGCGGTTCCGGCACTATCGCACGACGTCGCGCTGGATTATGTGCTAACGGAATCGGACGTGTTCGATTTCCGGAGTTCTGAAGTTGCGCATTCTCTTCGTGGGTGATGTCGTCGGCCGAGCGGGGCGCAACGCCATCGCCGAATATCTGCCCGGCATGGTCAAGGACTGGTCGCTCGATTTCGTCGTCGTCAACGGCGAGAATTCCGCCGGCGGCTTCGGCATCACGGAAGCGATCTATCAGGAGTTTCTCGACGCGGGCGCCGACGCGGTGACGCTCGGCAACCATTCCTGGGACCAGCGCGAGGCGCTCGTGTTCATCGAGCGCGCCGAGCGCCTGGTGCGTCCCGCCAACTATCCGCGCGGCACGCCCGGCCGCGGAGCGGCCCTGGTCGAGACCAAGAACGGCAAGCACGCGCTCGTCGTCAACGCTTTGGGCCGCGTCTTCATGACCCCGTTCGATGATCCCTTCGCAGCATTGGAGCGCGAGCTCGGGGCCTGCCCGCTCGGCGTTGCCGCGGATGCCATCGTCGTCGATTTCCATTGCGAGGCGTCGAGCGAGAAGCAGGGTATCGGCTTCTTCTGCGACGGCCGCGCCAGCCTCGTCGTCGGCACGCACACCCATGTCCCGACCGCCGACCACCAGATCCTCACGGGCGGCACCGCCTACATGACCGATGCCGGCATGACCGGCGACTACGATTCCATCATCGGCATGCAGAAGGAAGAGCCGCTGCGCAGGTTCACCTCGGGAATCCCGTCAGGCCGCTTCGAGCCGGCCGCGGGCGCAGCGACGCTGAGCGGCGTCGCGGTGGAGACGGATGACGCCACGGGCCTCGCGCTGAAGATTGCGCCGGTGCGTGTCGGTGGAAGGCTGGAGCCGGCAACGCCGAAATTCTGGTTGAGCTGAAGTTATCAGACTGCATTGTGGCGCCCTCTCTCCCTTTGCAGAGGGTGGCTCGCCGCGTAGCGGCGAGACGGGTGAGCGACTGTCTCGTAAGCCGCCATTGGCGCTCGGGTGTCTGCCGCTGCTTCAACGAGCTGCACCGTTCCGAACTTCGGAAGGTGGGTCGGTCCGGGGCTAACAGCGGAGTTGCGATTGCGAGTGCACTAAAATGGGTGGCTACGTAACAATACGTAGTTCCGTTCTTTCTTGATGCAGATGTCACAATGAGAGACTAGCGTGGTTCCATCATCGGCCTATTTCAGGCAGCTACCGATGACTGTGAGCAGAAGACTCGCGCCGCTCTCAGCGGGAGTAGTTATGCCAAAAAACTCTCACCGCCCGATCTGCCCGAAATGCGGTAAGCCGATGCACTTCGTGATCGTCAAGACAGGCGGTCGGAAGTTTCGGTGTATCAAGTGCGACGACATCGATCCAATGCAGGTCCCAGATTTTCAAGCTTGGACCAAGGGCGAATTGCGTCCGCCGAAAACGACATGAAGGCTACCTCATGCAATATCGGGGTATAGAATACACAATCGTCCAAGCAGCCAACCCTTCGGGCTGGAGATGGTCGTTTGAGCGAGAAGCACGTCCGCCGAAAACTGGCACTTCTTGCGATCGTGTCGGGGCAATTCTCGCCGCCGAATGGGCAATCAATCAAGCGCTCAAGCAGAATTGCTCTTCGAAAACGAACAGCTGAAAGGTTGGGTTCAAATATCGTGTGTGGCTGAGCGGCGGCCGCGTGCGAGCGCAACGTTCTGATCCAAGAGCTTCAGCTGGTCAATCGGACGATAGAGAAGCGCCCCCGCATCTGTTCGGATCATTTGTTCGGCCAATCATCCGGCTTCATATGCTTGGCTTCTTCTTCGGCGAGAAGCTGGAGCAACATACGGTGTCGAGCTTCGTCACGATGCGGGTCATCGGCGCTCATGGCGATAAGCTTCCGATAGCAACGGATGTTTTCGTTGACGACATAGTTCCGCATGTTGCGCCCTCCCGAGAAATGGGACTTCAGGTCGCACCTGAGATCATTACTAGCTGCGCATTGCGCGCGCGACGCAAGATCGATTTGCTGTGGAGGTGGAAAAATGCGGGACAGTGCCGCCGTCTCACAACCGATCGATGATTTTGCAACAAACTGGCCTTGCGGTCGTTCTGTCATCATCACCGGCTCTGCCTTGGGCTTCCGGTGGCTGAGAGACCCGGCTGTGCTCCCGCTCATGAACGGGAGTCACTCATGGAAAAGTCGTCACGGGAGCCCATCGCGCTGACCTGCCCAAAGTGCGGGAGGCAACCCAAGTTCATCACCACCTTTCTAGTCCCGCGAACAGGGCATACCGTCCGCATGTTCACCTGCGAGTGCGGGAAGCAAAACTGGATCGAAAGCGAATAGGAAGTGAGTCGCGGAAAGGGCTGGGCTGACGCACCCGTCCTGCAGGCAGCTGGCCGGGACCTTACAGGGACTTCGAAACACCAACTGTCTGATATCTATAGCGCTCTCCTCGCTACCTTCTCCCACAGGGGAAGGCGCGTGGTCATCGCGGCGAGATTTACTCCGCCGTCTGCTGCCGCAACCCCGCGACATCCCTCGCCGTCAGCTTCGAGCCTTTCGCGCCGAACCGCGCCGTCACGTAATTCGCCACCGCCGCGATCTCGTCGTCGGTGTATGAATTGCCGAACGGCGGCATCGAGAGCGCGCCGTCGGGCGTATGTCGCTTGATGCCGGAATCACGATCTGTGCGACGTTGGTCGCGGCGGGGGTCGTTGACGGGCAGAGCAGCTCTATTCTCCCGGAGAGGGCGGCAACGAGACGATGGTCTTTCAGAACAGGAGCCTCACGCTCCTGTTCTGCCCGACGCGTCAAAACGCGTCGTGGCCTGCCGGCGTAAGCCATTGATTCCGCACGCCCCGGCTACTGTGCATGGGGTTGTTTTCGAACTTTTGAGTTGGGACGCGGAAGCGCCGGCCGTCAGCCCTGCCTAAATCCCATCCGGAAGGCGCCCCAGTGCTTGCCGCGGATCACGATCGGCGACGAAAGATCCTTCATCAGCACGAACTGTCCGCCGCCCATGTCGCGCCGGTAGGTCTGGAGCAGGAACGGCTTGGTATTGCCCGCGACCTTCTTCACCGTGCGGTCGTTGAACAGGCGGCGGTTGCGGCAGTTGGCGTTATTCCAGACGGGGTCCTTGCCCTGCGGCAGGCGGTAGTTCGGATTGTGGGTCGGCAGATAGCCATCCCGCGCCCAGGCGACGCAATAGACGATGCGCGGATCCGATTTCTGGATCGGGTCCTGGATCGCGGGCAGCACGCGGTCGGTGAATTCGACGTAGTTGGTGAGGTACTGCTTCGGATCTGTGCCGGGAATTTCGCGATAGGTCTCGTCGAGGAGCTGGTCCAGCGTGATGTCGCCGCGATCGATGGCGGCTTCGAACTCGGCCGTGATCCGCTTCGCGGTGTCGACCACGATTCGGATCAGCGGCGTGTCCGACGTCTCGACGCCGCTGTCGGCGATCAGCGCGATCAGTCCTTCGGACGTGTCGAGCAGCTTGGCCACGCGCTCGTCGGCGTTCTTGAGGTCGCGCGAGGAGAGGTCGACGCCCTTGGCGAGCTCGTTGAGCTCGCTGATGACGGTGTCGCAATGTCCGAGATTGGAGGTCGCCGCGCGCGTGACGCTGCCGATCTCCGCTTCGACCGACGCAAATCCCTGCTGGACGCGCGAGATGATGCTGGAGATCTGCTGGGCGCCTTCGCCGGCGGTCTTGGCACGTTGCGAGGCGTCGCTGCTTTCGCCGATCAGGCCTTCGATCTGACCATCGAGGTCGCGAACGGTGTCGGAGATCTGGTGCGTGGCCTGGCGGGTGGCTTCGGCGAGGTTCTTCACTTCGCTTGCGACCACCGCGAAGCCGCGGCCGGCATTGCCGGCGCGGGCGGCCTCGATGGTCGCGTTCAGCGCGAGCAGATTGGTCTGTTTGGCGATCGCCTCGATCGAGCCGGACACCTTCGCCACCTGCGCAAGCGCCGAGCCGACGGCGCTAAGGCGCGCCTCGATCCGCTCCACCGCTGCGACGAGCTCGGAGATGTGACTGACCGCGGTGTCGACGGCGCTGCGGGACTGCGCGATCTCACCGACCGCCGCGGACGTGGTCGTCTGTACGGCCTGCGATGCATTGGCGATGTCGTGATTGGCCGAGACCATCGTCTCGGCCGTGCTCTGGAGGTGGTGGAACCGGTCGGACTGGTTCGCGACGCGGCTTGCGACTTCCTGGACGTTGCCGGCAATATCGGCGAGCTCCACGCCGAGACCGCCGATGCGGTCGGCGAGCTGATCAATCAGCCGTTCGGCAAGCGTGCGGTTGGAGCCGGTGTCCATGACGGCAAGTTGTACGACGGACATGTTCGATGAGTCCTCCAGTCAGAGCCGCAACCCGGCTCACGGCGGCATTCCCATTCCAGTCGCGACTTTAGAGGATGATTCGCGGCAGGCGTCTTGCCTGAGCGTGCACTACAGCTTGTAGGCGGTACGGAATCCACCCCAGTGCCGGCCCTGCACGCGGATCGGGACGTCGATCTCGCGCATCATCACCGTGTTCCCGTTGCCCATGTCGCGCGCATAGCTTTGGACCAGGTACGATCGCAGGTTGCGCGCGGCAGCCAACCCCGCCGGATCGTTGAATATTCGGCGGTTGCGGCTGTTGGCCGTGTTCTGGGCAACGTCGCCCGGCCGCTGCGGATGCGAATAGATCTTGTTGTGCACCGGCAGGAAGCCGTTGCGGTCGACCATGGCGCAGAAGGCCATGCGCTGGTCCTTCGCCAGAAAGGTTTCCTGGAATGGCGGCAGCGCCCGGTCGGCCCAGTCGAGATATTTCGTGCGGTATTGCTGCGGATTGGTCCCGGCGATCTCGGCATAGTCGGTGTCGAAGAGGTCGTCGATCTTGACCTCGCCGCGTGCCACCGCCTGCTCGAAGATATTGGTCAGCGCGTTGCCCGCCTCCATGGCGCGGGTGACGAACTCGGTGTTCTCCTCGTGGATCGACCAGAGCTTGTCCTCGATCTTTTCGCGGAGCTCGGCATTGGGGCTGGCGAACTGTGCGCGGGCGCCGGCCTTGGACTGCTCGATCACGCGCAGCCGGCAGGCGCCGACGTCTTCGAGCGTGCCTTCGATCATCGCTTGCGGTGCGAGCCGGCCGGCGTCAGCGCCGCCGATCAGCACGCCGTCCATCGAGATCTCATAGACCGGCATCACGCTGCGCGCGCTCTCGAGCTTGAGATGGCAGGGCAGCCGTTCGGTCTTGCGGCGATCGTCGTGCTCGCTCTGGCGCAGCAGCACGGCGCAGCGCGACTTCAGCTTTTGCGCGAAGGTGGTGACGGCTTTGCCGGCACTGGCGACGTTCTCGCCATGGCTCTCGGCAGCCTTCGTCGCGGCATCGATCTCGGCCGCGCTCTCGCCGACCGAGACGATGAACTCCGAGGCGCTCGCGGCATTGCCGGAGACTTCGCTGGTGGTGGCGTTCTGTTCGGCGACCGCGCCGTTGACGGTCTCGAACACCGGGCGGATCGCCTCGATCGCCTGCGAGATGCGGTGCACGGCATCCGCGGAGCCGGCGGCGTCGCGCTGCAATGCGTCGATCTTCTTGGTGATCTCTTCGGTCGCGCCTTGCGTCTGCACCGCGAGGGCCTTGACCTCGGTGGCGACGACCGCGAAGCCCTTGCCGGCCGCGCCCGCGCGCGCGGCCTCGATCGTCGAGTTGAGCGCGAGCAGCGTCGTCTGCCGCGCGATCTGCGCGATCAGATTGACGACGTTGCCGATGGCGGCTGAGGATTCGCGCAGGCGATCGACATTGGCGCGGGCTTCCTGTGCCGCGGCGCTTGCCTCGTCGGCGAGCTTGCCGGCCTCGCGAACCTGCGCTCCGATTCCCAGGGCGGATTGGGTGAATTTGTCGGCGGCATGGGCGAAGGTGGATGCGGTCGATTGCGCGGCGTTGGTGCGGCCGGTCAGGGCATCGGTGCGGTCGCGGATGGCGGCAAGCGTCGCCGCGGTCGCTTCGGCGCCGCCGGCCACGGAATTGGCGGCGCGTTCGAGCTGGCGGATCATGGCGCCGAGCTCGAGTTCCAAAAGCTCCAGGATTTCCCGTGCCGAATCAGTTTCGGCCACGGCAGCGGGCTCGGAATGGGCCGCCGGCTGCAGAGCCGCCGGGGCGGCCGCAGGCGCGGCCTGGTCCGGCAGGCGCTTTCGAAATAGTCCGAACGCCATCAGCTCTCTCTCGTCGGGATAAGGTCGGGCGCTATTTTCGCAGTCCGGAATGAAATCAGGGTTAACGGTGCCTCACCTCTAGGCACCGTCCATTACGGGGGCTACCTTTACAGTGCTACCTCAGAGGCCCAGATCCCTTTGATTCCGGTGGGGTGGCGGCCTATAAGGCCGCGCTTCCCACGCTCACCTTTGGCTGACGACTTTCCAAGAGACCACGCATGGCCGGACATTCCCAATTCAAGAACATCATGCACCGCAAGGGGCGGCAGGATGCCCAGAAGTCGAAGCTGTTCGGCAAGCTGGCGCGGGAAATCACCGTCGCAGCCAAGCTCGGCACGCCCGATCCGGCCATGAACCCGCGCCTGCGTGCGGCTATCATCGCGGCGCGCCAGGAGAACATGCCGAAGGACAATATCGAGCGTGCCGTCAAGAAGGCGCTCGGTAACGAGGGCGAAAACTATGACGAGATCCGCTACGAGGGCTACGGCCCCGGCGGCGTTGCCGTCATCGTCGAGGCGCTGACCGACAACCGCAACCGCGCCGCCTCCGACATCCGCTCCTTCTTCACCAAGTCGGGCGGCAATCTCGGCGAAACCGGCTCGGTGTCCTTCATGTTCGACCGCACCGGCATCATCGAATACGACCGCAGCGTCGCCTCCGACGACGCCGTGCTGGATGCCGCGATCGAGGCCGGCGCCGACGATGTGGTCTCCGGCGAAAGTGGCCACGAGATCTACGCCTCGACCGAAGGCTATCGCGACGTCGCCAAGGCGCTGGAGGCCAAATTCGGCGAGCCGCGCAAGGCCGCGCTGATCTGGAAGCCGCAGAACACGGTCGCAGTCGATGACGAGACCGGCGAGAAGCTCTTGAAGCTGATGGATCTGCTCAACGAGCACGACGACGTCCAGCAGGTCTACGCCAATTTCGAGGTGTCGGACGCGCTTGTTGCGAAGATGGGCGGCTGAGGCCGCTCGTGTCCCGGACGCGCCGCAGCGTGAAACGCCGCTGCGCAGAGCCGGGACCCATCGTCCCGCAGGCATCGGTGCCGATATGGGCCCCGGTTCAGCGCCGCACCGCTTCGCGCTGCGTCCCGCCCGGGGCACGGGCCACTTCCCCTGTTACTTCTGTTCTGTTTCTGTTTCGCTATCATCGGCCAGCCGCTATCACTGGCCCATGACCGCGCTCCCGATTCGCCAACCCGTCCGCATCATCGGCATCGACCCCGGCCTGCGCCGCACCGGCTGGGGCGTGATCGAGGCTGACGGCAACCGCCTGATCTATGTGGCTTGCGGCTCGGTGGAACCGCCGAACGACCTGCCGCTGGCGAGCCGGCTGCTCGCGATCCATGAAGGGCTGGCGGCCGTGCTTTCGAACCACCAGCCGATGGAAGCCGCGGTCGAGCAGACCTTCGTCAACAAGGACGGCGTTGCGACGCTGAAGCTCGGCCAGGCTCGCGGCGTCGCCATGCTGGCGCCCGCAATGTTCGGCATCTCTGTCGCCGAATACGCGCCCAACCAGGTCAAGAAAACCGTCGTCGGCGCCGGGCACGCCGAGAAGGCCCAGATCGCGATGATGCTGAAGATCCTTCTGCCCAAGGCCGATCCGCCGTCGGCAGACGCCGCCGATGCGCTCGCCATCGCCATCACCCATGCCCATCACCGCCAGAGCACCGCGCTGCGGCTGAAGGTGGCGAGCCTATGATCGGCAAGCTCAAGGGCCTGATCGATTCCTACGGCGAAGACTTCGTCATCCTCGACGTCGGCGGTGTCGGCTATCAGGTGCATTGCTCCTCGCGCACCTTGCAGCATCTGCCCTCGCCGGGCGAAGCCGCCGTGCTGTCGATCGAGACCTATGTCCGCGAGGATCAAATCAAACTGTTCGGCTTCCGCACCGACCAGGAGCGCGAATGGTTTCGCCTGCTGCAGACCGTGCAGGGCGTCGGCGCCAAGGTCGCGCTCGCCGTGCTCGGCACGCTGGCGCCTTCCGATCTCGCCAATGCGATCGCGCTGCGCGACAAGGCGGCGGTGGCGCGCACGCCCGGCGTCGGCCCCAAGGTCGCCGAGCGCATCGTCACCGAGTTGAAGGACAAGGCGCCGGCCTTCGCCAATGTCGATCCTGCCGTCGTGCATCTCGCAGGCGCGGTCGACGATCAACGAGCCCCACGCCCGGTCGCGGATGCGATCTCCGCGCTGGTCAATCTCGGCTATGGCCAGCCGCAGGCGGCCGCTGCGATTGCATCTGCCTCGCGCAGCGCCGGTGAGAATGCCGAGACGGCGCAGCTCATTCGCCTTGGCCTGAAGGAGCTCGCGAAGTGAGCGATCCCAAGGCCAGCCGCATGGTTTCGCCCGAGCGCCGCAGCGACGATGTCGGCGACACCGCGCTGCGTCCGCAATCGCTGTCCGATTTCGTCGGCCAGCAGCAGGCGCGCAAGAATCTCTCGATCTTCATCGAGGCTGCGCGCAAGCGCGGCGAGGCGCTCGATCACGTGCTGTTCGTCGGCCCGCCCGGCCTCGGCAAGACCACACTGGCGCAGATCGTGGCGAAGGAGCTCGGCGTCGGCTTTCGCGCCACTTCGGGACCCGTCATCGCCAAAGCCGGCGACCTCGCCGCGCTGCTGACCAATCTCGAAGAGCGCGACGTGCTGTTCATCGACGAGATCCATCGCCTCAGCCCGGCGGTGGAAGAGGTGCTCTATCCCGCGATGGAGGACTTTCAGCTCGACCTCATCATCGGCGAAGGTCCGGCAGCGCGCTCGGTGAAGATCGAGCTGTCGAAATTCACGCTGGTCGGCGCCACGACGCGCGCAGGCCTGCTCACCAATCCCTTGCGCGATCGCTTCGGCATTCCGGTCCGCCTGAATTTCTACACCATCGAGGAATTGGAAAGCATCGTCAGCCGCGGCGCGCGCGTGCTCAATGTCGGCATGAGCGCTGACGGCGCCAACGAGATCGCGCGCCGCGCCCGCGGCACGCCGCGCATCGCCGGGCGCCTGCTCCGTCGCGTGCGCGATTTTGCTTCCGCTGCCGATGCCGACAAGATCGATCGCAAGATCGCCGATCACGCGCTGAGCGCGCTCGAGGTCGACGCTGCGGGTCTCGACGCCATGGATCGCCGCTATCTCACCACCATCGCGATGAACTATGGCGGCGGACCGGTCGGCGTCGAGACCATGGCCGCGGCATTGTCCGAGCCGCGCGATGCGATCGAGGACATCATCGAGCCGTATCTGATCCAGTGCGGCTACCTCCAGCGCACCCCGCGCGGCCGCCTGCTCACCTCGCACGCCTTCCGCCATCTCGGCATCGCCGAGCCCTCGCGCGATGCGGCGGCACAGTTCGGCCTGTTCGGCACCGACGAGAGCGACGACTGATCTGCGCAAACGGCGCGCTCCTTTCATGAACTTCTGGTGATCTCGTGCAGACGATCTGCACGAGCGCACCCCAATTCCGCTCCATTCGGACCGCATCAAAAGAGCGCATTCCGATCGGGTTTTCATGATCACGCGCCGTCATTTCATCCGTTCCATCGGCGGGCTGTCCGCCCTCAGCGTCTCGACCGCCGCCTACGGCGTCGGCATCGAGCCGGTGCTGCGGCTCCGCGTCACCCGCTATCATCCCAAGCCGCGGCAATGGCCGGCGGATCTTTCGTTGAAGATCGCCGCCATCGCCGACATCCATGCCTGCAATCCCTGGATGTCGCTGGAACGGATCGAGGGCATCGTCGAACGCACCAACGCGTTGAAACCCGATCTCATCGTGTTGCTCGGCGACTATGTCGCCGGCCTCCATCACGTCACGCGCTTCATTCCGTCGCGCGAATGGGCGAGGGTGCTGGCCGGCCTGAAGGCGCCGCTCGGCGTCCATGCCGTGATGGGCAATCACGATTATTGGGACGACAAGACCGTGCAGCGGGCGGGACACGGGCCGACCATCGCGCATCGGGCGCTGGAGGCGGCCGGCATCCCCGTCTACGAGAACGATGTCGTGCGCCTTTCCAAGGACGGCCGCCCGTTCTGGCTCGCCGGGCTCGGCGATCAGCTGGCCTTCCTGCCGGCGCGGCGCTTTCGCAGCACCGGGCGCTTCGGCGCCGACGATCTCGCGGGCACGCTGGCGAAAGTCACCGACGATGCGCCAATCATCCTGCTCGCGCACGAGCCCAACATTGCACCGCTGGTACCTGCGCGCGTCGCGTTGCAACTGTCCGGCCATACCCATGGCGGCCAGGTCCGCCTGCTTGGCTGGTCGCCTGCCGTCTCGCCCAAGAACGGTATGCGGCTCGCCTATGGCCATTTCCGCCTGAAATGCGATCTCATCGTCTCCGGCGGTCTCGGTTGCAGCATCATGCCGGTCCGCGTCGGCGTGCCGCCCGAGATCGTCGAGGTGACGCTGGGGCGGGCTATGTCGGTTGTGTCCTGACCCGCTTGCGCGGGCGGCGGTTTTTGCGCAAAACGGGCTGATATCGACAAGCAAAGAGGCTCGCGACGTGACTGCCCATCTCGACGGCGAGATCCGCGACGGCCGCCACCACATGCAGGTGCGCGTCTACTACGAGGACACGGATTTTTCCGGCATCGTCTACCACGCCAATTATCTGCGCTACATGGAGCGTGGACGCACCAATCATTTGCGCTTGATGGGCGCCGAGCAGCAGGCTCTGTTCGAGCAGGCGGAGACGGAAGGCACGGGCTTCGCCTTCGTGGTGCGCTCGATGCATCTGGATTTTCTCAAGCCTGCGCGGATGGACGATGTGCTCGACGTCGTGACCTGGCCGGTTGCGGTGAAGGGCGCCTCCATCGTGCTCGCGCAGGAGGTGCGGCGCGGTGAGGACGTTTTGGTGAAAGCCGAGGTCCGCGTCGCCTTCATCAGCGGCGGACGCGCCCAGCCGATCCCCAAATCGATCCGCACGCTGATGAAGGCTGATGTGATTTCCTGATCGCTCAATAGGGGATGGCCTCTCGACTCCGCGGCATGCAGGCGTAGATTGCCGCTCCCGCCAAACCGATGAGGCCACCATGTCGCGCCCGCCGCTTCCACCCTTTACCCGTGAGACCGCCGCGCAGAAGGCGCGCATGGCGGAGGACGCCTGGAATTCACGCGATCCGGTCCGTGTCTCGCTCGCCTATACCGAGGACAGCCGCTGGCGCAATCGCTCCGAGGTCTTTCAGGGCCGCGAGGCGATCGTCGCCTTCCTCACGCGCAAATGGGAGAAGGAGCACGACTATCGCCTCATCAAGGATCTCTGGGCCTTCGACGAGAACCGCATCGCCGTGCGCTTCCAGTACGAATGGCACGATGCAAGCGGCCAGTGGTATCGCTCCTATGGCAACGAGCAATGGGAGTTCGACGAACACGGCCTGATGAAGCGCCGCGAGGCCTCGATCAACGACATCATGATCGCCGAGAAGGATCGCCGCTTTCACTGGGCCGCGCCGGGGCCGCGGCCGGCGGACGTGGCGGGGTTGGGGACGGACCCGTTCTGAAGTTCGCGAGTGCCGCGCCTAAGGCGCCACGCGCCGCGCCAAGAACCGCGTAATCGCGCCACCGAGCTTCGCACTGTCCATCGGCTCCGCCAACGATGCCCGCGCTGTTGCGACCACCGCATCCGGCGCCTTGCCGTCCCGCAGATCGCAGCACACTTGCGCAAAGGCCACGTCGAACTCCGGATGCGGCTGCACGGTCAGCGTCGTGCCGTTGGCGTAGAGCAGGCCGGCATGCGGGGTGAACTCCGACGACAAAATCGTCAGCGCATCGTCCGGGGGCTCGATCACCTGGTCCTGATGCGAGGCGGCGATGGCGACCGCGTCGCCGTCGACGACGCCGTTCTCCGGCAGCACCTGATAGACGTGCCGGCCGATGCCCCAGCCCTTCTCCGACTTGCGCACGGTGCCGCCGAGCGCCTGTGCGATCAGCTGATGACCGAAACAGACGCCGACCATCGGCGTCTTGTTGGCATAGGCCGTGCGCACGAAATCTTCCAGCGGCGCGATCCAGTCGAGGCCGTCATAGACGCCGGCAGCGGCCCCGGTGATCAGGACGGCGTCGAGCTTGCCCGGATCGGGAAGCGCGTCGCCATTCGGGATGCTGACGACGTCTACCGTGGCCGCCGGATCCTCGGCGCGGACCATGCGCTCGAACATGTCGGGAAACGAGCCGTGACGCTCGCGATATTCCTTGGGAACGAGGCCGGTCTCGATGATGGTGATGCGTGCCATGTGCCCTGCGTCGGTTGCGTAGCTATAACACTGCACCAATGGCGTCCACGTCAACCGCCTGCAAGCTGGCTTGCCGTCTGGTCCTCGAACTCCTCGAGCGCCTTGCGCATGGTCTCGACGAGATCCAGCGCCACCGGCGACGGGCTGCGCTGCGCCGGGAAGACGGCGGAGAATTCGAAGTCGATGCGCGGCAGGAAGCGACGCGCGACCACGCCGCGGGTGGAAAATTCCCGCGCGGTGAAGGGGTCGCAGATCGCAACGCCGAGCCCTGACGACACCATGCCGCACATGATCTCCGACAAGGTGGTCTCGACCCTGAGCACGCGGCGGACTTCATGGCGATTGAAGACCTGGTCGACGAGATGCCGGCTCGATGATCCCGCCGACAGCGAGATGAAGGTCTCGCCTTCGAAATCGCTGGGCTCCAGGACTTCCTTCTCCGCGAGGCGATGGCCCGTCGGCAGCACCGCGACGCGCGCAGGCGCCGGCAGTCGCAGGCTTGGCAGGCCGGAATGGGCAATCGGCACCTCGGCAAAGCCGATGTCGCATTGGTTGTTCAGGACCCAGTCGACCACGATTGGCGAGATCACGCCGAAGAACGCGAGGTTGAGGTTCGGCCGCTCCTGCAGGAAGTGCCCTGCGAGGCGCGGCAAATAGCCGTTCGCCAGCGCCGGCAGCGCGGCGATGCGCAGCGAGCCGGTGCGGCGGCCGCGAATCTCCTCGGCGGCGGCGGTGATGCGTTCGAGACCGACGAAGGAGCGCTCGACCTCGGTATAGAGCGCCATCGCCGCCGCGGTCGGCACCAGGCCAGTGCCGCGCCGCTCGAACAGCTCCATCTTCAGCAGGGCCTGGAGGTCGCGCAGCAACCGGCTCACCGCCGGCTGCGTCACCACCATCAGCTTCGCAGCCTCCGTGACGCTGCCGGTCAGCATCATCGCGCGGAAGGCCTCGACCTGCCGTGAATTGATCCGCGCCATCTCGTCATCCAATCATAACATTTCGGCATGCAGAGGGTGCCATTATTCATTGGACGATGGAAGTAAAGGTCTGCGATCTTTTTCATCAGAGCTGGAGCCAGCCCGCTTTTTCGGCAGATTGGAGGGGTTTTGACCTCCAAATCGCGCCAGACCCGCCGAACAGGGGCCGGAGCCCTGATCCGAGAGGGATTTGCGCGGAAGGAAATGCGGAAGGCGCCCCAGCCGGAGATTTGTCGGCACGTCACCTCATTCCGGTATGGAGATCGGTCCACATGACAACTTTTCGCCTTCTGACCGCGGTCAGCATCGCAGCGCTCATCGCGGCCCCATCAGCCGCCTCGGCCCAGCAAAAGACTCTCTACGTCGCCGGCTATGGCGGCTCGTTCGAGAAGACGATCCGCGACGAGGTGATCCCGGCCTTCGAGAAGGAGAACGGCGTCAAGGTCGAATACGTCGCCGGCAACTCCACCGATACGCTGGCAAAACTCCAGGCGCAGAAGGGCAACCAGCAGATCGACGTCGCCATCGTCGATGACGGCCCGATGTACCAGGCGATCCAGCTCGGCTTCTGCGGCAAGCTCGACGGCCTGCCGGCGGATCTCTACGACACCGCGCGCTTCAAGGATGATCGTGCCGTCGCCATCGGCATCGTCGCGACCGGCCTGATGTACAACACCAAGGTGTTCAAGGAGAAAGGCTGGGCGGCGCCGACCTCCTGGAACGATCTGAAGGACACGAAATACGCCAAGCAGCTCGTGATCCCGCCGATCAACAACACTTACGGTCTCGAAGCGCTGGTGATGTTGTCGAAGATGAACGGCGGCGGCGAGACCAACGTCGATTCCGGCTTCAAGATATTCAAGGAACAGATCAATCCGAACGTGCTCGCCTATGAGCCGTCGCCGGGCAAGATGACCGAGCTGTTCCAGTCCGGCCAGGCCGTGATCGCGGTGTGGGGCACCGGCCGTGTGCAGAGCTTTGCCAATACCGGCTTCCCCGTCGACTTCGTCTATCCGAAGGAAGGCGCGGCGACGCTGCTGACCACGGCGTGCCCGATCGCCAAGCCCAATGCCTCGCCGCTGGCGGCAAGCTTCGTCAAGATGCTGCTCGACCCAAAAGTCCAGCTCGTGATGCTGAAGGATTACGGCTACGGCCCCGTGCTGAAATCGCTGGCGATCCCGCCCGAGCTCGGCAAGATGGCGCCGATCGGCGAGCGTGCGGCGAAGCTCTACAACCCGGACTGGACCGTCATCAACGAGAAGCGCGAGGAGTGGACCAAGCGCTGGAATCGCGAGGTCGAGCGCTGATCTGAGCGTTCGCGGAGACAGCGCATGGCTTATCTCGAGCTCGACCGGGTCGCAAAACAGTTCGGCGCGCAGACCGTGGTCGACGACTTCAGCCTGTCGGTGGGGAAGGGGGAATTCATCTCCTTCCTCGGCCCCTCCGGCTGCGGCAAGACCACGACGTTGCAGATGATCGCGGGCTTCCTCGATCCCTCACGCGGCGCGATCCGCCTGGAGGGCAAGGACCTGACCGCGATCCATCCGGCCAAGCGCGGCCTCGGCATCGTGTTCCAGAGCTACGCGCTGTTTCCGCACATGACGGCGGCCGAGAACGTCGCGTTCGGCCTCGAGATGCGCAACGTGCCGCGGGCTGATAGGGCTGAACGTGTCCGCGCCGCGCTCGCGATGGTCGGCCTTGCCGGCTTTGAGGACCGTCATCCCCGCCGCATGTCGGGCGGGCAGCAGCAGCGCGTGGCGCTGGCGCGCGCGCTGGTGATCAAGCCGAGCGTGCTGCTGCTCGACGAGCCCTTGTCGAACCTCGATGCCAAGCTGCGCGAGGAGATGCAGATCGAACTGCGCCAGATTCAGCGCACCATCGGCACCACAACGATCCTGGTCACGCATGACCAGAACGAGGCGATGTCGCTGTCCGACCGCATCGTGGTGATGAGCCAGGGCAAGATCGAGCAGATCGGCACGCCGCAGGAAACGTATGAAAGGCCGGCCTCGGCCTTCGTCTCGCAATTCCTCGGCAAGACCAATGATTTCGCCGGCACGATCGACCGGACCTCGGCGCCCGCGCAGCTGGTGGCGGGCTCCTGGAGCGCGCCGGCGCCCGCCGGGCTCAGTGGCCCCGTGACTGTCAGCATTCGCCCTGAGCGGATCGGTTTCGGTGATACAGGGCTCGGTGCAAAGATCATCACGCGCATTTTCCAGGGCAATCACTGGCTATTCCAGTGCGAGAGCGAGTGCGGCCCGGCGATCGTGATCCGCCAGAACGACGGCACGGCGCAACCGGCCGAAGGCGACGCCGTTCGCCTGACCTGGCGCCCCGAGGACATGAGCGTGCGCGCGAGGACTGCGGCATGAGCATGGCCGCCGAGGAGCGCAGCGTACGCGCGCCATGGGCGCTGACGGCGCCCGCCCTGATGCTGTTCGTCGGCGTGCTGCTGATTCCGCTGGCGATGACGGTGATGCTGTCGTTCCACGATTGGGGCCAGTACAAGGGCATCGAGCCGGTTTTCATCCTGAAGAACTGGCACGAGATCGCGACCGATCCCTATTACGCCGAGATGTTCTGGCGAACCTTTCGCATCGCGATCCTGACCACGCTGCTCACCGCGCTGCTTGGCGCACCCGAAGCCTACATCCTCAATCGCATGAGCGGCCGCTGGAAGAGCTTCTTCCTGCTGGTCATTCTCGGGCCGCTCTTGATCTCCGTGGTGGCGCGCACGCTCGGCTGGGCGCTGCTGTTCGGCGGCAACAACGGGCTCGTCAACAAGCTCCTGATGTCGCTGGGCGTGATGCGCTCCCCCATTCCCTTCATGTTCACCGAAACCGGCATGGTGATCGCTCTCGCGCATGTGATGATGCCGTTCATGGTGCTCTCGGTGTGGGCGGCGCTGCAGCGGCTCGATCCGCAGATCGAGAACGCCGCGATGTCGCTCGGCGCGGGGCCCGCGACCATCATCCGCCGCATCATCATGCCGCAGATCATGCCGGGCGTGCTGTCGGGCGCGATCATCGTGTTCTCGCTCTCGGCCAGCGCCTTTGCGACCCCCGCGATCATCGGCGGTCGCCGGCTCAAGGTTGCGGCGACGCTGGCCTATGACGAGTTCCTCAACACCCTGAACTGGCCGCTCGGGGCGGCGGTCGCCACGCTGCTGCTGGTCGCGCTGGTGCTGATCGTGGTCGGCAGCAACGCCCTGATCGAGCGGCGTTATGCGGAGGTGTTCCGATGAGACGGAACGGCCCGCTCGCGCTGATCTTCCACACCATCTTCGTCATCGTCATGGTGGCGCCGATCCTGGTGGTCTGCCTGGTCGCCTTCACGCCCGAAGGTTTTCTGTCACTGCCGACCAATGGCTTCTCGCTGCGCTGGTTCAGGACCATCGCGAACTATCCCGAATTCATTCACGCCTTCTGGGTCAGTCTCGGCCTCGGCGCGCTCTCGTCCTTCGTCGCGCTGCTGTTCGCGGTGCCGGCGGCACTGGCGATCGCGCGCTATCGCTTCCGCGGCCGTGATGCGCTCGCCGCGCTGTTCCTGTCGCCGCTGATGATCCCGCATGTCGTGCTCGGCATCGCCTTCCTGCGCTTCTTCACCTCGGCCGGCCTCGGCGGCAGTTTCGCCGCGCTGATCATCGCGCATGTCATCATCGTGTTTCCGTTCGCGCTGCGGCTGACGCTGGCGGCGGCGACCGGCATGGACCGCACGGTGGAGATGGCGGCGGTCTCGCTCGGCGCCGGCGGCTGGACGCTGTTTCGCCGGGTGACGCTGCCGCTGATCCTGCCCGGCGTCATCAGCGGCTGGGCGCTCGCCTTCATCCAGTCCTTCGACGATCTCACCATGACCGTCTTCCTCGCCGCGCCCGGCACCGAGACGTTGCCGGTGCGCATGTTCCTTTACATCCAGGACAACATCGATCCGCTGGTGACGTCGGTCTCGGCCTGCGTGATCGCTGTAACCATGACCGCCCTCATTCTGCTCGACCGCTTCTACGGGCTCGACCGCGTGCTCGCCGGCAAGGGCGGCGACACCGGGCGATAGGAGAAACCCATGTCAGGAGACTATGACGTCGCCGTCGTCGGCGGCGGATTGCTCGGCTCCGCCATTGCCTGGGGCCTCGGCCGCCTCGGCAAGAAGGTGGCCGTGCTCGACGAAGGCGACATCACCAAGCGCGCCTCGCGCGCGAACTTTGCGCTGGTCTGGGTGCAGAGCAAGGGGCTCGGCATGCCCGCCTATACGGTGTGGACGGTGCAGGCCTCGCAGGCGTGGGGCCGGCTGGCGTCCGAGCTGAAGCAGCAGACCGGGCTCGACGTCGCCCTCCAGCAGAACGGCGGCTTTCATCTCACCCTTGGCGAGGACGAATTCGGCCAGCGCGCCGAGCTCGTCAAGCGGATGCACAACCAGGCCGGCGCGGCCGACTACAAGATGGAGATGCTGCGGCCCTCGGACGTGAAGAAGGCGCTGCCGCTGATCGGGCCCGAAGTGTCCGGCGGCAGCTATTGTCCGCTCGACGGCCACGTCAATTCGCTGCGCACGTTCCGGGCTTTCCATACAGGGTTCAAGGCGTTCGGCATCGACTACTTTCCGGAGCGGCCGGTCTCGGCGATCAGCAAGAGCGGCGGCGAATTCCGCCTGACCACGCCAAAGGGCGAACTCCGCGCCGCCAAGATCGTGCTTGCTGCCGGCAACGCCAACCAGACGCTCGCGCCGATGGTCGGCCTCTATGCACCGATGGGTCCAACCCGCGGCCAGGTCGTGGTGACCGAGCGCACCATGCCGTTCCTGCCGCATCCCTTGACCACGATCCGCCAGACCGACGAGGGCACGGTGATGATCGGCGACAGCAAGGAGGATGAGCTCGATGATCGCACCCTGAAGCCCTCGATCAGCGGCGTCATGGCCGATCGTGCGCAGCGCATGTTTCCGCATCTGTCGCGGCTCAACGTCGTCCGAAGCTGGGCCGGCATCCGCGTCATGCCGCAGGACGGCTTTCCGATCTACGACCAGTCGGAGACGCATCCCGGCGCCTTCGTCGCCTGCTGCCATTCCGGCGTGACGCTCGCGTCCAACCACGCCTTCGAGATCGCGCGCATGGTCGTGCAGGGCGCGCTCGAGCCCGAGCTGGTCGGCGCGTTCTCGGCGAGCCGTTTCGGCGCCGCCGGCGCGGCGAACAACAGCGGCTACTAGAGATATTGAGGAAGCCAGGATGTTCAGACGATCCGAACAGGACAAACGGCCGGCCGTGCAAATCTTCGTCGACGGCGTCGCCGTCGCGGCACGCCAGGGCGACACCGTCTCTGCCGCGCTGCTGGCCTCCGGCGTCGACGCACGGCGCTCGACGGCGGTAAGCGGCGCGCCGCGCCTGCCCTATTGCATGATGGGCGTGTGCTTCGACTGTCTCGTCACCATCGACGGTGTCGGCAACCGCCAGGGCTGTCTTGTGCCCGTCGCGGAGGGCATGCAGGTCGAAATCCAGAAGGGCAAGCGGGAGATCGGAAAATGACTGTGGCTCCCAAGCGCGAAGACTACGACGTCGTGGTGATCGGCGCGGGACCTGCGGGCCTCGCCGCCGCGGCAACCTCTGCCGAAGCCGGCCTCGCGACGCTGCTGCTCGACGAGAATGCCGGTCCTGGCGGGCAGGTGTTTCGCGCCATCGCCTCGACGCCGGTGACTGATCGCAAGCAGCTCGGCGAGGACTATTGGGTCGGTGCCGATCTCGTGCAGTCGCTGCGCGCTGGCAGCACCGAGGTGATCCATCGCGCGACCGTCTGGAGCCTCGATCGCAATCTCGACATCGCGGTTTCGATCGGCGGCGCCTCCGCCTTCGTTAGGGCGAAGCGCGTGATCCTCGCGACCGGTGCGTTGGAGCGGCCGTTCCCGATTCCCGGCTGGACCTTGCCGGGCGTGATGACCGCCGGCGCAGCGCAGACCATGCTGAAATCCTCGGCGCTCGTGCCCGACGGCCGCACGGTGATCGCGGGGCAGGGCCCGCTGCTCTGGCTGCTCACCGCGCAGATCCTGCGGCTCGGCGGCCGCATCGACCGCATCCTCGACACCACCGAGCGCGGCAATTATTTCGCGGCGCTGCCGCATGCCTTTGCTTTCCTGACCTCGCCCTATTTCGCCAAGGGCCTGTCGATGATGCGCGAGGTGAAGGCGAAGGTGCAGGTCGTCTCCGGCGTCACCGAGCTTGCGGCGGCCGGCGACGGCCAGCTCGCGAGCGTGAGCTATGTCGCGGGCGGCAAGCGCGAGACCATTGCCGCCGATCTGCTCTTGCTGCATCAGGGCGTCGTGCCCAATGTCAATCTGGCGATGGCGGCCGGCGTCGAGCACCGCTGGGACAATCTGCAACTGTGCTGGTCGCCGGTGCTCGATGCGAGCGGCAATTCGTCGGTTGCCGGCATCGCGATCGCCGGCGACGGCGCCGGCATCGGCGGCGCCAATGCGGCCGTTGTGCGCGGCCGCATCGCCGCGCGCGCGGCGGTCGAGGCGCTGGCCCCTGCGTCTGCCGCGAAGCTTGCGCCGATGGCAACGCTCCGTTCCGATCTCGCCAAGGCGGAACGCGGCCGCGTCTTCCTCGACACGCTGTTCCGCCCCGCGCCGCAATTCCGGATCCCCTCGGGCGACACGATCGTCTGTCGCTGCGAAGAGGTGACGGCAAAGGACGTGCTCGATTCCGTCGCGATCGGCGCGACCGGGCCCAATCAGCTAAAAGCCTATCGCCGCACCGGCATGGGCCCGTGCCAGGGCCGTCTCTGCGGTCTCACCGTCACGGAGCTGATGGCGCAGGCGCGCGGGAAGACGCCGCAGGAGATCGGCTATTACCGCCTGCGAGCGCCGGTGAAGCCGATCACGCTCGCCGAGCTCGCCGCCGTCCCGAAGAGCGAAGACGATATCAAGGCGGTGGTGCGCGGATGACTCGAAATGTGGATGCGATCGTCATTGGTGGCGGCATCCACGGATGCTCGACCGCGCTGCATCTCTGCCTCGCCGGGCTGAAGCCGGTGCTGATCGAGAAGGACTATGCCGGCCGCCATGCCTCCGGCGTCAACGCCGGCGGCGTGCGCCAGCTCGCGCGGCACATTCCCGAGATCCCGCTCTCGATCCGCTCGATGGGAATCTGGGAGAAGATTTCGGATCTCGTCGACGACGATTGCAGCTTTGAAAGCTACGGCCAGGTGCTGGTCGCGGAGAACGAGGAGGAGCTCGCGGTCTGCCGCGCGCGTGTCGCCGAGCTCAACGCGCTCGGCTTCACCCATGAAGAGCTGATCGACGCTGCTGAACTCCGGAGTCTCGTGCCGGCAGTCGCCGAAACCTGCCCTGGCGGCGTCGTGTCGCGCCGCGACGGCGCGGCCAATCCGGCGCAGGCGACAACGGCGTTCCGTCGCAAGGCCGAGCAGCTGGGTGCGACCGTGCGCGAAGGCATGGCCGCCGGCAACATCCGCTATGACGACGGCCTCTGGCATGTCGATGTCGGCCCTGAGACATTTGCCGCGCCGGTGCTCGTCAATGCCGCCGGCGCCTGGGCCGGCAAGATCGCGGCTGATCTCGGCGAGCCCGTTCCGGTCGAGACCGTGGCACCGATGCTGATGATCACCTCGCGCGTGCCGCACTTCATCGATCCCGTCGTGATCCTGCGGGGGCGAAAGCTCTCCTTCAAGCAATTCAAGAACGGCACCGTGCTGATCGGCGGTGGTCATCTGGCGACGCCCTATCAGGATCGCAACGAGACGGTGCTGGACTGGAAGAGCCTCGCGACCAGCGCCCGCACCGTGTTCGAGCTGTTCCCGGTGATGCGCAGCGCCACCATCGTCCGCGCCTGGGCCGGCATCGAGGCCAAGATGAAGGACGACATTCCGGTGTTCGGTCCGAGCAGCCGTCACAAGGGCCTCTATCACCAGTTCGGCTTCTCGCTGCACGGCTTCCAGCTTGGCCCCGGCGCTGGCGCCGTGATGGCGGAGCTGATCGTCAACGGCGGCACCCAGACCCGCATTGGCGATCTTGGCATCGACCGTTTCCATCCTTCCACGCTCTAAAGAGGAACATCATGAGCATCACCCGCAGCATCCGCACGCCCATCATGCACCGCGCCGTCGAAGCCAATGGCTTCGTCTTCCTCGGCGGCACCATCGCCGACGACACCTCGGTCTCGATGGGCGAGCAGACGCGCAACATCCTCGGCAAGATCGCCGGCTATCTGAAGGAAGCGGGAACCGACAAGAGCCGCGTCGTCAGCGCCTCGATCTTCGTCACCGATCTCTCCAAGAAGAAGGAGATGGACGCGGCCTGGACCGAGTTCTTCGGCGACAATCTGCCGACCCGCGCCACCGTCGGCGTCGCCGATCTCGGCGGCAGCGCGCTGATCGAGGTGGTGGTCACCGCGCTGAAGGGCTGATGGCACAGCGACCAGGGACGATAGCGCCTCTCGCGCTGTCGTCTCCTCGCGCCGTGCCTTGATCTCGCCCTTCGAAGAGAATAGTTAGGGGCTCCCTCAACCAGGATCGTTCCAGCCATGGATTTCACCCCGACCGCAAAGCCCATCCGCCTTGCCCACGGGGAATTCCATGCCTGCTTCCATCATCCTGTCGAACCTGTCGCTGTCCACGCCTGACGGCCGTCCTCTTTTCTCCGACGTCGATCTGACATTTGCGGACGAGCGGACCGGTCTCGTCGGCCGCAATGGCGTCGGCAAGACGACGCTGCTTGCGTCGATCTCAGGGGAGCACCTTCCTCAGTCCGGACGCGTTCTGGTCAACGGCAGCATCGGCCTGCTGCGTCAGGACGTGCAATGGCCGGCAAGCGCGACCGTGGCCGATCTGTTCGGCGTGCGGCCGGCGCTCGAGCTGCAGCGCCGAGCCGAGCGGGGCGAGGCCTCCGCCGACGACATCGCTGCGATCGACTGGACACTCGATGCGCGGCTGGAGGCCGCGCTGGCGCGCCTCGGGTTCGCTTCCTCTCCCGACACCGAGCTGTCGTCCCTGTCCGGCGGCCAGATCACAAGGGTTCGGCTCGCGGCGTTGGTCTTTGCCGAGCCCGACTTCCTGCTGCTGGACGAGCCCACCAACAATCTCGACCAGGACGGACGCAAGGCCGTAATTGATCTGCTGGCAGCCTGGCGCGGCGGTGCGATCGTCGTCAGCCACGATCGGGACCTGCTCGACACCCTGGATGCGATTGTCGAGCTGACGTCACTCGGCGCCGCGCGCTACGGCGGCAATTGGAGCAGCTTTCGCGAACAGAAAGCCGTCGAGCTCGCCGCCGTCAGGCACGACCTCGCGCATGCCGAGAGGCGGCTGTCCGAGATCGACGGCAAGGCGCAGGAGGGCGCGGAGAAGAAGGCGCGCAAGGACAGCGGCGGCAGAAAGAAACGCGCCAAGGGCGACATGCCGCGCATCCTGGCCGGAGCGCGCAAGGATCGCAGCGAAGACACCGGGGGCAAGACTGCGCAGATCGCCGAGCGGCAGCGCGCAAACGCGCGCGAGGCCGTCGACGCGGCGCGCCGGCGCGTCGAGATCCTTCAGCCGCTTTCCGTCAAGCTGCCGGCGACGGGTCTGCCGGCGGGCAGGGAGGTGCTCTGGCTCGACGGCGTCAGTGCCGGCTACCTGCCGGAGCAGCCTATCTTGCGCGATCTCTCATTTGCGATCGTCGGGCCGGAGCGCGTCGCGCTGGTCGGGCCCAACGGCTCCGGCAAGACGACACTGCTGAAACTCGTCGCGGGCGAGCTGCGACCGCTTTCAGGCGTCGTACGGGTCAGGCCGGATCTCGCGCTGTTCGACCAGAGGGTCAGTCTGCTCGACCCAGGGCTCTCCATCCTGGACAATTTTCGGCGCCTCAATCCGGCAGCGGGTGCGAACGAGTGCCATGCCGCGCTGGCCCGGTTCATGTTTCGCGCCGATGCCGCCTTGCAAGGCGCCGGACGTTTGAGCGGCGGGCAAATGTTTCGCGCGGGGCTCGCTTGCGTGCTGGGCGGGCAGACGCCGCCGTCCCTCTTGATCCTGGACGAGCCGACCAATCATCTCGACCTCGAGTCCATCGAAGCCGTCGAAGCGGGATTGCGGGCCTATGACGGTGCGCTGCTCGTCGTCAGTCACGACGAAGCGTTCTTGCAGGCAATCGGGATCACGCGGCGGATCGATGTTGCCGGCAAGTTGCCGCGCATCGATGGCGGGATCATCTGACCCCGCCTGGCAGGTTTGAATTTGGCAGTGATTTTCAAAAACCCGACGCCCTGCCCCCAGCGCGTCGGGTGGAAAAAATGAGTATGAATTTCGTGATCCCAACCCGATTGTTGTGACGCCTGCCGCATCATTTTACTACTCCGGGAAACTACCGCGTCGGAACCTGGGGCTTCGCGGCGCGCTGGCCTATGAGGCCGTACTTCCACCCGGCTCCAGCGCCTCGCCGATCTCCAGCGGGTGGGCCATGGTCTCGTGCAGCGCCTCGCGGTCGAGCTCGCCTTCGGAGATGCTGATCACGACGCAGGCAACGCCGTTGCCGATCAGATTGGTCAGCGCGCGGCACTCGCTCATGAACTTGTCGATGCCGACCAGGATCGCGATGGACTGGATCGGGATGTCAGGCACGATCGAGAGCGTCGCCGCGAGCGTGATGAAGCCGGCGCCGGTCACGCCCGAGGCGCCTTTCGAGGTGATCATGGCGATGCCCAGGATGCCGAGCTCCTGCCAGATGGTCAGATGGGTGTTGGTCGCCTGCGCCAGGAACAGCGTCGCCAGCGTCATGTAGATGTTGGTGCCGTCGAGGTTGAAGCTGTAGCCGGTCGGGATCACGAGGCCGACCACCGAGCGCGAGGCGCCGAGATGCTCCATCTTCTGGATCATCTGCGGCAGCACCGTCTCCGAGGACGAGGTGCCGAGCACGATCAGGAGCTCGTCCTTGATGTAGGCGATGAAGCGCAGGATCGAGAAACCGGCGAGCCGGGCGATCGCGCCCAGCACGATCAGCACGAACAGGATGCTCGTGAGATAGAACGTGCCGATCAGCGCGGCGAGGTTGAGCAGCGAGCCGAGGCCATAGGCGCCGACGGTGAACGCCATCGCGCCGAAGGCGCCGATCGGCGCGACACGCACGATGATTCGGATGATGCCGAAGAACATCTTCGCGGCCTTGTCGATCGCATCCGCAATGGGTTCGCCGGCCTTGCCGAGGAAGGCGATGGCGAAGCCAGAGAGGATCGAGATCAGCAACACCTGCAACAGGTCGCCGCGGGCGATCGCGCCCAGATAGCTGTCGGGGATGATCGCCATCAGATGGGCGACGATGCCCTCTTCCTTCGCCTTGGTGACGTAGGTCGCCACCGATTTCGGATCGATCGTGGCGGGATCGATATTGAAGCCGTGGCCCGGCTGGAGGATTTCGCCGACCAGCAGGCCGACGGCGAGCGCGACCGTCGAGACCGCTTCGAAATAGATCAGCGACTTCAGCCCGACCCGGCCGACGCGTTTGAGGTCGCCCATCGAGGAAATGCCGTGCACGACGGTGCAGAAGATGACAGGCGCGATCATCATCTTGATCAGCGCGATGAAGCCGTCGCCGAGCGGCTTCAGAGCCTTGCCGAGATCGGGATAGACATAGCCGATGAGCACGCCGAGCGCGATCGCGATCAGGACCTGGACGTAGAGGATCTTGTACCAGGGTTGGTGCCGGCGGAGGACGGCTGGCTGGATCGCGACTTGTGTCATAAAGTGTGCCCTGAACGCATTGATGGTGCAGGATTCGGCTTGTGCATGACCTGCACCATGTGATGGCCGCCGCAGAAGTGACAATCACATTTTTGTCGGATCGCACGAAGATCGATCGCTGCACCGCAATTGGGGGGAACATGGCGACTGCAACCGGCTCCGGCCAGCAAACGCCGGGCTATTTTCCGCGCTGGAAACTCAGGACCTCGGGCGTGATCATGCCGGAGGAGCGGCTGTCATGGGGGCAGACAATCGTCTCCGGTCTGCAGCATTGCGTCGCGATGTCCGGCTCGACGATCATCGCCCCGCTGCTGATGGGGTTCGATCCCAACGTTGCGGTCCTGTTCTCGGGCATCGGCACGCTGATCTTCTTCGTCATCGTCGCCGGGCGCGTGCCGAGCTATCTCGGCTCGAGCTTCGCCTTCATCGCCGTCGTTATCGCCGCCACCGGTTATGCCGGGCAGGGGGCGAATCCCAATATTTCGGTTGCGCTCGGCGGCATCGTTGGCGCCGGCGTGCTCTACGGCGTGATCGCGCTGATCGTGATGTGGTCCGGTGTCGGCTGGATCGAGCGGCTGCTGCCGCCGGCTGTCACCGGCGCCGTGGTCGCCGCGATCGGCCTCAACCTCGCACCCGTCGCGGTCAAGGCGGTGAGCGCCAATACGTTCGACACGGCAATCGGGCTCGCGACCGTGCTCGTCATCGGCGTGGTCGCCGTCGCAGCCCCTGGCCTGTGGCGCAGGCTGCCGATCATCCTCGGCGCGATCGGCGGATATTTTTTGTATCTGCTGTTCGCGAACGGTCTCGGCTTCGGCAAGCCGATCGACTTCACCCAGCTTTCGGCCGCGCCGTGGTTCGGCCTGCCGAACTTCACAACGCCGACGTTCCAGGCCGACGCCATCTTCCTGATCGCGCCGGTCGCCGTCATTCTGGTTGCCGAGAACCTCGGCCACATCAAGGCCGTCGGCGCCATGACGGGCCGCAGTCTCGATGCCTATCTCGGCCGCGCCTTGTTCGCCGACAGCCTGGCGACCATCGTCGCGGCCTGCGGCGGCGGCACGGGCGTCACCACCTATGCCGAGAATATCGGCGTCATGGCCGCGACCAAGGTCTATTCGACATTGCTGTTCGCCTTCGCTGCCATCGTGTCGATCCTGCTCGGCTTCTCGCCGAAATTCGGCGCGCTGATCCTGTCGATCCCGGGCCCCGTCATCGGCGGCCTCTCGATCGTGCTGTTCGGACTGATCGCGGCGATGGCGGGCCGGATCTGGGTCGAGAATAAGGTCGACTTTGCAAATCCTGCAAACCTGATCACCGTCGCCGTGGCGTTGACCGCGGGCGCCGGCGATCTCACGCTCAAATTCGGTGCGTTCACGATCGGCGGGATCGGCACCGCAACCTTCGGCGCGATCATCCTCTATCAGATCCTGACCTCGCCACTCGCGCGCCGCGCGGAATGAATCCCAGGGATGCACTGAAGGGATGGAACAAAAGGCGCTTTCCGTCGATGATGAGGCATTCCGGAGAGAACCCATGCCGCAACCCGATCGCTCGACTTCGTTTCCCTCGCGCCTCGTCGGCCAATACGCGCTGGTGACCGGCGCCTCACAAGGCATCGGCCGCGCGGTTGCCGTCAGGCTTGCCCAGGAGGGTGCAACGGTCGCCATCAATTATTTCGAGCACGAGGAGCGGGCCGAGGAGACGCGCGCGCTTGCGCGCGCCGCTTCGCGCGATCGCGGTCACGGCGAGCCCGATCATTGCATCGTCAAGGCCAATGTCGGCAGCGAGCAGGACATCGCCGCGATGTTCGAGACGGTCCTGTCGCGCTTCAAGCGCCCCGACTGTCTCGTCAACAATGCCGGCTTTCAGAAGGAATCGCCGAGCGAGGCGCTCGACGTCGAAACCTATCGCCGGATCATCGACGTCAACCTGAACGGCGCCGTGCTCTGCGCGCAGAAGGCTCTTGCGCATTTCGTCAAGCGCGGCGGAGGCGGCAGCATCATCAACTGCTCCAGCGTCCACCAGATCATTCCGAAGCCCGGCTATCTCGCCTATTCGATCAGCAAGGGCGGCATGGCCAATCTGACCCGTACGCTGGCGCTGGAGTTCGCCGGCCGTGGTATTCGCGTCAACGCGGTGGGGCCCGGCGCGATCGACACGCCGATCAATGAAGCCTGGACCGGCGATCCGGAGAAACGCGGCGTCGTCACCTCCCACATTCCCATGGGACGCGTCGGCACGCCGGAGGAGATCGCCGCCGTCTTCGCCTTCCTCGCCTCCCATGATGCGAGCTACATCACCGGACAGACCCTCTATGCCTGCGGAGGCCTGACGCTATTCCCGGAGTTTCGCGAGAACTGGGCGAGCTAGGACGTGATCTGGCAAAACCGCCCGGCGCAGCCTACATCTGCCTCATGGCAAACGCTCCGCTGGCAACCCCTCCGCTCCAGGATTTCATCGATCGGCACGACAAGCTGTTCGTGCTGACCGGCGCCGGCTGCAGCACCAATTCGGGCATCCCCGATTATCGCGACAGCAATGGCAATTGGAAGCGGACCCAGCCGGTCAACTTCCAGTCCTTCATGTCGGACGAGCTTACGCGCCAGCGCTATTGGGCCCGCAGCCTGATCGGCTGGCGGCGGTTCGGCCAGGCGAAGCCGAACGACGCGCATCACGCGCTGGCGCGGCTCGAGGCGAGCGGGCGCTGCGAGATGTTGCTGACCCAGAACGTCGACCGGCTGCATCAATCCGCCGGCCACCGCCAGGTGATCGATTTGCACGGACGGCTCGACCTGGTCCGCTGCATGGGCTGCGGGGCGAAGACGCCGCGGAGCGAATTCCAGGATGCGCTCGGCCGCGCCAATGCGGAATGGCTGACGCTCGATGCCGCCGATGCGCCCGATGGCGACGCCGATCTGGAGCACGCGGAGTTCTCGTCGTTCACGGTCCCTGCTTGCGAAGCCTGCGGCGGCATCCTCAAGCCCGACGTCGTGTTCTTCGGCGAGAACGTCCCGCGCGACATCGTCGCGACCGCGCAGGACCATCTGTCGCAGGCCGATGCCATGCTGATCGTCGGCTCGTCGCTGATGGTCTATTCCGGATTCCGCTTCGTAAAGGCTGCCGCGCAGCGCAACATTCCGATTGCGGCGGTCAATCTCGGCCGCACCCGCGCCGACGATCTCCTGACGCTCAAGGTCGAGGAGCGCTGCGAGGCGGCGCTTGCATTCCTGCTCTGATCGCGCAGGCTGCGAACACGCCTTGCCTATTGCATAGGTGCCGCGCAAAATAGCCGGGCACGGCGTTGCCGGCATGCCTCATGGCACGGGAATTGCTGCGCTTTCAGCCACAGTCTAGACGATCAGCACGGAGAATTTGGAATGCTTGAGGGAGCCGAGGTGCGGCTTGCCGTCGATATCGGTGGCACGTTCACCGACATCGTGCTGGACGTGGGCGAGGCGCGCAAGACGCGCAAGCTGCTGACGACGCCGCAGCGGCCCGAGCAGGCGGTGCTGGACGGCATGCGTCTCATTCTTGCCGACGCGCGCGCCCATATCAGCGACATCGACGTCTTCATTCACGGCACGACGCTCGCGACCAACGCGATCATCGAGCGCCGCGGTGCCAGGACGGCCCTGATCGCGACCGACGGCTTCCGCGACGTGCTCGATATCGGCACCGAAAGCCGCTACGACCAGTACGATCTCGGCATCGACAAGCCGAGGCCGCTGGCGCCGCGTTCCCTGCGTTTCACCGTGCCCGAGCGTGTCGACGCCCATGGCGCCGTCCGCCTCCCGCTGGACGAGGCCGCAGTGCGCGCACTCGCGCCAAGATTGCGCGAGCTGGGCGTCGAGAGCGTCGCGATCGCCTTCCTGCACTCCTACGCCAATCCCGAGCACGAGCGCCGCACCGCCGCGATCCTGGCCGAGGAGATGCCCGGCATCTCCGTGACCGTGTCCTCCGCCGTCTGTCCCGAGATCCGTGAGTATGAGCGCACATCGACTGCGGTCGCGAATGCCTATGTGCAACCGCTGATCGACGGTTATCTCGCCCGCATGGCCGACGCCTTGCAGGTCGAGCAGTTCCGCGGAGCGATCTACCTCGTTACCTCGGGCGGAGGCGTCACCTCGATCGAGACGGCGCGGCGTTTTCCGGTGCGTCTCGTCGAATCCGGTCCCGCCGGCGGCGCGATCTTCGCGGCGCAGATCGCGGCAAGGCTTGGCGAGAGCAAGGTGCTGTCCTTCGACATGGGCGGCACCACCGCAAAGATCTGTCTGATCGAGAAGTATCAGCCCGAGACCTCGCGCGTGTTCGAGGTCGATCGCGCCGCGCGCTTCCTCAAGGGCTCCGGTCTGCCGGTGCGTATTCCCGTGATCGAGATGGTCGAGATCGGCGCCGGCGGCGGCTCGATCGCGCATGTTGACGCCATGAAGCGCGTCACGGTCGGCCCGGAGAGCGCCTCGTCGGAGCCGGGCCCCGCCTGCTACGGTCGCGGCGGCCAGCGTCCGGCGGTGACCGATGCGGACGTTGCGCTGGGCATGATCGATCCCGATGCGTTCGCCGCCGGCACGATCAAGCTCGACCCCGAGCTGTCGAAGCGAGCGCTGCTGCGTGACGTCGGCGAGCCGCTCGGCCTGTCCGCGGAAACCGCGGCCTATGCCGTGCACGAAGTCGTCTGCGAGAACATGGCGAGTGCGGCGCGCGTCCACGCGGTCGAGCGCGGTGAGATCGTCGGCCAGCACACCTTGATCGCGTTCGGCGGTGCCGCGCCGCTGCATGCGGCGCGCGTTGCCGAGAAGATCGGCGTCTCCCGGGTGATCGTGCCGTCGAATGCTGGCGTCGGCTCGGCCGTCGGCTTCCTGGCCGCTCCCATCGCCTATGAGCTGGTGCGCAGCCGTCATGTCCGGCTCGACGATTTCGACACCGAGGGGGTCTCCGACCTCTTGCAGGAGATGGTGACCGAAGCGCGCGCCTTGGTCGAACCTGGTGCTGCCGGTGCGCCGGTACGCGAGCGCCGTGCCGCCTTCATGCGCTACGTCGGCCAGGGTCATGAGATCTCCGTCGAGCTGCCGAACCGGCGGCTGACGGCAGCCGATCTCGCGGGCCTCCGCCAGAAGTTCGAGGCGGACTATTCCGCGATGTTCGAGCGGGCCATTCCAGGCGCGGCGATCGAAGTCTTGAGTTGGTCGGTGCTGGCGACCACCGAGGCGCGCAATCCGCCGGCCGTTGCTTCCGTCGCGCGCAAGCCCGCGGCCAAGGCGTCGGGCAGCCGGAAGTTCTTCGACGGCCGCGCCGGCGAGGTCATCGAGATCCCGCTCTATCGCCGCGAGGACATGGCGCCCGGCGCGACCATTGCGGGACCCGCCGTGATCGCGGAGGACGAAACATCTACTTTTGTCTCGACCAGTTTCGACGCGCATATCGACGGTGCCGGCAGCATCGTCATGGAACGAAAGGCGGCCTGATCATGAGCAAGGCAAATGGCGCGAGCCTGATCGACCTTCAGATCATGTGGCACCGACTGATCGCCGTGGTCGAGGAACAGGCGCAGGTGCTGCTGCGCACCGCCTTCAGCCCGATCGTGCGCGAATGCGGCGATCTCTCGGCCGGCGTGTTCGACCTCAAGGGGCGCATGCTGGCGCAGGCGGTGACGGGCACGCCCGGTCACGTCAACTCGATGGCGGAATCGGTCAAGCACTTCATCAATCATTTTCCGCTGGAGACGATGAAGGAGGGTGATGCCTACATCACCAACGACCCCTGGATGGGCACCGGCCACCTCAACGATTTCGTCGTCACCACGCCCTGCTTCAAGGACGGCAAGCCGGTGGCGCTGTTCTCCTGCACCAGCCATCTCATGGACATCGGCGGCATCGGCTTCGGCCCTGACGCCACCGACGTGTTCATGGAGGGGCTTTACATCCCCATGCTGAAGCTGATCGACCAGGGCGTCGTCAACGAGACGCTGATGGCGATGATCCGCACCAACACGCGCCTGCCGATCGACACCGAGGGCGACACCTATTCGCTCGCCGGCTGCAACGACGTCGGCTGCGAGCGCCTGGTCGAGATGATGACCGAGTTCGGCATCGACACGCTCGACGAGCTCGGCGACTACATCTGCGATCGCTCGCGCGAGGCGGTGCTGGCCGAGATCGCAAAGCTGCCGAAGGGCAGCTGGCGCAACACGATGGTCGTCGACGGTTATGATGCCCCGGTGACGCTGGCGGCGACGCTGACGATCTCGGACGACGGCATCCACGTCGATTTCGACGGCACGTCCGCCGCCTCGAAATTCGGCATCAACGTGCCGCTGTCCTACACCACCGCCTACACCGTGTTCGGCCTCGGCTGCGTCGTCGCCTCGCAGATTCCGAACAATGCCGGCTCGCTCTCGCCGCTGACGGTCTCGGCGCCGGCAGGTGCGATCCTCAATGCGCCAAAGCCGGCGCCCGTGGCCTCGCGCCACATCATCGGCCAGATGCTGCCCGACGTGGTGTTCGGCTGCCTGCGCCAGATCATTCCGGAGCGCGTGCCGGCGGAAGGCACCTCCTGCCTGTGGAATCTCAACGTCCGCGGCCAGACCCGTTCCGGCGTCGGCGGCAATTACGGATTCTCGATGGCGGTGACGTCCAATGGCGGCACCGGCGCGCGCTTCGGCAAGGACGGCCTGTCAGCCACCGCTTATCCAAGCGGCGTGCGCGGCACGCCGGTCGAAATCGCGGAGACGCAGACGCCATTGATCTTCTGGCGCAAGGAGCTGCGTCCGGATTCCGGCGGGGCAGGGCGCACCCGCGGCGGCCTCGGCCAGATCATCGAGGTCGGCAGCGGCGTCGATGCGCCGTTCGACATCCTCGCGGCCTTCGATCGCATCGATCATCCGCCGCGCGGACGCGATGGCGGCAAGAATGGCGAAGCCGGCTATGTCGGCCTCAAGTCCGGCAAGAAGCTACGCGGCAAGGGCTTTCAGCAGGTGCCGCCGGACGACCGCCTCGTGGTGCTGACGCCCGGCGGCGCCGGCATCGGTGCGCCGACCGAGCGCGATCGCGCGGCGGTCAAGAACGATATCGAAAGCGGACTCGTGTCCGCGGACAATGCTGTTGCAGTTTATGGATACGCGCGCTGACGGTGTCAGTGCACGTGGTAACAAACGGAGGGGCTCGATGATCACGCGACGGAATTTCACCGCGGGCGCAGCGACGCTGCTCGCCGCCGGCCACATCTCGACCCGCGCGCGGGCGGCGACGACGAGCTGGGATATGTCGACGGTCTGGCCCGACGGCAATTTCCACACCCAGAACGCGATGGCCTTCGCGGAGGAGGTGAAGAAGCAGACGGGCGGCGCGGTCGCGATCACCGTGAAGGCCGGCGGCCAGCTCGGCTTCAAGGGGCCGGAGCATCTGCGCGCGGTGCGCGACGGCCTGGTGCCGCTTGCCGACGTCCTCAACATCCAGCAGATCGGTGACGAGCCCTTCATGGGCGTCGAGAGCATTCCGTTCCTCTGCGGCTCCGTGGACGAGCTGAAGGTGCTGCACAAATATGTGCGGCCCGAATACGAGAAGATCGCCGCGCGCAACAACCAGAAGATCCTCTACATCGTGCCGTGGCCGACGCAGTATCTGCACCTCAAGGCCAAGGTCGCCGACGTCGAGGGCCTGAAGAACATCAAGATCCGCGTGCCCGACAAGAATGCGGTGGACATGCTGAATGCGATCGGCATGGCGGCGGTGATGATCCCCTGGGGCGAGACGATCCCCGCGCTCGCCTCGGGCGCCGTATCGGGCGTCTCCACTTCGTCGGTATCAGGTGTCGACGGCAAGTTCTGGGAATTCCTGAAATATGTCTACCCGACCAACCACGTCTGGTCGTCGCAGATGCTCACCGTCAATCTCGATTCCTGGAAGGCACTTCTCGCGGACCAGCAGAAGCTCGTGACGGATATCGCCGCGAAGATGGAGCCGGGCTTCTGGGCGAACTCGCTCAAGGCCGACGTCGACAGCCTCAACCGCCTCAAGGAGGGCGGCATGGAGGTGGTGCCGGTCTCTGACGCGATGATGAAGGACATCCGCGCCAAGACCGCGCCGCAGCTGGACGCCTTCCTCAAGCGCGTGCCGGCGGCCGACAAGCCGGTGCGGGCCTATCTCGCCGACATGAAGCGCGGCTGAGGGCGGCGTCGTGGTGAGCGTTTCGCCCGAAGCACCACAGAGCCTCAACGCAGCGGCGCCCGCGCCGTTGCGCATCCTGCTCGACGGCATCGATCGTCTCGGCCGGCTCGACGGCTGGATCGGCGGCGGCTGCCTGTTGATGCTGACGCTGCTGATGCTGTGCGAGGTCGCGACGCGATTCCTGTCGAACTTCCTGCCGTTCTTTCCGCCGAGCATCTCGATCGCCTGGGAGTATTCCTCCTATCTGATGGCGGCGTCGTTCACCTTCGGCGCCGCCATGACCTTGCGGGTCGGCGGCCACATCCGCGTCGTGCTGCTCCTGAAGAACGCCCCAGTGGCGGTGCAGCGCGGGCTCGAGATCCTCTCGGCCGCGGCCGGCTTCGCCTTCATGGCCTTCCTGACATCGTCGATGGCGAAGTTCGCCTTTGCCGCGTACACGCGCGGCCAGGTTTCGACCTCGAGCGATACGCCGCTGTGGTTTCCGCAAGCCGTCGTCACCTTCGGCATGCTGCTGCTCACGCTGCAGTTCCTGGCGCGGGCGATCCAGGCCGTGCTCGGCCTGCCGCTGGAAGATCACCGCATGAAGGCCTCGCCCGTCGAATGACCGCCTTGCCCGCTCCCGGATTTAGGATCGCATGACCATCGAAGTCGTTGCCCTGTTCGCGATCCTGTTTGCGCTGCTGGCCTGCGGCGTGTGGATCGGCCTGACGCTTGCGCTCACCGCGACGCTGCTGCTCGCGATGTTCCGGTCGATCCCGCTCGACAAGCTGCTGCCGCAATACGCCTGGAACATCCTGACCACGCAGGAGCTGCTGGCGCTGCCGCTGTTCATCCTGATGGGTGAGCTCTTGTTCCGCACCCGCCTGTCGCGCTCGCTGTTCCAGGGGCTGGCGCCCTGGGCCGGGCTGCTGCCGGGCCGTCTTCTGCATGTCAACGTGATCGGCTGCACCATCTTCGCGGCGATCTCGGGCTCGTCGGCCGCGACCACGCAGGTGATCGGCCGCATGTCGCTCAACGAGCTGTTGCGCCGCGGCTATTCCCGCGACATCGCGATCGGCTCGCTCGCCGGCGCCGGCACGCTGGGCTTCCTGATTCCGCCGTCCAACATCATGATCATCTACGGCGTGCTCGGCGACGTCTCGATTCTCAAGCTGTTCACGGCCGGCGTGCTGCCTGGGTTCCTGCTCGCCGCGAGCTTCATGGCCTGGGTGATGCTGCACACCAGCCTCAAGCCCGCGATGGTGCCGGAGACCGAGGCAAAACTCTCGCAGGTGCCGTGGGGCGAGCGCTTCGCCGCGCTGAAGGATCTCGCGCCCGCGCTGTTCCTGATCGCCTGTGTGCTCGGCTCGATGTATGGCGGGCTCGCCACGCCGTCGGAAGCCGCCGCCGTCGGCGTGCTCGGCGCGGCGCTGGTGGCCTGGGCGCAGGGCGCGATGTCGCAGCAGGTGATGCGCGACGTCTTGATCGGCTCGGTCGTCACCTGCTCGATGATCGCGCTGATCGTGCTCGGGGCCTCGATCCTCGGCAACGCCGCGGCCTTCCTCGGCATTCCCCAGGCGGTCGCCGCCTTCGTCAAGGGGCTCGGCCTGTCGCCCTTCATGCTGATCGTCGTGCTGGTCATCTTCTACCTCGTCCTCGGCTGCTTCCTCGACGGCTTCTCGATGATCGTGATGACGCTGCCGATCGTGCTGCCCATCGTGAAGGGTGCGGGCTTCGACGAGATCTGGTTCGGCGTCTTCCTGGTGCTCGCCGTCGAGATGGCGCAGATCACCCCGCCGGTCGGCTTCAACCTGTTCGTGATCCAGGGCCTGACGGACGACGGCCTCGGCTACATCGCGCGCGTCACGATGCCCTATCTGATGATCATGATCGGTTTCGTGCTGCTGCTGACATTGTGGCCCGGAATCGTCACGGTCCTGCCGCGGGTGCTGTACGGGTAATTAGCTCCTGGAGCAGCAGCGTAAGAACGCTGCAGAGCGTCCGGGACATGAGTGACGCGCCGTAGCTACGCTTCGTCTTGTCGCTGACGCCGCGGCACGGCATCGTCACGATTTTACCGCGCGTGCCCTGCGGCTAGCTGCGAACGAGAAGCGGCTGCAATGTTCATGCGATCAGAGTTGCGACGCGCGATCGCGAATGCATGTGACACTGCAGGATCATCTCGACCATCCAGCGGTTGCCGTGGTTCTGCGGTCTCCCGCATGAGATGCGCTTTTGCCGAAAACCGTGCGACAAAATGATTTCATTGTTCGGCTCGCTGCTCGGTCTTTAGGCAAATTAAATCCTTTCGGCGCTTACCTGAAGTTCACAGGTTCGATTTTTGCGAATGCCACGTTGGAGGCTCCCATGCGGACCAATCTTCCGGTCACGACCACCGAATATCCCATTACCGACGAAGCCCTCATCGTCTCGCGCACCGATACGAAAGGGAAACTGACCTACTTCAACGATCAGTTCGTCGAGGCCTCCGGGTTTACCGAGGCGGAGTTGATGGGGCAGCCTCACAACATCATCCGCCATCCGGATATGCCGCCAGCGGCCTTCGAAAATCTGTGGGCCACGCTCCAGCAAGGAAAGCCCTGGTCGGGCGCCGTCAAGAATCGGCGCAAGAACGGCGACTTCTATTGGGTGCTGGCGACGGCCTCTCCCATTCGACAGAACGGACAGATCGTCGGATACAGCTCCATCCGCACCAAGCTGCCCGCCGACCAGCGCGCCGAAGCCGAGCAGGTGTATGCGAAGATCCGGGAGAACAAGCCGCACGACTATAGGCTGGACGCCGGCATGCTCCGCAGACGTTCGTTCAGCGATCGGTTGGCCATCTTCACGGGCACGCTGAATGCGCGCCTGGTGACGCTCGTCGCCATCCTCTCGCTGTTCCTGCTCGTGATCGGCGTCATGGGCTTGCAGGGGACACGCCAAAGCAATTCGCGGCTGCAATCGATTTACGAGGACCGCGCGGTGCCGCTGGCACAGCTCTTCGAAATCAATGACCGGATGAGAGACAACACGGTGCTGCTATTCGAGGCGGCCGCCAATGGACGCGCCGGAAAGCCGGTCGAAGGAATCACTGCCAAGGTGAACGCCAATTTGGAGAAGGTCGGGAAGGCCTGGGGCGACTACATGGCGACCTACCTGACGCCGGAAGAAAAAGGTGTTGCCGACAGCTTCACGCCCAAGCGCGTGAAATATGTCGAGCAAGGGCTGAAGCCGGCGCTGTCGCTCGCTGCCGAGCGAAAGTACGAGGAGCTCGCCGCCGTGCTGGCCGGGCAGGCGCGCGAGCTGTACGAGGCGGCGAAAGCCGATCTCGACAAGCTCGTGGCGATCCAGGTCAAGGAAGCCAAGGCCGAATACGACGCGGCCGAACACGAATATGGCTGGCTGGTCGGCGCGGCGCTTGCCCTCCTGGTGACGAGCATCGCCATCGGCGGGCTCGTGAGCCGGCAAACCATCCGTGCCATCGTCCGCCCGCTTCAGCGCCTGAACGATGCGATGCTCAGCATCAATCAGGGCAAGCTCGACAACCGCATCGTCGTCGAAAGAGACGACGAGCTCGGCGTTGCCTTGCGAAACCTGCAGACGCTACAGGCCATCGTTCGATTCGACCGCGACGAGCTGAAGGCGACCGAGAAGAGGTCAGCGACCCAGCGCAAGCTGGAGATGATCAAGCTCGCCGGCAATTTCGAGAGCGCGGTGGGCGAGATCATCGAAACCGTCTCGTCGGCCTCGACGGAGCTGGAGGCCTCGGCGAACACGCTGACCTCGACCGCGGAGCGCGGCGAGAAGCTCGCGACGATGGTCGCGGCGGCTTCCGAGGAAGCCTCGACCAACGTGCAGTCCGTCGCGAGCGCGACGGAGGAGTTGTCATCCTCCGTCAACGAGATCGGCCGGCAGGTCCAGGAATCCGCGCGAATGGCCAATGAGGCGGTCGAGCAGGCGCGCATCACCGATCAGAAGGTCGGTGAGCTATCCAAGGCTGCGGCGCGGATCGGCGACGTGGTCGAGCTCATCACCACGATCGCTGGTCAGACCAATCTGCTCGCATTGAACGCAACGATCGAGGCTGCGCGGGCCGGCGAAGCCGGCCGCGGCTTTGCCGTCGTCGCCTCCGAGGTGAAGGCCCTGGCCGAGCAGACCGCCAAGGCCACCGGCGAGATCTCCCAGCAGATTTCCGGCATTCAGAGCGCGACCCAGGACTCGGTCAACGCCATCAAGATGATCGGAAGCACGATCAAGTCCTTGTCGGAGATCTCGTCGACCATTGCGGCGGCTGTCGAGGAGCAGGGCGCGGCGACCCAGGAGATCGCACGCAACGTGCAGCAGGCCGCTCAAGGCACCCACGAGGTCTCGTCGAACATCACGGACGTCCAGCGTGGCGCGACCGAAACCGGCTCGGCCTCGTCCCAGGTTCTCAATGCGGCGCAAGCGCTTTCAAGCGACAGCGAGCGGTTGCGGACGGAGGTCGGTCGCTTCCTTGATGGTGTCAGGGCGGCCTAGGCGAATTCGACAGCAAGTCGTTGTCCCCTCGTGGGAACAACGACTTGAATGACAGCGCAACGTTCAGTCCGGCCTATGCCGCCGCCTTCTTGCGCGCGAGCTCGGCCTTGTACAGCTCGAACTCTTCCGCAATCGCTTTCGCGACCGAGGGCCGCTGGCGCAGACGCTCGTAATAGGCCTTCACGTTCGGCCATTTCGCAAGCTCGATCGGCGGCGTCGCCATGGTCCAGTTGATGACGGTGACGAGATAGGCGTCCGCCACGCTGAAATGGTCGAGCAGGAAGTCGCGCCCCTTCAGGTAATTGTCGAGATAGTCGAGCCGCGACAGGTTCTTCTCCAGCGCATAGGCCTTGGTTTCCTGCGGCGCCTTGCGATCGAGCACGGGAATGAACAGGCCCTTGTGCAGCTCGGTGCCGATGAAGCACAGCCATTGGTGCAGGCGCGTGCGGTCGATGCCCTCTGCTGCGCCGATCCCGGATTGCGCGAAGCGGTCGGCGACGTATTGCAGGATCGCCGCATTCTCCGTCAGGACCACGCCCTCGTCGGTGCGCAGCGTCGGCACCAGGCCAAGCGGATTGACGGCGCGGAAGTCCGAGCCGTCGCTCAGCACTTTCTTGGTCGCCGGGTCGACCTCGAGATAATTCGCCCCGGCGCCGGCTTCATACAGCGCGACGCGGGTCGCCATGGAACAGGCGAGCGGCGAGAAATAGAGATCCATCTGTAGCCTCCTTGGGCAATTCTTGAGGTTTCGCTCAACCTGGCCAGATTGATTTTTGTACTGTCTTGCATAATATAGGGTCGGTCAAGGATTATTTTGCGAAATGGTACAAAAATCGAAGCCGCCAGCTGCTGCCAATGAGCCCAAGCGCCGCGGTCGGCCGCGCGCTTACGAGCCGGAGGTCGCGCTCGGCAAGGCGCTCGACCTGTTTCGCAGGCAGGGCTTTGCCGCGACCTCGCTCGACGACCTCAGCGAGGCCACCGGCATGAACCGCCCGAGCCTCTATGGCGCCTTCGGGGACAAGCGCGAGCTCTACATCAAGAGCTATCAGCGCTACCGCGAGGAAGCGCGGGCCTCCATGGCTGCGATCTTTCGCGAGGAGATGCCGGTGCGCCAGCGGCTGGAGCGCATCTTCGCCTCCGCGCTGAGCATCTATCTGTCCGGCGAGACCGGTCCGCGCGGCTGCTTCACGGTGGTGACCGCGGCGTCGGAAGCCGTTGGTGATCCCGAGATCCGCGCCATGGTGCTCGACGGGCTCAGCGAACTCGACAAGGCCTTTGCGAGCTGCTTCCGCCGCGCCAAGGAGAAGGGCGAATTGCCGGAGAGCGCCGATCCAGCCGTGCTGGCCCAGATCGCATCAGCCACCGTCCACACCATCGCCATCCGCTCGCGCGCCCGCGTTCCCCGCAACGAGCTGGAAGCAATCGTCAAGGGCGCGATCGACGTGATGGTGGGAGCCAAGGAGTAGGCTGTCGTCCCGGACAAGCGCAGCGAAGCGGAGCCCAGATCCGGCAACTGTTATGTTGGTCTGGTGTACAGGTACGGCTTTCGATCGCGCATGATGGCGTTGAGGACCGTCAACAGCTTCCTGGCAACGGCAATGAGAGCGAGCTTGGCAGGTTTACCGGCCTGTC
>NZ_JAVTJN010000006.1:0-144458 GCF_032144035.1 Bradyrhizobium sp. WYCCWR 12699
TGCCGCCGTGATGCCGCCGGCCGCGCCTCCTCCGGCACCTGCGCCAGTCGAGCAGCAGGCAGCGCCCGCCGCGCCGCCGCCGGCCCCGGCAGTTGCTGCGGCGCCACCGGCTCCGCCCGCGCCGGCCCCTGCCCCCGTTCAGGCCGCTGCCGTCGCCCCGCCCGCTCCAGCAGCCGCCCCCACGCGCGATCTCAATTCACCGCTCGGCGTCTGGCTCACCGAGGAGAAGGAAGGCAAGGTCCGCATCGAGCAATGCGGCACCAATCTGTGCGGCTATTCGGTCGACGGCAAATCGAACCAGAACGGCGAGCAGGTTCTGATCAACATGAAGCCCGGCAAGGACCAGAAGTGGTCCGGGCGCATCCTCGATCCGAACTCCGGCTCGACCTATGATTCGACGATCGCGATGAAAGGCACCGATCGCCTGCGCGTGCAGGGCTGCGCCTTCGGCGGCATGTTCTGCGGCGGCCAGACCTGGACACGGGTCAACTAGGCGGCGCCGAAGTCAATATGGCACAGCTCGGCTGACCTTCTTTCGATTCTCGCTGCAATGGATGACGCGACTGTCAGATGTCAGTCGCGATCTCCCGCCCATGAGCCGGAGCCCGATGTCGTGCGCTTGCTCGATTCAAGGGCTCCATTGTGAACCATTTCATACTCCGCACGCGGTCGTTGCTTCTAGTCTGAATTGATAGCCAGACTATTTGCGACTTTCATACTACGCAGTAGGCACCGTTTCGCCGAGATGAGTAGACCGAAAAGAGCCGTTTCTCGACGCTCTGTCGGCGCCGGTATGCGTAAGCGAGCGAGGTTGTTATGGAGGAACTCCGTGCGACGCCATCGCTAGTCTCAGGTGACTGGGGCCCTCGCTCATTGACGTCGGAGGAAGTCATCAGGCGCCATGTCATCGGCGCGCTCCGAAATCGGCAGACCAGCCTGACCACCGCGCTGCAGCCTCTGGTCAACGAGCAAGCCCGAATGCTCGTCTCGGAATTCGGCTTCGACGCTCACACCGTCGGCAAAATCCTGCAATCGCAAAACACCGTGCTGAACGTATTGTCGGAGCGGTATGACGCGCTTGATGAAGCCGCGCATTACAGCGAGATTCCCTTCGTCGAACTGGCGAATGACGGTCGCATCGTCTATTCCAATGCGGCATTCGACAAGCTCATTCCCGGCAAACGCGGCGCTCCCTTCTCCGGCTTGTTCGGATCCCGTGCGGCCGATGTGTACATGGCGCTCCGGGCAAATCACAACACGAGCTTGCGGGCCGACATCCAGACCGGCGAAACGGTTCGTCAGGTTAGAGTCGAGATCGGCCCGTTGCGCGACGAAGACGGCAAGCCGGGCAATTACGCCCTCCTGCTCGATCAGAGCGCGGAACAGAGCCGCCTCGATGCCTTGCAGGATGGCGTGCTGCGCACCGACCTGACCGGCAAGATCCGGTTCGCGAACGAGCGAGCCGCGCAGGTCCTGGGGTTCTCGGAATCAGAGCTCAAGGAGATGTCGCTCTCTCACGTGTTCGGGCCAGACGACGACGGAACGACAAACCTGTTCGCCGAATGGTTCACCAAGCAGACCGGCTTCTCCAGCTTCGTCCGGCTCCGTCCAAAAGACGGTCGTTCCGTTCTGGCAAGGGTCAGCGGAACGCCCTACATGGAAGCACCCAACAGCTCGGCAGGGTTGTTGGTGCTGTTCGCTCCTCTTGCCGAGGATCGCGCGCGTCATGAGCTCAAGACGATTCTCGCCGGGCACGATGATCCGCAAGAGATCATCGAGGCGACGCTTCAGGCGATCGGCAAGGTCATCCCATTCGAAATGTGCACGTTCGGGGTCTACAACGATCTCAACGATTATTGGCGAGCCGTCACTGTCTCTCCACGACCCAGCTGGGAGTGGAGCACGCGTTGGTTCAAGGTGCCGCCTGGCGTGATCGAGTGGCTCGAGCAGGGCAAGACGTGGGACAATGATCTGGCCGGGTTCGTCGAGAGCCGCAATCCGGAGGAAAAAGACAATCCGGTGAGCAAGGCCATCATCGACGACAAGTTCGAGTCGATGCTCGTGCTGCCGATACGCAAGGCGGGAGGCCGGTTCGGAAGCTCGCTGGCTCTGCTGTCCCGCAAGCACAAATACACCGCCGCGGACCTGCGCACGCTGCAAAATCTCGGCGTCGAGGAGATCTTGCAGGCCGCAAACGCTGCCATGGAACATGCTCAGGCGCACGCCTTGCGCAAGCTCAAGGATGACTTGAACAAGGCGCCGAGTGCGCGTGCCATCGCCGAACTGCTGGCCACCGGCACCACGAAATGCCTGGGCTGGGAATATGTCGGCGTGTTCCGGGTCGATCGCCTGCGCAGCAGGTTCGTGCTGGTTTCCGAGCACGTCAAGAACGACAGAAACCTTTTGGTGAAAGCGGCCGACCGCAAGGCCGAATACACTCAGGAACTGTCCAGCGGCATGCTCGGCAGCTGCCTGACCGCGCGGGACATTCTCGTCGTTCCTGATATCAGCGACACCGAGCGGAATTACGGCTTCATCCAGACCGCCCCCGATCAACGATCGGCCATGACGGTGCCTCTGTTCGTGAACGGCAAAATCGAGCTCATTCTGGACATGGAATCGTCGGAGCTGAACGCGTTCCGCGGACCTGATCGGGACGCGGCAAGCGGGCTTGCCGCCGACTGCGAACAGATCTTTGCGGCTCGCTGGCACGAAGCGATCGAGTATGCGCTCATGAACAGGATCGAGCAGGCAGCCGTCATCGTGGATGCCGTCGGCACGATCTGCCACATGAATGGTGCCGCGGCGAACATCTTCGGCCAGGCACGTGACAAGAAGCTCTCGTCATTTGGCGCTCGGGACGAAGACTCCGTCCAACTGGCGGAAACCGGCATCCAGCACCGGCTGCGGGTCCATTTGGCGATCGGAGATGCGCCGCGCACCGAGCTGACGGTTCTCGCCAATCGCGAGCCGTTGAACGACGACTATGGTCATCAGCTCTGGCTATTCACCAGCCTCGCCGACCAAAGCCGGGAGAGCGACTGGGGCTATCTGGAGGAAACCGTCACGGCTGTCGCGCGCGAGACCCGCGCTCCGCTGTTGATGGCCGATGGCCTGCTGCGCAGCGCCGCCTCGCTCCTCGGCAAGCCGGACCTCATGAGAAACTGCTCCGGTCTGCTCGAGCAGGCGGCCAACCATTTGCTTCGGGCCGATCTGACCTTCGAGCGCCTGGCCGAGCGTCTTGTCGTTCAGCAGACCCCGCAGGAAGCGCCCGAACAGTTCGACGTCCTGGAAGTCCTCTATCACGAGGTCGAGGGCCTTCCCGTCGAGGATCGTGAGGCCATCCACCTCGTCGACGAGATTGCGATCCGACGCGCCCTATTGGTCAGGGGCTGGACGAAGCGGTTGAGCTTTGCGTTTCGCTCCGCCCTCAGCTCCCTCTTGTCGTTGCGCATCACGCCGAACGACAAGCTGACCGTCACGATCTCAGAACGGCAGCCGCATCGCCTCTCGGTATCCATGCGCTTGCCCGCGACGATTGCCGACACCGTCGCTCCGTCGGCTGTGGACCCGATCGAGCAGAGCCAGCACCGGGCACGGCAGATGGCCAGCATCGCAGTCGAGGCGATACGCAAGACCGTCGAGCAGCACGACGGCACCCTGGCTGAGCTGGACGGCACGGGATTCGAGTTCGAACTGCCATTGTGCGCGCAGGAGGCACCGGTATGACAGCCAAGATTGCGATCGCCACCGCCGAGCCAAACATGTTCGAAACCCTGCGGGGACATCTGCTCGCGGCAGGCGTGGCCCCGGAGGACTTGTACGACAAGCCCTTGATGACCCCGGCGCAGACGAGCGAGTGGCTCATCGCGAACGAGACCGAACTGCTCGTGCTCGATGCCCGGTTGCCGATCGACCCGAGCGCAGGCTACGACACCCGCACGACTCTCGGTGCAAAGCACTTGCTCAACACCGTGGTTTTGGCACAGGACCCGCACACCTCCGTGCTGGTGGTCGCCCCCTCGTTCGGGACCTGCGCGGACCTGGAGGAAGAGTGCAGAGCCGCCGGCAATGCGTTGATCCTGCCGATGGACGCGCTGCAGCTGCACCGGCACCGGATCCTGCGCCCGTTCATTGCGATGCTCACTGGTCACCCCGACGAGACGAACGCCATTCCGGGCGCATTCCGGGTGGTCGAGATCGAAATCCACAGCGCCAAGGTGGAATGCCGGCTCGGAACGGGTGAGGACGGCTGCTCGATGCTTCGCTGGAACACCATCAGCGATCTCGATGACCTCAAGTCTGCAGCTCTGGCCTATGCGCGCGATGAGATGCCGCCGAACAATTGGCTCGGCCAGACGCGCGACGTCGGAACACGCCTGTTCAAGAGCTTCGTCGTCAAAGCGATCGGCGAACATCTGTTCTCGCAGATCGAGAAGTCCGCGGGTGGACTGGTGGGATTGTCGTTCCGATTTGTCATCAGCGACGCAGGCTTCTACCCGGTGCCCTTCGAGGCGAGCGTCCGATATCTTTCGGAGGAAAACGGACCATTCGTGCTTCTCTATGCGCCGATTGTCCGGCGCATTCCCTCGTTCGTCCGTGGAAGGGCCAGCGAGCGAGCGCGGATCAAGCCGGGCGCAAAACTGATGTTCGTGCGTTCGCAGATCGGCGAGCATCCCGATATGAAACTCGACAGCGCGATTTGCGCCGGCAAGAGATTCGACAAGCTCGGCAATATCGACATCGAGCTGAAGCACGTGGAAGAGCTGGGCGCCGCGGGCTGCTTCGATTTGAAGGTCGTCAACCTGTCGGATGCCCCTCCGGGCGAGGCGGCCGCCTATTTGCTGAAGCAGCTCGACGCATTCCGGCCGACCATTCTGCACTATGCCGGTCACGCCTTCAGCGATGGCCAGCAGACCGCGACCCTGGTCCTTCCCGGGATGCAGCCGGAGCAGGCGATCGGCCTGAAACTCGATAGGGTGGCGGCCTCCGACGGCCTGTCAGCGACGACGCTGGTCTACCTCTCGGCCTGCCGTGGCATCTCGAAGGGCTGCGTTCAGCAATTGGTGATGAACGGAATCCCCTATGCGTTGGGCTTTCGATGGAATGTCGAGGACGAACGCGCGCCGCAGTTCGCCAAGGAGTTCTATGACGAACTCCACAAGACGCGGTCGGTTTGCGTCGCGTTCCGGAAGGCGTGCCGCGCATCGTGGGAAAGCCTGAACTACGACGAGGAAAGCCCGATCTGGCTCTCGCCGATCCTGCTGGCGCAGTCGACCGATTGGGCAGCACGCTGCCTGTGAACCGCTCGTAGTGGATGATTGTCATGACCGTCTGGACCACACTCAAGAACGTCGTGGAGCATTGGGCGAGCCGCGAGCTGCGGCGCCCCTATGTCGGCTACGTCGCTTCGGGCGGCGGCAATGCAATGACGGCTGGACAGACCTTCGTGCCCGAAGCGAGTTACTTCGGGGTGCGCATGGTCGAAATGGGCTTGCGGGAAGGCGGCAAGTTCTTCAGCTCGTTCCTTCCGCTCGGCGTCGTGCTCACCGAGTTCAGCTTCGGCGACGGGCGCCAGCGCCGGCCCACGATCTTGAGCAATGACGAGATCGCCGCCCAGCTGAAGGCGGCCGGCGCCGCTCCTGGCTATGTCGATTTCAAGAACATCTACGCCGTCAGGCGCGCGCCCATGAAGCAGGACAATCTGTCGCTGTTCGTCGGCCTGTTCCGCCTTCCCTTTCACGACGTCGCTCAGCAGGTCCTGCAATTGGCCGCCGACCTGACCACGCAGACCGGGCTCGCGCCTGGGGTTTCCGAGGGGTTGCGCGTGGCTGAAAAGATCTACGACCGAGTCGCCGGCCTGTTCGCGCTCAACATCGTCACGCCCTTGTTCTCGTATGCCGACGGCAATGCGCTCGGCCGCAGCGGCTATCTCCTGGTTGCCGGCTCGGATCTCGACGAGGCGGTTGCCAAGCGGCTGGTGGTGACCGACGACAGGTTGCTGCTCGACGGCCAACGTGTCTCCGGATTGGACTATTGCCTCCTGGCCATCGAGTTCACGGCCAGCCTGCTGCCCGAGGGGCCTGATACGATCAATCCCCTCACCCAGCTCGGATTTCATCGACACTGGCAAGGTGTTGCAAGCAGCATCATGAAGCGTGAGTTGGAGCATGCGGACGAGCAGATGCTGGCTCTGCGCTCCGAGGTGATCACATCGCCGGAACTTGCCGAGAACGATCGTCTCGTCGCCATCGGCGCCTACCAGACCAGCTACGACAAGCTCGTGGAGCGCGTGACGCCGAAGAATGCCCACCGCGGCTGGCAGGAGGCTCTTCTGGCCGACGCAGCCGACAAGGCGACCGCCAAACCGGCCGTGACGGAGCTTCTGAAGGGCATGCAGATCCGCCTGCTGACCGGCATCAAGGACGCCCCGGAGGACCCGGACAGGCTGTTTGCGTCCGAGGCCTTCGCACTGCGAAAGACGGTCGGCAAGGCCGCCCCGGTCGGTACGGACTCCGCCATCTCACTGGCGCGCGTGATCAATCGTGCCGTGACAGCAAGACAGTGAGGTGCACGAGCCTTTCGAGGCTCTGCCTGGCCGATGAGACGGCGTCCGGACGCGGGCGCTGGCACCGTCCGCATGCGTGACCCCCCTCACATCGGTCCCTTCCGTGTCGTGACACGATGCCCGGCAGGTTCAGCCAATGGGGCGTGTCATGAGACATCTCTACAAGGGTATCTTCGCCACGATCTGCGCCGTCCCCCTGCTCTGCGGCCAAGCGAATGCGGCATCGACCAGCTTCGACGGCGCCTGGAATGTGCGGATCTCGTCCTCGAGCGAGACCTGCGGCAACGGCGCCACCGTCGCGATCGGTATCAACAATGGGCAGATCGCATCGACGAGCGCGGCGGTGACGGCATCGGGCCGCGTGGCCGATGCCGGCAGCATCAACGTCACCTTGAGCACGGGCATCAAGCGCGCCGTCGGCTTCGGCCGCCTCAGCGGCACCTCGGGCTCCGGCACGTGGCGCGGCGCGCTGTGCACGGGCACGTGGACGGCGGAGAGGATGTAGTCGCTGCGTCCCGGACGTGCTTCAGCGCGTTGGCGCTGCTGCGCAGAGCCGGGACCCAGCATCTTGGTCACTAAAATCTCTGGGCCCGGCTCAGCGACGCATCGCCTTCGGGCGATGCGTCTTGTCCGGGGCACCCGAATTAGCCCAGCGCCGCGCCATACTCCGCGTCGGTGACAGGCTCCAGCCAGGTCGAGTACACGCCGTCGAGCGCTTCCTGCATGGCAATGTGGCACATGCCGTTGGTCGGCGAGGCGCCGTGCCAGTGCAATTCGCCCGGCGGAATCCAGACGGTGTCGCCGGGGCGGATCTCCCTGACCGGACCGCCCTTGGTCTGGACGCGGCCGACGCCCGAAATCACGTAGAGCGTCTGCCCCAGCGGATGATGGTGCCAATTGGTGCGGGCGCCCGGCTCGAACGCAACGCGCGAGCAGTTCAGCCGTGCCGGCGCGGGCGCCATGATCACGGGGTCCTGCCATACGGTGCCGGTGAAGTTTTCCTTGGGCGCGCGGCGGGTCGGCCGCGTGCCTGCAACAGTGATCTCCATGGGATTACCTCGCTTGCTTCACGGTTACTTCTTGCTGGCGGCGTAGCGCGCCTTGGTCTCGGCGTTCATGGGATAGAGGCCCGGCAGCACCGCGCCGTTGTTCACCTCGTTGACGATCCAGGCTTCCATGCGCTCCTGCTCGACGCCCTCGTTGAGCACGTGGTCGAGCATTGCCTGCGGGATCAGCACGCAGCCGTCCTGGTCGGCGACCACGATGTCGTTGGGAAACACGGCAACGCCGCCGCAGCCGATCGGCTCGCCCCAGCCGACGAAAGTCAGGCCCGCAACTGACGGCGGCGCGGCATAGCCGTCGCACCACACCGGCAGATTGGTGCCGAGCACGCCCTCGACGTCACGCACCACGCCGTCGGTGACGAGCGCAGTGACGCCGCGCTTGACCATGCGGGCGCAGAGGATGTCGCCGAAGATGCCGGCATCGGTGATGCCCATGGCGTCGACCACGGCGATGCAGCCGTCGGGCATCGCCTCGATCGCGGTGCGGGTGGAGATCGGCGAGGACCAGGATTCCGGCGTCGCCAGGTCCTCGCGCGCCGGTACGAAGCGCAGCGTGAAGGCCGGTCCCACCAGCCGCGGCAGCCCGGGGCGCAGCGGCCGCGCGCCGCGCATCCACACATTGCGCAGGCCCTTCTTCAGCAGGACCGTGGTGATGGTGGCAGTGGTGATGCCGGCGAGGGTCTTGCGGGCTTCGGGGGACAGCGACATGGAAACAGCAGAGCTCCGGAGGTGCGGGAAAGAACGCGCGCATCTTGCGAGCCGCAGCCCTTGCGTCAAGGGCCAAGAGGCTAGCAATTACGCAGGGCCGATGGGCCTTTATGCGACGCGATAACAAGGCTTTATCGCCTCCCCCTGCATTAATTTATTGGACTTGCGGGCGCATTTACGCGAAGCAGGGGTGACGCGGAACTCAAGGTCGAGCCCGCGCTTTCCAGCCCGATTTCGACAGCTCTTCGACAGCCCAATGGCCGCGACGCTTCCCCCGCCCCGCCTTCTGCCCAGTGGCGACAGCGCCGTCACGGTCGAGTTCAGCCGCACCATCGACGAGGATGCGAACCAGCGCGTGCTGGCGCTGGACAAGGCGCTGGCTGCAAGCCCCATCGACGGCATCACCGAGACCGTGCCGACCTATCGCTCGCTGCTGGTGCATTACGACCCCTGCAAGATCGGTTTCGATGCGCTCGGCGAGAAGCTGCTGCCAATTGCAATCCAGCCGCCGCCGCCGGCGACCAAGGCGCGCCGCTGGCGCATTCCCGTCGCCTATGGCGGCGAGCACGGCATCGACCTCGAGGATGTCGCCAAGGCGCTGAGCACCACGCCTGACGACATCGTCGCCCGGCATGCCGGCGGCGACTACAAGGTGGCCATGATCGGCTTCACGCCGGGCTGGTCCTATCTCAGCGGCCTCGACAAATCGCTGCACATGTCGCGGCGGCAAAATCCGCGGCTGCTGACGCCTGCCGGCACGATCTCGATCGGCGGCGTCCAGGCCGGCATCCAGTGCCTCGCCGCCCCCAGCGGCTGGCATCTGCTCGGCCGCACACCGGTGCGAACCTATCAGCTCCATCGCAACCCGACCTTCCTGACCGAACCCGGCGATCGCGTGACGTTCTTCGCCATCGACCACAAGACCTTCGAGGAGCTGGATCGCGCCGCGGAGGCCGGCGAGCTCGTCGCCGAGCAGGTGGTCGCATGAGCCGGCTCGTCGTCGCCAGCATCGGCCCGGCAAGCTCCGTCCAGGACGGCGGCCGCTTCGGCGCGCAGCGCTATGGCTTGACAGTCAGCGGCGCGATGGATCGGCTGTCGCTGGCTGCGGCGAACACGCTCGTCGGCAACGAACCGTTCGCGGCCGCCGTCGAGATCGGACCGTTCGGCGCCGCCTTCACCGCCCGCGACGGCGCCGTGCGCGTCGCCATTTCAGGCGCGCCGCGCAACGCGGATGTCGCCGGAAACCCCGTTGCCATGGACAGTTCGGTGACGCTGAAGGACGGCGAGACGCTGACGCTGGGCTTTGCCCGCGGCGGCGCCTTCACTTATCTGGCGATCGAAGGCGCCATCACGGGCGAACTGGTGTTCGGCAGTCTCGCGGTGAATGCCCGCGCCGGCCTCGGCAGCCCCTACCCGCGCCCGCTCCAGGCCGGCGACGAATTCAACGTCCATGCCGCGAGCGGCGCGGGCGAGATGCGCATCGAATCGCCGAAGCCCGTGAGCGGCCCGATCCGTGTTCTGCTGGGGCCGCAGGACGACGAGTTCGACGACGCCAACAAGGCGCTGTTCCTGGACAGCGAGTGGAAGATATCGGCGACCTCCGATCGCATGGGCTACCGGCTCGAAGGCCCCGCCATCAAGCATCTGCACGGCCACAACATCGTCTCCGACGGCACCGTCAACGGCAGCATCCAGGTCCCCGGCAACGGCGCACCGATCGCGCTGATGATGGACCGCGGCACCTCCGGCGGCTATCCGAAGATCGCAACCATCATCACGGCCGATGTCGGCCGCCTCGCACAGACCTCGGCAGGAACGGCGTTTCGTTTCAAGGCCGTCAGCATGGCCGAGGCACAGGACGAGGCGAAGAAGTTCGCGCAATTGATCCGCGCCCTGCCCGATCGCCTGCGCTCCTCCGACAGCGTCGCGCTCAATATCGAGGCGCTCAGCGATGCCAACGTTGCCGGCCATGCGGTGAACGCGATCGATGCCGGCACCTGGCAGGTCACCGCGGAGCCTTAAGCGTAACATCAAGACCGGAAGGCGGAGAGCACCCATGAAGACGATCGATCTCAACTGCGACCTCGGGGAAGGTTTTGGCGCGTGGGAGATGGGCAACGACGCCGCGATGATCGAGCTCGCAAGCTCGGTCAACGTCGCCTGCGGCTTCCACGCCGGCGATCCCGACATCATGCGGCGGACGGTTGAGCTTGCGAAGGCGCGCGGCGTCTCGGTCGGCGCCCATCCCGGCTATCGCGACCTGCATGGGTTCGGCCGGCATCCGATCGCGGGCCTCAAAGCCTCCGAGATCGAGAACCTCGTCGCCTACCAGATCGGCGCGCTGCAGGCGATCGCGACCGCGGCCGGGCACAAGGTCACGCATGTCAAGGCGCATGGCGCGCTCTCCAACGTCGCCTGCGAGGACGACATGACCGCGAAGGCGATCGCCGCGGGGATCAAAGCGGTCGACCCCAGCCTGATCTTCGTCGTGCTCGCCAATTCCAAGCTGGTGAAGGCCGGCGAGGACGCCAATTTGCCGATGGTGCACGAGGTGTTCGCCGACCGCGCCTATGAGGACGACGGCAACCTCGTCGCGCGCAAGAAGCCCGGCGCGGTGCTGCATGATGCCAAGGCGATTGCCGAGCGCGTGGTGCGCATGGTGCAGAACGGCGCAGTGGTCTCGGTGACGGGCAAGGTGATCAAGATGCGCACGGACACGGTGTGCATCCACGGCGACACCCACGGCGCCGTCGAGATCGCGCGAACCCTGCGTCAGGCGTTGAAGGATGCGGGGATCGAGGTCGCGCCGTTCAAGCGCGGGGCGTGATGATGGTCATTCCGGGATGATGCGCAGCATCAGATCCGGAATCTCGAGGTTCGGGGTCCGGCTTCGCCGCCCCGGAACGACATCCTAAAACGGGTGCACCGACAACGACCCGAGCACGATGGCCGCGATTACCGCAAACGCGCTGTAAAGCGCCAGATGATGGGCGTTCGCTCTGGTCTGCCGCGAGAGCGAGCGCGCGTAAAAGTGCAACCTGGCTTCCGCCGATAGTTCGCGCATGGTCGATCTCCAACGCCCCATTTGCGGGATTATGAGGGATCAACCGGGGTATCAGGCAAGACTTCCGAGCAAATAGCGATGAGGGTTCTCTCCAAAAGCCCTCTTGCAGGTGCAAATTCTTTCCAAGCGCCGGTTCCAAGAATCTTTTTCGTTAAGATCCGACCGAGCTGGAACCGAGATCGATGGCGGCGGGATGACAGCTTTCGGTGGGAGGATCAGCCGAAGGCGTCATCCACCACTTCTGCATCGGCCGTGGCAGAAGAGGTGGGCTACGCCTAACCCACCCCACGAAGTCGTCCCTAATAGACATCCGCCTGGAAACGACCCGTCTTCTTCAGCTCGGCGACGAAGCTGACGGCCTCGTCGGTCGAACGCGCGCCGAACTGGGCGACGATGTCGACCAGTGCACGCTCGACGTCCTTGGCCATGCGCTTGGCATCGCCGCAGATGTAGAGATGCGCGCCTTCGGCGAGCCAGGTCCACACCTCGCGGCCGACCTCGCGCATGCGGTCCTGAACGTAGAACTTCTTTTCGCCGTCGCGCGACCAGGCCAGCGACATGCGCGTCAGCAGACCCGAGGTCTTCATCGCATTGAGCTCCTCCTGGTAGAAGAAGTCGCAATCGCTGCGCTGGTGGCCGAAGAACAGCCAGTTCTTGCCGGGCGCGCCGGTCGCCTTGCGGTCGAGCAGGAAGGCGCGGAACGGGGCGATGCCGGTGCCCGGGCCGACCATGATGATCGGCGTCTTCGGATCCTGCGGCAGGCCGAAGCCGTGCGCCTTCTGCACATAGACCTTGAGCTCTTCGCCCTCATTGATGCGCTCGCCGAGGAAGGTCGAGGCAACGCCGAGCCGCTTGCGCTTGCCGACGATGTAGCGCACGGAATCGACGGTCAATGACAGCTTTCCGGGCGTCGCATTGTGCGAGGACGAGATCGAATAGAGCCGCGGCTGCAGCGGCTCCAGCGCCTCGACGAAGGCCTCCGGATGCGGCCGCGTGCCGGAGAACTTCTGCAGCGCCGCCATCACGTCGAGCGTCGCGGCATCGCCATCGGGATCCTCACCCTGTGCCAGCGCACGCGCCTTCTCGCGCGCCGCGCCGCCGGTGATGAAGGAGATCAGCTCGAACAGCGTGTCGGGTGCCGGCGACAGCGAGACGTCGTCGATCAAGACCTCGCGCAGCGTCTTGCCGTTGACCTTGGTGGTGTGGGAGGCGCCAAGCAGCGCGATGATCTGGTCGACGAGGCCGACATCGTTGCGCGCAAACACGCCGAAACTGTCGCCGACGATGTAGTCGAGCTTGCTCGCGGAGAGATCGAACTCGATGTGATAGGTTTCCTTCTCCGACTTGCCCTTGTTGAGCAAGCGGCGCGACAGGAAGGTCGCGGCCACAGGGTTGTCGCGCGAGCGGCCGGGTTCTGCGATCGTGACCGTCACGGCCGGCGCCGGAGCGTCAGGCTTGTCCGCCGCTTTGGCTGCCGGGGCCTTGTCGAGCTCCTCGTACAGCGACTTCAGCATCCGCGCGGTTTCCTTGCCGCCGGGGACGCAGAGATTGAGCCGTGCTTCGCTGCGACTGGCGATCGCTTCCGAATAGTCGTGGCAATTGTAGCCGCACTGGCCGCAATCCTGCTGCGCCATCGCCGCCATCATCTTGCGGCGGACGGGGCGCCCTTCCGCAAGCTTCATGCGGTCGGCGATCGGCATGGTCTGGTCGTGCCAGGGCGCTTCGCCGTCGTCGCCGTCACCGGCTGCGCCCTGCATGACGGCTGCGCCCTGCTCGGCCGACAGCGGCGCGGCGACGTCAGGCGACAGCAGCCCGGCAAAGAAGCCGTTCAGCCAGGAGCGCTGCGCATCGGAGAACGGTGCGCTGGCGGGAATGATATCGAGCCTGGGCGGAGGCGTGATCTGGTTCATGAGGACACCTCGGCATCAGCAAGCTTGCGCAGTGTTTCGCCGTCATGGCGGCGCGCAAAGGAGAGGAAGGTTTCGTCAGGCGACGAGCGATGGGCGATATAGGCCTTGAGCAGTTTTTCGACCGTCTTCGGCGCGTCCTCGGCCTTGAGGTCGTGATAGACCTCCTGCCCGACGTCGGCGTCGGGGCCGAACCCGCCACCGGTGAACAGGTGATAGCCCTCGACCGTGTCGTCCTCATTCACCGGCACGCGCGCACCGATCAGACCGATGTCGCTGATGTAATGCTGCGCGCAGGAATGGTGGCAGCCGGTGACGTGGATGTTGAGCGGCTTGTCCATCGCAACGCGCGGCTCGCACCAGTCGCCGATCTCGGCGGCATGGCGCTTGGTGTTGGCGGCAGCGAAGCGGCAGCCGGCATTGCCGGTGCAGGCGATCAGGCCGGCGCGGATGTGCGAGGCCTCGACCGCGAGCCCGATCTGCTTGATCGCTGCAATGGCGAGTTCGACGTTCTCATCGCGCACCCCTGAAATCAGCAGGTTCTGCCAGACGGTCAGGCGGATCTCGCCGTCGCCGAGGTCGTGCGAAATCTTGGCGAGGCCCCGCATCTGGTCGCAGCTGAGCTTGCCGAGCGTCAGCGACACGCCGATCCAGTTGAGGCCATCCTGCTTCTGCTTGTGCACGCCGACATGGGCCATGCGGTCGGCGGCCGGTCGCGGCGCAAATGCCTCCTCCGGCACGCGCGTGAACGGCGTCTTCAGCCGCTCCTCGACCAGCCCAAGGAAGCCGTCATGGCCCATGGCGTCGAGCACGTATTTCAGCCGCGCCTTGTTGCGGTTGGTGCGGTCGCCATGTTCGATGAACACGCGCACGATGGCGTCGGCAACGGCGGTCGCCTGCTCCGGCTTGACGATGATGCCGGAATATTTCGCAAAATCCTTGTGCCCGGTGATGCCGCCGAGGCCGAGCCGGAACCAGACGCCCGGCTCGACGCCGAAACCGTCCTTCACCTCATACGCCGTAAACGCGATGTCGTTGGTCTCCTCCAGCACCGCGATCCTGCCGGCCCCGTCGAAGGCGACGTTGAACTTGCGCGGCAGGCCGTACAGCGAACGGTCGTTGAGGATGTGGTGGTGCCACTCGCGCGCATAGGGGCGCGTGTCGATGATTTCCTGAGGATCGACGCCGGCCGTCGGCGTCCCCGTGACGTTGCGAATGTTGTCGGCGCCGGAGCCGCGCGAGCACAGGCCGAGATCCTGGATGCCCTCGAGCAGCCTGATCGCATGCTTCGGCGGGATCTCGCGAAGCTGGAGATTGGCGCGCGTCGTGACGTGGCTATAGGGGCCGCACAACTCGTCGGCGAGATCGGCAAGGCCCGACAGCTGCCAGTGCTTCATGATGCCGTTCGGAATCCGCAGCCGGCTCATGTAGGAGTCCTGCGTCGGCGCGACGTAGAAGATGCCGTAATAGCGCCAGCGGAAATTGTCCGCCGGGCTCGGCGGCGCATTGTCGAGTGCCTGCTGGCGCAGCCGCGGATAGGCATCGAAGGGATGCTCGTCGCGCTTGAACTTCTCCTGGTCGGCGAGCTTCTTGCCCGACGCGATCACCTTGTCCTGCGCCTTGATGTGCACGGCATCGGGGCCAACAGGCTCGGCATTCGCCTTGCCGCCGCCGCCTCCACCCAGGCCGCGCCCGACCCGGCTGATCTGCAGACCGGTCGTGAAACCTTCGAGATAACGTTTCTGCTCGTCGGTAAAGTCGACTGCGAGCGTATCGATTTTCATGGTCGGTAACGAAGCTCCTGCGGCCACCTGGGTGGCATCGACGGACATTGCGCGACCCGCGAGGACCTAGGCTGGCTCCAAGAGCCGGCTTCGCCACCCCAGCGGTCCGATCAGCTTCGTTGCTGCGGGACTTGGCTCAGCAGGCACCTGTGACAAGCTGGCCGCACTGCAACATTCAAGTTGCGTGCCAGCTTGGAGCAAAACGGAAGCTCAGTGATTTCAGATGATTACGCGAGGGTCGGGAACATCCCGGTGGCCGCGCGGCTCACGAAATTCGAGCACGCGGCTCAAAATTTAGCCGATGTGCTCATCAGCGCAAAAAATAGGCAACCCCGAATCAAGCCTTCCAACGCCCGACCTCGAAGGCCTCGAGATGCCCCCGGATGTTGCCGGGATCAAAGACCGGGCCGGCGAATGCGCCGAACGCCGCGGGAGCCTGCTCAGGCGGCCGGCGACCGAGGGCAGCATCGTAGAGGTCGGGCCTGAACACGGCCATGGCCGTCTTGACGCCCTCCGGCGTGAGCGCCGTCTGCCCCCACCGCACCATCTGTGCATAGAGCCAGGCGGCCTGAACCGGATCGGGGCGCCCCGCCTCCTCCCGCCCCACCAGGAGGTAGCGGCCGCTCTCGCGGAAGGTACCGTCAGGGGAAATCTTCAGGCGTCCAGTCAGTGTGCGCTGGACCACTTCGGCATCGACACCGATCCGCTCGGGCTGCGCCAGGATATGCGCTGCCTCGGCGAGGTTCGCAGGATTTTCGATGAACTCGGCCCCCTTCACCGCCGCACGCACCAGGCGCGCGACCACGTCCGGATGCTTGTCGGCCCAGACCTGGCGCACTGCCAAGACCTTCTCCGCTGCACGGTCGAGGATGTCGGAGACGAAATGCAGGATATGCCCGATGCCGAGATCGACGGCGATCGAATTCCAGGGCGCACCGACGCAGAACGCATCGACATGGCCGCTCTTGAGGCTGTCGACCATGTAGGGCGGCGGTAGCACCACGAGGCGCACGTCCTCGTCGGGATCGACGCCGGCCGCAGCCATCCAGAACCGCAATTGGTAATTGTGGGTCGAGAACGGGAAGGTCATGCCGAAGGTCAGCGGCTCGGCACCTGCCTTGCGCCGCTCGGCCACCACCTTTGCGAGCGCTTTCGCCGTAGCCATCGGATCGAAACGGTCTCCGTCGATCTCCTCCATCAACGCGGCGTGGAGCGCCGGCGACACCGTGATCGCATTGCCATTGATACCGAGGTTGAAGGGCGCGGCGATCGGCACCTTCACGTGGCCGAGCCCGTGCGAGGACGCGATCGCCACGGGCGCCAGGAGATGCGCGGCGTCGAACAGGCCGATATTGAGCTTGTCGCGGACGTTGGACCAGGAGACCTCGCGGACCAGCTCGACGTCGAGCCCTTCGGCAACGGCAAATCCCTTGTCGACGGCGACAATCAGCGCGGCGGCATCAACCAGCGGAATGAACCCGATGCGCAGGGGGGCGGTCATTTCAGCATCTCCGACGCGGTGATGATCGACTGGGCGATCTCGCCGATTTTCTTCTTCTCGCGCATCGCGGTGGAGCGCAGCAGCACGTAGGCCTCGTCCTCGGTCAGTCCCTTCACCTTCATCAGGATGCCCTTGGCCTTCTCGATGATCTTGCGGTCCTCGAGCTGCGACTTGGTGCGCTCCAGCTCCTCCTGCAGCTTGGCGAAGGCATTGAAGCGGGACACGCAGAGGTCGAGGATCGGCTTGATGCGCTCCTTCTTCAACCCGTCGACAATGTAGGCGGATACCCCCGCCTCGACCGAGGCCTGGATCGAGGCGGAATCGCTCTGGTCGACGAACATCGCGATCGGCCGCTTCACGGCGCGGCTGACCTGGAACATCGCCTCCAGCACGTCGCGGCTGGGGTTCTCCAGATCGATCAGGATGATGTCGGGATCCACCGCATAAATACGGGCCAGCAAGCTCTGCATCTCGCGGATATGGACGACCTCAGTGAATCCGGCCTCCCGCAACCCGTCCTCCAGGATCGCAGCCCGGATCGGGCTTTCGTCGACGATCACGATTTTGGGCGACTGGTCGGCGCTCATGGCTCACTCACGGCAGGTGATTCATCCATAGCACGCCGGAACGTCCTGCAAAGGGTTGTAATTGTGGGCAATTGGGACTAGCTCAGGCCGGTCAATCAGGCAGATTTGGATATGGATCAGACGGCTGCGCCCAAGGTCAGCTTCGTGTCGCTCGGGTGTCCCAAGGCATTGGTGGACTCCGAGCGCATCATCACGCGCCTGCGCGCGGAGGGTTATGAGCTCGCCCGCAAGCATGACGGAGCCGACATCGTCATCGTCAATACCTGCGGCTTTCTCGACAGCGCGAAGCAGGAATCGCTCTCGGCGATCGGCGAGGCCATGGCCGAGAACGGCAAGGTGATCGTGACCGGCTGCATGGGCGCGGAGCCCGAGCAAATCGAGCAGGCCTATCCCGGCGTGCTCTCCATCACCGGGCCGCAGCAATATGAGAGCGTGCTGGACGCGGTGCATCGCGCGCTGCCGCCGGCCCACAACCCTCACGTCGATCTGGTGCCGCCGCAGGGCATCAAGCTGACGCCGCGCCACTACGCCTATTTGAAGATCTCCGAAGGCTGCAACAACCGCTGCACGTTCTGCATCATTCCGAAGCTGCGCGGCGATCTGGTCTCGCGCCCCGCCAACGACGTGCTGCGCGAGGCCGAGCGCCTCGTCGGCGCAGGCGTCAAGGAGCTCTTGGTGATCTCGCAGGACACCTCGGCCTACGGCGTCGATCTCAAATATGCCGAGAGCCCGTGGAAGGATCGCCAGGTCCGCGCCAGATTTTTGGACCTTGCGCGCGAGCTCGGCGAGCTCGGCGCCTGGGTCCGCCTGCAATATGTCTACCCCTACCCGCATGTCGACGAGGTCATCGCGCTGATGAACGAGGGCAAGGTGCTGCCCTATCTCGACATCCCGTTCCAGCATGCGAGCCCCGACGTGCTGAAGGCGATGAAGCGCCCGGCCGCGCAGGACAAGACGCTGGCGCGGATCAAGCGCTGGCGCGAGGAATGCCCCGATCTCGCACTTCGCTCGACCTTCATCGTCGGCTTCCCCGGCGAGACCGATGCCGACTTCGCCTATCTGCTCGACTGGCTCGATGAGGCCGAGATCGATCGCCTCGGCTGCTTCAAATACGAGCCCGTTGCCGGCGCGACCTCGAACGCGATCGAGAACCCGGTGCCGGAAGAGGTCAAGCAGGAGCGCTACAACGCGCTGATGGCCCGCCAGCAGAAGATCTCCGCGCGCCGGCTGAAGCGCAAGGTCGGCACGCGCCAGCAGATCATCATCGACGAGGTCGGACCGACTGTCGCCAAGGGCCGCTCCAAGGCCGATGCGCCGGAGATCGACGGCGCGGTGTACCTCACGAGCCGCCGTCCGTTGCGCGTCGGCGAGATCGTCACCGCCAAGATCGAGCGCGCCGATCAATACGATCTGCACGGCAGCGTCGCGGGTTTCTGACGCACTCCGTCACGCCAGCCATTTCGGCACCCAGCGCTCCGGGCGCGGGGCGCGGGCGAGATCGGCCTTGGCTTCAGCAAGCAGCGCCGGTTCGCCCTCGATCGTCGGGCGGACATCGTATTCGAAGCTGGGCATGACGCGGCCGTCCGCATAGAGGCCGAAATTCATCGCGTACCACAGCCCAAGCTCGGGCTGCGCGCGGCGCATCTCCTCGCGCAGATCGCGCAGCAGGGATTCGATTGAAGCGGCTTCCGCGAACGGCTGGGGCCCGCGCGACAGCACGCGCGCCTGGTACTGCTTGCCGACGATCGCGACCTCGAAACGGGTCTTGTCCCAGGGGTTCTTGCCCTTCGGCAAATGGGCGGCCAGCCGCCAGCCGAGCTCGGCCATCAGCCGATGATTGGCCCAATAGTCTTCGCGATCCCGGCTCCACTTCTCCACGAAGCCGCGGAAATCGGGCAGCTCCGATGACGTCTCCTCGGGCGTTGTCGGCTCGCCATGCGGCCGTCCGGCGAGCCACTGTGCGAGCTCGACCGTCTGGCACTCGACTTCGTCATGCGGCTTGAGATCGCTCCAGGCATTGTCGAATTGTTGCGACGTCAGTTTGGCGAGCAGACCATCGAGACTCGGCGCCAGCAATTCGTAATCGCCGTCCGACCCCAGCCCCACGATCGGCGGGTTGTCGCGGTCGAGACCTGCGCCGTACCAGCCGCCGACGGCCGAACCATCCGGCAGCCGCATGAACAACGAAAACCGATCGCGCAAGGGACTGCCGTCGACGATCGGCGCATGATCGGAGAACTGGCCTTGCAGCGCAAAGCGGCCGACGCTGCCCCATGGGCGTCCGTCGAGCCACGTGGCAAAGTCGACCAGCAGCGGGGGCGCTTCGATGCCCGGCGGAAATGCGCCGCGAATGCTGTCGAGGTCGATTGGATAAGGCGTATCGGACAAGGCTGAAACTGTCTCGTTGGTCCCGCCAATCTTGGTCTGAGCCGAATTACGTTCGGTTCGAACCAAGTCGCATCCTTCGATCACAAACGCGCCAGCGACGGGATGGTTTCTCACGACTATCGACGAACTGCGCGCGAAATCCCTCTCGCATGAACCGCGTGCAACCGCACACGCTCGGCGAGCATCCGCAAAACGACCGCTTGACAAGCCCTGCCCTCCGCATGTATTGCCGCGCCCCATGATCAACGCCCGGACCAACCTGCGCACCGAGATGCTCCGCCGTCGCTCCCGCGACGACGAGAGGGTGCGCCATGTCCGAGGACGCCGCTGAACCACTGAATTCAGCCGAGTTTTTCGAGAAGGCCGCACCCGCAAGGTGCGGCCTTTCTGCTTTTTGCGCCCCTTTTCCACCCGCCTCCAGAGGAGTTCGACATGACGACGCATCCGTACGACGCGCTGATGGACATCACCGCACGGCCGAAGGCCGTGTTCGTCCGCGGCGCGGGCTCCTACCTCTGGGACGACAGCCGCAAGCGCTATCTCGACTTCGTGCAGGGCTGGGCCGTCAACTGCCTCGGCCATTCCCCAGCGGTGGTCGCCGACGCGCTTGGCGCCCAGGCGAAGCGGCTCCTGACGCCGAGCCCGGCCTTCTACAACGAGCCGAGCCTGAAGCTGGCGCAGGCGCTGGTCGCCGGCAGCGCCTTCGACCAGGTGTTCTTCGCCAATTCCGGCGCGGAAGCCAACGAAGGCGCGATCAAGCTCGCGCGCAAATATGGCAGCCTGCACAAGGGCGGCGCGTTCGAGATCATCAGTTTCGAAGGCGGCTTCCACGGCCGGACGCTGGCGACGATGTCGGCTTCGGGCAAGAAGGCGTTCGAGCCGCTGTTCGAGCCGAAGGTCGCGGGCTTCAAGAAGGCCAAGCTCAACGACATCGCCTCGGTCGAAGCGCTGATCAATGACAACACCGTCGCCGTGATGCTCGAGCCGATCCAGGGTGAATCAGGCGTGTGGCCCGCCACCGATGCGTTCCTGCAGCAGCTCCGCGCGCTGACCGAGGCGCACGGCTTGCTGCTCATTTTCGACGAGATCCAGACCGGCATGGGCCGCACCGGGAAACTCTTCCACTATGAGCACACGGGCATCTCGCCCGACATCATGACGCTCGGCAAGGGCATCGGCGGCGGCGTCCCGCTCGCAGCCCTGCTCGCGACCGAGCGCGCCTCCTGCTTCGAGCATGGCGATCAGGGCGGCACGTTCAACGGCAATCCGATCATGTGCGCCGCGGGCCTCGCAGTGCTCGAGGAGGTCGGCCAGCCGGACTTCCTGAAACAGGTCACCGAGACCGGCCTCTTGCTGGAAAGCGAGCTGCAGAAGGTCTCGGCCCGGCACGGCCTCGGCGGCGTGCGGGGACGCGGCCTGTTGCTCGCGCTCGACCTCAAGCTGCCGATCGCACCCGGCATCGTCGCGCAGGCCTTCGAGCAAGGCGTGCTGCTCAACGCCCCGCAGGTCGACACCCTGCGCTTCATGCCGGCGCTGAACGTCGCGAAGGCGGAGATCGCCGAGATGATCGATTGTCTCGACGGGATCTTGACCAAGGCCGGCGCGGCACGGCGGGTGGCGTAGAGCCGCTTGTGCCCCGGACGCAGCGCAGCGCCTCTTCGGCGGTGCGCTGCTGAGCCGGGACACGACACTAAGGCTTCAAGATCGACGCGCCCGTGGTCTTGCGGCTTTCCAGATCGATATGCGCTTTCGCCGCGTCCTTGAGGGCGTAGGCGTGGTTGATCGGCACGTGCAGCTTGCCGTTGATGACCGCGGCGAACAGCGTGTCGGCGCCTTCCAGGAGCTCCTTGCGCGTGCCGACATAGTCGTTGAGCTTCGGCCGCGTCGCGAACAGCGAGCCGTGATTGTTGAGCTCGGCGATCGAGAACGGCGGCACCGGACCCGAGGCATTGCCGAAGGAAACGAACATCCCGCGCGGCTTCAGGCAGGACAGCGAGCCCGGGAAGGTCGCCTTGCCGACGCCGTCATAAACGACGTCGCAGCCCTCGTTGCGGCTGATCTGCTTGACGCGGGCGACGAAGTCCTCCTCGTTGTAGAGGATGACGTGGTCGCAGCCATTGGCTTCGGCGAGCTCGGCCTTCTCGCGCGAGCCGACGGTGCCGATGACGTGCGCCCCGAGCGCCCTCGCCCATTGGCAGGCTAGAAGGCCGATGCCGCCGGCGGCGGCATGGATCAGCACGCGGTGGTGCGGCTCGACCTTGAAGGTCTTGTGCAGCAGATACCAGACGGTCAGCCCCTTCAGCATCAGCACGGCACCCTGCTCGTGGGTGATGTGGTCGGGCAGCTTGACCAGCTTCTCCCAGGGAATGTTGCGCTCGCCGGTATAGGCCCCGAGATTGTGGTAGTAGGCGACGCGATCGCCGGGATGGAAATGCGTCACACCGGGCCCGACCGCGACCACCTCGCCCGAGGCCTCGTTGCCGGCGATGAAGGGCAGTCCCGGGGCCTTGTAGAGACCGGTGCGGTAATAGACGTCGATGAAATTCAGGCCGACCGCATGCTGGCGGATCCGCACCTCGCCGGGACCAGGCGCTGGCACGTCGACGCTCTCATAGACCAGGGCTTCGGGGCCTCCGACCTTGTGCACACGGACCGCTTTGGTCATCACCTGACCTCCTCTTCTCCAGGGCCAGCGAAAGACATCGCGCCCGCCTTGTCAACTCGATGGCAGCTGGAACGGCTACGCGGACGGCTCGCCGGTTTTCTTCCCGGTTTTCTTGCCGGTCTTCCTGCGATTGCGCTTGGCCAGCACGTTGAAGAATTCAACCGCCGCCGAGAACGCAATGGCGAAATAGACGTAGCCGCGCGGAATATGGAATTGGAATCCGTCCGCGACCAGCGCGACGCCGATCAGCACGAGGAAGGCCAGCGCGAGCATTTTCGTGGTCGGATGCTCTGCGACGAATCGCGCCACCGGACCCGACGAGATGTACATGATCAGGCAGGCGATCACGACCGCCGCGATCATGATCTCGATGTCCTGCGCCATGCCGATCGCGGTGATGATCGAGTCCAGCGAGAACACGATGTCGATGATGATGATCTGGACGATCACCCAGAAGAACGCGCTGCCGCCGGATTTCTGGTCGCTACTGTCGTCATCGGCCTCGACCTCGGCGTGGATCTCGTGCGTCGCCTTGGCGATCAGGAACAGGCCGCCGCCGATCAGGATGAGGTCACGCCAGGAGAAGTCCTGATTGGCAACCGAGAACACCGGCGCGGTCAGGCCGATCAGCCAGACCAGCAGGCTGAGCAGGATGAGGCGAAACACCAGCGCCAGCGTCAGCCCGATCTGGCGGGCGCGATGCGCCTGCTTCTCCGGGATGCGCGAGACGATCACCGAGATGAAAATGACGTTGTCGATGCCGAGCACGATCTCGAGCGCGGTCAATGTCAGCAGCGCGGCCCAGGCCTCGGGGCTGGTGATGAGGTGCATCATGCGAAGGATCTGACGAGGCGGATCAAGGCGTCGCTGAAGCTGATCCAGAGCGCGATGGCGCAAAGCACGATGGTGACGCCGGCGCCGACCCGAAAATCCATCTCCAGCACGTAGAGGCAGAGCACCGCCCAGATCGCGATCAGCGACATCGTCAGCCAGCGCAGCCGCACGACACGGACCGGATGCAGCACGTGGAACGGCACGAAGGTCAGCACGACGAGCGCGGTCACCAGCAGCGTCGACCATAGCGGCGGCCAGTGCAGCAGGAACAGATAGAACGCCGCCGCATTCCACAGCGCCGGGAAGCCGCGGAAGTGATTGTCGTCCGCCTTCATGCGCAGGTCGGCGAAGTATAATGCGCTGGTGACGATGATGGCGACGCCGAGCAAGGGCGCTGCGACCGGCAGCAGCAGGCCGCTGGCCACGATCGCATAGGCCGGCACGAAAACATAGGTGACGAAATCGACCACGAGATCGAGCACGTCGCCCGACCAGTTCGGCTGCACGTTCTTGACGTCGAGCCGGCGCGCGATCGGACCGTCGATCGCGTCGATGATCAGCGCGACGCCCAGCCATTGAAACATCGCCGCCCAGTGCTCGCGCACGGCTTCCAGCATCGCGAGCAGCGCGATTGCCGCGCCGAACGCGGTGAAGATGTGCACCGAGAAAGCCGCGGCGCGGATCGCGGGCGTGGGCTTCAGGGAATCCTCTTGGCTATCCATGGCTTCTGCTATCAGAATGAGGCCGATTTGCACATCCGCCATTGCGGCGCGCCGTCGCACAATTGGCCATAAAACGAGGCAAAATCCTCAGGAGCGCGAACTCGCTGTACCCCCATCGTCATTCCGGGGCGACGCGAAGCGTCGAGCCCGGAATCCATTCTTCAACCGTCTCTGCGGCCCGATGGATTCCGGGCTCGCGCCAACGGCGCGCCCCGGAATGACGGCGGAGATAGTCGGGCTTGAATTTGCCGCCGGGCGTGTCAATTGTCGTTCCATGATAGACGCATCGACACTTCATGACGCCGCCGTGATCGGCGGCGGGCCGGCGGGACTTGCCGCGGCGATCGCCCTGGCGCAGGCGGGTGCCCGGACCGCATTGGTGGCGCGGCGCGTTCCCTATGCCGACAACCGCACCACCGCGTTACTGGGTGCCTCCGTCGACTTCCTGGAGACGCTCGACGTCTGGTCGCGCTGCAGGGACAAGGCGGCCGCCCTCGAGGTCATGCGCCTCGTCGACGACACCGGCCGGCTGTTCCGCAGCCCCGAGGTCCGGTTCTCCTGTCACGAAATCGCGCTCGACGCCTTCGGCTACAACATCGACAACCGCTCGCTGATGCTGGCGTTGGAAGAGCGCGCGGCGGAGCTGCCCAATCTCGTCCGGTTCGACGACGAGGCCGAAAGCGTCGTGATCGAAGCCGACGACGTCGCAATCCGCACGGCCTCCGCGCAGTTTCTCGTCGCCCGCCTCGTGGTCGGCGCCGACGGCCGGCATTCGCTGTGCCTCGAGGCCGCCGGCATCGCGGTGACGCGGCGCGAGCTGTCCCAGACCGCGCTGACCTTCAACGTCGGCCACGTCAGGCCGCATCGCAACGTCTCGACCGAGTTCCACACGCCGCACGGTCCCTGCGTGTTCGTGCCCCTGCCCGGCGACCGCTCCAGCGTCGTCTGGGTCTCGGCTCCTGCCGAGGCCGAGCGGCTGCGGAGCCTCGATGATGCGGAGCTATCCGCCGCGGTCGAGAAGCAGTCGCATTCGATCCTGGGACGCATGAGTGTGGAGCCCGGGCGCAACCTGTTCCCGCTGGCGATCGAACGCCCCAAATCCTTTGGCCGCGACCGCATCGCGCTGGTCGGCGAAGCCGCCCATGTGGTTCCCCCGATCGGCGCCCAGGGCCTCAATCTCGGCCTGCGCGACGCCGCCGACATCGCCCGGCTCGCCGGCGAAGCCGTCATTGCGGGACAGGATCCCGGCGCGGACGAGGTGCTCAAGCGTTACGACCGCGCACGGCGCCCGGACATTCTGAGCCGGACCTTTGCGATCGACATCGCCAACCGCTCCCTGCTCAACGATTTCCTGCCGCTGCAGCCGGTCCGTGCCGTCGGCATGCACCTGCTCGGCGCCATCGGCCCGCTCCGCCGTCTTGCGATGCGCGAGGGCCTGACGCCGACCTGGCGAAGGTAGTTCTGGCGCCGCTAAGCCCGCTCACGGAAATGCCAGCCGTCCTGTCTGGAGCAGCCACATCACGCTGGTCAGCGTGACCACGGATGCAAAGGTGCCGAGCAGCACCGCGACGGAGGCGGATTCGATCCAGGCATCGTTCTGCCGGGCGATCACGAACACGTTCAGCGCCGGTGGCAGCGAGGCCATCAGCACGGCGGTCGCGGCCCAGGGCTGCGCGAACGGCCCGAACGCAAGCATCAAGCCGAATGCCGCGAGCGGGTGGAACAGCAGCTTGATGGCGATCACGCCCGGCACCTCCCAGGGCACGCGGTCGAATGGGCGCAGCGCCACGGTCACGCCGAGCACGAACAGCGCGGTCGGGGCCGCCGCGTTCTGCAGGAAGGTGATCGTGCGATCGAGCGCGACCGGCATCTCGAGATGCAGCGATGCGAAGGCCGCGCCGAAACAAGCGGACATGATCAGCGGGTTGAGCACGATCTGCTTCAGCACGACGCCGAAGGCGTGCACGATCGAGGGATGGTCGCGGTCGGAGAGCTCGATCAGCAGCGGCACGATGGTGAACAGGAAGATGCTGTCGCAGCAGAAGATCAGCGCGGTCGGCGCCGCGGCCTTGGTCCCCAGCACGGCGAGCGCCAGCCCCGGCCCCATATAGCCGATATTGCCGTAGCCGCCGGAGAGACCCGCAAGCGTCGCCTCGCGCAATGTCAGCCGGCCGAAAACCTTGCCCACGACCAGCGCCAGGGTGAAGGCGGCGACGGTGGACAGCGTGGTCGCGACCAGGAACGGCGGGTTGTTCAATTCCGAGAACGGCGTCTTGGACATGATCGCAAACAGCAGCGCCGGCAGCGACACGTAGAGCAGGAAGAAGTTCATCCAGGCGAGGCCTGATTCCGGCAGGGATTTGACCTTGCCGCAGGCGAAACCGACGAAGATCAGGCCGAAATAAGGTAGCGCGAGATTGAGGATATCGACCATTGATGAAGTGTTTTCTGAAGAATTGGGGGCTATCCGCCCCTTCAGTGAACGCTAATTCCAGATGAGGCCACTAGCATCGGCCACAATCCTGGTCTATCGACGGGGAATGATTAAAGCGCGGACCGCCAAATTCCAGATCGGACAGGTCGTGCGCCACCGGATCTTCTCGTTCCGGGGCGTCATCTTCGACATCGATCCGGAATTCAACAACACCGAGGAGTGGTGGCTGTCGATCCCCGAGGAGGTGCGGCCCCACAAGGACCAGCCGTTCTACCACCTGCTCGCGGAGAACGCGGAGTCCGAATACGTCGCCTACGTCTCCGAGCAGAACCTGCTGCCGGATGAATCTGGCGAGCCGGTCCGGCATTCCCAGGTGGCCGAGATCTTCATCAAGAACAAGGATGGCGGCTATCGCCCGCGCAATCCCTCGCTGAACTAGGATTTCTCCGCCGACAGCGGCCAGCAAAAAAGGCGCTCGAAACGAGCGCCTTTTTCATGTCCGGGATTGGGTCCGATTACTTCTGACCCGCGGGCGGTGCACCCGGAGGCGTGCCCTGCTGCTCGAGCTTCTTGCGCTGCTCGTCAGCCTTCTTCTGCAGCTCTTCCTGCAGCTTCTTCTGGGTTTCCTCGAACACCTTCGGGTCCGTCGGCGGACCGTCATAAGCCTTCTGGAATTCGCCGGCGAGCGGCAGCGGCAGGGTCAGCGGCGCGCCGTTGGCATTGATCGCCTGGACAACGAGATTCTGGCCCTTCTTCATGTTGTTGATGAGCTCGGGCGTCGCTTCGTAGTCCGACATGCAGCCGTTCTGGAAGCAGATCACATAGGGCTGCTGCAGCGGCGCGTTGCTGTCCACGATGATGCGGGTGCCGTGCACGAGCTGCATGCCGAGCGGCAGCGTCACGCGCAGGATCTTCTTGGGCTCGCCTTCCGGCTCGATGATGACGGCGGCGATGACCGGCTGGCCCGACTCGATGCGGCCGTCCTTGCCGGTGAAGCAGACCTGCTTGGCATTGGCGTCCTGGCCCTTCAGGCAGAACTTGGTCCAGGGAGCGTAGATCAGCTGGATCTGCTGGTCGGCCGGCTGGGCCGCGCCCTGCTGCGCCGGAGCGCCCTGGGCCGGAGCCTGCTGGGCCGGGGCCTGAGCGGCCGGCGCCGGAGCCTTGGGGGCAGCCTTGGGAGCCGCTTTCGGGGCCGGAGTCGCCTTGGGCGCGCCGGGGGCCGGTGCCGGGGTTTGGGCCTCGGCGGCAAACGGGACGGCCAACGCCGTCGCCGTCAACAAGGCGAGAAGTCGCCCGCGCGGCCGGACGGACGCGGCCAAGTAACGGAAATTCATTGCGGAAAACCCTTTCTGAACGGGAAGTGCCCGAACCGCTCCGAAGCGCCGAACCTGGCCGCCTTGGGCGCGGCTCTCTCCCCGTCAATTGAGGCGGATAAGTGACGGGCTCGACGCTCTTGCGCGATTGGGTGCCTTCTTAACGTGGCCGACGAAAAGATCAATGCCGACAAGCGCCTTTGGCCACGCCGCAAGCTCAGCCCAGTGAATTCCCTGTGATAGGATTCAGACCCGCGGGTCTTCGAATCAACGTGTGCTGATGTTCATGTTCCAACGCCGCTTCGAGGGCCCCGGTGTCCGCCTTTGCGTCCTGGCCCTGGTGATGGCCTCGGTATTTGGCTTGGCCCTTGTCAGTGGACCGTCGACAGGCGCCGCACGCGCCGAGGAGGCCCATGCCATCGCCATGCACGGCAAGCCGGCGATGCCTGCCGATTTCAGCCATATGCCCTACGCCAACCCCGATGCTCCCAAGGGCGGCCGCCTGACCTGGGGCGTTCTCGGCACCTTCGACAGCCTCAATCCCTTCATCGTCAAGGGATTGGCCGTGCAGCAGATGCGGAGCTACGTGGTCGAAAGCCTGCTGGCCCGCGGCAATGACGAGCCGTTCACGCTTTACGGCCTGCTCGCCAGGAGCATCGAGACCGACGACGAGCGCAGCTTCGTCACGTTCCGTCTCGATCCGCGCGCCCGCTTCTCCGACGGCAAGCCTGTGCTTGCGGAGGACGTGCTGTTCTCCTGGCAGCTGCTGCGCGACCACGGCCGGCCGAACCACCGGCAGTATTACGCCAAGGTCGCCAAGGCCGAGGCGACCGATCCACTCACCGTCCGCTTCGACCTCACCGGCGCGAATGATCGCGAGCTGCCGCTGATCCTCGGCCTGATGCCGATCCTGCCCAAGCACGCGGTCGATGTCGCGACCTTCGAGGAAACGACGCTGACGAGCCCGATTGGCTCCGGCCCCTATCGTGTCACGGCCGTGAGACCCGGCGCCAGCGTGACGCTCACTCGCAATCCCGACTATTGGGGCCGCGACCTCGCAATCAACCGCGGGCTCTTCAATTTCGACGAGATCCGGCTGGACTATTTTCGCGAGGCCAACGGCCAGTTCGAAGCTTTCAAGCGCGGCCTCTACGATTTCCGCGTCGAGCACGAGCCGCTGCGCTGGCACGACGGCTACGATTTTCCCGCCGCAAAAAGCGGCGAAGTGATCCGCGACACCGTCAAGCCGGGCCTGCCGCAGCCATCCGAATTCCTGGTGTTCAACACGCGCCGGCCGATCTTCGCCGACATCCGCGTGCGCCAGGCGCTGACGCTGCTGTTCGACTTCGAACTGGTCAACCGCAACTACTTTTTCGGGCTCTATTCGCGTGTTGCCGGCTATTTCGCCGGATCCGACCTGTCGGCCTATGGCCGGCCAGCGGACGCGCGCGAGCGTGAGCTTCTCAAGCCGTTCGCCGCTCGAATTCCACCCGACATCATGGACGGCAGCTACCGCCTTCCCGTGACCGACGGATCGGGACGCGACCGCACCACGTTGCGCGCGGCGCTGAAACTGTTGTCCGAGGCCGGCTACGATCTCGACGGCACGGTGCTGCGCAACCGCGCGACCAAGGCGCCCTTCAGCTTCGAGATACTGGTCACGACCCGCGACCAGGAGCGCATCGCGCTCGCGTTCCAGCGCGACCTCAAGCGCGCAGGCATCGAGCCGAGCGTGCGGTCGGTCGACCCCGTGCAGTTCGACCAGCGCCGTTTGGCTTACGAATTCGACATGATCCAGAACCGCTGGGACCAGTCGCTGTCGCCCGGCAACGAGCAGTCTTTCTACTGGGGCAGCGCGGCCGCGGACAATCCGGGGACTCGCAACTACATGGGCGCCAGGGATCCGGCGGTCGATGCCATGATCGCCGCCCTGCTCGAGGCCCGTGAACATACGGAGTTCGTCTCGTCGGTGCGGGCGCTCGACCGGGCTCTGATCGCGGGCTTCTACACAATCCCCCTGTTTAACGTATCCGAACAATGGATCGCGCGCTGGAATCGGATAGAACGGCCCAAGGCCACCTCGCTCTCAGGCTATTTGCCGGAGACCTGGTGGTCGAAGGGGCAGCCGCAAGCCACTCAAGCAAAGTGACGCCGTGAACCAGCCAGCCGCATCGCCGACGCTCGACACGCTGTTTCAGCGCACGCTGACCCGGCAGCCGCACGCGGCCGCTTTGCTCGATCCCCTCAACAAGGCACGCGTGACCGGGCACCAGCCGCGGCGAATGAGCTACGCCGAGGCAGACACGGCCATCGAGGCGCTGTCGGCCCATTTCGTCGAATCGGGCCTGCCGGCCAATTCCGTCATCGCGATCCAGCTGCCCAACACCGTCGAGTTCGTGCTGACGGTGCTCGCCGCCCATCGTGCCGGCCTCGTCGTCGCCGTGCTGCCGCTGCTGTGGCGCCATGCGGAACTGACCGCCGCGCTCAACCGGACGGCGGCTCGCGCCATCGTCACCATGAGCAAGGTCGACGGCGTCAGCTATGCCGACCTCGCGATGCATGCGGCGGCCGAGGCCTTCTCGATCCGCTACGTCTGCGGCTTCGGGACCGATCTGCCCGAAGGCATGGCGTCGCTCGACGACGTGCTGGCCCGCCCACCCGGCACCACGCGCACCGTGATCCAGGACGGCCGCAAGGCGGCGATGATCTCCTTCGACGTCACCGCGGAAGGCTTTCGTCCGGTCCCGCGGCCGCATTTCAGCCTGATCGCCGGCGGGCTCGCGATGTCGCTCGAAGCCGACATCAGGCAGGGCGCGACGGTGATGGCGGCCTTCGCGCCGATGTCGTTCGCCGGCCTCGCCTCCTCGCTCGCGGTGTGGCTGCTGTCGGGCGGCGCGCTGGCGCTGCATCATCCCTTCGAGAACGAGGTGCTGGAGCAGCAGATCAACGAGCATGAATGCGAGGTGCTGATCGCGCCGGCGCAGCTCGCGCTGCGGCTCGGCGATTCCGACCTGGCGGCGCGGATGCCTTCCTTGCGCAACGTCATCGGCCTGTGGCGCGCGCCCGAGCAAGTGGCGGCGAGCGAAGCATGGATCGCGCCCCATGCGCCGCTGACCGACGTCTATCTGTTCGGTGAAGCCGGCCTGTTCGGTGCCCGCCGCGGCGAGGACGGCATGCCGGTCGCGGTGATGCCCGGACCGCACGGTGCTCCGCGCGAGCAGTCCGGCTCGTCCATTGCCGGCGAGATCCTGCTGACGCCGAAGGGTACCCTCGGCCTGCGCGGCGCGATGGTGCCGATCGCAGCCTATGCCCCACCCCAGCCGGTCGGCGACACCCTGACGGCGCAACCGCCGCGCGACTATGTCGACACCGGCTATGCCGCACGGCTCGACCGCCCGAGCGGCGCGATCTGCATCACCGCGCCACCATCCGGCATCATGGCCGTCGGCGGCTACCGCTTCCTCTCGAACGATTTGCAGGAATGGGCACGCCGGCTCGGCCAGGGCGCGCTGCTCACCGCGCTGCCCGACCGGTTGTCCGGCCACAGGCTGGCCGGGCGCGCCCAGGACAATGCGCGCGCCCGCGAGGCGCTCAGCGAGCTCGGGCTTAACCCTTTGATGGTCGAAGCTTTTCGCGACCGCTCCGGGCCGATCTAGGCGCAGTTTCGCCTGGAACGTTGACGCCGCATTAAGGCGGCCAAACTAGATTGCGCGGCATCTGTCGCGTGATCAGAGTTTGTCGAATGTCCCAGGCGGGCCCGATCCTCTTTGTGTCCAATGCCGATCGGCCGCCATTCGTCGGGGCGCTGGACGAGGCCCGGCTGTTTCCCGTGGTCGATATCGATTGGGCCAGCGCGGCACTCGCGGTCGAAGAGGTGCAGCCGGCCGCGATTCTCGCCATGATGTCGGGCGGACACGAGCCGCATATGGCATCGCTCGCAAGGAAGATCGCCGAGCAATCGCCCTACCTTCCTTTCGTCGCCGTGGATGCGGCGGGCACGCTGCCTCACAACGCCCTGCCTTTTTCCTCGCGCGGCGGCCATCCCGACCGCCTGATCGCACGGCTTCGCGCTGCGCTACGCGTGCGCACGTTGCACGCCACGGTGCTGCGCCGTCTGCCCGAAGTGAAAGTCGCGCTGCCGGAGGGTGACCCCGCACGCGATGCCACCGTGCTGCTGATCGGCCGCGGCGCGGCCTACCCCGCACTCTCCGTCGCGCTCGGCGAACGCGTCGGCGTCGTCGGCGCGCTCTCGATCGAGGCCGCCGCGAAACACCTCAACACCCGTGACCTCGACGGCGTCGTCCTTGCCGAGGGCTTTACCGCGCGCGTCACCGACGCCTTTCTGACGGTGCTTGCCGAGGACACCCGCTTTCGCAGCCTGCCCGTGGTCGTCACCGCGCACCAGCTGACGCAGACCTACGATCTGCCCAATCTCGAATTGATCCCCGGCGAGCCGGCCAGGGTCGCGGCCAATGCGCTGCCGCTGATCCGCCAGCACGCGATGGAAGCCCAATTGAGCCGCACACTGCGCTCGATCGATGCCGGCGGCTGGCTCGATCCGCGCAGCGGCCTGCTGACGGCGGAAGCCTTCGCCCGCGATTTCGCCAAGGCGGTCGAGCAGACACTGGCGCGCGGAGGCGGCCTCTCGGTCGCACGCTTCGCCTTCGACCCCGGCAATTCCCGCGCCCAACTCGACGCCGCGCGTATTTTAAGCCGCCTGATGCGGCAGATGGATTTCGGCGTGGCGCAGAAGGACGGCTCGGTGATCGTCGTGTTCGCGGAGACCGACTTCCGCACCGCGCATATGATCGCGCGGCGTTTGTCGGCGGTGATGCGGCATACCTCGAACGGCAAGCACGAGATGCGCAGCGAGCCCGTCGTCAGCGTGGACTCGCTGTCGCCGTCGGATACGGCACGGTCGCTGCTGGCCCGGCTGTCGGCGGACGCGTCACGGGCGGCGTCGTAACGGCTCTCGTGCCCCGGGCACAGCGCAGCGCTCTTCGCGGTGCGCTGCAGAACCGGGGCCCACCATTGCCTCCAAAAACCGGGTCCCGGCTCTGCGCTCCGCTTCGCTGCGCTTGTCCGGGACACAAAGAGCCTCACGCCGCCTTCTTGCTCTCCGCGAGCTGCGCCAGCTGCCGCATGATCTCCGTCGTGCCGGCAAGCCGCTCCTCCGGTGTCTCCCAGTCCTGCAAAAACACCACCTTCATGTCGGGGCGCACCTTGGCGGCCTGGCCGTAGCTGCGGATGAAGCTCACCAGGCGATCGGGATGGGCGAAGGAATTGTCGCGGAAGACGATGACGGCGCCCTTCGGGCCGGCGTCGATCTTCTCGACATTGGCCCTGCGGCAGAACGCCTTGATCGCGGCGACCTTGAACAGGTAGCGCACCTCGTCGGGCAGAACGCCGAAGCGATCGCGCATCTCGGCGCCAAAGTTCTCGATCTCCTCCTCGGTGTCGAGATCGGCAAGCCGCCGGTACAGCGACAGCCGCACCGAGAGATCGCCGACATAGTCCTCGGGAATGAGCACGGGCATCCCGATGGTGATCTGTGGCGACCAGCGGTCGGCGGCGGGCTCGGACACGCCGGCCTTGAGGTTGACGATCGCCTCCTCCAGCATCGATTGATAAAGCTCGAAGCCGACCTCCTTGATGTGGCCGGACTGCTCCTCGCCGAGCAGATTGCCGGCGCCGCGGATGTCGAGGTCGTGGGAAGCGAGCTGGAAGCCGGCGCCCAACGTCTCCAGCGATTGCAGCACGGTGAGCCGGCGCTCGGCCTGCGCGGTGATCTTCTGCTGCGCCGGCAGCGTGAACAGCGCATAGGCACGCAGCTTCGAGCGGCCGACCCGGCCGCGCAGCTGATAGAGCTGGGCGAGGCCGAACATGTCGGCGCGGTGCACGATCAGCGTGTTGGCGTTGGGGATGTCGAGGCCGGACTCGACGATCGTGGTCGACAACAGGATGTCGAACTTGCCGTCGTAGAACGCGGTCATGATGTCCTCGATCACGGCGGGCGGCATCTGCCCGTGTGCGACCGCGACCTTCATCTCGGGCACGTTCTTGTCGAGGAAATCCTTGACCTCGGCGAGGTCGTCGATGCGCGGCACCACGTAGAACGCCTGGCCGCCGCGATAGCGCTCGCGCAGCAATGCCTCGCGGATCATCAGCGGGTCGTGCGGAGCGACGAAGGTGCGCACCGCAAGGCGGTCCACGGGCGGAGAAGCGATGATCGAGAGCTCGCGGACGCCGGTCAGCGCGAGTTGCAGCGTGCGCGGGATCGGCGTTGCCGACAGTGTCAGCACGTGCACCTCGGAGCGCAGCGCCTTCAGACGCTCCTTGTGAGTGACGCCGAAATGCTGCTCCTCGTCGACGATCACGAGGCCGAGGTCGCGGAATTTGATGGCCTTGCCGAGCAGCGCGTGAGTACCGACGACGATATCGACCGAGCCGTCGGCGATACCCTTCTTGACGAGGTTGAGCTCCTTGGTCGCGATCAGGCGCGAAGCCTGCGCCACGTTCACGGGAAAGCCCTTGAAGCGCTCGGTAAAGGTCTTTGCGTGCTGGCGCGCGAGCAGCGTGGTCGGCACCACGACCGCGACCTGCTTGCCCTCGAGCGCCACGGCAAACGCTGCGCGCAGGGCCACCTCGGTCTTGCCGAAACCGACGTCGCCGCAGATCAGCCGGTCCATCGGGCGGCCGAGCTCGAGGTCCTTCAGCGTGGATTCGATGGCCCCCAGCTGGTCCTCGGTCTCGTCATAGGGGAAGCGTGCGCAGAATTCGTCGTAGAGGCCGGGCTGCACCGGGAGCTTGGGCGCCTCGTGCAAATGGCGCGCGGCCGCGATCTTGATCAATTCGCCGGCGATCTCGCGGATTCGGTTCTTGAGCTTCGCCTTGCGGGTCTGCCAGCCGCCGCCGCCCAGGCGATCCAGTTCGACACCTGTCTGGTCGGAGCCGTAGCGCGACAGCAGCTCGATGTTCTCGACCGGCAAAAACAGTTTTGTCTCGGCGGCATAATGCAGCTCGAGGCAGTCGTGTGGCGCGCCGGCTACGTCCAGCGTCTGCAGGCCGACGAAGCGGCCGATGCCGTGATCGACGTGGACGACGATGTCGCCGGCGGCAAGGCTCGTCACCTCCGAGATGAAATTGTCGAGCTTGCGGCTGGCCTTGCGCGGCCGCACCAGGCGGTCGCCGAGGATGTCCTGCTCGCTGATGAGGGCGATCTCGTCGGTCTCGAAACCGCTCTCGAGGCCGAGCACGGCGAGCATGGTCTCGTTGCGCGGGGTCGCCTGCACCGTGCGCCAGGAGTTGACGCTGGTGGTATGGGTCAGCTTGTGGTCGCGCAGCATGGAGGTCATGCGGTCGCGCGAGCCTTCGCTCCACAGCGCGATCACGACCTTCTTGCGCTGGGCGTGCAGCGCCATGACGTGGCTGACGACGGCCTCGAACACGTTGACCGTGGTGTCGTTGCGCTCCGGCGCGAAGTCGCGGCCCTTGCGCGCACCGGCGTCGACGACGCCAGTCCCATCGGCCGGAACCGAGAACTGCGTCAGCCGCACCAGCGGCATCTCGCTCTCGCGCTTGGTCCATTCCTCGCCGGTGAGATAGAGCCGATCGGGCGGCAGCGGCTTGTAGATCGCGCCGCCGCCGGGATGCTCCATCGCATCGCGGCGGGCCTCGTAATAGTCCTGGATCTGCTTGAAGCGCTCGCGGACGGCGTCCTCGGCCTGCGGCTCGATCGCGATCGGAGCGCCTTGCAGATAGTCGAACAGCGTGTCCATCCGGTCCTGGAACAGTGGCAGCCAGTGCTCCATGCCGGGATGGCGGCGGCCCTCGCTGACGGCCTCGTACAGCGCATCGTCACGCTCGGGCGCGCCGAACTCGGCGACATAGCCCATGCGGAAACGCCGGATGGTGTCGGTGACGAGCTGGAATTCGGAGACCGGCACGAGGTCGAGCGAGCGCATGTCGAGCAGCGTGCGCTGGGTCTCGGCATCGAAGCTGCGGATCGATTCCAGGCTGTCGCCGAAGAAGTCGAAGCGCACGGGCTGGTCGAGGCCCGCCGGAAACAGGTCCAGGATGCCGCCGCGCACGGCATATTCGCCGGGCTCGCGCACGGTCGAGGAGCGGTTGTAGCCGTTGTGCTCCAGCCAGGCGACGATGGTGTCCATCGGCACGACATTGCCGGGGGCAACCGACAGCGCCTGCGCCGCGACGAGCTCGCGCGCGGGCACGCGCTGCACGACGGCGTTCACCGTGGTCAGCACGATCAGCGGCTTGTCGCTGCCGGTCAGGGACGCAAGCCGCGCCAGCGTCGTCAGGCGTTGCGCCAGGATGCCGCCATGCGGCGAGACGCGGTCATAGGGCTGGCAGTCCCAGGCCGGAAAGGTCAGCACCGGCAGATCGGGCGCGAAGAATTGCAGCGCGCGTTCGAGCTGCTGCATGCGCGGACCGTCGCGGCAGATCACCGCCAGGCTGACGGCCGGCTTCTTCGGCCGCGCCGCAATGGCGCGCGCGAGATCGGAGACGACGAGCCCCTCGGCGCCTTCCGCGACATTGGCAAGCGTCAGCGCTCGGCCGGGCGCAAGCAGCTCGGCCGGCGATTTCATGCCCTGTTTCATACGCCGCCGTCCGCGATCGGATAGGCCTTGATGCGGGCAAACAATGCGCCGGTGACGTCAGCCGGCAGCACCTTGTCGCCGGTGATGGCGGCATAGAGATCGGGATCGTTGACCTCGAGCAGCGCCTCGAGCTGGGTCAACTCGTCATCCGACAGGTGGCCGATCTCGGCATCGGCGAAGCGGCCGAGGATCAGATCCATCTCGCGCGTGCCGCGGTGCCAGCAGCGGAACAAAAGCCGCTTGCGGCGATCGTCCAGCCCGCTGCTCGATCGTGTCGTTCCCGTCATGTCTCAAATCCAGTCAAACGCAGAAAGCCCGGACGTGCCGGGCGGGGTTGATATAGCCATTCGACCGGGCCGTGTCAGCCCTCGATTTGGCATGGCCCAGCGGCCAGCGCAGGGTACGAAAAAAGACGTGGATGCCCCGCACAAAGCCGGGCAAGACGGGCCGAAACGATCCTAGATTCGCATCCATGCGCCCAAGCCTGCTCAATCCGCTGTTTGCTGCCGTGACCAGCCTGCCCGGCGTCGGTCCGAAGCAGGACAAGCTGCTGCAGTACCTGCTCAGCCGCAACGAGACGCCGCGGCTGGTCGATCTCCTGCTGCATCTGCCGAGCCAGGTGATCGACCGCCGGGCGCGGCCGAAGATCCGCGACGCCGTGCAGGGAACCATGGTGACGCTGGAGGTCACCGTCGACCGTCACCGCCCGCCCCCGCCGCGCAATTCGCGCGCGCCGTATCTGGTCTACGCCAGCGACGATACCGGCGACGTCGTGCTGACCTTCTTTCGCGCCAAGCCGGGCTATGTCGAGAAGCTGCTGCCGGTCGGCGAGAAGCGCTACGTCTCCGGCACGCTTCAGATGTACGACGGCATCCCGCAGATCGTGCATCCCGACCGCGTGCTGGACGAGGAAGCGATCTCGAAACTCTCCGGCATCGATCCGGTCTATCCGCTGACGGAAGGCCTCGCGCTCGGCTCGCTGCGCCGCGCGATCGCGCAGGCCCTGCAGAAGCTGCCGGCGCTGCCGGAATGGATCAGCCCGGAGGTGATGCGACGCTGTCATTTTCCGCCGATAGCCGAAGCGCTCAATCGGGTGCATCAGCCTGTCGAGCTGACGGACATCCTGCCCGACCAACCATTCTGGTCGCGCCTCGCCTTCGACGAACTCCTGGCCGGGCAGCTCGCGCTCGCCCTGATCCGCGCGCAACTCCGCCGCCCCGCCGGCGTGCGCAATGCCGGCGACGATCACCTCCGCAACAAGATCATCGACGCCCTGCCCTATGCGCTGACGCCCTCCCAGCGCAGCGCCGCAGCGGCGATCGCCGAGGACCTGCAGCAGCCGGTGCGCATGCTGCGCCTGCTGCAGGGCGACGTCGGCTCGGGCAAGACGGTCGTGGCGCTGCTCGCGGCCGCCGCCGTCGCCGAGGTCGGCAAGCAGGCCGCACTGATGGCGCCGACCGAAATTTTGGCGCGCCAGCACATCAAGACCATCGCCCCGCTCGCCGAACGGGCCGGCATGCGCGTCGCGATCCTCACCGGCCGCGAGAAAGGCAAGGAGCGGCGCGAGATCATCACGCAGCTCGAAGCAGGCGAGATCGATCTGCTCGTCGGCACCCACGCCCTGATCCAGGACGACGTGATCTTCAAAGACCTCGCGCTCGCCATCGTCGACGAGCAGCACCGTTTTGGCGTGCGCGAGCGCCTGGCGCTGACGTCGAAGGGGCAAGCCGTCGACGTGCTGGTGCTCAGCGCCACACCGATTCCGCGCACGCTGGTGCTGACCTATTTCGGTGACATGGACATCTCCGAGCTGCGCGAGAAGCCCGCAGGTCGTCAGCCGATCGACACCCGCGCCGTCGCCATGAGCCGGCTCGGCGAGGTCATGGACGGCGTCGGACGCGCGCTCGACACGGGCAAGCTGGTCTACTGGATTTGCCCGCTGGTGGAGGAATCCGAGGCCGAGGGCACCGAGCACCTCACCAACGCGACCAAGCGTTTCGAGAGCCTGCAAAAGCGTTTTGGTGATCGTGTCGGCCTCGTTCACGGCCAGATGAAGGGCACCGACAAAGACCGCGTGATGGGCCAGTTCGCCGCCCACGAGATCGGCCTTCTGGTTGCCACCACCGTGGTCGAGGTCGGCGTCGACGTGCCGGCGGCCACCATCATGGTGATCGAGAACGCGGAGCGTTTCGGCCTCGCCCAGCTGCACCAGTTGCGCGGCCGCATCGGCCGCGGCTCGGAGGCCTCGACCTGCATCCTGCTCTATAGCGAGCCGCTCGGCGAGATGTCCAAGGCCCGGCTCAAGGTGATCCGCGAGACCACCGACGGTTTTCGCATCGCCGAGGAGGACCTGAAGCTGCGCGGTGAAGGCGACGTGCTGGGCGTGCGCCAGAGCGGCCTGCCCGGCTACCGCATCGCGCGCTCGGAGGTCCACGGCCAGCTCATCACCCAGGCGAGAGACGAGGCGCTGCGCATCCTGAAAGACGATCCGAAGCTGAAGGGCGAGCGCGGCGAGGCGTTGCGCTGCCTGCTGTATCTTTACGAGCGCGACGAGGCGATCCCGCTGATCGGAGCAGGTTAGCTCGCGGCTCTTCGGCGCCCCACTTCATAGGCCGACACATGCGCGCGGGCCAGATCCAGCAGCGGCGTCTCGATGCCGAGCGCTCGGGCGCGGTTCGCCATATCGCCAAGGATGTGCTCGGATTCGGTGACCGAACCACGCTCGATGTCGCGCAGCATCGAGGCCTTCAGCGGCGAATCCAGCGTCGTGAAGAGCTTGCGGTCGAACTCGATGAAGGGAGCGCGCGGCTCGAAACCCGACGCCGTCGCAACGGCGCAGCATTCGGCGAACAAGCGGAAAATGGACTGCTCGCCGTTCGGCACGGCCAGAATATCTCCGATGCTGGCGCGCATCAGGCAGGTGATGCCGGCGAGCGTCGAGAGCTGAACGAACTTCTCCCACATGTCCTGCATGATCGCTTCGCTGGCACGCACGTCGATGCCGGGAACGTCGAGCAGCCCCTCCAATGCGAGCGCGCGCTCGCTCAGCGCTCCCTCGACCTCGCCGAAAACGATGGTCTGGTTGGCCATGAACTGAACCACCCTGCCATCCGCATCTAGCCCGGCGCTGACGTTCGCGAGACCACCGAGGACGCGCGCGGCGCCGAAACGTGCGGCGAGAGCGTCGACATGTTTCAGCCCGTTCAGGATCGGCAAGATCAGCGTGCTCGGGCCGACCGCGGGCGCAAATTGGGTCATCGCGTCATCGAGCGAGTAGGCCTTCACCCCGACGAGCACGACGTCAAATGGCTCCTTGAGGTCCTTCGTCAGAACGATCCTCGGCTGCACGGCAAAATCGCCGTGTGGACTCACGACCTGTAGTCCGTTCAGGCGCAGTTGTTCGGCCCGCGTCCCGCGCACCAGGAAGGTCACGTCGCGGCCTGCTCGAACCAAGCAAGCTCCATAATAGCCGCCGAGCGCGCCAGCGCCGATCACCAGCACTCTCATTCGAACTCCCGTTGCAGAGGAACCGCAAAGACAATAGCAGATGCGCTCCGCAGCGTCTCCTCCGTGACGGCTTGGATAAAGCTGTTGTAGCAGACCGCCCCTTCCGCCGCGGCCGCTTTCGTGAAACCTTCTCGCGATGCGCCGGATCATTGTCGTTGGCTCCCAGGGCAGCGGAAAGACGAGCCTCGCCCTGAGTCTCGGGCGCAAGCTCGGCCTGCCCGTGGTGCATCTCGACGTGCTCTATTGGCGGCCGGGCTGGAAGCCATCGGACAAGGCGAGCTTTCGGGCAAATGTCACTGAAGCCATCGCCGGCGACGCCTGGATCGTCGACGGCAGCTTCTCGGATCTGGCCTTCGATCTCACGATCGCACGCGCCGATATTCTCGTTGTCATCGACCGTCCGCGCTGGCTCTGCCAGTGGCGCATCCTCTGGCGCTCGGCGTTCAATCGCGATACGAGGCGGCCCGATCTGCCGGAGGGATGCCCGGAACAGTTCGACTGGAAGGTGATGCAGGAGGCATGGCGCTACGACACCGAGCGCGTGCCCGTCATCGAGGCCGAGCGCTTGCAGCACGGCCCCGATGTCCCCGTGGTCCGCCTGAGGCGCGACCGGGACATTCAGGGCTTTCTGGACTCGGTTTCAGTGAATGGTGAGTGAGTCCATCCGATCAGGTTTTCTTCCGCGCGATCCCCGCGGCAAATGCCTTCATCAGTTCGGCATCCACCGCCTCGCCCTTCGCGTCTTCCGCCAGATGCTCGAACCAGCGCGCAAAGCCCTCGTAGATCTGGCTGGCCGGATGGTCGGGCCCGAGGAAACCGGAGATCTCCCGCATCTCCGCGACCCAGCGATAGGCTTTCGGAATCATGTCCGGCAGCGCGACCTCAAGCCGGGCCAGGATCGCGGGTTGGCTCAGTGCCAGCTCGTCGCGCAGCGCATCGGCCGCGCCCGCTTTGGTGGCCGCGACCACCATGGCTGAGCCGATGCCGGCGAGGCCCTTGACGATGCCGGCATAGGACATTTTCAAAGCGGACGCCGCGCCGACCGGGCCTTCGACGATCCGCACGTCGAGACCGAAATCCTTGAGCACCGCGACGTCCTTGGCGTGCTCCCCGGACACGTAGAACGCAGGACTCTTGCCGCCCGGCTGCGGCGGAAAGCCGATGATCCCGCCATCGACGAAGGGCGCCTGCGCCGAGCCGATGATCTCCTCAATCCGTTGCACGGTGTCGACGTTGACGGCGTTGCAATCGACGACGATGGGCTTGTTCTCACGCCTGACGATCAGCGCCGCCAGCCGCTCGGCCAGCGCGACGGCTTCACCCGGCGGCACGATCGAAAGAATGATGTCGGCGTCCGCAATCGCCTCGTCCTCGGCGCCGATCATGCCGGCGTCTGCTGCGCGCTTTTTCGTCGCCTCGCTCCGCCCCTTCAAGGACGTCAACACCCGCGCGCCATGCTCGCTGAGACGGCGGGCGACGGCGCTGCCCATGGCGCCGGGCGCGAGGATCGCGATGGTTTTGGACATCATGCACTCCAGATCGAATTCCGAGCGAGGCGCTCAGGTCACCGGAGAATAGCAGAGGATGCGAAGGCAGCGTGACCGGCGGCCATCCCGCGCGGGAATGGCCCTACTCCACCTTCGCAGGCTCGGGCCGAATCGCCGACGCATTGGCGATGCGCGCGGCATTCGCCATGCCGGCAAGCGCCGCGGCCTTCTTCGGATCTGGTGCCGAGCCGGGCTGCACCACGCCGGCCGACATGATCAGCGTCGCGGCATCCTCCGTGCTCATATCGACCTCGACGATCTTGCTCTTGGGCACATAGAAGAAGAACCCGGTGGTCGGGTTCGGCGAGCACGGCAGGAACACCGAGACGTGCTCCTCCTGCCCCGGCAGGCTACGCGCGACCTCTTCATTCGGCGATTGCGAGATCAGCACGATCGACCACATGCCCGGCGAGGGAAACTCGACCAGGCCCACTTTCCGGAAGCTCGAGCCCTTGCCCGAGAACAGCGTCTCGAACACCTGTTTCAGGCCACGGTAGATGGCGCGCACGGCCGGGATCCGGCCAAGAAACGTTTCGCCGACGTCAACGAGCGTGCGGCCGATCAGGTTAGCCGCGAGGAAACCGACCAGTGTGAGCGTGAAGAATGCGACAACCAGTCCCCAGCCGGGAATGACGTAGGGCAGATACGTTTCCGGCCGGTAGGCCAGCGGCACGAATGGCCGCACCACGCCGTCGACCCAGGTGACGAACCACCACACCAGATACAGCGTGATGGCGATCGGCCCTGTGACGACGAGGCCGGTCAGAAAGTAATTGCGGAAGCGGCCCATCAGGCCGGTATGCGGTTCCGGCAGGGGATCAAGAGGCGCAGGCGCGTCGTCGCGGGGGGTCATTCGGGTTCCAGGTCGGTCGCAGCATACAAGCTAGGGTCTTCTAGCAGGTTTTGGAAGACCGCGACCGACTGATATCCCGTCTGCCTATTCCACAGTCACCGATTTCGCGAGATTACGCGGCTGGTCGACATCGGTGCCCATCACGACAGCCGTGTGATAGGCGAGCAGCTGCACGGGGACGGCGTAGACCATCGGCGTGAAAGCCGCCGCCATGTCGGGCATGACGATGGTGACGAGGGACTCGACCGTCGCCTCTTCCGCACCCTTGGCGTCGGTCATCAGGATGATGTTGCCGCCGCGGGCGGCGACCTCCTGCATATTGGAGACCGTCTTTTCGAACACCCGATCGTAGGGCGCGATGACGACGACGGGCATGGTCTCGTCGATCAGCGCGATCGGTCCATGCTTGAGCTCGCCGGCGGCATAGCCCTCGGCGTGGATGTAGGAGATTTCCTTCAGCTTCAGCGCGCCTTCCAGCGCCAGCGGGAAGCTGGTGCCGCGGCCGAGATAGAGCACGTCGCGCGACTTGGCGATCCGGTGCGCGAGCTTCTCGATCTGGAGCTCGGTGGTGAGCGCGTCCGCCATCAGGCGCGGGACCTCGACGAGACCGTGGACCAGCTTGGTCTCGTCCTCGTCGGAGAGTTCGCCGCGCGCCTTGCCGGCGGCGATCGCAAGATTGGCCAGCACCATGAGCTGACAGGTGAAGGCCTTGGTCGATGCGACGCCGATCTCGGGACCGGCCAGCGTCTGCAGCACGGTCTCGCTCTCGCGGGCGATCGTCGAGGTCGGCACGTTGACGACGGCGACCGTGTGCACGCCCTCGGCCTTGGCGTAGCGCAGTGCCGCCAGCGTGTCGGCGGTCTCGCCCGACTGCGAGATGAAGATGGCGAGATCGCCCTTGCGCAGCGGCGCTTCGCGGTAGCGGAATTCGGAGGCGACATCCACCTCGACCGGCAGGCGCGCAAAGCGCTCGAACCAGTATTTTGCGACGAAGCCGGCATAGCTCGCGGTGCCGCACGCCGTGATGTTGATGCGCTGGATGGTCTTGAAGTCGAAGGGCAGCTTGACCGGCAGCGAGACCCGCTCCGTCGCCATGTCGACGTAGCGCGCCAGCGTGTGGCCGACCACTTCCGGCTGCTCGTGGATTTCCTTGGCCATGAAGTGACGGTAATTGGCCTTGTCGACCAGCGACGTCGAGGCGGCGTGCTTGATCTTGTCGCGCTGGACGGCGTTGCCGTCCTTGTCGAAGATATCAGCGCTCTTGCGTGTCAGCACGACCCAGTCGCCATCCTCGAGATAGCTGATCGTGTCGGTGAACGGGCCGAGCGCGATGGCGTCGGAGCCGAGATACATCTCGCCGTCGCCATAGCCGATCGCAAGCGGTGGGCCGTTGCGGGCGCCGATCATGAGATCGTCGTCGCCGGCGAAGATGAAGCCGAGCGCGAAGGCGCCGCGCAGGCGCCCCAGCGCCAGCTTCACCGCCTCCACCGGCTTGTTGCCGCGCGCGAGCAGATCGTCGACGAGGTGCAGCACGATCTCGGTGTCGGTCTCGGTGTGGAACACCGTGCCCTTCTTCTCGAGCTCCTCGCGCAGCTCGCGGAAATTCTCGATGATGCCGTTGTGGACCACGGCGACGCGCTCGGTCGCGTGCGGATGGGCGTTGTTGACGGTCGGCTTGCCGTGGGTGGCCCAGCGGGTGTGGCCGATGCCGGTCGTGCCCTTGAGCGGCTCGGCTTGGAGCCGCTTCTCCAGGTTCTTCAGCTTGCCCTCGGCGCGGCGGCGCTCGAGATGCTTGCCTTCGAGCGTGGCAACGCCCGCCGAATCGTAACCGCGATATTCGAGACGTTTGAGCGAATCCACCAGCTGCTCTGCAACCGGCTCGCGCCCGAGAATGCCGACAATCCCGCACATGCGGATCACTATCCCCCAAATCGTCGAAAAATCGCCTAAACGACGCGCCCGGTTTTTAGCGAAATTCCCAGGGAACCATATACTCAATAATTATTGCTGATTGAGACAGCCTGGACCGCGACCCGAGCTTCGCCTGCGTCGAATTGGCCGGCCTTAAACCGCGTGCGTTAACTTGTTGTCAACATGTTTGACCAACGATTCCGGTGCAGGAGAGCAAAGCCATGAAAGGCTCGTCCGACCGCAAAGGTCTGTCATCGATGTCCGTGCGCGCCAGTGAGACCACGGGCACGCACCTTGCGCATTGGCCGCCGCCCCAGCGCGGCAAGGAAAGCAAGCCGGTCTTCCTGAAGCATCCGGAAGGTGAGCCGGTCAAGCGCGCCAAGCCGCGCGGCTGGCGCCTGACCCGCGCGATCTTCTCCGAATTCGCCGACGACGAATAGCGGACGCCTCACCACCCGAGAACCAGGGCGAACACGAGGAAAACGACGAACGCCCAGAACGTCAGCCCGGTGACCAGGGATGCGACCTCGGTCGGGTCGCGCTCGCCGAACTGTTCCAACACCCATCGTCCGGGCGGCATGACGACGTGCTTGACGAGGAATGCGATCGTATCGTCGACGAAGTCCTCATCCATGAGCGCGTCGCCTTGGCAACACCGAACAGCAATCGGCACGCGGCCGCCTACTTCTCCGGCTTCTTGCCGCCCGTCTTCATCTCGCGGTAGCGCGCCGCGCCGCCCTCGCGGATGGTCTGCTGGTTGCGCTCCAGCGCCATGGCATCGTCGGGCACGTCGCGTGTGATCACCGAGCCCGAGCCGATATAGGCGCCGTTGCCGATCTTGACGGGGGCGACCAGCGAGGAATTGGTGCCGACGAAGGCGCCCTGCCCGATCACCGTCTTGTGCTTCTTGAAGCCGTCGTAGTTGCAGGTGATGGTGCCGGCGCCGATGTTGGAGTTGGCGCCCACGGTGGCATCGCCGATATAGGAAAGGTGATTGACCTTGACGCCCGCCTCCAGCGTCGCCGCCTTGGTCTCCACGAAATTGCCGATCCGCGCGCCGTCGCCGAGCGAGGTGCCGGGCCGCAGCCGCGCATAGGGGCCGATCGAAACGTTCTTGCCGAGCGTCGTCTGCACGATGTGCGAGAAGGAATGGATCACGGTGCCGTCGGCGATCGACACGCCGGGGCCGATCACCACGAACGGCTCGATGGTGACGTCCTTGCCGAACACGGTGTCGGCGGCGAGATAAACCGTCTCCGGCGCGATCAGCGTGACGCCGGCTTCCATCGCCGCCTTGCGCAGCCGCGCCTGCATCACGCCCTCTGCTTCCGCAAGCTGCGCCTTGGTATTGATGCCGCGCACCTCGTCCTCGCTGGTCTCGATCACCACGGACTCCCATCCCTGCTTGCGGACGATTTCGACCGCGTCGGTCAGATAATATTCACCCTTAGAATTGGCATTGCCGATCTGCCCGAGGATTTGAAGCGCCCGGCGGCCGTCGATCGCCATCACGCCGGCATTGCACAGATCGATCTTGCGTTCGGCTTCGCTGGCGTCGGCCTGCTCGCGGATCGCGACCAGGCGGTCGCCTTCGACGATGAAGCGGCCGTAACCCGTGGGATCGGCTGCGCGAAAACCGAGCGCGGCGATCGCAGCGCCCTTGGCGAGCGGCGCGCGCAGCCGTGCAAAGGTCTTGGCCGAAATCAGCGGCGTATCGCCGAAGGCGATCAGAAGATCGTCCGCGCCTCGCGCGATCGCCTCGCGCGCCGCCAGCACCGCATGCGCGGTGCCGAGCCGCTCGGCCTGCACGAAGGTGAGTGCGTCGGGCCTGATGCGCTTGGCCTCGTCCGCGACCGCCTGGTGGTCGGGACCGATCACGACCGCGAGCGAGCTGCCGATTCCCTTGGGCGCCGCGCCGAGCACATGGGCCAGCAGCGTCTGGTGAGCGACCGGATGCAGCACTTTCGGCAGGCTCGATCGCATGCGCGTGCCTTCGCCGGCGGCGAGCACGATCGTGAGGCTGGAACGGGCGGTCATCGAAATCCTGTCAGATACGGCCGAATCATTTGGCGCGACGGGCGGGCCACCCGCAAAGGGTCTCGCCTTGCTACCCCCGCAAACGCCCGGAATTCAAGTGCGACGGGGTTTTCCTGTTAATGTTCCCTGATTGATTCGGGGAAGCTTCGGGGCTGGGCACTTAACGTTCATGGCAAAGGATTCCGACCCATTGGCGGATGCCTTCGGCACCAAGGAGACCGGCGGGCTATTCTCCGGACTTGTGGCTGAGGAAGGCGCATTCGACCGCCGCATGATGTGGCGGCTCGGCTCGTGGGGCGTGGCGGCCGTTGCCGCCGTCACCATCGCGGTCATGGCCAATCAGGCTCAGCTCGGCTGGCGGCGCGACCAGGTTGCGTCCGCCGATCTGGCGCGCCAGGCCGACCGGCTCCAGCTGCTCACCAGGGAGAGCCAGAACGAGGCTCGCCGGCTCACTGCCGCCATCGAGACGCTGAATACCGATCGCGACCGGCTGTATTCGCGCGTCACCGTGCTGGAGCAAGGGCTCGATTCCGTCACCGGCGCCATCGCCAAGCAGACCACTGCGGCACCGCAGGCCGGTAAGGCACAGGATGCCGGGCCCGCAGCCCCGAGCGTCGCACCGGTAGCCTCGACGCCTGCTGCCGCCGCCGACAAGCCTCGGACCGAGGCTGCCAAGGAGACGTCCAAAGACACCTCCAAGGACACGTCCAGAGATACTTCCAAGGAAGCATCCAGGGACACGCTGAAGGAAGTTGCAAAGGAGCCGCCGAGCCCGCCGCCGCAGACTGCCGCTGCCGCCTCGCTAGTCCAGCAGTCGCCTTCCATGACTTCAGCTTTGCCGGCCGTCTCGCTGGTACCGTCCAAGTCGATCATGGCGCCGCCCGATCCGGCCGCATCGAAATTGATGCAGCCGGAGACGAACGAGAAGGTTTCCGAGAAGAAGATCGAGCCGACACCCGGTCCGACCGAAGCCGTCGTGGCAGCCGCCAAGCCAGCAGAAGCAACCGAGAGCGAGTCCCCCGCGATCGCGGTTCAGCAGACGCGCTTCGCGATTGATCTCGGCGGTGCCAATTCGGTGGACGGCCTGCGCGCGCTCTGGCGCGGCGTGACCAAATCCAATCCGGAAATCGCGGCGCTGCGACCGATCATCATGATCAAGGAAGGCAATACCGGGCTCGGAATGCAGCTCCGCTTGGGCGCCGGCCCCCTGGTCAACGCCGCCGCCGCCGCGAAATTCTGCGCGAGCCTCGCTGAGAGCAACCGTCATTGCGAGACCACCGTGTTCGACGGCCAGCGCCTGTCGATGCGCGGCTCGGAAAAGGCGGAGAAGGGACAGGAAAAGTCTCAGGACAGGGTTCAAGAGAAGAACACGGAGAAAAACCAGGACGCGGCCCCGCAAGCCGAAACCGCGCCCGCGCCCAGCGCCAAGCCCGAAAAGCCGCAGCGCCGCCGTGGCTATTCTTCAAAGCGATCGTCGAAGCGCGAGGAGCCCGCGCCACCGCCCGCAGCGCCGCCAGCACCGGCCAAGCCGGAGACCGCGTCGGCGGCATCGACACTGACATCCTTCTTCAGGCGGTAGGACGCCGCCCATCTCGACGGCAACCGCTTGCATGCGGCGATCGGACGCTGCGATCCGCGCTGCCCATTTGCCGCGGATTTGCGTTCATTCACGGCGCGCTCCACGCGTCGCGTCTCCTTCCAAACTCGCGGAATCCCATGAACGAACTTGACGATGTGCTGAGACTTCTCGTTGCGGCGGGTACGGGCCTGCTGATCGGCATCGACCGCGACATGAACGACAAGCCGGTGGGAATGCGGACGCTCTCGCTCGTGGCGCTCGGCTCCGCGCTCGTGTCGATCTCCGTGATCGAGTTTCAGAATCTGCGCGACCATCCGGATGCGATCTCCCGGGTCATTCAGGGCGTCGTCGCCGGGGTGCTGACCGGCGTCGGCTTCATTGGCGCAGGCGTCATCCTGCACGATGCCAAGGCGAAGACCGTTCACGGCCTCACGACGGCGGCGACCGTCTGGATCGCGGCGGGGCTCGGAATTGCATGCGCGCTGGGAGCCTGGCTCCTCGTCGGCGCTGCGATCACGGTCACGTTGCTCGTGCTGTTCGTTCTCGGCTGGATCGAGCGCCGGTTGGGATTGAAATAGCCTGGCCGCCGGCGCGCGCCGGTCGGGCGAGCGTACCAAATGATACGAACGAAGCCGACGTAACCCGGCATGATCCGCGACGGATTTGATTCGGAGCGGAGATGACGGCGGACGCGAATTTCCTGCGGGAGCAGCTGGCGTTGATCCGAGAGCTGGCGGACCGGGCGGATCCCCATATCCGGAAGCGACTGCTCGCATTGGCTGAAAAATACGAGCGCCGGCTGGCGGAACAGAGCCGGACGCAAAGCCGGCTCTGACGGCTCATCGCACACGCCCTAAGCCAGCCGGACAAGAAACGTCACCTGCCCTGTTGCCTGCCCCCGCCATCCCGACCATATTGCCGCCATGACAAAAAAGCCCTTCCGCCTCACGCCCTACCAGGTGCAGTTCCTGATCGTCGTCGGCTTCGCATCCGTCGGCTATGCACTTTATCTGCGTTACCTCGCGATCGAGCTGTCGCAGGTCGCACTCGCCTGCGACGCCGGGCTTCAGACGCTGATCTGCAAGGGGCGCTCAGTCTCGACCGTGCTGTTCAAGAATTCGGTGTTCGGCATCGTTGCGCTGGTGGTTGCGATGCTGAACCTAATGCGGCCGTCGATCGTGCTGCTGACGGTCGGCATCATCGCGGCCGGCCTCGGCATCGTGCTCTACAATGTCGTGCTGTCGGGCCTTGCAATCGGCCTGTTCATTCTTGGATTTGCTCGGCCCGCGCCCGCCACAGCGTGAGCGCGAACAGCAGATAGATCGCGCAGGTCCACAGCGACTGCCAATTGTCGCGGCCTTCGTTGAAGAGCACGAAGACCGCCGACAGCGCCAGCACGCCCGCAAACACCGATTCCGCGATCGGACGCTGGCCGGTCTGCGGCCGGTTCAGCATCAGAAGCGCAAACGGCACCACCGCCATCGTCAGCGCGGCGTAGGGAAAATCCTTGTAGCGCGGGTCGAAAACGAAGCCGAGCGCGGTCGCGGCCGCGATCACCGCCGCCACCGCGAGCGTCAGGCCCAGCACGGCGGTGAGCTTCGACCATTTCCGCCCCTCGCGCGGACCGAGCAGGTCGAGGAAGGTCGGCAGGCTGCGGCCGATCACCATGGCCTGCGCGCAGAAGATCGGCGACAGGATGCCGGCGAGCAGCAGCGCGCCCCAGAGCAGCCAGCCGCCAATGCCGTAGCTCTCGTAATACATCTTGTCGGCGCCGATGCCGAGCAGGCTCCCCGCCGTCGTCGCCGAGATCGCGACCCCGAGCCAGGCCGAGAAGCGCGGCGTCCACGGCCGCCGGCGCAGCGTAATGAGGGCGACCGCGAACACCAGCACGGACAGGCCCATGCCCGCGCCCATGTACCATTTCCAGTAGGGGAAATTGCTGATCGGCTCGCCCGGCGGATATTTCAGGCTCCGGCGCACCGAGTCGTACAGGCCCCAATAGCCGCCGACGGTGCCTTCCAGCTTGCGCTTCCACGGCTGGTCGTAGGACTCGATCAGATTGACGCGGAACTTCTGCGCCTTCGCCAGGGCCAGGATTTCCGAGACCACCCGCGCCTGGTTGGCGCGTGACGGCAGCGCGCCGTCGCGCATGCGACCCTCGCTCGGCCAGCCGGTCTCGCCGATCAGGATTTCCTTGCCGGGAAACGCCACCGCCATCCGCTCACGGATCTGTTCGACATGGGCCGAGGCGAATTTCGCCTTGATCGGGAAATCTTCCCAATAGGGCAGGATGTGAATCGTGACGAAGTCGACGGCGTCATAGACCTCGCGGTTCTTCAGCCAGTACTCCCAGACGTCGGCATAGGTGACGGGCACGCTGACCTGCGTCTTCACCAGACGGATGATGGAGACGAGGTCCGCCATCGTCATCTCGCCGCGTAGCAGCACCTCGTTGCCGACGATGACCGCCGTGATGATGCCGGGGAATTCCTTGGTGAGGCGGATGGCGAGCCCGGCCTGCTCATAATTCTTGGTGCGGTTGCTGGAGAGCCAGATGCCCTGCAGCACCTTCAGTCCGCCGACCTTGGCGGCGATGGCCGGCACCTGGTCGAGCCCGTTCTCCAGTGAATAGGTGCGGACGCAGTCGGTGATCTCCTTGAGCTGGCGCAAATCCTGCTCGATCTGCTCGGCGTCGATATGGGTCCACGCCTCCAGCGGCGTCTGCTCGCCGCGGAACGGCGCGTAGGAGACGCATTGGACCTTGTCCGCGGGATCGATCGGGGCGCGCGCGAGCGTGATCGGCGTCGCCAACCACCACCACACGGCAGCAATCGCACCCAGTGAAACGAGCAGAAGCGCCAGTGGCGTACGAAGAGAAATCGGTTCCGTCCTCCGCGAAGGGTCCGTCGATTACCTGCTTGCACGCCGTCTGCCAAGGGGGGTCCAAGCGGGTGCCCAGATGCCAATCCATTCGAGCGTTCCGATTCTCCTCCAAGGATTCGGGCTGCGGCCGTTCGACCAAGGCCTAGCATCGTGACTTTGCTGGACAAAATTCCAAATACAGGTCATGGACTCCGAAAGACTTTTCCGCCGCATTGGAGACCCATTTGGACGCCATCACCGACGCGTCCGCGGGATCCTGACGCGGACGGCCAGCGCATACATTGGGGATTTCATGCGGCAACGGGTGTTCGAGTCACGAAATGCGGTCCTGCGGCAGTTCGCCGCCACCTTGGCCGTCTCCTGCCTTCTCGTTTTCGCCGGTCTCGGTGGCGCCTCCGCCCAGAGCGGCACGCCGGCCCCGGATCAGGGCAAGGCCGCCGCCCAGCCTGCCGACGCCGCCAAGGATGCCGCCCAGAACCAGCGCCGCACCGACGAGTTCGCGGAAGCCGCCCAGGTCATCAACGGTCCGGGCGGCAATCCCGAATGCGTCTGGCTCGGCCGGCGCGTGGTGCGGCTGATGTGGCGGGATGACCTCGATACCGCGTTCCGCCATCTCGACCTCTACGACCGCTTCGGCTGCCCCGGCGGCCATATCCAGGCCGCGTTCCGCTGCCTGACCCGGTTCGGCGGCCAGATCGACCCCAAGGTCGCCGAGACCTTGGACAGCCGCGTGCACGCCTGCTGGATCAACCCGGCGGCCCAGCCGCAGCAGGCGGCGGCCTCGGCCGCCCAGCCGGCGGCTCCGGCCGCCAACAATGCGCAGCCGCAGCCGGCCGCGAGCCCCTCGCCTGCGGCAAGCCCGTCGCCGGCGCCCCCGAAATAGCCCAAGATCTCGAACGGACTTGGATCCTAAATAGACTCGGTCGTTTCAGCTCTCGTTCAGGAACGATCGGCCATAGACGCGGTTGGCACTGCCGCGCGTCGTTCGAAAAAGGCCATGCCCTCATAAGGACATGAGGCCATGACAGTTGTGAAACCGCGCGGCGGAGATATGCTCCCTTTGCCGCGGACTTGGTCGGATCTCGGGGTCGGATCCGCTTCCCTGCCCCCTCAGCCCCTTTTGGTTTAGCCGCGATGCGCGTTGTCGCCGCCGTTTTGTTGCTTGTGTCTGCGCTTCACGCTGGACTATGGGGGGTCCTGCGCGACAAGGAACCCGCGCCCGATTTCAAGGGCCTGCTGCCGAGCGTGTCCTACGCGCCGTTCGAGGGCTCGGCCCACCCCGACATCGACAACATCCCGACCGTCGAGAAAATCCGCGCCGACCTCAAGACGCTGTCGACCATGACGCGCGCGATCCGTCTCTATTCGTCCACGGGCGGTGTGGAACTGGTGCCGCCGATCGCGGCCGAGTTCGGCCTCAAGGTCACGGTCGGCGCCTGGATCGACAAGGACAAGGATCGCAACAAGCGCGAGATCGAGGCCGCGATCGCCCTCGCCCGCAAGAACAGCAACGTCAACGGCGTCGTTGTCGGCAACGAGGTGATCTATCGCGGCGAGCAGAAGGTCGAAGACCTCATCGAGATGATCAAGCAGGTCAAGGCCGCGGTCCGCGTGCCCGTGACCACCGGTGAGATCTGGAACATCTGGCGCGACAATCCCGAGCTCGGCTCCAACGTCGATTTCATCGCCGCGCACGTCCTGCCTTATTGGGAAAATTTCCGCTCGGACCAAGCGGTCGACCAGGCTGTGGATCGCTACAATCTTTTGCGCAATCAGTTTCCGGGCAAGCGCATCGTCATCGCCGAATTCGGCTGGCCGAGCGCGGGTTATAATTTGCGCAACGCGGACCCTGGTCCGTTCCAGCAAGCCCTGACACTGCGCAACTTCGTCAGCCGCGCCGACGCGCTTGGCATGGACTACAACATCGTCGAAGCCATCGATCAGCCCTGGAAGTATTTCGAAGGCGGCGTCGGTCCGTATTGGGGCATCCTCAACGCCAGCCGCGAGCCGAAATTCGCCTGGACCGGCCCGGTCGAGAACCCCGACTATTGGAAGCTGATGGGCATCGCGCTGCTGGTCGGCATCCTCCTGTCGCTGCCGATCCTGCGGATTGAAAAGCCGACCGCGAAACAGGCGTTCCTGCTGTCGGCGACAGCCAACGGCGTCGGCGCCTGGGCGGCGACCGTGTTCGCGTTCTGGAACGGGCATTATTTCATCTTCGGCTCGGCCTTCGCGCTGACGCTCGGCATGATCCTGCTTGTTCCTCTCGTCCTCATCGCGATGGCGCGCATCGACGAGATCGCCGCGGTCGCCTTCGGCCGGCCGCCGCAACGGCTGATCACCAGGGACAAGCCGGTCGAGAACGTGCCCGAAGGATATTGCCCGAAAGTCTCGATCCACATTCCGGCCTATTACGAGCCGGTCGACATGCTGAAGCAGACGCTGGATGCGCTGTCGCGGCTGAACTATCCGAACTACGAATGCGTCGTCATCATCAACAACACGCCGGATCCCGCGTTCTGGCAGCCGATCCAGGATCACTGCCGCGCGCTTGGTGAACGCTTCAAGTTCATCAACGCCGAGAAGGTGCAGGGCTTCAAGGCCGGCGCGCTGCGCATCGCGATGGAGCGCACTGCCGCGGATGCCGAGATCATCGGCATCCTCGATGCCGACTATGTGGTCGAGCCCGACTGGTTGAAGGACCTCGTGCCCGCCTTCGCCGATCCGCGCGTCGGCCTCGTGCAGGCGCCGCAGGAGCACCGCGACGGCGATCTGTCGATCATGCACTACATCATGAACGGCGAATATGCCGGATTCTTCGACATCGGCATGGTCCAGCGCAACGAGCTCAACGCCGTCATCGTGCACGGCACGATGTGCCTGATCCGCCGCGCCGCGATGGACATGGCGGGTGGCTGGTCGTCCGACACGATCTGCGAGGACAGCGATCTTGGCCTCGCGATCCAGGAGCTCGGCTGGACCACCCACTACACTAACACCCGCTACGGCGCGGGCCTGTTGCCGGACACCTACGAGGCCTTCAAGAAGCAGCGCCACCGCTGGGCCTATGGCGGCCTGCAGATCGTCAAGAAGCACTGGCGCCGCTTCCTGCCCGGCGCGAGCCGGCTGACCGCCGACCAGAAGCGCGAATACGGCCTCGGCTGGCTGAACTGGCTGGGTGCCGAAAGCCTCGGCGTTGTGGTGGCTCTGCTCAATCTCGTCTGGGTGCCGATCGTCGCCTTCGCCGACATCGCCATTCCCGACAAGATCCTGACGCTGCCGATCATCGGCGCCTTCATCGTCTCGCTGGTGCACTTCCTGTCGATGTACCGCGCCCGCGTCGCCATCAAGCCCGGCCAGATGCTGGGCGCCATGATCGCGGCGATGAGCGTGCAGTGGACGGTGTCGCGCGCGGTGGCGCAGGGCCTCATCACAGAGCACATCGCCTTCGCCCGCACCTCCAAGGGCGGTCTCAGCCGCATGTCGATCGAGTTTCAGGCGTTCTGGGAGGCCGTGATAGGCACCCTGCTCCTGGTCGGCGCCGGCGTCCTGATCGCCTCCAACAGTTTCCGGCAGATCACCGAGATCTACATCTTCGCCGGCGTGCTGGTGCTGCAGAGCCTGCCGTTCCTGGCCGCCGTCGCCATCGCCATCCTCGAGCTCAGCCGCATCAACTCGTTCCAGTTCTGGCGCGACAGCGCGATCCGCACCGCCGAGCTGATCGGCCTCCGCCCCGTCGCACTGCCCCCCGTCGGCGCGCCGCAGGCAGTGCCGAACGAAGTGCGGCGGGAGACCAACTGACGGGCGTCCCGGCCGGTTGACACCTCGTGATTAAAAGTCACGAGCTCTTCGACGTGAATGGTGGCCCGCCAATCGGGTTGAGAATTCCGGCCTAAGCTGCGGAGACTGCGAGCAAATCCCCGCTGCTGCCATGAGTTTCGGCAGCGCCCCGCACTATTGACCTGCGCAGCCACTCCCCCTACACAGCGCAGGCCGAAAGCATGATCCGGAAACAGCCGGTTTTTCCCCGCGACGCAAATCGCGCGTAGCGGCAAGACATGCTTCTCGAATGTCCGAACACGATGGCGACCTTCGTCAAAGCCATCAGCGGCCATGGGAGCGCGTAGCTCAGCCGGTAGAGCACGTGACTTTTAATCACGGGGTCCTGGGTTCGAGCCCCAGCGCGCTCACCAAGCCTGATCATTGACTTAGCAGCGAAGGACGACCTCCTCGTCGCATCCGGGTACGTCAAGGTAACACTCGTCGGGACCGGCCCAAGGTCTATGGCGGCACGTCCGAAACTGAACCGAGCGGACCGACCGTTACTCTGGCCGCGATCGCGATGGTGCCGATCCCGGGCTGGTCGCTATGGCGGTAGAAGCCTTCAGCCTGAACTCGCGCCGACTCGCGCGCAATCCTCCACGCCGTACTGACGTTGCCCTATGGGTGCCAATCAGACTTCGGCAGGCGCCAAAGTGACGACCAAAAGCTAGATCTTGCGCTCTACTGCGGCGTGTTGTTCAACCTCAATACGTCGCCAGATGTTTAATGCAATGTGGGCATGCGCTCGCTCGTGGGAGTTTCAGTTGCATATTGCGAGAATGCTAGCCGCAGCCACACTCGTTGCACTTCCTGCATTATCTGCCTGCCAGACGACCAGTCATCAACCGGCCGGCTCGCAGGTGACTGCAAGCGAGCCGCGCCCGCCGGATGCGAAGGCAGCGATCCTCGCGGTGAAGAATACGTTTTGGAACGCCGACGAAATCATAAGCGCAGCCATCACTCCACCCCGCCCGGGCATAGGCAGGTGGAGTGTCTGCGTCCGGATTGGCTCCAAATTTAGATTCGGCGACGGATTGATCCTCCAGCATCATCTGATCGCTATCTATGATGATGGCACGCCGCCGGCCATTCTTTCGGTCAACGCAAAACTCCAATGTGGCTATCCTCCCTATGAGCCGTTCCCGGAGTTGGAAGCTCGCTACAAGCCATCGTCAGGCGCCAAGGGCAGTTGACGACCTGTCCAGGCAGCGCGCAGGACAGGTTTTGCCTCGTGCGCAAATAACCGCGCCAGATTCCGATAGACTCCAGTAGTCACCCCGAGATGAACTCCCCGCAGCATGCGCCTAATGTGCCCTCCTTCCTTGGGCATTTTGGCGATGATCTGCGTAGCGAAAGACAGTCCGCCCGTTCTGATCTGCTCCAAGTGCAGACGGCCGATGACGTTTTTGGCGACACTGCCGGCCATCTTCACGCTTCCCGCGGTGCACGCCTACCAGTGCCGTCCCTGCCTGCGGGTGGATACCATCCCGCTCACCTAGGCTCTGCAGAGCAGCTTGGGTGTCCGCAGCCACGATGGCCTGTAATCGGCGCCGTTCCGACCTACTCGGAATCGATCGGTCGACTAGACGGCTCAGCAGTTAGACAGGAACAAAGGCCCTTACCCTGGCTTAAATCTCGCTGGCTCGTCGGCCGAGCCGGAGGAAGCGGCCCCACTCGCCGGGACCGCGTTTTCTGCGCATAGGTCCTCACGTCGTGGACGAAGAGCGCGACGGAGGATGATTTTGCGCGTTCTTGTAGCCGAAGACGAAGACCTGATCCGGGATGTGGTGGTCGACATCCTAGAGACGCATGGGCACGAGGTCATGGAAGCTGATAGCGGCGAGCGCGCGCTTCAGCTCTGCGCCGAAGCGGCGCCCGATCTATTGTTTACTGACATCAAGCTGGCAGGTTCGCTGACGGGCTGGGACGTTGCCATCCAGTGTAGGCAATCCAATCCGCGCATGCCGGTCATCTACGCCACCGGGTACACGCACTCCGCTCCGCGGCCGGTGTCAGGCAGCATCATGCTGCAGAAGCCGTTCAGACTAGAACGTCTTTTGGATGCGATGACGTCGCTCACCGGCAAGTAGTCGCAGGCCCCAGCCGGCCGCCGTCGATGCGCGCCGATTGACAATTGCCGGCCGTCAATTGCGCCAAGCCGGCCTCGAAAAAGGCCCGCGCCCGCAGTCGATCGCGGAACGATAGCCTGCCGCAGCAATTTCCTTACCTGAGAGTAGGAGTTGCGTATGCGTCATTCACCGTCGATCGTGCCGCTGGATCGCCTGGACCGCGATATCTACCTCGTTCTAGAGGACTTCGGCGCGCGTGCCGGTTGCGCCTGGCGAGAGACGGACGAGCAGGATACCGACCGCGAAACGGTGCTGCGGGACTTGCTCTCCGGGCAATACGCTTACCCCCTCAAGATCGTCACCTTCAACGCCATCGAGGGCTGGTCGCGCGACGCCACCGAAGACATCGCCAACGCGCTGGCTGATCGCGCGGTCCAAGACGGTATCGACTTATCGCCTGCGCTTGAGGCCTTCATCCGCGCCAATTCGTCACGTCCATTCGGTTTCCAGCTGGCGCTGCCCTTGCGCGGGGCCGCCTGACGCGATCCCGGGAACGAAGGGCCTTCCGCAAACCTTTGGCAGGAGTGCCAGATGTCTCGCACGGAGGTTCCGAGCGGGGCCACTCGTCCCCACCAAAAACCCGCTGACAACCCGCCCGAAACGTGTAGGATTCGCACCCAAACCGGAGGAGCGGCATGTTTGAAATCAACGGTTTCGACACGGCGGGTATCGTCAGCCTCAAGCGGCCTTCACTCGCCGCCGCCCTCAAGAAAGCCAGGGAGCTAGTCGAGGACGGTTGCTGGGACGTTCAGGTCGTCGATCCCGCCGGCCGGGTCTACACCTCGTTCGAAGAGCAGGCCGCCTGATCCCAAGCGATCTCCTCCCGTTGTCCGGCTCGGCCGAGATTCGACGAGGCATTGTCCAGCCAGCGCTGTATTGCTTAACGGCTTAGCAGTCAGGTTAAGCGCGCTCTTCGCGTGGTAGTGGCCGAACCGCGCTGGACGCGCCGTGCCATTGCCAGTTCACCGGTTTGAGCGCAGGCTCTCTCCAGGCGCTTCAGACGCCGTACGGGAGAGACCCATGAAGGAACCGGGGCTGGACGGCCGCCACCGCGACAAGGACGGCTCGATCAGCAAGAAGCACGGCAACACGCTGGTCGGCACGTTGCGCAAGATCTATGGAAAGAGTTTTGCGGCGGGGTATCCCGATGCGACGCAGCTCAGCGAAATCCTGACCCAGTTGAACGAGACGTCGCTGAGCCAGCTGCGCCGCGATCACGACACCGGGCATTTGGCGCACAAGATCGATCACGCCCTGAAGTGACGGCGCCGATCCGCCGCGGACGTCGTCCGTAGCCGATCAGCTTGACGTTGGCTTCAGCTCTCAGGCGTCGCGGCCGGCACACTCAGCGGAGCGCCTCCGACCGAGACCGGCCCCACGGGCCCCAGAGGCGCTACAGGCCCTACAGGCCCTACGGGTTTGGGCTCCCGAACCATCCGCTTGCGCATCGCGGCGGACAGTCCGTAGCGCGCATGCGCTTTTCGAATGGAGGACGTGACGTCCGACATCGTCATCGTGCTTTGCAGTGTATCGATCTTCGCCATCAGCATGGACAGCTGCGACGATATCTTCCTGACATCGACCCGTTCGTCCGTGATGCTCTGGCGCAGCGACAGCAGCAGCATTGAATCCTGTTGCAGCATCACCGAGTTCTGATCCGCTGCCTGATTGTTCTGCTGCAGCAACGCCGTGTGTTGCTGCTGGGCCGCCTGAATGTCCTTCAGGGCCGCGACGACCGGATCCGGCTTTGGCTCGGACGCTTCGCGGCGCGGGAACAGTTCGGCCAATCGGCTGACGTTCAGCGATGAAAAGTCAGTTGGCGAGGTATAGATGGCCGCCGCGCCGTTGATGGCCAGCGCGCATACCGAGAAGGCCAGGATCGATTTGCGGCTGGATCGCTTGACCGGCGCCGGAGCTTCGGGAATTTCGGATTCATGCGTTGAGGCCGCGTCGGCCAAGGCGACAGCGTCGAGCTCTTCGACGAAGCTTGCCGTTTCGAATGTCGTGGTCACGTGCGTGGACCCCAATGAGCGAGCAACAGGCAGCCGCCCTTGGAACGCCCTTACGACGAGTCCTTGTACGCAGCACCCTTACACAACTGCCTAAAATTGTGAGCATTTTGAATTAATTCCACGTTAGCGGCTGGGCCGGCTGACGTGCGCGGCGTCCCCGTTCGAGTACGGGGCCTGGCGAGCATCCTGTTTTGCCCGACGGAGCAAACGCCCCCTTCCCGCCCGATTCAAAAAGCCTTGTGCCAGCGCTACTTAGCTACTGTGCATGGGGTTGTTTTCGCAATTTTGCCTGGCGCCTAGCCTTCGTCCAGCAGCTCGAGCAGCTCCTGCACCCGCTCGAACGGCGCGTCCTGCATCTTGGCGTGATAGACGACGCGATCGCCGTCGCGCTGCAGCGACTTGCCTCGGGACTTCCGCAGGCGTCCGGGCAGGAACGTCGCGGCCGCGGCTTCAGGGCCGACATCGAGGCGGATGATGCCTCTGCGCTTGCATTCGATCCTGAGCCTTCCTGCAGCGAAGAAGTCGCGCGCGACCTTCGGCAAGGGTCCGAAGCGGCGGGCGGTTTCCTCCTCGAGGTCTTCGAGGTCGTCCTCATCCGTGCAACGTGCGGCGCGCGCATAGAGCTCGAGCCGCACCGGCTCGGACTGCACATAGGTCTCCGGCAGCATGTCCGCGACCGGCAGGTTCAGGTCCGGCACCCACACCGCCTGCCCTTCGTCGAGCTTCTCCGAGGCCATCTTCAGCAAGTGGCTGTAGAGCACCGGCCCGAACACCTGGACGTGACCCGATTGCTGCTCCGAAAACAAATCGCCCGCGCCTCTGAGATCGAGGTCGCGCTCGCTGATGGCAAAGCCCGCGCCGGGGCGGCTGAACTCCTCGAGCACGGCCAGCCGCTTCTCGGATTGTCCGGACGCCGTCTCGGTCAGGAGATGAGCGAAGGCGCGGATACCGCTTCGGCCGACGCGCCCGCGCAGCTGATGCAGCTGGGCGAGGCCGAATTTCTCCGGCCAGCAGACCACGATGGTGTTCGCGCGGGGAATGTCGAGGCCGCTCTCGACGATGTTGGTCGCGAGCAGCACGTCGGCCCTGCCCTCGACGAAGCTCATCATGCGGTCGTCGATCTCGTCCGCCGCCAATCTGCCGTGCAGGCAGACGATGCGCAGGTCGGGCGCCACCGCCTGCACCCGCGCCAGCATCGGATCGAGATCCTGGATGCGTGGGCAGATCAGGAAGCTCTGGCCATGGCGCCGCTGCTCGCGCAGCAGCGCCGAGGCGATGGCGGCATCCGACAGCGGCGCGATCCGGGTCGCGACCGGCAGCCGGTGCACCGGCGGCGAGGCGATCACGCTGAGGTCGCGGAAGCCGGCAAGACCCGCGGCGAGCGTGCGCGGGATCGGCGTCGCGCTCATCATCAGCACATGGACGTTCTTGGCAAGGCCGGCGAGCTTGGCCTTCTCCGCCGCGCCAAAGTGCTGCTCCTCGTCGATGATGACGAGGCCGAGATCGCTGAACTTGACGTCCTTGCCGGTGAGCGCCTGCGTGCCGATCACGACCTTGATCCGGCCGCTGCGCAGGCCCTCCCTGGTCTCCCGCAGCTCCGCGCCCGAGGTTGCCCGCGACAGATTGCCGACCTCGATCCCGAACGGCGCAAAGCGCTTCTGGAAGGTTGCGACATGCTGGCGCGCCAGCACCGTCGTCGGCACGGCGATCGCGACCTGCTTGCCCGACAGCACCACGGCCGCCGCCGCCCGCAGCGCCACCTCGGTCTTGCCGAAGCCGACGTCGCCGCAGATCACCCGGTCCATGGGATGACCGGAGGCGAGATCGTCCAGCACGTCGGCGATCGCCTTGGCTTGGTCGGTCGTCGTGAAGTAAGGGAAACGCGCGACGAACTTCTCATAGGCCGATCCCGGCGGGACCAGCTTTTCGCCGCGCCTCCGGCGGCGCTGGCTGATGTGCTTGGCGAGCGCCTTGCCGGCGACCTGGATTTCGCGCTCGGCCGCGGTGCGGCGGGCCCACCATGTACTGCCGTCCGCCTTGTCGAGGGCCAGCTTGCCGAGCTCGGCCGCGTAGGGCCACATCAGGGCAAGATCGGGCGGCGGCACGAGCACCGCATTGTCGCCGGCGAACTTCAGGCGGATCATCTCGCGCAGCGCGCCACCGCCGGTGTTCACGGTCTGCAGGCCGTCGAGCACGCCGAGGCCGCGCTGCAGATGGATGACCACCGTGCCCTGCTCGGGCACATCGGCATGGTCGAAGGCCGTGCTCCAGGCGCGCGCCATCGGCTGCGGATGATGCGCCCGGCTGCCGAGCACGTCGGAGGCCGTCACGACGACGAGAGGCTTCTTGCCCGGCACGATGAAGCCCGCATCGAGATCGGCCAGCAGCGCCGCCTCGCCGTTCCGTCCGCTCGCCGCCTCCTCCCAGTCGTCGCAGCGCGGCGCCTTGAGGCCGCTCATGCGCTCCATCACGCGCAGATCGTCCTCCTGCGCAGCGACGAGGAGAAGGCGCGAACCTGCCCGCCGCGTCTCCTCGACGAACGCACGCAGCGCCTTCCTGGCGGATGTCAGCTTCGAAAATTCCGGGATGGTCTGGAAGGACGCTGCGCGCGGCAGCACCTTCATGCCCCTGGAAAGCTGCTTCCAATCGCGCCGTCCGAGATATTCGCGCTCACGCTCGGCGCGCGGCGCGGCCTCCTCGATGGTATCGAGCCAAACGTCGGCATGCGCGGGAACCCCGGCGTCGGCGATCCATTTGGCACGCCCGCAATAGTCGAAGAGCGTCGCACGCTTGCCGCGTTTCCCGGCAAGGCCAAGCCGCTCCGACATGGGATCGACGAGAAGCTCCTTGGTCTCGAAGATGATCCTGTGTTCATTCGGATCGAACGCCACGATGCGCTTGATCGCGCGATCGGAATGCTCGATCCGGAACGGCCCCAGCGCGCCCGCGGGGAATATCTCGAAGGTCTGGCCGTGGAACAGCGCGCCGCCCGGATAATCCGGCTCGTCGTCGAGATCGTATCCGAGGGATTCAAGACGCGTCTCGAGCTCGCGCTCGGAGAAGGTGCCGCCCACCTTCAAGCTCACGCTGAGGCGCGACAGGCTCGCCGGCGGCGGCAGGCGCTCCATCACGGCTTCCGCAGTCGAGACCAGAAAGAGCGGCTTCTTGGATTTCGCGAGGCGCCCCAGGACGGAGGCTCTGCGCCCCGCGAGCTCGTGCGACGGCTCGAGCTGGTCGAACGGCAAGGTGTTCAAGCGCGGAAACACCAGGACTTCGCAGGAGGGGTCGAGGGCGTGAATGACGCTGCCCAGCCGCTCCGCCCTGTTCTCGTTTTCGGCGAGAAAAACGATGCCGCTGCGTCCGGACTGCTTCCATTGGGCAAGCAGATGCAGAGCCAGCACCCCGAGCGGCGACGACGACGAGATCGAGGCGCGCTGCACCGCCTTGCTCGTCCTTGGCGACGTCCTGATTGGCTGCGCCTTGCTTGTCGACGTCCTGTTCGGCAACGTCTTCTTCGGCGACCTCTTGTTCGGCGACTTCTTGGCCACCCGCGCCTTCTTGGTAAGCCTCACTTGAATCCGTTTCTGGTCGTAAACCGTCGTCAACTGAACGCCAGCCGCCTTCGTTTTCGATTCGGCGACTTCGCGCCATGCATATGAGATTTGCCCCGTGAACGCACCCCTGTGGCGGCAACGTTCGGCACGGCGCAACGATCCCGGCACAAGGGCTGGTCGATCGAGCTCTTGGAACGGAACTAGCGCGGTGCGGGAGCTGCGTCTGTCGATGCGACGCTTGGCGCGATTGTAAACATTCTGCGCCCGGAGAGAAACGAAAAACCCCAGCGCTTGGAGCCACGCTGGGGCGTTTCGAGCAAAATGAACTGGTCAAGCAATGACGTCTTCATAGCAGCGATTTCACCGCGCGCGTGTGAACTGGTTCACACACCTCGCAGCAAAACAAACGACCTCAGCGCGGGGGCCCCTGAGGTCGCCAACCTTTGTGGGGAAGGTTTTCTCGCGGCCCGAGGCTTTAGGGGGGCTTGGGGCTGGGCCGAGAGCGCGGATTCGACGCCTGTCACGCCAAGTCGTTCCAAAGCCGGCGAAAGGCTCTTCGGACCGCCGGCCCGCTCGCCCCGTGCAATCGGGCCGGAGCGGGATACCGCGCCGCTGATTTGAGCGCGCCCGCGCGGCGCGCTACCATGCCGCTTTTACGGAGGCTCATTTGAAACAATTCCTTTTCATCGCCGCCATCGCAGTCCTTGCGACGGCACCGGCCCGCACGCAGGCGCTGGTCGATCCCAACAAAGTCGCTCCCGAATATCGCGAGGCCGCCGAGAAGCGCCGGGCCGAGCAGCTGCGCCAGCGCGAATGCGCGCTGAAGGCGGATCTCGAGAAGGTGCTGCCGAGGGATCGCACCGCCTTTCTCAACCACTGCCTGGAGACGATAGCGGCCAAGCAATAACAGCCGGCGGCCTCGTCGAACCGGATTCTTCCGATGCCGGCTGCGGCCGGCCGACGGCGCTTGGCCGCGCGCGCTCTGCGACATCCAGCCCCGCGGCATTCAAGCTTTCTTCAGACATTTGGGATCAGCTGAATATCCATTTTCAGAAGTCATTGTTGTCCGCGCATGAGTTCGGTCCAGATTCAGTGCACGCGGTGCAAGAACGTGTTTCGCGATCGCGCGGGGCGGTTGCAGGACGGCTATTCCAGGCAATGTCCGAGTTGCGAAGTGGTGCTGTTCTTCGCCGAGGATTCCCAGCATCCCTTCATCAAGCGCGCGATGCGCAATGCACGCAAAGCCCGACGCAGTCGAGGAGGTTCGCCGGACGGACGCGATCGGCGGGACGCGAGGACTAGCTCACCTCCGCCTCTGCTTCCTCGGAAACAGGCGGTCGCGGATGTAGCGCGAGGTCGCGGTCAGGCGGATGCCGCGCGGCTTCTGCCAGGCCGCGCGGTCGATCTCCTTCTTGTCGCCGATCGACAGCCTGCCTTTGGCCGTCTTGGCAATGAAGATCGCGTCGCTCATCTTGCGGCCGGAGCGCTTGTTCCTGGCTTTCACTTCTTTCCAGAGACTGATCCTGCCGAGCTTCAGCTTGGGAAGCTCCTCCCTGATCTCCCGCCGCAGGCAATCCTTCGCGGACTCGCGCGCACGCTTGCGGCCGCCCGGAAACATCCACAGGCCGTCCGACCGGCGTCGGACCAACAATACCTTGCCGCGCCTCGCGGCAACCAGCTTGGAAGACTTCGCCATTGCTGCCGTCGTTGAAACAGAATCGTCCCGATCGTAACTTGTCTAGTCGAACAGACAAGTTCGCGGCACGCTTTGATCACAGGCTGCGAGGCCTCGGGTCCTGATACGGTACCGCGGGCAGATTGCGTCGATGGCGGAAAGATCAGTCCGTGCCCGCCCCTGCCCGGTCCTCGGTCCTGATCCAGGCCATCATCATTTCCCACGCCACCGACAGGATGATCGGTCCGATGAACAGGCCGACGATGCCGTGGGCGAGCGTGCCGCCGATCACGCCGACGAAGATCACGATGGTCGGCGTGGTCAGCCCGCGCCCCATGACGAGCGGCTTTAACATGGTGTCGATGAAACCGACGAGGACGAGAAACACGGTGAGCAGCAGCGCCGTGGTGACGTCCTTGGCGGTCCAGATCCAGATGATGACCGGCAGCAGCACGAGGAACGCGCCGATCTGCACGATCGAGAGCAGCAGCACGATGAAGGCGAGCAGGCCGGCGCTCGGCACGGCGGCGAGCTTGAATCCGATGCCGGCGAGCAGCGCCTGCACGATCGCCACGCCGATCACGCCCTGCGCCACGGCGCGGATGGTCGCGCCCGCGAGCGACAGGAAATGCTCGCTCTGCTCGGGGACGATACGGAACAGGAAGCCGCGTCCGGCCGCGACCAGCCGCGGCCCATGCGGAAACAGGAAGCCGGCCACGAACACCGAGACCAGGAACTGGAGCGTGCCGACGCCGGCATCGCCGGCAAGCGAAAGCAACGGGCCCGCCAGCGGCTGGAGATACGGCGCCACCTCGCGCACCACAGCGCGGACGTTGGTGTAGGCCTGGTCCCAGAGTTCGTAGAGCCAGGGACCGACGAGCGGCCACGTCTTGAGCTGCTCGGGCGCGGCCTGAAGCGCCAGGTCGCCGGTGCCAAGCTGATGCGCCAGCTCGCGCACCCCGTCCACCGCGCTGATGCCGAGCCAGGTCGCCGGACCGATGACGATGCCGAGCGTGATCAGCGTCAAGATCAGTGCTGCTGTCTTGGGCCGGCCGCCCAGGGCCTTGGCGACCCAACTGAAGGCCGGATAGAACGCAACCGCGAGCACGCCGCTCCAGGCCAGGATCGGCACGAACGGGCGGATGATCAGGAAGGTCCAGATGATCAGCAGGGCGAGCAGGCCGAGCCGGATCACGAGCTGGATGACGTCCTCTCCCGTCAGGAGCTGACGGAGACTTTTCACGGGCACAGCTTTCCTTGCGGCATGAACGCAACTTCCGGTGCTTGCGAGGCCCAGCCGTTATTGCCAGCAACGCATCCGGCGTCAAGCCGACGGGAACCGGACGGGCCCACGATTAGGAACGCATCGGGGCCATTCCGCATTCGAAAGACGATGACACGCCCTCCCGGACAGTCCGATGCATGCGCCGGCATGCACCGCGGTATCCGCTATTCGCTGAGGCCGAATGCCGCGCCCGGCTATTGGCGCTATGCCTATGCGATCGGCGGCAAGGTCCACTCCGGGCGGGTGCAAGGAAGGCTGGCGCTGCTCGCGATCAGGCGCGTGCAAATGCGCATCGACCGGGACATGCGAAGCGGCGACTGATCCGGGTGAAGGCCGCGCCGATCGCGCAGGCCCCGCGACTGCGGCTGCATCCGACGTCACGCGGCCTTGGCTAACGCCCATTAACCGGATTTTCCCGCACCGGTTTACGCCGCTGCAAACGCCCGTGACTACCGTGCCATCGGGGTCACCAAAAGCATTGCGTGCAATGGCCAACAGCATCTGGACGATCGAAGAATTCACCTGTGCGGGTTGCGGCATGAACTACACCGCGACCAGGGAAGAACACAGCGAAGCCCATACCGGCAGTTTCAAGTGCAGCATCTGCAGCGGCGTGGTGCACGCCTGGTCCGGCAAGCATCATTTCTTCGGCTGGCAAGCCGTGAAGACGCGGCCACCCGTGTTCGGGAGGCGCTGGGCTGACGTCGAATGGTAGGCTGTCCGTCCCGCGCGCATCTCGGATTGCGGCGCACGGTCGTCCGAGACGGACCGCAGGATGGGCCCAATTGCACCGGCGCCGTTTGGATTCCGTTCACCGATCGCCGCTAGATCAGAACGGATCCTCGCGCTGAACCCGCAATCATGGCCGACCTCAACGCCGTCCTTACCAGGCTCAATGACCGCCTGCTTCGCCTCGAAGGTGAGCTGTTCGTGCTGCGCTCGCTGGCGCGCGCGACGCTGACGGCGGGCGACGACCATGCGGCGCGCATGCGCAAGCTGGTCGAAGCCGCAAAGATCGCGCTCGACGACGAGGCCAAGCGCCCACTCGACAAGCCGACACGCAAATATGTCGACGCGGCAACCGCGCTGGTGGAGGAATTGCTGGTCGAGCCGACCCCGGCGCGGCCGCTGTTCACTGTGATCGACGGCGGCCGGCGCGATTGAGCGACAAGCGCGCCGGTCCGCGATCAGCTAGCGCTGGTACATGCCGGGCGCGCGTGCGCCGTTCGGATAGCACTGTCCCTGCGAATAATTGTAATCGTAGCCGTGCGGGCAGAGGCCGCCGCGGCGTCCGTAGGGCTCGGGGCGTGCGTAGGCTCCGGGCGCATGCGCACCGTTCGGATAGCATTCGCCGGTCGAGTAATTGTAGTCGTAGCCGTGCGGGCACTGGCCGGCGCGGCGTCCATAGCCTTGTCCGGAATTCCCGGTGTAGACGCCCGGCGCATGATAATTGTTGGGATAGCAGCGGCCGTTCGAGTGGTTGAAATCATAGCCGTCCGGACATTGTCCGCCAGGCCCCCCTCTGAACTGAACTTGCTCCACCATGGGCGCCGGCGATGCCGCCGGCACGGTTGCAAAAGCAATCAGGCCAGCCAGCGCGAGCTCGATCATGACGTCTCCTCCAAATCACGGGGACCAGCCTAGCAGGATTCGTGTCCCACGAAACGACTTGAGCATTGAGACACGGCCGGCCTGAACCATGCATGAACCGGCCGCCGCACTGCGACGATGCGTCCCTCGACTCTCGCGTGAGCCTGCCTCGCAGGCTGCGCTAGATCTCCGTGGAATTCTCGGACTTGAGCCGGCTGAGGCCTGCCTCGATGATCGCGATCTCCTCGTCGATCTGGCCGATCGGCAGGCTGAAATCGTAGCCGGATTTGCTCTTCAGTTCCACCGCGAGCCGCTGCCTGTGCATCATCAACTCATCGAGGCCACGCCGGTTCTTCAGCCGGACATAGCTGTCGACGATCTGCTCAATGGCGCGCGGCATGAAATTTGTCCCGACGAAAAGGCCCGCGCGGCGCACCCACGCCGGCGGGACATTTTCGATGTCGCGGTACGCAATACAAATCCGCGACGGATTCGTCGATACGCCGGGCTGATTGAGATCGCGTTACCATTCGATGATTTCGCGGTTTGCGGCATGAAAAGGCCGCTGACGATTGCGTCAGCGGCCCAAGCCGGGTTCGAAAACGAATGCGGGTTGAAATGTCGCCAGCCCCGGTGGACGCACTCTTAACAGCCCGCCCAGCTCGGCTCGGTTAAAAACGAAACACAGGAACCGACTTATCGGCTGCTTTCCGCCGACCGGGGCCGCGCGGCACCGCTAATCGGTGACGCAGAAGTACGTGCGCGGCAATCTGCGGTAGGCGCTGTAGCGGTAGTACGGCCGGTACGCGTAGCCGCGATAGAGCGCCGGCGGCTCCTCGCCGTAATAGGCGCGATGATAGAAATTGGTCACCGGACCTCTCGCGCAACGATAGCTGTCCCAGGTCGGCCCCACGAATGGCGCGATCCCGGTCTCCGGCGGCACGGCCGGGTACGGCCCGCCTGCATGGGCGGGCATGACCGAGAGCAATGCCGCGAGAAGGAAAAACCAGGCGCTTCGCATGAGCTCGCTCCTAACCCGGTGCTATGCCCGCCATGGAAGCACCGGAACGGCTCGCTGCGCAATCATGGTGTTCGTCGCAGCCCGCACCCCGGCGCATTGTTGATAACCCCTGCTAACGCTGCGCGGGTGGTGACAGGGCGGCCGGACGTGTTATCGGGGGACGACGCAGTTGCGAGACCGGATCGGAAACCCATGCGCATTACCCTCGTCGGCTCCCGCCATTTCGGCGTGACCACCCTGAACATGCTCCGGGAGCACGGCGTCTCAATCGTTCGGGTCGTGGTGGCCGATGCCGAGGATCGCCTCGCTGCGACCGCCAGTGCGGCCGGCATCGAGGTCGTGGTACAGGCCAATCCGAAGCTGGTGGTCGCTTCCGAGATTGCCCCCGATACCGACCTGATCATCACGGCGCACAGCCACGCTCGAATCGGCAAGGACGCGCTCGCCGCCGCCAAGCTCGGCGGGATCGGCTATCACCCCTCGCTGCTGCCGCGGCATCGCGGCAAGGCTGCGGTGGAATGGACCATCAAGGAAGGTGATCCAATCGCCGGCGGCACGATCTACCATCTCGCCGACCGCATGGACGCCGGTGCCATCGCCGCCCAGGATTGGTGCTTCGTCAAGAAGGGTGAGACGGCGCGGGAGCTCTGGGAGCGCGCGCTGGCGCCGCTCGGCCTCAAGCTGCTGGCCGATGTGATCGACTACGCCAAGGTCCACAAGGCGCTGCCCGCCAAGACTCAGGACGAGCAGTTCGCGACCTCCGCGCCAAGCCTCCAGTGAAGCCTTTCGAATCCTGTCCTGAAGCTCTCTGCCCGACGTTTACCCTTAACGTGAAGCCGCGTTGATTCTGCTTGGAAAATCGAACCAGGAAACGCAAATAAACCATTGTTTCCGCAGGAACAATTTTCGATTGGGCATTGCAACAAATTTCCGTCACATTTGGTCCAGATAAGCGGCAGCATATCAGACACATTGAAGGACGGAATTTTATGCGTTTTGCTCGCATTGCGGTGTTCTGTGCCGCTTCAGTTTTCACCGGCACCCTCGCCGCTTCCGCCTTTGCCCAGACCCCCTATGACGGCAATTGGCAGGTCACGATCGTGACCAAGAGCGGCTCCTGCGAGCCGACTGCGAGCTCCATGCTGACGGTTGCTGACGGCAGGATCACTGCCCCCGGCGCTAACGTTTCCGGCACCATCGGCAGTGGGGGACTTGTGAAGGTTTCGATCAATGGTGCATATGCTAACGGTCAACTCAGCGGCAACGCCGGATCGGGGAAGTGGAATGGAGCATCTGCAGGCATACCGTGCAGCGGGCGATGGGAAGCGTCGCGCCAATAAACCAATCGAGGCTCACGGCCGGAACCGGCGGCTGCTGATGGCGGCCGCCGTTTTGTTTGCGGCGGGAATTGTCACCTCCGAAAGCAATGCCCAGTCCGGCCCTTTCGCCCCGATGGCAGGCAGCTGGAGCGGCACCGGCACCGTGACCCTGGACGACGGTTCGACCGAACGAATCCGCTGCCGGGCCAAATACGCCCCGATCGGTCCGACCATGGAGATGTCGCTGACCTGCGCCAGCGACGCTTACAAGTTCAACCTCGCAGCCAGCGTCAAGGCTGAAGGCAGCGCCATCACCGGCAGCTGGTCGGAGGCTAGCCGCAATATCTCCGGCTCGCTCCAGGGCCGCGGCGGCGGCGGGAACTTCGAAGTGGTCGCCTCGGCCGCCGGCTTCAATGCCAATATAGGGCTGAAGACGAGCGGCAACAGGCAGACCGTCACCATGCGCGCGGACAGCCAGTTCCGCGGCGCCAATATCTCGCTGTCGAAATAGCACGGCAGTTGATCTGACAATCGATCCGGCCCCTGCGCCGGATCGATTTTTTTATGCGTCCGGCACGAACGCCGTGACCTCGATCTCGACCTTGGCCCGCTCGTCCACGAGACCGCCGATATAGAGCAGCGTCGAGGGCGGGAAATTGCGCCCGAGCGTTTCCTTCCAGGCAGCGCTAATGCCGGCACCGGCTGCTTCATATTCGCTGCGGCTGGTCAGGTACCAGGTCAGGCGGACGATGTGCTCGGGTCCTGCGCCGGCCTCACCCAGAAGCTTGATGATCCGCCTCAGCGCACCTTCGACCTGCGCCGCCATGTCGGGCGCATAATTGCCGGTGTCGTCGCCACCGGTCTGGCCCGCCAGGACCACCCAGCGACCCGGCCCCTCGACCACGACGCCATGGGAAAAGCCACGCGGTTTCTTCCATTCGGCCGGCTGCAAGATGCGCATGAGCGAAGCTCTCCCGATTTTGTCGTTGTTCGATGATGCCTAGCACGACCTCCTGCATCGCTGCATCCGCAGATTTGGACGTTGCAAACGGCAGCGATGTCGCCGATACCGGCCGTCCTTTCACATTCCATTCTCCTGCAATCAGCGCCGATGAGCACGACACCGTCCAAAACGATGGCTGCACTGTGGATGGCCGGCTGGCTGTCGCTGATGCTGGTCATGGCGGTTGCCGGGCGCGAGACCACGCGCGAGCTGAACGTCTTCCAGATCATGGAAGTGCGCTCGGTGATCGGGTTCACGCTCCTCCTCCCGATCATCTACCGCGCCGGTGGCTTCAAGGCGGTCGCGACCAAGCGCCTGCCGCAGCACCTCGCGCGCAATGGGGTCCACTACTTTGCCCAGCTCGGCTGGTTCTATGCACTGACGCTGATCGGAATCGGACAGGTCGTCGCGATTGAATTCACCATGCCGATCTGGACCGCCGTGCTGGCCGCGACGTTCCTGTCTGAACGCATGACGCTCTGGAAGATCGCCGCCGTCGCGCTCGGCATCGTCGGCGTCGTCATGATCGTGCGGCCCGCCACCAGCGAGATCAATCCGGGTCAATTGATCGCGCTCGGGGCTGCGATCGGCTTCAGCATTTCCATGATCTTGGCGAAGTCGCTGACCCGGACCGAAACCGCATTGTCGATCCTGTTCTGGATGATCGTGGTGCAGGCCGTCGTGGGCTTGCTGCCGACGCTTGCCGTGTGGATCTGGCCGTCGCCTCGTTTGTGGGGTTGGTTGTTCGTCATTGGAGTCTGCGGCACTTTCTCGCACTATTGCCTCGCCAGTGCGCTCCGGTATGCGGATGCGACGATCGTGGTTCCCATGGACTTCCTGCGGGTTCCACTGACTGCGACGGCCGGCTGGCTGCTCTATTCCGAGCGGCTCGACGGCTGGACCGTGCTCGGCGCCGCGTTGATCCTGTGTGGCAACCTCCTGAATTTGAAGTCGGTGCCGGCGGTTTCCGCCCGCGCGCAATGAACCTCGCGCCGCCTCGTGCGACAAAATCAAGTGGCCATGTGATTTGGATCACGTTGGAGCGGCGCTCCACCGTGCACATTCGGCCACACAGCAGCGGGTTGAACAGAACGTCCCTGCCCTTTGGGTGGCGCGAGGTCGGGCACTTCGTGTAGGTTCGTTGCCAATTCGTTGCTGCCTGCAATTCGATTCTGGGGATTTCAGAATGCGCTATCTCACCCTCCTCGCTTCGCTGATGTGCATGGCGTTGTCGGTCAGTGCCGCGAAAGCTGACCGCCGCGTTGCCTTCGTCGTCGGCAACGGCTCCTACAAGAACGTCGCGCAATTGCCGAACCCGCCGATCGACGCCAAGGCGATGGCATCGACGCTGCGCAATGTCGGCTTCGAGGTGATCGAAGGCTCCAATCTCAGCCGCGACCAGATGACGGAAAAGCTGCTCGATTTCGGGCGCAAGGCGCAAGGCTCCGACATCGCGCTGTTCTATTATGCCGGCCACGGTATCGCCGTGAGCGGCACGAACTACCTGCTGCCCGTCGACGCCGACATCAAGTCGGAGATGGACGTCAAGCTGGGCGCTGCCATCAACATCGACCTGACGCTCGAGCAGACCATGGGCGATGCCAAGGTCAAGCTCGTCTTCCTCGATGCCTGCCGCGACAATCCGTTCGCCGCCAAGATCAAGTCGAACTCCGCGACCCGCAGCGTCAACGTGCAGAGCGGTCTTGCCGAGATGAAATCCGGTGAAGGCACCCTGATCGCATTCGCCACCGGCCCCGGCCAGACCGCGCTCGACGGTCAGGAGGGCAACAACAGCCCGTTCACGCGTGCGCTGATCGACAACATCACCAAGCCCGGGGTCGAGATCCAGCAGGCGATGACGTCCGTGCGCGCCCAGGTCAATGAAGAGACCCGCAAGGGTCAGCTGCCCTGGGGCCACACCAACCTGACCGGCTCGGTCTATCTCAACCAGGCCCCGACCACGCAGGTCGCCAATGCGGCCCCGACCGCTTCCGGCATGATGCCGGCTGCGGCTGGCGGCTCGGACGGCGTCGAGCTCGAATATTGGCGCTCGGTGAAGGAGTCCAACAAGCCTGAGGAGCTCAACGCCTACCTCTCCGCCTATCCGAACGGTCAGTTCAAGGCGCTGGCGCTGGCGCGCCTCGCCGCCATCAAGAGCGGCCCCTCGACCGCGACGCGCACGCTCAACGCCGGTGTCGATCCCGCAACCTTCACCGACGAGGCCACGCAGGTCACGGAGGACCAGGCCGGCCTCGACAAGAACAAGCGCCGCGACGTGCAGCGTCGACTGACGGCGCTCGGCTTCGACACCAAGCCGACCGGCGTGTTCGATGACGAGACGCGATCCGTGCTCAAGCGCTGGCAGACGGCGCGCGGCTATCCCGCATCGGGCTACCTCAACAAGCTCCAGCACAAGGCCCTGCTCTCGGAGATCGTGGCTGCCCCGGCGACCGCGAGCGACACCAGCCAGAAGCCCGGCCGGCGCGCCGCCAGCGCCCCGGCCCAGAGCAGCGCGCCGGCACCGGCGCCCCATCGTAGCAATCCCGGCGATGCCGCCGGAGCGGCCTTCGTCGGCGGCGTCGTCGGCGGCATGATGGGCGGCATGTTCCGTCGCTGAGGCGAGATGCCGATCCAAGAACCACAGAAGCCCGGCTCGCGCCGGGCTTTTTCGTTGACCGTTCTCGCACGTGAGAGCTGGCGCTCTACTTCCCCGCGGCCTTTCGCAGCGCCTCGTTGATGCGGTCCTGCCAGCCGGGGCCGCCTTCCTGGAAGAACTCCAGCACGTCCTGGTCGATGCGCAGCGTGACCTGCTCCTTGATGCCGGGAGCGACGTTCTGCTTGGGCGGCGCCGCGGCGACCTTGGCCGTCACCTTCTTGAACGCTGCCTCAGCTTCAGTCCTGGCATCGCCGAGCGTGCGCGGCCGCCGCGGTGGTTGGTCCGCCATGTCCTAGATCCCCTCAAACAAGGCTGTCGAAAGATACCGCTCGGAGAAGGACGGCACGATCGCCAGGATGGTCTTGCCGGCGGCTTCCGGCCGCTTGCCAATCTCAAGCGCAGCCGCAATCGCAGCTCCAGACGAGATGCCGCCCGGAATGCCTTCATGCCGCGCCAGCGCGCGGGCGGTCTCGATCGCCGTCGTCGAGTTGATCTTCACGATCTCGTCGATCACCGCGCGGTCGAGGATGTCAGGGACGAAGCCGGCGCCGATGCCCTGGATCTTGTGCGGCGTATGCTGCCCGCCCGACAGCACCGGGCTCTCCTCCGGCTCGACCGCGACGACGCGAAGTGAGGCCTTGCGCGGCTTGAGCACCTGGCCGACGCCGGTGATCGTGCCGCCGGTGCCGACACCGGCGACGAAGAAGTCGATATTGCCGGCGGTGTCGTTCCAGATCTCCTCCGCGGTGGTGCGGCGGTGCACCTCGGGATTGGCGAGGTTCTTGAACTGCTGCGGCATCACCGAATTCGGCGTCGTCTTCAACAGCTCCTCGGCGGCGGCGATCGCGCCCTTCATGCCTTGCGCGGCCGGCGTCAACACCAGTTCGGCCCCGAGAAAGGCCAGCATCTTGCGCCGCTCGATCGACATCGATTCCGGCATCACCAGCTTGAGGCGGTAGCCGCGCGACGCCGCCACGAAGGCCAGCGCAATGCCGGTATTGCCGGAGGTCGGCTCGATCAGCACGGTGTCGGGCTTGACGATGCCGGCCTTCTCCATCGCGATGATCATGGCCGCGCCGATGCGGTCCTTCACGCTTGCGGCTGGATTGAAATATTCAAGTTTAGCCAAAATCGTCGCATTCACGCCGTGCATTCCGGGCAGCCGACGCAAGCGCACGATCGGCGTGTTGCCGAAGGCCTCGACGATCGAGTCATAGATCCGGCCACGGCCGGGTTGGTGCGCTGCACCCGTGTTGGACGATGCGTCCATGATGAACTCCCTATGGCGACGATTTGCAGTTCTATCGCGCTCTTGCGCAGTTACAGACAGCTTGCGGCGACGCGCAAGCGGCAATGCGGCACATGTTAAATACGCTGCATCGCAAAATCGCGTGAGCTGCAAACATCAGAAAACCAACGCATTTGTGTTGCGACCTCGTCAACAGCTTCTGCTTATGTTAGACTTATGTCTCAAAGCAGGGAGGTCACCACGATGTCAGCAGTTGCTGAAGTGTTGTCGACCGTCGCGCCGAACCGCGATCCGCGTTGCAGCGAGTTGCCCACCTGTCCCGTCTGCGCCGATTCCATGGTCGCCGCCGAAGCATCCGCCTACGTCTCGGACCAAATGATCAGCTATCTCTGGACCTGCGATAATTGCGGCTATGGCTTCGTCACCAAGCATGCCGTCAAGACCCGGTTCGTGTGCAACTAGCGTCATTGCCCGAGCATGATCTCGTCGGAAAACCGCTTCACACTTTTCCGGATCATGCTTTGCCCTAGCGCGGGGCGATGTCGCCCTTCGCCCAGTCCTCGCGCGTACGCTGATAGAACTCCTCGAATTTTCCCTGTGCGATCGCGTCCCTGATGCCCAGCATCAGGAACTGGTAGTAAGCGATATTGATTTCGGACAACAGCATCGCCCCGAGCGTCTCGCCCGCCTTGACGAGATGGTGCAGATAGGCGCGCGCGCAGTTGCGCGTCGACGGCCATGAGCTCTCCTCATCCAGCGGGCGCGGATCGTCGGCGTGGCGCGCGTTGCGGAGGTTCACCTGGCCGAAGCGGGTGAAGGCGACGCCGTGCCGGCCATTGCGCGTCGGCATCACACAATCGAACATGTCGATGCCGCGCTTCACGGCTTCGAGGATGTCGTCGGGCGTGCCGACGCCCATCAGATAGCGCGGACGCTCTTTCGGCAGCACCGGCGCGGTCTCGTCGATCATCGCCAGCATCACTGCCTGCGGCTCGCCGACGGCAAGGCCACCGATCGCATAGCCATGGAAGCCGATCGCGGTCAGGCTTTGCGCACTCGCATGCCGCAGTTGCGGCACGTCGCCGCCCTGCACGATGCCGAACAGCATGTAGCCATCGGGAGCGCTCTCGAAGGCGCGCTTCGAGCGCTCGGCCCAGCGCAGCGACAATTGCATCGCGCGCTCGATGTCGGCGTGCTCGGCCGGCAGCCGCACGCACTCGTCCATCTGCATGGCGATGTCCGAGCCGAGCAGGCGCTGCACTTCGATCGAGCGCTCCGGCGACAGCTCGACCTTGGCACCGTCGATATGCGAGCGGAAGGTGACGGCGTGCTCGCTGATCTTGCGCAGGTCCGCCAGCGACATCACCTGGAAGCCGCCGGAATCCGTCAGCATCGGACCGTTCCAGCCGGTGAACCGCTGCAAGCCGCCGAGTGCCGCGATCCGCTCGGCGCTCGGACGCAGCATCAAATGATAGGTGTTGCCGAGCACGATGTCGGCGCCGGCATCGCGGACCTCGCGCCAGTGCATGCCCTTCATGGCACCCGCGGTACCGACCGGCATGAAGGCCGGCGTCCGCACCACGCCGTGCGGCGTGGTCAGGCGTCCGGTGCGCGCGGCGCCATCGGTGGCGAGCAACTCAAAGTGATTGGGAAGGTCATTGTCGGGATTCATGGCCGTGCTTATTGCGTGTCGGAGGAAGCCGATCAACCCGCATAGACCTGCGCAGCGGCCAGTCGGTGCCTCAGACTGGGACACAATCGCCGCGAATATTCACCCCGCCAGTCTTGTTAAACAAAACGATACCGTGTAGTTTTACCACGGGGCTGGACGAGATGCTGCGGCTAAACGCGCCGACGGCGTCAAACGTGTGATCGCCAGCCACCGACAATGCCCCTTGCTTCGTGTTCGACTGATGTCCCTGGCCGTTCCCGTGACCGGATCAGGCAGGCAGGCCGCCGCCTGATCGGAGTCCTGGTCCTGACGTGCAGCCTGGCGCTCGCCGCCTGCACCTCCCTGCCCCGCACGCCCTATACGGCCGCAGAAGCCAGCACCTCGCGCGTGCTCGATATCGACGGCCTCAGGCGCTACGCCGACGACCCCGTTACCAAATTCAGCTTCGAGAAAGACACCAGCTACGCGACGAAGTCCTATCTGGCGCTCTCCGGCGGCGGCGCTGATGGCGCCTACGGCGTCGGCGTGCTCAACGGCTGGACCGCGGCGAGAACCCGCCCCACTTTCTCCGTCGTCTCGGGCGTGAGCACCGGGGGCCTGATCGCGCCGTTCGCGTTCCTCGGCTCGCAATACGACGACACGCTGAGAGAGGTCTACACCAGCGGCATCGCGGAAAGCCTGCTCAGCGATCCCAGCATCATGCGCGTGCTGTTCGGATCCGGCCTGTTCGGCAACACGCGGCTGCGCGAGCTCGTGGCGCGCTATGTCGGGCCGGAGATCGTGGCGCAAGTCGCGCGCGAAAACGCCAAGGGCCGGAAGCTGTTGGTGGTGACGACCGATCTCGACACCCAGCGCACCGCGATCTGGGACATGGGCAAGATCGCCGCGGTCGGCACGCCCGAAGCGGTCAAGCTGTTTCGCGACGTGATGGCGGCCTCCGCCAGCATTCCCCTGGTCTTTCCGCCCATCATGATCGACGCCGAGGGCCAGGGCCGCAAGTTTCAGGAGATGCATGTCGACGGTGGCGTGACCGCGCCGGTGCTGACGTTGCCGGAAGCGCTGCTATTCCAGGGCAACCGACTGCCGGGCAGCGCGAGGATGGACATCTACATCCTCGTCAACAAGAAGATCGAACGCAATTTCGAGCTCGTCTCCAACGGCACCATCGATGTCGCCTCGCGCAGCCTGTCGGCGATCACCCAGTCACAGACGCGCTCGATCATCTTCTCGACCTATGACTTCGCCAAGCGCAACCGTCTCGGCTTTCATCTCTCCTACATCGCGCGCGACTATCCGCCACCGCCGTCGGAAGGCTTCGACACCGCCTATATGCGGGCGCTCTATCAATATGGATATGACAAGGCCGCTTCGGGTCAGGCCTGGAGCTCGACGGTGCCGTGAGACGGAACGCCGCCCTGCCGAAACCGTTGACGATATGGCCAATTCGGCCAGATTCGCGATGACGCATCGACTCCTGCGCGATATAGAGCGAATGACGACTGTCAGAAACGCGCAGGAATCATTGGGCATGGGATTGACTGCGACCAGGACGAGAGCGGCTGCGCCGCGGCGCGAGGTGCCGAAGTCGCGCGGCGGCCGGCCGACGAAGACCGCCGCGATCGAGCGCGACCAGCGGCTGATCGAGGTCGCCACCCGCCTGTTCCTGGATCGCGGCTTCGACGCAACCTCGCTCGACGCGGTCGCGGAAGCGGCGCGGGTGAGCAAGCCCACCGTCTATTCCCGCTACGGCGACAAGCGCGGCCTGTTCGCCGCCGTGCTGAGGCGCGAGATCGCGCGCTGGCTCGCGCCGTTGTCGGCAGCCGCCGAGACGCAGCTCTCCAGCGCCTCGGACATCCCGGTCGAGCAACGGCTGATCGAGATCGGACGCGAGATGCTGACGTTCACCTGCGGTCCGGACGCCGTCGCCTTCAGTCGCATGATGACGTCGCAGGCGATCAATTTCCCTGATGTCGCCAAGCTCGGCAAGGAGGAAGGCTGGCTCAAGGCGGTCGCCACCACCGCGCGCTTCTTCGACAACCTGGTGGCGCAAGGCGCGCTCGATGTCGAGGATACCACCATTGCGGCCGAGGTATTCCTCGACGTGGTCGTTGGTCACACCCATCGCTTGGCGACCTTCGGAACGGCCCTCGAGATGAAGGCCGCCGAGAAGCGGATGCGCGTCGCGATCAAGCTGTTCCTGGCCGGCGCGCTCGGACCTGCGGACCGCGTCCAGAACACCAAAGCCGCGCCACGCCGCCGCCCCTCACGCTGACATTTCCGTGAACGCACGATCTATCCCCATGGCGACACGGAACGAGCCGTTGACCCAAATAAAACGATACGGTATGGTTTAGTTATAAGCGATACGGACCGCTTTTTTCACCAGCCCCAAAGGTGGCCCGTACCGCTGAGATCGCCGTGCCGGGTACAGCCCGGTGCGTCGCTCCGCGGCCGGCCGACGCCCAAGGCCGGCCGCGAATTCTTTACGATCATCCGGCACACTCGCTGGTCGAGGGTTTCGAGCATGACGACAGCCGAACGATGGACTTCAGGACTGCTGGCGATCGGCCTGTCCGCCCTGCTCCTCGCCGCGCCCGCCCGGGCGATCGTGACCGCGGGCACGCCGACTGCCCTTCACAGCGATGCAGATGGTGATGCCGAGGCCGACCGCCAAGCCGTCAGCCGCGAGATCGAGCGTTTCCGCAGCTCGTCGATCTCGATCAGCCAGGCCATGGCGATCGCCGAAGCCCGTCACGCCGGCGCCACCACGGCGGATGTGAGTTTTGACGGAGCCGCCGGCGTGCCGGTGTATCGCGTGAAGACCCTGCACAACGACCGGATCTGGCGCCACACCATCAATGCAGCGACGGGCGAACTCGTCGGCGGAGAAGCTGCCCTCCCCCTCGCCGAGCTCGACAACGACGATCGCAGCAACCTTGCGGCCCTCGGTGCGATCAGGCACCGTCTCGCGGATGCCGTGCGTGTTGCCGAGCGCGCGGCCTCGGGCAAGGCGATCAGCGGTGGCCTCGTGCGCGAACGCGGCCGGCTCAATTTCGCGATCGTCGTGATCAGCGGCGACGACCTCAAGGAGGTCATCCTGGAGCCCCCGGGCGCCAGGAAATAGCGGCTGCTAGATAGCGGCAGGCTTCGCCCCCGGCATCGGCCGGGAACGAAAAGCCATTGACGGCCGCAAGACTCTCCCGCATAAGTCGCCGCCATGTTCACGACCACCAAACGCACGACCAAAACCACCACGGCCTCAGGGGCCCGGGGAGGCGTGCGCACGTAAGTCGTCGACTTAAACGCATCAGCTCTACGGCAAGCCCCGCCCTCGATGGACCGGGGCTTTTTTGTTGTCTTGTTCGCAAATCTCAATGGAGGACAAAGTGAGTAACGATCCCGTCGTCGCGATTGTCGGCGTCACCGGTGCGGTGGGCGCCGAATTCATCGCCACCATGGACAAGCGCGGCTTCCGCGTCGGCAAGCTCAAGGCGCTCGCCAGCGCCCGCTCGGCCGGCAAGACGGTGTCGTTCCGCGGTCAGCCGATCGTGATCGAGGAGCTGACCGAGCGGTCCTTCGAGGGTGTCGACATCGCCCTGTTCTCCGCCGGCGGCAGCATTTCGAAGAAGTATGCGCCGATCGCCGTCAAGTCCGGCGCGGTCGTGGTCGACAACTCCTCCGCTTTCCGCATGGACCCGAACGTGCCGCTGGTGATCCCCGAGATCAACGCGAACCGCATCAGGGATCACAAGGGCATCATCGCCAACCCGAACTGCGCGGCGATCACCGCGCTGGTGCCATTGTGGCCGATCCACCAGAAGAACCGCATCAAGCGCGTGATCATCTCGACCTACCAGGCCGCAAGCGGCGCCGGCGCCGCCGCGATGGAGGAGCTGGTCGAATCCACCCGCGCCAATCTCAACGGGCAGGTCTATACGCCGAAGGTGATGCCGCACCCCTACGCCTTCAATCTCTTCAACCACAATACCGCGGTCGATCCCGAGACCGGCTACAACGACGAGGAGACCAAGGTCATCAAGGAGACCCGCAAGATCTTCGAAGACGAGACAATCGCGATCGGCGTCACCTGCGTGCGCGTGCCGGTGCTGCGCGCACATTGCGAGGCCATCACCTTCGAATGCGAGAAGCCGATCAGCGAGGACCAGGTCCGCGCCATCATGGCGCAGGCTCCCGGCGTCAAGGTCGTCGACGACCGCGCCAGGAACTACTTCCCGATGCCGATCGACGCCTCGGGCCAGGACGACGTCCTGGTCGGCCGCATCCGCAAGGATCTGAGTGACCCCAGCGGCCATTCGATCTCGATGTTCATCGCGGCCGATCAGCTGCTCAAGGGCGCAGCGCTGAACGCGGTGCAGATCGCCGAGTTGCTGCCGCAGCGCGTGATGGCATAGTCGATGTCGTAGCAACCGGTATCGTAGGGCGGGCGGAGCGCAGCGTGCCCACCAACTGTCTCGATCATGAAAAGATGGTGGGCATGGTGCTATGCCCGCCATCCCTCTCCGCATCCAGAAAAGACGTGGGCACGCTTCGCTTTGCCCACCCTGCGGCGTAACGTCAGTCGTTCGCTCGAAACAGCAAACACGCATCCCCGTACGAATAAAACCGATACCCGTTCGCGATGGCGTGCGCATACGCCGCCTTCATCGTCTCGAGCCCCGAGAAGGCCGACACCAGCATGAACAGCGTCGACTTCGGCAAATGGAAATTGGTCATCAGGATATCGACGGCGCGGAAGCGATAGCCAGGAGTGATGAAGATCGACGTCTCCGCCGCGAAGGGCTGGATGGTGCCATCCTCGCGTGCGGCGCTCTCAAGCAGCCGCAATGACGTGGTGCCGACCGCGACGATACGGCCGCCATTCTTTCGCGCCGTGTTGAGACGCTCTGCCGTCCCGGCCGAGATTGTGCCCCACTCGGCGTGCATCCTGTGGGCTTCGGTGTCCTCGACCTTCACCGGCAGGAACGTCCCTGCCCCGACATGCAGCGTGACCCTGTTGACGCCCACGTCGCGCGCGCGCAGCGCCTGCTCCAGTGCCGGGGTGAAATGCAGGCCCGCCGTCGGCGCGGCGACGGCGCCTTCGTTCGCCGCGAACATGGTCTGGTAGTCGGCGAGGTCCTGATCGTCGGGCGTGCGCTTGGAGGCGATGTAGGGCGGCAGCGGCGGGCTGCCGAGATCGGCGATGGCCTGGTCCAGCGCCGGGCCGTGGAACGAGAACGACAGCGTCACCTCGCCCTCAAGGCCCTTGGACTCGACCTCGGCGTCGAGATGGCCGAGCAGGCAGACCTTGCCTTCATTGCCGAAGCGGACCCGGTCGCCGGCGACGAGCTTCTTGGCGGGCTTCACCAGCGCCTGCCAGCGCGAGCCGTCGAGCCGCTTGATCAGCGTTGCCTCGATCCTGGGCTCCGTCTCGCGGCCGATGCGCCGGCCCTTCAGCTGCGCCGCGATCACCTTGGTGTCGTTGACGACGAGCTGGTCGCCCGGCTTCAGCCATTGCGGCAGGTCGGCAATCACCTGATCGCGCAGCACACCGTTCTCCACGGCCAGCATCTTCGCGGAGTCGCGCGGGCTCGCCGGGCGCAATGCGATGCGCTCGGCGGGCAGGTCGAAATCGAAGAGATCGGTGCGCATGAGCGCTGTCGCGCCTTGGTTCGCGTCATTCCGGGACGATGCGCAGCATCGAACCCGGAATCTCGAGATTCTCAGGTGCGCAATTGCGCACCCTGGTTCACGCTTAGGCGCGCCCCGGAATGACCGCTATCAGGCGGCGTCCGCCGCCATCCGCGCCTTGACGATCTTGTCGGGATTCTGGACGGGCTCGCCGCGCTTGATCTTGTCGACGTTCTCCATGCCCTCGGTCACCTTGCCCCACACCGTGTACTGGTTGTCGAGGAAGCGGGCGTCGTCGAAGCAGATGAAGAACTGGCTGTCGCCGGAATCGGGATTGGCGGCGCGCGCCATCGAGGTGGTGCCGCGCACATGCGGCTCCTTGTTGAACTCGGCCTTGAGCTTCTTGCCGGAGCCGCCGGTGCCGGTGCCCTGCGGGCAGCCGGTCTGCGCCATGAAGCCGTCGATCACGCGGTGGAACACGATGCCGTCGTAGAAGCCTTCGCGGACCAGTTCCTTGATGCGCGCGACGTGGCCGGGCGCCAGATCAGGCCGCATCTCGATGGTGACGGGGCCCTGCGTGGTCTCGAGGATCAGGGTGTTTTCGGTGACGCTCATGCTCGTCTCTCTTGCGTTGGGGGTGAAGTCTTGTCAGGCGACGTTTTGCGGTTACGGAACTGGATCGCGAATGGACGTCCCGCGGCGGCGCCGGCCATTGCATCGGTAAATGGCATCGGTGTGCAGCGTTGCAACGCCTCCATCACCGCGATCCGGTATTGCAGCCGGTCGTTGTCGGAGGCCTCCGCGGATTCATAGGTAATCCTCGGATGGCCCAGAATGTTTCCGGCCCGGTTAAAGCTCACGACGACGGTGATGTCGAGTGGGCGGGCCCTGGCGGGCGGCGGCGGTTTCCAACAGGTGCGCAGATGCTGGAAGACGTCCTGGATGGTGTTGACCTTCGCGTCCTCGGCGGCCGCGCCGGAGAGGCCAAGCAGGAGCGCCGCGGCAGCTACGATGAGCTTTTTGCCACGGCGCGCCATCGCCACCTCTCATTTGATGTCGGAGGCGACCTGCACCTTCACCATCTTGTCGGGATCGGTCACGGCGCCGCTGGGGGAGCCGGGCGGCGCCTTCTTCAGCTTGTCGACGACGTCCATGCCCTGCACGACCTCACCGACCACGGTGTACTGGTTGTCGAGGCTGCCGCCGTCGGCGAACATGATGAAGAATTGCGAGTTGGCGCTGTCGACGCTGTCGCCGCGCCGGGCCATGCCGACGATGCCGCGGGCAAAATGCACCTTGGAGAATTCCTGCTTCAGGTTCGGATATTTCGATCCACCGGTGCCGTTGAATTTCTCGCCGTCGCCGGTCTGCGCCATGAAGCCGTCCATGACACGATGGAACGGCACGTTGTTGTAATAGCCCTCGCGCGCGAGCTGCTTGATGCGCTCGGCATGCTGGGGCGCGATGTCGGTGCGCAGCTTGATGACGATGCGGCCCTTGGTGCTGTCGATGACGATGGCGTTGGCCTTGTCGAGGTTGGCCGGCAATTGCTGCGCCACCGCGGGCACCGCGAACACGAGCGCGGCAAGAACTGCGAGAATTCGGATCATGACAACTCCGGATCAGAGAAAGAGGAAGCGCGCCGTTATCCGGCGAATTTTACCTTGAGCTGGGCCGCAACAATCGGCGGGACGAAGGTCGAGACGTCCCCGCCCATGCCGGCGATCTGGCGCACCAAAGTGGCGGTGATCGGGCGAACCATGGGAGAGGCCGGCAGGAAGACGGTATGCACTTCCGGCGCCATCGCCTCGTTCATGCCGGCGAGCTGCATCTCGTAATCGAGGTCGCTGCCGTCGCGCAGGCCCCGAATCATGATGGTCGCACCGTGCTTGCGCGCCGCGGTCACCGACAGGTCGTCGAACGTCACGGCTTCGAGCACGCAGCCGGCCTTGGCCGCCACCGGCCCGCAGACGTCATGGAGCATCTTGAGCCGCTCCTCGGTCGAGAACAGCGGCTTCTTGCCGGGGTGGACCCCGATCGCGACGACGAGCCTGTCGCACAGCGATACGCTGTGCCGGACCACGTCCAGATGACCGTTGGTGATGGGGTCGAAGGAACCCGGATAGAAGGCAATACGCGGCATGGCCCCCTCCTACCGCGCCCGGCCCGGGCCGGCAAGCCGGGCGGGTTCCTCGGCCTCTCCTTGGCCGTTTCCGGCAGAATATCCCGGCGGCCGTGTCGGCGACGGCCGGTTTGTTTCGTCCTGAGAGCAGCCACGAAACAAACCGGCGGGGACACGAAACCATTTCCCGCGCCGGCGAAGACGTCCGGAAACTGGCCATGGTTACTAATCCGGCCAACGAATGACGGGCCGCACACTGGGCGTAGGCGGCCGCATCACAGGGGACTGTCAAATGATCAAGGCTCTTTCAGCGATCGCTCTCTCTGCATGTGTTGCCGCAGCCCTCACCCTGCTGCCCGGCTTTGCCCCGACCGTCGAAGCCAGCGTGCCGCAGCCGCTGGCCAAGAGCGACCGGCTCGATATCCGCACCGTCGGAAAGGACTGCTCCCAGCAGGCCTGGCCGAACTTCGAGGCGTCCTGCCTGCGCCGTGCCGGCACCAAGGCGACCATCCGCGAGGCCCGCCTCGTGACCGCCAACCGGACCCCGTAGTCGGGTCTGTCAGCTTCGCGTCATATAATCCTGATGGAATTTTGCGACGCCCCATCGCAGACTGCGTGATGCTCGCGCCCGGCGGAATGGCCCGTCGGGCGCGATCCCATTGGGGGGCCGCCCTTGTCCAGTACGCCCGCAGTCGCTTCCGGCCACCATCCTGACCCGCTGCCGCTCGCCATGACCATGGGCGCCCTCGGCGTCGTCTATGGCGATATCGGCACCAGCCCCCTCTACGCCCTGAAGGAAGCCGCCAAGGCGGCCGCCCATGGCGGCACGCTCAGTCACGACGCTGTCCTCGGCGTCGCCTCGCTGATCCTCTGGGCGCTGCTGCTGATCATCTCGCTCAAATATGCGCTGTTGATCCTGCGTGCGGACAACCGCGGCGAAGGCGGCATCGTCGCGCTTCTGGCGCTGCTGCATGCCCGCCACGCCCAGCCCGGCACCTGGCGTGCCCATCTCCTGGTGGTCGGCCTGATCGGAGCCGCCCTGCTGTATGGCGATGGCGCTATCACGCCGGCCATCTCGGTGCTCAGCGCCATCGAGGGCCTCAAGGTCGATGCCCCCTCGCTCGCGCCCGCCGTGGTGCCCGTGACCGTCGTCATCCTGATCGGCCTGTTCATGATGCAGAAGCAGGGCACCGGCTTCATCGGCCGCATCTTCGGGCCGGTGATGCTGGCCTGGTTCGTCGTGCTCGCCGCGCTCGGCATCCACGGCATCGTCAAGGCGCCGGCGGTGCTGGCGGCGCTCAGCCCGTTCTATGCGTTCAATTTCCTGATCCACCAGGACTTCCACGTCTCGTTCGGAATCCTCGGCGCGGCTTTTCTCGCGGTGACCGGCGGCGAGGCCATGTATGCCGACATGGGACATTTCGGTCGCCTGCCGATCCGGCTGGCCTGGTTCGCGATCTGCCTGCCCGCCCTGGTGCTGAACTATTTCGGCCAGGCCGCGCTGCTGATCACCGATCCCACGATGATCGAGAACCCGTTCTTCCAGCTCTGCCCCGACGCCCTGCACTACCTGCTCGTCGCATTCTCCGCGATCGCGACCGTGATCGCCTCGCAAGCGATCATCTCCGGCGTGTTCTCGCTGACGCAGCAATCGATCCAGCTCGGCTTCCTGCCGCGCATGCAGATCCGCCACACCACGAGCGATGCGATCGGCCAGATCTACGTGCCGCTGGTGAACTGGCTGCTTGCGGCTGCAACGCTGGGCGCCGTCCTGAGCTTCGGCTCCTCGGACGCCCTCGCCGGCGCCTATGGCATTGCGGTCTCGCTGCTGATGGCGATCACCACGCTGCTCGCCGCGCTGGTCGCGATCCAGTGGGGCTTTTCGCCCTGGCTGGTCGTTGCCGTGAACGGCTTCTTCTTCGTCATCGATCTGATCTTCTTCTCGGCCAACTCGATCAAGCTGTTCGAGGGCGGCTGGTTTCCGTTGCTGCTCGCCGGCCTCGTCGCCTTCCTGATGCTGACCTGGCGGGCCGGCGTGAGGCTGGTCGAGGCGGCACGCGCCCGGCTGCGCCAGCCCGAGGAGGACCTGATCGAGACCGCGGTCAACAAATGCCATGCGCGACTGCCCGGGACCGCCGTGTACCTGGCCTCCGCGCCGCGCGGCGTGCCGCTCGCGCTCACCCAGTTCGTCAGGCACAACCGCGTGCTGCACGAGCGCGTGCTGCTGGTCACCGTGCTGATCGAGGAATTGCCGCACATCGCGGACGAGGAACGCGCTGAGGTGATCGAGATCATCCCCGGCATCACCCGCGTGGTTCTGCATTACGGCTTCATGCAGAATCCGACGATCTATGAAGGGCTGAAGCTGGTCTGCCGCCAGGGCAAGCTGGCCGGCATCGATCTCTCCGAAATCACCTATTACGTCGGCCGCGAGACCATCATCCCGCGCGAAGACGTGCCGGGCATGTGGGTCTGGCGCGAAAGCGTGTTCGCCTTCCTCCAGCGCAACGCCGAACGCTCGGCCGCGTTCTTCGGCGTGCCGACCAAGCAGGTCGTGGAGTTCGGCACGGAGCTGGAGATTTGACTGCGCAAATGGTGGGTGGCGAATAGCGAATAGGGAAGCCCCCCATTCGCCACTCGCTATTCGCCATTCGCCCCGTTGCCGCTCTCCGCCTCTTCCGTGATGTGCTCGACTGAGACCACGTGCTCGTCCTCGGCGGTGTCGAACACGATCACGCCTTGTGTCGAGCGGCCGGCGACGCGGATGCCTTCGACCGGGCAGCGGATCAACTGGCCCTTGTCGGTGACCAGCATGATCTGATCTGCATCCTCGACCGGGAACGAGGCAACCAGATTACCGTTGCGGTTGTTGACGCTCATGGCGACGATGCCTTTGCCGCCGCGGCCCGTCGTGCGGTACTCGTAGGACGAGGTCCGCTTGCCATAGCCGTTCACCGACACGGTGAGCACAACCTGCTCCTGCGCCGACATCTCGGCATAACGCTCCTGCGCGAGCTGGAAGCTGCCGGATGTCTCCTCGGCCTCGGCGTCCACTTGCGCCTCTTCGGCCCCGGATTCGCCGGCGACCGCGCGGCGCATCTTCAGATACGCCGAGCGCTCGTCCGAGGTGGTCTCGACGTGGCGCAGGATCGCCAGCGAAATCACCTTGTCGCCCTCGCCGAGCGCGATGCCACGCACGCCCATCGAGGTGCGCCCGGTGAACACGCGCACGTCGGTGACGGGGAAGCGGATGCACTGGCCGCCGGCGGCGGTCAGCAGCACGTCGTCACGCTCAGTGCAGATCTGCACGTCGACGATCGCTTCATTGTCGTCGAGCTTCATCGCGATGATGCCGGAGCGGCGGACGTCGACGAAGTCCGACAGCTTGTTGCGCCGGACGTTGCCGCCTGTGGTCGCGAACATCACGTCGAGGTTGCCCCAGGTGGACTCGTCCTCCGGCAGCGGCATGATAGTGGTGATGCGCTCGCCCTGCTCCAGCGGCAGGATGTTGATCAGCGCCTTGCCGCGGGCGTTCGGCGCGGCCATCGGCAGGCGCCAGACCTTCTCCTTGTAGACCTGGCCGCGCGAGGAGAAGAACAGCACCGGCGTGTGCGTGGAGGCCACGAACAGGCGCGAGACGAAATCCTCGTCACGGGTCTGCATGCCGGCGCGGCCCTTGCCCCCGCGGCGCTGCGCCCGATAGGCCGACAGCGGCACGCGCTTGACGTAGCCGGCGTGGGACACGGTGACGACCATATCCTCGCGCTGGATCAGGTCCTCGTCCTCGACCTCGCCTTCCTGCTCGATGATGACGGTGCGGCGGGGCGTTGCGAACTCGGCCTTCACCTCGGCGAGCTCGGTCTTGATGATCTCGAGCACGCGGGCACGGGAGCGCAGGATGTCGAGATAATCGGCGATCTCGCCCGCGAGCTTGTCGAGCTCGTCGCGGATCTCGTCACGGCCGAGGGCGGTCAGGCGCTGAAGGCGCAGGTCGAGAATGGCCCTCGCCTGCTCCATCGACAGCCGGATCGTGCCATCCGCGCTGATGCGGTGGCGCGGATCGTCGATCAGCGTCAGCATGTCCTCGACGTCCTTGGCCGGCCAGTCACGCGACATCAGGGTGTCGCGGGCGGTGGTCGGGTCGGGCGAGGTCCGGATCACGCGGATCATCTCGTCGATATTGGCGACCGCGATCGCGAGACCAACGAGGATATGGGCGCGATCACGCGCCTTGGCCAGCAGGTACTTGGTGCGCCGCGTGACGACCCGCTCGCGGAAGTCGACGAAGATGGCCAGCAGGTCCTTCAGATGCATGATCCGCGGACGGCCGCTGTCGAGCGCCACCATGTTGACGCCGAAGCTGGTCTGCAGCGGCGTGAACCTGTACAGCTGGTTCAGCACCACGTCCGGCACGGCGTCGCGCTTCAACTCGATGACCACGCGGTAGCCTTCGCGGTCGGATTCGTCGCGCAGGTCGCCGATGCCCTCGATCTTCTTTTCCTTGACCAGTTCGGCGATGCGCTCGACCATCGTCGCCTTGTTCACCTGGTAGGGAATCTCGGTGACGATGATCGCCTCGCGCTCCTTGCGGATGGTCTCGATCGCGACCTTGCCACGCATCACGATCGAGCCGCGGCCGAGGTGATAGGCCGAGCGGATGCCTTGCCGCCCAAGGATGACGCCGCCGGTCGGAAAATCCGGTCCCGGCACGATGTTGATGAGTTCGTCGATGGTCAGCGCGGGGTTGTCGATCAGCGCGATGCAGGCGTCGATGACCTCGCCGAGATTGTGCGGCGGGATGTTGGTCGCCATGCCGACCGCGATGCCGCCGGCGCCGTTGACGAGGAGGTTCGGGAACTTGGCCGGCAAGACCGACGGTTCGGTCTCGTTGTTGTCGTAGTTCGGCTGGAAGTCGACGGTGTCCTTGTCGATGTCGGCCAGCAGGGCCAGCGCCGCCTTGGTCAGGCGCGCTTCGGTGTAACGATAGGCGGCCGCGGGATCGCCGTCGACCGAGCCGAAATTGCCCTGGCCGTCGATCAGCGGCACGCGCATGGAGAAGTCCTGCGCCATCCGGACCATGGCGTCGTAGATCGACTGGTCGCCATGCGGATGATATTTACCGATGACGTCACCGACCACGCGGGCGGACTTCACGTACTTCTTGTCGGGCGTGTGCCCCTGCTCGTTCATCGAGAACAGGATGCGGCGGTGCACCGGCTTCAGGCCGTCGCGGGCATCAGGCAGCGCCCGCGCCACGATCACGCTCATGGCGTAGTCGAGATAGGACTTCTTCATCTCCTCGAAGATGGAGACGGGGCGAATATCCGAGGGTTGCGCCGGCTGGTCGCCGGGCTTGTCGTCGTCGTCAGCCAAGGGGAAATCCGGTGAGGTTTTATCTGGGAATCATATAGCGCATCGGGGCCCTGATAGCCACCCTTGCGGGCTCGAGGGAAGCGCTTTTTCCGCTTATTTTTCCAATAGCTTACGGCCTTGCAACGAGTGTCTCGGATGGGCATGGCCAGGCCCTTCGAAATCACTTCGGCCACCTCAATGATCGCGCGGTGGCGCGCACCTCTTCGGTCTGGTTGCCCGGCGCGGTCAGAGTTCAACCCAAACATGAAGCGGGCCCGGAAATCCCGAGCCCGCTCTGTCGATTAGTAGGGTTTGCTGACACGACGTGGCAGGCGCGGCCCAACCTGCCGGCGCCCCCCCCTATCGTCAGACCGTCCTCAGAATGGGATATCGTCGTCCATGTCGCTGTTGCGGCCACCGCCGCCGGCGGCCACGGGACGGCGCGGCGCGCTGCTGACGGGTCCTGACGAGCCGAAATCACCACCCGGTTCGTCGCCGAAGCTACCGCCTCCACCGCCGCCGCTGCGGCCGTCGAGCATCGTCAGCGTCGAGTTGAAGCCCTGGAGCACGACCTCGGTCGAATACTTCTCGACACCGCTCTGGTCGGTGTACTTGCGGGTCTGAAGCGCGCCCTCGATGTAAACCTTGGCGCCCTTCTTCAGATACTGTTCGACGATTTTGCAAAGCGGCTCCGAGAAGATCACGACGCGATGCCACTCGGTCTTCTCCTTGCGTTCGCCAGTATTCTTGTCGCGCCAGGTCTCCGAGGTGGCGATGCTCAAATTCGCAATCGGCCGCCCGTCCTGGGTGCGGCGGATCTCAGGATCCTTGCCGAGATTTCCAACCAGAATGACCTTGTTGACGCTTCCCGCCATCGCCGCTCTCCACTCCGAATGCCACCTGATTTCAAAAGGCCGAGCACGCTGCCCGCGTTCCTCTGCGCCCTGTTGAGGCGACCCTATACGCTTGCGGGCGCCGCTCAGCCCACCACCCCCAAGGTTATCCCCACATATAGCACCGACCTTCGCCACGTTCCAGATTTGTTCTTTCTGGCCGGGCACCGAACAGAGCGCCACGCGCACTCTAACTTTCACCGGCTCGGGAACCTCCCGGCCGCTCTGCCTGGAGCCTCACACGTTCTAAGCGCATCGCCGGAATTGCGACATCGGCATGATCAGCCCGAATGACCCTGGGCGGCCTGCCACTCGTCAAGAACGAATATCTCTCTGATATCCTTGGATGATTGAACGATCTAGCTCGCGCCCTCCTCTTCAGGCAGGGCGGGATTCAGGGGTTAAATAAGTCAGTAACCATCACCTTTCCGACCACTGTGGCTTTTCGGATACACAACTTGCGGCTTCAGTGGTGTAAGCACGGCATCAGTTGGGCCGTTGAGTCCGCTGCCCTTCCGTCCGCGGAAGGCAACAACAGAAACTGGGACTGGGATTAGTTGAAAATGAAAAAGGTTTTGTTGGCTTCGGCCTGTTTGTTCGCTCTGGCGGCCCCCGCTTCGGCTGCTGATCTCGCGGCGCGCCCCTACACCAAGGCTCCGGTCGCTCCGATGGCTTCGGTCTACAACTGGACCGGCTTCTATCTCGGTGCCGTCGGTGGCGGCGCTTGGGAAAACGCTTCGGGCGACCCGAAGATGAAGGGCGGCTTTGTCGGCGGCACCGCCGGCTACAACTGGCAGACCGGCAACGTCGTGTTCGGCCTCGAGGCCGATGCTGCGTGGGCTGACGTCAGCGCGTCGGTCACCGGTCCGGTCCTCGTCCCCGGCTTCGGTGTTGCCACGGCGACCCTGAGCTCGAAGACGGATGCGATGGGCACCGTTCGCGGCCGTATCGGCTGGGCCGTCAACAACGTGCTGTTCTACGGCACGGGTGGCTATGCCTGGATCGACAACAAGCTGAGCGCCAGCGCTCTCGGCGTGACCATCTCCGACAGCAAGTTCCACTCCGGCTGGACCGTCGGTGCGGGCGTCGAAGCGTTCTTCGCTCCGAACTGGACCGTCAAGGGCGAGTACCTCTATCGCAGCCTCGGCGGCGAGACCTACTTCTCGGGCGCCCTGCCCACCGGCACGCTCAACTTCCACACCGTGCAGGTCGGCGTGAACTATCACTTCGGCGCCCCGGTCGTCGCCAAGTACTGAGCTTCGACTTAAACGCTACCCGCGTTACGAAAGGCCGGCCTTGTGCCGGCCTTTTTGTTTGCCCTTGCTCGTTGTTTGCCCGCTCGTTCGCCTGCCGCGTTCTACAGTTCCGCGCCCGCCTGCTGCCAGATGCCGCCAGCGCGCCAACATTCCGTTGACGATTCGCAACTCCCTCTGGAAATCCGCGCGCGTTCTTCCTACGTTCGCTGATAACCCCATCGGCGCCGATCCCGGTTCCGGGCGAAGCGCGCCTTCATCATTGGCGCGATCGCGCGTCTTTGGATTCCTTGAGGACCAGCGGGATGGATGAAGTGATCAAGGCGAAGCGCCAACAACAGAACGCGGGCTCCAGCCTGCGCGCAATTACGATCCGTGGCGCGCGCGAGCACAACCTCAAGAACATCGATGCCGAAATTCCCCGCGACAAGCTGGTGGTGTTCACCGGCCTCTCCGGCTCCGGCAAATCCTCGCTCGCCTTCGACACCATCTACGCCGAGGGCCAGCGCCGCTACGTCGAATCGCTCTCGGCCTATGCGCGCCAATTCCTGGAGATGATGCAGAAGCCCGACGTCGACCAGATCGACGGCCTGTCGCCCGCGATCTCGATCGAGCAGAAGACGACATCGAAGAACCCGCGCTCGACCGTCGGCACCGTCACCGAGATCTACGACTATATGCGCCTGCTGTGGGCGCGCGTCGGCGTGCCCTATTCGCCGGCCACCGGCCTGCCGATCGAGAGCCAGACCGTCTCGCAGATGGTCGACCGCGTGCTGGCGCTGCCCGAGGGCACCCGCCTCTATCTGCTCGCGCCCGTCGTGCGCGGCCGCAAGGGCGAGTACCGCAAGGAGCTCGCCGAATGGCTCAAGAAGGGTTTTCAGCGCGTCAAGATCGACGGCACCTTCCATGAGCTTGCGGAAGCGCCGACGCTGGACAAGAAATTCCCGCACGACATCGACGTCGTCGTCGACCGCATCGTCGTGCGCGCCGACATCGGCCAGCGCCTCGCCGAGAGCTTTGAGACCGCGCTGAAGCTCGCCGAGGGCCTTGCCGTCGTCGAGTTCGCCGACGCCCCCACGGCGGCCCCCACCGAAGAGAAAAAGAAGACCGCCAAGATCCACGACAAGAGTGGGCCCGAGCGCATGCTCTTCTCGGAAAAGTTCGCCTGCCCGGTCTCCGGCTTCACGATTCCAGAGGTCGAGCCCAGACTGTTCTCCTTCAACAATCCCTATGGCGCCTGCCCGGCCTGCGGCGGCCTCGGCGTCGAGCAGCATGTCGACGAGGACCTCGTCATTCCCGACAAGGAGCTCGCCATCGGCAAGGGCGCGATCGCGCCATGGGCCAAATCGTCCTCGCCCTATTACATCCAGACCCTGACCGCGCTCGGCAAGCACTACAAGTTCACGCTGACCACCAAATGGAAGGACCTGCCCAAGAAGACGCAGAACGCGATCCTGCACGGCTCCGGCGAGGACGAGATCAAGTTCTCCTATGAGGACGGGGTGCGCTCCTACGACACCAAGAAGCCGTTCGAGGGCGTCATCACCAACATCAACCGCCGCTACCGCGAAACCGAAAGCGAGTGGGCGCGCGAGGAGCTGGCGAAATACTTCCACGACGTGCCCTGCGAGGGATGCAAGGGTTTCCGGCTCAAGCCCGAGGCGCTCTGCGTCAAGATCGGAGCCAAGCATATCGGCGAGATCTCGGAGCTGTCGGTCAAGAAGGCCGGCGAATGGTTCGAGACCGTGCCCGACGCGCTCAACGCGCAGCAGAACGAGATCGCCGGCCGCATCCTGAAGGAGATCCGCGAGCGCCTCACCTTCCTGCTCGACGTCGGCCTCAACTACCTCACTTTGTCCCGCTCCTCCGGCACGCTGTCCGGCGGCGAGAGCCAGCGCATCCGCTTGGCCTCGCAGATCGGCTCGGGCCTGACCGGCGTGCTCTATGTGCTGGACGAGCCCTCGATCGGCTTGCACCAGCGCGACAACGCTCGCCTGCTCGACACCCTCAAGCGGCTGCGCGACCTCGGCAACACCGTGGTCGTGGTCGAGCATGACGAGGACGCCATTCGCCTCGCCGACTACGTGCTCGACATCGGCCCCGGCGCCGGCATGCATGGCGGCCACATTGTCGCCGAGGGCACGCCCGCCGAGATCATGCGCAACCCGAAATCGCTGACCGGCAAGTACCTGACCGGCGAGCTCGAGGTCGAGGTGCCGGAGCGGCGCCCGCCGAACCATCGCCGCACCATCAAGGTGGTCAACGCGCGCGGCAATAACCTCAAGAACGTCACCGCCGAAATCCCGCTCGGCCTGTTCACCTGCGTCACCGGCGTCTCCGGCGGCGGCAAGTCGACGCTGTTGATCGACACGCTGTACCGCGCCATCGCCCGCAAGCTGAACAATGCCAGCGAGGGCGCCGCCCCGCACGATCGCATCGAGGGCCTCGAGCACATCGACAAGATCATCGACATCGACCAGTCGCCGATCGGCCGCACGCCGCGCTCGAACCCCGCGACCTATACCGGCGCCTTCACGCCGATCCGCGAATGGTTTGCCGGCCTGCCCGAGTCCAAGGCGCGCGGCTACGAGCCCGGCCGCTTCTCCTTCAACGTCAAGGGCGGCCGCTGCGAGGCCTGCCAGGGCGACGGCGTCATCAAGATCGAGATGCACTTTTTGCCCGACGTCTACGTCACCTGCGACGTCTGCAAAGGCAAGCGCTACAATCGCGAGACGCTCGAAGTCCTGTTCAAGGGCAAGAGCATCGCCGACGTGCTCGACATGACCGTCGAAGAAGCCGCCGAATTCTTCAAGGCGGTGCCGCGCGTGCGCGAAACCTTCCAGACCCTGCACCGCGTGGGCCTCGACTACATCCATGTCGGCCAGCAGGCGACGACCCTGTCGGGCGGCGAAGCCCAGCGCGTCAAGCTCGCCAAGGAGCTGTCAAAACGCGCCACCGGCCGCACGCTCTACATCCTGGACGAGCCGACCACCGGCCTACACTTCCACGACGTCAAGAAGCTCTTGGAGGTGCTGCACGAGCTGGTCGCGCAGGGCAACACGGTCGTCGTCATCGAGCACAATCTCGAAGTCATCAAGACCGCAGACTGGGTCATCGACCTCGGCCCCGAAGGCGGCGACGGCGGCGGCGAGATCGTCGCCTGGGGCCCGCCGGAAGACATCGCCAAGGCGCCGCGGAGCTATACCGGAAAATTCCTGGAGCCGGTGCTGAAGAAGGCGCGCAAGCCGAAGCGGCGGAGCACGAGCGAGGCGGCGGAGTAGCGCCACCCGCTCGAGCGGCCGGCTCAAGCTGCCGGGAAAATTCTCCATGCCGAGCCGAACCTACGCGCTCTTCCGCAACGCGATCCTCGCCGAGCAGCAGGTGACCTGTGTCTACGAGGGCCGCCATCGCGAGCTATGTCCGCACATCATCGGCACCAACAAGGCCGGTGAGGAAGCCGTGCTGACCTGGCAGTTCGCCGGCGAAAGCAGCGGACCGCTGCCACAATGGCGATGCCTGAAGCTGGCCAATGTCAGCAACGCCCGGGCGCGCGACGGCCGCTGGCACGAGGGCAGCTCGCATCGGAGCACTCAGACTTGCGTCAAGAACATCGATATCGACATCAATGTTGACGTACGCAAGTTGCGGTGAGCGCTCATTAGTCTACTGGCCGACGAATTCAATGACCGCTTCACCCCGCGCGACGGCTTCGGCGATTCGCGGCATGGCGCTCACACGCTGACGGATCAGCGCGCGATTGTCGATGTTGCCCACACGCACCCAAAGCACGATAGGCCCCTGCCGCTTTGCGGCACGGAGAAGCGAGAAATCGCGATTCTTGGTGACGAGAACGGCCGATCTTGCAACGGCTTCATCCCAGATCGCGCCATCGGTCGCGTTTGCCATCCCGAACTCGGCAACATGGGCCGCATCGTATCCAGCGCGACGCATGGCCTCCGCCAGTGCTGGTGGAAGCTGAGCATCGACCAGGTAAGGCAAGCTATTTCGCCGCTATGATCGGGTGATCGACCTGACGGGCGGCATAGGCGAGAGACGCGTCGATATCGGCTTCTTCCAAATACGGATAATCTTCCAAGATGCTCTCGCGCGACTGTCCCGCGGAGAGCAGTCCCAAGACGTCGGCGACCGTCATGCGCAGATCGCGAATGCAGGGGCGTCCATGCATACGCTGCGGATCGACGGTAATCCTTGCCAGTAGCTCCGACATCTGCCACCTCTCGAAGGTAACATAGCATCTCCGATAGCATTGTCAGCGCCTCGCCAGCGGGCGCGACGCCCGCACTTCTCCCTCCGCCATGCCCTACGCCCTCGCCATCTTCGACCTCGACGGCACGCTGGCCGACAGCTTCCCGTGGTTCCTGCGCGTCATCAACGACATCGCCGATCGCTTCAATTTTCGCCGTGTCGCCGATGAGGACGTCGAGGACCTGCGGCATGCCTCGACGCGTGAGATCCTCGCCCGCCTCGAGGTGCCGCTTTGGAAGATGCCAACGATCGCGCGGCATGCGCGGCGGCTGAAGGCGGAGGCGGCTTCCGAGATCGCACTGTTCGCCGGCGTCGAGACGATGCTGCGGACGCTGACAGAGAACGGCGTGCAGCTCGCGCTGGTGACGTCCGACAGCGAGGCCAATGCGCGCGAGAAGCTCGGGGAAGCCGCGGTGCTATTTTCGCATTTCGACTGCGCGGCATCGCTGTTCGGCAAGCCCGCGAAATTCCGCCGGGTGATCCGGCGCGCGGGCGTCGAGCCGAGCCAGGTGATCGCGATCGGCGACGAGGTCCGCGACATCGAGGCGGCGCGAACCGTGGGAATTGCCTGCGGTGCGGTGGGCTGGGGTTATGCTGCGCCGGCGGCGCTGCGGGCGCTGGGGCCGGATCACGTGTTCGAGCGGATGGATGAGATTGCGGCGACGCTATGCACGGTGCCGTAGCCCGGATGGAGCGAAGCGCAATCCGGGACAGTGTCCCCGCATTTCGCTTCGCTCCATGCGGGCTACAAGCGCCCCTACTCCGTCCTCCGCAAAAACACCCCGAACGCCCTTGGTCCGTCGCCGGTCTTGATCTCGCCGATCACCTTCAGATCAGTCGCGTCGATGACCACAAGCGTGTTGCTTTCCCAGCACGCGACGATGACGCGCTTGCCGTCGGCGGTCGCGGCAATCCCTTCGGGGTAGTCGCCGACATTGATGCGCTTGACCGGCTTCAGGCTCGCAAGGTCGAACACGCTGACGGTGCCGCCATATTGGTCCGTGACAAAGCCGCGGCCTTGCGTCAGCGCCACCGCATAGGGGCGCATGCCGACCTTCACACGGCCGATCTCGCGACCTTCTGCAATGTCGATCACGGAGACGTCGTCGGAGCCGACATTGGCGGTGTAGGCGCGCTTGCCCTCGGCATCTATGGTAACGCCGAACGGACGGGTGCCGACCTTGATCATCGCCTTGCGCTGGCGTGTTGCGGTGTCGACGACCGAGACGCTGTCGTCGTCGCGGTCCGCCGAGAGCAGCAGCTTGCTGTCAGGCGTCACTGCAAGGCCCGATGGCGAGGCGCCGACCGCGATGCTGGCGGCGATGCTGCGCGAGGCCGTATCGATCACCCGCACCGCCGCCGCATACCAGTCCGCGACATAGACGGTCTTGCCATCGGGGGCGACCGCAATGCCAAGCGGTCCGCCGCCGACCTCGATCCGGCCTGCCACTTGGCGCGTCGCGGCGTCCACCACCGTCACCGCCTTGGCGTCGGGGCTCGTGACATAGGCGAAGCGCCCGTCCGCGCTGACCGCCACGCCCGCCGGCTTGCCGCCGATGGGAATGGTTGCCACCGCGCGTGCGGAGGCGAGATCCACGACCATCAGATCGTCGCTGAGCTGGTTGGTGACGAACGCCTCCTCGGCAGCTGCGCTGCCGAGGCTGGCATGGCAAAGGCTAGCGGCAAGCGCCGCCAGGACCAGAATGCGCACGGTCAGCTGCCGCTCTCGATCTTCTTCTTCAACGCCTCGAGCCCGGTCTTGTAGAGCCCGCTGACCGCGGACTTGGCGGCTTCATCGTTGAGTTCCGGCGGCGGATCGTTGTTGGGAAAGCCGCGGTAGAACGCGCCGGCCCATTCCAGCTTCGACTTGCCGTCGGAAGCCGGCGAAACCGTCAAGGTCGAGGAATAATTGGTCACCGGCAGCACCTTCACGTCGACCTTGGTGATCCGGTACGAATAGCTCAGCATGTCGGGCTCGTATTTGTAGAGCTCCTCCTCGACGGTCGCACCGCCCTGCAGAGTCAGCGTCCGCGTCGCGCCGACCTCGTTGCCCTTTTCGCCCGTGGTCTTGGTGACTGGCGGAAGCCAGCTCATGTCCTGGAAATTGCGGATCGCAGCCCAGACCTTGTCTTGCGGCGCATTGATCTCGATGGATTCCCGCACCTTCTGCCGGGTCGGCCCGTGGGCCCAGGCCGGGCCAAAGGTTGCCGTCAAGCCTGCCGCCCCCATGACAGCCAGCGCCGCAGCCACGGCCGTGCGCCGTCCAATCGTCACCCTCATTCTCGTTTCCTCATACGTCCCGTTGATCATGCGCGACTTCGACTGCGCGCTGCGGTCATCCTAGCGCATTTTGGGGCCGAGGGGAGACCGGTTCGTGGCGCCGTTGCGGCGGGGCGCGGCACACCCCCACCACCTGTTGCGCTGCCCGTCGGGCAAAACACCCCACCGGGAGGTCAATGCTTCCAGCCAAAAACAATTCGCTTTACGCGAATTCGGAAATGTAGCATGTCTTGGCCACCTCAACCCGGGCCGAGGGGCGGATCGCGATCGTCACGAACGCGGGATGAGAGGTGGTGGACGCGAGCCGCGTCGCGCGCAGTCGGTTTGCAGGGCGGGTCACTCCGTGAGCAGGCAACGAGCGCATACGACAGGCGCAGCCCGTGTACGGCAAAATCGTGTGGTCCTGGCGCCCGGGGTTCTGGCGTCAAGCTTTGCGGTGATGTGGCGGCCAACCGGTGCGCACATCGATCAGCCGCAAGGCGACGGGGGCAATAGTGCAACGCTCCCCGGGGAGAGCACGACATAAGCCGTCAACCCACTGCGCAGGGAAGGCCGGATGTTTGGCTTCACCTGTATGCCGCTGTGCAGCTTCCTTAAGCACACGCTTCGCACAGTGGACCGCGGGTGCCAGCCGGCACCCGGCCTTCCCTGCGCCCTCGGCACTTTTGAGGGCAACAACGACCGCAAAGCTCGGGCACGAAGGGCCGCGAGAACGGGACGGCGCGCGCAATTGAGAATCGAATACGACGATGAATTCCGCTCTCTTGCCCCGGGTGCGCTATTGCCTTCCACTCCGTCATTACAGCGCAGCGAAGCAATCCAGACTGCCGCCGCGGAAAGACTCTGGATTGCTTCGCCGCAAGGGCTCCTCCCAATGACCGCGGAGAGAACTACCGTCAAAGACTCTCATCTACTCCCCCAGCGTCGCCTCCACGAAGCCGTGCGGGTCGTCACAGAATTCGCGCATCAAGCGATAATGATCCGTCTCCTCCACCGTCACCGGCTCAAGGCCGTATTTCCCGAGCCGCAGCAGCCGCGCGTTGGGATAGGCCATCAGCATCGGCGCGTGCGTCGCCATGACGACCTGGCAGATCCGGGACTCCTCCATGCGCCGCAACAGCTTCAAGAACTCAATCTGCCGCGCCGGCGACAGCGCCGATTCCGGCTCGTCGAAGATGAAGATGCCCTGGCGCTGACAGCGCTCCTCGAAGAAGCGCAGGAAGCCTTCACCGTGGGAATGCGACAGGAAATCGGGGCCGACCTGACCGGCATCGCGCGCGGCCTTGTCGAGATACCGCGCCACCGAGAAAAAACTCTCGGCGCGAAAAAACCAGCCGTTGGTGATCTTCGGCAGCCAGCTCGCGCGCAGCGCCTTGGCGAGTTGGCCGCCCATCCTCTCGCGCGCCTCGGAGTGGTCGACCGGCATGTAGCCCTTCCCGCCCCCGGCATCGTCGTAGCCGGCAAGCGCTGCGATGCCCTCGAGGATCGTCGACTTCCCGGTGCCGTTCTCTCCAACGATGATCGTGATGGCCGTGTCGAAATTGAGCTCGAAATCATCTGGCAAGATGGGAAGGCAAAACGGATAGGCCTCGCGATCACCCACCCGCGACGGGTCCAGCCAGACCCGCTTCAGATACGGCGCCGGCAGGTTGATGGTGCGATGACCTCTCCGGCTCATAGTCCGTCTCTCCGCCCGTTCTGCTACACACACCCAAAAAAGAACATATCGGGAACATAAGATCCATGCAACTGGCAGGCTACGCTGGCGAAATCTCCGGCTGCAGCCTAATCCAGCACCTCCAGCACCAGCTCCATCGTCATCAGCACCGGATTGTCGCCGCGGACCAGGCGCCCCTCCGCCAGGCCGCCGGTGTAGTCGACCAGCGCGACGTCGAGCGCAGCTTCGAGCACGCTGGACTGCCCGGGCGCGATCGTCCCGGCCGTCACCGCAAGCTCGGTTGCGAACGGCTCCGTCGCCCCGCCGTGCGTGAAGCGCGCGCCGATGGTCGAGCCGACGCCGCCATGGATCTTCGCCCGCGCGATGCCCTGCGCGCGGCAGAACTCTTCGAGGCAGGACGCAAAGTCCTGGTTCGGCCGCAGCCGTAGCGCGAATGCGCGGCTTGTCGTGCGCGCGCCCGTGCGCTCAGTGGGCACCGGCCCGAACAGCTTGAAATTGGTCTCGGGATCAGGCTCGGCGGTGAACATCGCGCCGTCGATGCCGAAGGCCTCGACCTCGAACGCATCGGCGACGACAGTCTCGTCCGGCAGCATGTGGCCACCGCCGGCCTTGCCGTCCGCCTCCGTCCACAGCCCATGGCAATGAAAGAACGGTGCGCCGTCGCGCGTGCCGAGCGTGAGGCTGCCGAGCTTCGTGTGCGTCGTCCCATCCGGCCGATAGGTGTCGCTATAGAACGCCGCGTTCTCGCCGGTCTTCGACAGTGCCGGCATGACATAGGCGAACGGCCCGAGCACGCCGTGCCGGAAGCTGAGGACGCCGCTCGTAAAACCTTCGGCCGCAAAGCCGCGCCGCGCGGCCTCCAACAGCGGGACACCTGCTTGAAGCGTGAAGGAGAAGGCGCGCCCCCTCGCCTCCACCCATTGGATGCGTTCTGCGACGGGCGCGCCCGGCTGCATGATGCTCCGCATGGCCTGCACTCAGCCTGCCTTCGTCTTGTCGAGATCGAGCAGGCCGCGGGCCTCGAGCTCGTCGCGCACCATGCGTTTCGGCACCTTGCCATAGCCGGATTTCGGCAAGGCCTCCCAGAAGAAGAACCGCTTCGGCATCTTGTAGCGCGGCACTTTTGGCGAGAGAAACGCGGCCATCTCCGCTTCGCTCACCGGCTTCTCGCCCTCGCGCGCGACGCAGACGGCAACGCCGACCTCACCCCAGGTCGCATCGGGCACGCCGAGCACGGCGACCTCGCCGATCGCGGGATGCGTCAGGATCTTCTCCTCGATCTCGCGCGGATAGATGTTGGAGCCGCCGGAGATGTACATGTCGGAGGCCCGGCCCGTGATGTAGACAAAGCCCTCCTCATCCATGTGGCCGAGATCGCCGGTGCGAAACCAGCCGTTGCGGAACGCCTTCGCATTGGCTTCGGGATTGTCGTAATAGCCGGCGAGCACGGCAGGCCCGATCACGCAGATCTCGCCGCTTTGGCCCGCCGCGAGCTCGCGACCCTCGTCGTCCTGGATCGAGACCTGCATGGCGGTGCGTTCGAAGCCGCAGGTGCCGATCCTGGCATGCGGACTATCCTCGGAGTCGTGCAGCGCCGCCGGCAGCACGGTGATGTTGCCGGTGACTTCGCCCAGGCCGAAATACTGCACGATGACCTTGCCGAGCTTCTTCAGCGCGGTCTTCTGGTCCTCGCGGTACATCGGCGCACCGGCATAGATCACGTGACGCAGCGAGGAATGATCGTATTTGTCGGCGGCGGGATGCTCGACCATCATCTTCAAAATCGTCGGCACCGTGAAGAGATTGGCGACCCGATGCTTCTCGATCAGGCGGAACGCCTCGTCGATCTCGAACTTCTCGGTCGGCAGCAGGACGGTGCAGACGCCGCGCGCGGTCTGCACCAGCTGATGCACGCCGGCGCCATGCGACAGCGGTGCCACCACCAGCGAGGCATCGTGCTCGGTGACGCCAGGGGTGAGATCGGCAAGATGGTTGGTGACGACGAAACCCATCTGGCCATGGGTCAAGACGGCGGCCTTGGAACGGCCAGTCGTGCCCGAGGTGAAGAAGAACCAGCAGGGATCGTCGTGCTCGACGGCGACGTTCTCGACCAGCTCGCCGGCGCGCGCCGCGATGGCCTCCGCAACCGAGGTCTCGCCGAAGGTGCCCTTGCCGTCGAGGCTCCAGGTGAACTCGAGCGCGCCGCCCTTCACCGCCGCGGCATGCTCGGGGAAATCGACATGGCACAGAAACGCCTTCGCCCCGGAGGCTTCTGCGAGATAGGTGACCTCATCCGGCATCAGGCGGAAATTGGTGGGCACCCAGACTGCACCGAGCCGGAATGAAGCGAACATCGAGAAGAACATCTCGTCGCTGTTCTTGGAATGAACGAGGATGCGGTCGCCCTTGGCGATGCCGCGTGCAGCGAGCGCCGCGGCCAACGCCGAGACCTGTGCATCGATCTGCCGCCAGGTCCAGGACCTGTCACCCCAGACAAAGCCGGGACGCGCACCGTGCCGCCGCGCATTCTGGGTCAGCATGTAAGCGAGATTCATGACGCGGCGGGACATGCGCAGGGGCGGCATCGGGCTTCCTCTTCGAGGGCGGACGGCGCTTGGGCTACCCGCTCATTGCAGCCCATTTATCGCCATCACCCGCGCCCCCGCAAGGCCGCCGGCCGCACACCAGCCCTACGGCTGCTTGAACACGAACGGCGTTGCTGAAATCACCTTTTGCTTGATGCAGGCCTGTGGACCAAAGCCGCCGCAAAAGCTGCCATGCAAATCGAAGCGGATGCTGCGCGCGGCGCCGCGCTTCACCGGCGAGGCGATGACCCTGTAGCGGAGGACGTAGCCGTCGAACACCTCACGCACGCCGCCATCCGGCAGCGTCACCAGGATCTTCATGACGCAGCCGCCGGTTCCGCAATAAGTGGTCTCGCGGTCCCCGCATTTGGTCGCGCTGAAATCGACGATGTAGTCGTCGCGGCCGTCGCCGGTGAGGTCGATCCTGCGCACCGTATCGCGCGCGAAAGTCACCTCGCCGCCGTCCTGGCTGGTGCATTCCTCGTTGGCGTAACGCAGTGCCGTCTGCACGCCGGGCGGATAGTCGGACGGATTGAACGGCCTGGCATCCTCGGCGCGGGCGGCGGAGGCGATCAGGGCAAGCAGAAGCATCAGATGGCGCATGGGCGTTGGTCGCCGGCGCAAGCGCAATCGTTCAGGGAATTTTAAACATGATCGGCGCACCCTCTCTCAGTCCTCGCGTACAGAGTGTTCCATCATGGTCAAAGCGCCCGCCCTCCTCCTTTTGTCGCTGGCGCTCGCCGGATGTGTAGTGGGTCCTCAAGCGCGCCTGGCGCCCGATCCTGCCTTCAAGCCTGCGCGTTATGCCTGGGACGGCGCCGGCGAGGATCCCAATCGGCCGCATGCAGTCTCGCAACCAACACGCGCCGCGGCTCGAACCGAGCGCGACGGGTCGCAGGCCGAGCTTCAGCCGCCTTCGAAGGAATGGTGGCAGGCGCAGGACGGCAGCGAGGCCGAGCAGGATGCAAGGGTCAACCGCTCCCTGGTCATCTGCCAGGGCTGCTTGCGCCCACAGCGGCAGCCCGAAGATTCCAGGCTCGCCAAAGCGGCCGACTGAATCGAACTGCAGTTACAATGGAAACCCATCGACCTGATCGCGCGTTACGACTTCGCGCACGAGGACTGGCGATCCCCAAGATGCTGACGGCCTCGCCGCAGAGCCGAGCGGAGACGACATGAGCGCAATCATCGACAACAAGGCCGATCACCGCTTCGAGCTCGAGGTCGAAGGCCACATTGCGACTGAGCACTACAAGCGCGACGGCAATGTGATCACCTTCGAGCACACCGACGTGCCGAAGGAGCTCGGCGGCAAGGGTGTCGGCTCGAAGCTGGTGCAAGGCGCGCTCGACCAGGTCCGCACGGCCGGATTGAAGGTGATCCCGCAATGTCCGTTCGTGAAGGCGTGGATCGAGAAGCACGCGGACTATCAGGATCTCGTGGCGAGATAGGGACACAGACCCGCCGCCTGCGGCCGGCGGGCTCGCCGACATCTACGGCTATTGTCCGTGCTTGAGCATGTCCTGGTCAGTCAGGTCCCAGTCCTGCCACAGCTGCAGTACGCCGAGCAGCACGAGCACGGCGCCGAGGCCCGTGTGATAGACGCGGAGAAAGCCGTCGCCGGAATAGCCCATGGCGTAGGGCGAGGCGATGAGCCACAGTCCGATCAGGATCGTCGTCACCTCCTGCCAGCGCTGCAGGGCAACGTATTCGAGCTGACTGATGCCAAAGACGACCAGACCGATTGCCACCGTGTTCAGGATCACCGTCTGATGTCCGGCAATCGCCGGATCCTGCACGGGAAACCATGGCGAGGCCACGATCACCGCGCCCAGCAGCATCCCGCACCAGTCTTCCCACGTTCGATGAGTATTCAAAAAACCAAAGTCCGACATCGTACCCTCCTATGACAGAGGCACACGTCGGCGGCTGGCGATCACGACTTCCGAATGTCTCGCGACCCTGCCGGCCGCATTCGGACGTATGTCCTGCAAAAGACTTGGGAACCGCGGGCGGCTGCGCAAGAGCAGGATGACGGATTATTTCGACGGCCGCGCGCTCTACGCGGGTCATAACTTTCCTACCGCACCGCGGCTATAGCGCTCCGAGCGTCCGCAGCGAGTCGTGCGCGCTCGCCAGGCCGGGCTTCAACTCCAGCGCCTTCCGAAAATCGACGATCGCGCCCTGCTTGTCGCCAAGCCGCAAACGGGCCTGCCCGCGATTATTCCACGAGAACGCGTCCGTGGGATCGTATTGCAACGCCTTGTCGTAATCGGAAACACCGCCCTTGTTGTCACCCTGGAAGAGGCGGATCATGCCGCGATTGCGCCAGCCGCGCGCGTCGGTCGGCGCGAGGCGGATGGCCTCGCCATAGTCCGCAGCGGCACGGTCGAGCTGCTCGGTGTCCCGGTAGACGTTGCCGCGATCGATATAGCCGAGCAGATCGGGCGCAAGCTTGATCCGCATCGTGTAGTCGGCGAGCGCATGTGCGGTGTCGTGCTTGCGGTAATAGACGAGACCGCGATTGCCATAGGCCATGGCGGAATTCGGGTTGCGCTTGATCGCCGCATCGAAATCGGTCAGGGCGCCGTCGAGGTCGCCCTTGTTGAAGCGGGACTCGCCACGATTGTTGTAGGCTAGCGCCAACGAAGGATCGAGCTTGATGGCCTGGTCGTAATCGGCAATGGCGCGGTCGTAGTCGCGCTTGAACGAATAGACGCGGCCGCGATTGTTGTAGGGGCAGGCATAATCCGGAGCGAGCCTGATCGCTTCGTCGAGATCGGACAGCGCGGCGTCGAGCCCGCGCTTCTCGGTAAGACCATGGCCGCGGTTGCAATAGGCCCCGGCGAGCCTGCGGCCACTCTCGCTCTTGGTGTCGATCACGGTGGAGCAGGCCTTGACCCGCTGGTCCGGCGTGCTGGTCAGCCCCACGCAGGCATCCCAGGCCAGGCCGCCTTCGGCCGCAGCCGGCGCCGTCACGGTGAGCGTGGCAAGCACGACCATGAGACTGAACCGGACACGCATTTTACGGATATCTCCCTTGCGGCAACCATCCTTGGTCGCACCTTGGCAAGGGCCGGTTCAGACGCCTAGATCAGGGTAAAGCAGCACGTCGGAAGGATCTTGCATGGCCGCATCGGTACGGGACAACAAGGACAGGAGCCGCTTCGAGCTCGATGTCGGCGACGACATCGCCTTCGCCAATTACCGGCTGACCCCGACGGCGGTCATCATCACCCATACCGAGACGCCGCGGGCGTTGCGCGGCCGCGGCATCGCCTCCGAGCTGGTCAAGGGCGCGCTGGATCTGATCCGGCGCGACGGCAGGAAGGTGATCGCCGGCTGCGGCTTCGTCGTCGACTATCTCGACAGGCATCCGGAGGACGCGGATCTCGTCGCCTGAAAGCAAAAGGGCCCGCGAGATCGCGGGCCCTTCCGGCACGACCGGAGTTCGGTCAGTGCTTGCGGTCAGTGCTTGATCTCGGGCGGCAGCTTGCCGCCATTGGCGGCGAGCTTGGACATCACCTGCTTGTGCAGCCAGACGTTCATGCTGGCGGAGTCGTTCATGTCGCCGGTATAGCCGAGCTCCTTGGCGAGGTCCTTGCGCGCGGCAAGGCTGGAATCGATGTCGAGCGCCTTCATCAGGTCGACGATCGAGGTCCGCCATTCGAGCTTCTCGCCCTTGTGCGCGGCCACCGCCTTGTCGACGATCGCGGCAACGTCGACCGCTGCCATGGGCGCGGCAGCCGGCGCCGACGCCCCCGGCGCGGCTCCGGCCGGTGAAGCTGCGCCACCGGCGGGCGCGGCGGAAGCCGGCTGGCTACCGAAGATCGCGCTCATGATTTTACCGAAAATGCTCATATCTGCTCCCCGAAAAGGATCCGTTGGAAGGGCCTTGAGTGGCACTTATAGACCAAGTCACTGCATTGCGCCCGCGAAGTTCTGCGAACCGACACGCAGCATCAGCTTATCTGCGGCGAAATGACGACCGAATGACGCCGCCGAAAGTTGCGCTGCGGCATCGAATTTCACCCAAGCGTGAGGGACAGGACTCGGAAATGGGCGTACGCTTTGCGTTCAGCTCGCGATGCCTTCCGGAATTCGCGTCTGGTCGGACTCGCGAAACTCAAGAATGGCGGCCGCTCGCGCCGTTTGCCGGCGTGGATTCGGCCGCTCGGCAAGGGAGCTAGCGACCATGGCCACACTTTACCAGGGCAATGTCCCCACGATGGGCCGGACCGGAGATGCGGCCGGACCGGTGATCCGAACCATCCAACTCTCCGATCTGCACGATGCGCTCCGACGCGGCTGGGACGATTTCAAGGCCGTTCCGAGCCACGCCATCATCCTCTGCGTGATCTATCCGGTGCTCGGCCTCGTGCTCGCCCGCGTGGTGATGGGCTATTCGGTGCTGCCGCTGCTGTTTCCGCTGGCCGCCGGCTTCGCGTTGATCGGCCCGTTCGCGGCGCTGGGTCTCTACGAGCTGTCCAGCCGGCGCGAGCGCTATGAAGAAGCCAGTGCCTGGGATGCCATGGAGGTGCTTCGCTCGCCTTCGTTCGGGGCGATGCTCGGCCTCGGCACCCTGTTGCTCGCTCTGTTCGTGACCTGGGTTGCAACTGCGCAGGCGATCTACGTCGCGGCGTTCGGTTATGAGGGCGCAAGCGGCATCTCGGACTTCATGACCCGCGTGCTGACGACGCAGCAAGGCTGGTGGCTGATCGTGGTCGGCTGCGGCGTCGGCTTTCTTTTCGCGCTCGCCGCGCTCTGCCTCAGTGCCGTGTCGTTCCCGCTGATGCTGGACCGTCATGCCGGCGCGTTCGAGGCGATGAGCACCTCACTGCGCGTCGTCGCAAGGAACCCGGTGCCGATGGCAGCTTGGGGCCTGATCGTCGCGGTGCTGCTCGCGCTCGGCACCCTTCCGGCCTTCCTCGGCCTTGCCGTGGTGATCCCCCTGCTCGGCCATGCCACCTGGCATCTCTATCGCAAGGTGATCGTCTCGGAGCCCGGCGCACGCCCGGTGCCGCCCCCGCCGCCTCGTCCGCGCAAGCCGGCGGCCGACTTCCCCGCCAACCTCTTCCCCTGGCGAAACAGGACGGACGCCTGACGATATCGTGACATGCGATCCTGCCCGGCCTCGGGCAGGATCGCACCCTGTCTCACGCCTTGCTTTGGCCGCGGTTCCGACCGAGATTGCGCGCCGCCGGCCAGATCGCTTCACGGAATTCATTGACTCGAATGACCTCGACGATTTCTCGTCTCGCTCTCGCAGCCTTCGCCCTCTCCGCATCCATCCTGTCCGCCCAGCCGGCGCTCGCCGCTGTCGCCTGCGGCTCGGGTAATTTCGATGCCTGGCTTGCGGAGTTCAAAACCGAGGCTGCGGCCAAGGGCATCTCACAACAGGCCATCGCATCGGGTCTCGCCGGCGTGACGCTGGATCAGAGCGTGCTGAACCGCGACCGCTCGCAAAAGGTCTTCAGCCAGACCTTCGAGGAGTTTTCCGGTCGCATGGTGCCGCCGCGCCTCGAGCGTGGCTCCAACAGGATGAAGCAGTACGGCTCGGTGCTGTCGCGCATCGAGCAGACTTACGGCGTTCCCGGCGAGGTCCTGGTCGCGATCTGGGGCCTGGAAACGGATTTCGGCGTCAACACCGGCAAGTTCGCCACGATCCGCTCGCTGGCAACGCTGGCCTATGACTGCCGGCGCGCCGAGCAGTTTCGCGCCGAGCTGATGGATGCGCTGCGCATCGTCCAGCGCGGCGATCTCGCGCCAGCCGAGATGAAGGGCGCCTGGGCCGGCGAGCTCGGCCAGACCCAGTTCATGCCGTCGTCCTGGATGAAATACGCCGTCGATTTCGACGGCAACGGCAAGCGCGACCTCTTGCACAACGCGCCCGACGTGCTCGCCTCCACCGCCAATTATCTCGCCGGCTATGGCTGGCAGAAGGGCAAGGATTGGCAGCCGGGCAGCCCGAATTTCGAGGTGCTCAAGCAGTGGAACAAGAGCGAGGTCTATTCCAAGACCGTCGCCTATTTCGCCACGCAGCTCGCACGCGCGCCTTAAGCGCATCGGCCTGAACGCCCCGCAGACACCCCGCGCGCCATCCCTCTACGCACTGGCTCGCCGAGGGCCCGTGCGCGTCATCTCACGAAAATCGAATTTTCACGCGTCGATCGACCCCATAAACTGAACTAATATTCATTTATAGACGATTTTACCTATGCGACTCACGCAGGCGAGAGTTGGGTCCAGTCGCTGTTTTGTCCGCTTCCGCTCGGCCCGGGGCAGCATATTTCCGCTATGATCCAGATCAAAAGATCACCCCTAAGTCCGTGATGTTACGGGTATTTGTAGCTGCTTCCGAACGCCTCTGGCTAGGTTTTAGGCGGGAGCGCCCTCCGGTTAATCGTCCGTTACCTTCGTTATGCGCTGCTCGCTTAGCTGCATCGCAACATCGGAACTTCCGCACTGCAATACTCTCTTCTATATTCATTTCAACGATGAGGCCGACTAAGGGCTGAATCGAACTACAGGAGAATACCTATGCTGCTCTCGCTCATCCGCATGATCCAGGCCTTCCGGGACTATCAGCGCAATGTTGCCGAGTTGTCCCAGCTCAGCGATCGCGAACTGGCCGATATCGGCCTTGATCGCTCGGACATCCCGCGCGTTGCCGCCGGTCAGTATCAGGGCTGATATCCGCTCAGCCCTCACCGGAACGGACCGATAGCGCCCGCCTCGTGCGGGCGTTGTCGTATCTGGTGGCAGAAAACTCGATCTCGGCGATTCCACTCTCCGCCGAAAAGCGCTACCTGTCCGCCCCATGACAGCCCTCCTATCCAAACCCGTGCACGTGATCGGCGCCGGTCTCGCCGGCTCTGAAGCCGCCTGGCAGGTGGCGAAAGCCGGCGTGCCCGTGGTGCTGCACGAGATGCGGCCGGACCGCATGACCGAGGCGCACCGCACCGACGGGCTCGCCGAGCTCGTCTGCTCCAATTCGTTCCGATCGGACGACGCCGCCAACAACGCTGTCGGCCTCCTGCATGCGGAGATGCGCCGGCTCGGTTCGCTGATCATGCGCGCCGCCGATGCCAACCAGGTGCCCGCCGGCGGGGCGCTGGCGGTCGATCGCGACGGTTTCTCCGCCGCCGTCACCAAGGCCCTCAACGACCATCCCCTGATCGAGATCGCCCGCGGCGAGGTGTCAGGCCTGCCGCCGGCCGATTGGAGCAACGTGATCGTTGCCACCGGGCCCCTCACCTCCGCGCCGCTGGCCGAGGCCATCCGCGCGCTGACCGACGAGAACGCGCTCGCCTTCTTCGATGCGATCGCGCCGATCGTCCACCGCGAATCCATCGACATGTCGATCGCCTGGTTCCAGTCGCGCTACGACAAGGTCGGCCCTGGCGGCACCGGCGCCGACTACATCAATTGCCCCATGACCAAGGAGCAGTATGACGGCTTCGTCGCCGCGCTGATCGCGGGCGAGAAGACCCAGTTCAAGGAATGGGAGACCAACACGCCCTATTTCGACGGCTGCCTGCCGATCGAGGTGATGGCGGAGCGCGGCCCCGAGACGCTGCGTCACGGCCCGATGAAGCCGGTCGGTCTCACCAACCCGCATGATCCCACCACGAAGGCCTATGCCATCGTGCAGCTGCGCCAGGACAACAAGCTCGGCACGCTCTACAATATCGTCGGCTTCCAGACCAAGCTGAAATACGGCGAGCAGCAGCGCATCTTCCGCACCATTCCCGGGCTGGAGAACGCCGAATTCGCCCGCCTCGGCGGCCTGCATCGCAACACCTTCCTGAACTCGCCAAAGCTGCTCGACAGTCAGTTGCGCCTGCGCGCCCAGCCGCGGCTGCGCTTTGCCGGCCAGATGACGGGCTGCGAGGGCTATGTGGAATCCGCCAGCGTCGGCCTGATCGCCGGTCTCTATGCGGCCGCGGATGCGCGCGGCGAGACGCTGGTCAGCCCGCCAGGCACCACCGCGCTCGGATCGCTGCTCGGCCACATCACCGGCGGCCATATCGAGACCATCGAACCGGGCACGCGCTCGTTCCAACCGATGAACATCAATTTCGGCCTGTTCCCGCCGCTCGCGACCGTGCCGACCAAGAAGCCCGACGGCACGCGCCTGCGCGGCAACGAGAAGACGGTGGCCAAGAAGCAGGCGATGAGCGCGCGGGCGCTCGCCGATCTCGATCGCTGGATCGCCGATCACCTGCGCATCGCCGCCGCCGCGTGAGTCCAAGATGAGCCTCCCCAAAGACGACGCCGCGGCGCTCTCGGCGCGCTGGACCGAGGGCGTGCTGCTCAAGCGCGATGTGTTCTCGACCGTCGAGCGCGGCCGCTTCCGCGGCGACGGCGGCGAGGTCGACGCCGTGCTGCGCCGGCTCGACGAAGTGCCGTGGTGGTCATTCCTGCTGGCGCGTCATCTGTTCGCGCGCGAGAAGCACGCTCTGGAGCGCGCCAAAGGCCTCGATATCGGCCCCGAGTTGCTCTGGGCGGGACAGCGGGCGCTGGTGCGCGGCTTCGTCGACGGCGCCGCATTGCATCTGGCAAAGCCGCACGGCGACCTCGCCTATTTCCGTTCCGCCAAGGCGGCACTGCGCCGGCTGCGCCGTGCCGGGATCTGCCACAACGATCTTGCCAAGGAGCAGAACTGGCTGGTCGGCCGTGATGGCCGGGCCTATGTGACGGACTTCCAGCTCGCGGCCTGCTTTGACCGACGCGGCCGGCTCTATCGCCTCCTCGCCTATGAAGATCTTCGGCATCTGCTCAAGCACAAGCGCTCCTATGCGCCCGAGGCGCTGACCCCGCGCGAGCGAAAGATTCTCGCGAAGAAGTCCTTTGCCGCGAGCCTGTGGCTTGCCACCGGCAAGAAGGTCTACCGCGCCATCACGCGCGGCCTGTTCAACTTCACCGACCGCGAAGGCGGCGGCCGCCGGCTGGTCAATGATGCGCCGGTGCTGACGGCATTGATCCGCAAGAATCCGGCCGTGCGCGATACCGCCATCGTCGCGTTTGCCGACCGCCGCTCCGGCGTCGGTCTCTATGCGTTCGTCGAGGCGGACCAGGCCGCGCTCGAAGGCCAGTTGCGGAACGAGCTGACGGCCGCGAAGGGGCCGAAGCCCCCGGAGCACATTCAGGTCGTGCACGCGCTGCCGCGCGACACCAGCGGCAAGCCGCGCACCGAGATCCTGCAACTGGTTGCCATGAACCAGCTCGACCTGATCGAGCCGTTGATGAAGAACGACCAGGACCGCGCCTTCCTCAAGGACATCCTGGAACAGCGGAAAAACCTGCGCGACCGCTTCAACTTCGAAGCGGATCTGCCGGCAAGCTAGCGCCTTGAAGCGTCCACATTGACGATAGAGAAGCGGTCGGATCATTCGGGCGTGGCGGGATCATGGGCATTCGGGGGACGATGATGCGTCGTGGGGTTGGCGGAATGATCGCCGGCCTACTGCTGCTTGCGGGCACGCCCGCGATGGCCGACTCTCCGGCCGAGTTGATCTCCAGCTTCCGACTCAAGCACGGCGAAGTCCGCGTCGTCCGCGACGCCACCCTGGACCGCATCGCCATGGACCAGGCGAAGGCGATGGCGGCGAAGGATGATCTCAGCCATGACGCCCTCGGACCGTTCAACCGCCGCGTCGCGCCGGCCGGTGCGGGTCGCGCCGCCGAGAACATCGCCTACGGCTACGACAATTTCGAGAAGACGCTCGGACAGTGGATCGACTCGTCCGGCCATCGCAAGAACCTGCTGCTGCACAACGCCTCCCGCGTCGGCATCGCCAGCGCCAGGAACGCCAGCGGCAAGCGCACTTATTGGGCGATGGTGATCGCCGGCGATTACGAGCCGAAGGGCAAGGGCAAGAAGAAAGACAAAGAGCCCGTCGTTGCCGTGAAACGCGAGGTCGCGCCCGCGAGCAAGCCCAAATCCGAGTCCAAGCCCAAATCGAGCAGCTGCCACGTCAAGCTGCTCGGCCTCTGCATCTGAGACGAGCCGCCGCGCGGCATGCGCTGTTGCGTGCGCCTCTCCTGCCAGCCAATATGGCTGCGCCGCTGTCCCGATCATCCCGAGGCAACCAATGGCCAAGAAATACACAGCTCAATGCACCTGTGGCGCCATCAAGTTCGAGTTCGACACCGACCCCAGCTTCATTGCCAATTGCCATTGCAACGACTGCAAGCGCGCCTCGGGCGGCGAGATGGCGACGTTCTTCGCAGTGCCGGAGGACGACTTCACGATCCTCAGCGGCAAGCCGAAGGCCTTTCACTACATAGCGAACTCCGGCAAGGGCCTGGACCGCAATTTCTGCCCCGAATGCGGCGCTCGGATATTCACGTCGAACCTCGACAGTTTCCCCAGGACGGTCTTCGTGCAATTGGGAAGCCTGGACCGGCCCGACCTGGTCGCACCGAAGCTCGAGATGTTCACCAAGCGCCGCCTGGCCTGGAACACGCCTCTCAACCTGCCGCAGTTCGAAGAGATGCCGCATTGACGCGGCGAGGCGGAGATCCTGACGTGATTGACCTCGACCGACTTCGTGCCGACACGCCAGCCACCAGCCGGCTCGCCTATCTTCACAACGCGGGCGCTGGCCTAATGCCGAGGCCGGTTGTCGCGGCGATGAAGGAACACATCGATCTCGAAAGCGAGATCGGAGGCTACGCGGCGGCCGATCGCGAGGCCGAACGGCTCGACGCGGTCTACGGCTCGGTGGCGCGCCTGCTCAATGCCGCGCCGGACGAGATCGCGCTGGTGGAGAACGCCACCGTTGCCTGGCAGATGGCGTTCTATTCGCTTCCGTTTCGCAAGGGCGACCGCATCCTGACCGCCGAGGCGGAATACGCCGCCAACTATGTCGCCTTCCTCCAGGTCGCCCAGCGCACCGGCGCAGTCATCGACGTGGTGCCGAGCGATACCAGCGGCGAGCTCGACGTCGGCGCACTCGAACGGATGATCGACGATCGCGTGAAGTTGATTGCGATCACCTGGGTTCCGACCAATGGCGGGCTGGTCAATCCGGCGGCGGCGATCGGCAAGATCGCGCGGGCGCACGGCGTTCCCTACCTGCTCGACGCCTGCCAGGCCGTCGGCCAGATGGAGGTCGACGTCGAGGCCATCGGCTGTGACATGCTCTCAGCCACGGGACGCAAATTCCTGCGCGGCCCGCGCGGCACGGGCTTTCTCTATGTTCGCCGCGCGCTGCTGCAACGGCTGGAGCCGCCGATGATCGACCACTTTGCAGCGCCATGGGTCTCGCGAGGCACCTATCAACTGCGGGACGATGCCCGCCGTTTCGAGACCTGGGAGAACAACTACGCGGCCCGGCTTGGGCTTGGCGCGGCCGTCGACTACGCCCTCGATATCGGCATCGCCCCGATCGAGAAGCGCTGCCGCCTGCTAGCCGGCCGTCTTCGCGGCGGCCTCGCCGCCCTTCCCGGCGTCACCATCCGCGACCTCGGCCGCACGCCGGGCGCCATCGTCAGCTTCACGATGGACGGGCACGAGGCAGACGCGATTGTCGCCAGTGCCGCCACGGCCGGCATCACGATCGGCGCTTCAGATCCGGCGAGCACGCGCATCGATGCCGAACTTCGCGCGTTGCCGCATGTGGTGCGGGCCTCACCGCATTATTACAACACGGAAGCCGAGATCGACCGGCTGATCGCGCATCTGGCGGGTTTGGCGTCCCGGTAGCAAAAAAGGTGCGAGCGCGCCCGCGGCCGACCGTGAAGTCGGTTCACCATCGCGCCGTCCAGACCTCAACCTCTTGTCGTCAAAGCCGAGAGTTGGTCGGTATCGAAGCGGGCGCGCAGCTCGCTGATCGCTTTTGCATCCGGCGGTCCACTCGCCGTCAATTTGGCCAGTTCCTCGAAGTAGTGCTCGTGTCCCGGCGGCGATACGGTCATGAGCACGCGCGCGGGCTTGTTGCTCGTGTTGGTGATGTTGTGCGGAACGCCGGGAGGAATGAAGAGAAAGGTCCCTAGGGTCGCCCGGACAACCTCATCCTCGACGTGCCATTCACACTCACCCTCCAACATGTAGAAGGTCTCTTCCTGCACACGATGAACGTGCCGGCCGGTGGCGAATCCTGCCGGAATTGTCCAGTCGAACATGCTCGTGTGCCTCGTGTCCTCGCCGGTCACCAAGAAGGCCATTGGTTGGCCGCGCAGCATGACCCCCTCGGTTTTGCCGGGCCTACGGATGACGTGTTTTGCGGTCATGTACCCCTCCATCGATTGTTGCAATGCTCCTGACAACTACGCGATAGTGGTCCGGTGCAGCCGGAAAGTGGTGAAGCCGTTCGGAAAACGTTGCAAAAAACCTGCGAAATGTGCCCTTCTTCGACGATGGCCGCGATCCTTGAATTTGGTCCCTTTCGGCTCGATGGCGAGGCGGGGATCCTGTTCCACGGTGCTGAGCCGACCGGACTCGGCCAGCGCGCCGTACTGCTTCTGGCCCTCCTCGTCCGGCAGGCTGGTGTGCCGGTTTCGAAAGATGCCTTGATCGAAGCGGCCTGGCCCGCCCAGGCCATCGAGGACAGCAATCTCACCGTCCAGATCGCGGCGGTGCGACGCATGCTGGCGGACATCTCCGGCGAGGCGCATTGGATCGAAACGCTGCCGCGCCGCGGCTATCGCTACGTCGGTCCGGCCGTGACGACGTCCGATCCGGACCGCGCAACTGCAACACCGCAAGCGCCATTGCTGACTTTGCCCGACAGGCCGTCGATCGCAGTGTTGCCCTTCACGAACCTGAGCGGCGATGCCGACCAGGACTATTTTGCCGACGGGATGGTCGATGACATCATCACAGGACTCTCACGCATCAACTGGCTGTTCGTGATCGCGCGGAATTCCACATTCCCCTACAAGGGCCGCGCGGTGGACGTGAAGCAGGTCGGCCGCGAGCTTGGCGTACGGTACGTGCTAGAAGGCAGCGTCCGCAAGACAGGCACAATGGTCCGCATCACCGGCCAGTTGGTCGACGCGTCGACTGGAATGCACGTATGGGCCGAGCGATTTGACCGGCGGTCCGAGGACGTCTTCGCCCTTCAGGATGACATCGCATTATCTACTGTCGGCGCCATAGCTCCCAGTCTGCGGCGCGCCGAGATCAACAGGGTCAAGCGCAAGCGGCCGGACAGCCTTGACGCCTACGATCTGGTCCTGCGCGCCCAGCCGGACGTCGATTCCGGCATGCCGGCCCAGGTGACTCAGGCACTCGTGCTGCTCGAACGTGCGATCGCGCTCGAACCTGCCTACGCGCTCGCGCACGGCAATGCGGCGATGTGCCAACATTGCCTGTTTCTTCGAGCCGGTTTGCATGAGTCCAATCGCGAGGCCTCGATACGCCACGCGCGCTCGGCCATCGCCCACGGCCAGGATGATGCGCTTGCCCTCACGCTGGCGGGTTTTTCGATCGGCATGGACGGGCACGATCGCTCCGCAGCATTCACCGCGTTCGAGGCTGCGCTCGCCATCAGCCCATCATCGGCGCTGACCTACATCCTCGGCAGCGTCGTGCTTGGCTGGGGCGGAGAATCCGACCGCGCCATTGAATGGAGCGAACAAGGCCTGCGGCTCAGCCCGTTCGATCCCTGGGCTTTCGCCGCATTCGACGCCCAGGCTCTCGGGCACTTCCATCGCGGCCGATATGAGGAGGCGTGCCGCGCCGCTTACCGCTCGGTTCAGGCCAATCCTCGCCACAGCATCACCTATGTGCAATTGGCCGCGGCGCTGGCAAAGCTTGGACGACTGCAGGAGGCGAAGGCCGCAGCCGCGCGGGTGCTGGAACTACATCCGACGTTCCGCTACGGCCATCAATTTCAGGGCGTCAACTGCGCACCGGCGCTCGCCTCCTCGCTTGGCGATGCCCTGCGCGTTGCAAGCCTTCCGGAGTAACGCTCGCGGTTCAGCGTGCCGCTCACGTGCAGCGCGCGCTCAGTCCGGATGCGCTGAGCCTGGCCATGACCTCGTCGAGATGGGCGGCGTCGCGGGTCTCGATGACGAGCTGCAGCAGCGTCGCCTTGGCCGGCAGGTCGGAGAACGTCCGCTGGTGCGAGACCTCGATGATGTTTGCGCCGGCTTCGGCCAGCAGCGCGGCCACGGCGGCCAGCTGCCCAGGCCTGTCAGGGATATCGAGCGAGAGCTGGGTCAGCCGGCCCTCCCGCGCGAGCTCGCGCGTCAGCACGGACGCGATCAGCCGCGTGTCGATATTGCCGCCGCTGAGCACCAGGCCGACCTTCTGGCCGGCAAAGCGGGTTGGATCGGACATCAGCGCGGCGAGGCCGGCGGCGCCGGCGCCCTCGACCACCGTCTTCTCGATCGAGATCAGCGTCGCCACCGCGCGCTCGAGCTCGGCTTCGTTGACGAGCGCGATGTCGTCGACGAGACGGCGGACGATCTCGGTGGTGATCTTGCCGGGCGATTTCACCGCGATGCCTTCGGCGAGCGTATCGCCGCGCGCCGGCAGATTGCCGTCATGGATGGCGTTGTACATCGAGGGATAGAGCCAGGCCTCGACGCCGAGGATTCGCAGCGACGGCTTGATCGATTTCGCGGCGATGGCGATGCCGCTGATCAGCCCGCCGCCGCCGATCGGGACCACCAGCGTATCGAGCTCCGGCACCGCTCTCATCATTTCCAGCCCGACGGTGCCCTGCCCCGCGATCACCAGCGGATCGTCGTAGGGGTGGACGAAGACCATGCTTCTAGCTTCGCCGTGGCTACGCGCGAACGCGGCCGCCTCCTCCAGCGTCGCGCCGGTGACGACCACCTCCGCGCCGTGGTGCCTCGTGTTCTCGACCTTCACCATGGGCGTGCCGACCGGCATGACGATGGTGGCGGGAATGCCGAGCCGCTTGGCGTGATAGGCAACGCCCTGCGCGTGATTGCCAGCGGACATCGCGATGACGCCGCGCGCGCGCTCCTCGGCCGTCAGTGCAGTGAGGCGGTTGAGCGCACCGCGCTCCTTGAACGACGAGGTGAACTGCAGGTTCTCGAATTTGAGCCAGATCTCGCAGCCGCAGATGCTGCTCAAAGTGCGGCTGTAGCTGCAGGGTGTCTCGACGACGGCGCCGCGGATGGTGTCGGCGGCGGCATGAACGTCGCTCGGGGCAACCGGAAAACCGCTCCGGTCAGGCGATGTGGTTTGGGACAACTCAGCCATGGGACAGCATAGAGCATCCCGTGGTTCGCGGCGATAAGCCAGCCGCTATTTGGTAAATTCCCGGGAACGTGAAGCCCGCCACAATGTCCAGAGCGTACGGAGCCGCGAGGCCGGCTGGACCGCGAACGGATTGCGGCCGGGCTGCGACAGGCGCCTGAGATCGGCCCCGACCTGGCTCAGCGGCAGAAACGCAGGACGCACCGCGGCCGGCACGTCGGTTAGCAGCGACAAGGCCGTTGTCAGATGCTGCTGCGCTTCGCCCGCGAGCTGCTCGAGCACGGCCCGCAAGGCCGGCGTTTCCTTGCCAGCGAACACGTCTTCCATCTGGCAGTCATGGTTCGCCAGCACCTGCTGGGGCAGGAACAGCTGCCGGCGCGAGGCATCGCGCGGCAGGTTCGCGATGATTTGCACGATGCCCTGCGCCAGACCGGCATGACGCGCGAGATGTTCGATGACCTCGGACGGCGACGCCAGAATCCGCGCCGCCAGACCAAACAACGCCGATGAGGTCGCGGCCAGATAGCCCTCCAGCGCGGTCAGCGTCGGCATCGGGTCGTTGTAGAGGTCGAACTGGTGCTCGTCGACGAGCAGCGACAGCGGCTCGACCGGCAAGTTGAAATCACGGATCGCACGCAGCAGCTCCGCTGCCACCGGGGTGCCCTCGGCGCTGCCGTGGACCGTGCCCGAGAATAGATCGGTCCACCATTGAAAGCGGATCTCGCCGGGCAAGGGCTGGCTGACCTGGTCGCGGACGCGGACGATCTCGACATTGAAGGCGTAGAGCGCGAGCAGCGCGCGGCGTTCGGCGGCGGGCGCGAACAGCGTCGCGGCATAGCGCGGGAAATCATGGCTACGCACGAGATCGGCGCAGAAGGCGACGGAATCGGGCGACGGCGCGGTGCTGCTCATGTGCTGTTCATGGCACGGCGATCAGCGCAGCCGCGACCCGCCGCCGTTCGCCGATCATGATGTTGTAGGTGCGCACGGCAGGCCCGGTCTGCATCGTGTCCAGCACCACCCTCTGCGCCTTGAGCGCCTGGCGCAGCTCCGGCGGCGGCAGCCAGAGCCCGGTGCCGGTGCCGATCAGGAGCGTGTCGATGCCGTTGGCGGCCGCGAACACCCGGTCCAGCGAATAGCGGTCGATCTTCGCGGGGTCCGTCACGTCCCAGGCCCAGATCGCGTCGGGCAGGCACAACAGCGAGCCGCGGTGCGACATGCCGGCAAAGGCGAAGCCGCCCTTGCCATAGGCCTCGATCGGCGCCGAGCGCGGGAAATGCGGTGCGTTGGGATCGCCGGCCATGTGCTTCGTCCGAATGAGCCTATTGCCCTCGCCAACTCGTGCGGGGGCATGCGGTTCGGATCACGCCTTGCTTTTCTTCGCCGGCGGAGCCTCGTCCTTCGCATCCTCGCGATGCTCGCCGACGCCGAGATAGATCAGGATCGGGGCGGCGATGAAGATCGAGGTGTAGGTGCCGACCAGCACCACGCCGAACATCATCACCGCGGTGAAGCTGTGAATGGCGTGCCCGCCGAACAACAGCAGCGCCAGCAGCGCCAGCGTCACCGTGAAATGGGTGATGATCGAACGCGACAGCGTCGAGTTGATGGATTCGTTGAGCAGCTGCGGCATCGGCATCTTCTTGTAGCGGCGCAGCATTTCACGGATACGGTCGTAGATGACGACGGTGTCGTTGAGCGAATAGCCCAGAATGGTCAGAAGCGCGGCGATGCTGGTCAGGTCGAAATCAACCTGGCTGATCGACATGAAGCCGATCGTCAGCACGATGTCGTGCACGTTGGCGATCATGGCGCCCAGCGCGAACTGCCATTCGAACCGGAACCAGAGATAGACCAGGATCGCGATGATCGCGAGCATCAGGCCGAGCATGCCGTAGGCCAAGAGCTCTCCGGCCACGCGCGGACCGAGCACCTCGACGCGGCGGTATTCGATGGAATCGCCGAGGGCGGTGCGCACCTTCTGCACGGCATCCTGCTGCGCCTTGTCGCCGCCGGGCTGTTCGGCGACGCGGATCAAGACGTTCTCGGGGCCGCCAAACTGCTGCAGCTGGATTTCGCCAAGGCGCAAGCCGTCCAGCGTCGTGCGCATCGCCGCGATGTCGGCGGCGCCGGACTTGGCCCTCACCTCCAGCAGCGTGCCGCCCTTGAAGTCGATGCCGAGGTTCAGCCCGTGGGTGAAGAACAGCGTGATCGCGACGATCGAGAGCGCCGCCGAGATCGGGAAGCTGATGCGGCGGAAGCGCGTGAAATCGAAATGCGTGTCGTCGGGGACGATACGCAGCGACGGCAGCACGCCGAGCGCGGCGACCACGGTGAGGACGGCAATCAGGATGCCAAGCCCGATGAGAACGTAGTGTGTCACGGTCTTAGCTCCTAGATCGGCACGCTCTGCGGCCGCTTCCACCTCACCCAGCCGGCGACGATGAGCCGGGTCATGGTGAAGGCGGTGAACACCGTGGTGATGATGCCGATGCCCAGCGTCACCGCGAAGCCGCGCACCGGGCCGGTGCCGATGTAGAACAGCACCGCGGCGGCAATGAAGGTCGTGATGTTGGAATCGAGGATGGTCGCCAGCGCCCGCTTGAAGCCGGCGTCGATCGCCGAAATCGCGTTGCGCCCGCCCCGCAGCTCCTCACGGATACGCTCGTAGATCAGCACGTTGGAGTCCACCGCGATGCCGACCGTCAGCACGATGCCGGCGATGCCGGGCAGCGTCAGCGTGGCGTTGAGCAACGACAGCAGGCCGAAGATCATGGCGACGTTGATGGCCACCGCGATGTTGGCGAACACGCCGAACAGCCGGTAGGTCAGCAGCATGAAGACGACGACCAGGATCGAGCCGACGTAAGCCGCCAGCTCGCCCTTCTCGATCGAGTCTTGGCCGAGGCCCGGACCGACGGTGCGCTCCTCGACCACCGTGAGCGGGGCCGGCAGCGCGCCGGCGCGCATCAGGATCGCGAGATCGTTGGCGGACTGGACCGTGAAGCTGCCCGAGATCTGCCCCTGACCGCCGGTGATCGGCTCGTTGATCCGGGGCGCCGAGATCACCTTGTTGTCGAGCACGATCGCGAAGGGCAGCCCGACATTCTCTTGCGTGGCCTGCGAGAATTTGCGCGCGCCCGAGGTATTGAACTTGAAGCTGACGACCGGTTCGCTCGTACGCTGGTCGAAGGTCGCCTGGGCGTCGATCAAGTCGCCGCCGGCGACGAGGACCTGCTTCTTGACCACATAGGGCGTCGGTGGCGGCGACGCGCTCATCAGCAGCTCGGATTCCGGCGGCAACCTGCCCGCTTGCGCCTGGTCCGGCGACACGGTCGTGTCGACCATGCGGAATTCCATCTTCGCTGTCTCGCCGAGCAGCTTCTTCAGGCGAGTCGGATCCTGCAGGCCGGGGACCTGCACCAGGATGCGGTCGTTGCCCTGGCGCTGGATCACGGGCTCGACGGTGCCGAGCTCGTTGACGCGGCGTTCGACGATCTGGATCGACTGCTCGATGGTCTTGCGCAGACGATCGAGCATCGCAGCCTGCGGGACGGTCAGACGGATCACCCCGCCGCCGGCATCGCTGACCTCGAGGTCGCGTTGGCCGCTGGAACCCATCAGGCCGCCCAGCGGCTGAGACAATTCGCGCAGCTTGGCGAGCGCAGCCTGGACGTCGGTTTCCTTGGTGATGCGAACCTCGGCCGCGTCGTTGCGCACGACCACGCCGCCAGTGAAGCCGATCTTGGCATCACGCAGCGCCCGGCGAACGTCGTCGCGGACCTGATCGAGCCGCTCCTTCTTCACGTAATTGGAATCGACCTCGAGCAGCAGATAGGAGCCGCCCTGGAGGTCGAGGCCAAGCACGAGGCGCCGCTGCGCCCAGGCCGGCCAGGTCTTGACCTGGGCCTCGGGGAAGAAGTTCGGGATCGCGCAGAGGCACACGATCAGCGCCGTCAGGATAATCCCGAGCGCCCTCCACCGCGTGAAATACAACATCGACTGGACCTGTCAGATCAGGAGATTTGAGATGCTCGCGGAAGCGCTCACTTCGACGAAGCGTCGTCCTTGGCGGCTTCTTTGCTATCCTTGGATTCCTTCGCCGGCTCGCCCTTGGCGCGCACCCCGGAGATCATCTGGCGCATCTGGCGCACCCGCACGCCGTCGGAAATCTCGAACTCGATCTGGTCGTCGTCGACGACCTTGGTGACCTTGCCGACGAGGCCGCCCGAGGTCACGACGGTGTCGCCGCGGCGGATGTTCTTCACGAGGTCGGCGTGGTCGCGGACCTTCTTCTGCTGCGGACGCAGAATCAGGAAGTACATGATCACGAAGATCAGGGCGAACGGCAGCAGCGACATCAACATGCTGTTGGTGTCACCGGCGCCCGCGGCCTGGGCATACGCAGGGGTAATCAGCATTCGGACGATCCTCGTGAGAACGGGGGAAAGCCGGTCAGGCCCTCAAAGGCGACCGGCTCGGTCAAATTCGCGCGGACTATAGCGGCCATTGCCCCAATTGCAACGCTGCCAGACCGGCGATTTGGCCACCTTGCGGCGGCCCCTCAGGCCCGATAAGGCTGCGTTCTCAGGAACTTCGGACATGCCCCAAAAACCAACCAAAAGCCCGGCCGGCAAAGGCCCCCGTACCCCTGCCCGCAAGCCCGCCCGCGTCGCGGCAAAACGCCCCAAGGGGACTCCCGAGGGGGCCGCGAAGGCAGCCCCGGACCTCTCCCAGGAGCGCATCGTCCGCGCGCTGGAGACCATTGCGGCGCATCTCGCCGCCCAGGCCAAGCCGGCCGCCGCGCGTGAGTCGTTCGAACGCGCGGACGCCTATGTCTGGCACCCAGACGGCCGCCTTGCGGCCGTGCCGCGGGTCAGCCGCGTCGAGCTGTTCCTGCTCAAGGGCATCGACCGGATGCGCGACATCCTGATGGAGAACACCGAGCGTTTCGCAGGTGGCCTGCCCGCTAACAACGCCCTGCTCTGGGGCGCACGCGGCATGGGCAAATCGTCGCTGGTGAAGGCCGCGCATGCCAGCATCAACGTGGAGCGCAAGCCGGCCGACAGGCTGAAGCTGATCGAGATCCACCGCGAGGACATCGAGACGCTGCCGATGCTGATGGAGAAGCTCCGCGACGCCAGCTTCCGCTTCATCGTGTTCATCGACGACCTCTCCTTCGACGGCAACGACGCGTCCTACAAATCGCTCAAGGCCGTGCTTGAAGGGGGCATCGAGGGCCGGCCCGAGAACGTCATCCTCTATGCCACCTCGAACCGCCGCCATCTGCTGGCGCGCGACATGATCGAGAACGAGCGCTCGACCGCCATCAATCCCGGCGAAGCCGTCGAGGAGAAGGTGTCGCTGTCCGATCGCTTCGGCCTCTGGCTCGGCTTCCACCGCTGCAGCCAGGACGAATACCTCGCCATGGTGCGCGGCTATTGCAGCCATTTCGGCGTTGAGGCCGGCGACGAGGCGCTGGAGCGCGAGGCACTGGAATGGTCGACCACCCGCGGCTCCCGCTCGGGCCGCGTCGCCTGGCAGTTCGTGCAGGAACTGGCGGGCCGGCTAGGTGTCAAACTGAAGGCGAACTAGCGGAAGCCGTCGCCCCAAAACGAGATCGCCCGCTTTCGCGGGCGATTTATTTACGAGCGACAATTTGGCGGCGCCTCACGCCCCGTTCAGGAATTGAAGGGGGTCAACCGGGCTCGATCCCTTGCGGATCTCGAAGTGGAGCTGCGGCGACGCCACCTCCCCGGATTGACCCGACTTGGCAATGACCTGACCGCGCTTGATGGTATCGCCGCGCTTCACCATCAGCTCACTCGCATGGGCATATGCGGTGACGTAGCCGTTGGAGTGCCGAACCAGGACCAGATTGCCGTAACCTTTCAGCTCGTTGCCGGAATAGGCAACGACGCCATCTTCGGCCGCCTTGACGGGCGTCCCCTCGGGCACCGCGAGATTAATGCCGTCATTGGACTTGCCGTTGGTCTTGGCGCCGTAGCTCGTGACCACCTTGCCGCGCACCGGCCAGCGGAAGGTCGGCAGCGCGCTGGTGGTCTCCGCAGCCTTCGCCGGGGCCTCGGCGGGCTTCTCTTCGATCGTGGTGGTGGCCTGGGCGAGGCGCGCGCTCTGCACGGGTGCGCCGGCTGCGGCCATCTTCGTGACGGGCGCGGGAGCGGCAGCAACGGGCTGCAGCGCGCCAGCCACCGGAGCATGTCCGACCGGAGCTGCGGCAACCGGCGCCGCGACGGCAGCGGTCTTTGCGCCCGGCACATTCAGCTTGGTGCCGAGCTTGAGCTTGGCCGACGGATCGAGACCGTTGGCGCGAGCAAGCTCGGCCGACGAGATATGGTTCTTGCGGGCAATGCTGGCGAGGGTGTCGCCATGATTGACGAAGTGGGTGCTTGAAGGTGCCGCCATGGCGGCAACCGGCTTCGCAGCAGGCGCCATCGCGGGAGCTGCCGCGACCGGGGCCATCGCCGGCGCAGCGGCCGTGGCCGGATGCGGAATGATCAGCTGTTGGCCGGGCGAAAGCGCGCGCGGGCCCTTGTAGCCGTTGGCGGCAAGGATCGCCTGCGGCGTGACGTGATAGCGCTTGGCGAGCACGTCGAGCGTGTCGCTGGTCCCGACGATGATCTTGGTCCCGCCAGTCGGCTGAGCGGCCGCAACGGAGCGCGGCGGCACGGTGGCCGTGGTCTCCAGATGCGGCTGCGCCGGGGGCGCGTAGGAGCTGACGCCGCGCCCGCCTCCGGACACCCCTCCACCTGCGGCAACGGGATAGGATTGCGGCGCGGACACCGCCGGCGGCGGCAAGGGCTGCGACTGATAATAGCCGGACTGGGTCTGCGGCCGCGCATATTGCGGCAGCTCACGGGGCTGCGGCGGCGGCGCATGCTGCACCGAGCCGGTCTGGTCCGACGCGAAGGGATTGGAGAAGTTCGACTGGGACAGCCGCGACGACATGTCGGCGCTGCACCCTGCGAAGCTGAAGGAAATCAGCGCCAGCACCGCGACCTGCGGCACGCGGCGCGAGTAAAGCAACTCGGCGACAGCGGACATGGTTACTCACTCGTACGCAACAGAACTGGTGTTTTAAGTAAACACGCGCCGAGTAAATAACGGCTTAACCCTCCCAATAAGATGTTGGCGGCACAGCCGATCCGGAATTCTACAGCTCCCGCGCCACCCCGGGGAGCGCCGGCACGAAGCGGACCTCGACGAGTTCCTTGCGCTCGATGCCGGCTGCGCCGCGGGTCAGGCGGACCAGGGTCTGCACGCCCTGATGCGGGCCGACCGGCGCGATCAGGATGCCGCCAACCTCCAGCCGCTCGACCAGATTCTCCGGAATCTGCTCCATCGCAGCAGTGACAATGATGCGATCGAACGGGCCGATATTGGGCGGCAGATTGAGACCGTCCCCAAGCATCACCTCGACATTGTGGCAGCCGAGTTTTTCAAGCCTGGCGCGTGCCCTGTCCGCAAGCTTGCGATAGCGCTCGACCGTCAGGACCTGGCCGGCGAGCCGCGATAGCACGGCCGCCTGATAGCCGGAACCCGCCCCGATCTCCAGCACACGGTGCTGCTTCTGGAGCTGCAACTGCTCGGTCATGTAGGCCACGACGAAGGGCTGGCTGATGGTCTGCCCACAGGCGATCGGCAGCGCACTGTCGCGGTAAGCGGCCTCGCGATCGACCTCGTCGACGAATTGCTCGCGCGGCACCGCCTCCATGGTTCGCAGCACCGCCTGGTCGCTGATGCCCCGACGCCTCAGCGTGAGCTGAAACATCATCTTTTCCGGCGGGTGCTGATGGGAGGTCATTGCCTGCTTGTGCTGTCTTGGCGAGTGCTGTCTTAACGCGTGCCGTCCTGGCTCGCCCGGTGGGCATCAAGCCCGGGCACCAGAATCGTGTTCCTGCTCGAGGAACTCATGATAGCCTTCGAGCGAAGCATTTGACCACAAATAGGCTTGCCACGGACGCTGCGATGACCATTTTCAGGCCTCCATTGATCGAAACGCGCATTGCGTCAATTCGTGTTATCTGCGAACGTTTTTGGCAATGGGCAAGGACTCAACCATGACCGCCACAGGGCTTTCCGGCCGCTCTGTATTCCTCGTCGAGGACGAGGTGATGATCAGGATGATGGTCGCGGACATGCTCGAGGAGCTCGGCTACAAGGTCGCAGCCGAGGCTGGCGACATCAACGAGGCGATGCGGCTTGCCCAGGTGACCGAATTCGACATCGCCATTCTCGACGTCAACGTCAACGGCAAGGTCATTTCTCCGGTCGCCGACGTGATCAAGGCCAAGGGCTGCCCGTTCATCTTCGCCACGGGCTACGGCTCCTCCGGCCTGCCCGAGCAGTACCGCGACCGGCCGGCGCTTCAGAAGCCGTTTCAGCTCGACGCGCTCGGCAAGACCATCGAAGCCGCGCTCCGCGGCGGCTAGGGAATTCCGTAGCCCGGATGGCCGTTATTTCAGCGTCGCGCTGAGCTCTTCCGAAAACGCCTCATTGGTGCGGTCGAGCCTGAGCGGCGTGACCGAGACATAGCGCTCGCGCAGCGCGGCGAGATCGGTACCGTCTGCCGGCGTGTCCATCATCGCGGCGCGCTCGAAGCCGATCCAGAAATAGGGATTGCCGCGCCCGTCCTTGCGCTCGTCGATCCGCAGGAATCCGAGATTGCGCTTGCCCTGGCGCGTGACGCGGATGCCGAGCACATCCTCCGGCGCGCAGGACGGGAAGTTGACGTTGATGACAGTGTCCTTCGGGATACCCGCGGCAATCACCTTGCGCAGGATGTCGGGCCCGAACTTGCGCGCGGTGTCCCACGGCGGGCGCTCGCGGGTCTCGACGCTGAACTCCTGCGACAGCGCGAACGACGGCAGGCCAAGGATCGTACCCTCCAACGCGCCGGCGATGGTACCGGAATAGACCACGTCCTCGGCGACGTTGCGGCCCTTGTTGACCCCGGACAGCACGATGTCGGGCAGCTTGGGCCCCAGGATGTGGCGCGCGCCCATGATGACGCAGTCGGTCGGCGTGCCGCGCACGGCAAAATGCCGGGGCCCGACCTCGCGCAAGCGCAACGGATCGTTCAGCGACAGCGAGTGCGACACGCCGGACTGGTCGAGCTCGGGCGCCACCACCCAGACGTCGTCGGACAATGCTCGCGCGATCTCCTCCACGACCTTGAGGCCGGGGGCGTGGATGCCGTCGTCATTGGTGCAGAGGATGCGCATGCGAAGGGTCGATTCCAGAAAAGCGGGGTCTGAGCCGTCTTATCCGGCTGGGGCCGATCAGGCAAACCGGGCGATTGCGGTCCGGCGGCAGGTTCCCTGCCCAGTCAGCGGCGGATGCGCCATTGCGGCAGGAAGCGCGCCAGCCGGCCCTCCGCGCGCAGCTGCATCGCCGGGACGGCCGGACTGACGACGGGGGCCTCGATCACGCCAAGCGCCTCCAATTGCGCAACCAGCGGATTCGACTCCGGCGCCTGCGGAAAGCGTTCACGCGCCATCGTCAGCGCTTTGTCGAAATCAGCGGCATTCACGCCGGGCTTGGCCCGCCGAGCCTGCACGAGACGGTCGTCCCAGAGCCGCGCGATGTCGATATCGAGCACGCCGCGCAGGCGCTGATCGACGGCCTGAATGCCGGCACCGGTCACCGCCCATTGTCTGCCGACCCAGAAGATGTCGCGGTGCAAGGCCATGAACGGTGGGTTCGCGTTGCGGGGCCGGCAGGATAACCGGCCGTCCGATCTTCGCAACGCGATTCTTGCTTGACGCGTTTTCCTGACGCGAGCCGGTATCCACTTCGCTCGAAAACGCTTCAGTCGCGCCCGATCACCTTCAGCCCGCCCATGTAAGGCTGCAGCACGTCGGGGACCGCGATCGATCCGTCCTCCTGCTGATAAGTCTCCATCACCGCGATCAGCGCGCGGCCGAGCGCCGTGCCCGAGCCGTTCAGCGTGTGCACGAAGCGCGGCTTGCCGTCGGGGCCGCGCGAGCGCGCATCCATGCGGCGCGCCTGGAAGTCGCCGCACACCGAGCAGCTCGAGATCTCGCGGAACGCTCCGCCCTCGCCCTGGCCCTGGCCCGGCATCCAAACCTCGATGTCATAGGTTTTTTGCGACGAGAATCCCATATCCCCTGCGCAAAGCGTCATCACGCGATAATGCAGACCGAGCCTCTGCAGCACCTGCTCGGCGCAGGACAGCATCCGCTCCAGCTCGTCCTTGCTCGCTTCCGGCGTCGTGATCGAGACCAGCTCGACCTTGGTGAACTGATGCTGGCGGATCATGCCGCGGGTATCGCGCCCGGCAGCCCCGGCCTCCGCGCGGAAGCACGGCGTCAGCGCGGTAAGCCGCATCGGAAGCTGCTTCTCGTCGAGGATGGATTCGCGCGCGAGGTTGGTGAGCGACACTTCAGCGGTCGGGATGAGGCCGAGGCGCTCATTCCTCAGCCGCTCCTGGTCGGGCGCAACGAGAAGCTCGCCCTTGATCGCCCAGAATTGGTCGTCCTCGAATTTCGGCAATTGCCCTGTGCCGAACATGATCTCGTTGCGCACCAGCAGCGGCGGATTGATCTCGGTATAGCCGTGCTCGTCGACGTGCAGGTTCAGCATGAACTGGCCGAGCGCACGCTCGAGACGCGCCAGCGCCTTCTTCAGCACGACGAAGCGCGCGCCGGAGAGTTTTGCCGCCGCCTCGAAATCCATATGGCCCAGCGCCGTGCCGAGATCGTCATGCAGCTTCGGCACGAAGCTATAGTTGCGCTTGTTGCCGAACACATGGCGCTGCACGTTGCCGTGCTCGTCGACGCCGTCGGGCACCTCGTCGAACGGAATGTTCGGGATCGCGGACAGCTCTCTGCTCAGCTCCTCGTCGGCAGCTTTCGCTGCGGCTTCGAGCTGCGGCATCGTGGTCTTGAGCTCGGCGACCTCGGCCATCAGCTTGGCCGCGCGCGCTTCGTCCCTCGCTTTCTTGGCGTCGCCGATTTCCTTGGAAGCCGCATTGCGCCGCGCCTGCGCCTGCTCGGACGCCAGGATCGCCGCACGCCGCGTCTCGTCGATCGCGAGCAGCGAGGCCGAGAGCGGCTTCAGACCCCGCCGGGCGAGACCGGCGTCGAAGGCTTGCGGATTGTCGCGGATCGATTTGATGTCGTGCATGGCTGTCTTCCCGTCATGGCCGGGTTTATCCCGGCCATCCACGTCTCTGCCGCCTTAGATCAAGTCGTGGATGCCCGGGTCAAGCCCGGGCATGACGAATCAAGGGCTGAGCGGCGCGATGATAGAGCGAAAAGGGCCCTACTCCGCCGGATTGGCCGGCGTCGATACGTCGGTGCCGGTGCCGGACTGCGCAGCAGCGGCCGCCTTCTTCTCCACCATGGCTACCGCGATGATCGAGCCCTCATAGAGCGCCATCAGCGGAATCGCGAGCGAGCACTGGCTGATCACGTCGGGCGGCGTCAGCACGGCCGCGATGACGAAGGCGATGACGATGAAATAGCGCCGCTTCTCGCGCAGCATCTTCGAGGTGACGATGCCGATCCGCCCGAGCAGCGTCAGGATCACCGGAAGCTGGAAGGCAATGCCGAAGGCGAAGATCAGCGACATCATCAGCGACAGATATTCGCCGACCTTCGGCAATAGCTCGATCTTTGCGGTCTCGTCGCTGCCGAGCTGCTGCATGCCCAGCGAGAAGCGCGCCAGCATCGGGAACACGACGAAATAGACCAGCGCCGCGCCCAGCACGAAGAAGAACGGCGTCGCGACCAGGTACGGCAGGAAAGCCTGCTTCTCGTGCTTGTAGAGCCCGGGCGCCACGAACATGTAGATCTGCCCCGCCACGATCGGGAACGAGATGAAGGCCGCGCCAAACATCGCCAGCTTCAGCTGGGTCAGGAAATATTCCAGAAACGCCGTGTAAATCAGCTTGGCGTTTCCGGGATCGCCGACGGCCAGGACATAGGGCCATACCAGCACGTTGAAGATCTGCTTGGCGAAGAAGAAGCAGAAGATGAACGCGATGCCAAAGCCGATCAGCGCCTTGATCAGCCGCGAGCGCAGCTCGATCAGATGGTCCATCAGCGGGGCTTTGCTGGCCTCGATATCGGCGTCGGTCATGACGCTTTGGCGTCCTTGATCGCTTCGGATGGCGCGGTGTCCTGCGCAACCTTGGCCTGCTCGACCTCACGGGTGATGGCCAGCGGCTCGTTCGCCGCCGCATGCGCCTCGGCTTCCATGAAGGTCGCTGGCGTCGGCGCTTCCGGAGTGGTGGGAGTGACAGGCGCTTCACTTGAAGTCGCCGGCGGTTCGACAGCCGTGGTGGTCGGCGTCTCCGCCGGCTTGTCCAGCGCATCGACGCGGAGCGCGTCGCTGACGTCCTTCTGCAGCGAAGTCAGCGGATTGAAGCCGGTGGCGGCTTCCTTGACCTCGTCAAAACTCTTCTTGAGGTCGGCCATCTCGGCCTCGCGCATCGCTTCCTGGAACTGGCCCTGGAATTCGGCGGCCATCTTGCGCGCCTTGCCCATCCACTGCCCCACCATGCGCAGCACGCCCGGCAGCTCTTTCGGGCCGATGGCGATCAGGGCCACGACCCCGATGAGGACCAGTTCACTCCACCCGATGTCGAACATGAGGTCTTCCGTTCACGCCAAGCCGCAACTCACGCGACGCCGCAACCGGCCCAATCCCTTGCGCGCAGGACCGGGGCGGCTAGCCGCCTCTCGCGTGCTTCTTTCGGCTCAGACGGCCTTGCTGCCGACGTCGGACCGCGCCGCGGTCGGTGCACCATTGTGCTCGATCGACTTGGCCGGCTCGGGCTTTTCGGCGGGCTTGTCGTCGTCCTGCATGCCCTTCTTGAACGCCTTGATGCCCTGCGCCACGTCGCCCATCAGATCCGAAATCTTGCCGCGGCCGAACAGCAGCAGGACCACTGCGATCACCAGGATCCAGTGCCAAATGCTCAGTGAACCCATCCTGCAACCCTCCAAACGCGCATGGCCGGGGACCCGGCCGATCTTCACCGAAACCTAGGCTTGGCAGGCCTCAAAAACAAGGACCAAGGCAGCGCCAATTCGCTGTGGGCGCTACGCAATCTTGCTAATGTTAACTGTCGCAGGGGCTCTCGGCGGACGGTACGTCAGTCCTCGCTGCCGCCCTCGCCGCGATCCTCATGGCCGCCTTCAGGGGCCGCTTCAGCAGTCTCGGGCTCGACCGCAGGCGCCAGCGCCAGATCGAGGTCCTCGCCGGGTTCCAGCGGATCCTCGTCTTCGCGCAGTTGCGGGTCATCGGACGGCGTCGGCACGCTGAATCCGGTCGGCAGACGCGAATCCAGCAGACCCGTGCCCTTGAGCTCCTCGAGGCCCGGCAGATCGCCGAGCTGTTCCAGGGTGAATTGCGACAGGAAGTCCTCGGTGGTTCCGAAGGTCAGCGGGCGGCCCGGCGTCTTGCGCCGGCCACGCGGCTTGATCCAGCCCGTCTCCAAGAGCACGTCGAGCGTACCCTTCGAGGTGACGACGCCGCGGATCTCCTCGATCTCGGCGCGCGTCACCGGCTGGTGATAGGCAATGATCGCCAGCACCTCGATCGCCGCACGCGACAGGCGACGGGTCTCGGTGCTCTCCCGCGTCATCAGCCAGGCGAGATCGCCGGCGGTGCGGAAGGTCCATTTGTTGGCGACGCGGACGAGATTCACCCCGCGCAAGGAATAGTCGGCCTGGAGCTGCTCGAGCGCAGCCTTGACGTCGACGCCCTCGGGCATGCGCTTGGCCAGCGTTGCCGTATCCAGCGGTTCACTCGAAGCGAACAGCAGCGCTTCCAGCAGCCGCAATTCCTCGGGACGTGCCTGGGATTCGTTCTCCATCGGCTCGGCCTCTTCTACCCGCACTTCAGCCAGGCTTGCCATGGCAGATTCTCCTTCTTGCACTTAACCGACCGGCGCATCAGGCGCAGGAGCTGCGTCCGGGACCGGTTTTGGGCGCCCCTTCCGGAAATAGATGGGTGCAAACGCCTCTTTCTGGTTCAGTTCCAGCTGACCTTCGCGCACCAATTCGAGCGCGGCGGCAAAGCTCGAGGCGAACACGGTCGCGCGCTGCGTGGGATCGGCGACGTGGCGGATCAGGAAGTCATCGAGCACGCCCCAGTCATCCTGCTCGGTGATACTGCCGACCAGCCGCTCCAGCGTGGCGCGCGCTTCGGCGAGCGACCACACCGTGCGCTTGGCCAGATGCACGCTCGCCAGCACGCGCGACTGGCGCTGCGAGGCATAGGCGGTGAGCAGATCGTACAGCGTCGCCGTGTATTTCGGATGCTTGATCTCGGCGATATGCTCGGGCTCGCCGCGCGCGAAGATGTCGCGCTGCAATTGGGGCCTGTTCATGAGGCGGTTGGCGGCCTCGCGAATGGCTTCGAGCCGGCGCAGGCGGTTGGCAAGGGCGGTTGCCATCTGCTCGGCGCTCGGGCCTTCCGCGCTCGGCGGCTCCGGCAGCAACAGGCGCGACTTCAGGAAGGCGAGCCACGCCGCCATCACGAGATAGTCGGCGGCAAGCTCGAGCCGGATCTTTCGGGCGGCTTCGATGAAGTGGAGATATTGGTCGGCCAACGCCAGGATCGAGATCTTGGCGAGATCGACCTTCTGCTGCCGCGCCAGCGCGAGCAGCAGGTCGAGCGGGCCCTCATAGCCCTCGACGTCCACCACCAACGCCGGCTCACCCTCGGCAAGCTCTGCGGGCCGCCCGGTCTCGAAGGATAGAATTTCTGCGGTCATGCGGATGCCGTGTTTGCCCGTGCGATCAGTGCGTCCAGTTCCGCGCGTGCGGCCGCGCGGTCGAGCGGCTGCGGCGCCTTGCGGGCGGCGAGCGCGGCATTCGCCCGCTCCAGCGCCCGGCCCGACAGCTCGGGTGTCTCACCGGCCACCGCGCGCATTTCCTCGATATTGCCGTTGCAATGCAGGGCCACGTCGCAGCCGGCCGCGAAGATGGCGCGGGTCCGTTCGGCGATATTTCCCGACAGCGCGTTCATCGACACGTCATCACTCATCAACAAACCCTGGAACCCGATTGCGCCGCGAATCACGTCAGCAATCATTGTCGCAGATGTCGTCGCCGGATGGGCGGGGTCGACCGCGCTAAACACAACATGTGCAGTCATGGCCATCGGCAGGTCCGACAGCGGCTTGAATGCCGCGAAATCGGTTCGTTCCAGCTCGTTCCGCGGCGTATCGACCGTCGGCAGTTTGAAATGGGTGTCCGCGGTAGCCCGGCCATGGCCGGGAATGTGCTTGAGGACCGGCAGCACGCCGCCCTGCTCCAAGCCCTCGGTGACCGCGCGCGCGATCGCCGCAACCTTGGCCGGCTCCGTGCCGTAGGCCCGGTTCCCGATCACGGCATCGGCGCCCGGCACCGGCACGTCGGCCAGCGGCAGGCAGTCCACGGTGATGCTGAGATCGGCGAGATCGGCGGCGATCAAACGGGCCGACAGGCGCGCCGCGGTGAGCCCAAGCGCCGAATCAGTGTCGTACAGGGTCGAGAACACAGCGCCCGGCGGATAGACCGGCCAGTGCGGCGGACCGAGCCGCTGCACCCGCCCGCCTTCCTGATCGATCAGCACAGGCGCGTCGGGGGCGCCTGCCGAGCTTCGTAATTCCGCAACCAATGCAGCGACTTGAGCTGGCGAGGCGACATTGCGCTTGAAGAGGATGAAGCCCCATGGGCGCTGGTCGCGGATAAACTCCCGCTCGACGGCGGTCAGTTCCGTTCCGGAAACGCCGGTAATGAAGGCCCGCGTGCTCATAACGGCCGATTAACCCTGACCCGCGAGGGGGTCAAGGAAACCGCCGTTAATTCCTCTGGACGAAGCAGGCGGACAAGCCCGCGGACTTCAGGCTGTTGCAAGCATGCGTCGCCTCCTCCGCCGAGGCATAGGGCCCCGCGAAGGCGCGGTAGACGACGCCCTTGCCCTTGTCGGTCAGGTCGACGCGCTTGATCACCGGCGAGCGAGAACCGAGCACGCTGCCATACTTGCTCTGAAGCACGCGGTACGACGCGGCGGCGCTGTCCTCGCTCTGCTGCGAGGAGACCTGCACGATGTAGCCGCCACCGCCGCTGCTGGCGGGCGCAATCTGGGTCGGAGCGGTCGCAGCCATCCGCTGCGTCGGCTCCGCCGCCGGCGTCGATTGCGGCGCCAGCGACATCGGCTGGTTGGCGCTGGCATTGGCCGAGGTCGGCGGATTGCGCGGGGCTGCCGGTGCGACGGGCGCAGCAACAGGCTTCGGCGCAACGGCGGGCTTGGCAGCGGCCGATTGCGGCGTGGCGCTATCGGTCTGATCACCCTTCACGGCGACCGTCCTGATCGAGCGCGGCGAATTGTTCGGCAGGGTGCCGTTGCTTGCACCCGGCGGCGGCACCGCCGACGGCGACACGCTCGCGACCGACGGCGGGTTCGCATTCTGGTTCAGCGGCGGGAACACCACGCGGGGACCGCCCGCCTTGGCGTTGACATCCACCGGCGCCTCTTCGCGCGGCACGATCTTCTCGGTGCCATCGCCGGTCACCATGCGATCCGGCACCTTGGCCGACGAATCCGTCGGCGCGGGCACGATCTTGGTCGGCGTGTTGTCGGCCTTGATGATCGGCGGCTCACCGCTGCGGGGCGAGCCGACATAGGTCTTGTAGGCGAAGGCTGCGCCCGTGCCGACCACGGCAAGCGCCAGGATCGCCGCGACCGTCATCATGCCGCCGCGCTGCTTCCGGGGCTCCTCGACTTCGGCGTCGGGATAGTCGCTCTGATAGGCGTAGGGATCGTCGGGATAGGCGGGCTCGCGCTGATAGTCCTGCTCGCCAGCCTCGAGACGGCCATAGAGCGCATCGTCGTAGCGCGCGGGATCGGGCTGCTGGTACGGGTCCTGATAGGACTGCTGCTGATAGGCCTGATCCTGCCCCTGATGGGCATGATCCTGATAGGCGTGATCCTGATAGGCCTGCGGCTGACGAAAGTCAGGCTCCGGCGCGGCGGGCTGAGCGGAATAGCGATGCAACGGATGGACCGGGTTCACGGAGACGGGATAATCAGGCTCCGGCGCGGGTGCCGGCTGCGGCTGCACATTGGCGCGACGCATCCATGACGGTGGCCCGGGCGGAGTCGGCTGGGCCGGTTCGGCATAGTCCTGCTGATCATCGTCCTGCCGATAGTCGTCGTCCTGATAGGACTGTGCGGGCGGAGACGCTGCGGGCGGGCGCGCGCCGGGCCGCGCTTGCGCGGCGAAAGGATCGGTCTGTCCGATCAGGCGGGCGAGCTCAGCCAAGGGATCGCTGTCCGTTCTGCCATGCTGATCGCCACCGCGACCATAGTCATCGGAAGGAAACGGTCTATCCTGATATCGTTCGGCCATCGTGATGATGCGTCCCTTCGGGAAAGCCGCGCGCCCCTCGACCAAGGCACGGCTTTCGACCCACAAGGCTTTCAACCAAGTCTAAGCGATCCGGCTTCTGCCGGTTACCCCCGAATTCCCCTTAAGTAGTTCGCCCCAAACTACCGCATCTCGTTCGGAGCATGGACGCCGAGGATGGCGAGGCCCGATGCCAGAACCGAGACGACGCCCTGGACCATGGCCAGCCGCGCCTTTGTTAGATCTGCATCATTATTGATAATGAAGCGTAAATAGGGCAAATCGCGCCCCTTCGTCCAAAGTGCATGAAATTCGCTGGCTAAATCATAGAGATAGAAGGCAATTCGGTGCGGCTCGTGGGCCGCGGCGGCGGCTTCGAGCATGCGAGGATATATTGCGAGGCGCTTGAGAAGTTCAAGCTCGACCGGGTCTGACAACCGCTCCACCGCCGACTCACTGAGCCACGCGATCCGCTTGCCCGCGTCTTCCGGCAGTTCCGGGAACACTTCGGCCCGCGCGTTGCGGAAGATCGAGTGGCCGCGGGCGTGGCCGTACTGGACGTAGAACACGGGGTTGTCGCGCGACTGTTCCATGACCTTGGCGAGGTCGAAGTCGAGCACCGCGTCGTTCTTGCGATAGAGCATCATGAAGCGGACGGCGTCCTGGCCGACTTCATCCACCACCTCACGCAAGGTGACGAAGGCCCCGCTCCGCTTGGACATTTTGACCGGCTCGCCATTGCGCAGCAGCTTCACGAGCTGAACGATCTTGACGTCGAGCGAGCCCTTGCCCGACGTCGTCGCCTTCACCGCCGCCTGCATGCGCTTGATGTAGCCGCCATGGTCGGCGCCCCAGACGTCGATCATCTCCGCAAAACCACGGTCGAACTTGTTCTTGTGGTAGGCGATGTCGGAGGCGAAGTAGGTGTAGGAATTGTCCGACTTGATCAGCGGACGATCGACGTCGTCGCCATAAGCGGTCGCCTTGAACAGCAACTGTTCGCGATCTTCCCAGTCCTCGACCGGTGCGCCCTTCGGCGGCGGCAGCCGCCCTTCGTAGATGTCGCCCTTGGCCTTCAGGAAATCGATGGTCTCGGCAACCTTGTTGTTGCCGCCCTCGATCAGCGAGCGCTCCGAGAAGAATACGTCGTGGCGGATGTTGAGCGCGGCGAGATCGTCCTTGATCTCGTCCATCATCATCGCGATCGCCTTGGCGCGCACCGTCGGCAGCCACGCGGCTTCGCTCATTGCGAGGAGCTTGTCGCCGTGCTCCTTCGCGAGCGCCTGTCCCACCGGCTTCAGATAATCGCCGGGATAGAGCCCTTCCGGGATCGCACCAATGTCCTCGCCGAGCGCCTCGCGATAGCGCAGGAACGCGGAGCGCGCGAGCACGTCGACCTGGGCGCCGGCGTCGTTGATGTAATATTCGCGCGTGACGTCGTGGCCACCGAACTGGAGCAGGCTGGCCAGCGCGTCGCCGAACACGGCGCCGCGGCAGTGGCCGACATGCATCGGCCCGGTCGGATTGGCCGAGACGTATTCCACATTCACCTTGGAGCCGCCACGGACGCGGCCGTAATCGGCGGCCTCGCGCAGCACCGTCCGCAGCGCCTCGGCCCAGGCGGCCGGCTTCAAGGTCAGATTGATGAAGCCGGGACCGGCGACGTCGACCTTGGCGATCAGCGCATCCGCCCGCAGCCGCTCGGCGATCTGCTCGGCGAGTTCGCGCGGTTTTGCCTTCGCCTCTTTCGCCAGCACCATCGCGGCGTTGGTCGCCATGTCGCCATGGGAGGCATCGCGCGGCGGCTCGACCACGACGCGCGCGAAATCGATGCCCTCGGGCCAGTTGGCTTCCGCCGCAAGCGTGCGGCAGGCGGCATGCACGCGTGCAAGCACGTCGGCGAACAAATGCAGGGATGAGGATGTCTGGGGCATGGCCGCCGCCTAACGCAAATCCGGGGTCGAGTCAAAAAGCCGTTGGTGCTCGGTCAGGGCGAAACGGTCGGTCATTCCGGCAATGAAATTGCCGATCCGGCGAGCCCGGTCGCCCTCGTTGTCCGCTTCCGCCCCGAGCAACCATTCCGGCGGCAGCTCGCCGGGGGATTGCAGGTATTTGGCGAACAGGTCGAACAGGATCTGCTCCGCCTCGCCCATCACCCGCATCACCCGCTTGTGGCGGTACATGTGCTGGTAGAGGAAACGCTTGATGGCGGCCTCTTCCTCGGCGACCTCGGCCGGAAACGCGACCAGGGCCCGGCTCTGCTGGCGCACGTCCTGGGCCGATTGCGGCTCCACGGCGGCGAGGTTCTTCTGCGCCTCGGCGAACACCGCGCCGATCAGGTGCGAGATCAGCTCGCGCACCAGCTCGGCGCCGCGCCTGAGGTCTTCGAGGTCAGGGTAATGCGCCGACGTCTCGGCGATGATCTCGGCCGTGAGCGGCATCACCTTGAGATCGTCGAGATGGAACAGGCCGGCGCGCAGGCCATCGTCGATGTCATGGGCGTCATAGGCGATGTCGTCGGCAATGGCGGCGACCTGCGCTTCCAGCGAGGCGAAGCTCCACAATTCGAGATCGTAGGTCTTGATGTAGTCGGCTATGCCGACTGGGATGCCGTGCTCGCGATAGCGTCCGACCGGCGCGCCGCTGCGGTCGGTCAGCGGTCCGTTGTGCTTGACGATGCCCTCCAGCGACTCCCAGGTCAGGTTGAGCCCGTCGAATTCAGGATAGCGATGCTCGAGCGAGGCGACGACGCGGAGCGTCTGGGCGTTGTGGTCGAAGCCGCCGAACTCCTTCAGGCAGGCGTCCAGCGCCCGCTCGCCGGCATGGCCGAACGGGGGATGTCCGAGATCATGGGCGAGCGCCAGGGTTTCGGTGAGGTCCTCGTCGAGGCCGAGCTGCCGTGCCAAGGCGCGGGCGATCTGGGCCACCTCCAGCGAATGGGTCAGGCGGGTGCGGTAGTGATCGCCCTCGTGGAACACGAACACCTGGGTCTTGTACTTCAGGCGGCGAAACGCGGTGGAATGGATCACCCGGTCGCAATCCCGCCGGAACGGGCTGCGGGTCCGGCTCGGCGGCTCCACGACCAGCCGGCCGCGGCTGCGGTCGGGATCGCAGGCATAGGGCGCGCGGGGGGCTGCCATTCCGACGGACACGACGAATTTAGTCCCTATCCATTTGATTCTGCGTATCCTTGCACTTAACTATGCCGGACGCGGGATACCAAATGAAATGGGCAAGACCCCAGTGTGACCGCGGGACGACGGGACTATTCGGAGACCAGCAATGACCACTGCCGTGACCATCAGTGACCGGGCCGCCCGCCGGATTGGGGAGATCCTCAAGGGCGAAGGCTCTGGTGCGATGCTGCGCATTTCCGTCGAAGGCGGCGGCTGCTCGGGTTTCCAGTACAAATTCGACATCGACCGCGCGCGGACCGACGACGATCTCGTGATCGAGCAGGAGAATGCGGTGGTGCTGGTCGATTCCGCCTCGCAGCCGTTCCTGGAGGGATCGCAGGTCGATTTCGTCGACGATCTGATCGGCGCCTCGTTCCGGGTCAACAATCCCAACGCCACCGCGTCCTGCGGCTGCGGGACCAGCTTCTCGGTCTAAGCGCCCGTTATCTGCCTCTCCTCGTCCGTCCACTCCACCTCGACCGGCATCAGCTCCGGCTGGAGCGGCGCATCCTCGGACATCACGTGTCCGTCCAGTGCGCGCAGCAGGGCCGCGACCAGCGCCGGCTTGCGCAGGGGCTTGGCGAGGAAGTCCGACATGCCAGCCTCGCGGCAGATCCTGACGTCCTCGGGGAAGGCGTTGGCAGTCAGCGCGACGATGGGCAAGGTCTCGAAGCGCTCGCCTTGGGCGCGGATCGCGCGGGTGGCGGCAAGCCCGTCCATGTCGGGCATGCGCACGTCCATCAGCACGACGTCGTATTCGCCTTCGGAGGCCGCCGCGACCGCCTCGGTACCGTCGGTGACGACCCGCAGCTCGACATCGAAGGCCCCCAGCATCTTGCTCACGACCATGCGGTTGACCGCATCGTCCTCGGCGACCAGCACCTTCAGCGGCCGATCGAGGCTGGCGATGCGAGCCTTGAGCTCCTCGGCCTCGTCGCGACTGGACGCTTGGTCGGAGGCTTGCGCCTGGCTCCAGGGCAGCACCAGCGTGAAACGGAAGGTCGAGCCCTGCCCCGGCGTCGAGGTGACGCCGATAGTGCCGCCCATCTGCTCGATGATGCGCCTGGAGATCGCAAGCCCAAGCCCGGTGCCGCCGAAGCGGCGGCTGATCGAGGCATCGGCCTGTGCGAAATCGCTGAAGAGCTGGCCGAGCTTTTCGGAGGCGATACCGATGCCGCTGTCGGTGACCGCCCATTCCACGGTCGCCAGCAGGTCGCGGCGCGCCTGACAGGTCGCGGAGATCGTCACTTCGCCTTCATCGGTGAATTTCACCGCGTTGGACGCGAGGTTGAGCAGCACCTGGCGGATGCGCGCGGCGTCGCCGCGCAGCGCCGGCGGCAGGTTCGGATCGAGCTCGACCTTGATTGCCAATCCCTTGCTCTTGCCCTTGCTGTGGGCGCTCGCGCGCGCGACGTTTGCGACCGTCTCGACCAAGGTCTGCGGAGCGAAATCGATCGCCTCGAACTGGAAGCGTCCGGCCTCGAGCTTGGACAGGTCGAGGATGTCGTTGAGGATGCGCTGGAGATTGTCGCCGGATTCGCGGATCGTGGTAACCGCTTCGCGCTGCTCCGGATCGAGCTTGGTTTCGAGCAGCATGCTGGCAAGCCCGAGCACGCCGTTCATGGGCGTGCGGATCTCATGGCTCATCACGGCGAGGAAGTCGGACTTGGCGCGGCTCTCGGCCTCGGCCTTTTCCGCGCGCCAGCGCTCGGTCACGTCGCGCCCGAAGCCGCGATAGCCGAGGAAATGTCCCTCGCGGTCATAGGCGGGCTTGGCCGTCAGCGACCACAGCCGCGCCTCGCCGCCGGCGACGACCTTGATGTTCATCTCGTGCAGCGGCTCGTTCTGCTCCATCAGGCCGACGACGTTGTAGGCCGCGCTCTTGTCCTCGGGGCAGAGCATGTCGAGCACGTCGGCGAAATGCGATCCCTTCAGCAGCGGAAGCGGCAGCTGCGCGACGGCGGCGAAGCGCTCGGGCACGTCGACCAGATGGCCTTCGGCATCGGTCTGCCACAGCCAATCGCTGGCGTTCTCCTGAAAGTCCTTCAGCAGCAGCGAGATGATCTCGGTCTGCCGCTCCAGCTCGAGCTGGGCCTTGAGATTGCCGAGGAACAGATTGCCCTGCGAGACGATGTTGCGCGCCATGAAAAATGCGAACAGCAGCAGGAAGACCGCAGTCACCAAATAGGGCCCGGTGCCGCAGAGCAGCAGCGCCCCGGCGCAGGCGACCGTCATGGTGGCGAGATAGACGAGGCCGGCACGCGGGAATGTCGAGAGCGTGAAGGCGCCGCCCGACATCATGCCGACCATCAGGCAGGCCAGGATCAGCTGGCTGGTCGGCTCGATGCGGCTGAACAGGGCGAGCGGCAGCGCGCCCCAGATCGCGGCGAGGAACACCGCCTGCCGCAGCATCTGCCGCGCGGCGCGGGGCGAGGCCTCCTGCGGCGGGTTCTGATGCGACCTCCGCCACGAGCGCACCGCGAGCGAAGCGGTGGTGGCGAGCGTCAGGCCCCAGATCGCGAGGAAGTCGTTCCAGCCGTGGCCCCAGAACAGGATCAGCACGATGGCGACGTTCAGCATCGTCACCGCCATCGTCATCGGGATCAGCCGCGTCACGGCGTCGATCTGCTTGGCGCGGATGCGGCGGATCTCGCGCTCGCTGAGACCGGCGGTCAGGCCGTCCTCGATCTCGAAGCCGCCGAGCCAATACAGGAACGCGCCGATCAGGCCGTCACGCGGCTCGCTTCGCTTCATCGACTTGTCCGGCCATCCCATCCGAGGAACCTTTTGACGATCAATGGCCTGAGGCCTGCTTAAGCCGGGTTAATTTTGTGGGAGATTTTGCGGCATCCTTGACGGGCGCGTTTGCAGTTTGTTCTAACCATGGCCCTTGGTCCGGAGCCTGCCGACATGCCCATCAGAGTAGCCACCTGGAACGTGAACTCGGTCCGGCAGCGGATCGACCTGCTGCTGACCTGGCTGAAGGAGTGCCAGCCGGACATCGTCTGCCTCCAGGAGATCAAATGCGTCGACGAGGCCTTTCCGCGGCTGGAGATCGAGGCGCTCGGCTACAACGTGGTCACGCACGGGCAGAAGACCTTCAACGGCGTCGCCCTGCTCTCCAAGCTTCGCTTCGACGAGACCAAGTCGGGGCTCGCCGGCGACGACGAGGACGCCCATGCCCGCTTCCTCGAGGGAGTCGTGACGCTGAAGCGAGGGGTGCTGCGCATCGCCTGCCTCTACCTGCCCAACGGCAATCCGGTCGGGACCGAGAAATATCCCTACAAACTCAAATGGATGTCCCGGCTTCTTGATTATTCGAAGGAGCGCCTCAAGACCGAGGAGCCGCTGATCCTGGCAGGCGACTTCAACGTCATCCCGCATGCCCGCGACGTGCACAATCCGGCCGCCTGGACCGAGGACGCGCTGTTCAAGCCCGAGACGCGGGAGAGCTTCCAGTCCCTGCTCGGCCTCGGCCTGACCGATGCCTTGCGGGCCGTCACCGACGAGGGCGGGCTGTACACTTTCTGGGACTACCAGGCCGGCGCCTGGCAGAAGAACCAGGGGCTGCGGATCGACCATCTGCTGCTGTCGCCGCAGGCCAGCGACAAGCTCGCCAATGTCGGGATCGACAGCTATGTGCGCGGCTGGGAGAAGCCGTCGGACCACGTGCCGGTGTGGGCGGATCTCGATCTGGAGGCTGCCTAGCCTGCGCTGAACTGGTGGGCACGCTGCGCTCTGCCCACCCTACAGCACTGCGTTCAGCGCCTGTTGCTGGCGCCCTGCACCCACTGCTCCAGCAATTGCAGGGCCATGGCGCGGTCGTCGTCGGAGGCCTTGGCGAAAGCGCGGTTGTAGCTTTCCTTGATCCAGGTCTCTTCCGTGCTGGCGCTGTCGCGCGCCAGGGTCAGCCACATCAGGCCACGGGCGGCCTGCCGCGGCAGACGGTCGCCGTTGAACAGCATCTGGCCGAGCAGCGCCTGCGCCTCGTGCTGGCCCTTCTGCGCGGCAAGACCGAGCCAGCGCGCCCCATAGCGGAAATCCTCACGCGAGGCGTCCGACGTCTTCAGGTACAGCCGGGCGAGATCGTATTGCGCATCGGCATTGCCGAAATAGGACGCGGCATAGGAGAACATCTCCCGCGCCCGCTCCGGATCCGACTTGACCTTCGAGTTCGGGATGCCGCTGAGATAGTAACGGCCGAGCTCGACGAAGGCGTTGGCCACGATCTGCGCCTGCGGCGCCGACGGGCTGTCCTCGGCATGCGCGTTGGCGATCCGGCTGAAATATTCGAAGGCGCGCAGATCGTCCTGGGCGACGCCGTCGCCATTGGCGTACATGCGGCCAAGCTTCCACTGCGCGATGGGGTGGCCACCCTCGGCGGCATATTGCAGCGCACTGAGCGAGGTCTCCTGCGGCGCGGGCGACGGCGCGATCCTGCCGCGCATGGTCGCCGCGGTCCCCGGCAAGGTGGTCACGACCGGGATGGTCGCATCCTTCGGGTTGACCGGAGCGCCGTCGAAGGCAAGCGCCGGCGCGGCCAGCGCACCGACCCCCAACACAAACGCAACTATGGCACGCCTAGATGTCCGCATAACACTGTTTCTCGTGCGCGCCGCCCGGATGGGTCACTGCCCCCCCGACCGCTGGTCCAACCTGCTGAGCATATTTCCAGAGCGCACCCGACGTGTGGTTAGTCGCGCGAGCGCTCCATTTGGTTTTGCGCTGGGCGAGCTCGGCGTCGCTCAATTTAACGTTAAGGGTCCCATTGACCGCATCGATCTCGATGATGTCACCGTCCTCGAGCAGCCCGATCGGGCCGCCAATGGCAGCTTCCGGCCCGACATGGCCGATGCAGAAGCCGCGGGTGGCGCCGGAGAAGCGGCCGTCGGTGATGAGCGCGATCTTGCCGCCCATGCCCTGGCCGGTCAGCGCCGCGGTGGTCTGGAGCATTTCCCGCATGCCGGGGCCGCCCTTCGGCCCCTCGTAGCGGATCACGATGACTTCGCCTTCGCGGTAGGTGCGCTGCTGGACCGCCTCGAAAGCATCCTCCTCGCGGTCGAAGCACCTGGCCGGACCGGTAAACTTGAGGTTGGACATTCCCGCGACTTTCACGATCGCACCTTCTGGCGCCAAATTGCCCTTCAGGCCGACCACACCGCCTGTCACGGTGATGGGCTTGTCTGCCGGGTGCACCACGTCCTGGTGCGGATTCCACTTCACGCTCTTGAGGTTTTCAGCGATCGTGCGGCCCGTGACGGTAAGGCAATCACCGTGCAGGAAGCCGTTGTCGAGCAGCGTCTTCATCAGAAGCGGTATGCCACCTACTTCAAACATGTCTTTGGCGACATAACGGCCACCCGGCTTCAAATCCGCGACATATGGTGTCTTTTTGAAGATTTCGGCGACGTCGAATAAGTCAAACTTGATGCCGCACTCATGCGCGATTGCCGGTAGGTGCAGCGCAGCATTGGTCGAGCCGCCGGACGCCGCGACAACGGCGGCGGCGTTCTCCAGGGCCTTGCGGGTGACGATGTCGCGCGGCCGGATGTTCTGGGCGATCAGGTCCATGACCTTCTCGCCCGCAGTCATGCAGAAGGCGTCGCGGATCTCATACGGTGCAGGCGCACCGGCCGAGTAAGGCAGTGCCAAGCCGATCGCCTCGGAGACGGTCGCCATGGTGTTGGCGGTGAACTGCGCGCCGCAAGCGCCCGCCGAGGGGCACGCCACGCGCTCGATCTCGTCGAGGTCCTCGTCCGACATCGCGCCGACCGAGTGCTTGCCGACCGCCTCGAACATGTCCTGCACGGTGACCTGCTGCCCGCGGAATGTGCCGGGCAGGATCGAGCCGCCATAGATGAAGATCGAGGGCACGTTGAGACGGACCATCGCCATCATCATGCCCGGCAGCGACTTGTCGCAGCCGGCGAGCCCGACCAGGGCATCATAGGCGTGGCCGCGAACGGTGAGCTCGACGGAATCGGCGATGCATTCGCGCGACGGCAGCGAGGAGCGCATGCCGTCATGGCCCATGGCGATGCCGTCGGTCACGGTGATGGTGCAGAATTCGCGCGGGGTGCCGCCGGCCGACGCGACGCCCTTCTTCACCGCCTGGGCCTGACGCATCAGCGCGATGTTGCAGGGAGCGGCCTCATTCCAGCAGGAGGCGACGCCGACGAAGGGCTGGTGGATCTGCTCGGTGGTCAGACCCATGGCGTAGAAATAGGACCGATGGGGCGCGCGCGCGGGGCCTTCCGTCACGTGACGGCTTGGCAGCCTCTGCTTGTCAATCTTGGCGCCCATCGCAAACCAGTTTCCCCGGTGAACCCTTTCAGAGGCGAAAAATCAGAGCCAAGATTTGAATCGACCTTGGGATTTTCTCGTCGCTTTCGAGGACCGCCGCTGCCCTTAGAACATTAGAGCGATTTTATTCATGTTTGGGTGTGGCCAAAAAGCGGCGGTGATGCGAACCACCAGTGATGAAGGTTAAATCGGAACCGAGTGTTGCGCCGACAGCACAATCGTTACCGGGAAGACACGGGTTCGCTTACTGTAATACCATCTTGCAGACGGCATTCCACAACTTGAGATTTTGCGGGCAAGGCGCGCACGCCACTCCGGTTCGAGACTGAGATGTATGCAAAGTGAGTGAGTCGGCCTTGCCGCACTCTCGCATCCGGGATTCAGCAGCCGCACCGGAGGTCGCGGTGCGATGGGCCCCGGCTCAGCAGCGCACCGTCCAAGTGACGCTGCGCTGCGCCCGGGGCACAGCGCGGCGGCGTGGGACGCACTTGCTCTCTCCCCGTCATTGCGAGGAGCCCTTGCGACGAAGCATGAGGTGCAAGTTCGATCTCCAAACTGTCATTCCCCGTGAATGTGGGGAATCCAGTACGCCGCGGCTTCTCGGTTCAATCACTGCTTTTTCGGAGTACTGGATCGCCCGCCCCCGTGCGCAATCGCGCACCAAACGGGGCGATGACACCGGGTGTGTGATGGCAAGCGCGCGTTCGCATTCTCGCGGCTGATTTCGCCCGAGCTTTGCTTCGTCGCTCCACCCTCAAATCCAAGAGGGTGCAGGGAAGGCCGGGTGCCGACAGACACCCGCGGTCCGCTGCGCGAAATGCACACGCAGGAAGAACCGCACAGCAGCATACAGGTGACGCCGATCACTCGGCCTTCCCTGCGCGATGG
>NZ_JAVTJN010000007.1:0-90481 GCF_032144035.1 Bradyrhizobium sp. WYCCWR 12699
CGCGGCCTGCCGCGCCGCCGCCGGCGGCGGCAAAGAAGTGCCCGCCGAACCAGCCCAGGTGCTAACCCGGTACCAGCGGGGCGCCGGGCGATCTGCGTGGTCTTTACGGAAGGGAGCCTTGAGCGGGCGAAAACCGCCCGGATCAGGCCCTTATTTCCTTGCTTCTGGCCGAAATGGCGCTATACAGCGCGCCATCTCACACGGAAACATGGCTCACAAGGCCGTCCGGTGGCAGCCGGGGCGAGAACGCTCCGTCTTGCTCACACGTTTCCGGAGGAACCAACCGGAGAATTAGAACGATGGCGCTACCCGATTTCACTATGCGTCAGCTGCTTGAAGCTGGCGTGCACTTTGGTCACCAGTCTCACCGCTGGAATCCGAAAATGGCTCCGTTCATTTTCGGCGCCCGCAACAACATTCACATCGTCGACCTCGCGCAGACCGTGCCGATGCTGCACACCGCCTTGCAGGCGGTCAGCGACACCGTCGCCAAGGGCGGCCGCATCCTGTTCGTCGGCACCAAGCGCCAGGCGCAGGACGGCGTCGCGGACGCTGCCAAGCGTTGCGCGCAGTATTTCGTGAATTCGCGCTGGCTCGGCGGCACGCTGACCAACTGGAAGACGATCTCTGCCTCGATTAAGCGCCTGCGTCACCTCGACGACGTGCTGTCGGGCGGCGATGCCAGCTCCTACACCAAGAAGGAGCGCCTGACGCTGCAGCGCGAGCGCGACAAGCTCGACCGCTCGCTCGGCGGCATCAAGGACATGGGCGGTCTGCCCGACCTGATCTTCGTGATCGACACCAACAAGGAAGACATCGCGATCCAGGAGGCCCAGCGCCTCAACATCCCGGTCGCGGCGATCGTCGACACCAATTCGGACCCGAAGGGCATCACCTATGTGGTGCCGGGCAACGACGACGCCGGCCGTGCGATCGCGCTTTATTGCGATCTGATCGCGCGCGCAGCGATCGACGGCATCTCCCGCGCCCAGGGCGATTCGGGCATCGACGTCGGTGCGTCGGCCCGTCCGCTCGCTGAAGAACTGCCGGCGGCCTCGTCGAGCGGCTTCCAGGGCCTTGCCGGCCCGCGCGGCACCGCCGACGACCTCAAGAAGCTCCCGGGCGTGTCGGGTGCGATCGAGAAGAAGTTCAATGACCTCGGCATCTTCCACTATTGGCAGCTCGCCGAGCTCGACCACGACACCGCGCACAAGATCGGCGAAGAAGTCGGTTTGCCGAGCCGTGCGGACGCCTGGGTGGCCAAGGCCAAGGCGCTGACCGCGGAAGCGGAATAAAGTCAAAGAGAGCGATGGGTTGGCCGGAGTGGATCCGGCCACCATTTCAATTGACGCGAATCCCTGAGATGGACCGCGGCGGGGCGATCAAGCCGCGCCGCGGCGAACCGGCAGGCACAAAGGATTTTCAACGATGGCAACGATCACAGCTGCGATGGTCAAGGACCTGCGCGAGTCGACCGGCGCGGGCATGATGGACTGCAAGGCCGCGCTGACGGAAAACGACGGCAACATGGAAGCGGCGCAGGATTGGCTGCGCAAGAAGGGCCTGTCCAAGGCCGCCAAGAAGTCGGGCCGCGTCGCGGCCGAGGGTCTGATCGGCGCGCTCACCAAGGGCAACAAGGGCGTCGTGGTCGAGGTCAATTCCGAGACCGACTTCGTCGCGCGCAACGGTCAGTTCCAGGGCCTGGTCAAGATGATCGCCCAGGTCGCATTCGACGTCGGCGCCGATGTCGAGAAGATCAAGGCCGCCAAGGTCGGTGACGTCACGGTCGAAGCCGCGATCAATGACGCGATCGCCACCATCGGCGAGAACATGACGCTGCGCCGCGCCGCTTTGCTCGAAGTGAGCCAGGGCGTTGTCGCGCATTACGTCCACGGTGCCGTCGTCGACGGCGCCGGCAAGATGGGCGTGATCGTGGCGCTGGAATCGCCGGGCAAGGCCGACGAGCTCGCGGCCCTCGGCCGCCAGATCGCGATGCATGTCGCCGCCGCCAACCCGCTTGCGCTCGATCCGTCCGGCCTCGATCCGGCGGTCACCAAGCGCGAGAAGGACGTGCTCGCCGACAAATATCGCCAGCAGGGCAAGCCCGAGAACGTGATCGAGAAGATCGTCGAGTCCGGCCTCAAGACCTACTACAAGGAAGTCTGCCTGCTCGAGCAGGCCTTCATCCACGACACCGGCAAGTCGGTGGCGCAGGCCGTGAAGGAAGCCGAGGGCAAGGTCGGCGGCGCTGTGAAGATCGCGGGCTTTGTGCGCTATGCTCTCGGCGAGGGAATCGAGAAGCAGGAAAGCGACTTCGCGGCCGAGGTCGCCGCGGCCAGCGGCAAGAAGTAAGCGCCGGAACACCTCCTTCCGGCGTGCCGCCGGAAGCGGCGCCCGGGCAAGGAAAGTGCACATGACTGATCCGGTCTATCGTCGCGTCGTGATCAAGCTGTCCGGCGAATATCTCGCGGGACAGCAGGGGTTTGGCATCGACCAGGCGACCGTCGACCGGGTTGCGGACGATCTGATCGCGGCCCGCAAGCTCGGCTGCGAGGTTGCGGTCGTGATCGGCGGCGGCAATATCGTGCGCGGCGTCGAGGTCTCCGCCCGCGGCGTGTCGCGCCCGACCGGCGACACCATGGGCATGCTCGCCACCATGATGAACTGCCTCGCGCTGGAAGCGGCGATCGAGCGCAAGGGCGCGCCGGCGCGCACGCTGTCGGCCTTCGTCATGCCCGAGATTTCCGAGCTGTTCACCCGCACTGCGGCGCACAAATACCTCGCCGAGGGCCGCATCGTGCTGCTCGGCGGCGGAACCGGCAATCCGTTCTTCACCACCGATACGACCGCGGTGCTGCGCGCCGCCGAGATCGGCGCCCAGGCGGTGCTGAAGGCAACCAATGTCGACGGCGTCTACTCGGCCGATCCGAAGAAGGATCCTGCCGCCACGCGGTTTGACCGGCTGACCCATTCGCAGGCGATCGAGGGCGGCTACAAGGTGATGGATGCGACCGCCTTCGCGCTTGCCCGCGAGACGTCGCTGCCTATCATCGTATTCTCGATCGCGGAGCCGGGGTCGATCGGCGCGATTCTGCGCGGCGCCGGCCACGGAACCATCGTCGCCGGCTGAAGGCTCCCCTGACGCGCCCGAAAGGGAAGGGCGCTGGAGCAGTCGCCGGGATTTTGAAGGAGAAACGTGATGCCCACGGGTAATTTCGACCTCAACGAAGTGAAGCGCCGCATGCAAGGCGCCGTCGCCTCGCTCAAGCACGAGCTTGGTGGCCTGCGGACCGGGCGTGCCTCCGCCTCGATGCTCGATCCGGTGCAGGTCGACGCTTATGGCAGCCACATGCCGCTCAATCAGCTCGCCACCGTCAGCGTGCCGGAGCCGCGCCTGATCTCGGTGCAGGTCTGGGACAAGTCGATGGTCAAGGCGGTGGAGAAGGCGATCGTCGATTCCAATCTCGGCCTGTCGCCCGCGACCGAGGGCCAGGTGCTGCGCCTGCGCATCCCCGAGCTGAACGAGGAGCGGCGCAAGGAATTGGTGAAGGTCGCGCATAAATATGCGGAGGCCGCCAAGGTCGCCGCGCGCCACGTCCGCCGCGACGGCCTCGACGTGCTCAAGAAGCTCGAGAAGAATCACGAAATGTCGGAAGATGACCAGAAGCGTCACGCCGACGAGGTGCAGAAGGCGACCGACGGCACGATCGCCGAAATCGACCAGTTGCTGGCTGCCAAGGAAAAAGAGATCCTCACCGTTTAAGGCCGCCCCCGATGTCCAACGCCGCCGCGCCTGTCACGGAAGGACCCGATCGGTCCGAGGCGCCCGCGCATGTCGCCATCATCATGGATGGCAACGGGCGTTGGGCGGCCGCGCGAGGTCTGCCGCGTGCCGAGGGGCATCGCCGCGGCGTCGAGGCCCTGCGCCGCGTGGTGCGCGCCTCGCACGAGCTCGGCATCCGCTATCTCACCATCTTCTCCTTCTCGTCGGAGAACTGGTCGCGCCCGGCGAGCGAGATCGGCGATCTGTTCGGCCTGCTGCGCCGCTTCATCCGCAACGATTTGGCGAGCCTGCATCGCGACGGCGTCAAGGTCCGCATCATCGGCGAGCGCGAGGGGCTCGAGAGCGACATCTGCGCGCTCTTGAACGAGGCCGAGGAGCTGACGCGCGACAACACGCGCCTGACGCTCGTCGTCGCCTTCAACTACGGCTCCCGCCAGGAGATCGCGAAAGCGGCGCAGAAGCTCGCCCGCGAGGTTGCGGAAGGCAAGCGCAACCCTGCCACGATCGACGCCGAGACGCTCGGCGCGCATCTCGATGCGCCCGACATTCCCGATCCCGATCTCATCATCCGCACCAGCGGCGAGCAGCGCCTGTCCAATTTCTTGATGTGGCAGGCGGCCTATAGCGAGCTCGTGTTCGTGCCGATCCATTGGCCCGATTTCGACAAGGCGGCGCTGGAAAGCGCGATCGCCGAATTCGCCAGGCGCGAGCGCCGTTTCGGCGGCCTGGTCGCGAAAACCGCCTCGTGAGCGAACAGGATTCCGCATCGGTGGGCGCCAAGCCTGCCCCGAGCAATCTCGTGATGCGAGTCCTCGCAGCGCTGGTTCTGGCGCCGCTGACCATCGCGATCGCTTATGCCGGCGGCTGGCTGTGGGCGCTGCTGGTCACCCTGGTTTCGATCGGGCTGTTCGCGGAATGGCTGACGGTGGTCGGCGCAGGCTCCGCCGCGCTGACGGGGGCAGGGACGATCGTCATCGCCATGATGGGCGCCGCCGTTGCTTTTGGCGGGCTCAAGACCTCAGTCGTCGTTGGGCTCGTCGGCGGCGCGATCGTGACGCTGATCGCGCGCGGCAAGTTCGTCTGGGCGGCGACGGGATTTGCCTATGCCGCGGCGGCTCTGCTGGCCTCGATCCTGGTGCGGAAGGATCTCGTCAACGGCTTCTCCGCGCTGATGTTCGTGCTGCTGGTGGTGTGGGCGACCGATATCGGCGGCTATTTCGCCGGCCGCAGTATCGGCGGGCCGAAGCTCTGGCCGCGCGTGAGCCCCAAGAAAACCTGGGCCGGCGCGATCGGCGGCTTTGTCGCAAGCCTCCTGGTTGCGGTCGGGTTCGCGGCTTCTGGGCTCGGGAAGATGGCGCCCTTGCTTTTCGTCAGCGCCATCCTCTCCGTGGTGTCGGCATTGGGCGATCTGTTCGAATCCGCCGTGAAACGGCGCTTCGGTGTCAAGGATTCCAGTCACTTAATTCCCGGCCATGGCGGGCTTATGGACCGCCTGGACGGTTTTGTCGCCGCCATCCTGGCGGCCTGGATTATCGGCTTTCTCCGCCATGGTGTGCATAGCGCCGGAAGCGGTCTTATGGTTTGGTGAGGTTATGAGCGCAGTCCCATTGCGAAACAACAAGGCTGCGGCGACGTCCGTCCGCAGCGTCACGGTGCTCGGCGCCACCGGCTCGATCGGCGACAGCACGATGGACCTGCTGCGCGCCTCGCCCGAGCGCTATCGCGTCGAAGCCTTGACGGCGAACAGCAATGTCGCGGCGCTGGCAAAGCTCGCGAAGGAATTTTCCGCGCGCTACGCCGCGGTCGCCGACACCTCCAAGCTCGCTGAGCTCAAGGCTGCACTCGCGGGCACGAGCACCGAATGCGGTGCCGGCGAAAGTGCCGTGATCGAGGCCGGCGCTCGCCCGGCCGATTGGGTGATGGCGGCCGTCAGCGGCGCGGCCGGATTGAAGCCGGCACTGGCCGCGGTCGATCGCGGCGCGCATGTGGCGCTGGCCAACAAGGAATGCCTGGTTTGCGCCGGTGATTTCTTCATGCAGCGGGCGGCCAAGGCGGGCGCGTGCATCCTGCCGGCCGATTCCGAGCACAACGCGCTGTTCCAGGCCTTGGCATCCGGCAATCGCGATGAACTCGTCCGCGTCATCATCACGGCGTCGGGCGGCCCGTTCCGCACCTGGAAGCCCGCCGACATCGAGCAGGCCACGCTCGAGCAGGCCCTGAAGCACCCGAACTGGAGCATGGGCCAGAAGATCACGATCGATTCGGCCTCCATGATGAACAAGGGCCTCGAGGTAATCGAGGCCTCCTATCTGTTCGCACTCACGCCCGACGAGATCGACGTGCTCGTGCATCCGCAGTCGATCATCCACGGCATGGTCGAGTTCTCCGACCGGTCGGTGATGGCCCAGCTCGGCGCGCCCGACATGCGCACCCCGATCGCGCATTGCCTCGGCTGGCCCGACCGCATCAAGGGGCCGGCGGCGAAGCTGGATCTGGCCAAGATCGGCCAGCTGACTTTCGAGGCGCCGGACTTCGAGCGCTTCCCCGGGCTGCGCTTGGCTTTCGACTCGCTCCGGACCGGGAAGGGTGCGACCACCGTCTACAACGCGGCCAACGAGGTCGCGGTGGCTGCGTTCATCGCCGGCAAGATCCGGTTCGGGGCCATTGCCCGGTTGGTGGAGGCGACGCTGAACGACTGGATCCGCGAAGGGAACCAGGCTCCCATGACGTCAGCCGATGATGCAATCTCTGTTGACCATGTTGCGCGAAATAAAGCTGCCGCCCTATTGCCTCAAATTGCCTTAAAGGCATCCTAGATGGTTCGGGGCCAGGGCCTTGCGGCGCTGGATGAGGGAATTCGATGATCGACTTTTTTACCCATAGTTTCAATACGTTGAGCCATGGGCTCCTCGGCTACGCGGTTCCCTTCCTGTTCGTCCTGACGATCGTCGTGTTCTTCCACGAGCTCGGCCACTTTTTGGTCGCGCGCTGGGCAGGCGTGCGCGTCCTGACCTTCTCGCTCGGTTTCGGACCTGAGCTGGTCGGCTTCAACGACCGCCACGGCACCCGCTGGAAGATTTCGGCGATCCCGCTCGGCGGCTACGTCAAGTTCTTCGGCGACGAGAGCGAGGCCTCGACCCCGTCCGCGCAGACGCTTGCGGCCATGTCGGCTGAGGAGCGCGCCGGCAGCTTCCACCACAAGAAGGTCGCCCCGCGCGCCGCCATCGTCGCGGCCGGACCGATCGCCAATTTCATCCTGGGCGCGCTGATTTTCGCGGGCATGGCCCTGTATTACGGCAAGCCGAGCACGATCGCGCGCGTTGACGGCATCGTCGCCGACGGCGCGGCGGCGGCGGCCGGCTTCAAGGTCGGGGACGTCGTCGTCCAGATCGACGGCAAGCCGATCGAGAGCTTTGCCGACATGCAGCGAATCGTTGCGACGAATGCCGGTTCAGCGCTTGCCTTCCAGGTGAAGCGGGACGGTACGATCGTATCGCTGACGGCGACGCCGGCGCTGCTCGAGCGCAAGGATCCGTTCGGCAACAGTCACCGTCTGGGCGTGCTCGGCGTCGAGCACAAATCGCAGGCCGGCGAGGCCTCGACCGCGCCGGTCGGCATCGGCGAGGCGCTCAAGATCGGGGTCGAGCAGGTCTGGTTCATCATCACCAGCACCTTCAAGTTCCTGGGCTCGCTGTTCGTCGGTAACGGCAACCCCAACGAGGTCAGCGGCGTCCTGGGAATCGCGAAGATGTCGGGGCAGGCGGCCAGCGCCGGGTTCCAATTCGTGATCAACCTGTGCGCGGTGCTGTCGGTGTCGATCGGCCTGCTGAACCTGTTCCCGATTCCGCTGCTCGATGGCGGCCACCTGATGTTCTATGCGGCTGAAGTGGTCCGCGGCCGGCCCTTGTCCGAGCGGACTCAGGAGATGGGGTTCCGAATCGGGCTCGGTTTGGTGCTGATGTTGATGGTGTTTGCGACCTACAACGACATCCTGCGGATGGCGGCATCCTGATGGCGGCTTTTTTGTGGCGTTGCTGTTGAGCAACGTCTTGGAATGAAATTGAAATCACGACGCTTTCGGCCGTTTGCGGCGTCGGCGAAATTGGCTACAAGCGGCCTCGACTTGGGGAATCTTCCAGACCGGCGTTGGGGTTGGGTCTGGCTCGGAATGATAAGGGCGCGTTGCGCGATGAAGTTTGGACTGCGACTCCGGGGGGGCTTGCTCGCAACCCTGATCATGTTCGGCGCGCCGGTGGTTGCCCCGGTCGGGGCTGTTTTTGTGTCTTCGTCTGCGCTCGCTCAGACCGTTCAGTCGATTTCCGTCGAAGGAAATCGCCGCGTCGAGGTGGAGACCATCCGCTCCTATTTCAAGCCGGGTCCGGGCGGTCGCCTGGATCAAGCGGCGATCGACGACGGCCTCAAGGCGCTGATCGAGACCGGCCTGTTCCAGGACGTCAGGATCAACCGCGGTGCCGGCGGCCAGATAATCGTGTCCGTGGTGGAAAACCCGGTGATCGGCCGTGTCGCCTTCGAGGGCAACAAGAAGATCAAGGACGAGCAGCTCACCACTGAGGTCCAGTCCAAGGCGCGCGGCACCTTCTCGCGCGCCATGGTGCAGTCCGACACGCTGCGAATCGCTGAGATCTATCGCCGGTCCGGCCGCTACGACGTGCGCGTCACGCCCGAGATCATCGAGCAGCCGAACAACCGCGTCGACCTCATCTTTACGGTCGAGGAAGGCGCCAAGACCGGCGTCAAGTCGATCGAGTTCGTCGGCAACAGCGCATTCTCGTCCTATCGCCTGCGTGACGTCATCAAGACGCGCGAATCGAACCTCTTGAGCTTCCTCGCCAGCGGTGACATCTACGATCCCGACCGCGTCGAAGCCGACCGCGACCTGATCCGCCGCTTCTATCTCAAGAACGGTTACGCCGACGTCCAGGTGGTGGCCGCGCTCACCGAATACGATCCGGAGAAGAAGGGCTTCAACGTCACCTTCAAGATCGAGGAAGGCGCCCAGTACCGCGTCGGCGCGGTCGACTTCCGCTCCAGCATTCCGAACTTCGATCCCACCTCGATGCGCGGCTATTCGCGCGTCCATGCCGGCTCGCTCTACAACGTCGAATCGGTCGAGAAGTCGGTCGAGGAGATGCAGATCGAGGCCTCGCGCCGCGGCTACGCCTTCGCCGTGGTCCGTCCCGGCGGCGACCGCAACTTCGAGGCGCACACCGTCTCCGTGGTGTTCAACATCGACGAGGGCCCGCGCACCTATATCGAGCGCATCAACCTGCGCGGCAACACCCGCACCCGCGACTACGTGATCCGCCGCGAGTTCGACATCTCCGAGGGCGATGCCTACAACCGCGCCCTGGTCGACCGTGCCGAACGGCGCCTGAAGAACCTCGACTACTTCAAGAGCGTGAAGATCACGACGGAGCCCGGCTCGTCGAGCGATCGCGTGGTCCTGATCGTCGACATGGAAGAGAAATCGACCGGCGACTTCTCGATCTCGGGCGGTTACTCCACCACTGACGGCGCGCTGGCCGAAGTCTCGATCTCCGAGCGCAACCTGCTCGGCCGCGGCCTGTTCGCCAAGGCGTCGGTGACCTATGGCCAGTATGCACGCGGCTACTCGCTGTCGTTCGTCGAGCCGTATCTGCTCGACTACCGCGTCGCGCTCGGCCTCGACCTCTATCAGCGTGAGCAGAAGTCCAACAGCTACATCTCCTACGGCACCAAGACGCTCGGCTTCTCGCCGCGCCTCGGCTTCTCGCTGCGCGAGGATCTGTCGCTGCAGCTGCGCTACTCGATCTACCGGCAGGAAATCACGCTGCCGTACTATCTGGCGAACTGTAACAACAACATCGGCACCGCGGCGTTCAACCCGAGCCCGGCCTTTGCCGCCGTCAACGGCATCGACCTGAGCGGGACCAACGGCCTCGGCTGCTACAGCGACGGTGAAGCCTCGCTGCCGGTGCGCAAGGAGCTTGCCAATGGCAAGACCCTGACCTCGGCGCTCGGTTACACGCTGACCTACAACACGCTGGACAACAACAAGAACCCGACCGACGGTCTGCTCGTCGACTTCCGTCAGGATTTCGCCGGCGTCGGCGGCGACGTCTCCTACCTGAAGTCCGTGGTCGACGCGAAGTACTACACTCCGCTGGTGTCTGACATCGTCGGCCTCGTCCGCGTGCAGAGCGGCATGCTGAACAAGATCGGCAGCGATCTGCGCATGCTCGATCACTTCCAGATGGGTTCGAACCTCGTTCGCGGCTTTGCTCCGAACGGTATCGGCCCGCGCGATTTGAATCCCTACGGCACGCAGGATGCGCTCGGCGGCACCAAGTATTGGGGCGCTTCGCTCGAACTGCAGATGCCGTTCTGGTTCCTGCCGAAGGAAGTGGGTCTGAAGGGTGCGGTCTATGCCGACGCCGGCGGCCTCTACGACTATAAGGGACCGACCAGCTGGACCACGACCAACGAGGTCAACGCTCCCGGCTGTATCCCCTCGACCATCAATCCATCGAGCACCGGAACCTGTACCGGCCTCGTCTATGACGATAGCAAGGTCGTCCGCTCGTCGGTTGGTGTCGGTCTGATCTGGCAGTCGCCGTTCGGTCCGCTGCGCTTCGACTACGCCGTGCCGCTCAGCAAGGGCAAGTACGACCGCGTCCAGGAGTTCCGGTTCGGCGGCGGCACCACGTTCTAATTCGATCAGCACGGCACGATCCGGATCAATAGAGCCGGTTTCCGAAAGGGATCGTGCCATTCCAAGAGATGGGGCATGATGCGGCTTGACCGCTTCATGCCGAAGCCGGACCGCGACGGGGTGGAATGGCGCAGCCGACCTTCTTCAAAAAGCCGCCGGCCTCGACGCTGGCCGGCATCGCCGCGCAGACCAAGGCGCAGCTGATCGACCCGTCGAGGGGCGACCAGATCGTCACGGGTCTTGCTTCGCTTGACGAAGCCGGCCCGATGCACTTGGCCTTTTTTGACAACCTCAAATACATCGGGGAGCTCAAGGCGACCCGCGCCGGGGCCTGCCTGGTGAGCCCGCGCTTCGAGGCCCAGGTGCCTGCCCACGTGGCCGTGCTGCGGGTGGCGCAGCCGTTCCGCGCCTTCGTCGGGATCGCACGGGAATGGCATGCCGATGCGCTGCGCCCGCAGTCCTGGTTCGGCATCGAAGGTATTGCACCGTCCGCCATCATCGATCCCTCGGCCCGGATCGAGGACGACGTCATCGTCGAGCCCCTGGCGGTCATCGGCCCGGACGTCGAGATCGGCAGCGGCACGGTGATCGGCGCCGGCGCGGTCATCGGCCCTGGCGTCAAGATCGGCCGGGACTGCAATGTCGGCGCCCGCACGGCCATCCAGTGCGCCCTGATCGGCAACGACGTGCTGATCCATCCCGGCTGCTCGATCGGCCAGGACGGTTACGGTTTCATCTTCTTCGGCCCCGAGGGCCACCTGAAAGTGCCGCAGACCGGCCGCGTGCTGATCCAGAACCATGTGGAGGTCGGCGCCGGCACCACCATCGATCGCGGGTCCTTGCGCGACACCGTGATCGGGGAGGGCACCAAAATCGACAATCAGGTCCAGATCGGCCACAATGTGACCATCGGCCGGAATTGTCTGCTGGCGGCTCAGATCGGTCTCGCCGGCAGCCTGACCATCGGCGACAACGTGGCGCTGGGTGCCAAGGTGGGCATCAACAACCACCTCAAGATCGGCGACGGAGCCCAGGTCACCGCGATGAGCGGCGTCAAGGACGACATCCCGGCGGGCGGACGCTGGGGCGGATTTTTTGCCAAACCGACCAAGCAATGGTTCAAGGAGATCATCGCGGTGGAGCGTCTGGTACGCGACAGCAAGGCCGATGCGAAGGACGAGGGACGGGAATGACGGCGGAATCACCTGTGAAGTTCGAGCTGGTGGACATCAATGCGATCCTCCAGACCCTGCCGCACCGCTTTCCGATGCTGCTGATCGACCGCGTGATCAACATCCGCGCCGACTACAGCGGCATCGGCATCAAGAACGTCACCTTCAACGAGCCGGCCTTCCAGGGGCATTTCCCGGAGCGCCCGGTCTATCCCGGCGTCATGATGATCGAGGCGATGGCGCAGACGGCGGGCGTGATCGGCATCAAGTCGGTCGAAGGCACCGAGAAACCCCGCGCGGTGTATTTCCTCACCATCGACAAGTGCAAGTTCCGCAAGCCCGTGCTGCCCGGCGACACCATCGAGTACCACATGCGCTCGCTCGGCCGCCGCAAGGCCATGTGGTGGTTTCACGGCGATGCCAAGGTCAACGGCCAGGTGGTTGCGGAAGCCGATGTCGGCGCCATGCTGACGGACTGAGGCGGCTTCGGCGTCGAGCTGGACCTCACGCGCTGCAATCGTAGCGGCCGCCGACGGCCTCGCGCCTGATATGCCGGTTAAAGAACTGGCCCATGGACGGCGCGCCCAGAAGGTTGTCGACCGTCTCGGCCGCGACGCCGCAATAGCGCGCATAGGAGCCGCCGGTCGCAACGACGAGGTCATGCTGTGCGCGGTCGTAGCAGACGCGTTGAAGCACCGTGCTGCGACTGATGTCGCGGCATTCGAATGTCGCAAGGTCGATGGGCCGGCGATCGACGGTCTCGACCGTTTCCGAGACGATCGGCGCGGTCGAAAGCTGTGCAAGCAGAAGTGCCAGGGCCCTGACCACGAGTGTTGAAGCTCCGCATGAACGTGTTGACGGACCGGGACGGCTGCCTCATCCGATACTTGAAACAGGCAGAGATGATACGTCACTGGACAGATCGGGCATAGACGCGCTAACCACCGGAAAACCGAGCGACTTCAATACATAATCAGAGCTTCCTAACGAGTAAGATTGCTTGATGAGCAAGATTGATCCCACCGCACGGGTCGCGGACGGCGCCGTGATCGGCGAGGGCACCGAGATCGGGCCCTATTGCATCATCGGCCCGAACGTCGTGATCGGCGCGAACTGCAAGCTGATCGGGCATGTGCATGTCACAGCGCAGACGACCGTCGGTGATGATTGCACCATCTACCCGTTCGCCTCGCTCGGCACGCCGCCGCAGTCGCTCAGCTATCGTGGCGAGCTGACGAAGCTCACGATCGGATCGGGATGCACCATCCGGGAATCCGTGACGATGAACGCCGGCACGGTCGCCGGCGGCGGCGTCACGACGGTCGGCGATCGCGGCTACTTCATGAATTGCAGCCATGTCGGCCATGACTGCCATGTCGGCAATGACGTGATCTTCGCGACCTCGGCGACGCTCGGCGGTCACGCCGAGATCGGCGACTTCGTCTTCATCGGCGGCCTGTCCGCGGTGCACCAGTTTACCCGTATCGGACCGCAGGTCATGGTCGGCGGCGTCTGCGGCGTGCGCGACGACATCATCCCGTTCGGTCTCGTCAACGGCCAATACGCGGTGCTCGAGGGCCTCAACATCATCGGCATGAAGCGGCGCAAGTTCACCAAGCAGCGGCTGGCGACGGTGCGCGGATTCTACCAAAAGCTCTTCCATGGCCCCGGCACCTTCGCCGAGCGGCTGGAGGCATCCCGGCCGCTCGCGGGCGAAGATCCGGCGATCGCCGAAATCCTCGACTTCATCGGCAAGGGCAAACGCCCGCTCTGCCTTCCCGCCATCGCGAAGTGATTTTGGGATGGCCGCGGGCATGACATCGGCGGCTGCGGAGATCGCATCGCCGGTCGGCATCGTCGCCGGCGGCGGCGCGATGCCGTTCGCGGTCGCCGACTCGCTTGCCGCCCGCGGCATCACGCCGGTGCTGTTTCCGCTGCGGGGGGCCTGCGATCCGGCGCGGCTTGAGAAATTCCGTCACCGCTGGATTTCGGTCGGCCAGCTCGGCCGCGCAATGCGGCTGTTTCGCGAGGAAGGCTGCCGCGACCTGATCTTCATCGGCACATTGGTGCGGCCCTCGCTCTCGGAGATCCGGTTCGACGTCAAGACGCTGCGCCTGCTCGGCAACGTGATCCGCGCCTTTCGCGGCGGCGACGATCATCTGTTGTCCGGCGTCGGCCGCATCCTCGAGCAGGACGGCTTCCGCATGGTCGGCATCAAGGACGTCGCACCCGACCTGCTGATGCCCGAGGGCTGCATCAGTCGCGCCTGGCCGAACGACAACAGCAAGACCGACATCGCGCGGGGCCGCGCGGTGCTGGCCGCGCTCGGCCCGTTCGACATCGGCCAGGCTGCGGTCGTGATCGACGGCCATGTGGTCGCGGTCGAGGACATCGAGGGCACCGACGCGCTGCTGGCGCGCGTCGCGCGGCTGCGCGAGGAGGGGCGCATTCGCGCAGCTACGGGCCGCGGCGTGCTGGTGAAGGCGCCGAAGAGCAACCAGGATCTGCGCTTCGATCTGCCGACGATCGGTCCGCGCACGCTCGAAGGTGTCGCCGCCGCGGGCCTCGCCGGCATCGCCGTCATTGCCGGCAACACCATCGCGGCCGAGCCGCAGGCGATGATTACGCTGGCAGACGCCAAATACCTCTTCGTCATCGGCCTGCCGGCGTGATGCAATCCCGCGATCCCAAGCGCAGGATCTTCCTGATCGCCACCGAGGAATCCGGCGACCGGCTCGGCAGCGCCTTGATGAAGGTGCTGCGCCAGCGCCTCGGCGACGGCGTCGAGTTCGCAGGCGTCGGCGGCCGCACCATGGCGCGCGAAGGGCTGGAATCGCTGTTTCCGATCGAGGAGCTGTCGATCGTCGGCTTCGCCGCAGTGGTGCAGCAATTGCCGAAGATCCTGCGGTTGATCCGCGATACCGCCGACGCCGTGCTCGAAGCTGCGCCTGACGCGCTTGTCATCATCGACAGTCCCGATTTCACCCATCGCGTCGCCCGCCGCGTGCGCGCGAAGAATTCCGCGATTCCGGTGGTCGATTACGTCTCGCCGCAGCTCTGGGCGTGGCGGCCGGGGCGCGCGCGGACCATGCTCGGCTATGTCGACCACGTTCTCGGCCTGCTGCCGTTCGAGCCGGAGGAATACCGCAAGCTCGGCGGGCCGCCATGCAGTTATGTCGGCCATCCCCTGGTCGAGCAATTGTCCTCGCTGCGCCCGAACGCGGACGAGCAGGCCCGCCGCGACGGCGAGCCGCCGGTGCTGCTGGTGTTGCCCGGCAGCCGTCGCAGCGAGGTCAGGCACCATCTCGACGTGTTCGGCGCAACGCTCGGCCGCTTGCAGGCGGACGGTCTCGCCTTCGAGCTGATACTGCCGACCATGCCGCATCTCGAAGCCACCATCCGCGAAGGCATCGCGAATTGGCCGGTCAAACCGAGGATCGTGACCGGGGAGAACGAGAAGCGCGCCGTATTCCGCATCGCGCGTGCAGCCCTGGCCAAATCCGGCACGGTGACGCTGGAGCTCGCGTTGTCGGGCATTCCGATGGTGACCGCCTATCGCGTCGGCGCGGTCGAGGCCTTCATTCTGCGCCGCGCGATCCGCGTCTCCTCGGTGATCCTCGCCAATCTCGTGATCGGTGAGGACGTCATTCCCGAGTATCTGCAGGAGGACTGCACGCCGGAGAAGCTGGCGCCGGCGCTTCACGATGTGCTGACGGATTCCCCGCTGCGCCGGCGGCAAGTCGAAGCCTTTGCCCAGCTCGACCGAATCATGTCGACGGGCAACAGGTCACCGAGCGTGCTGGCGGCCGACATCGTGCTGGCCACGATGCGGAAGGGCGGAAGACCAGGCTAGGGCGCCTCGCAAGCGTCGGCTGGCAGCGGCCGAGCGGAAGTCACTTGGTGTGAGCGCAATTGGCGGCTTTTGACCCAAAGCGGACATCGGCCAAGCCAAATCAAAGCCGAATGGTCGCCGCAACCGCCGGCGACAAAATGGCACATTTGAGTTGGCGGGTTGTGCGAGATCGTTAATGCACGCTTAGCTTAGTTCGAGTTAGGTCGGGAGCGTGCACCCTGCGGGCCAGTCGCTCAAAATCAGGCAGGCAAAGTTCTGTAAGAGTTACAGATGAAGATTAAGCTTGCTCTCGCAGCGTTCCTAGTCCTCGGCATCGCTGTTCTCGGCTATGCCTACGCCCGTGGCTATCCGCCGTTCACCTCTCAATTTGTACAGACTTGCGAAATGGCAATCCAGGAGCGGTTAGCGGTTCCCTCCACCTATCAACGGATCGGGCTGGACGACTCCAGAAGAACGATCACCTGGGACGAATTTTTCGCCGAGCCGGAGCGCGCCGTCTCCGCGTCAACCAGACGATCCATGATGCAAGCTGCGCGCCACCCGCCGGTTCAGTACGTGGCGCTCATTGACTACCAAGCTCAGGACTCCATCGGCGCCATCATTCGAGAAAGGGCGTCATGTACTTTCAACTCGCTTGATGGGAGCGATGCGCCTACCCGTACGTTCTGGGTGAAGATCGATGGCGAACGTAATCTGGAGTGGGCCGCCAGGCAGCCCAACGCCGCAACGATACATCGGCGCTTGTTGAAAAATCTGTGATGCGCCGGCTGGTCGGCTATTGGCTCAAGGGCGACTTGCGTCAACGTATGCTTCACGTCTGCTTCGGAGAATAAAGCGGACCCAACACAAATTTGCTGCGCACGCTACGACAAGCCCGCATCGACCCGAAAACACTGACCGGTAATGCGTTGGCTGTCATCTGAGGCGAGGAAGAGCGCCATGCTGGCAATGTCCTCGGGCGTCACCGCATCGGGAACGGCCTGGCGCGCGCGCATCTCGGTAATGACCCGCTCGTCCGGATACCACAGCCGGCGCTGGCGTTCGGTGACGACCATGCCGGGTGCGATCGCATTGACGCGGATGCGGTCGGGGCCGACCGAACGGGCCAGCGAGTTGGTGAAGCCGACGATCGCGGCTTTTGCCCCGGCATAGACCGGCAACGCCGGGGCGCCGCGCATCCAGGCGATCGAGGACATGTTGACGATCGAGCCGCCGCCGCGCGCCTGCATCTGCGGCACGACCGCTTGGGCGGCGAAGAAGACGTGCTTGAAATTGACGCCGACCATCCAGTCGAACTCGGCGGGCGTCACCTCCGCCAGCATCTGGCGCTGGTCGTTGGCGGCGTTGTTGACGAGCACTGCGGCGTTGCCGAGCGCGCGCTGGATCTCTGCCATGCCGGCGCGCAAGGCTTCGATGTCCAGGAGATCGCAGGGCACGAACAGCGGCGCGGTCCCGCAGGCGTCCGCGACCTCGGCGGTCAGTGCTGTGCCGGCGGCATCGTCGATATCGAGGAAAGCGACCCGGGCGCCTTGGGCGGCGAAGGCGCGCACGAAGGCGGCACCAATGCCGCTGGCGCCACCGGTGATCAGCACCACGCGGTCCGCGAGGCCGGCATAGCTCGTCTTGGTCATGCGATCAGTCGCTCCGTCTCGGGGTCGAACAGGCAAATGCGGCGGGTGTCGAGCGCGAAGGAGGCGGACGCGCCTGGCGCGGGCCGGATATCGGGCGAGATGCGTGCCATTGCGGGCTCGCCCCCGAGCCGCAGCGACACCATGGTCTCGGCGCCGGTCGGTTCGACCATGTCCACGGGGGCCTCGACGAGGACAGGTGCATCGTTCGAAAACACGCGGCTGCCCTCGGCAATGCATTCAGGCCTGATCCCGAACACCACGTCGCGGCCGACAAAGGGCGCTGCGCCGGCATAGTCTTTCAGGCGCAGGCGGATCTGGTCCGGCCGGCCCGCGCCGATCACGACCACCAGCCCGTCATTTTCGCTCTCGAGCCGTGCCGGGATCGTGTTCATCGGCGGCGAGCCCATGAAACGCGCGACGAACAGATTCGCGGGATAGCGGTACACGGTATCGGGGTCGGCGAATTGCTGGACGCGGCCCTGATGCATCACGGCGATCCGCGTCGCCATCGTCATGGCTTCGATCTGGTCGTGGGTGACATAGACGATGGTGGCGCCGATACGCTGGTGCAGGCGCTTGATCTCCATCCGCATCTCGACGCGCAGCTTGGCGTCGAGATTGGAGAGCGGCTCGTCGAACAGGAAGAGCAGGGGATCGCGCACCAAGGCGCGCCCCATCGCGACGCGCTGGCGCTGCCCGCCGGAGAGCTGCGACGGTTTGCGGCCGAGCAGCGTCTCGATCTGCAGCAGCTTTGCGACATTGGCGACCGCCTTGTCTTGCTCGGCCTTGGGCACGTGACGGCATTCCATGCCGAAGGTGATGTTCTGCCGCACCGTCATCGACGGATAGAGCGCGTAGGACTGGAACACCATGGCGATGTCGCGGTCTTTCGGCGCGACGTCGTTGACGACGCGCCCGCCGATCTCGATCGTCCCGGCACTCGGGTGGTCGAGCCCGGCGACGATGTTGAGCAGCGTGGACTTGCCGCAGCCGGACGGTCCGACCAGCACGGTGAATTCGCCGCTTTCGATGTCGAGGGCGATGTCCTTCAGCACCTCCAGATTGGCGTAGCGCTTGGACAAAGCGCGAATGCTCAGTGCTGCCATGACGTCTCCATCATTTCACGGCCCCGGCAGTCAGGCCGCGGACGAAGTATTTGCCGCCGAGGAGGTAGATCAGCAGCGTCGGCAGCGCCGCGATGATCACCGCCGCGCTCTGCACGCCATGCTGCGGGATATCGGCGACTGCGGCGGAGAGCGCGATCAGCGCCGCCGTGACGGGCTGCTGCTGGCCGGTCGTGAACGTCACGCCATACAGGAACTCATTCCAGATATGGGTGAATTGCCAGATCACCGTGACGATCAGGATCGGCCCGGAGAGCGGCAGGATGATGCGCCAGAAGATGCAGAAGAAGCCGGCGCCGTCAATCCGCGCGGCCCTGATCAGTTCATGGGGAATGGCGACATAGTAGTTGCGGCAGAACAGCGTGGTGAAGGATAGACCCTGGATGGTGTGGATCAGCACGAGGCCGGCCAGCGTGTTGATGAGACCGATGTCGCGCAGCACAATGGTCCAGGGCAACAGGCGCATCTGCTGGGGCAGGAAAAGGCCGAGGGTCACGATCCCGTAGATCCAGGTGTCGCCGCGAAAGCGCCAGAGCGATATGGCGTAACCGGCGATCGCGCCGAGCAGTGTCGAGAAGATTGTCGCAGGGATCGTGACCAGCGCGGAGTTCAGCATGTAGGGCCGGATGCCGGCGCAGGTCTCGGCGACGCAGAAGCCGCTCCAGGCCGCTGCGTAGTTGGCCCAGGCGAGATGTTGCGGCCAGCCGATCATCGAGCCCTGCGCGATCTCCTCGTTGGTGCGGAGCGAGTTCAGGACGACGACGGCGAGCGGCGCGAGCCAGGCCACAGCGATCAGTGAAACGGCGAGGTAGATCAAGATCCGGCTTGGGGTGAAGCTGCGCTCACGCATGGACGGCCCGCCGTCGCTGGACGTATCGCCACGCCGCATAGGGCAGCAGCACCGCCAGAAGAATGAGCAGCATCAGGACTGCTGCGGCAGCGCCCCGGCCGAGCAGGCTGCGCTGGAACATCAGGTCATAGACGACGAGGGCGGGGAGCTGGGTCGCGATTCCCGGCCCGCCATTGGTGAGCGCGCGGACGAGGTCGAACGTCGAGATCGCGAACTGCAGCTGGATCACGACGACGGTGATGGTGATCGGCCAGAGCGAGGGCAGGATGATGCGTCGGTAGATGCGGACGGGTCCGGCGCCGTCGATCTGCGCGGCCTTGATGATGTCGGCGTCGACGGACCTGAGGCCGGCAAGGAAGAGCGCCATGGCAAAGCCGGAGGATTGCCAGATCGCCGCGATGACGATGGTCCAGATCGCCATGTCGCGGTCGATCAGCCAGTCGAACCTGAAGGAGGTCCAGCCGAGATCATGGACCAGCTTCTGGATCCCGAGGCCGGGATTGAGCAGCCAGCTCCACACCGTGCCGGTGACCACGAACGACACCGCGAGAGGATAGAGGAAGATCGATCGCAGCAGATTTTCGCCGCGAATGCGCTGATCGAGCAGGATCGCAAGAATGAGGCCGGTCGCCGCGCTCAACACCACGAAGGCGCTGCCGAACAGCAGCAGATTGTCGAAGGCGATCTGCCAGTTTCGCGAGGCCGCGACCGCGGAATAGTTGCGCAAGCCGACCCAGCCCGTAACAGGGATCAGCGTGGACGGCGTGAACGAGATCCAGATCGTCCACAGCGAAAACGACACGAGATGCGCGGCGGAGAGCAGCAGCGGCACCCAGATCATCAGATATTCGGGCAGCCGGCGCACCCATTCGGGAAGCGCCGGCCGGGCCGGTCTCATCGCGCCGGCATTGCTCAACGCGCGCCCTCGACGGCCTCGGCGAGGCGGGTCGCCGCCTGCTCGGGCTTGATCGTCTTGTTCTTCACGTATTCCGTGATCACGTCGATCATCGCGGCCGTCATGCCGTTTTCCTGCGCCATGTTGTGCGCCATGCTGAGGACGGCCTGGTTGCTGGCAATGGCATCCTTCAGCGCCTTTGCGGTGGTGCGCTGACCGTCCGACCAACCCTCGCCGGACAGATCGACATCGGTGCGAACGGGGATTGATCCCGTGATCTGCGAGTACATGGTCTGGATGGCCGGATCCATCACGAGCTGGGCCATCAGCGTCTGGCCGGCTTGCAGGTCAGCCTCCTTGCGCTGCCAGAAGATGAAGGCATCGGCATTGAGCAGGAACACCGGCTTGCCGTTGTCGCTGGGGCCGGGCGCAATCGTAAAATCCTCGAACTTGAAACCGGCGTTGCGCAACACGCCCTGCGCCCAGCCGCCCATGATCATCATGCCCATGTCGCCGTCGACGAAGCGCTTCAAATTGGTCGAGAAGTGTTGGGCGCCGACATTGGGATCCATCCAGTCGGCGATCTTGCGCACCTGCGCGAACGCAGCCTTGATCTCGGGACCCTCCAGGGCCTTCTTCTCGAGGTTCATGATGGCCGCGCGGTAGGCGAGGGGACTGATGCCGGCGAGAGCGGCCTCGAATTTCTGTCCGTCGTCCGGCCGCGTTCCGCCGTTGGCGATGGGAAAGGGGACGCCGCCCGCCTTCATCTTTTCGGCGAGGTCGTTGAACTCCGCCCATGTGACCGGGATCTTATCGGCCTTGGCCTTGTCCATCGCGCGCTTGGACAGGAACAGCATGTTGGTGCTGTAGATCTGCAGCGGCAGCGCGATCCATTTGCCGCCGGGCTTGTGCAGTTTCGCAAGGTCCGGCGCCACGACCTTCTCGTAACCGGCAGCCGCGACGACGGCGTCGAGATCGACGGTCGGGGCGATCTTCGACCAGGCCGCAATCTCGGGACCCTTGAGTTGCGAGCAGGCCGGGGGATCGCCGGCCATGATCTGGGCGCGCAACTTGTTCATCATCTCGGTGGTGAAGCCGGGGACGGGCGAATGCTGCCAGACGCCGCCCTTCTCCTCGAACTTCTTGCCGAGCGCCGTGATGGCCGCGCCGTCGCTGCCCGCGGACCATTGCGAGATCGCGGTCAGGCGCGGCTTGACCGCGCCTTGCGCGCGGGCAAAGGCCGGCAGCGCGAGCGTGGCAACGGATCCAGCGAGCAGACGACGCCTTGTTGTTGTGATCGGCATTTCAGTTCCTCCCGGTGTGAAGTCTCGGCGCGTGTGGGACGTGCAGGCTCAGGTCATCTCAGGCCGCCTCCGTCGATGCCACCGGCATGCCGCCACGGCTGGCCAGGCAAAAAGCGGCGAAGGCGAGCGCGGCCTGCGGATCGTTGCCGGTCGACGGCGGCACGAAGGCGAGAGACACCTGCGCCAATTTCCGTCCACCCAGCAGGCAGGCGTCGATCCCTTCGATCACGGCGTTGCGATCGTCCTCGGCGAGAAGCGACGGCCAGCCGCTGATGGCAACGCCGCCACATGGCTTCACGTTCAGCGTGTTGCCGATCGCAAGGCCGAGCCGGAACAGCCGCCGGCGCAGCTCCTGCCGCACGCGCGACGAGATCGAAATCGCGTTCACCCATTCGTTGCCGAGCTGGAGCAGCTCGGTTTCGGACACACCGAGCAGATCGGCCAATGCCGGAATCGACGCATAGGCCTCGACGCAGCCGTGATGTCCGCAGCGGCAGCGCGGTCCCTCGGGCCCGAACACCATGTGGCCGAGCTCGATCGGTTGCAGGGCATCGGCCTTCGCCGGGTCGTCCATCCAGGCGCCGGCAACGCCATGGCTGACCAGCACGAACAGATGCGGGTCACCAAACGGATAGTTCTCGGTGCGGCAGCGGTGAAAGGTGGCGTGGGCGACCACCGAATTGGTGATTTCAAGCGGCACGTCCGCGAACATCTCGCCGAACATGTCGCTGACGCACCCGACGTCGCAGGGAATGATCGGGTTGGCCGATATGCTGAGACGGCCAAGGCCGGGAATGGAGACGCCGATCTGGGAAAGCCTGATGCGGCGGCGCCGCGTCCAGTCGCGCAACAACGTCATGGCTTCGCGAAACGCCCGGCCGACGGCCTCGGCGGTCGGCATCTTCGGCAGCTTCACACGCTCGGTGTAATGGAGTTCGCCGGACAGGCCGCCGACACCGACGCTGAGATGCTGCGTGGTCAGCTCGAAGGCCGCCAGCGCCACCGAGCCGTCGAGCGACACGAGGCCCGTCGGGCCGCCGACGTAAGGGGCAGGGCGCCGCACCTCCTCGATCAGGCCTTCGGCCTTCAGGTCGAACAGGATGCGCGACAGGCTCGCTTCCGACAGCCGCACGGCCTTGGCCAGCGGCGGACGAAACGAGCCGCCCGACTGAAGCAGATGGGTCAAAATGGCAGCGCGCGTCTGCCGCCGACTTCGCGGCTGCTCCGGCATGTCCATCCCTGTCGTCATTCTTACTTAGTGTAAGAATGCGCGCGGAGCGTTTCGGCTGTCAAGCGTCCGGCGGCGCGATGCGCCGACTTGTTGTTGTGCGTGGCAGCACGCCGGGGCGATTGGTCTCGTGGGTTTACGCTCTGCGGATGCGCAAAGCGCATCGGCAGGGCGTAACCCACCCTACGGCATCTGCGCCAAACGAAAACGGCGCCATCCTGCGATGGCGCCGCTTCTTCAAAAGCCCTGAGGCCCGATCTTACTTGCGATCCTTGATCGCGACGTAGTCGCGCTTGGTGACGCCGGTGTAGAGCTGGCGGGGACGACCGATCTTCTGCTGCGGGTCCTCGATCATCTCGCTCCACTGGCTGATCCAGCCGACGGTGCGGGCGACCGCGAACAGCACGGTGAACATCGAGACCGGGAAGCCCATCGCCTTCAGCGTGATGCCCGAATAGAAGTCGACGTTCGGGTAGAGCTTGCGGTCGATGAAGTACTGGTCGCTGAGCGCGATCTTCTCGAGCTCGAGCGCCACCTTCAGCATCGGATCGTCGCCATGGCCGGTCTCCTTGAGCACGGCGTGACACATCTTCTGCATGATCTTGGCGCGCGGATCGTAGTTCTTGTAGACGCGGTGACCGAAGCCCATCAGGCGAACTTCGGAGTTCTTGTCCTTCACCTTGGCGATGAATTCGGGAATCTTGTCCACGGTGCCGATCTCGGCGAGCATCGCGAGCGCGGCTTCGTTGGCGCCACCATGCGCCGGACCCCACAGGCAGGCGATGCCGGCGGCGATGCAGGCGAACGGGTTGGCGCCGGACGAGCCGGCGATGCGCACCGTCGAGGTCGAGGCGTTCTGCTCGTGGTCAGCGTGCAGGATGAAGATCTTGTCCAGCGCATCAGCGAGCACCGGGTTGATCTTGTAGTCCTCGCACGGCACGGCGAAGCACATGTTGAGGAAGTTCTCGGCGAAGGTCAGCGAGTTCTTCGGATACACGAAGGGCTGGCCGACCGTGTACTTGTAGGCCATCGCCGCCAGCGTCGGGATCTTCGCGATCATGCGCATGGAAGCGATCATGCGCTGCTTCGGATCGTTGATGTCGGTGGAGTCGTGATAGAACGCGGCGAGCGCGCCGACGGAAGCCACCATCACGGCCATCGGATGGGCGTCGCGGCGGAAGCCTTGGAAGAAGCGGGCCATCTGCTCGTGAACCATCGTGTGACGGGTCACGCGGTCGTCGAAATCCTTCTTCTGCGCGGCGGTCGGCAGGTTCCCGTACAGCAGGAGATAGCAGGTCTCGAGGAAGTCACCGTTCTCGGCGAGCTGTTCGATGGGGTAGCCGCGGTATTCCAGCACGCCAGCGTCGCCGTCGATATAGGTGATCTTGGACTGGCAGCTTGCGGTCGAGGTGAAGCCGGGATCGTAGGTGAACAGGCCCGACTGGCCGTAGAGCTTGCCGATATCGATGACATCAGGCCCGACGCTGCCGCTGTGGATCGGGAGATCGTAGTTCTTGTTTCCGACCGTCAGCGTAGCGGTCTTTGGGCTTGGTTTTGCGTCCATCAGAGGTCCCCGATGTATGGTGAAACGGGCCGGAGCCGGGGGCCCCTAAGACGATCATGGGGGCACGCCGGATGTTCCAGAAGGTACGGGGGAGATGGGTATATTATTGCTATGTGCGCTGCAAGATCGCCGCACGCATGGTCGACTTACGTCGTAGACTGGTCCTTAAGCCGGGCGAGGCTTTCCTGCCGTCCCAGGACGTCCAAAACCTCAAATATACCAGGCGACGTCGTCCGTCCGGTCAGCGCCGCCCGCAAGGGCTGGGCGACCGCGCCGAGCTTGAGACTATTTTCCTCGGCAAACGCGCGCAACGCGGCTTCGGTGCTGGCGCCGCTCCACGTCTCGACTTTCTCCAGCGCGGAATGAAGCTGGCCGATCAGCTTGCGGTTCTCCGGCGTCAGCAGCGCCTGCGCCTTGGGATCGAGCTCAAGCGGCCGGTCGGCGAAGATGAAATAGGCGCCGTCGATCAGCTCGATCAGCGTCTTGGCGCGCTCCTTCAGGGCCGGCATGGCCTTCACGAGCTGCGCGCGCGTGGTGTCGTTTAACTTGGCCTTAAGCTCGTTGCGGCTGGGCACGAGATGGTGGAGCACGTCCTCGAACATCTTCACGAGCGATTGATCGTCGGCGTGGCGGATGTAGTGGCCGTTGAGGTTTTCCAGCTTGGCGAAATCGAAGCGCGCGGCGGCGCGGCCGACGCTGCCGAGATCGAAAGCGGCGATCATCTCCTCGGTCGAGAATATCTCCTGGTCGCCATGGCTCCAGCCGAGCCGGACGAGGTAATTGCGCAGCGCCGCCGGGAGGTATCCCATGGCGCGGTAGGCATCGACCCCCAGCGCGCCGTGGCGCTTCGAGAGTTTTGAGCCGTCCGGACCATGGATCAGGGGGATGTGGGACATGTTCGGCAGCGTCCAGCCCATCGCATCGTAGATCTGCTTCTGGCGGGCGGCGTTGATCAGATGGTCGTCGCCGCGGATCACATGGGTGACGCCCATGTCGTGGTCGTCGACCACCACCGCGAGCATGTAGGTCGGGTTGCCATCGCCGCGCAGCAGGACGAGGTCGTCGAGGTTCTCGTTCTGCCAGACGACGCGGCCCTGAACCTGATCCTCGATCACGGTCTCGCCGGTCTGCGGCGCACGCAGGCGGATGGTCGGCTTCACGTCGCTCGGGGCGGTCGCGGGATCGCGGTCGCGCCACATGCCGTCATAGAGGCGGGTGCGCCCCTCGGCGCGCGCCTTCTCGCGCATGGCGGCGAGCTCCTCCGCGGTGGCGTAACAGCGATAGGCCTTGCCGTCGGCGAGCAGCTGCTCGGCGACCTCGCGGTGACGCGCGGCGCGGCTGAACTGGTAGATGACGTCGCCATCCCAGCCGAGCTCTAGCCATTTGAGACCATCGAGGATGGCGCCGATCGCAGCCTCGGTGGAGCGCTCCCGGTCGGTGTCCTCGATCCGCAGCAGCATCTTGCCGCCGTGCTTCTTCGCGTAGAGCCAATTGAACAGTGCCGTGCGGGCGCCGCCGATATGGAGGAAGCCGGTCGGCGAGGGGGCGAAGCGGGTGACGACGGAATCGGTCATTCTTGGCAGGGCCTATGCATTGGAGGCGGTGGTATATAGCAGGACCGGGACATAACTAAAGCCCGACGACGGACCTGCCGGGCCTTGCTCGCGGCTGTGCTTAAGCTCTTGGCTCAGCCTCCCGAATTTGGCAGAAGGACCGCTGATTTCCCGACAGGATTATCGTAATGACAGAACCGGTGGCAGCTGAGGTTGGGCGCGATTTCATTCGTGACATCATCCAGGCCGACCTCGATCAGGGTAAGTACAGCGAGATCGTGACCCGGTTCCCGCCGGAGCCGAACGGCTACCTGCATATCGGCCACGCCAAGTCGATCGCACTCAACTTCGGCATCGCCCAGGAGTTTCCGGGCCGCTGCCATCTGCGTTTCGACGACACCAATCCGGTCAAGGAAGAGCAGGAATATATCGATTCCATCCAGGCCGACGTGCGCTGGCTCGGCTTCGACTGGGGCAAGAACCTGTTCTTCGCCTCGGACTATTTCGACCGCCTGTACGAATGGGCCGAGCAGCTGATTCGCGACGGGCTCGCTTATGTCGACGACCAGACCCAGGAGGAGATCCGCGTCTCTCGCGGCACGCTGACCGAGCCAGGCAAGAACTCGCCGTTCCGCGACCGCAGCGTGGACGAGAACCTCGACCTGTTCCGCCGCATGAAGGCGGGCGAATTCCCGAACGGCGCGCGCGTGCTGCGGGCCAAGATCGACATGGCCGCGGGCAACATCAATCTGCGCGATCCCGTGCTGTACCGCATCCTGCACGCGCACCATCCACGCACCGGCACCAAGTGGCACATCTATCCGAGCTACGATTACGCGCACGGTCAGTCTGACGCCATCGAAGGCATCACGCACTCGATCTGCACGCTGGAGTTCGAGGACCACCGTCCGCTCTACGACTGGTTCATCGAGAAGCTGCCGGTGCCGTCGAAGCCGCACCAGTACGAGTTCGCGCGGCTGAACCTGACCTACACGCTGCTGTCCAAGCGCGTGCTGACCCAGCTCGTCCGCGACGGCCATGTCGCGGGCTGGGACGATCCGCGCATGCCGACCATGGCGGGGATGCGCCGCCGCGGCGTGCCGCCGGCCGCGCTTCGCGAATTCGTCAAGCGCATCGGCGTTGCCAAGGCCAACAGCGTCGTCGATGTCGGCATGCTGGAGTTCTGCATCCGCGAGGAGCTGAACCGCACGTCGCAGCGGCGCATGGGCGTGCTGCGGCCACTGAAAGTGGTGATCGAGAACTATCCGGAAGGGCAGACCGAGCAGCTCGAGGCGATCAATCACCCCGATGATCCCAGCGCGGGCACGCGGAAAATCACGTTCGGCCGCGAGCTCTATATCGAGCAGGACGACTTCATGGAGAACCCGCCGAAGAAGTTCTTCCGCCTGTCGCCGGGCAACGAGGTGCGGCTGCGCTACGCCTATTTCGTCAAGTGCACCGGCGTGATCAAGAACGACAAGGGCGAGGTGGTGGAGCTGCGCTGCACCTACGACCCCGCGACCAAGGGCGGCAACGCGCCCGACGGCCGCAAGGTCAAGGCGACGATGCACTGGCTGCCCGCGGCAACGTCGGTGCCGGCTGAAATCCGCATCTACAACCAGCTGTTCGCCAATCCGAGCCCGGACGCTTCGAACTTCGCGGCCGATCTCAATCCGAACTCGCTGGAGATCCTGCCCGACGCGCGGATCGAGGCATCGGTGGCAGAGAGCAATGCGACCGAGCCGATGCAGTTCGAGCGCCAGGGCTATTTCGTCCGCGACAAGGACTCGACGCCCGGAAAGCCGGTATTCTCGCGCACCATCGGGCTGCGCGACACGTTCGCGAAGGAAGTCGCGAAAGGATGAGGATTGAGGCATGAGCAGTGAAGCCGACGCCATCGTTTCCGCCATCATCGCGAAATGGTGCGCCGGCTTCGCCAGCCTCGATGCGGCCGCGCTCTCGTCGCTGTATTCGAGAAACGCGTTCTTCTTCGGCTCCAACCCGAAACTCTATCGGGGCAGGGCCGGCGTCGCCGACTATTTCAACGGCCTGCCGCGCTGGCGGAGGCCAAGCGCCGTGTTCTCCGATGTGAACGCAGCGCAAGCCGGCCCCGATCTGATCAACATGGCCGCGACAATCTCGTTCGACCTCGCCGGCGAGCGGGATGATCTCGTCGTCAAGATGAGCTGGGTCATCATCCGCGAGGACGGCGACTGGAAGATCGTCAATCACCACGCCTCGTCGCAGGCGCCGCTGATCTGACGGCCATCGTACACGGCATCGTCATTCCCGAGGGCCAGAACGAACGTCGTTTCTGTGCGTTGGGTGGGTTCAACAAGGAACTCACCATGCAGAACATCGCAGAGCATATGGAAGTCATCGGCGCCGACGGCGTTCACATCGGCACGGTCGACAAGGTCGAAGGCAACCGCATCAAGCTGACCAAGAAGGACAGCGGTGAGGGCAGCCACAAGGGCCATCATCATTTCATCGACAAGGGCCTCGTTGCCGATGTCGAAGGCAACAAGGTGCGGCTGTCGGCCAAGGCATCGGTGGCCGTGACCATGGAAGAGGAAAAGTAGAGACGTCCTCTCGCGTTCCCGATCTGTACCGCTATTCGCCCGACCGCACGTTCCGGTAGCCTTGGCGGCAATCGCGTCGCGTAGGGTGCAGGGAAGATGGCGGAGCCGGGCCGGCCAGTACGGTCCCAAGGTATTGCCGGGACGTGGCCGGTCGGCCGCGTTGCGCCCGCCGGCGGCTTCGTTCCGGCGGGCTTCGGCATTTGGCCCGCGATCGTCGAAACAATCCGCGGATGGGCTCGGGCCGAGGCCGGCCCCGGGCGCCTGCTGCCATGGGTGCCGGTCGCCTTCGGCGGCGGCATCGCGCTCTATTTTGCCGCCGATCATGAGCCGGTGCTGTGGATTGTCGCCGCGACGGCGATCGCGCTGCTGCTCGGCGCGGCCCTGTTGCGGCGGAGCCGGCTGTTCGCGCCGGCGATCATGATCGCAGCGGTCGCGGCGGGCTTTGCCGTGGCGACCTGGAAGACCGCGCGCATTGCCCACACCGTACTCGCAAAACCACTCTATTCGGTGTCGCTGTCGGGCTTCGTCGAGACGCGCGACATCCGCGAGCGCACCGATCGCTTCGTGCTGCGTGTCACCGCGATGGAGGCGCAGCGCAGCGACGTCAAGCTCGACCGCGTCCGCCTCTCCGTGCGCAAGGGCACCGCGCCCGAGGTCGGCAGCTTCGTTCAATTGAAGGCGCGGCTGATGCCGCCGCTCACGCCGGTCCGCCCCGGCAGCTACGACTTTTCACGCGACATGTTCTTCCAGGGCATCGGCGCCTCCGGCTTCGTGATGGGCGCAATTACGGCTGCAATCCCGCCTGATGCCGGCGGCCTGCGGCTGCGCTATGCCGCCTTCATGCAGGGCCTGCGCGATGCGATCGACGCCCGCATCCGCGCAACGCTCGAGGGCGACAACCGCGCGATTGCAACTGCACTGCTCACCGGGCGGCGCGATGCGATTTCCGCCCCTGTCAACGATGCGATGTTCATCTCCGGGCTTGGACACGTTCTCTCGATCTCCGGCTATCACATGGCGGTGGTCGCCGGCGTCGTCTTCTTCGCGGTGCGCGCGCTGCTGGCGTTGATCCCGGGCCTGGCGGCCGGCTTCGCCATCAAGAAATGGTCGGCGGCTGCAGCATTCGTCGCGGCTGCGTTCTATCTGCTGCTCTCGGGCGCCGAGGTCGCAACCCAACGGTCGTTCTTCATGACGGCGGTGGTGCTGATCGCGGTGATGGTCGATCGCCGCGCCATCACCTTCCGCACGCTGGCGGTGGCGGCGCTGATCGTGCTTGCGGTCGCGCCGGAGGCGCTGGTGCATCCGAGCTTCCAGATGTCGTTTGCGGCAACGCTCGGGCTGGTGGCGCTGGTGCAGATCGGCATGCCGAACCTGCTGGCCTCGCCCGATCATTCGGCCACCGCGCGCGTCGCGCTGTGGGGCGGCCGCGAGATCGCGATGCTGTTCCTGGCCTCGCTGATCGCGGGGCTTGCGACCACGCCCTATGCCGCCTTCCACTTCCATCGTGTCACGCCCTATGGCGTGCTCGCCAATCTCGGTGCGATGCCGGTGGTCTCGGCACTGGTGATGCCGGCGGGGCTGTTGGGATTGCTGGCCGCGCCCTTCGGGCTCGATCGCGTCTTCTGGTGGCTGATGGGCCTCGGCATCGACTGGATGGTCGCGGTCTCGCGCTGGGTGGCGGCCTTGCCGGGCGCGGTCGGCCGCATCCCGGCGTTCGGGATCGCGCCGCTGATCGCCGCGAGCCTCGGCATCATCGTGATGGGCCTGTTGCGCACGCCCTTGCGCTGGTGCGGTGCCGTGGCGCTGCTGGCGTCCATCGCGTGGGGCCTGTCGGCGCGGCAGCCCGATATCCTGATCGCCGGGGACGGCGCGAGCGTCGCGGTGCGGGGCGGGGACGGGCGCCTGCACCTGATCAGGACGGGCAAGGACAATTTCATGCTGAAGGAGTGGCTGGCGGCCGACGCCGATCCGCGCGATGCCGGCAGCAGCGCGCTGGCCGAGGGGGTGTCGTGCGACGAGGCCGGCTGCGTCACGCCGCTTGCCGACGGGCGCCTGGTCGCGTTCGCCTCGCGCATCGACGCGCTCGCGGACGATTGCAGCCGTGCCGCACTGGTCGTGACGTCACGGCCCGCATCGCCCGATTGCGCGGCGATGGTGGTGGATCGGCAGCGGCTCGTTCGCCAGGGCGCGCTGGCGTTGACACGGCGTGGCGACGGATTTGCAGTTCAGGCGGTGAGGGCGAGGGGCACGAACCGTCCCTGGTCGCCGGCGGCCGCCGGCGAGGGAGATTTCGAAGGAGCCCTCATGCCGCGGGCGGCGGCTCCGCGCGCAAAGGATGCGACCCCGTCGGAGGCCGATCTTCAAGCAGAGGACTGAGCCTCTGTCAGCCCAGCGGCAGCGGTGTGACGGGCGAACGGCTATCGGCGATGATCCCAGGCTTGTGCTCGCGCTCGCCGACCGGTTGGGTCACGGGCAATTGCAGCACGGTTGCGCGCTGGCCTTCGACGAGCTGAGTCACCAGCACGTATTTGCCATCAGGGAATTCGATCGCGTCGTGATGGCGATCGGGAATGTGCGGATCGACCTTGCCGAACTTGCCGACGCGGGAGTTGACGGTGCGTGTCCAGATCCAGCGGTTGTCGTAACGGACGTTGTCTGCGAAGGCGAGCTCCGTTCCCGGCAGCAGGCAGACCGCAACGGAGAGGTCGGCTTCGGATGCGAAGCCGCGCGTCGAGGTGCCGCGGAAGGTTGTCGTGACGATCGTCTCGCCGACTTCTGCGGGGCGCGTCGCGACGGCATGCAGGCTATAGTCACACATCGGGTGCTCCTCATGTGAAGATAGCGACCCGCGCCTCTCTTGGAGGCACAGGCCTCTGTCAGAGTTTAAACACCAACGCTGTGCTTGGTTGTAGGCAAATCTGCGGCTGGGATCCGCACCCCGCGATCACTTTAACTTTCCCGAATTCGCCAGGAACAAAGCTGGCTGAGGTGCATTACGCCGGGCGCCTGTCAGCGACTGCAAAAGCGACACTTCGCATTGCCGGCGCGATCGCGGCGCTGCGCAATTGGGTGTTGCGGACATGGCAATGCGATGGCGCGGCAACGGCCCCGTGCCCCGATGCCGCTACCGCTGCACCCAAACGATCTGGTCTTCCGAACCCGAAACGCCCAGACGCGATGTCGCTGCGGTCCGCCGAAGATGGCCGTGGAGGAGGGGCCGGATAATCTGTGCAGAACCAGAATGATCATCCAGCCGGAGCGGACATTCATCCGCTCCAATCTCAGATCGGCGACGCCGATCGAAGGCGGCACGCAGGCGCCAAAACTACTTTCGGACTGAGTCCTTCCGGACTCAGTACTTCCGGTAAAGCCCAATTAGCTTGCCCTGAATCTTCACCCGGTTCGGCGGCAGGATACGCACCTCATAGGCGGCATTGGCAGGCTCGAGCGCGATCGACGCGCCGCGGCGGCGGAAGCGCTTGAGCGTAGCCTCCTCGTCGTCGATCAGCGCCACCACGATGTCGCCGGTGTCGGCGCTCTCGTTGCGCTGGATCAGCGCCATGTCGCCGTCCAGGATACCGGCCTCGACCATGGAATCACCGCGCACCTCGAGAGCGTAATGCTCGCCCGAGCCGAGCATGTCGGGCGGCACGCTGATGGTGTGGCTGCGGGTCTGCAACGCCTCGATCGGCGTGCCGGCCGCGATCCGGCCCATCACGGGCACCGCAACGGGCCGCTCGCCCTCGTCCACGGGCGGGCTGGAGCTCGCGCGGATCTTGCCGAGATTGCCCTCGATGACGCTCGGCGTGAAGCCGCGCCGGGCGCCGGCGGCAGCCTGGAGCTCCGGCAGCTTGATCACTTCGATGGCGCGGGCGCGGTTGGGCAGCCGGCGGATGAAGCCGCGCTCCTCGAGCGCGGTGATCAGGCGGTGGATGCCCGACTTCGAGCGCAGGTCGAGCGCATCCTTCATCTCGTCGAAGGAGGGCGGCACGCCGCTTTCCTTCAAACGCTCGCTGATGAACCGCAGAAGCTCGTATTGTTTGCGCGTTAACATCTCGACCAAAGTCCCCCGGTTGATGTCGTTCGATTCCGAGACGATGAGTTCAGCGATAAGCAGCTACATCCTCGAAACAAATCATGAACGGACACTATATGTTCGATACATGTTCCGCAACTGCTTAATTTACCGTGAACGAAGCGCGGTTCGCGGAATGCGTGTGGCCGTGCACTCAGACGGGGAGCCGCAGCACCTCGCAGGGGCTGCCGGCCTTGGCCTTCGGCGCGAACGGTGGGCGCACGAGAAGTACCTGTGCCGCAGCAAGATTCGCAAGCAGAGAGGAATCCTGATGGCTGACGGGAAGCGCGACCAGCGTGCCGTCGTCGCGCAGCTCGAGGCGCGCGCGCAAGTAATCCTCGCGCTGGTCGTTGGCACCGAGATCGCAGGCGAGCACGGCACGTTCGCGACGATGATGAATCACCGAGCGGCCTGACAAGGCGCGAATCAGCGGCACCATGAACAGGAAGGCGCACACATAGGACGACACGGGATTGCCGGGCAGGCCGATCACGCGCATGGCGCCGAGCCGCCCGTGCATCATCGGCTTGCCCGGCCGCATGGCGATCTTCCAGAACGCCATCGCGATGCCTTCGTCCCTGAGTGCCTGCTGGACCAGGTCGTGGTCGCCGACCGACGCGCCGCCGGTCGTGATCAGGATATCGGCACCGCTCTCGCGAGCGCGGCGGATGCCTGATGTGGTGGCCTCCAGCGTGTCGGCGGCGACGCCGAGGTCGACGGTGTCGGCGCCCTCGCTGCGGGCGAGCGCGTGCAGGGCGTAGCCGTTGGAATAGACGATCTGGCCGTGCCTTGGCGCTGAGCCCGGCATCACCAGTTCGTCACCGGTGGCGAGGATCGCGACCTTGGGACGGCGGCAGACGGCGAGCTGCGGGTAGTTCATTCCGGCAGCGAGCGCGAGGTCACGTTCGGTCAGACGCGTCCCCTTGCGGAGGAGGACGTCACCCTCACGGAAGTCGACGCCGGCCGGGCGGATGTGCCGTCCGATGATGGCGGCTTCCTTGATCGTGACGCTGTTGCCGTCCACGACGGTGTCCTCCTGGATCACGACCGCGTCCGCACCGTCGGGAACGACGCCGCCGGTGAAGATCCGCACGGCTTCGCCGGCGCCGACCGCTCTCGCGAAAGGACGGCCGGCGGCGACCTCGCCAATCACCGTCAGCCGGGAATCGATCGCTGCCGCGTCGGCCGCGCGCACCGCATAGCCGTCCATCGCCGACATGGCTTGCGGCGGCTGCGTGCGCCGCGCCGCGACATCATGTGCCAGCACGCGGTGATAGGCCTCGTCGAGTGCAACCATCTGTTCAGGCAGCGGCTCTGCACCTGCCAGCACCGCGGCAAGGGCGTCGGAAACCGGCATCAGGGCCACGGGCAAAACTCCTGCTCGCACATCGTTCAATGGGGCGGCGAGAGTTCTAGCCGACCGCAGGCGCGAGGCAAAGCAGCGCGCGGGATGATCTATCCTGCGTGATCTCCGTGGTGGAGGAGTGCAAGTTCGTCAGGGCATGATCTGGAAGCCGAGACAGCGCGCCGTGAAGGACGAGAATCACGAGCGCCAACACCGATACGGTCACCGTGCCGCCGGATCGTCCGGACTGATCTCAAATGCGACGTCGGGCGCTTTGGGCCCTTGATCCTTGTCGGGGAGCGGATCGGCCTGCGATTTCAGGTCGGCGGCCTTGCTGATCAGCTTGGCGGAAAGGTCAGAATCCGAGGTGTTTCTTGCGAATTCAAGCAGGAGAGAGGCTTGCTTGGTGAGATAGGTTTTGCCCAGCACGTCGATCAGTCCGATGTAGAAGTCCCAACGGACTCAAGAGTCCGAAGGGCGGTATTCCGTTCCCGGAACTCTGTATAAAAATGCACAAAGTGATCAGGTTCCAAAATTCCAGCAGATTTAGTTCCGGAAGATGTCGCTGCCGGGAGGCCGGGTGGCACCCGCGGCTGGCGTCAGATGCCCAATGCTTTCAAGGCCTTCCCGACGTCGCGCGGCGAGGTCACATGCACGGCCGTCAGGCCGCGGGCTCGCGCGCCTTCGATGTTCTCAGCGAGGTCGTCGAAGAACACGATGCGCTCGGCGGGAACGCCGATCGCGGCGACGACATGGTCGAAAGCCTCCGCATCCGGTTTGCGCAGGCCGATGCTCGATGACAGGTACAGCTCGCGGAAATGGCCGAGCAGATCGGCATATTCCTTCGAGAAATAATCGACATGCGGCCGGTTGGTGTTGGAGAAGGCGTAGAGCGGCATCTGTTTCGCCGCCCGCGGCAACAACTCGGCGATATCAGGCATCTCGCCGGCGAAGATCGCGTTCCAGCCCTCCAGGAACTGGGCATCCGAAATGCCGATCCCCAGCGAAGCGCGTAGCGAGGCGAAATAATCCTCGTCGCTGATCTTGCCCATCTCGTGCAGCCGGTAGGCCTCGTCGCGCACATAGCGCGCGACGATGCTTTCGGGATGGCAGCCGGCATGTCCCGCCCAGCAAGCGATCGCCTTGGAGAAGTCGATGTCGAGCACCACGCGCCCGAGATCGAACAGAAGCGCATCCGCGCTGCCGGGAGAGAGCGATGTCACCTGCAATCCTCTTACTCAGTACCGATAAGGTTCGTGGTCGAACAGCGGAAACGCGCTGAACACGCTCGGCGCGTTGGTGGCGGTCGCCGGATGCAGGCAGGATTTGTCGACCTCGGCAAACGACGTGGCGCCGAGCAGGCCGAGGCAGCGCAGCACCTCGTCCTCGAGCAGCTCCAGCATCCGCGTGATGCCGGCTTCGCCGGCTGCCGCCAGCGCCCAGCATTGCAGCCGGCCGATGCCGACGAGATCTGCCCCTGCCGCGATCGCCTTGACGATGTCGGTGCCGCGACAGATGCCGCCGTCGACCATGATCTTGGCGCGGCCCTTCACGGCCTCGACGATTTCGGGCAGCACATGCATGGCACCGCGGCCATGGTCGAGCTGGCGGCCGCCGTGATTGGAGACGTAGATCCATTCGACGCCGTGATCGACCGCGATCAGCGCGTCCTCGGCGGTGGCGATGCCCTTCAGGATCAGCGGGATCTTGAACTTGTCCTTGATCATCTTCACGGTCCGCCACTCCAGGCCCTTCTGGAAATCGCCGCCGGTGGCGCGCAGGCGACTCTCGCGAACGTAGCGCTTGGCGATGTCACGTTCGCGACGGCTGTAATGGGCGGTGTCGACGGTCAGGCAGAAGGCGGCATAGCCGTTCTTCTCGCTTCGGCTGACGACATCCGCGACGAAGGAATCGTCGCCGCGGACATAGAGCTGGTAGAGCCGGAGTGCATCGGGGGCCATCTCGGCGGTCTTCTCCAGGCCCGGCTCGGACACCGAGCTCAGCATGTGCGCCGCACCGAAGGTGCCGGCACCGCGCGCGACGCTCGCCGCGCCGTCCGGATCGAAGATTTCGAGCGCGCCGACGGGCGCCAGCACCACCGGAAGGCGCATCTTGCGGCCAAATTGCTGAACCGCGCCGTCGACCTTGCGGACGTCGCGCAGCACGCGCGGGCGGAAGGCGATCTCGTCCAGCGCCATGCGGTTGCGGCGCATCGTGGTTTCGGTCTCGGCGGCGCCGACGATGTAGTCCCAGGCGTTCTGGTTGAGGTTGGCCCGCGCTTTCCGGATGAATTCGTGCAGATTCTGGAACGGCTCGTTGCTGGCGCCGAGCTCGACGTTCCGTTCTGGCCGGATGCGGGGTGCTTCGTTCATTGTTATCCTCCCGAGAATTTGAAGCCTTATGTCATCGCCTAACCCGTCCAGGCCTCCAAAACTATCCTAAAATCGCATAGCAGCAGGGCGTGGACCGGCCGATGATTCCCCTTGCGGGCCGGCCAGTCCTGCAACGTTGCCAAAAGTTTAGGTCCGGGCGAAGCGATTTCTGCGGTGCACCCGTCGGCGCGGCATCCCGGCCTTGAAGAAACCAGAATGGTATTGTGAGAAGCAGACTGGATCGCCAATTGCATGGCGCCTTCCAAGTCCCGAAAGACAAGTCTTGAAGGACGAGTGTTGAAAGACAAGTCTCGAGAGACAAGCTTAAAGCGAACCGCCCAGCGAAAAGGCCAGCCCATCCATGCGGAAATCCCTGCTGTTCCCTCTGGGCACGCTCACCGGAGCGTGTCTCACCCTTCTGGTAGCCAGCCCGCACGGCGGCGTATGGGCGGCGCGGGCGGCAGCTAACGCGAATGATGCCTATTCCCAGCTCAACCTGTTCGGCGAAGTGTTCGAGCGCGTGAAGGCGAGCTATGTCGAGAAGCCCGACAATGCCAAGCTGGTCGAAGGCGCGATCACCGGCATGGTGACCTCGCTCGATCCGCATTCGCGCTACATGAACGCGAAGGCCTGGACCGAGATGCAGGAGACCACCTCCGGTGAGTTCGGCGGCCTCGGCATCGAGGTCACGATGGAGGACGGCCTCGTCAAGGTCGTCTCGCCGATCGACGATACCCCCGCCTCGAAGGCCGGCCTGATGTCCGGCGACCTCATCAGCAAGATCGACGGCGAGGCCGTGCAGGGCATGACGCTCGAGCAGGCGGTCAACAAGATGAAGGGCCCGGTCGATACCCAGACCAAGCTCACCATCGTGCGCAAGGGCGCCGACGCTCCGCTCGACGTCGCGATCAAGCGCGAGATCATTCATGTGCGCCCGGTGCGCTTCCATGTCGAGAACGGCGACATCGGCTATGTCCGCATCACCTCGTTCAACGAGCAGACCACCGACGGCCTGAAGAAGGCGATCGCCTCGATCACCAAGGACGTCGCGCAGGAGAAGCTCGTCGGCTACGTGGTGGACCTGCGCAACAATCCGGGCGGTCTGCTCGACCAGGCCGTGTCGGTGTCGAGCGCGTTCCTGCAGCGCGGCGAGGTCGTTTCGACCCGCGGCCGCAGCCCGGAGGAGACCCAGCGCTTCACCGCGCATGGCGGCGATCTCACCAAGGGCAAGCCGCTGGTGGTGCTCGTCAATGGCGGCTCGGCCTCGGCCTCGGAGATCGTCGCCGGCGCGCTGCACGACCACAAGCGCGCGACGATCATCGGCACGCGCTCGTTCGGCAAGGGTTCAGTGCAGACGATCATTCCGCTCGGCGCCGGCAATGGCGCGCTGGCGCTGACCACGGCGCGCTATTACACGCCGTCGGGCCGCTCGATCCAGGCCCAGGGCATCGCCCCCGACATCGAGATCCTGCAGGACGTGCCGCCGGAGCTGAAGGGCCGCATGGACACCATGGCGGAGTCCCAGATGCGCGGGCATCTGTCGGCGGGTGAGGGTGGCGAGCAGACGGGGTCGCAGTCCTACGTCCCGCCCAAGGAGGAAGACGACAAGGCCTTGCATGCGGCTTACGACTTCCTGCACGGCGTCACCGCGAACGCGGTTGCGGCCAAGCCTGCCTCGAAAGGCGCGGTGCCGAACTAAATTCTGCGACTCCCAGTCTACGGATCGCCCGGAAGCGGATAGCCGCTTCCGGGCGAATTCGTCTGGAACGTCGCCTCAGCTTGGATTCATGGCCGCAAAGGTCGCCTCGTAGCGGCCGTCGCGCTCGGCCCAGCGGCGGGCGCGGTCACGCTCCACCAGCACCTCGTCGCGCGGGTGAAGCCGCAGCTCCAGCAATTGCATGACCTCCGCGATGTAAGCGGCCAGCGGCATGGCGCGCGCGTCGCTGGCCTGCTGCGCCCCGGTCAGCTCGGTCTGTACATAAGGCGGCGCGAGCTCCAGCACCTCGACGGGAATCCTGCGGAGCTGGTGCCGCAGCGACTGCAGCCAGGAGTGCAGGAATGCCTTGCTGGCGCAGTAGGTCGGGAAATCGGCTCGCGGCACGAAGGCGAGGTTCGAGCTGGTTGCGATGATCGTCGCCTCCGGTTGCCTCTTCAGGATCGGCAGGAACGCCGCCGTCGCGCGCAGCACGCCGAGAATGTTGGTCTCGACGATGGCCTCCGCATCCGAGGCATCCCAGCCTTCCGCAGCAAGGTCCTCCGGCCGCGAGATGCCGGCATTGGCGATCAGAACGTTGAGCCCGGGAGAGCCTGCCTGAATATCGGCCGACAAGCGCGACAGCGATGCGGGATCGTCGAGGTCGAGCGGCAGGCCGATCACGCCAGGCCGCTCGGCCGCGATCTGCTCGAGCAGGGCCGGCCGCCGGCCGGTGACGATGACGCGATTGCCGCGATCGTGAAAAGCCTCGGCCAGCGCGCGGCCGATGCCGCTGGTGCCGCCGGTGACAAGGATCGTATTGCCAGTCATCTTCATGGGGTCGCCTTTCGATTGAGAAAGGCCACGGCAATCCCGCAAATCCTCATGGCGAGCGATCCGGCAAGACGGCCGGCAGCGCGGCGCGTGCGCCGGCTTAAGGGTCTCGAACGGGTGAACATCCGCTGACAGGAAAAGTGATGGCATGACCGTGGCGTCTCGTGAATCGAGAACTCCCTGCTGGGATCCTCTCGACAAAGGACGCGTTGGATGACGGTAACGCCTACGGCAGCGCCGTCTCGGCAGCTGCATGTCGGGAGATACTTTGGCCGGTCGTCATCGTCAAGCCTGACGGGACGGACGAATTCTAACCCGCCTCGCGGCGGCGGCCGCCGTTGCCTTCGCGCCGGGCAAGCCGGCTGCGATGCAGCGCGAACAGCTCCAGCACCTTGTCGGCGGGCTTGGCGGCGCTGAACAGATAGCCCTGCATTTCCGAGCAGCCGAGCGCACGCAGCAGGCGCTGCTGCTCCTCGGTCTCGACGCCCTCTGCCGTGGTGGTCATGCGGCGCGCCGCCGCCAGATTGACGACGGCCTGGACGATGCTGGCGGAGCCGTCGGGGCCGGCGATGTCATCGACGAAGCAGCGGTCGATCTTGATCTTGTCGAACGGGAAGCGGTGCAGATAGCTCAGCGAGGAGTAGCCGGTGCCGAAATCGTCGAGCGCGATGCGCACGCCTATGGCACGGAGCTGGTGCAGGATCGTGAGCGCGGCATCGTCGTCGCGGATCAGCACCGCCTCGGTGATCTCGAGCTCCAGCCGGCTTGCCGGCAGGTTCGAAGCAGCGAGCGCCGCCATGATCTTCAGCGCCAGCGTGCCGCTCTTGAATTGCACCGGTGAGACGTTGACCGCGAGGCGGATATCGTCGGGCCAGTTCGCAGCGTCCCGGCAGGCGGTCGCCAGCACCCATTCGCCGATCTCGTTGATCAGGCCGGTGTCTTCGGCGATCGGGATGAACTCCGCCGGCGAGACCATGCCGCGCTCGGGATGGCGCCAGCGCACCAGGGCCTCGCAGCCGGTGATGCGATCATCCTTCAGGCTGAGGCAGGGCTGGTAGTAGACTTCGAGACCCCCTTCGGCGATGGCATGGCGAAGGTCGCTCTCGAGCTGGCGGCGCTCGCGCACCTTGGCATCCATCTCCGGCTCGAAGAAGCGATAGGTACGGCGTCCGGCGGACTTGGCGGCGTACATCGCCATGTCCGCGTTCTTGAGGATCTGGTCGAGCGCCGTGCCGTGCTCCGGCGCGAGTGCGATGCCGATGCTGGCGTCGGTGGTGAGATGATGCCCCATGCAGTCGAACGGCGCGCGGATGGCCGCGAACACCCGCGCGACCAGCTCATCGACCTGATCACGCGACGTCACTGCGCTCTGGACGATGGCGAATTCATCGCCGCCGAGCCGCGCGACGAAATCCGCCGGACCCGCACAGCGACGCAGGCTCGTGGCAACCGATTTCAACAGCTCGTCGCCGACGAGGTGGCCGAGCGCGTCGTTGACGCCCTTGAACTCGTCGATGTCGATGTAATGCACCGCGATCTCTTCGCCGTTGCCGAGGGCGGCGAGCTCCTCGCGCAGATGCTCGTGGAACATGGTGCGGTTGGGCAGATCGGTCAGCGCGTCGTAATGGGCGAGATGGGTGATGCGCTCCTCGATGCGGCGGCGCTCGGTGATGTCCTCATGGGTCGCCACCCAGCCGCCGTCCGCGAGCGGCTCGTTGAGGATGTGGATCGAGCGGCCATCGGAGGTGTCGACCACCATGGAGTTGCGTGCGTGGATGCCCTTCAGCACGCGAACGACATAGCGGTCGACGTCGCCTGTGAAGGAGCCGGTTGCCTTGCGATGGGCGATGATGTCGTGGAAACTGCAGCCGGGCTTCACGATCTCGGCCGACAATCCGTACATTTCGATGTAGCGCTGGTTGCAGACCACCAGCCGCCGCTCGGCGTCGAACAGCAAGAGACCCTGCGTCATGTTGTTGACGGCGCGGTCGAGCCGCTGCTTCTCCAGCGTCAGCCGCTCGCGCGAGGCGCGGTGCTGCTCCAGCAGCTTGCGCACGACCGCGATCAGCACGCCTGCGATGGCGAGCGCGGAGGCGGCGGCGACCGAGATCAGCATGCCGATCTGCTCGCGCCAGTCGCTCAGGGCCGCCGCACGCGTCGTGGTCGCCATCATCAGGATCGGGAAATGGGGCAGTGCGCGCGAGGAGATCAGCCGGTCTTCGCCGTCGATCGGGCTGGTGAAACGGCCGGCGAAGTGATCGAGGCCGAAAACCCTCTGCTGTTCGAACGAACCCGTCTTGAAGTTTCGTCCCATCAATTCGCCCGAGTGCGGATAACGGGCGAGCAGCGTGCCGTCCCGATGCAGCATCGAGATCGTCGCGCTTTCGCCGAGCGCGACGGTGGCGAAGAACTTCTCGAAGTTGGCGGGCTCGATGCCGCGGCCGACGACACCCAGGAACTCGCCGTTGGGCCCGACGATCTTGCGCACGATCAGGACGGTCCAGGCACCCGAGATGCGGCTGTGCAGCGGCTCGATCAGGACTTCAGGCGAATTGGGGTCGTACTTGAAAGTGCGAAAATAGGCGCGGTCGGCCATGTTGACCTTTGGGACCGGCCACGCCGTCGACGAATTGATCAGATTGCCGTCGGCATCGATGATGTTGACGCCGCCGATATAGGGCAGTGCATCGATCTTCGAACGCAGCATCTGGTGGACGCCCTGACCAGAGAGGCGCGTGCGGAAGTCTGCAACGCTGGCAATGCCGATCGTACGCGCGTGATCGACGAAGTCTCGCTGGATGACCGCAAAATCCTGCAATTGCTGATCGAAATGATGGGCGAGCAGCAGCACGGTATTTTCCAGCTCGCGGCCCGCATTGCGCAGCGCCCGCTCGCGGAAATTCTGCGCCATCAGGACGGAGCCTACGGCGATGGCCGCGATCAGCAGCGTGCCGCCCACCACCAGCCAGCGGATCGGTCCGCTGCGCACGAAGGCCTGGTCAAAGAGGCGACTGCCGAATCTCGTCATCATGCTGGGTCATTGCCGTGCACACGTCGGGGTCAATTCTTGGTCCCGAAAGCATCCGTGGGTTTACGGGAACGGTATGGAGGCGAAGTTAGGAAGCGCGGTTAATGCGATGTGAACGGCCGCGCATAAAAGCAATCGATGCGCTGGGCGCCAGGACCGGGCAGGAATTGCCGCCCGCATCCGCAATGCCGGTCATTTCCTGCCGGCCGCGCCGCGATCAACCAAGGCTTAACCATCTAACGTGTTGGCGGGGCTCGAAAGCGTATTGGCACGTGATTTGCGAACACGTCAGCCACCGACAACAGAGAGGGACGCGATCATGACGAACATTGTGAAGAGCTTCATTGCCGACGAGCGTGGTGCGACCGCGATCGAATACGGGCTGATCGCCGCCGGCATCGCGCTTGCGATCATCACCGTCGTGAATGGCCTGGGCACCAAGCTCAACGCCAAGTTCACCGCCATCAGCGCTTCATTGCGCTGATCGCGGAGGGCCATTGCGCGCCAGTATCGCCGCCACGACCAGCGCCGCGATGACGTTGGCGGCGGCGCTGACCAGGATCGGCAACACGTAGCTGTGGTTGACGTCGTAGGCGAAACCGGCCGCACTCGGACCGACAAGCGTGCCGAACGCCACGCTGGTGTAGAGGATGCCGATGATTCCACTGACGTTGCGTCCGCCGAAATAGTCCATGACCACAGAGGGCAGCACCGCGACCCATCCGCCGTAGAACGCGCCATAGACGAAGGCAAAGGCGGCGAGGGTCCAGACGTCAGCGGCAATCGCCCAGATCACCATCGCGAACGCCATTCCGATCAGGACCATGATCAGCGAGCGGTCCCGGCCCATCCGGTCGGCCAGCGCGCCGAGAAAGAAGCGGCCCGCGGTGCTGCCGGCGCCGATTACGCCGAGCAGCAACACCGCGGAGGACGCCGCGACCCCGTGGTCGCGTGCGTAAGGCACGAGATGGACGAACGGGATGAAGGCGCCGAACGAGCAAACCAGGCACGACACATAGAGGCCGGCGAATCGCGTCGACCGGACGGCCTCGCGCACCGATGCGCCGCCGGCGTTGTTTGCAGCCGCGGCATCGCGGGGCGGATCGCCATCGGGTCCGAGGCCACGGTCCTTCGGATCGTTCTCTATGAGCAGGGACATCCCGCCACCCAGCACCAGCACGATCGCGCCCAGCACTATATAGGCGCCGCGCCAGCCCATCGATGCGATCAGCAATGAGGCGAGCGGCGGCATCGCAAGCGTGCCGATCCCGATGCCGCTCACCGCGAGCCCGGAGGCAAAGCCGCGGCGCCTGACGAACCAGCGTTGTACCGCGCCGATGGCGGGAACATAGGCGCAGCCGACGCCGAGGCCGATGCCGAGCCCATAGGCGAGATAGACCTCGACGAGGGAGCGTGCAGCGCTCGCGGCCGCAAGTCCGACCGCGACCAGGATCATGCCGGCGACGGCCAGCGAACGCGAACCGAGCCGGTCGGCGAGGGGCCCGCTGACGAGTCCGAGCGCGAAGTACAGGAAGCCCGCAATCGAAAACACCAGCGAGATCGAACCGCGCGAGGCGCCGAAATCGCGCTGGAGCGGCTCCAGAAACGCGCTGAATGTGTAGGCGGAGCCGAAACCAACGAACGTGACGGTAAAGGCTGCTGCGACGACGAACCAGCCATGGAAAATGCCTTGCCGGGTGATCGTGGATTGAATGGTCATTGCGGCCTCCGCGAAATGAGGGAAGGACGGCGGCGGTGCCAGGACGTCGCCCGCTGGAACGCGGCGCCGGCACGCACGAGCATGGCTTCGTCGAGACGGGCGGCGACCAGCTGGAACGCGATCGGCAGTCCGTCCGCCGACGCACCACCTGGCAGCGTGATCGTGGGATGGCCGGTCATGTCGAACGGGCAGGTGTAGCGCTGCAGCTTTGCGATCAGGTCCGGCTGCTCGCCGAGCGTCTGAATCATGGCGAGCGTCAGTGGCGGGAATGGCTGCACCGGGGTCAGCAGGAGGTCGATGATCTCGAACAGCGCGGTCACCCGGCCGCGAAACGCCAGCCGGCGCAGCAGGATCTTCTGATAGTCGAGGGCAGAGAGCGCGCGCCCCGCCTCGATCACGGAGGCGAGGATCGGACCATACTCGTCCCGGTGGGCAGGATAGGTCGCCTCGTGCGCGACCGCAGCTTCCACCGCACAATTCGGCGTCCAATCGGCGATGGCCTGCACGACGTCGGGAAATCGGACATCGACGATGTCGGCGCCAAGCGTGCGGAAAGCATCGATAGCGTCCGCCAACACATGCTGTGTCGTGACGTCGACGTCGTCGCTGTTCCAGGCGGCATCGACGCCGATCCGCAATCCCCGCACGTCCCGTGCAGCCGCAGCCAGATAGTCGGGCACTGGATCGAACAGCGACGTCGGGTCGTTCGGATCCTGTCCGGCGATGGCGCCGAGCAGCGCGCCGGCGTCGGCCGCGCTGCGGCCGATCGGTCCGATATGGTCGAGCGTTGCGGCGAGCTCGAACGCGCCGTGGCGGCTGACGCGACCCCAGCTCGGCTTCAGTCCGGTCAAGCCGTTGGCGGCGCAGGGCCAGCGGATCGAGCCGCCGGTGTCGGAGCCGAGCGAGCCGTAGCAAAGCCCGGCGGCTGTGGCGACGGCGGAGCCGCTCGACGAGATACCCGGCCAGTAACTTGCATTCCAGGGATTCTTCGGCGGCTTCACCCGCGGATGGTGGTCGGCATAGGCGCCTTCGGTGAGTTGCACCTTGCCGAGGATCACGGCGCCGGCGTCCTTCAGCCGGCGCACGACGGTTGCGTCTTCATCTGGACGGAAGTTGCGATGAAGCGTGGTGCCCGCGGCCGTCGGAGTGCCCTTGGTCCAGAGCAGGTCCTTGAGAGCAATCGGCACGCCATGCAGCGGGCCCCGATACCGGCCCTGCGCGATCTCGGCGTCCGCGGCTTTCGCTTCCGTGACGGCCGTTTCCGCCATCACGTGGACGTAACTGCCGAGGTCGCGGTCGATGGCGTCGATGCGGTCGAGTTGTGCGCGCGTCACCTCCAGCGCAGAGATTTCGCGCGCCTTGAGCCGTGCGGCGAGCGCAGTGAGTTCGAGGTAGTGCAGGGCGTCGGTCACGGCGCGGTTCTCCAGTGATGAGATCGCAGAGGGACACGATCCCCAGGCGACTCTGTAAACACCATCATAATCATTATACTGGTGTCGCTTGCCGTCAACCGGTAAATCTGTTTTACTGGTGTTCCATTTCCGGGTGTTCCGATGTCGAAAGAGTCACGCAAATTCCAGGTTCCAGACGAGCTCGCGAACGTCTACGACTTCGCCAACACGCTCGATGTTCGTCACTTCACGCATTTCGGCGTTGAACATCCGGAGAGCGATGAGCTTGGCGGGCCGAAGGAGCTGGCGGACTGGATGCGGGAACGCGGCCTCGGCGCCGAGGGCGGTCGCGTCACGCCCGCGATGTTCGAGCTTGCGCTAAAGCTGCGGGGCGCTTTGCGTGCCTATCTGCAATGTGAGCCGAGCGAGCGGCTCCGGAACAGAAGCGTTCTCGGCGCGCTCAATGACGCGCTCGCGCCGTTTCCGTTGCAGGTGGAGGCGCGCGCAGGCCGCGGCGCAACGCTGTCGGCTGCGCGCGAGGATGCGCTCGCCGGCCTGTCGGCCATCGCGATCGAGCTTCATGATGCAACGCTCGTGGGAACGCTGGACCGGCTGAAGATGTGCGCGTCGGAGGAATGCCGGCGGGTGTTCTTCGACCGGTCGAAACCGTCGACGCGGCGCTGGTGCATGTCGACGCTGTGCGGCAACCGGATGAAGACGCGCGCCTATCGCGAGCGGCAGCGCGAGGCGAAATAGACCGGACCGCGCGATCAGGCGCGATAGTGGCCGGATTTGCCGCCGAGCTTCTCGACGAGGTGAATGCCTTCGATACGCACGCGGCGCTCGACCGCCTTGATCATGTCGTAGATGGTGAGGCAGGCGACGGACACCGCGGTGAGGGCCTCCATCTCGACGCCGGTCGGTCCCGTCACTTTGACGCTGGCGCGTACCACACAGCCCGGCAGCTTTGCATCGGGCTCGATGTCGACGATGACCTTCGACAGCGCCAGCGGATGGCAGAGCGGGATCAGCTCCGAGGTGCGTTTGGCGGCCATGATGCCGGCGATGCGGGCTGTGCCCAGCACGTCGCCCTTCTTGGCGTTGCCTGACACGATGAGATCGAGCGTCGCCTTGGTCATGATGACGCGGCCTTCCGCGACCGCGAGCCGCTCGGTCGCCGGCTTGTCCGACACGTCGACCATGCGCGCCTCGCCGGAGGCGCCGATATGGGTGAGGGCAGGGACGGCCTTCTTGGACGGCTTGCGCGCCATATTTTTGCGCGCCATGTCAGCGCGTACCCGTGGCGCGCGTTGCGCCTTCGCGCGCGAGCAGCGTGCGCGTCGCCGCGGTCACGTCGGCCTGCCGCATCAGGCTCTCGCCGACCAGGAAGGTCGACATGCCCACGCGCTCGAGCCGGGCGAGATCAGCCGGCGTGAAGATGCCGCTTTCGCCGACCGTTAGCCGGTCCGCGGGAATCAGCGGCGCCAGGGCCTCGCTGGTCGCGAGCGTGGTTTCGAAGGTGCGGAGATTGCGGTTGTTGACGCCGATCATCGGCGAACGAAGTTTCAGCGCCCGGTCGAGCTCGGCGCGGTCGTGGATTTCGATCAGCACGTCCATGCCGTAGGCCATCGCGGCGTCTTCGAGATCCCGGGCGGTAGCATCATCGAGCGCCGCCATGATGATCAGGATGCAATCGGCGCCGTGCGCGCGGGCCTCGACCACCTGGTAGGTGTCGAACATGAAATCCTTGCGCAGCACCGGCAGCGACGTTGCCGCGCGCGCCGCCACCATGAAGTCGAGATGGCCCTGGAACGAGGGCGTGTCCGTCAGCACCGACAAACAGGCCGCGCCGCCGACCTCATAGGCTTTCGCGAGGGCGGGCGGATCGAAATCCGCGCGGATCAGGCCCTTGGACGGGGAAGCCTTCTTCACCTCCGCGATCAGCGCGTAGTCGCCATGGGCGTGCTTGGCCTTGATCGCGCGCACGAAGCCGCGCGGGGCCCCTTGCGCCTTGGCCTGCGCCTCGACCGCCGCGAGCGGCTGCGCGCGCTTGGCGGCTGCGATCTCCTCGCGCTTGTAGGCTTCGATCTTGGTCAGGATGTCCGACATGTCAGGCTCAGCCGTTCGAGATCGCGATCAGGTGCTTCAGCTTCGCGTTGGCTGCGCCGCTGTCGATCGACTTCATGCCGATCGCGACGCCTTCCTTGAGGTCCTTGGCGCGGCCGGCGACGATCAACGCGGCCGCGGCGTTCATCAGGGCGACGTCGCGGTAGGCACTCGGCTTGCCGTCGAGCACGCTTTGCAGTGCGATCGCATTGGCATCGGCGTCACCGCCCCTCAGCGCGCCTGCGTCGCAACGCGGCAGGCCGGCGTCCTCGGGCGTCACCTCGAAATTCCGGATCTCGCCATTGTGCAGCGTGGACACGAAAGTCGGTCCGGTGAGGGTGATCTCGTCGAGACCATCGGAGCCGTGCACCACCCAGGCGGATTCGGAGCCGAGGTTCTTCAGCACCTGCGCCAGCGGCTGCACCCATTGCCGGGAGAATACGCCGACCATCTGCCGCTTCACGCCGGCCGGATTGGAGAGAGGGCCGAGCAGATTGAAGATCGTGCGCGTCGCAAGCTCGACCCGGGTCGGGCCGACGTTCTTCATGGCGGGATGGTGGGCGGGAGCGAACATGAAGCCGATGCCGCATTCGCGCACGCAGCGGCCGACCTGATCGGGCCTGAGGTCGATCTTGACGCCGAGCGAAGCCAGCACGTCGGCGGCGCCCGAGCGCGACGACAGGGCGCGGTTGCCGTGCTTGGCCACGGGCACGCCGGCCCCTGACACGATGAAGGAGGCGCAGGTCGAGACGTTGACGGAGCCGGAGCCGTCGCCGCCGGTGCCGACGATGTCGACGGCATCGGGCGGTGCCGTCACGGTCAGCATCTTGGAGCGCATCGCCGATACCGCGCCGGTGATCTCGTCCACGGTTTCGCCGCGCACCCTGAGCGCCATCAACAGGCCGCCCATCTGCGAGGGCGTGGCCTCGCCACTCATCATGGCGTCGAAGGCGGAGGCGGCCTCGTCACGCGACAGGCTGGCGCCGGTCGCCACTTTTCCAATGATCGATTTCAGGTCGTCCATCGCGTGCTTTCAACTTACTGCTGGTTCGCGCCGGTCACCTGCGCGAAGGCGGCCTGATTAATGGTGGTCCCGATGTCGGTTTCAAGCTTGTTGACGTAGGAGGCGACCTGCTCCTCGGTCTGGGCGCGGTCGAGGCTCTCCTTCAGCTTCTTGACCGCGTCGGAGGCAACGTCGACCGCGGGATCGACGATGTCGGTGACGCGGAAGACGATGACCTCGGTGCCGCCGGTCACCGGCGTCTGTCCGACGCCATCCTTGGCGGCGCGGAAGGCAGCGGCGACGACCGCTGCAGGCACGCTGGCGGGCGTATCGTCGCGCTTGAAGCCGGTCGCGGTCTCGACCTTGGCGCCGATGGCGGAGGCTTCATCGGCGAGCTTGCCGCCCGCTTCGAGCTTCTGCACCATCTCGGTCGCCTTGGCCTTGAGCTTGGTCGCGATCTGGTCCTGGCGCCAGCGCGCCTCGACCTGGTCGCGGACCTCGTCGAGATTGCGGTCGCGGGAGGGCGTGATGGCGAGCACGTCGTACCAGACATAGCCGCCCTTGAACGAGATCGAGTCGTTGTCGACGCCGACATCGGTGTTGAAGGCCTGCGACACCACGTCGAGGCCCTGCGGGATGTTGGCGACCTGCTGGCCGTTCGGGGCGCGGCCGGAGCGGTCGACGGCATCGATGGTCACGGCGGTGAGGCCGAGCTTCTGCGCTGCGTCGATCACGCTGGCCCCGCCGCCACGCTCGTCTTCCATCTTGTCGCGGAGATCGTTGACCTTGACGCGCGCGCGCTCGGTGGCGATCTCGCGCTTGATGTCGCCGGCAAGCTTCGCATAGTCGGCCTCGGCACCCGGCTCGATCTTGTCGACCTTGACGATGGACGTGCCGAGCGCGCCCTGGATCGGCTGGCTGATCTCGCCGGCGGGAAGCGCGAAGGCGGCTTCGCCGACCACAGCATCCAGCGAGGATTTGGTGACGAGGCCAAGATCGACGTCTGAGGCGCTCAGTCCGCGCTCCTTGCCGAGGTCCTCGAACGACATGCCGCCCACAAGGCGCTCCCGGGCGGCCTGCGCTTCAGCTGCGTTGGGGAAGACGATCTGCTGGATCTGGCGCTTCTCCGGCGTGCCGAGCCGGTCCTTGCGCTGCTCGAACACCTTCTTGGCGTCCTCGTCCGAGACTTCGCTCCATTTTCCGATTTCTTCCGGCGACAGCACCACGAAGGAGATCTTGCGATATTCGGGCGCGCGGAACTGGACCTTGTGATCCTCGAAATAGGCCGCGAGCGCCTCGGGCGAGGGCGCGTCGATCTGGCCTGCCTGGGCGGCATCGAGCCTGACGAATTCAATGGCGCGCTGCTCGTTCTGGAAGCGCGTCAGCGCGTCGATCATAGCCTTCGGCGGCTCGAGGCCGGCCCCGATCGTGCCGGTGATCTGCCGGCGCAGCGACACCTTGCGCTGCTCGGCGACGTAGCGCTGCTCGGTATAGCCGAAATTGCGGATCATGGCCTGGAAGCGGTTCGCATCGAAATTGCCGCCGACGCCCTTGAAGTTGGGGTCGTTCATGATGACCTGGCGGATCTGGTCATCGGACTGACCAAGCCCGAGCCGGCGCGCCTCCTCGTCGAGGGCTGCTTCCGCGATGGTCTGCTGCAGCACCTGGCGGTCGAGGCCGAAGGCGCGGGCCTGATCCGGCGTCAGCGGACGGCCGAACTGGCGGCTGATCTGCTGCAGGCGGTCGGTATAGATCTGGCGGAACTCGTTCAGCGAAATCTCGGTGCGGCCGATCTTGGCCACCGTGGACTGCCCGAAGCCCTTGAAGATGTCGGCGATGCCCCAAATGCCGAAACTGATGATCAACACGCCCATCACCACGGCCATAATGGTCTTGCCGAGCCAGTTTGATGAGGCCTTGCGCATTCCTCGAAGCATTTGGTCCAACTTGTCTGAGCAGGAGGGGAACGGGAGCGCGTCTTAATGCAGATTCCGCAAAAGCGCGTCACCAAATTGATCAATCATCATAAAGTGGCGGCTTTCCCCCCGCAACCTCAGGCCCAGTGACCGCTGGAGACTGCGGTTAAAGGCCTCTGGTCTCTGGAACTGCCGCGGCAGCTCTGCTAGCGCATGCGCAAACCTCATTTTGCTGGAAGTTGACATGACCGACGCCATCCGCCCCCTGATCGCCGGCAATTGGAAAATGAACGGCCTGAAGGCCCAGGCTGCCGAGTTCGACGCCATGCTCACCGGCGCGGCAGATGTGGCCGCAAAAGCCGATCTGTTGGTCTGCCCCCCGGTGACCCTGATCGCAGCCTTTGCCGAGAAGGCGCGTGGCAAGACGGTCGCGGTCGGGGCCCAGGATTGCCATCCCAAGGCCTCCGGAGCCCATACCGGCGATATCTCCGCCGAAATGCTGGTGGATGCCGGGGCCGGCGCCATCATTGTCGGCCATTCCGAGCGCCGCGCCGACCACGGCGAGGGCGATGGCCTGATCCGCCAGAAGGCGGAAGCGGCCTGGCGCGCCGGGGCGACCGCGATCGTCTGCATCGGCGAGACGCAGGGCCAGCGCGACGCCGGCCAGACCCTGGACATTCTGCGCGGGCAGCTCGCCGGCTCGCTTCCCGATGGCTCGACCGCCGCGAATCTCATCGTGGCCTATGAGCCGGTCTGGGCGATCGGCACCGGCCTGACCCCCACGTCCCAGGATGTCGAGCAGATTCATGGGTTTATCCGGGAATTCCTGACCGCCAGGTTCAAGGCCGAGGGTAGCCGGATGCGCATCCTCTACGGCGGCTCGGTCAAGCCTTCGAACGCGGCCGAATTGATGGCCGTGAAGAACGTCAACGGGGCGCTGGTTGGCGGCGCCAGCCTGAAGGCGGCCGATTTCCTTGCGATTGCCAAGGGCTGCCCCTAACTCATTCAAACCGTTGGTTCGGAGCCGATCGGGGGTGGCAATACCCCCTCCGATCGTGTAACACCGCGCAACTTCAGGAAAACCCGCGAAGCGCGATCGGCCGCCGTCAGGCGCCGCCCGCTTGTGACGGAAGGGCACTATGCAGACCGTTGTCATCGTCATTCACCTCATGATCGTCGCCGTCATGATCGGCGCCGTCCTGCTCCAGAAGTCGGAAGGCGGCGGCCTCGGCATGGGCGGCGGCGCGGGCTTCATGTCGAGCCGGGGCACCGCGAACCTGTTGACGCGGACCACCGCGGTCCTCGCCGCGGGCTTCTTCCTCACCAGCATGTTCCTGTCCTGGCACGCCGGCTACAGCCGCGCGCCGTCGTCGATCATCGGCACGCCGGCGTCGCAGGGCCAGCCGGCCGGCGGCTCGCCAATCGCGCCGCCGACCTCGGGCGGCATCCTGGATTCGCTGAAGAAGGCCGACGAGCAGCAGCAGGCGCCGGCTCCGACCGGCCCGCAGGTGCCGCGTTCGCAATAAAGCAGGGGGGCCATGCAGGGCGATAGCTACCGTCCTGCATCAACAATCCCCATCAAGGCACTGTCACCACTCTTAGTTTTGGCTCACCCACAGGCCCGCAGAATCTTTTGGGGCGGAATACGAATCGCTTTGGCGAATCGAATTCGAGGGATTAGAGGTTAAGTCCCATGGCGCGGTACATATTCATCACCGGCGGCGTGGTTTCTTCGCTCGGCAAGGGTCTGGCTTCAGCGGCACTCGGTGCGCTGTTGCAAGCCCGGGGCTACAAGGTCCGCCTCCGCAAGCTCGACCCCTATCTCAATCTCGATCCCGGAACGATGTCGCCGTATCAGCACGGCGAAGTGTTCGTGACCGATGACGGCGCGGAGACCGATCTCGATCTCGGTCACTACGAGCGCTTCACCGGGCGGCCTGCGACCAAGGCCGACAACATCACCACGGGACGCATCTACCAGGACATCATCACCAAGGAGCGCCGCGGCGATTACCTCGGCGCGACCATCCAGGTGGTTCCGCACGTCACCAACGCCATCAAGGAATTCGTCCTCGATGGCAATGACGACTACGATTTCGTCCTCGTCGAGATCGGCGGCACCGTCGGCGACATCGAGGGCCTGCCGTTCTTCGAGGCGATCCGCCAGCTCAAGAACGAGCTGCCGCGCGATCACGCCGTCTACATCCATCTGACGCTGCTGCCCTTTATCCCGAGCGCAGGCGAGCTGAAGACCAAGCCGACGCAGCATTCTGTGAAGGAGCTGCGTTCGATCGGCATTCAGCCTGATATTCTGCTCTGCCGTACCGACCGCGAGATCCCGAAGGAGGAGCGCCGCAAGCTCGGCCTGTTCTGCAACGTGCGCGAAAGTGCCGTGATCGAGGCGCGCGACGTCGACAACATCTACGCGGTGCCCGAGGCCTATCACAATGCGGGTCTCGACGACGAAGTGCTCGCCGCCTTCGGCATCGGCTCGCGGATTCCGCCGGAGCTGCGCAGCTGGCAACAGATCAACGAGCGCGTGCGCAATCCCGAGGGCAACGTCACCATCGCGATCGTCGGCAAATATACCGGCATGAAGGATGCGTATAAGTCGCTGATCGAGGCGCTCTCGCATGGCGGCATCGCCAACAAGGTGAAGGTCAATCTCGACTGGATCGAGAGCGAGATCTTCGAGAAGGAAGATCCCGCGCCGTTCCTCGAGCACGTCAACGGCATCCTCGTCCCCGGCGGGTTCGGCCAGCGTGGCGCCGAGGGCAAGATCAAGGCGGCGCAATTCGCGCGCGAGCGGGACGTACCGTATTTCGGCATCTGCTTCGGCATGCAGATGGCGGTGATCGAGGCCGCGCGAAACCTCGTCGGCATCGAGGACGCCAACTCCACCGAGTTCGGCCCGACCAAGGAGCCCCTGGTCGGCCTGATGACGGAATGGCTGCGCGGCAACGAGCTCGAGAAGCGCTCGCAAGCCGGTGACCTCGGCGGCACGATGCGGCTCGGCGCCTATCCCGCCGCGCTCAATCGCGGCAGCCGCGTCTCCCAGGTCTATGGCGGCGCCACCGAGATCTCCGAGCGTCACCGTCATCGCTACGAGGTCAACACGGCCTACAAGGATCGCCTCGAGCAGCACGGCCTGAAATTCTCAGGCCTGTCGCCCGACGGCGTGCTGCCTGAAATCGTCGAGTACGAGGATCACCCCTGGTTCATCGGCGTCCAGTTCCACCCCGAGCTGAAGTCGCGGCCGTTCGAGCCGCATCCGCTGTTCGCCTCGTTCATCGAGGCGGCGGCGAAGCAGAGCCGGCTGGTGTAGCCGGCTCAACTTGCCTTCTTGATCATTCTGCGTAGCGCAGTGTCGATCCGCGACTGCCAGCCTGGCCCCGTGGATTTGAAGTGCTTCACGACTTCCGGGCTGAGCCGGATCGACACTGGAATCTTGGTCGGAGTCTTCTGTGGTCCGCGTTTGCCGACCATGGAAGTGAGCTGATTGGGCTTGATATCCTTCAACCGGACACCGGCAGGGAATTTTGCCGCCTTCGCGAATTCGGCTCGGGTCCACTCGGGGTTCTCGTCCACGGCGGATTGCTTAGTCTTCCGGGACATAGCGCTTCACCTCCTTGGCATGGGCGCGTCGCAGGCTGATCGGTCGATATCGCTCATCGCGAATGGTGAACACCAGGCAATGCCATCAATGAACCCGTAGGCTCGATAACGCGGATCGCCATGATCGAACGGTCCAACTGGAACGATCGCCCGGATTTCCATATCGGACCAACGCGCGAGCGAGACGCCGTGCTTCGCGACGTTCGCCAAGTCCTTCGCGCGATCGAAGCGGCCATTTTTCTGTACATACAATCTGGGCGTGGCTCCCTCAATTGCGAGCGGCAAACGGCAGGGGTGCCATGTGCGCTCGACCTCAAGACAGCCACGGCCACCGCCGCTATAACTCGCCGGCAATTTGAGGGAGGTTAGTCCAATGATCTACGAAATGCGCATCTATCGCTGCGTGCCCGGCCGGCTGCCGGCGCTCCTCAAGCGCTTCGAGACCGCCACGCTGAAAATCTGGGAGAAGCACGGCATCAAGCAGGCCGGGTTCTTCACGACGATGATCGGTGAATCCAACCAGGAGCTGACCTATTTCCTGGCCTGGGACTCGCTCGCCGAGCGCGAGAAGAAGTGGGGCGCGTTCATGACCGATCCGGACTGGATGAAGGCCCGCGCCGAGAGCGAAGCCGACGGCCAGATCGTCGGCAACATCGTCAGCCAGATCCTCACGCCCACCGCATTCTCGGCGGTGAAGTAGCGATTCCCGCCGCAGCGGGGAACTCCGGCGCAACCCTGATATTCTGATGGCCCGGGGCGAATAGGGTTGATCCGACCCTCATCGCGGCTATGGTCGCGCCGAAACGAGGGATTTGCCTTGAGCTCTTCGCATTCAGCGGCGCCGGTCGTCACCATTGGCAGCGTCAAATTCGGCAATGATCTGCCGATCTCGATCATTGCCGGACCCTGCCAGCTCGAAAGCCGTCAGCATGCGCTGGAGGTCGCTTCCGCGCTGAAGGAGATCGCGGCGCGGCTGAACATCGGCCTCGTCTACAAGACCTCGTTCGACAAGGCCAACCGCACCAGCGCGTCGGCGGCGCGCGGGCTCGGCCTGTCGCAGTCGCTGCCGATCTTCGCCGAGATCCGCTCCTCGCTCGGCCTGCCTGTCCTGACCGACGTGCACGAGGCCACGCAATGCGCCGAGGTGGCGCAGGCCGTGGACATCCTGCAGATCCCGGCCTTCCTGTGCCGGCAGACCGATCTGCTGCTGGCAGCGGCCGCGACCGGCAAGGTCGTCAACGTCAAGAAGGGCCAGTTCCTGGCGCCCTGGGACATGGCGAACGTCGTCACCAAGATCACCAGCGCTGACAATCCCAACGTGCTCGTCACCGAGCGCGGGGTGTCCTTCGGCTACAACACGCTGGTCTCCGACATGCGCGCGCTGCCGATCCTGGCGCGCACCACCGGCGCGCCCGTGATCTTCGACGCCACCCATTCGGTGCAGCAGCCGGGCGGGAAGGGGACTTCGTCGGGCGGCGAGCGCGAATTCGTGCCGGTGCTGGCGCGCGCCGCCGTCGCGGTCGGCGTCGCCGGCGTCTTCATCGAGACCCATCCCGATCCTGATCGCGCGCCTTCCGACGGGCCCAACATGGTGCCGCTGCGCGAGTTCGAAGGGCTGATCGCGAGATTGATGGGGTTCGACGCGCTGGCAAAGAACCCGCGCTGATGCAGAAGGGCGAGGCGCGGCCGCACGATCACGGTCTGCCGACGGCGCTCTACGTCATCTCAGGAGCAAGCTTTGCCGCAGCGCTGTCGGCGCGCGCGCTTGATCCGGTGCTGCCGCACGTCGCCGAGGATTTCGGCGTCAGCATCGCGACCGCCGCCGGCTTTGCCGCGGTGTTCGCCTTCACCTTCTCGATCATCCAGCCCATCGTCGGCGCTGCCGCTGATCTGTTCGGCAAGACGCGGTTGATGATCGGCTGCCTCGCGCTGCTCGGCCTCGCCAACATCCTGGGCGCGCTTTCGTCCTCGTTCTCGGTTCTGTTCGCGACCCGCATCCTCGCCGGCATCGGCTCGGGCGGCGTGTTTCCGGTGGCGCTCAGCCTGACCAGCGATCTGGTCGGGCCCGAGAAGCGCCAGGTCGCGATCAGCCGCACGCTGGCCGGCGCCATGACGGGCAATCTGCTCGGCGCCTCGGCCTCCGGCCTGATCGGCGATCTGCTCGGCTGGCGCGGCGTGCTCGCAGTGCTCGGCGCGCTCGTGATCGTGGCCTCGATCGCGGTCGCCGCCGGCTTTCGCGGCGCCAAGGTCCAGCATCCGCCGAAGACGAGCCTGTCGGCACTGAAGGCCGGCTATCGCACCATCTTCACCAATCCGAACGCCTATGTCTGCTATTCGGCGGTGTTCATCGAAGGCTGCTGCGTGCTCGGCCTGTTTCCTTACATCGCCTCGTTCCTGTTCGAGCTCGGCCAGACCTCGCTCTCGATCGCCGGCATGGTCATCGCGGGCTTTGCGGTCGGCGGCCTGTTCTACACGCTGACGGTGTCCCGCCTGCTGCCCTGGCTCGGCGTCAAGGGCATGATGATCGCGGGCATGACGCTGGTGGCCTCGCAGCTCGTTGCGGTCGCCTTCGGCCCGCGCTGGGAAGTGCAGGCGCTGAATCTCATCGTGATGGGGTGGGGCTTCTACATCGCCCACGGCTGTCTGCAGGTCTTCGCCAGCGAGCTCTCGGTCGAAGCGCGCGCCACCGCGCTATCGTTGCATTCGTTTTTCTTCTTCATGGGACAGACCGTCGGACCGCTCGCCTACGGCTTCGGGCTCCAGCATGCCGGCAAGATGCCGACCCTGTTTGCCAGCGCCGCGGTCATGGTGGTGCTGGGCGTCGTCTGTGCCCGGCTGCTCAAGCAGCGTGCGCCGTCTGACGCGCGGGTCTGACGAAAGTCGCTCGGGAACCCTGCAACTAAATCGGACGGACTGACCTTCAGCGTGCTACAGCCGGGAATGACAAAGTTTGTGATCGCCGCGCTGCTCGCCATGCTGCATGCCATGGCTCCGGTCGCCGCGCAGACGTCTGAAGCACAGCCCAAGCCACCCGTGACCGATCGCGAGCAGGTGCAAGCCGACCGCGCGAAAGCTGCTGCCGAGGAAAAGAGCGCGCCGACCACGCGTCCATGGGACAGAGATGCCAACGGCAAACGTCCCTGGGAAAGGTCATCCGTCACCAAGTAGCGCGTCGCGTGTGAGCATATCCACGCGCGTCTGTTCGCGTTGTCGTCAGCCCCGTCCGCGATAGGGCGCGACGCCTTGCTCCGGCACCCACAGGCCCTTGGGCACGCGGCCGGTCTGCCAGAACACGTCGATCGGAATGCCGCCGCGCGGATACCAATAGCCGCCGATGCGCAGCCATTTCGGCTTGATCTCGCTGGCGATGCGCTTGCCGATCATCACGGTGCAGTCCTCGTGGAAGGCGCCATGGTTGCGGAAGCTCGCGATGTAGAGTTTTAGCGATTTCGACTCCAGCAGCCACGGGCCGGGCGCATAGTCGATCATCAGATGCGCGAAATCCGGCTGGCCCGTGACCGGGCAGAGCGAGGTGAATTCCGGCACGGTGAAGCGGACGAGATAATCGGTGCCGGCTTGCGGATTGGGCACGCGGTCGAGCTGGGCGTCTTCCGGTGTGTGCGGCCACTCGACCGCACGGCCGAGCTGGAGGGATTTCTTCGCCGATGTCTTCGCCGATGTCTTGGCCATTGTGTCGTCACATCCTGTTTCGATGCCGGGATGGACGCAAATGCCGCTGTCGTCAACCGCTCGCGATGGTCTGGATCATGACGATCCGGTCGTTGCCGGACTCGCAGCCCCAGAGCTCGCCCGGCCGGCCGTCGAGCTGGCGCACATTGGCATTGGCCTTGTCGCTGGCGAACACGTTGAACGTCTCTGTCGCGGGATCGAAGCGCACGATGGCGTTCGCGGAGAAGTCGGTCAGCCAGACCTTGTCCTTGTCGTCGACATAGACCGCGTAGGGGCGGGGACGATCGCCCGGCAGCTTCCACGTCTTCCACGACGCAGCGGCGGGATCGTGCACCGAGACGTGGCCGCTATTCCACTCGCTGACCCAGATCCGGCTCTTCGAATCCGACCACACCCGCCGCGAGCCCTGGCCCGGCGTCGGCGGCTCGACAACGCTGGCGCTGCCCGTCGCCAGATCGATCTTGGCGATATAGCTGCCGGCGAGCGAGGCGTACCAGACATCGCCTTGCGGGGTGACAGTGATGCCGTAGGGACCGACGCCTTTGGGTGCCTTGAACACATTCACCTCGCCCGATCTCGGCGCGAGGCGGCCATAATAGCCGGACTGGCCGGTGAACCAGTAGGTGCCTTGCTTGTCGAACACGCCGGTGTTGAGATTGGCGGCAGCGAACTTCTCGGGCAGGCGGAACAGGGTGACCTTGAGATCGGAAGGATCGATCCGTGCGATCGCGTTCTGGCCGCCCTCGGTAATCCAGGGCGCGCCATCCGGGCCGATGGTCACGCCATGGGGAGCTGCGCCCTGACCGAGGCTGACCGTCTTGAAACGGCCATCCCGGGGATCGAGCCTGCCGAGCAGGCCCTTGCCCTGCGCGGTGAACCAGACCGAACCGTCAGGGGCGGGCGCCAGATCGTGTAGGCCGATGCCGGCGCTGACCGGGAAGTATCTTGTCCGGAACGGGCCTTCCTGGGCAAAAGATGGGCGGGCCGCCAACAGGGCGGCGCTCGATGCAAGAAACTGGCGTCGATTCATGGCGTTACCCCGACTGCTTGAGATTGAGGTTGGACGCGCAGATCAGTCGGGTTCAAGCTTAGCCCCGGCCGCTTCGCGCGTCAGGCGAAGCCCGCCGTCCAAGCGTTCACATTTGCTTGCGGCCCGTGTAAGACCCGCGGCACCGATCAGCCCTAACGAACGGAAGTGCACATCATGACCGCCATTATCGACATCATCGGCCGCGAAATCCTCGATAGCCGGGGCAATCCCACCGTCGAGGTCGATGTCGTGCTGGAAGATGGCGCGCTCGGCCGCGCTGCCGTGCCCTCCGGCGCATCGACGGGTGCCCATGAGGCCGTGGAACTGCGCGACGGCGACAAGGCCCGCTATCTCGGCAAGGGCGTCACCAAGGCCGTCGGCGCCGTCAACGGCGAGATCTTCGAGGCCCTGAGCGGCCTCGATGTCGAGCAGCAGGCCCAGATCGACCAGATCATGATCGACCTCGACGGCACCGCGAACAAGAGCCGGTTGGGCGCTAATGCCATCCTCGGCGTCTCGCTCGCCTGCGCCAAGGCGGCCGCGAACTCGCTCGACATGCCGCTCTACCGTTACGTCGGCGGCACCTCGGCGCGCCTGCTGCCGGTGCCGATGATGAACATCATCAATGGCGGCGTGCATGCCGACAACCCGATCGACTTCCAGGAATTCATGATCCTCCCCGTCGGCGCCTCGTCCTTTGCCGAGGGCCTGCGCTACAGCGCGGAAGTCTTCCACACGCTGAAGTCGGAGCTCAAGAAGGCCGGCCACAACACCAATGTCGGCGACGAGGGCGGCTTTGCGCCGAACCTGCCGTCGGCCGACGCCGCGCTGGAGTTCGTCATGAACGCGATCGGCAAGGCCGGCTTCAAGGCGGGCAGCGACATCGTGCTCGGCCTCGACTGCGCCTCGACCGAGTTCTTCAAGGACGGTAAGTACGTCTATGAGGGCGAGGGCAAGACCCGCTCGATCTCCGAGCAGGCCAAGTACCTCGGCGACCTCGTCTCGCGCTATCCGATCGTCACGATCGAGGACGGCATGTCGGAAGACGACATGGACGGCTGGAAGGAGCTCACCGACCTCATCGGCAAGAAGTGCCAGCTGGTCGGCGACGACCTCTTCGTCACCAACGTCAAGCGCCTCGCCGACGGCATCAAGACCGGGCGCGCCAACTCGATCCTGATCAAGGTCAACCAGATCGGCACGCTGACCGAGACCCTCGCCGCCGTCGAGATGGCGCACAAGGCCGGATACACCTCGGTGATGTCGCACCGCTCGGGCGAGACCGAGGATTCCACCATCGCCGACCTCGCGGTTGCCACGAACTGCGGTCAGATCAAGACCGGCTCCCTTGCACGTTCCGATCGCACCGCCAAATACAACCAGCTCCTGCGCATCGAGCAGCAGCTCGGCAAGCAGGCGCTCTACGGCGGCAAGGCGGCATTGAAGGCGCTGGCATAGGCCAGCGTCACCGCGCGAAGAACAAGGACAGGGGAGGATCGACATGAGCGACGGCAAGACCGGACTGCAACTGCGTTCGCTGCTGAAGAAGAGCGGCGAACTGGAATTGTCCCTCGTGAATGTCCCGACGCCGGAGCCGGCCGACGACGAGGTCGTGGTTCGCGTCGAGGCGACGCCGATCAACCCCTCCGACCTCGGGCTGCTGATCGGGCCGGCCGACATGTCGGCCGCGAAGGCCTCCGGCACCAAGGAGATGCCGGTCATCACCGCGACGATGCCGGAGGCGGCGATGCGGATGATGGAAGCCCGGCTCGATCAGTCGCTGCCGGTCGGCAACGAGGGCGCCGGCACGGTGATCGGGTCCGGATCGTCGGACGCGGCGAAAGCGCTGATGGGCAAGACCGTGTCGATGATCGGCGGCGCGATGTACACGCAATACCGCGTGCTGAAGGTCCGCGACGTCATGGAGCTGCCGGCGGGCACCACGGCTGCCGACGGCGCGTCCTGGTTCGTCAATCCGCTGACCGCGCTCGGCATGACCGAGACGATGCGGCGGGAGAACCACAAGGCGCTGGTGCACACCGCGGCGGCGTCCAATCTCGGCCAGATGCTCAACAAGATCTGCATCAAGGACGGCATCGGGCTCGTCAACATCGTCAGGAGCAAGGAGCAGGCCGACATCCTGCACAAGATCGGCGCCAAGCACGTCGTGGATTCCAGCGCGCCCAGCTTTACGGACGATCTCACCAATGCGCTGGTCGAGACCGGCGCCACGATCGCCTTCGACGCGATCGGCGGCGGCAAGCTGGCGAGCCAGATCCTGACCGCCATGGAAGTTGCGGCCAACAAGACCGCAAAGGAATACAGCCGCTACGGCTCCAACGTGTACAAGCAGGTGTATATCTACGGCAGTCTGGACAATCGGCCGACCGAATTGAGCCGGTCGTTCGGCCTGACCTGGGGCGTCGGCGGCTGGCTGCTCACGCCGTTCCTCCAGAAGATCGGTCCGGCCGAGATCGGCCGCCTGCGCCAGCGCGTCGCGTCCGAGCTCAAGACCACCTTCGCCAGCCACTACACCAAGGTGGTGTCGCTGACCGAGGTGCTCGATCCCGCCAACATCGCGGTGTACGCCAAACGCGCCACCGGCGAAAAATTCCTCATCAACCCAAATAAATAATCGTGATCTGCGACGGCGGGTCACCGCAAGAAGGTCTTGCCTTCTGAGCCCAGCGGCGGATTATTCCGCCGCTATCGAATGCGGAAAACCGCAAGGGCTCAGAAGGGGACATTTCCATGACCGATCTCAATCGCCGTCATCTGCTCGCTGGCGCAGCCGCCCTCGGGGCGGCTGCTGCGACCGGGCTTGGACCGACCACCGCCAAGGCCGCAGTGCCGCCAGCCGGGACGCAGGCGCCGGGCTTCTATCGCTACAAGGTCGGCGCTTTCGAGTGCACCTCGATCAACGACGGTGCGCGCACCTTCCCGATGCCGGACAAGTTCGTCGCCAATCTGTCGAAGGACGAAGCGCTGGCGGCGGGCGAGGCGGCCTACATGCCGAAGGGCATGGTCACGGTGCCGTTCAACCCGCAACTCATCAACACCGGCTCCAAGCTGGTCCTGATCGACACCGGCAACGGCATTGCGAATTTCGAGGCGAGCAAGGGCGCGGTCGGCCGCACGCTGCAAAATCTCCAGGCCGCCGGCGTCGATCCGAAGAACATCGACGTGGTGCTGCTCTCGCATCTGCACCCCGATCACACCAACGGCATCCGCCTCGCTGACGGCGCGCTCGCATTTCCCAATGCCGAGATCATGGTGCCGGGCAAGGACTGGGAGTTCTGGACCAGCGAGGAGAACGCCGGCAAGGCCGAGTCCAATCCGATGATGAAGAACTACTTCGCCAACGTGAAGAAGACCTTCGCTGGCCTCGAGTCCAAGGTCACAAAGTACGAGTGGGGCAAGGAGGTCGCGCCGGGCATCACCTCGATCGCAACCCCGGGCCACACGCCGGGCCACACCTCGTTCGCGGTTGCCTCGGGCGATGCGAAGGTGCTGATCCAGTCCGACGTCACCAACATCCCGGAATTCTTCCTGCGCAATCCCGACTGGCACGTGATGTTCGATGCCGACGCCGCGCTGGCGCAGGAGACGCGCCACAAGTTCTACGACATGGCGGCCGCGGAGAAGGCGACCGTGATCGGCTTCCACTTCACGTTCCCGTCGGTCGGCCATGTCGAGAAGGACGGCGCGAAGTATCGCCTGATCCCGTCGGCGTGGAATCCGACGATCTGAGTGACTTCAAGGTCCGCGCGAATGTCAGGCCGCCCCAGGGCGGCCTGATTGTTTTGGTTCGTAGCCCGGAATACGCTTCGCTCCATCCGGGCTGCCGGCCCAACCATCTGCTTTCGCGAAACACAGCGTTTCCAAATCGGGCCGGTTCATGCACTTGCATCCATCGGTCCAGATAGCTTAAGTGCCGACGGCACTTCTCCCTCAAGGTTTCAAGGACACCTCATGGCCTACAACATCGTCACGATCGCCGGCAGCCTGCGCAAGGAGAGCTTTTCGCTGAAGATCGCCAACGCGCTCGCCAAGCTTGCGCCTGATACGCTCAAGCTCGAGGTGGTCACGCCGGCGGGCATCTCGTTCTTCAACCAGGACCTCGAGGGTGCGCCGCCCGCGGACTGGCTGGCCTTCCGCGACAAGCTGCAGAAATCGAACGGCGTCCTGTTCGTCACCCCCGAATACAACCGCTCGATCCCGGGCGTCCTCAAGAACGCCATCGACGTCGCCTCGCGCCCCTATGGCAAGAGCTCGCTCCTGGGCAAGCCGGTCGGCATCATCTCGAACTCGCCGGGACCGCTCGGCGGCGTCAGCGCGGCCAAGCATCTGCAGAACATCCTGCCGGGCATTTCCGGTCCGCTGCTGCAGCAGCCGGAAATCTACCTCAACGCCGTCGGCGATGCGTTTGACGCGAACGGCAACCTGACCAAGGACTCCCTGAAGACGGTGCTGCAGCAGTACATCGACGCCTTCGCCGCGCACGTGGCGAAGAACCAGGGCTGAGGCTCGTGGTGTCGTTCCGGGGCGATGCTTCGCATCGCCCCAAAATGACTCGCCAACCTGAATTAGCACTCCCTTAACCAACTTGTCCCATCTTCCCGAGATGGTCTCCCGCGCGCGCCTGAAATCGATCCTGACCGGACTTGCCCTCTACGCGATGGCGGCCGCCATCGTCGGCTATTTCGGCGTCAACGCCTATACCGGCAAATACGGCCTCAACGCGCGCCAGGAGCTCGACCAGGAAATCATCGCGCTGACCAGCGAGCTGGCCCAGCTCAAGCGCGAGCGCGCCAGGAGCGAGCAGCGGGTGTCGCTGCTGCGGTCCGAGCGGATCGACCCCGACATGCTGGACGAGCGGGCGCGTTTCCAGCTCGACTATGTCAATCCGCGCGATCTCGTTCGGATGATCCCGGCGAAGTAGCGCTTTCCGCAAGCTTCGAAATCGACGGCGAAAGAAGCTGCCGAAATCCGACTCCTCCTTCGAAGGTCGTAATTTCGGAACCGCAAGTTGCCTTGACGGCAGCCCGGCGGCGGGCCCATGGCTTCTGCGACGCTCACTGAAGTTGACGAAGATCAAACAGGCGGCGCGGGCACGTCATAGTCTGTCATCGGAGGAAACTGTGATGAATGGGTCAATGCCCCGCCATCACGCGGCCCGTGTCGAGGCCGCCATTGCGTCAGGCCAGGCGGCACGATCCGCGCTTGTGGCCTCGTGGCGCCGTTCGTCCAGATTGCATCATCTCGATCCCGGAGGCCGCACCTCGCCGATGCGGCTGACCGAAGCCGAGCTGCACCAGGCGCGCGAGCGCATCGCGCCGCTGCTGGCCGCCGCGCAAGGCGCGATGGACCGGCTCTATCAGGCGGTCGGCGCGAGCGGCTGCTGCGTGCTGCTTGCCGACGGCGAGGGCGTGCCGGTCGATCGTCGCGGCACGCCGGCGGACGACGCAACGTTTCAGTCCTGGGGCCTGTGGACCGGTGCGCTCTGGAGCGAGGAGCACGAGGGCACCAACGGCATCGGCACCTGCCTTGTGGAGCAGCGTCCGCTCACCATCGACCGCGACCAGCATTTCTTCGCCCGCAACACGCTGTTGAGCTGCTCCGCCGTTCCGATCTACGACCATGTGGCGGCGCTGGCGGGCGTGCTCGACGTCTCCTCCTGCCGGGCCGACCGGACCGATGCGTTTTCCAGTCTGATCGCGCTTGCGGCGGGCGAGGCGGCCAAGCGGATCGAAGCCGATCTGTTCCGCAGGGCCTTTGCCCATGCCCGCATCGTGCTGACGCAAGCTGCGGACGGCCAATGCGGAGGCCTTGTCGCGGTCGATGCGGACGACCTCGTGATCGGCGCGACCCGCTCCGCCCGGGTGGCGCTCGGAATTGCCCCTGGCCGGGCCTTGCAGCCGGTGCCCGCGGCCGATCTGCTCGGCGGCGATAGCGCGCGCGATCATCTTGCCGGCGGTCAGCGCGGCGTGGTGCAACGGGCGTTGCTCCGTGCCGGCGGTAACGTCTCGGCAGCCGCCAAGGCTCTCGGCGTCAGCCGGGCCACGCTGCACAGAAAGCTCAAGCGGTTCGAGCTGAATCACTGAGCCTGCTTAGCTTCCAATCGTCACGGGCTATCTATCCCAATATCGCCGTGGAATCTGCGAGCGCTCAATCTCGCCCTGCCTCGCCCCACGACTGTCGCAGAACTGCGACAGGTCGGCTTCGCCATCGCTTCCGCCTGGGCTGACAGAAATCGCCTCCCGGATCATCGTCCGCGCAAGTCGCGATCACGCGACGAATTGCGCAAACAGCAATCAACGGGAGTGATCAATGAACAAGGTCGAATTTCTCAGCGTCACCAAAGTTCCCTTTGCCGAACGCTATGACAATTTCATCGGCGGCAAGTTCGTCGCGCCGAAGTCCGGCAAATATTTCGACAATGCCTCGCCGGTGACCGGCCAGGTCGTCTGCAAGATCGCGCGCTCCGACGCGCAGGACATCGAGGCCGCGCTCGATGCGGCGCATGCGGCCAAGGGCGCCTGGGGACGGACCAGCGTCGTGGAACGCGCGATCATCCTCAACAAGATCGCCGATCGCATGGAAGAGAACCTCGAGCGTCTTGCCATCGCCGAGACCTGGGACAACGGCAAACCGATCCGTGAGACCCGAGCCGCCGACATCCCGCTCGCCATTGATCACTTCCGCTATTTCGCCGGCGTCGTGCGCGCCCAGGAAGGCTCCATCGGCGAGATCGATCACGACACGATCGCCTATCATTTCCACGAACCGCTCGGCGTGGTCGGCCAGATCATCCCCTGGAACTTCCCGCTGCTGATGGCCTGTTGGAAGCTCGCGCCCGCGCTCGCCGCCGGCAATTGCGTGGTGCTCAAGCCCGCCGAGCAGACCCCGGCCTCGATCATGGTCTGGGCCGAGATCATCGCCGACATCCTGCCGCCCGGCGTGCTCAACATCGTCAACGGCTTCGGCCTCGAGGCCGGCAAGCCGCTGGCCTCCAGCCCGCGCATCGCCAAGATCGCCTTCACCGGCGAGACCTCGACGGGCCGGCTGATCATGCAATATGCCAGCCAGAACCTCATTCCGGTGACGCTGGAGCTCGGCGGCAAGTCGCCGAACATCTTCTTCAAGGACGTCACCGCCGAGGACGACGACTACTTCGACAAGGCGATCGAAGGCTTCGTCATGTTCGCGCTGAATCAGGGCGAGGTCTGCACCTGTCCGAGCCGCGCGCTGGTTCACGCCGACATCTATGACCGCTTCATGGAGCGGGCCTTGAAGCGCGTCGCCGCGATCAAGCAGGGCGATCCGCGCGATGCCACCACCATGATCGGCGCGCAGGCGTCGGGCGAGCAGCTGGCGAAGATCCTGTCCTACATCGACATCGGCAAGCAGGAGGGCGCCAAGTTGCTGGCGGGCGGCGGACGTGCCGAGCTCGGCGGCGATCTCGCCGGCGGCTTCTACGTCAAGCCGACCGTGTTCGAGGGCCACAACAAGATGCGGATCTTCCAGGAGGAGATCTTCGGGCCCGTGGTCTCGGTCACGACCTTCAAGAACGACGACGAGGCGCTCGAGATCGCCAACGACACGCTGTACGGCCTCGGGGCCGGCGTCTGGAGCCGCGATGCCAACCGCTGCTACCGCTTCGGCCGGGCGATCCAGGCCGGCCGGGTCTGGACCAACTGCTACCACGCCTATCCCGCCCATGCGGCGTTCGGCGGCTACAAGCAGTCAGGCGTCGGTCGCGAGACCCACAAGATGATGCTCGATCATTATCAGCAGACCAAGAATCTCCTGGTCAGCTACAGCCCGAAGAAGCTCGGCTTCTTCTGATCGGATGGCCGGAGAGGGCGGCGCCATGTCCGGCGCCGTCCGCTCCGACGACCGGGCCAGCATGGCCCATAGTTCTTGATCCGGCCACGAAGCCGCACGCACTGCGTCGCGCGTAGATTTGTTGCCCGATCAGCGCCAAAGATTTTCCAATATTTCGACCACGTTGCAGTGCGGCATAATGAAAGTCGCGCCATGTCGCCGCGGTGCTTTCCAAGGGCGTTTGAGTTGGGTTAGAGAGGGCGTGAGTTTTCTCTGACCCGGAATTCCTATGGCCGCACCCAAGAAAGCCGCCGCAAGCACTCCACAGGACAAGACCGACGGCGGTTCGCCTCCGGAATTCACCAGGGAGCAGGAGCTCAAGGCGCTCCGCGACATGCTCCTGATCCGGCGGTTCGAAGAAAAGGCCGGCCAGCTCTACGGCATGGGCGCGATCGGCGGCTTCTGCCACCTCTATATCGGCCAGGAGGCCGTCGTGGTCGGCATGCAGATGGCCCTGAAGCAGGGCGATCAGGTCATCACCGGCTATCGCGATCACGGCCACATGCTCGCCACCGGCATGGATGCCAACGGCGTCATGGCCGAGCTCACGGGCCGCCGCGGCGGCTATTCCAAGGGCAAGGGCGGCTCCATGCACATGTTCAGCAAGGAGAAGCACTTTTACGGCGGCCACGGCATCGTCGGCGCCCAGGTCTCGCTCGGCACCGGTCTCGCCTTCGCCAATCATTACCGCAGCAACGACAATGTCAGCGTCACCTATTTCGGCGACGGTGCGGCCAATCAGGGCCAGGTCTATGAGAGCTTCAACATGGCGGAGCTCTGGAAGCTGCCGGTGATCTACGTCATCGAGAACAACCGCTACGCCATGGGTACCTCGGTCTCGCGCGCCTCGGCGCAGCAGGATTTCTCCAAGCGCGGCGTGTCCTTCAACATCCCCGGCAAGCAGGTCGACGGCATGGACGTCCGCGCCGTGAAGGCCGCCGGCGACGAAGCCGCCGCCTGGTGCCGCGCCGGCAAGGGCCCCTACATCCTGGAGATGCAGACCTACCGCTATCGCGGCCACTCGATGTCCGACCCCGCAAAATATCGCACACGCGAGGAGGTCGAGAAGGTCCGCCACGATCAGGACCCGATCGAGCAGGTGCGCAACCGCCTCCTGGCCGCGAAGGTCAGCGAGGCCGATCTCAAGGCGATCGACGCCGAGGTGCGCGACATCGTCAATGCGTCCGCCGATTTCGCCCAGCATGATCCCGAGCCGGATGCCGCCGAGCTCTGGACCGACGTTTACCGCTGAACGCGCGCAAGCTTTCTCTTGGAGTCGATATGCCAATTCAAGTGCTGATGCCCGCGTTGTCGCCCACGATGGAGAAGGGCAACCTCGCCAAATGGCTGAAGAAAGAGGGCGAGACGATCAAATCGGGCGACGTCATCGCCGAGATCGAGACCGATAAGGCGACGATGGAGGTCGAGGCGACCGACGAGGGGACGCTCGGCAAGATCCTGATCCCCGAGGGGACCGCCGACGTCGCCGTGAACACGCCGATCGCGACGATTCTCGCCGATGGCGAGAGCGCGGCCGATCTTGCCAAGGCGCCCGCGCCGGCTGCGAAGGCGGCCGAGTCTGCGCCGCCTGCTGCCGCAAAGGCCGAAGCGCCTGCGCCGAAGGCTGCGCCGGCGCCGCAGACCGTCGCTGAACCCGATCCGGAAGTGCCCGCGGGCACCGAGATGATCACGCAGACCATCCGCGAAGCGCTGCGCGATGCCATGGCCGAAGAAATGCGCCGCGATGCGGACGTCTTCGTGATGGGCGAGGAGGTTGCCGAATATCAGGGCGCCTACAAGGTCACCCAAGGCTTGCTCCAGGAATTCGGCGCCAAGCGCGTCATCGACACCCCGATCACCGAGCACGGCTTTGCCGGCGTCGGCGTCGGCGCCGCGATGACCGGCCTCAAGCCGATCGTCGAGTTCATGACCTTCAACTTCGCCATGCAGGCGATCGACCAGATCATCAACTCCGCGGCCAAGACGCTCTATATGTCCGGCGGCCAGATGGGTTGCTCGATCGTGTTCCGCGGGCCGAACGGCGCCGCCGCGCGCGTCGCCGCCCAGCACAGCCAGGATTACTCGGCCTGGTACTCCAACGTGCCCGGCCTCAAGGTCGTCGCGCCGTTCTCGGCGGCTGACTACAAGGGCCTGCTCAAGGCCGCGATCCGCGATCCCAATCCGGTGATCTTCCTCGAGAACGAGGTGCTCTACGGCCACACTGGCGAAGTGCCGAAGCTCGACGATTTCATCATTCCGATCGGCAAGGCGCGCATCGTGCGCTCCGGCAGCCACGTCACCATCATCTCCTGGTCGAACGGCATGACCTATGCGCTGAAGGCCGCCGACGAGCTCGCCAAGGAGGGCATCGAGGCCGAGGTGATCGACCTGCGCACGCTGCGCCCCATGGACACCGAGACCATCATCAATTCGGTGAAGAAGACCGGTCGTGCCGTCACGGTGGAAGAGGGCTGGGCGCAGAGCGGCGTCGGCGCCGAGATCGCCGCGCGCATCATGGAGAACGCCTTCGATTATCTGGACGCGCCGGTCGCGCGCGTCTCCGGCAAGGACGTGCCGATGCCTTATGCCGCGAATCTGGAGAAGCTCGCGCTGCCCTCGGCGGCTGAAGTCGTCGAAGCCGCCAAAGCCGTCTGCTACAGGTAGGCCATGGCGGGCCCGAAGGAGCAGCCACTGCCGCCCGACGTCATGACCCGCGACGACGCGGTCGAGATCCTGCGCGTGTTCGTGCTGGACGGCGGGCTGTCGATGGCGTTCCAGCGGGCCTTTGAAGAGCCCGACATGTGGGGCCTGCTGCTCGTCGATCTCGCCCGCCACGCCGCGCGCGCCTATGCGCGCGAGAGCGAATACACCGAGGAAGACGCGCTCAGCCGGATCCTGGAGATGTTCCAGGCCGAGATCGAGCGTCCCACCGACACCGGCACCACGACGCCGCGCGGCAGGGGGCACTGACCGTGACAGTCGAAGCCCATCATTTCGATTTCATGCTGGAGGCGATTCGCGAAGCCGAGGCCTCGATCGCGCAGGGCGGCCTGCCGATCGGCGCCGTGCTGACGCGCGAGGGCAAGGTCATCGCCCGCGGCCACAACAACCGCGTGCAGGAAAAGAACGTGATCCTGCACGGCGAGATGAGCTGCCTGCGCGAGGCCGGCGTGATCTCGTTCCACGACACGATCATGTACACCACGCTGTCGCCATGCTCGATGTGTGCCGGCGCGCTCGCGTTGTTCAAGGTCAAGCTGGTGGTGATCGGCGAATCCGTCACCTTCGAGGGCTCCAAGGATATCCTCGACAAGTTCGGCATCCCCTGGATCGACCTTGCCGACGAGCGCTCCATCGCCATGATGAAGAATTGGCGTTCCAATCCCGCCAATGAGCGCCTGTGGCAGGGCGACATCGGCAACTAAACCTGGTCTGTTCGTCTTCGGCTGTCGAAGATGAATTTTTGCAAAGTTTGTCTTGAGGTCAGCATGCCCATCAACATCCTGATGCCCGCTCTCTCGCCGACGATGGAGAAGGGCAACCTCGCTAAATGGCTGAAGAAGGAAGGCGACAAGGTCAAATCCGGCGACGTCATCGCCGAGATCGAGACCGACAAGGCCACCATGGAGGTCGAGGCGATCGACGAGGGCACGATCGCCAAGATCCTGGTGCCCGAGGGCACGCAAGACGTCCCGGTCAACGACGTGATCGCGGTGCTCGCCGGTGAGGGCGAGGACGTGAAGGCGGCCGGTAGCGCCAAGCCCAGCGCTTCGGCTGCACCTCCGAAAGCAGAGAAGCCCGCTGAAGCTCCGGCTGCTGCTGCGGCTCCCGCGCCGGCAGCGCCGAAGGCCGCACCGCCGCCCGCCGCCGCACCCGCGCCCCAGGCGGCTCCGGCCGCGCAGAGCAACGGCCACGCCGGCCGCGTGTTCTCCTCTCCGCTGGCGCGACGTCTCGCCAAGGAAGCAGGCATCGATGTCGGTATGGTCACCGGCACCGGTCCGCACGGCCGCGTGGTCGCCCGCGACGTCGAGCAGGCCAAGTCCGGCAAGGGCCTCAAAGCCCCCGCCGCAGCGCCGTCCGGCGCGCCCTCGATCGCGCCCACCATGTCGGACAAGCAGATCCTGTCGCTGTTCGAGCCCGGCTCCTACGACATCGTCCCGCATGACGGCATGCGCCGCACCATTGCGCAGCGCCTGACCGCGTCGATCCAGAATGTCCCGCACTTCTACCTGACAATCGACTGCGACATCGGCAAGCTGCTGGCCGCGCGCGAGGAGATCAACGCGGCTGCGCCCAAGGACAAGGAGAAGAAGCCGCTCTACAAGATCTCGGTCAACGACTTCGTCATCAAGGCGATGGCGGTCGCGCTGCAGAAGATCCCGAACTGCAACGTCAGCTGGACCGAAAGCGGCATGGTCAAGCACCACCATTCCGACGTCGGCGTCGCCGTGGCGATGCCGGGCGGCCTGATCACGCCGATCATCCGGAAAGCGGAGACCAAGACGCTCTCCACCATCTCCAACGAGATGAAGGATTTTGCCGCGCGCGCTCGCTCCCGCAAATTGAAGCCCGAGGAATATCAGGGCGGCACCACCGCCGTCTCCAACCTCGGCATGTACGGCATCTGCCACTTCACCGCCGTGATCAACCCGCCGCATGCGACCATCCTCGCGGTCGGAACCAGCGAGGAGCGGCCTGTGGTGCGCGGCGGCAAGATCGAGATCGCGCACATGATGAGCGTGACTTTGTCGTGCGATCACCGCGCCATCGACGGCGCGCTCGGCGCCGAGCTGATCGGCGCGTTCAAGCAGCTGATCGAAAACCCTGTGATGATGATGGTCTGACGGGGAGGCGCAGGGTGAATGCGAACGCGCTGGCCCTGGATCTCCCTGTTGCTGTCGGCCGCGCTCGTGTTCAATCCAGTCGGGCTCGATATTCTGCATTCCGCGTTCTTTGCCGGCGAGCAGCTGGCAAGGAGCATCGGCCAGGCGGTCGTCATGATTGCGCTGGCCATCATGGCCGGCGCGATCCTTTTCGAATGGCTGGTCCGGGTTTTGATTTTCAGGCGCCGCGCCCGCGGTGCGTCCACGTGAGTTGAACGGGAGCCGCCATGGCCGATACATCCTTCGACATCATCATCATCGGCTCCGGTCCGGGCGGCTATGTCACCGCGATCCGCGCCGCTCAGCTTGGCTTCAAGGTCGCGATCGTCGAAAAATCCTATCTGGGCGGCATCTGCCTGAACTGGGGCTGCATCCCGACCAAGGCGCTGCTGCGTTCGGCCGAGATCTACCATTACATGCAGCACGCCAAGGATTACGGCCTGTCGGCGGAGAAGGTCTCGTTCGACCCGAAGGCCGTGGTGCAGCGCTCGCGCGGGGTCTCCAAGCGCCTGAACGACGGCGTCGGCTTCCTGATGAAGAAGAACAAGGTGAGCGTGATCTGGGGCGCGGCCTCGATCGACGCGCCCGGCAAGGTCACGGTGAAGAAGTCCGACGTCGAGGGCCCCAAGGGTTCGCTGGGCGAGGGGACCTATCAGGCCAAGCACATCATCGTCGCGACCGGTGCGCGACCGCGCGTGCTGCCGGGGCTCGAGCCCGACAAGAAGCTGATCTGGACCTATTTCGAGGCGATGGTGCCGGAGCGGATGCCGAAGTCGCTGCTGGTGGTCGGCTCGGGCGCGATCGGCATCGAGTTCGCCTCGTTCTTCCACACCATGGGCTCCGAAGTCACCGTGGTCGAGGTGCTGCCGCAGATTCTCCCCGTGGAGGATGCCGAGATCGCCGGCCTCGCGCGCAAGCGCCTGGAGAAGCAGGGCATCAAGATCATGTCCTCGACCAAGGTCACGAAGCTGGAGAAGAAGGCCGACAGCGTCGTCGCCACCATCGACGACGGCAAGGGCAAGCCTGTCACATCAGAGTTCGAGCGGGTGATCTCGGCCGTCGGTGTCGTCGGCAACATCGAGAATCTCGGCCTCGAAAAGCTCGGCGTCAAAACCGACCGCGGCTGCATCGTGATCGACGGCTACGGCAAGACCAATATCCCCGGCATCTACGCCATCGGCGACGTCGCGGGACCGCCGATGCTCGCGCACAAGGCCGAGCATGAGGGCGTGATCTGCGTCGAGGCGATCAAGGGCCTGCATCCGCATCCCATGGACAAGAATATGATCCCGGGCTGCACCTATTGCCATCCGCAGGTCGCCTCCGTCGGCCTGACGGAAGCCAAGGCGAAAGAGAGCGGCCGCGAGATCCGCGTCGGCCGCTTCCCCTTCGTCGGCAACGGCAAGGCGATCGCGCTCGGCGAGGACCAGGGCCTGGTCAAGGTGATCTTCGACAAGAAGACCGGCCAGCTGCTCGGCGCCCACATGGTCGGCGCCGAGGTCACCGAGCTCATCCAAGGCTACGTCGTCGCCATGAATTTGGAGACGACGGAAGAAGAGCTGATGCACACGGTATTCCCGCATCCGACGCTGTCGGAGATGATGAAGGAAGCCGTGCTGGATGCTTATGGACGGGTGCTGAATATCTGAGCGATCTCCGCTCGTCATGCGCGGGCTTGACCCGCGCATCCATCAAGCGAAGCGCTCTCAAGGATGGATTGCCGGGTCAAGCCCGGCAATGACGGACGCAGGAAACTGGCGAAACAAGGAAGAAGAAAGAAGCGAGCCATGCACGACAACGACAACCTCACCATCGAACGCCCGACCTTCGTCACCCATCTCGAATGCGCGATGGAGGGCGATCACTATGCGGCCGACCAGGTCCATAACCTCTCCAAGGCCGGCAAGCCGCTGCTGGTGCGCTACGACCTCGCCGGGGTGAAGAAGGCGCTGACCAAGGATGCGCTCGCCCAGCGGCCCGGCGACATGTGGCGCTACCGCGAGCTGCTGCCGGTGCGCAAATGCCAGGACATCGTCTCGCTCGGCGAAGTGACGACGCCGCTGATCCGGCTGCCCAAGCTCGGCAAGAAGCTCGGCGGCGGCGAGATCATCGTCAAGGACGAGGGACGGCTGCCGACCGGCTCGTTCAAGGCGCGCGGTCTCGTGATGGCGGTGTCGATGGGCAAGGCGCTCGGCATCAAGCACATGGCGATGCCGACCAACGGCAATGCCGGCGCGGCGCTGGCGGCCTATGCGACGTCCTGCGGCATCAAGACCACGATCTTCTGCCCGGCCGATACGCCGGAAGTGAACGTCAGCGAGATCGAGCTGCAGGGCGCAACCGTCTATCGCGTCAACGGCTATATCGACGATTGCGGCAAGATCGTCGGCGAGGGCAAGGCGAAAGTCGGCTGGTTCGACACCTCGACGCTGAAGGAGCCGTACCGCATCGAAGGCAAGAAGACGATGGGCCTCGAGCTCGCCGAGCAGCTCGGCTGGGACGTGCCCGACGTGATCTTCTATCCGACCGGCGGCGGCACCGGCCTGATCGGCATGTGGAAGGCGTTCGACGAGCTGGAGAAGATCGGCTTCATCGGCTCGAAGCGCCCGCGCATGGTCGCGGTGCAGGCCTCGGGCTGCGCGCCGATGGTGCGGGCTTACGAGGCCGGCACCGAGCATGCGACGCGCTGGGAGGATGCCCACACCATCGCCTCGGGCATTCGCGTGCCGCAGGCGATCGGCGATTTCCTCATCCTGCGTGCGGTGCGCGAGAGCAAGGGCTTTGCCATCGCGGTCGACGACGACAAGATCTCGGCGGCGCTGAACGAGGTCGCGCGCGAGGAGGGGCTCTTGCTGTGTCCGGAGGGCGCCGCCACCTACGCCGCCTACAAGGAGAGTCTTGCCGACGGCCGCGTCTCGAAGGGTGACCGCGTCATGCTGTTCAACTGCGCCACCGGCCTGAAATACCCGCTGCCGAAGGTCGACCGCACGCTCGACCGGCACAAGCCGATCGACTACACCCAATTCTAGCGCGGCAATACGCCACGAACGATCTCTCTTCCCGTCCGCGGGAAGAGCAAAAACAATAACGACATCGTTGGGGAGAAGACAATGACGAAGGCCGTCTGGGCTGCGCTGTTTGCTGTTCTCGCTGTTTCAGGCGCCGCGCGCGCCGATGACTATCCCACCCGTCCCATCACCATCATCGTGCCGTTCGCGGCGGGCGGCCCGTCGGATGCGATGGCGCGGGTGCTGGCCGAGCGGATGCGCACCTCGCTTGGCCAGGCCGTCGTGGTCGAGAACGTCACCGGCGCGGGCGGCTCGATCGGCGTCGGCCGCGCGGTGCAATCGCCGCCGGATGGCTACACGATCTCGTTCGGCCATCTCGGCACCCACGTCGCCAACGGCGCGGTCTACAAGCTCAAATACGATCTGGTCGCCGATCTCGAGCCGGTGGTGCTGCTGCCGAGCAATCCGATGATCGTCGTCAGCAAGAATGCGGTGCCCGCGACGTCTCTGAAAGAGCTTCTGGAGTGGCTGAAGTCGCGACCCTCGCCGCCGACGGCGGGCACCGCGGGTGCCGGCTCCGGCAGCCACATCGCCGGCGTCTATTTCGAGAGCGTCTCCGGCATCAAGCTGCAATACGTGCCGTATCGCGGCACGGCGCCCGCCCTGAACGATCTCATCGCCGGCCAGATCGACATCATCGTCGACCAGACCTCGAACTCCATCAATCAGGTTCGCGCCGGCACCATCCGCGCCTACGCCATCACCGACGACAAGCGCCTGTCCTCGGCACCGGAGATTCCGACCGCCGAGGAGGCGGGCCTGAAAGGCTTCAACATGACGCTATGGTCGGGTATGTGGGTGCCGAAGGGCACGCCGAAGGACATCGTGGCCAAGCTCAATGCCGCGGCCGTGGAGGCCCTGAACGATCCCGCCGTGAGGAAGCAGCTCGAAAGCCAGGGGCTGGAGATGACGCCGAAAGACCAGCTCACGCCCGAAGCGCTCGGCACCCGTCAGAAGGCCGAGATCGCAAAATGGTGGCCGATGATCAAGGCCGCGAACATCAAGGTCGATTGAGAGGTATGTTGGCCAGGCCAATATCGCTCAGCTGCCTCTCGAAGAGGACGTAAGATGAAGTTGAAGACCATGTTGGCGGCGTCACTGTGTTCGATCGCCGCAGCCGCCAACGCAGCGCCGCCCGGCACCAGCATTGCCGACGCTGCGCAGCTGCACCAGGAGTACACTGACGTCGTGATTGCGTCGGAGCAGTGTCCGGGTGTCATATTGGATATCAAGAAGTGGGATGGCGAAGTCCGCAAGCTGGGCGGACCCGGGGTGCTGAAGGCGTTCGACGTTTCGGAACAGGGCGGAGCGTGGCGCGACAAGCGATACGACGAGTTCAAGGCGAACCCTGCCAAGCAGTGCGCCGAAGCGTTGGAGACCTACGGCCCCAAGGGCATGGGTCTGCTCCAGAGGAAGTGACACCTGCACCCAAGCGTCGTGCCGGCGATCCCACCGACAAGGCGGATTGAGCGCTTCGCCGGCGCCGCATCACATCGTGGCGTCACCGGGGCCCGACAGGGCCGTCTCCAGGCATTGAAGCAGGGTTGGCGTTGAGAACGGCTTGGCGAGAAAGCAGGTCGCACCGGCCTTCTGCGCGCGGTCGCGCACGGCCTCGTCCGGAAAAGCCGTCATGAAGATGAAGGGCGTGATGCGCCCGTGCCTGCGCATATGCGTCAACAGCTCGACGCCGCTCATCACCGACATCTGCACGTCCGCGATCACGCAGGAGGTCGTCTCCAGTTCGGCGGATTGGAGAAATTCATGAGCGGAGCCAAAGGTGTAGACCGTGTATCCGCGCGACGTCAGGAGGTTGTTCGTCGCCAGGCGAACGGAGGCATCGTCGTCAATGACGGAAATGATCGAAGGCGCTGGCAATATGATCGCTCCTGAACGGCGAGCCGCCTGCCGCGGTTCAGCCGCCCGAGGGAAAGTGGGCCACCGGAGCGAGCTTGGAAAGCATACTTAGGTTTGCAAATGACCCCTGCCGCGCGGGATTCCGAGCGCGTCCGTCATTCTGACGAGATCGGCGAGCGACTTCGCCCCCATCTTCCGCATGATCTGCCCACGATAGATTTTCACGGTGATCTCGGCCAATCCAAGCTGGGCGGCGACCTGCTTGTTCATCAGCCCGGATGCAACCAGGGCCAGGACGTCGCGCTCGCGTGCCGTCAGCGCCTCGAAACGCGATCGCATGCCCGAGATCGACTTCTCCGCATCGCGGCGCTTGCGATCTCTCTCGATCGCCGCCTGCACCGCATCCAGCATGTCCTGGTCGCGCACCGGCTTGGTCAGAAAATCGACGGCGCCGCTTTTCATGGCTCTCACGGTCATAGGGATATCGCCATGACCGGTGATGAAGATGATGGGCGTGTGAATATTGGCCTTGGCGAGGTCGGCCTGGAGGTCGAGGCCGCTCGAGCCCGGCAGGCGGATGTCGAGCACGAGGCAACTGGGGACCGCGGGCGGTTTGGCTTCCATGATCTCCGCCGCCGAGCTGAAGGCTTCGACCTTGAGACCGACGGATTGAAAGAGATTGGTGAGCGCACGTCGCATCGACGGATCATCATCCACGATCAGTACGATCGGATCGCCGGCGCTCGGGCCGCCCTGCTTGGCATGGTCGGTCACGACGTGTCCTTGTGCGACAAGGGCAGGGCGATCTGGAATGTCGCACCGCGTCCCTCGTTTTGAAAGGCGGAAAGCCGGCCTGCGTGAGCCTCGATGATCGATCGGCAGATCGAGAGTCCCATGCCCAGACCGCCGGATTTCGTCGTGAAGAAGGGGCTGAAGATGCGCTCCTTGACGTCTTTGCCGAGACCGACACCGCGGTCCGTCACGGTGAGGAGCAGGCGGTCGTCGTCATCAGCACGACACGAGCGGATCGCCAGTTCCCGCGGACGATCGACATTGGCTTGCATGGCCTCGATGCCGTTCATCACGAGGTTGATCAGCACCTGCTGGAGCTGGATCCGGTCGCCGCAAACCTGAGGCAGGTCGGACGCCAACTCCATGCGCACCGACACCCCATGGGTCGCGAGCTCGCGCCGAACGAGCGCCACCGCCTCCCTGACGACCTGGTTGATGTCGAGTGCAACGACTTCGATTTCGGTCTTCTTCGCAAGCGCCCTGATCCGGCGGATCACCTCGCTCGCGCGATTGGCGTCCTCGACAATCCATTCGGCGGAACGGCGCGCGGCTTTCAGATCGGCCGGTTCGCGGTCGAGCCAGGCGATGCAGGCGTCCGCGTTGGAGATCACCGCAGCAAGCGGCTGGGTGATTTCGTGGGCAATCGAGGTGGTGAGTTCGCCGAGCGTCGTGACGCGCGTGACGTGGGCGAGCTCGCCTTGTGCCTTGCGCAGCGCCTCTTCCGCCTGCTCGACGCGGATCGCCGCCGTGATGTCGCTGCTGACGCCGCGATAGCCGAGAAAATTGCCATTCGCGTCGTGAAACGGCTTGCCGCTGGTGCGCGCGTAGATGGGAGATCCGTTGCGATCCTTGCTGCGGTAGATCAGATCGCGGAACGGAACGTGGGCATCGAGCGCCGCGCGATGCTGCTCCCATTTCTCCGGCTCGAGCTCGGCATCGGGTGGAATGTCCCAGCGGGGCAGGCCGATCACGCCCGTCGGCGGAGCGCTGGAGCTATCGGCATGTTCCGATATCCTGGTGATGCGGTGGTCCGGCCCGGTCTCCCAGAACCAGTCCGATGCGGTCTCGGCGTAGTCGCGGAATCGCTGCTCGGATGCCTTGAGCTCGTCGAATGCCTTGTGCAGCGCATCTTTCGCCGCGATTTGCTCGGTGACGTCCACGTGCGTACCGATGATTTCCATCACCTCGCCGTCGCTGCCCATCACGGGATGGCCCTCGCTGTGGATGCGCCTGATCGCACCGTCGGGGCGCGCGATCCGGAAGTCGACCTGGAAGGGCTGCTTCTGCCGAACCGCTTCACGCTCGACCTCGATAATCCGCCGAAAGTCCTCCGGCAGGATACGTTGCTGAAAAGCCTTGGCCGGGATATCGGTCTGGTCCGGCTCAAACCCGAACAGGCGGTAGAGCTCAGCCGATCGGTAGGCGAACTCCTGGCGATGAACGTCCCAGGCCCAGCTGCTGGTTTGGCTGAGGCGCTGGGCTTCGGTCAAATAGGCTTCGCTGCGCCGCAGCCTCTGTTCGGCTTCCTTGGCCATCGTGACGTCGGTCACCGCCCCGACGAACTCGATGCGCCCGGATGGATGTCGAACCGCGCGCGCCACGGAATGCAGATATTTGACCGACCCGTCGGGCATCAGCAGGCGATATTGGTGGTCGAAATCCTCCGCCAGGCGGTAGGCCCGTTCGAGGGTGCTGCGGACCGTATCGCGATCTTCCGGATGGATGCGCTGGAAGACGAAGCCCAGGCTCGGCTTGGTCGCCGGATCACACTGGAAGATGCGGAAGGTCTCCCTCGACCAGACGGCTTCGCCGGTCGCAAAGTTCAAGCCGAAGCTGCCGGTGTGACTCAGTTCCTGGGCCTGGGCGAGGTAGGCCTCGCTCTGCCGCAGCGCATCCTCCGCTTCCTTGCGCTGGGTGATGTTCTCGCAGGCGACCAGCAGGATCGGCGTGCCGTCGCCGCGCAGCATCACCTTGGCGTTTTCCCGGACCCAAAGCACCGACCCGTCCTTCCGGAACTTGCGAATCTCCCAAGTATGCGACTGGTCCACGGTCGTCAGGCACAAGGCGACGCATTGACGAACGAAGTCGCGGTCTTCCTCGAAGAAGACGTTCAGCACGGATTGGCCGATCAGTTCGTCCGTCGTGTAGCCCAGCTGGGCGGCGCCGAACGTATTGACGTTGAGCACCGTTCCGGCGGGATCGACCATGAAGTACATGACGGGATTGTGCTCGAACACCTCGCGCCATTGCTTCACGGCATCACGCAGGTCGGAATTCTGCCGCGAGGCGTCTACGACGGCGGGGCCGTCCTTCTCGCCGTTGCCGAATGATCGAAGCGCCGCAAGGCCGCCGAGCAGGAATTGTGCGGCCGAACTCCCGATTTTCGTGATCTGGCCAGGCATCATCGCAATTGCCCCGGCTCGCTGGCGTCCAAGGTGAGTAGAGCACTTTGCCATTACAGAGGCAATTGCCTCCGACCAAAGTCGGATTGTCGGCAAAACTCCCGATTGCCGTGCAGCCTGCGCGCATTGCGCCGTCACGTTGCGCAGGTGAGCGGAAGTCCGCAAAACCACGGCACAAACCTACGTATAGCTCGTACAACCCTAGTTCTAGCGTGAATTTACCTCCGTACAATTGAGCGGTGCGTTGCAAGGAGCCTAGTCTTGCGGCCAATCGAGAGAAGTCGATTGCGGAGCACAAATTGCCGAAAAGCTCGGCGTGTTGCACCCGAAGAACCAGGCTCTGCGTCCGTTGCCCCGACTTGCCGCATGATTTGGCGGTCGCGATTGAGAAGCCGCATTTTCCGTGACGACCGTGGCGCCTCCTGCCTTTTGCGCAGGAGGAGGCGAGGACCCCAGAGGTCAAGAGGAGAGGATCATGTGCGATAGCCCCGACGACTCCGAGCGCCGTCTCGAGTCCAAAAGCTGCGCCCTCTGTGCCGGGAAGTTTGGCTTGATCCGATACTACTCCTGGCGGACGCCGCTCTGCTCGCGGAAATGCCTCGACCGGTTCAGGGCACGTCGCGAACGCGACCGCCGCTGGCTGTTCCAATGTCAGGTGGCATGAGGATCGGCCGCCGCACCTAACCCGTCAGGTTCATTTTCTCGTCCGGAGGCTGTGAGTTGAACCGAGGCTGCAAGCTCCTGTTGGCGATCACGCTGCCGCTTCCGCTGGCAACGGGCTTGAAGGCCGAGGACGCTGGACGGGATGGATCGCATCGTCACCATCCGCCTCAGGATCAAGCGCTGCACGAGAAGTTCTATTCGAACTGGCGCATGCCGGACAATCCGGTTCTGAGCTGCTGCAACAATGCGGATTGCTACCCGACCGAGATACGCTACGTCGAAGGCAAGATCTACGCCCGGCGCCGGGAAGACGGGAAATACATCCTGATCCCGTCCCAGAAGGTCGAGCGCAACAGGGACAATCCCGACGGCCGCAACCATATCTGCGCGCCGCCGCCGGCCGCCTCTCTGGTCGATACGGTCTACTGCTTCGCGCTGGGAGGTGCCACGTGAGATTCATATTGGTGAACGGCAGAACCCCGTTCCGCAAGACGTCGTGTCTGTGGTGCTGCGAGGAGATCGACGGTGGCTATCTGCGCGATGCCAGGACGCTGCTGCGCTACTGCGGCTACGAGTGCTACGCAATTCACCAGGAAGCGGCGCCGTTGATCCAGGAGCGTACGCGCGCGGCGTCCTGAGCAGACAGGCAGGAAAGAGGCGAGGACACGGCATTGAGATTCATGCTCGTCAATCAGGAACATCCCCGCCACGGCGCGGCCTGCAGCGCATGCGCCCGGCCGCTGGGTTCGAGTTACGTCCGGCAGGTGTCCAGGCAAGAGCGGTATTGCGGCTACGATTGCTACCGCCAGCAGACGGCCATGGACGTGCTGTGGCCTTACCGCAGCGCGATCGAGACGGTCGCGGTGCTGACGGCCATCACGAGCTGGAGCTGGATGATGCAGATGGGCGCGCTCTCGCGCTCATTGGCTGAGGCATATCTGCGCGTGCACAACCTTCGAACCCTGGAAGGAGGTGACGGCTAGCCTCACGATGCCGGCCGCGCAGATCCGTCGGCCGCAGTTCCCGCGTCCAGCTTCGCGCCGCGTCCAGCCCCGGCGGTCGCGAGGCTAGCGCGATGGGGCTGCGGCCGATGCCGTTGGTTCCGCGCTCACTTCGTGCGTCGTGACGCGCTGCTCGGATTTCGCGGCAATCATGCCGCTGCCCTCGAACCTTGCGCGGTAGACCAGCACGTTCTCGATCACGCGCTGGACGTAGTTGCGCGTCTCCGACAGCGGGATGCGCTCGACCCAGTCGACCGGATCGACATTGGGATCCCTGGGGTCGCCGCGGGCCTGCACCCATTCGCGCACCCGGCCACGGCCGGCATTGTAGCCGGCGAAGGTCATGATCTGGTTGCCGCGATATTCCGACAACAGCGCGCTGAGCTCGGCCGCGCCCATCTGCGTGTTGTAGACGGGATCGGAGACCATCTTGTCCCAGTCATAGGTCAGGCCGAAACGCTTGGCGGTATCGCGTCCCGCTTCCGGCGTCACCTGCATCAGCCCGACCGCGTTGGCGGCCGACTTGTCGCGCTGGTCGAACGAGCTTTCGGTGCGCGCCACCGAATAGATCACGCTGGTCTCGATCGCAGGCGCGACCTGCCGGTGCTCGGGGATGCCGATGGTCGGAAACGCGTAATGGTCGAGCGCGAGCCCGCGCGCCAGCGCCGTCTTGCCGATCTCCAACATGACGCGCGCATCGCTGCGCCGTCCGGCGAGCTCGCCGAGCGCTTCCAGCGCGGTGACGTCGGTGCTCTCCTTGGCGAAATCCTCGGCGTAGTAGAACACCATGTCGCGCTCGCCGATGCCGTAGAGCATGTCGGCGGCACGCACGCGCTCGTCCGTGGGCGGCGTATCGGCGGCGGCCAGGACGGGCGAGGGCGGGCGCAGCTCGATGCGGTCGAGGCCGAGCTTTGCACGGGCGAGCTGGCCGTAATAGGCGGTCGGATAGCGCGATGCCGCCCGATAGCTCATGCGCGCATCGGCCACGGCACCCATCGCCTCGGCGGCGCGGCCACGCCAGTAATGGGCGCGCGACAGCGCGATCGGATTGGCCGAGCCTTCGTCGATGGCGGCGAAGTGCACCATCGCCGTCCTGGGATCGTCGAGGAAGCGCAGCGCGATCCAGCCGCACATGAAGTGGTAGTCGACGCGGTAGACTTCCTTCTCCGGCACAGCCGCGGTGCGCACCACGTCGTAGGCGGTCTTCGCCTTGCCCTGGTCGAGCAGCTTGCGCGCAAGCAGGCGGCGCTCGCGCCACCAGGCATCGGTATCCTGCGCCGCCATGGTCTCGGGCGCGGCCGCCAGGATCACCTCGGCGGCATCGTCGATGCGATCCTTCTGCAGGTGCCATTGCGCGCGGCACAGCACATAGCCGAGATCGCGGCGTGCATCGGTCGCCACGTCGTCGAGATGATCCTTGGCCTTGCTGGCCTTGCCGGTCACGGCGGCGCAGGCCTTGACGATCGCGAGCGCATCCTCGCCGAGCCGTTTTGCGGCGCGCCGGGCGCCGGCGTAGTCCTTGGCGCCGAGCCGCCTGTCCATGCGGGCGCGATGATCGTCCGCAGTCAGGAGATCGCGGAACGCCTCGTAGGAATCCTCCTCGCTGCGCTCGGACAATTCGTCCGTGCGCCAGGCCTCGCGCACCAGCCGCGTGGCCCGGTCGGTATCGCCTTCGGCGAGCAGCACGCGGGCGAGCGCGAACTTGCCCTTGGCGCTGATCGGACGGTCCATGGTGAATTTGTGCACGGTGGCCGCATCGCTCTTCTCCTGCCACAGCCGCGCCTCGGCGCGGCGGCGCAGCAGGGTGCGGCTCGGCCAGTCCGGATTGGCGGCGAGGAAGGCGGCGTAGCGCTTGAAATTCGCCGTGCTCTCGGAATGGCGCAGCATGAACCAGTCGGCGAGCTTCTGCCCCGCGGGATCGGCAAGGCGATCGCGCGCCGCGCTTGCGTCCTCGGTCTTGCCCTTGCGCGCGAGGTCGATTGCGTCCTTCAGCGCGGCGAGGTCGCCGGTCAGTGGCGGCAACGCCGGTTTGCTGGACGGCTCGTCGCTACTCTTCGACTTGCGCTTGGCCTCGGCAGGCTTGCCATTTGCTTGCTTGACATGCCGCGCCTTGCCGCTAGCTGCATGACGCGGCTTGCCGGCTTTGGCCTCATGCGACTTCTTCGGCGCGGACGATTTGTGACTGCTCTTCGCCGCGAGCTCGGTGGGAAGGAGGGCCAATGCGGCCACGGCAACGACACACGCGAGCGAGCGTAGGCACTGGTTCATTCCATGGTCCCCCTGCGAAACCATTACAAACCAAGGTCCGCGACGACATGCGGCTTGAGAATCAAAGACGACGGCAAACGATGCGACGGCATCGTTTCGCATCCTTCACGCTGTCGCAACAATGCGGCAAAATACGGATTGGAACCGGGGAACCTCGGAAAGGACAATCTCTTTAACCTTTGTTAACGCATTGGCTCGCGGGCCGCTTACCGACGGCTCACCGCGTCATGGATGCGCAGATGCGCGTGTTCCCTGGACCAAATCCGGTGTATTGAGTGCCCGGTTCCGTCCTTTCACCCTTTGCCCCCTGCACCTATGCCGATTTTCAACCAGTCGATCCGGCGCAAGATCGTCGGCATCGCCCTCGGATTGATCGTCCTGATGCTGGTCACCTCGATCCTGTCGATGGTGATGTCGAGCCAGGTCGGCGTCCTCCTCGACGAGCTGACCAACCGCTATATCCCCGCCTACAGCCATCTCGCCCGCGCCAACATCCGTTCTCTGGAGCGGGCGCTCGCGCTGCGGCAGATGGTGATGACCCGAATGGGATCCTCGTCGGACGAGGAGGCCTATGCGGCGCGGCTTCGCGACTTCCAGGCATTGGACCGCAAGTTCGAGGAGGAGGCCGAGACCGCGCGCAAGCTCATCAACGCGATCATCGACGATCCCAGAACCTATTCCGACAATGCCGCGCTGGCGCGGGTCGACGTCCGGATCGAGAGTGCCGTGGCCGAGCTGCGGCGCGATCTGGACGAGGGCAATGCCAGACTGGTCAAGCAGGTCGACGCCAAGGACATGCCCGCGGCCCGCGGCACGCTGGAGCATCTCGATATCTTGCGCGACGCGTTCAACCGCAAGATCGACGCGATCCGCGCCGACATGCTGGCGCAGGTGTTCTTCTCGACGTCGCAGGTGATCAGCCGCCAGCATCAGGCGATCGTCGTTTCGGGCGTCGTGACCTTGCTCGCCGCGATCGTCGGCTTGATCTTTGCGCTTCTGGTGTCCAGCGGCATCACGCGCCCGGTGCGGCTGCTGCTCGCCGGTGCCCGCGAGATCGAGGCCGGCCGCTTCGACAAGACCATCACCGTCTCCACCCAGGACGAGATCGGCGAGCTCGCCGCGGCCTTCAACCGCATGACCGAGCAGCTCCGCCACAACGAGCGGATCCGCGAGACCTTTGGCCGCTACATCGATCCCAAGGTGGTGCAGGGGCTGATCGACCGGCCGGAGGTCGCGATCGACGGCGAGCGCCGGGTCATGACCATCATGTTCTGCGACATGAGCGGCTTCACCTCGATGAGCGAAGGCATGACGCCGCGCGGCCTCGTCAGGGTGATGAACCACTATTTCACGGTGATGTCCGCTCCCATCCGAAGCAATCGCGGCGTCATCGACAAATATATCGGCGACGCCATCATGTCCTATTGGGGCCCGCCCTTCATCGAGGAGGGCGAGCAGGCGCTGCTTGCCGGCACCGCGGCCATCGAGATGGCCGACCAGGTGCCCGCGCTGCAGCGCCAGCTGCCGGACCTGCTCGGCATTCGCGCCATGCCCGCGCCGTGCGATTTGCGGATCGGCATCGCAACCGGCGAGGTGCTGACCGGCAGCATCGGCTCGGAGCTGATGATGAGCTTCACGGTGATGGGCGATGCCGTGAACCTGGCCTCGCGGCTGGAAGCCGTCAACAAGGTCTACGGCACCCGCATCCTGATCTCGCAGGCCACCGCCGAGGCGATCGGATCGCAGCTCGAGCTGCGCGAAATCGATCGCCTGGCAGTCGCCGGCCAGACCGCGCCGCAGACGATCTTCGAGGTGATGGCGAGGGCTGGCGCGCTCACGGATGCGCAATTTGGCTTGCGCACGCACTATGCCGAGGCGCTCGCCGCCTATCGCGCCCGGCGCTTCGATGCGGCGCGCGCGGCCTTTGGCGCGGCGCTCGAAGCCGTCCCCGGCGACGGCCCCTCGCGCACGATGCTCGGCCGCATCGCGCAGTTCGAGGCGAGCCCGCCGGACCAGGGATGGGACGGCGCCTGGCGCCTCGACAGCAAATAGCCTGCCGCACCGGAAAAATTATTTCTACGGGATAACGATGTTCGCCGTGACCTATTTCCCGGGCTTAGGTTGGATGTCCTTGTGGCGTTTGATGGGGACACGCCGATGCCAGAACTTCAGGACAGGCTGGAACGGTTCGAGACGCTCACCGCCGAATGCGAGCTGATCGCCAAGCTCGCCACCGACAGCACCAAGCGCGAGTTCTATCTGAAGCTTTCGGAGCAGTACCGTCAGCTGGCGCTGGACATGCGGCAGGCGATCGCGACCAAGGCGGCGGAAACTCAGGCGGCGGCCTGAGGCCAGCTGCAATCCGTTCTTAACGTTTGGCGCGCATCCTAATGGCATGCGGGCGTCGCTGATCGGCGGTGCCCGTGTTGGGAAGGCCGGGGTTCGCTGCAATGCAGCGTGCGCCGTGAACGTCGTTTTGCCATGCCTCACAGGGCAATCCCATGCGCCTCGTTGCCGTGATCATCATCGCGCTCATGACGGCGGCCTGCGACCAGGAGCAGGACATCACCGGCTCGACGCCGGTCTGTCCCTTGCGGAACTACAGCTACAACCCCCGCGACATGAACCAGTGCGTCAATGCCTGCAAATCATGCGATCGCGGCACAACCGTCACCTGCACGACCTCCTGCAGCCTCAAGGGCGCGCGCTGAGCGCATCGCCTGCTGCCTTGCAGGGATCGCAACCGCGCCATCCCCGGCCGCCATCGTCCCCGCCATCTCGACCTGATAGGGTCGGTTGGAGCAGGGGGACATCGGATGAAATTCGCAAGCTTTGAAATCAACAACGTGGCGTCATGGGGTCTGGTGGACGGCGACGCCGTGGCCGATCTCGGCGCGGTGCTGGGCGATCGCTATCCCGATCTCAAATCGGCGATCGCCGCGGGCGTTCTGTCCGAGGTCGCCGCCGCGGCAGCCCGGGCGAAGCGCCATCCGCTGGCCAGCATCGCCTTTCTGCCTGTGATCCCGAACCCCGACAAGATCCTCTGCATCGGGCTCAACTATGAGAACCACCGCAAGGAGACCGGGCGTACCGAGGTCGACAATCCCACCGTGTTCGGCCGCTTCGCCAACAGCCAGACCGGGCATCTCACCGACATCATCCGCCCGAAGGTCTCGACCCAGCTCGACTTCGAGGGCGAGCTCGCCGTCGTGATCGGCAAGGCCGGCCGCTACATCCCCCGCGCCGAGGCGTTCGGCCATGTGGCCGGCTATGCCTGCTACAACGAGGGCAGCGTCCGCGACTACCAGCGCCATACCCATCAGTTCACGCCGGGCAAGAACTTTCCCGCCACCGGCGCCTTCGGCCCGTTCCTGGTGACGCCCGACGAGGTCGGAGAGGTCGGGCCGCTGCGGCTGCAGACCCGGCTCAACGGCGAGGTGGTGCAGGACACCACCATCGATCAGATGATCTTCGATATCCCGCGCCAGATCGAATATTGCTCGCAGTTTACCCGGCTCGAGCCCGGCGACGTCATCGCCACCGGCACGCCGGGCGGCGTCGGCTCGCGGCGCACCCCGCCGCTCTGGATGAAGGCGGGCGATGTCGTCGAGGTCGAGATCGACAAGGTCGGCCTGCTGCGCAATGCCGTCGCCGACGAGGCCTGACGGAACCGACGGTGCTGGGGCACCGGAACGATTCACATGGGTTAGCCATTGAAGACGAGGGCAGGACGCGGAGTCCGATGGAATGGGTATGCTCGATCCCGGCCGATTTCTGGTGTCGTGCTCGCATTGCGACGCCTGGCCGATGGCGGCCAATGTGAAGCGGTCGAGCTGGTCGGCGTCGCCGCATGAGGTTCGCTTTGTCTGCACGCGCTGCCGCCGCGAGGAGACTGCGATCGTCTCGGCCTCCGGCGAATTGACCCCGATCAAGCGCGTCGATGTTCCGCCTCGCGATGTCGCTGCCGCCTGGGCCCAGGCCCAGCGTTTGCGAGGGCGGACTTGAGCCGCAGTTGCTACACCGACTGGCCGATTGACTCTCCGGCGGAACGGCACGTAGATGATCGTGACGGTTCTCCTCATGGAGATCAAAAGGGAATGTGGTGCGGGACGTCCCAACGCCGGGATTTGTCTCAACGCCACGGCTGCCCCCGCAACTGTAAGCGGTGAATCTTTCGTCCTGTGCCACTGGGAATCTCGGTCCTGGGAAGGCGACGCAAGGTAACGACCCGCGAGCCAGGAGACCTGCCGTCAGCCGTGGTCACACGCGAGGATGTCGGTCGGGGAGTACAGACATTGGCTTCACCGGAGCAGCCCATCGCTCTGCCGTGAAACCTCGTTCGCTGTGACGTGCCACCGACGTCATACCGAGGTTACAACATTGTCCCGTCTCGCTTCTGCTGCCCGGCGCCTCAGCGTAGGCCTGTTCGCATCCGTCTCGCTCCATTCGCTCGGTCTCTCCGCCGCCTTCGCCCAGCATGCTGTCGCCGAGCAGTTGCCGCCGGTCGAGGTGAGCAAGCCCGACGATCAGAACCGCACGCGGGCCAGGGCGATCGGTGAGGGCGAGACGACGAGGCCGCGGCGAGCCGCGAATGTCGCGCCGGCAGGCAATGGCACCGGCTCATCCGGCCCGGGCTCCGAGGCTGTCGCGGGTGACGGCGGCATCGTCGGAGCCGCCACGACCGTCATCACGGCCGCGGATATCGCGCATGCGCCGTCGCAGACGCTTGCCGAGATCATCGCCACGCAGACTCCGGGAGCCCAGATCACGACGTTCTATGGCGGCCAGATCGGCGCCAAGACCAGCGTGGACCTGCGTGGCTTCGGCGCCTTTGCCACCGCCAACACGCTGGTGCTGGTCAACGGCCGGCGGCTCAATGATGTCGACATGGCGCAGGTGGACCTCTCCACCATCCCGCTCAATTCCATCGAGCGTATCGAGATCACGCGCGGCAACTCCGGCGCGGTGCTCTACGGCGACAACGCGGTCGGCGGCGTGATCAACATCGTCACCAAGACCGGAAGCGGCGGACCGCCCGTGACCGCGCGCATCGAGGCCGGCTTCGGCTCGTTCAACACCAGGCTCGGCAATGTCTCGACCTCGCTCAATTCCGGGCCGTGGTCGACCTCGTTCTACGGCAATGCCGTCAGCACCGACGGCTATCGCGACAACAATCGCTATTCCCAGCAGAATGGCGTCGGCAATCTCAATTACACGACGCCGGGCCTGACGGCATTTCTCACGGTCACCGGCGACAATCAGGAGCTGCGCCTGCCGGGCGGCCGCACCGTCGATCCCTCCATCGGCCTCGACGAGCTCAAGACCAGCCGCCGAGGCACCAGCACGCCGTTCAACTACGCCAACCAGCAGGGCATTAGCGCGACAGCCGGCTTCACCAAGACCCTGGTCAACGGCGTCGATCTCATCGTCGACGGCGGTGTGCGCGACAAGAAGCAGCAGAGCGCGTTCTTCTCCAGCCCGGCGCCGGTTCCTGCCTTCTTCACCTCGACTTATGTCGATTCCAACCTGACGACGTGGTCGATCACGCCGCGGCTCAGCGTGAAGAGCCTGCTGCTCGGCATGCCGTCGCAGCTCCTGACTGGCATCGACTACTACGATGCGAGCTTCCGGCAGGACCGCGGCGCCGGGCAGGGGCTCGCCGCCTGGCACAATTACGACCTCAGGCAGCAGACGGTCGCCGGTTATTTCCAGCACACATTGGGAGTCGCGCCCACGACCGACATCTCCTACGGGGCGCGGGTGCAGAACGTCAGGCTTGCGGCACGCGACAATTTCGACGCGGCGGCGCCGTTCAACGCCGACATCGGCGCGTCGCCGCTGACCAGCGAGGAGACCCAATATGCGCTGCATCTGGGAGCCGAGCATCGCCTCAATGACGTGGTCTCGCTGTTCGGCCGCGCCGCGCGCGCCTTCCGCACGCCTGACGTCGACGAGCGGCTGTCCTCGGGGCCGTCCTTCGATCCCCTGACCTTCGTGGCCATCCCGCAAACGTTCCAGCTCAAGACCCAGACCTCGCAGGACATCGAGGGCGGCCTGCGCATCAAGGGCGGCGGACTTCAGCTGCAGAGCAGCCTCTATCTGATGGACCTCACCAACGAGGTCCATTTCAACCCGGTCCTGTTCTACAACACCAATCTCGATCCGACCCGCCGCTACGGCTCGGAGACCAGCCTGTCCTATCGCGTCAACGACGCCCTGCTGCTGCGCTCCGGCATGGCCTATACCCGCGCGGTCTTCCGCGAAGGCGTCTGGGCCGGCAACGACGTGCCGCTGGTGTCGCGCTATACGGCAAGCGCCGGCGTCACCTGGAACATCTGGCAGAACTATCTGGTGCTCGATGCCACCGCGCGGTTCTGGAGCGAGCGGCGCATGGACAACGACCAGGCGGGCACGCAGAAGCCGATTCCGGCCAACGGCACGATCGATCTCAAGCTCAGCGGCCAGGTTGAGCGCTACTTTTGGTCGCTCAGCGTCAACAACGTGCTGAACGCGCTCTACTACGACTACGCCATCGCCAGCACTTTCACCGACGGCCGCTTCAGCGCCTATCCGCTGCCCGGCCGCTCCTATCTGCTCAAGGCCGGCGCGACGTTCTGATCAAGGCTTACACCTCGCTACGGCTGTCGCTCACCCTCAGATGAACTGGTATTCCTCAACAAGGAGATCATCCATGGCCTTCAGCATCCTGCCGTCTCACGGCGACGGCTTCCGCCTTCACCCGGTCGCGCCGCGCCTTGCGCCGATGTTCTGCTTTGCGCTGCTGACGGCATCATGCGCGCTCGCAAGCTTCGCTTTCGCCTGCGTCACGCCGTTTGCGGCCTTCGCCGTCGTTGCGGCGGCGATGCTGCCGCTGCGCCAGGCGCTGCTCGTCGTCACCGGCGCCTGGCTGGTGAACCAGACCATCGGCTTCGGCGCGCTGCACTATCCCGTTGACGCCGGCACCATCGTATGGGGCTTTGTCATCGGCGCGGCTGCGCTGCTGGCGACGGCGGCCTCGTCGATGGTGCTCGGCCTGCTACCCCGGGGGCGCACGCCGCTGGTGCTCGCGATCATGCTCGTTACGGCCTATGCAGTTTACGAGCTCGCGCTGCTCGCCGCGACGCCGTTCCTGGGCGGCGAGGGCGCCTTCACCGTCGCCATCGTGACGCGCATCGCCCTGACCTGCGCCGTCTGGCTCGCAGGCCTCGTTGCGATCTGCGAGATCGTCCGCCTGGTCGATCCGTTCGGACACAAGGGCGCAATGTCGGCCTGAGCGACGCCATCGTAGATCGTAGCCCGGGGAGGTAGCGACAACCGGGACAGTGCTGGTGGAATCCCGGGTGTCGCTCCGCTCATCCGGGCTACGCGGCCGTGCCCTGTGTCGGCCTCTGTCAATCCGTCTCGCTAAAAATATTCCACTTTACCGAAATTCGGATTTGTCGTATGTGTCGGCTCATCCCGGCTCATCCAGGAGGGGCGATCTCGAGGTCGTCTTGATCGCGAGCCGGGCTTGCGGTGGACGCGGCAGCGTCGGCATGAGAGGTGCGGGCAGGGCGGGTAGTCCCTGTGAGCCCGAAACCGCGTGTGGACGAG
>NZ_JAVTJN010000008.1:0-53018 GCF_032144035.1 Bradyrhizobium sp. WYCCWR 12699
GTGCAACTGTTCAGGTTGATAGATGGAACGGGCGGGAGACCGAGCCGGCTCACGGCGTCAAGCGCCAAGGACCCAACGGCTTCCCGCCCACTCCACCATGACAGAATTTCGATACACAGGGACCCAGCAGGCCGCACGTTCCCTCGTCAGATGGGCCCCGGCTCAGCAGCGCACCGCCAAGGAGGCGCTGCGCTGCATCCGGGGCACGAGAGCCTGCCTTACGCCGGCCTGCGGTTCTGCCGGTTCTTGACGAGGTCGTCGACCACGGCGGGATCGGCCAGGGTCGAGGTGTCGCCCAGGCTGCCCGGCTCGTCCTCGGCGATCTTGCGCAGGATGCGGCGCATGATCTTGCCGGAGCGGGTCTTGGGCAGGCCCGGCGCGAACTGGATCTGGTCGGGCGAGGCGATCGGGCCGATCTCCTTGCGCACCCAGGTCACGAGCTCCTTGCGCAGATCCTCGGTCGGCTCGATGCCGGCCATCAGGGTGACATAGGCGTAGATGCCCTGGCCCTTGATGTCGTGCGGGAAGCCGACCACCGCGGCCTCCGAGACCTTCTCATGTGCGACCAGCGCGCTCTCGACTTCCGCGGTGCCCATGCGATGGCCGGAGACGTTGATGACGTCATCGACGCGGCCGGTGATCCAGTAATAGCCGTCGGCGTCGCGTCGGCAGCCGTCGCCCGTAAAATACTTGCCCTTGTAGGTCGAGAAATAGGTCTGCTCGAAGCGGGCATGGTCGCCATAGACGGTGCGCATCTGGCCGGGCCAGGAGCGGGTGAGGCAGAGATTGCCCGACGTTTCGCCCTCCAGCACCTTGCCGTCGGCGTCGACGATCTCGGGGACCACGCCGAAGAACGGCTGCGTCGCCGAGCCGGGCTTCAGCTTGGTCGCGCCCGGCAGCGGCGTGATCAGGATGCCGCCGGTCTCGGTCTGCCACCAGGTGTCGACGATCGGGCAGCGGTCGTCGCCGACGACGCGGTGATACCACTCCCAGGCTTCCGGGTTGATCGGCTCGCCGACCGAGCCGAGCAGGCGGAGCGAGGCGCGCGAGGTCTTCTTCACCGGCTCGTCGCCCGACTGCATCAAGGCGCGGATCGCGGTCGGCGCAGTGTAGAAGATATTGACCTTGTGCTTGTCGATGACGTTCCAGAACCTGGAATTATCAGGGTAATTCGGCACGCCTTCGAACATCAGGGTGGTCGCGCCGTTCGCCAGCGGCCCGTACAGGATGTAGCTGTGACCGGTGACCCAGCCGACATCGGCGGTACACCAGTAGATGTCGCCATCGTGATAATCGAAGACGTATTGATGCGTCATCGAGGCGAACACGAGATAGCCGGCGGAGGTGTGCAGCACGCCCTTGGGCTGGCCGGTCGAGCCTGAGGTGTAGAGGATGAACAGCGGGTCCTCGGCGTGCATGTGCTCGACGGGGCATTCCGTCGTCACCATGGCCGCCGCCTCGTGATACCAGAGGTCACGCGTCGGGTTCATGTCGACCTTGCCGCCGGTGCGCTTGACGACGACGACCCAGTCGACGCCGTCGGCCTTGGCCAGCGCCGCGTCGACATTGGCTTTCAGCGGCACCTTCTTGCCGCCGCGCAGGCCTTCGTCCGCGGTGATGATGACCTTGGATTTACAGTCATTGATGCGCTGGGCGAGTGAGTCCGGCGAGAAGCCCGCGAACACCACGGAGTGAACAGCGCCGATGCGTGCACAGGCGAGCATCGCATAGGCCGCTTCCGGAATCATCGGCAGGTAGATGGTGACGCGGTCACCCTTCTTGACGTTACGGGTGCGCAGGATGTTGGCCATCCGGCAGACCTCGTCGTGCAGCTCCTGATAGGTGATGTGCTTGGACTGCGAGGGATCGTCGCCTTCCCAGATGATCGCGGTCTGGTTGCCGCGCTTGGCGAGATGCCGGTCGATGCAATTGTAGGCGACGTTGAGGATGCCGTCCTCGAACCATTTGATCGAGATGTTGCCGGGCGCGAACGAGACGTTCTCGATTTTCGTGGGCGCGTGCATCCAGTCGATGCGCTTGGCCTGCTCCGCCCAGAAACCGTTGGGGTCCGAGATCGAGCGAGCGTACATCTCCTTGTACTTGGCCTGGTCGACCCAGGCGCGCTTCGCCCACTCCGCGGGGACGTCGTAGATCTTCTCGGACATGCTTTCCCTCCACATACGGCAGGCCGAACGCTAGCGACTGGCGAGCCGACTTGATCATTGACTGATTATGCGTCGGGCTAACCGGACCCGACAAGGAGCACAAGCTGGACCTTCGGCGGGCCGCTGACCATGCGGAGGATCAAGGCCACCTGCTGCGATTGTCGCAGATCTGAAACAGGCCCAGGGGCGGCTTTCACTGAGTTTACTCAAACCATGGAGCAAGCCTGCGCAGAGCCTCCATGCATTCCTAGAGGTATTTAGAGACCGTCTGTCACTGATTCGGGACTCGCAATACGGTTCGGAACACCCTAAATGGCCAACCCGGGTCCGAAGAGACCCCTTGGAACAAAAATCAGAACAGCGGCATTGACCGGTAACAGACAGGGCTAAGGCATAAGACTATGATGGATCAGCAGAATCTCGGGACGATACGGCCCGCTTCAGCCGATCCGGCGGCCATTGCGCTGGCCAAAGCCCTTGGACAATGGCCGAAACCGACCGGTTTCAGGCGTCCCAGTCCGAAAAAGACCTACGACACCGCGCCCGCGACGGTCGAGGCGCTCGCCAAGGAGCTTGGCCTGCGGCTCGGCGACCAGAATGAGCTGACCATCCGCCGCATCAAGCGCGGCAAGGGCTATTCCTTCGTCCGTCCCAACGGCGCGCACATCCGCGACGCCCGCACCATCCGCCGGCTGCATTCCATGGCGGTGCCGCCGGCCTATCGCGAGGTGCGCTACTCGGCCGATCCGAGCTCGCATCTTCAGGCCGTGGGCCGGGATGCGGCGGGCCGGCTGCAATATCGCTATCACGCCGATTGGGAGAAGGTCCGCGAGCATCGCAAGGCGCATCGCCTGGAGAAGCTCGTCGGCGCGCTGCCAAAAATCCGGCGCAAGGTCTCGGCGTTCCTGTCGGGTGACGAGCCGACGCGTGAATTCGCGCTCTCGGCCGTGATCGAGCTGATCGCGCGCACCGCGATCCGCCCCGGCAACGAATCCTACGCTCGCCTCAACGGCACGCGCGGCGCGACCACGCTCTTGAAGTCCAACGTCACGCTGGAAGACGATTGCTTCGTGCTGACCTTCAAGGCCAAGGGCGGCAAGGCGGTACGCAAGGAATGCGACGCGGCCAAGCTGGTGCGCGCCATCGGCATTCTGCAGGGCGTCCCCGGGAAGCGCATGTTCCAGTATCGCGATGCCTACGGCATCGTGCGCGCGGTCAGCACCACGCAGGTGAACGCGTTCTTGCGCGAGATCGCCGGCATCAAGATCTCGCTGAAGGATTTTCGCACGCTGATGGCCTCGGCCGTCGTCGTGGAATCGCTGTCGCGGATCACGCCGGCGACCAGCCAGCGCGGCCGCAAGAAGCAGGTGCTCGACGCGATCCGCGCCGCCGCCGACAAGCTCTCGAACACGCCGGCGATCTGCCGCAAGAGCTATGTCCACGACACCATCGTCACCGCCTTCGAGGACGGCATCCTCGAACGTTTTGCGGCGACCATGAAGGGCCAGCGCTCGCAAGCAAGGCGCGAGCAGCTGCTGGCGCAGGTCGTCGCGACCGCGGCGGTGTAACCGGCCAAGACAGTGCCGGAGGATGGGCAAAGGCGCTTAGCGCCGTGCCCACCTCTCCAACCGCAGGATGGTGGGCGCGCGACGCTCTGCCTACCCCACAGAGCTACGACTTGGTCGAGACGCCGTTATCGGGACCGGCATCGCCGCCCGCAGCTGCGATCGTCAGCCGACCCAGATAATGCCCCCACCCCGTCGCGTGCGCAGCGGCCTGCGCTTCGCTCGGCAGGCCGCTATGGGTCATGCGCAGCAGCGTGCCGCCATCGCGTTCGATCAGGTCGATCTCGATCAGGCTGGAGCCCGGCGGCACTTCCTGGCCACCCTCCCAGCCGAACGTGTAGGCCAGACGGTGCACCGGCACGACCTCGCGGAAGGCGCCGCGGGCGACGCCGCCGCGCGGGCCGACGCCCCTCAGCAGATAGAGCCCGCCGGGATGCGGCTCCGTGGTCGCGTCGGATCCCATCCAGCTCAAGATCTTTTCGGGGTCGGTCAGGTAAGCGAAAACGGTCGCGCGGGGTGCTGCGATCTGGGTCTCGCGTCGCACGATGAACGGTTCAGTCATGGGCCATCATCCCTTCGCTGACATCACGACATGGCGGCGCCCGGGCGGCCCGTCAAGGATTGCCCGTGACAAACCCGGCCCGCCTTCGTCATGATCGGACCATGCAGCTCTCGCCGACGCTCGCCTGGCTCGTCGATGTCGCCTCGGATAGTGCCGGGGCCGACCGCCTGCTCGCGGAACTCGGCGCTCATCTGATGGCCGACGGCGTGCCGCTCGCGGCGGGCGCCCTGACGCTGGAAGTGCCGCATCCGCTGATCGCGAAGCGAACGTGGCTGTGGCGTGCCGACAGCGGCCAGGTGATCGAAGCGCTCGGCTTCGCGCCGGGCGGGCTCGCACCGGATCCGCCGAACGATGCCGGTCGCCGCTGGTTACGCGACATCGCGCGCGGCGAGGTGCACGAAGACGCCGTCGGACGGCCCGACGGGCCGCTGCTCGGCTGGATCGGGCCGCGGCCGTTCACCGCAGATGAAATCGGGCAATTGCGTCAGGCCGCGCGTTTTGCTGCAACGCCCCTCGCCGTGCTCGCCGCGCGCGCCACGTTGCGGGCGACGCTGGATGCCTATCTCGGCAAGCGCAGCGCCGAGCGGGTGCTGGCGGCACCCCTGCGGCGCGATCTCGGCGAGACCATTCAGGCCGCGCTGCTCTATGCGGATTTGCGCAATTTCACGACGTTGTCGGACACCTCACCGCCTGGAGAGGTCATCGCCGCGCTCGACGCCTGGTTCGATCGCATCGCCGGCGCCGTTCACGCTTTCGGCGGCGAGGTGCTGAAATTCATCGGCGACGGCGTGCTGGCGATCTTTCCTGTGGTCGAGGCGTCGCCGCGACGGGCCTGCGAGGCCGCTTTGCGTGCGGCAGGTGCCGCCGAGGCCGGGATGGCCTATCTCAACGCCGAGCGCGGCGCCAAGGGCCTGCCGCCGCTGGCATTCGGTGCCGCGCTGCATCTCGGTGAGATGCTCTGGGGCAATATCGGCGCGGCCAATCGGCTCGATTTCACCGCGATCGGTCCCGCCGTCAATCTTGCCAGCCGCCTCGAGGGATTGTGCAAGTCGTTGGGAAGGACCGTGCTGGTGTCGGGCGCGCTCGCCGCCGAGACGGACATGCCGCTGGTCGCGCTCGGATCGCATTCGCTGCGCGGCATCGCCGCGCCGTGCGAGGTGTTTGCTTTGCCGTGAGGTGAGAAACTACGTCCCGCCCATCTTGCACACGAGCTTCCACTCCTCCGCCGTCACCGGCTGCACCGAGAGGCGCGAATACTTCACCAGCGCCATGTCGGCGAGCTTCTTGTCGGCCTTGATCGCGGCCATCGTCACCGGAGTCTTCAAGGGTTTGTCGGCCTTGATGTCGACGCAGACGAATTTTTCGGTCTTGTCGGTCGGATCCGGATAGGCTTCCTTGATGATCTCCGCGATGCCGACGATCTCCTTGCCTTCGTTGGAATGATAGAAGAACGCCTTGTCGCCCTTCTTCATGGCGACGAGGTGCTGGCGCGCGGTGTAATTGCGCACGCCGGTCCAGGCCTCGCCCTTGGCGCCCTTCGCCACCTGCTGGTCCCAGGACCACACCGACGGTTCGGATTTCACCAGCCAGTACGCCATATCTATTCCTCAGACTTGAAGGGGCGTGTCAGCAGCCCCGAGATCGCGGCGTCGATCGTGCTCCGGCCGCTCAGGATCGACGCGACCGCTTCTGATACCGGCATCTCGATGTTTTGCGAAGCTGCGAGTTCGACCAGGACCGGCGCAGTGAATTCGCCCTCGGCAAGCTTGCCGGCGGGCGGCTGCTCGCCGCGGCCGAGTGCGAGTCCGAGGGCGAAGTTGCGTGATTGCGGGCTCGAGCAGGTCAGAATGAGATCACCGAGGCCGGACAGCCCCGTCAGCGTCTCGCCACGCGCGCCGAGCGCGCGACCGAGACGCGTCAGCTCGGCAAAGCCGCGCGTGGTCAGCGCGGCCTGGGCGGAGGCGCCGAGCTTGCGCCCGACCGCGATCCCGACCGCAATCGCCAGCACGTTCTTGGCAGCGCCGCCGATCTCGACGCCCCGAATGTCGGTGGAGTGGTAAGGACGGAATGTCGGCGAGCCCAACGCTTGCACGAGCGCGCTCGCCAACGTCTCGTCGCCTGCCGCCAACGTCACCGCCGTCGGCAGACCGCGCGCGACGTCGTCGGCAAAGCTCGGGCCCGACAGGATCGCCGGCAGCGCGCTCGGCGCGGCTTCCGCGATCACGTCGGTCATGAATTTGTGGGTGCCGTGCTCGATGCCCTTGGCGCAGGCAATGACCGGTGCCGGTCGTACCAGATGCGACGCCAGCATGTTGACGGCGCCGCGGACATGCTGCGCCGGCGCTGCGATCAGCAGCATGTCCGCGCGCGACGCCTCGGCGAGATCGCTCGTGACACTGATCTCGGGCGGGATTCGGACGCCGGGCAGCCGCGGGTTGTCGCGCGTCGAGGCGATCCGCGCGGCATGTTCGGCATTACGTGCCCACAGCGTCACGGCACGCCCCGCCCGCGCTGCCACGGTCGCCAGCGCCGTGCCCCAGGCACCCGCGCCGATCACCGCGACGGATTTGAACGCAGACATTCTAATATCCCGCCCGCGTCTTGCCGTAGCCTGCCGGCGCCGTTGCGTTGGCATCGAGCAGCCAGCGCGCCCGCGGTTGTGCATCCATCGTGTCGATCATGCCGAGCGCGAGGCGCTCGGCGCCAGCCCAGGCGATCATCGCGCCGTTGTCGGTGCAGAGCTCGGGCGGCGGCATGATCAATTGTGTCCCGGCCTGCTTTGCGACGTCGTCGAGGGCGCCGCGGATCGCCTGATTGGCGGCGACACCGCCGGCGGCGACGAGGGCGCGGGGCGCGCCGAATCGCTCGCGGAAGAGTTTTAGGCCGACACTCAGCCGGTCCGCCGTCGATTCCAGCACGGCAGCCTGGAAGCTCGCGCAGAGATCGCTGATGTCCTGCGGTGTGATCTCGGCGAGCCGGCTCGCCTCGGTGCGCACCGCCGTCTTCAATCCCGATAGCGAGAAATTGGCGTCGGGTCTGCCCTGCATCGGACGCGGAAGAGCGAAGCGATCGGCGTCGCCGCTTGCGGCCGCGCGCTCGACCTGCGGGCCGCCGGGATAAGGCAGGCCCAGCATCTTCGCGACCTTGTCGAAGGCCTCGCCGATCGCGTCGTCGACGGTGGTGCCGAGCCGCACATATTGTCCGACGCCGGTGACCGCGACGATCTGGGTGTGGCCGCCGGAGGCGAGAAACAGGCAATAGGGAAATTCGATTGCATCGGTGAGGCGCGGCGTCAGCGCATGCGCCTCCAGATGGTTCACTGCGACCAGCGGCGTGTCGTGCACCATCGCGATCGCCTTCGCGGTGGTGAGTCCGACGATGACGCCGCCGATCAGGCCCGGCCCCGCGGCGGCCGCGACACCGCCGAGCTGGCTGAAGCCGATTCCGGCCTCGCGCATGGCGCGATCGACGATACCGTCGAGCAGGTCGACATGGGCACGGGCGGCGATCTCCGGCACCACGCCGCCGAAGCGGGCGTGCTCCTCGATCTGCGACCGCACGATATTGGACAGGATCTTGCCGCTGCCGTCGGACGCGCGCTCGATCACGGCCGCGGCGGTCTCGTCGCAGGTGGTTTCGATGCCGAGTACCAGCATTGGCGAATTGTTATCCAATTTGCGCCCTTGCGCTCATCCGTAAAGCAGAGTTCTGGTACGTCCGGTAGCATTCCGGGGCCGGATAGCGCAATCGGTCATGCGTCACCGCCAATTGGTTCGGGAACACCAGCGATGTCCATTCTCGTCACACGGCCGCATCCCGACAATGAAACGACGGCGGAAAGTCTGCGCGCGCGCGGGCACGAGGTGCTGCTTGCGCCGGCGCTCAAGTTCGAGCCGGTCGCCTTTCATGACGAAGGTGAAGCTCCCTACGGTGCCATCCTCGTCACGTCGGCCAACGCGATCCGTGCCGTCGCGCCACAATTGCGGGACCTTGGTCTCCTGGAGCTGCCGCTGTTCGCGGTCGGCGAACATACGGCCGCTGCGGCGCGCGACGCCGGCTTTGTCCGGGTGATCGTCGCCGGTGGCGATGCCGCCTCCTTGCGCGACAAGGTGATGCAGAGCGCTCGCGACAAGGTGCTGAAGAAAAAGAGCACGCTGCTGTATCTCGCGGGCGCGGATCTGTCGCGCGACCTCGGCGGCGAGCTCGATGCGGAGGGCTTTTCCGTGGTCACGCAGACGACCTATCGCATGATTCCGGTCAAGCATCTGCCCCGCGCGGTCTGCGAGGGCTTTGCCGCTCACGGGGTCGAGGCGGTGCTGCACTACTCCCGGCGCAGCGCCCGGGCGTTCCTGGATGCGGCCCGGGACGAAGGCGTCGAAATCTCGGCGCTCGCCATACCACATTGCTGCTTGTCCGCGACGGTCGCGAGCGTGCTGCGCGACGCTGGCGCGTCACAGGTCCTGGTGGCGGAGACGCCGGATGAAAACGCCCTGTTTGGCACCTTGGAGCGTGCTTTGCGCACCCGTTTGGCGTAAGAGGTCGGGTCCGAATCCGACGCAATCTGATCTACCCAGGTATGGAAGTGTGAGGAACCGTCACGATGGCCGACGACAAGCCTGAAGACGCAGGATTGGCGCCCGACAGCGGTCGTGCCAAGCGCATTCCGCCCACCATTGATCTTGAAGCCACCGAAGTCTCGACCCAGCCACAGGAGACGGCGGTCGAGCCGGAGGCCGCGCCAGCACCGGAACAGGCTGCGCCCGAGCAGGCAAATTCCGACAAGGTTGACGCAGAGCCGGAGCCCGTCGAAGCGCAGGCTCCCGTGTCGTCGGTTTCGCCCTGGGTCATTGCGCCGCTCTCCGGCGCTGTCGCAGCGACGGTGGTCATCGCGGTCGGCTGGATGCTGGGTTGGCCCGCCGTGCAGGCACCGCCGGCCGCGCCGCAAGTCACCGGCGCGACGGTCGATGCGCTGAGCGGCCGTGTTGCGGCGGTCGAAGCCAGGGCCGGCAAGCCTGTCCCCGATCCGGCCATGGCGGCGCGGATCGACGCGCTGGAGAAGTCCGCAAACAGCTTGCGCAGCGACGTCGCCAATCTGCGTACGCAGTTCGACAAGACCGCGAACGCGCTGAACGACACGAAGTCGACGCCCGCCACGGCCGCGCCCGATCTTGCCGCGCTCAACGAGCGCATCGCGCAGCTCGAGCGCGCCAGCAAGACGGAGCGGGCCGAGCTCGCGCAACAGGGCGAGAAGATCGCCGATGCAAAAGCCAGGGATGACAAGCCGCTGCGCTTCGTGGTGGCGGCGGCGCTGCTCGACGTCGCCGTTCGTCATGGCGATCCCTACCAGTCGCAGCTGTCCGCGGCGCGCACGCTTGCCGCTAAGCCTGACATGCTGAAGCCGCTCGACACGTTTGCATCGTCGGGCATCCCGACGCCGGTCGCGCTGAGCCGCGAGCTGCTCACCATCGTGCCGAAACTGTCACCGCCGGCGGAAGCCCCGGCCGCGAGTGCCGGCATCGTCGAGCGCCTTCAGGCAGGCGCGTCAAAACTGGTCCGCATCGAACGCACCGACGGCGTGGGCAACGACCGTGGCGCGATCGTGACACGCGTCACGGCGGCCGCGCTGCGCAATGATTTCGTGGAAGCGCGGCGCGAGCTCAAGACGCTGCCCGAGGCCGATCGCGCACCGGCGCAGGCCTGGCTCGACAAGGCCGATGCCCGCGACGCCGCGCTCGCCGCCTCACGCAAATTCGCCGACGATGCGATGGCGGATCTCGCCAAATCTGCTCAATAAAGGTTCGCGCAACAATCAGCGCGTATAGGGATCGTCATGCTTCGCATCGTCCTCTTCCTCGTCCTGATTGCGCTGGCGGCGGCCGGCGCGGCCTGGGTTGCCGACCAGCCCGGCGAAGTGGTCTTGACCTGGGGCCACTGGCGCGCCTCGCCGACCATTCCGGCGTTCGTGCTCCTTCTCGGCGTCTTCGCCGTTGCGATCGTCCTGCTCTGGAGCATCCTGACGACGATCTGGCGCACGCCGGGGCGCCTGCGCCGCCGCCGCCACGACAAGCGCCACGCGAAGGGCCGCCACGCCATCACGCACGGCCTGCTCGCGATCGGCCATGGCGACAGCGCGCTCGCCCGCCGTCACGCCGAGGCGGCGCGGCGGCACGCGCCGAACGATCCGCTTGCGCTGCTGCTCCACGCGCAGTCGGCGCAGCTCGAAGGCAACCGCGACGAGGCGCAGCGCGCCTTCCGCGCCATGGCCGAGCGCGAGGACACGCGCCTGCTCGGGCTGCGCGGCCTGTTCATCGAGGCGCAGCGTGCCGACGATGCGGTCGGCGCGGTGATGATCGCGGAGGAAGCGATCAAGCTGTCGCCATCCTCGACCTGGGCCTCGCATGCGGTGCTCGGCTTCCGCTGCGCGCGCGGCGATTGGAGCGGCGCGCTCGCGATCCTCGATTCGAATTTGTCCGCAGGCCTGATCGACAAGCCGGCCTATCGCCGCCAGCGCGGCGTGCTGCTCACGGCGCGCGCGCTGGAATTGGAAACCATGGACCGCGACGTCGCGCGCGAGAGCGTGATGGAAGCGATCAAGCTCGCGCCGACCCTGGTGCCGGCCGCGGTGCTCGCCGCGAAATTCGAGAGCGAGGCGCATCAGGTGCGCCGCGCCATGAAGCTGGTCGAGGCCGCCTGGCTCGCCAATCCGCATCCCGATCTCGCCGATGCCTATGCCCATGTGAAGCTCGGCGATTCCGCGCGCCAGCGCCTGCAGCGGGTCGAGGCGCTCGCGGCCAAGACGCCCGCCGACAAGTCAGGCCATGTCGAGGGCCAGCTCGCGATCGCGCGTGCCGCGATCGACGCCTCCGAATTCGCCCGCGCACGCGAGGTGCTGGCGCCCTACGTCAATGACCCGACCCAGCGCGTGGCGCTGCTGATGGCCGAGATCGAGCGCGCCGAACACGGCGATAGCGGGCGCGCCCGCGCCTGGACCTTGCGCGCGGTGCGCGCCCGTCACGATCCCGCCTGGACTGCAGACGGTTACGTCAGCGATCGCTGGCGCCCGGTCTCCCCGGTCACCGGCCGGCTCGATGCGTTCCAGTGGCAGACGCCGGTCGCCAGCCTGCCCTCGGACAAAGGCACCACGATCGAATCCTCGGCCTTCGAGGAAGCCATGCTGGCGGCCCCGCCGCCGAAGCGCGTGACGGTGGCTCCCAGCGAAAGCCCGGCGGAACCGGCAGCAGTCGAGCCCGAGCCAGCCCCCGTGCCGGCCGCCCAGGACAATTCGCCTCCGATTGCCAAAGAAGAGCCGGCCGCTGTCGCCGCCGCCGAACCGGTCCAGCCGGCCCCCGAGCCCGCCGAATCATCGCCGCCGGCGGCGACACCGGTGTTCCGGTCCCGCGCCGATCTCGGCAAACCCGCGCCAGCGCCGATTCCCGCAGTCATCCCCATCGTCCGGGCCCCCGACGATCCCGGGATCGACGACGAGGGTCCGAGCGATGAATTTACGGAACAAATCGGCACGCCCAAGGCCCAGGCCGGCGGCTGGCGGGGATTCTGGTCCCGCTGGGGCGCGTGAGCCGCATTTCGAAGCCGGCTTGTCCTTGCCAATTCGGGCCATGCCCGATATCAGGAGCGCGCGTATCGGGGCCGGCATCGCCCGGGCCCCGGCAGGGTTCGCCGCAATAGCTCAGTCGGTAGAGCACGTCATTCGTAATGACGGGGTCGGGGGTTCGAATCCCTCTTGCGGCACCAGCGCCTCGGTTCATCCCGGTCCTCCCAACAAGCGCCAGCGCTTTGCTCCTTGAGGCCGGCCCGCGCGTTGCGCTTCGCCCTCGTGTCACTACGATGCCTGAGGGACGGAAATGCGCGCAACGGGGCAAGTGGTGGGTACCGAGACGACGGCCAGGACGAATTGGAGCGCATGGCTGCGGATCTTCGGCTTCGTCAGTCTCGCCGCCGGCATCACCGCCATCGTCGCATCGAGATCGCTCGATGCCTCGCAGCTGCGCGGGCGGTTGTCCGTTCCTCCGCTTTATGACGACGTCTCCTATTTCCTGGATGCCATCAGGTGGATGAATGCGGTCGGTGACCGGAGCATCGCCGCAAGTAGCTGGACTCTGCTTCACGACCACGCGCCGTTTTCGACGATGGTGGCGATTACGGGGTTTGCGCTGTTTCCCGGCAGCTTCATCGGGCCTTATGTCGTCCACTCGGTGCTGGTCTTTGCATTTCTGCTCGGGATCGTCTGGCTGGCGTGGCGGCGGCCGGTGCTCGAGATCGCGGCGTGCCTGATCGCGGTTCCTTGCGTCCCGGTGCTGTGGCACACGGTGACCGAGGCGCGACCGGATCTGCCCTCGGGTCTTGCCATTGGCCTTGCTGCCGGGGCGATCGTTCACCGCGGCGTGCTCGATCGGAGCGCACGTGCCCTGGCCGGTCTCGGCATTGCCTGCGCACTGGCCGTCAGCATCAAGCCGACCGCGTTCTTTGCCACGCTCGCTCTGCTCGGCAGTTCATTTGCGATCCGGCTGTTCGTCGATTGCCTGGAGGCGGGCGGATTGCGCATCTCGATCCGCAAGGCGCTCGCTGCGCTGCTGTGGTTCGTGCTGCCGCTGCTTGCGACAACGGCCCTCTTGATCGGGCCTGCACTGGTCGAGACCGTCACCTACATCCTTCACGTTTTCGTCGGTCAGCGCGACCTCTGGACGACAGGCGAAAGTTTCTCGGCCGGTTTGCTGCGCTTCTCGATCGGCGGCGAAGGTCAGTTCGGCCTGCATCACTGGTTCGCCATCGGGACGGGCCTGATGCTGCTGCGTCTGGTGCTGGCGGCCATCCGCGGACGCGCCGCGCTGCGCGACGCCGTCGTTCTGCTCGCGGCTGTGCTGATCGCTTATGCCATTCCCTCCGTCGCGGCGATCAAGACCTATTATTTCGGCGCGATGTTCTATGGCCTGTTCATCGTCGCGATGGTGCTCAACGGCTGCGCCAGCATGGCGCTCATTGAAGAGCTGCTCATCCGCTTCGGCCTCCGCAACGATATCCGCCGCTACCTTCTCACCGCCTGCCGGGTGCTGGCGCTCGCCTTTGTTCTTCAGCTTTTTGTCAGGCACGTCGTCATCGGTCAGATCAGCACGGCGACACCGCTGAGCGCGCAGCAGCAGGAGAGCATCCGCCTCGCGACCGGGCGGCTCTGGTCGCTGCTGCGCGAGATCAAGCCGCAAGCGCCCGGCCCGCTCTATGTCGGCTTCTCCAGCCCTTATCCGGTGACGTCGGCGGCCATCCAGCTCTACGCGGCGCGGGCGAAGATGAATCTCGTCGTACGCGACGAGCTGTATTTCCGGAGCGCGCAGGAAACGGGCGATGCGTTGTTGAAGTCGGAGATTCTCGTGCTCTCGAGCTCGATCCAGCACACGCTGGTCGGGCCGCGCGTCGGCGATGAACTCATCGCCCGCATGGACGCGGAGAAGGGCGTTTGCCTGCTCGACAGCATGAGCTTTCCGGACGTGACTCTGCGGGTCTATCGGCGCGGGTGTTGAGCGCAGGCGGCCGGTTCGAAATTGTGCAGCGATTGTGTGAGGCCAATCACTTAACCCCACGCGCATCCCCCGTAATGTCCCGGTCACGCCAACACGGGGAGACTTTCACATGCGCAAGATCATTCTGGTTGCCGCCATGGTCCTGACCGCCGGATCCGCCCAGGCGGACGGCTCCCGCAGCCTGTCGCTGTCAGCGTCAGGCGCTCAGGCACCGGCTCCGCTGACCACGCCGACGTCGGCGACTACGGCACAAGTGAGCGAGCCAGCGCCGGCCACCGAGGCGCCGAAATATTCCGACCGTCCGCCGGCCGTGTCGCTCTCCGCGCCACCGGCCACCACGGTCGCACCTGCGGCGGCCGCGCCTGCCACCACCGCGGCGCCGGCCACGACGGCCAAGCCCGCCACCAGGAAGACCGCAAGGGCGGACAAGCCGAAGCCCAAGCGCAGCTGGACCGAGCGCCGCATCATCAGCGAGCTGCACCGCCACGGCATCTATTGGTAAGCCGCTCGCTCAAAGCAAATGGCCGGGCAAAAGCCCGGCCATGCGCATTCCCGCCTTGGTGGTCGCGTTTACTGCGAGACCGTCTGCACCACGCTCGAGATCGGACGCGTATTCGTGCTCGCGGTCGGCACCTTCATGTCCTTCATGATCGCTTCGTCATATTCCGGCAGCGTCTGCAGCGGAGTCTTGGCCTTCATCTGCACCACCTTGTAGCCGCCGGCCTTCAGCCGCGCGAGCAGCGTCGGCAGGGCGATGCCGGTGTTCTTCTGGAAATCGTGCATCAGAACGATGCCCTTGCCGAGCTTGTCCAGCCGCGTCATCACCGTCTCGACGATCTTCTCCGGCGTGGCGCCCTTGCGGAAGTCGAAGGAGTCCACGTCGGTCGAGAACATCGCGACGTTGCGGGTGCCGAAATAGCTCACGATCGCCGGATTATGCTGAAGCTGCGGGAAGCGGAAGAACGGCGCAGGGTTGGCACCGAGCGCGAATTTCACCGCGCTGATGCCCTTCTCGACCTCGTCCTTGGCCATCTGCTCGGTCATCTTCTTGCCGTTCAGATTGACGTGCGACCAGGTGTGCGTGCCGACCGTATGGCCCTGGGCCAGCACCTGGCGCAGGATTTCCGGATGATAGGTCGCGTGCTTGCCGACCGAGAAGAACAGGCCCTTGGTGCATTCATCCGCGAGCGCCTTCAGCACATTCGGCGTGTTCACGGGCCAGGGACCGTCGTCGAAGGTCAGCACGACTTCCTTCTCGGTGAGGAAGTCGAACTGCTTGAAATGATCGAAGCCGAAGCCGGGACCGCCGGTGGTGTCGATCTCGACAATTCGGGAGACGCCCAGCGCATTCGGATTGGCGCAGGCCTGCTTCGGCTGCACCGGCATGACGGGAGCGGGCGCAGGCGCCTGGGCCATCGCCGCCGGCTTGGCCGCAACCGTCGCAGTGGTCTCGACGTCATCCCTGGCGGCGAGCTTCGCCGGCGCCGGCAACGGATCGGCGGCACGGGCGGCAATTGTTTTGGGAGCGCCCTGATCGGCGCGCGCGGAATAATAAAACCAACCGCCGGCGGCGATCACGACCGCCGCAACTACACTGGCCAGCATCAGGCCCAACGCATTACGCATCGCTACTCTTTCCAATTACGCAACCAAACCTGCGGAATTTCCCGCGCGACGAGCCATTAATGCGAAGTAACAGTTAACGTGACACCAACACGACGGCGGTTGTGGAGGAATTTCAGGGCGGTGCGCCAATGTGACTGAGATCACAGTCGGGGTGGGGCGCGTGACTGTCATCACAGTGGAAACTGTTTTGCTGGAGCATCGTAGTTCCCATCAACAACGGGCGCCGTTGCGACGGCGCCAATGGGAGCCTCAAATGACCAAGTCTTCTGACACCAAGTCCTTCTCTGCCAATATCCGCGACACCAGCCTGGCTCTGGGCTTTGCCGCCATCGTCTCTCTGATCTCGACGACCTCGAGCTTCGCCTTCTCGGCCGAGGCGCAGCAGATGTGCACCGGCGATGCCTTCCGCCTGTGCTCGTCGGAAATCCCCAACATCCCGAAGATCACGGCATGCATGATGAAGCATCGCTCGGACCTGAGCGCCGGCTGCCGCGCGGTGATGGACAAGGATCTCGCCAAGGGCGCCTCGCGCAAGGTCGCTGACGCCCAGGACAGTCAGTAACAGCGCACGACCACATCGTCGTGTGATTAGCTCCCTTCGCGATGTGCCCCGGCGTCAAGCCGGGGCCACGCGGCGGCGCGGCTCCTGCTCGCAATAAAGCGTTGCAGGTGTGGGATCATCGCACTAGCTTCCCCGCACGTCCTTCCGGGCAAGAGGCATTACGCGATGACCAGATTTCTTTTCGTTATTTCTCTGCTCCTGTGCGCATCGAGCGCCTCCGCCCAACAGCAGCCTGGCCATGATGCCTGCGCGCGCGATGTCTCGCGCTTCTGCCGTGCCGTGATGAACAATGGCGATGGCGCCGTGCTCGCCTGCCTGAAGCAGAACCGCACGAAGCTGAGCAAAGGCTGCGACAAGGTGCTGACCGAGCACGGGCAGTGATGCCATTCCGGGCTCGCGCCTGACGGCGCGCCCCGGAATGACGACGTCTACGTGCTGCTTCCCGCCGCGGTCGCGACCACCGGCAGCACCTCGGAGCTGGCGCGGTCCGGCGTGTCTTCCTTCCAGCGCACCGAACCGAACGGGCGCTCCAGCATGCGGCGGATCCGCACCGGCTCGGGGCCGATGTGAAAGGCGATCGCCTCCTGGTGCAGCGCGCGTTCGCTCTGGGTCGAGCGGTTGCGCTGGCGCAGATAGTCGAACCAGGTCGGGCAGTGGTAGCGCTCCGTCCACAATTCAGGATCGGCGATGTCGCGGGCGATCGACCAGCCATAGGCACCGTTGCGCTGGCGGGAGAGCTGCACGTCCTGCATCACGTTGTGGAAGGCGCGCGCGTTGTCCTGCGCGACGCGATATTCGATCTCGACCACCAGCGGGCCGCTGCGCCCGGTCAGGGACAGCTTCACCTCGGGGTCGGCGAGCACGTCGGCATCCTCGTTGCGGGCACCGACGCGCGGCATCGTCAGCCAAAGCCCGAGCAGCGGCGAGATCAGCATCAGGCCAGCCGCGGTCAGCAGCGCGACCTCGACACCGGCATAGTCGGTGAGATGGCCCCAGCCCCAGGCGCCGATGGCGATGCCGCCGGAAATCGAGGCCTGGAACGCGGCGAGCGAGCGACCGGCGACCCAGCGCGGCGCCGAAAGCTGCACGCCGATATTGAACAGTGCAATCGCAGCCATCCAGACCGCGCCGGCCAGCACCAGCGCCGCCGCCGTCAGCACCGGCTCCGTACTGAGGGCGAGCGCAGCCATCGCGAACGCCATCGAGATGGTGCAGGCGCGGATCGCGGCCTCGCCGCTCATACGCTTGCGCAATTCGTGGATGTTCAGCGCGCCGATCACGGCGCCCATGCCGAAGGCGCCGAGCATGATGCCGTAGGTCTGCGCGCCGCCATGCAGGAGGTCGCGCGCGACCAGCGGCATCAGCGCCATGATGGCGCCGCCGATCAGGCCCATCACCAGCGTGCGCAACAGCACGATCTTGATCGGCGGCGAATTGGTGATGTAGCGGAAGCCCGACACCATGGCCCGGTTGAGCTTTTCGCGCGGCAGCCGGGAGGGCTCGGTGCTGCGCCGCCAGAGCAGCAGCACCACCAGCAGCGGCAGATAAAGGATCGCGTTGCAGGCGAAGGCCGCGACAGCGCCGAGGGCGGCGACGATGACGCCGCCGACCGCGGGACCGAAGCTGCGCGCGATGTTGTAGCTGATGCCGTTCAGCGCGACGGCCGAAGGCAGCGCATCGGGCGGCACCTGCTCGCTGACCGAAGATTGCCATGCCGGGCCGAACAGTGCGTTGCCGCTGCCGACCACGAAGCAGAAGGCCAGCAGCAATTCGGGGCTGATCAGGTTGAGGCCGGCCAGCACGGTGAGCGCGCTTGCGCCGATCAAAGCAATCATCAACGAGACCAGCGTGACGATGCGCCGGTCATACATGTCGGCGATGGCGCCGGCCGGCATCGAGATCAGCATGATCGGCAGCATCAGGGCGGTCTGCACCAGCGCAACCTGGTCGGCCGATGCCGCCATCTGCGTCATCGCCCAGGCCGCGCCCACGCCCTGGATCAGCAGGCCGAGATTGGAGAGTAGGCTGGCGAGCCAGATGCGCCGGAACACGGTGTAGCGCAGCGGCGCGGTGATGCCGTCGGCGGCCATTTTCTGACGGTTTGGCTGCTCGGTCATATCCCCTTCCATATGGGCTGGCAGAACGGGTTTCGGGCGATTCCGGCAATTTCTTTGATGCCCGCGAAAGTCCTTCGCTGTCCAGTGGTTAGGCCGCTATAAGCGGTGCAAAGAGGCGGTTTGCCGGGGAGGAACAGATGAAGCTGTCACGACGGACGATCTTGCTGGGGGCTGGCAGCTTGCCCTTCGCAACTGCGAGCTTGCGGACCGGGGCATTCGCCCAGGCCGCGCCGGCTACGCCGGGCAATGAGGTGCCGCCGATCCTGTTCGTGCACGGCAATGGCGACTACGACGCGCTCTGGATGACCACGCTGTGGCGGATGGAATCTAACGGCGTCGCGCGCGATCGCATGATGGCGATCAATTTCACCGATCCCAATGCGCGTACCGACGACAAGGTCGAGCAGGCGAACCGCTCCTCCACCGAGGACCAGCGCCGCGAGCTCACGGCTGCCATCGCCGAGCTGAAGCGCCGGACCGGCGCAGCGCGGGTCGCACTGGTCGGCAGCTCGCGCGGCGGCAATGCGATCCGCAACGTCATCAAGAACGGCGGTGCCGCCGATGTCAGCCACGCCGTTTTGTGCGGCACGCCCAATCACGGCGTGTTCGCAACCGACGATCAGCAGAACAACGAGTTCAACGGCCGCGGCCCATTTCTGCGCGGCCTGAACGAGGGCGAGAGCGAGGTGACGCCGGGCGTCGCCTTCCTGACGCTGCGCAGCGACGGCATGGACAAATACGCCCAGGCCGATGGCCGTTTCATCGGCAAGCCCGGCACGCCGACCGGCGTCACCAATGAAGGGCCGGAGCTGAAGGGCGCAACCAACCTCGTGCTCGGTGCGCTCGACCATCGCGAGGTGGCGTTCCACCCGAGGGCGTTCCGCGAGATCTACAAGTTCATTGCCGGCCGCGAGCCCGCGCGCATCGCGATCCTGCCGGAAGCCAATGTGAAGTTGAGCGGCTTGGTCACGGGTACGCCCGGCGGCGTGTCGACCAACCGTCCGGTCGCGGGTGCAACCGTCGATGTCTTCCGCGTCGATCCTGATACCGGTGAGCGCAAGGACGGCGCAGTGTACAGCGCGCAGACCGGCGCCGACGGTCGCTGGGGCCCCGCGCCGGTCGATCCCTCCTGGTCGCTCGAATTCGTGCTGACGTCGCCTGGCGCGCCGATCACGCATATCTATCGCTCGCCGTTCCCGCGCTCGTCCGACGTCGTCCATCTGCGCGCCGCACGGCCGCTCGGGCCGGCCGACAAGGACGCCGGCGCCGTCGTCATCATGTCGCGGCCGCGCGGCTATTTCGGCCTGCCGCGGGACGTGGTGCTGCTGGACGGCAAGGAGCCGGCCGACGTCAAGCCGGGCGTGCCGACGGATTCGGCGGCAACATTGCGGCTTGCGGCCGGCGAGGTTGGACGTAACATCGTGGCTCAATTCGGCGAAGAACGGATTGTGGCGCGGGCCTGGCCCGCTTCCGAGAACAGGATTGCGATTGCCGAGCTGACTTATTAGCTGTTGCCTGCGTCACATCAGCGGGAGAGAGCCATGAATATCGCCAGCGTGCGTCGGCCCATCATCCCTCCGGCTCCCCCGCGTGCGCCCGACGACATGTCGTTCTTCGGCCGGCTTGCCGTGATCCGGCAGAACATGATCGCGACCTGGGGACAGCGCGCCTATGAGGAAGACGTCATCAAGGGCCGCTTCTTCCTCCGCAACAGTTTCATCCTGAACCAGCCGGACGCGATCCGGCATGTCCTGCTGACCAATTACGAGAACTATACGCGCACGCCGGCGGGCATTCGCATGCTGCGTCCCGTGCTTGGTGACGGCCTTCTGATCGCGGAAGGCCATTCCTGGACGTTCCAGCGCCGCACCCTCGCGCCGGCCTTCACGCCGCGCGCCACCGCCAATCTCGTTCCGCACATGACGGCGGTGCTCGACGAGACCATTGCCAAGCTGGATGCGCGCACGGGCGAAGACCTCGACCTGCGCGAGATCATGCAGCGCATGACGCTGGAGATCGCCGGGCGCACGATGTTCTCGTTCGGCATGGACCGGCATGGCGCGACCTTGCGCAATTTCATCATGGAATATGCCGCGCGGTTGGGGCGCCCGTATCTCCTCGACATGGTTCTGCCGGTGTCGTGGCCGAGCCCGATGGATCTTGCCCGCGCCCGTTTCCGCAAGCGCTGGACCGAGTTCGTCGCCATGCTGATTGCCGAGCGGCGCGCGGCTGGCAAGAAGGACGGCGCGCCGCCGCGGGACCTGTTCGATCTCATGGACGCGGCGCGTGATCCTGAAACCGGCAAGGGTTTTTCCGACGAGCAGCTCGTCGACGAGGTTGCGACCATGATCCTTGCGGGTCACGAGACCACGGCGACGGCGCTGTTCTGGGCGCTCTATCTGCTCGCGCTCGATCCGGACACGCAGGAGGAGATCGCCTCCGAAGCGCGCGGCGAGCATCTCGACAGCATCGCCGACATCGACCGGCAAAAATTCACCCGCGCGGTGATCGATGAGACCATGCGGCTCTATCCGCCGGCGTTCCTGGTCGCGCGTGCCGCGCGCGAGAAGGACAATGCGGCCGGAATCGAGATCGGCAAGGGCGACATCATCATGATCGCTCCCTGGCTGCTGCACCGGCACGAGAGGCTGTGGGATCAGCCGAACGCGTTCATTCCAAAGCGCTTCATGTCGGCGGAGGCGCCCGACCGCTTCGCTTATCTGCCGTTCGGCGCGGGTCCGCGCGTTTGCATCGGCGCACCGTTCGCGCAAGCCGAATCCGTGCTGGCGCTGGCCCGGCTGATCGGTGCGTTCCGTGTCGAACTCGCCGATCAGGCCGATCCCGTGATCCCGCTCGGCGTGGTCACGACCCAGCCGGACCATTCGCCCATGTTCCGCATCACGCGTCGGTGACGGGTCTCTCGTCTGGCCGATGGCGTGGTCCACCCTAGATAGAGTCTCGCCATGAGCGACATCCAGGCCCAGTTCTCAGTTCTGAAGCAGACCGCCGACGCGAAGGTGGTCGATGCGATCGTGCGCCTCATCGAGCATGGCGAGGATCACGAGCTCAACCGCGTCAACGTCCTCGATTTCTCGACGGCGCACGGCCTCGACGAAGAGCACGCGATCTCCGCCTTCCTGCATTCGGCGCGGCTCGGGCTGTTCGATCTCGGCTGGAACGTGCTGTGCCCGGGGTGCGGCGGCGTGCTCGGCGCGCATTCGACGCTGAAGGCGCTCAAGCCCGACGACTATCATTGCGCCCTCTGCGCCTGCGGCTACAAGGCCTCCGTCGACGACCAGGTCGAGGTCTCCTTCACGGTGAACCCGCGTGTCCGCCGAATCGCGGCCCATGACCCCGATACGCTTCCGGTCTGGGACTATTTCAAGCAGGTGTTCTGGAGCTCCGGCGTCGACTTCAACAAGGAATCCTTCGCGGCGCTGGCCAACGAGGTGACGCTCGATACGATGGAGCTGCCGGCGGGCGAGAAGGCGACCATGTCGCTGCAGCTGCCCAATGACTTCGTCATCATCTTCGAGCCGGTGACGCACGCCGCTCATTTCATCGACGTGCAGGGCGAGCCGACCAGGGACCGTCAGCAGCTCGCCATCATGTACAATAAGGTGCAGGCCCCGACCGGGACCACGACCATGCGGCCCGGTCCGCTGCGGCTGTCGCTGGAAAACCAGGCCGGCGTCCGCGTGCTGCCGTCGGTGTTCATCGCGGCCGAGGCGCTTCACCACCTCATCGGCAAGCGCAAGCCGTTCCTCACCGCCAAGCGGATGCTGTCGAACCAGACCTTCCGCGATGTGTTCAAGGCGGACAATCTCAGTCTCGATCAGCGGCTCCAGATCACCTCGCTCACCTTCCTGTTCACCGATCTGAAGGGCTCGACCGCGCTCTATGAGCGGGTCGGCGATCTCGCCGCCTTCGACCTCGTGCGCGCGCATTTTCATGCGCTGCTCGAGATCATCTCCTCCGAGAAGGGCGCGGTGGTGAAGACCATCGGCGATGCCGTGATGGCGACCTTCGTCAGACCCGAGCACGCCATCGTCGCAGGCTTGCGGATGCGCGCGGCCATGGACGAGCTCAACAAGCAGCGCGGCACCGACGATCTCATCGTCAAGATCGGTATCCATGAAGGCCCCTGCCTCGCGGTGATGCTCAACGAGCGGCAGGATTATTTCGGACAGACCGTCAATATCGCCGCCCGCGTGCAGAGCCTGTCGACCGCGCAGGAGATCCACATCACCGGCCCGGTGCTGGACGCGCCCGCGGTTGCCGAGGTGCTGAAGCAGCGCGAGATCACGCCGATCCAGAAACAGGCGGCGCTGCGCGGCATCGCCGACAAGATGGTGGTGTACGAGATTCCTTGAGCTTTGGATCGTCATTCCGGATTCGCGCTTTGAGCGCCCCGGAATGGCAGCGCCCATATTGCCGAAACGTAATCCGGCGCGCGGAACTGACGCACGTTGCGCCGGTTGAGTTTCCTGCTCATATAATGCTGGTAACAGCCGCGCTCCCCGCAGCGGCATCGATTTCGGTAGGACCTTATGCTCGACGGCCTGCGCCAATTCATCGCCGACATTGTCGCTCCCCACGACCAGAGCCGCAGCTTCGGCGACAGCGATTACCGGCTGGCGGCCACGGCGCTGCTGGTCCATGTGGTCTCGCTGGACGGCCAGCCGACGGCGGCCGAGCGGCGCAAGCTGCACAGCCTGATCGAAAGCCATTTTGGGCTCGATCACGGCACGGCGGATCGCCTGATCGCGGACGCCACCGAGGTCGAGGGCGAGGCGGTGGACCTCTATCACTTCACCAGTGTGATCATGCGCTCGCTCGACGAAGAGGGTCGCAAGCGCATCGTCCGGATGATGTGGGAGCTGGTCTATGCCGACGGCCAGGTCAGCGAGTTCGAGGACAACGTCGTCTGGCGCGCCTCCGATCTCCTCGGGATTTCCCAGCGCGACCGGATCGAATTGAAGCATTTCGTTGCGGAGCGCGTCGGCGGTCAGGTGAAGAATGACGCCGTCGGCGGCTGACCCGTCCCGCACGGCGGATGGCCTGGCCTGCGAACCACATGACGAAACTTTAATGTAATCGCCGGCCGTCCCCGTTCTGGCGGATTCGCCAGCAAATCCCTGTCCTTCCTGCCCCCCTGTCGCCCGCTCAAGCCGCCATTCCGCCAACGCCGCTTGCCTGTCGCGCACGGCTTATGCTCTCGTTCAGCCATTGCGGGGCCAAAGACTTCAATTCAAGAGACTTCGATCGTGATTGAGCGGGTAACGTTGATCACCGGTGCCTCGGCGGGCATAGGCACGGAGCTGGCGCGCGTATTTGCCGCCAACGGACATCGCCTGGCATTGACCGCGCGGCGCGCGGATCGATTGGAGGCGCTCGCGAGCGAACTCGTTGCCAAGGGCGGCAAGAAGCCGATCGTGATCGCCTGCGATCTCGAGGCCCCGGATGCCGGAGAGAAGATCGCTGCAAGGCTCGCCACTGAGGGCGTCGAGCTCGATCACCTCGTCAACAATGCCGGCTTCGGCGTGTTCGGCGATGCCATCGAGCGCGATCGCGATACGCAGATCGGGATCGTCGATGTCAACGTGCGGGCCCTGACGGATTTGTCGCTGCGCTTTGCCGATCAGCTCATCAGGAACAAGGGCGGTCTGCTCAATGTCGGGTCGGTCGCGGGCTTCCTGCCCGGCCCCGGCATGGCCGTCTATTATGCCTCCAAGGCCTACGTAATATCCTTCACCGAAGCGCTGCGGGCGGAGCTCGCGCCGCGCGGCGTTCGCGTCACCGTGCTTTGCCCGGGCCCCGTGCCCACCGAATTCCAGGCGCGCGCCGGTGTCGGGTCGCAGCACGATACGGCCCTTCTCAATGTGTCTGCAGCCGATGTCGCGCAGGAGGCCTATCGTGGCCTGATGGCCAATAAACGGGCAGTGCTGCCCGGTCTGGGCATCAAGATCGTGCCGTTTGCGCTGCGCTTCTTCCCGCGGGGCTTCATCCTGGCCGCCACCAGTCGGTTCCAGAGGCAGAGGCGCTGAGAGCCTCCCAGCGTCCGTATTGGCCCGGAGCTTGCTTCCTCTTCGGTGTGTGCGCGAACTCACACGAAATTAACGATCGCTTAGTTATGCTGGCGGTCTGAACCAATAGCTTTCGCAAGGGCAATGTCGTTCCGGACGGACAGGTTTGGTGGCGCAGAGGTGGTGCCTTTCCCGCGAAGGGCGCCTGGCGCGGCTGCCTCTGATTCGGCGAGCGGCCTGCCGGTTCTCATTATCCTGCATCAGGAATCCTCGACCCCGGGCCGCGTCGGCAATGCGCTCCGCGCGCTGGGCCATCGCCTCGACATCCGCCGTCCCCGCTTCGGCGATCCCCTGCCCGGGACGCTCGATCAGCATGCCGGCGCCGTGGTTTTCGGCGGTCCGATGAGCGCCAATGATTCCGACGACTACATTCGCCGTGAGATCGACTGGATCGAAATTCCGCTGCGCGAGCAGCGGCCGTTCCTCGGCATCTGCCTTGGAGCCCAGATGCTCGCGATGCAGCTCGGGGCGCGCGTCGCGCCGCATGCCGATGGGCTGACCCAGATCGGCTATTACCCGATCCGCCCCACAGCCGCGGGCCACGCGCTCTGCCCGGCCTGGCCGGCGCAGGTCTATCACTGGCATCGCGAGGGGTTCGAGCTGCCTGTCGGCGCCGAGCTGCTGGCGGAAGGCGATGATTTTCCGGTGCAGGCGTTCCGCGCCGGCAATGCCTTCGGCGTGCAGTTTCATCCCGATGTGACCTACGCAATGATGCATCGCTGGACCACGCGCGGCTATGACGGCTTCAGCGCGCCCGGTGCGCGACAGCGGCATCATCATTTCGCGGATCGTGCCGTGTACGATGCCGCAGAGCGCGCCTGGCTCGACCATTTCATCGACGGCTGGCTGGCGCGCCGGCCCGTGCTGGCGCAAGCCGCCGAGTAACCCGCGCCTTCGCGCAAGTTCTTCGCGCAAGTCCTTGGCGCAGGTCCTTGGCGCAAGTCGCTGCCTCCATCCTTGATATGCTAGGCTCTCCGCCAACGCGCGCGCACCAATGCGTGCCGGCGAACAAGGGAGAGCGCCATGGCCTACGAGCACATTCTCTACGACGTCAGCGACAAGATCGCGACCATCACGCTCAACCGCCCTGATCGCATGAATGCGTGGACGCCCACCATGGAGCGCGATGTGCGTCATGCGATGGAAGCGTCAAGCGCCGACGACAATGTTCGCGTCATCATCCTCACCGGCGCGGGCCGCGCGTTTTGCGCCGGCGCGGATATGGATGCTTTGAAGGGGCTCGACCCCGATGATATCAGGCGTGCGTCGAACCTGCCGCCCTTCGACATGAACCGCCGGCCGGACTGGCAGACGCGCTATGGCTTCTATCCGTCGATCAAGAAGCCGGTCATCGCCATGCTCAATGGCGCTACCGCCGGCATCGGCCTCGTCCACGCGCTCTATTGCGACCTGCGCTTTGCCGCCGACAACACGGTGTTCACCACGGCCTTCGCGCGGCGTGGATTGATTGCCGAGCACGGTATCAGCTGGATGCTGCCGCGCATCGTTGGTCATGCCAACGCGATGGATCTGTTGCTTTCGGCGCGGCGCGTGTCGAGCGAGGAAGCCTTTCGGATCGGGCTGGTCAACCGGCTCTGCGCGCCCGACAAGCTGCGCGAGGAGACCTACGCCTATGCCCGCGATCTCGCCGATTTCGTCTCGCCGAGTGCGATGGCCGTGATCAAGCGTCAGCTCTACGAGGTGCCGTTCCAGTCGCTGGCCGAGGCAACGATCGAAGCCAACCGCGAGATGATGGTGGCGCTGGCCGGCAGCGATTTCCGGGAGGGGGTGGCGAGCTTCATGGAGAAGCGGCCGCCACGGTTTACGGGGAGGTAAGGGGAGATCGGAGAGAGCCCGGCTTCGACCTGCGGGCTACGCCGCGGCAGCCTTCGCTACGAAAGGGCTTGCCGAGCCGAAGCAGGCGCAGCCTGCGAAGGCTGGTGGAGCCAGGCGGGATCGAACCGCCGACCTCGTCATTGCGAACGACGCGCTCTCCCAGCTGAGCTATGGCCCCTTTGCTGGCCGCTCTGGTAAACGCGGCCGACAACCGGGCGCCATTTAAGTCCCCGCCAAGGTCAAGTCAAGGACGGGTGTCGCCCGGTTTTAGCCATTCGGGGTGCCGACTTCCCTTGTTTGGGCGGGGGGGAACCGATATCTAGCAAAAGGCGTCACTTCCGCCCGCAGCCAGTCTTCAAAAGCCGCAGTCTTCAAAAGCCAGAGCCCTGAAAAATCATGCGTGCCGTTCTCGACATCGTCATCATCGTGCTCGACCTCTACGTCTGGCTGCTGATCGCGTCTGCGATCCTGTCCTGGCTGATCGCTTTCAACGTCGTGAACACCCGCAACCAGTTCGTGTCGGCTGTGGCGGAGTTCCTGTACCGAATCACCGAGCCGGTGCTGGCGCCGATCCGCAATTTCCTGCCCAGCCTCGGCGGCCTCGACATCTCGCCGATCATCCTGATCCTGCTGATCATGTTCATCGAGCGGGTGATCCTGTACTACATCTACCCCAATGTGATCTGAGCGGGCTGGAGCGCCTTGGTCGCGAACGAAGCTCGCAAGCAAGCTCACAAGGAACCTTGGCGCTACGGGGCCTCCGGTATCAGCATCGCGCTGCGGGTGACGCCGCGCGGCGGTCGCGACGACATCGACGGGATCGAGCAACTGGCCGACGGCCGCAGCGTACTCAAGGTGCGGGTGCGCGCCATCGCCGATGGCGGCGAGGCCAACAAGGCCGTTCTGGTCCTGCTGGCGAAATCGCTTGGCGTGCCCAAGGCCAGCGTGAGGCTCCTGTCGGGAGCTACCTCGCGGCTGAAGCAGATCGCGGTCGACGGCGATCCGGCGCGGCTCGGCGAAGCCCTGCGCCAGCTCGTCCAGGCCAAATCGGCTGACGCCAAATCGACAGACTGAGGAACTGACATGACCGCCAAAATCATCGATGGGAAAGTCATCGCCGCGGAGCTTCGGGCGCGCGTCGCCGAGGAGGTCGCCCGGGTCAAGCGCGAGCACAATCTGGTGCCGGGTCTCGCCGTGGTCCTGGTCGGCAGCGACCCCGCCAGCGAGGTCTATGTCCGCTCCAAGCACACCCAGACCCAGGCCGCCGGCATGGCCTCGTTCGAGCACAAGCTGCCGGCCGACGTTTCGCAGGCAGATCTGCTGGCGCTGGTCGCAAAGCTCAATAGCGACCCGGCCGTGCATGGCATCCTGGTGCAGCTGCCGCTGCCGAAGGGGCTGAACACCGAAGCCGTCATCAACGCCATCGATCCCGCCAAAGATGTCGACGGCCTGCATCCGAACAATGCCGGCCGGCTCGCCGGCGGCTTCCAGGCGCTATCGCCCTGCACGCCGCTCGGCTGCATCATCCTGACCAAGAGCGTGCATGCCTCGCTGGAAGGCATGAACGCCATCGTCATCGGCCGCTCCAATCTGGTCGGCCGCCCGCTGGTGCAATTGCTGCTGAACGAGAACGCCACGGTGACGATCGCGCATTCGCGCTCGCGCGACCTGCCCGGCCTCGTGAAGCAGGCCGATCTCGTCTATGCCGCGGTCGGCAAGGCGGAGATGGTGCGCGGCGACTGGCTGAAGCCGGGTGCGACCGTGATCGATGTCGGTATCAATCGCATCCCCAAGGAAGACGGCAAGACGCGCCTCGTCGGCGACGTCGCCTATCAGGAAGCGCTCGGGGTTGCCGGCGCCATCACGCCGGTGCCGGGCGGCGTCGGTCAGATGACGGTGGCCTGCCTGCTGGTGAACACGCTGCGCGCGGCCTGCGCGATCGCCGGGCTGCCGAAGCCGGCGGTGTAGGCGAACTCTCGTGTCCCGGACGCGGCGCGGCATGCAATGACGCGTCGCAGAGCCGGGACCCAGTTTCGTTGCGCCATGTATTGGCATTGGGTCCCGGCTCTGCGCAGCAGCGTTTCACGCTGCGGCGCGTCCGGGAAACCAAGAACTCAGCCCTTCTTCTTCTTCTCGCGATCCATGCCTTCGAGGATCAGCTTGTGCGCTTCCTCGGGGCCGCCCCAGCGCAGGATCTTCACCCATTTGCCCTTCTCGAGATCCTTGTAGTGCTCGAAGAAGTGCTGGATCTGCTGCAGCGTGATGTCGGGCAGGTCGGAATACGACTTCACCTTGTCGTAGCGCTGCGTGAGCTTCGACGACGGCACCGCCAGAATCTTCTCGTCGCCGCCGGCTTCATCCTCCATGAACAGCACGCCGACCGGGCGCACGCTCATGACGGCGCCGGGAATGATGGCGCGGGTGTTGACGATCAGGACGTCGCAGGGGTCGCCGTCATCCGACAGGGTGTGCGGGATGAAGCCGTAGTTACCGGGGTAACGCATCGGCGTGTAGAGGAAGCGGTCGACCACCAGCGTGCCGGCCTCCTTGTCCATCTCGTATTTGATCGGTTCGCCGCCCACGGGGACTTCGATGAGGACGTTGACTTCGTGCGGTACGTTCTTCCCGATCGAGATCGCATCGATACGCATTCAAGGCTCCGTTGTTGCCGAGGTAAAATCGCGCCCGGCAGCCGATTTTGGCGCTGTCATACGCGGGCTTGGCCCGCTGATCCATCGCGTTTTTGTGAAATAATGAATCCGGAAATCACCGGCGCGAAGGCGAACGGTATCGACGGAAGGGGGACGGCTGCCGCTTAGGCTTTCAGCAGCTCAATTGGTCCAAATTTGGTTGGTCCAGATCTTAATTGGTCCAGGCGAAGGCGACCTTGTCGAGCGCCTTCGGCCCGAACCGCTCCGACGAGCGCGCCACCATACGGCCGCCCAGCGCCCGGTAGAACTCGGTCGCCGGGTCGTTGTCCGAGAGCGCCCACACCACCATGCTCTTCAGCCCGCTCTGCATCAGGTCGCGGCGGGCGGAGGCGAACAGGCGGCGGCCGAAGCCGAGACCCTGGAATTCCGGACGCAGATAAAGCTCGTAGATCTCGCCGTCGAAATGCAGGCTGCGGGCGCGGTTGCGACCGTAATTGGCATAGCCCGCGATCTTGTCGCCGAACACGAGCACGCTGACGCGGCTGCCCTTGCGGATCGCGCTGTCCCACCATTGCGGGCCGCGGCGGTTGATGAGCTTTTCCAGCTCGGCGCCGGGAATGATGCCCTGATAGGCGGAACGCCAGGCTTCGTCATGAGTGGACGCCACCGCAGTTGCATCTGCAGCTTTGGCCGGCCGGACCTCGATCAGGGTTGTGCTCATGGACGCAATCAAACCAAGTCGCCGCGTCGGCGGCAAGACCTATCGTTAATTATCGGTTAACGTGTGGACTTTGTGCATCAGTATCTAAGCCATGTTGTACCGAAAAAAGACAAGACGCCAACTGAAATGGCGCCGGCTCGCCGTGCGTCGGTGCAAAACTCCAGCTGCGGCGATGAATGAACGGCAATGGCGACGCAGAAAGTCCGCCCATCCTGATTCGTTCCTACTAGTGTGACTGTCGCAATTCGCGTTCGCCTCGGCCATTCATGCGGCTCCTCAACACCATCGCGCTCCTGCTTCTGCTGGCCACGCTGACTGCGCCGCCTCTGTGCGCTCAGGTCACGTTCGGCCCATCGGGCGAGGAGGGCGAACCGCTGCGCCGACAAGAATGGCTGGTGCCGTCGCCGGATACCGACATTGCCGCGCATGCCCTGCTGTTTCGCCCCGCCGGCACAGGTCCGTTCCGGCTTGCGGTGATCGCGCACGCCTCGACGCAGAACGTCTTGCGTCGTGCGCAGATGCCGCAGCCGGAATACCGCGCGCTCGCAGCCTTCCTGGTCGCGCGCGGCTTTGCCGTGCTGGTGCCGGAGCGGCTCGGCCATGGCGCGACCGGCGGCCGCTATGTCGAGGACCAAGGCGGATGTGACGAAGCCGATTATGCGCGTTCGGGCCGTGCAACGGCCGAGCAAATCCGGCTCGCGCTAGAGCATTTGCGAAAGCAGGATTTCATTCGCAAGGAAGCCGCCATCGTGATCGGCCATTCCGCCGGCGGCTGGGGCGCGCTGGCGCTCGCCAATGCCGATCCGAAAACCATTTCCGCGATTGCAGTATTCGCGCCGGGGCGCGGCGGCCATGCCAATGACGAGGCGACCAAAATCTGCGCGCCGCACACGCTGCTTGCCGCTGCCGCGGAGTTCGGCAAGGGCGCGCGCGTCCCCGTCACATGGCTCGTTGCGGCCAACGACAGCTACTTCTCGCCGTCATTCTCGAAGGCGCTGGCCGATGCGTTTCGCGGCAGCGGTGGCAAGGCCAATTTTCGCACCTTGCCCGCGGTCGGCGGCGAGGGGCATTGGCTGATCGAGAGCCAGGCCGGTGTCAAAGCCGCAAGCGACGCGCTCGCTCGCGTGCTGAACCCGTCGAAGCCCGTGGCGACCAAGAAGCCATGACGCTGTATTTCCTGGCAAAATATCTGCACGTGCTGGGCGCCATCGTCATCCTTGGCACCGGAAGCGGCATCGCCTTCTTCATGCTGATGGCGCATCGCACGAACGACGTGGCGTTCATTGCGCGCACGGCGTCGGTGGTGGTGGTCGCGGATACGATCTTCACGCTCTCCGCTGTGCTCTTGCAGCCGCTGACGGGCGGGCTGCTGATGATGCTCTCTGCGACGCCGATCACCGAGCAATGGCTGCTCGCCTCGCTCGCGCTGTACGTCGTCGCAGGCCTGTTCTGGATCCCCGTCGTGTTCATGCAGATCGAGATGCGCGATCTCGCGCGCCAGGCTGCCGATCAGCGCGCCGCCTTGCCGGAGCGCTACTTCATCCTGTTCCGCCGCTGGTTCGCATTCGGCTTCCCCGGCTTCGGCGCGACGATGCTGATCCTGTGGCTGATGATCGCAAAACCGTTTTGAGAGGCGCAATGAGTGAGCGAACCATTCTGGTGCTCGGTGCCTCCGGCCTGATCGGTCGCTTCGTCACCGATGATCTGCGCGCGCGGGGATTTCGTGTCGTAGGCCTTGCACGCAGCCTGTCGCCGGCGCAAAGGATGAGCGCGCTGGACATCGAGCTGCCGATCCTCGCGCTGGATGCCGCAGCTCTGGCGCGGCTGTTGCGCGAGCGTGAAGTCGACGTCGTCGTGAACTGCCTCGGCGTGCTCCAGGACGGGCCTGGCAGCGATACGGGCGCCGTGCATCGCGATTTCGTCACGCGGCTGCTGGCGGCGATCGGCGATAGCGGTCGCGCAATCCGGCTGGTGCACATCTCGATTCCGGGAACGGCGGAGGCCGACCGCACCGCCTTCGCGACGACCAAGCGCGAGGCCGAGCGCTTGATCGCCGCCTCCGGCATTCCACATGCCGTCCTGCGGCCCGGCTTTGTCGTGGCACCGTCAGCCTATGGCGGCAGCGCCATGCTCCGCGCGCTCGCCGCCTTTCCGCTCGACCTGCCGGCCAAGGAGATGGCAACACCGTTCCAGCCTGTCGCGGTGGAGGATATTTCGGCCACCATCGCCTGGCTCGCCAGGCGCGACATTGGCGATGCCGCGGTGACCGCGGTGAGCTGGGATCTCATGCAGGCTGAGCCTGTCGCGATGGCCGCCGTCATCGGGCAATTCCGCCGCTCGTTCGGCACATCCGGCTGGCCGCGCATCGCGATGCCGGCTTTCATGCTCGATCTCGGGGCCAAAATCGGCGATCTCGCCAACGCTCTCGGCTGGATGCCACCGATGCGCTCCACGGCCATCGCCGAGCTTCGCCGCGGCGTCACGGGCCATCCCGCCGCCTGGATTGCCGCGATCGGCATCACGCCAGAGACGCTGGTTGAGACGATCGGCCGCCATCCCGCCACCGTCCAGGACAAATGGTTCGCGCGCCTGTTCCTGATCAAGGCGTTGATCTTCGCGAGCCTGGTCGCGTTCTGGCTCGTCTCCGGCTGCATCGCGCTGTTCGTGTCCTATCGTGCCGCCGCCGGCATCCTGACGGCGCACAATTTTCCACCGGCGCTGGTCGATCCCATCACCATTGGTACCAGCTTGATGGACATGAGCATCGGCGTGCTGATCGCCTTCCGCCGCACGGCGGCAATCGGGCTCGCCGCGGGTGTCATGGCTTCGCTCGGCTATATGGTCGGCGCGGCGATCCTGACGCCAGATCTCTGGATCGAACCGCTCGGTGCGCTGGTGAAGACGGGGCCGGCGATCGTGCTGATGCTCGTCGCACTGCTGATGCTGGATAACCGGTAGCGTCTTCGAGCGAAGTGGAATTCCGGCTTCGCGTGAAGACAACGCGTCAAAAAGAGAGTCTGATGAGTAGATGGCCCGACGATGACGTGATCCTGTTCGACGGTGTCTGTATCTTCTGCTCGCGCTGGGTGCGGTTCGTGGCGAAGCGCGATACGGCGAGGCGGTTTCGCTTCACGCCGATCCAGTCGGATTATGGCGCCCGGCTCGCGCGCACCTTCGGCATCGATCCCCATGATCCCGATACCAACGCGGTCGTTCATGGCGGGGCGGTCTTCATGAAGTCCGATGCCGCGCTGACGGTGCTGTCGCAGCTTCCTGGCTGGAGCTGGGTGCGCGCGTTGTTCGCCGTGCCGAAGCCGCTGCGGAATGCGGTGTACAGCCTCATCGCACGCAACCGCTATCGCATTTTTGGGAAGTACGACGCGTGCTTCGTGCCGGATGCGGACTTGCGAGCGCGGGTGATCGAGTGACGCGACAGCGGCGCCACATGATTGGTGTCGTCCCGGCGTTCCCCAGGACGACATTGGCAGGGAGGCTAGCGCTTTCCGATTGCAGCCAGCACTTCCCCAGCCGCGCGCTCCCCGCTGTCCCTCGCCCCGTGCCCAGTCGTGAAAAACTCCGGCGAGGTCGCCTCGCCGGCAAAGAACAGCCGTCCATCCACTGGCGCTGCCAGCACCGCACGATCGCCGGCGTGGCCGGGCAGCGCGTGCGAATAGGAGCCGCGCGCGAAGGGGTCGTGCGCCCAGCGCGACTCGTACAGGGGCTTCAGCTTGCGCCTGATATCGTTGCCGAGAAAGCCCGCGATCTCGTCGATGGCTTGCGCGGCGATGGCGCCTTCGCCGGAATCCTCCAGCGCGCGGGCAAAGCTGCCGCCGAAAAAGCCTTCGATGCAGGGCTGGCCGAACGGGCGAATGTGATAGGTGCCCATCTCGGTGCGCATGGTGGCGCCGCGCAAATTGCCGTCCTTCGGAAAAGCTTCAGCGCCCTCGAGCGCCAGCATCACCTTGTCGTCGACGCCGAGCGGCAGGCCGGCGGCAGCATTGACCTTGGACGGCAGCGGCGGTGAGAAGCGCATCGTCTCGTCGGCGAGCAGATTGGTCGGCACGGTGACGATCGCCTTGTCGGCGGTCAGCCTGCCCTGCGATGTTTCGATGCGGATGCGCCTATCGGAATGATCGATCAGGGTGACGTTGCAGCTCAACGCCACCGGGCAGGGCGCGCCGTAGGCCGACACAAGCGCGCCATAGCCGCGGCGGACGCGCCAGTTGAGGCCGGTGTCCTCGTAGGCGTCCCAATCCAGCGTCGACATGTCCTTGAGCTCGCAGCCGTTGATGTAGGTCGAGATCGCGTCGATCATGGGATTCCAGCGATTGCCCACGTCGAGGCTCATGCTCGCGGGCTCGTCCTTGCCTTTGTGCGCGGCCTGCCAGAGGCGCTCATAGAACGCGTCCATCGCGCGCATGAAATCGTCGCGCTCGCCTTGTGGAAACGCGTTGCCATAGGCGCGCTCGCGCCACGGCGGCAGGTCCTTGTTGAGCTCGAAACCGAGCTGCTGCGCGATGGGGACGAAGGAGTTCTTGTCTGCCGAATGCAGCCAGCCGCAGCCGACGTCGAATGTGACCTCGGGCGAGGCCTGCACCGTCCAGGCCCGCCCACCGAGCCTGTCACGCGCCTCGAGCACTATCACCGAGAGGCCGGAGCCCGCCAGCGCATGCGCCGCGCCGAGGCCGGCGGCACCGGCGCCGATGATCGCGACGTCGACGGAGGAGGGAAGCGACATGGGTGGGCTCTAGCATGTTCGCTGGATGTGCTGAAGCCGGACGGATATGCCGATCTCGTGTCCCGGACGCGGTGCGGCGTGTAACGCCGCTCCGCAGAGCCGGGATCCAAGGTGATGTGCAGGAGGGTAGAACGTCTGGGCCCCGGCTCGGCAGCGCACCGCTATCGCGCTGCGCCGCGTCCGGGGCACGAGAGAGAGGTGGCTTACGCCACCGCTTCCTTGGCCTTTTCCGCGCGCTTGCGCTCGTTCGGGTCGAGGTGCTTCTTGCGCAGGCGGATCGACTTCGGGGTGACCTCGACGAGCTCGTCGTCCTCGATATAGGCGAGCGCCTTTTCCAGCGTCATGCGGATCGGCGGGGTCAGGCGCACGGCTTCGTCCTTCGACGTCGTGCGGATGTTGGTGAGCTGCTTGCCCTTGAGCACGTTGATCTCGAGATCGTTGTCGCGGGTGTGCTCGCCGACGATCATGCCCTTGTAGACCTTCCAGCCCGGCTCGATCATCATCGGGCCGCGATCTTCCAGCTTGAACATGGCGTAGGCCACCGCTTCGCCCTGGTCGTTGGAGATCAGCACGCCGTTGCGGCGGCCCTGGATCTCACCCTTGTACGGCGCATAGCCGTGGAACAGGCGGTTCATGATCGCGGTGCCGCGGGTGTCGGTGAGCAGTTCGCCCTGGTAGCCGATCAGGCCGCGGGTCGGCGCGTAGAACACCAGGCGCTGGCGGTTGCCGCCGGACGGCTTCATCTCGATCAGCTCGGACTTGCGCTCGCTCATCTTCTGCACGACGACGCCGGAATGCTCCTCGTCGACGTCGATCACGACTTCCTCGATCGGCTCCAGGGCGCCGCCGGTGGCTTCGTCCTTCTGGTAGACGACGCGCGGACGCGACACCGAGAGCTCGAAGCCCTCGCGGCGCATGGTCTCGATCAGGATCGCGAGCTGCAATTCGCCGCGGCCCGAGACTTCCATCGCGTCCTTGTCCGCGGCTTCCACTACGCGCAGCGCGACATTGCCTTCGGCCTCGCGCAGCAGACGGTCGCGGATCATGCGGCTCGTCACCTTGTCGCCTTCGGTGCCGGCGAGCGGGGAGTTGTTGACGATGAAGGACATCGACACGGTCGGCGGATCGATCGGCTGCGCCGGCAGCGGCACCTCGACGGTCGGGTCGCAGAAGGTGTCGGCGACGGTGCCCTTGGTCAGGCCCGCGATGGCGACGATGTCGCCGGCTTCGGCTTCATCGAGCGGCGTGCGCTCGAGGCCGCGGAAGGCCAGGATCTTGGTGATGCGCCCGGACTCGACCAGCTTGCCCTCGGCGTTCAGCACCTTGACCTGCTGGTTCGGCTTGAGCACGCCGGATGAGATGCGGCCGGTGATGATGCGGCCGAGATAAGGGTTGGCTTCCAGAATGGTGCCGATCATCTTGAACGGACCCTCCTCGACCTTCGGCGGCGCGACGTGGCGCAGGATCAGGTCGAACAGCGGCTCCATGCCCTTGTCTTTCGGACCCTCCGGGCTGTCGGCCATCCAGCCTTGCTTGGCCGACCCGTAGAGGATCGGGAAGTCGAGCTGCTCCTCGCTGGCATCGAGTGCCGCGAACAGGTCGAACACCTCGTTGATGACTTCGGTCGGGCGCGCGTCGGGCCGGTCGACCTTGTTGATGACGACGATCGGCTTGAGGCCGACCTTGAGCGCCTTGGAGACCACGAACTTGGTCTGCGGCAGCGGGCCTTCGGCGGCGTCGACCAGCACCAGGGCGCCATCCACCATGTTCAGGATGCGCTCGACCTCGCCGCCGAAATCGGCGTGGCCGGGGGTGTCGACGATGTTGATGCGGGTGTCTTTCCACTGCACCGAGGCCGCCTTGGCCAGAATGGTGATGCCGCGCTCGCGCTCCAGATCGTTGGAGTCCATGGCGCGATCCGTCACCTTCTGGTTCTCGCGGAACGTGCCGGACTGCTGGAGGAGCTTGTCGACGAGGGTCGTCTTGCCGTGGTCGACGTGGGCGATGATGGCGACGTTACGAAGATTCATGGATGAGCTTCTTTGCGGTCGAACAATGGGTTAAGCGCGATCTCGCCGGTCAGACCGGGACCTCTTCTCGAAACAACGCTGGAAGACTGGAAACGGGGCGCTTTCCGCCCAAAAAGGAAGCCCGGCCATATCAGACCGGGCGCCTTACGCGTTGCGGCGCAATATATGCAAAAACGGCCAAAAAACAATGCGTTCTTTGGGCCTTGGTTGACTGAATTTTGTCCGGGAATCCCCGGGGGTTAGCCCCCGTTCCGGGCCGGCGGCGCCTTTCGGCCCACGATGGCCGCCCAGATCATGACGACGCCTCCGATGCCGATGACCAACCCCAAAAAGACCAGCGAGGCGATGTCGGAGGGGATCTGGCCACCCTCGACCACCGACATTCCGCCGAACAGGAGCGCGCAGAGTCCCGGCAGCAGCATGAAGATCCCGGCGATCGCCATCAGTGCGGTCAGGCAGCCGCTGCGCGGTTGCTGGATCTGTGGAGGCACTGCCGGTGGGGTGGGGCTGGAATCGCTCATGGTCTCTTTCTCGCTGCCCTGATCAACATCACGCCGGCAAAGGCCACCAGCATTGCAAGCACGAGGACGGGGATGAAACGGGTGTCGAAGTGTGACGACTGGGTCTGGTCGAAGGCAAAGATCAGGGCGCAGATGCCGGGCAGCAGCAGGATCACCCCGCACATTACCATGAACGCGGTGACACATCCGCTCCGCGACGCTGGAGGTGAAGGCGTCTCGCTCAACGCGGCATCTCCTCACGCTGCCCGGCGTCCCGATAGGTCTCGCCGGCCAACTCGGCGCGGATGCCGTCGATTTTGCCGTTGCGGTAGAACAAATTGTAGGTGTCGAACGGAATGATCGCCCCCTGCTCCGTCACGAAATGGATGCAGCTGCGCTTGACGTTGCCGACGCAGAAATTGAAGCGGTCGAGGAACTGCACGATGGTGACGCGGAAGACGTTCTCGTAAGACAGCCCGTCCGGCACCTGGAAGCTCGGCAGGCAGCACAAGAGTTCGCAGACGCGCTCGCTCGTGTTGAGCGGGCCCGACGACAGCGAGAACAGATCGACGAATTTTTCCCGCAGCACCGGGTATTTCTCCGGGCTTATCGTGTTGGGCATCACCGCGACGAGCTGCTCCTGCGGGATCAGCGAGGTCAGCGGCAGCGCCTTCTCGCCATTGCGCAGGCCATAGCCGATCGAGATGCTCTCGGGATTGCACGGCAGCGGGATCATGTCCTTGTCGCCGAACACGCCGGTTTCGATCACGCGCTTGCGGATCTCCGACAGCATGATGCGGTCGGTCTTCGCGTCGAAATCATCGTTGCGGCCGGCGTCCTGCACCGGCTGCAGCGTAACGCCGCGCACGCATGTCCAGGTGAGCGCGTGGCGAACGATGTCGCCGATCTCGGCATCGTTGACGCCGCGCTTGATGGTCGCCACCAGCGTGGTCGATACGCCAAAATGCTCGAGATTTTCCAGCGCCTGCTGGCGGATCTTGCGCAAATCCGCGCCGCGCAGATTGATGAGCGCGTCGCGCTGCAGCGAATCGAACTGGAGATAGACCTCCAGCCCGCGCTTGTTCTCGGCCAGCCGCGCCACGAAATCCTTTTCGCGGGCGATGCGCAGGCCGTTGGTGTTGATCATGACGTGGCGGATCGGGCGGGCGCGCACGGCGTCGAGGATCGCGAAGAAGTCCGGATGCAGCGTCGGCTCGCCGCCTGAGATCTGCACGAGATCGGGCTCGCCCTCGCTCGCGACCAGCGCGTCGAGCATTTTTTCGATCGTCGCGAGCGGGGTGAATTTCGTTCGCGCCGGCGAAGATTCTGCGAAGCAGACCGGGCAGGTGAGGTTGCAGTGCTCGGTGATCTCGATCAGCGCCAGGCAGGAATGCTGCTCGTGGTCGGGGCAGAGACCGCAATCATAGGGACAGCCGAACTCCGTGCGCTGCTGGAATTGCAGCGGCCGGTCGCCGGGCTTGATGAAGTCCTTGCACAGGCGCCAATAGGCTGCGTCCGTCGAGACCAGGGTCGACTGGACACCGTGCTCCCTGCAACGCTTTTCGTACCAGACCTCGTTGTCCAGGATCTGGATCTTGGTCGGCACCAGCTTCAGGCAGGTCTCGCAGAGAGATTGGGTCTGGCCCCAGAAAATATAGGGGCGCGATCTACGCAACGGCGCGTTCATGCAAGTAACTCATTCTGCAAGGGTCTCGCTTTGGGCGTCGTCGCCAGCATGACGCCGGCGTAGAGCAGGATGGACAGCGACAGCAGGTGAAACAGGGTGAGGGGGCCGATCAGCGCGCCGTAGGGCTTGAGGAATTCCCATAGAAAGCGTTGCGCTCCATAATAGGCGAGCGCCAGGTAGAAACCATTGGTGATTACAAACGCGTTCCGGTTCAAGACTGCCGGCACATAGATGAGGGCAAACACGGCCATGGCCGCGCTCTCGTAGAGTTGCACGGGATGACGCAGAACGCCGTCGCCGAAATCATGGCCCCAGGGCAGCGATGTCGGCGTGCCATAGGTGAAGTCGTCGAGGCCCGCGAAGTAGCAGCCGAGCCGGCCGATCGCGATGCCGACGGCCAGCGGCAGCGCAAACCGCGCGCCGGTGCGCAAGGTGATGCCGGCCGTCCATTTGTAGAGCTCGATGGCCACGATGCCGCCGGCCAGCGCGCCTTCCACCGAACGCGCAATGCCGCTCTGGCCCGACAGCCAGAGATTGGCGGAGCCGAACAGATAGGCGCCGAGGCCGGCGCCGAACACCAGCGCGGCGACATACGGCAGCTGGAAGGATTGTGCTGGAAACTGCAGGCGTTGTCGCGACAGCCACCAGACGGCGGCGGTCGCCGCCAGCCACGCCAGGATGTCGAAGATAGTGTGCAGCAAAGCCCCGCTCATGCCGGGGATACTAGCGCAGGTTCAGGCGGTGCGGGATAGTGGGAAGAAGCCGCTACCCGGCCTCCCGCTCCTCGGTCGGGTAGACGCCGCGCAGCACCTCTTCGAAGTGCATCTTCACCGCGTCGTTGCACAGGCAGGCGCGAAGCCTCAGGCCGTCGCGGTTGAGGACCAGGATCGAGCCGCGCCGCGTGTCGAGAATCCGTTCTGCCTTGAACGACTGAAGCACGCGGCTGGCATAGGAGCGGCCAACGCCGAGCAGCGTCGCAAGCTGCTCGTGGGTCAGCGGCACGCTGCTCTCGTCGCCGGTCCGCTCCATCGCCGCCAAAATCCATTTGGCGGTGCGTTGCTCGATCGAATGGATCGCGTTGCAGGCGGTCGACTGGAAGATCTGGGCCAGCATGCAATCGGCATAGCGGGCGAAGATGTTGCGCAGCGACGCCGAGCGCAGCTTGGCCGCTTCCAGCTTGGCGACATGAATGCGCGCGAACGGCCCGCCGAATTTCACGCAGATCCGGGTATAGGCCGGCAGGTATCCCTCGCTGACGATGCCGCCCACCGCGCCCTCGCGGCCGACCAGGATGGTTTCGACGTCGCGGCCGTCCTCGTTGGGAACGAGAAAGGTTGCGAGCGCCGGTCCGCAGGGGAAGTGGACGACCTGGACGTCATCGCCGGGACTGTAGAGCAATTGATTGGCCGCGGCGGTCTCGACCGTCACATGCGGCGCAAGCAGGGCGTAGTCCGCCTGGCTCAAACGCCGCAACAAATTGTTGGCCGGCCGGCTCTCGGCCTCGATTGTCTTGCCGATACGCGCATCCATCGTGAACTCCCATCCTCCTCCCTACCCTAGCGAGTTCCGTCGAGGTCCTGTGTGCACAAGTGGACAGACTAGGAAACGGCGATGTGGTGGGTTTCGTTCCGGGAACCCTCCGATGCGCTGTGCGCAGGCATCGTGTCGCGGCTGTCCTGATCCAAAACCCCCGCACCAAGATCCGATCATGACACCCGTAGTTCCCGATGGCACAGGCTGGCCGGCTGACGTTCTGATTGTCGAAGACGACCCGATCATCGCGATCGATTTCGAGGACCGGCTGCTCGGCTTCGGCGTGACGAATGTGCGGACTGTCGGCTCGGTAACCCAGGCGCTGACCGCCATTGCGGAGCGTGCGCCGGACTTCGCGCTGCTCGATGTCGAGCTGGTCCGCGAGACGAGCTTTGCGGTCGCCGAGCGGCTGGTCGCGCTGAAGATCCCGTTCGTCTTCGTCACCGGCTACGGTGCCGAAGCGCGCATTCCGCCCGAATTCTCCGGCCAGGCCCGGCTGCAAAAGCCCTGTTCGAGCGACGCCCTGGAGGCGGCGCTGAAGCTGCGCGCCACCGAATAGAAGCGCTTTCCAGTGACGGAAGAGGCCTCCGGCGGTCAGCTCTGCTTCGGATCGAGCGTGGTCGACCACAGCGCGACATCGGCGCGGTCGCGCAGCGTTACCGTCATCTGGCCGGAGGCGCCGTCGATCTTGACGTGACCGAAGAACTGCATGCCGGCGGACGGCGGCAGGTTCTGGCTGTCCTTGCCCGGCGCCTTGACGAAGCGCACCTCTGGTCCAAAGGTGTTGTCGAGCGCGGCCGGACCGAATGTGCCGGCATGCAGCGGGCCCGAGACGAATTCCCAGAACGGCTCGAACTCCTGGAATTGCGCCTTGTTCGGATCGTAATAATGCGCGGCGGCGTAGTGCACGTCGGCGGTCAGCCAGACCGTGTTGCTGATCGGCGCCATCTTGATGAAGCGCAGGATGTCGGCGATCTCGAATTCGCGGCCGCGCACCGGACCGTCGCCTTGCGCGACGGCTTCCGAGCCGCCTTTCGGCGTGTCCGACACGACGAGGCTCAGCGGCATGTCGGAGGCGATCACCTTCCAGGTCGCGCGCGAATTGATGAGGCCGCGCTTCAGCCAGGCGATCTGCTCCGGCCCGAGGAAATAGCTGGCGGGGCCGTATTCCGTTTCTTGATTCGGGCCGTTCGCGCCGCGATAGCTGCGCTCGTCGAGCACGAACACGTCGAGATGCGGGCCGTAGGCGATCTGGCGATAGACCCGGCCGGGCTCGTTGATGCTCTCGCGCAGCGGATACATCTCGTGGAAGGCGCGGCCCGCGCGCGCGGCGAGCAGCGGGATATTGCGTTCCTTGTAGGCCGCCGGCAGCTCCTTCGACAGTGACCAGTTGTTGGTCACCTCGTGGTCGTCCCACTGCACGAAGATCGGCACCTCGGCATTGAAGGCGCGAAGATTGCCGTCGGTGAGATTGTATTTGTGCGCGGCGCGGAACTCGTCCAGCGTCTCGGCAACCTTGGCCTTCTCGGGAATGGTGAGGTTCTTCCAGATCTTGCCGTCGGCGAGCTTGACCTCGGATGCGATCGGGCCGTCGGCGTAGATGGTGTCGCCGGAATGCAGGAAGAAGTCCGGCCGGTGCGTGCGCATCGCCGAGAAGGTGAACATGCCGCCGTCGTCGGGGTTGATGCCCCAGCCCTGGCCCGCAACGTCGCCGCCCCACACGAAGCTGACGTCGCGGCGGTCGGCCGGCGCGGTGCGGAAACGGCCGACGACCGCCTCGCCCTCGACCGAGCTGTGCGAGAGATCGCGGAAGCGGACGCGGTAAAAGATGTCCTGGCCGCCCGGCAGGTTCTCGATCAGCATCTTTGCGGTGAAGTCGCTCTCGGGGAGCGCTGTGATCGGCGGCAGCGCCCGGGCATTCTTGAACGTATCGGTCGTTGCCACCTCGACCAGCATCTGCGCGGGTCGGTCGGTGCGTGCCCACACCACGCCGCCATCGACCGTGACGTCGCCCGACTGGACGCCGTGCGTCACCGCCGGCCGATCGGCCGCGCGCGACAGATAGGGCATCGCGATCGTGCCGAGCGCACCGGCGCCGGTGGCGAGGAAGCGGCGGCGGGAGAATTTGATGTGCATGGAGGAGGGCTCCAAATCCGAGCTTGCAGAAGAGGCAGTCATTCCGGGGCGTGCGTAGCGCGAGCTATGGAGCGCAATTGCGCACCTGAGAATCCATGTCTCCTCGCGAATGCGGCGCGATGGATTCCGGGTCCGATGCTTCGCATCGCCCCGGAATGACACGAGGAGCTATATTGAGGCAATGTGACGCAGCGATTACGCGCGCGAGGGCTTACGCGTTGCCGGCGGCCCGGAACTGCGCGCCCGCGCGTTGCAGGTTCTGCGGCAGGCTGAACAGCACCGTCTTGCGGTCGGCGACGGCGGCGTGGAACTGATCCAGCGCGATGTTGAAGGCAGTGAGCGAGCCCTCTTCGATCGCGCCGTGATCGAAGCAGCGCAGCGTATCGCGCAGGATCTCGTCGGCCTCGGCCTGCATCTGGTCAAGCTCCTCGGTCGTCTCGCATTTGCGCGCGGTCGCGATCATGTCCAGTAGCCGTTCGCGCAGATGGCTGTTGTTGTCGCGCTCGTCCTTCTTCAAATAGCCGGCGAACCAGGCGCCGATCGAGCCCATGGCGGAGAGTGCCATCAGGCCCCACCAGATGTAATCGCTGTACTTGTCGAGGAAGGTCTTTTCCTCGCCGTCGACGAAGGCGGCCGCGCCGGGATGTACCGGGATCACCGCATCCTTGTCGGTATCAGGGGTTTCGATCTTCGCCGCGAGCGGGAATTCCGCCACCAATTGCTGGCGCACCGCGAAGAGCTGGCGTGTGAATGCCGCGATGGTGGTTTCGGACACGCCTTTGCGCGCCACGATGTGGTGCGAGAAGCTGACGGTCTTGACCTCGTCCTCGGGGCGGGCCGGCGAGCCACCATAGGTGCCGGCGGGAATCTCGGATGCTTCGTACACCGGATGGTTCTGCGCGATCGCGTCCGCCGAATCGATCGCGATGAAGCTGGGCGCGCCGAAATCCTTGGTGGTGGCGGCGATCGCATCCGCCGTGATCTTGCTGTTGACCGGGCCCGCCGCGAGATAGACGTCGGCCTTCTGGCCCTTGATCGCCTCGGCAACTTCGTTGGCCGGGAATTGCACGATCTCGACCTTGGCGGGATCGACGCCGTATTGCTGCAGGATCACCTTGAGCAGATTGACGTTGGCCTGGGTGCGGCCGACCACGCCGACGCGGTGGCCGGCGAGCTGCGAGATCTTGGTGATCTTCGCGCCGCGCTTCTTGCCCTTGCCGGGCACCGACCACAGCACCACGACGTTCTTGCGCAGGGTCGCGACCGCTTGCGCGTTCTTGGGAACATCGACGTCGCCGCGCACGATGGCGAGATCGACCTTGCCTTCCGCGAGCGCATTTGCGCTGGCTGTGGCGCCGTCGGTCTGGATCGGCCGCAGCCGCACCTGGCTCTTGCTCTGCGTGAAGGCCTGCGTCAGCGCCTGCACGACCTTGACGTCATCGCTGTTGGCGGGGCCGACCGCGATCCTCAGCGCAAAAGGCCGCATCGCGAAGTAATAGCCGCCGGCGAGCGCGCCGACGATCGCGAGCACGAATGCGAGAGTCACCAGCGCCGTCTTCCGCGCCGTGGATCGCGGCGAAGGCGGAGGGGGCGCTTCGGCCAGGTCCAATCCCCCGGTCATCGATCTCCCAAACAGGCGCTTGAGGCTCAGTTTCATCTTGGCCGGCGATTTACGCCCGCAATTGTAGCAAATTTCTTGTCCGGCGGGGTTACATCTCCGTCATGGTTAGCGGATGCCGGAAATCCCCGTATGAACCCGGGCGTCAGCACCGTGTTAGGGTAAAGTTCCCCTGAAGAACGGAGATGACCATGGCAGAACGGCTCTCGGCGGAGGCGCGCAAGCAGGCTTTGGGTGGATTGCCCGGCTGGACCGAGGTTCAAGGCCGGGATGCCATCGCCAAGACCTTTATCTTCAAGGATTTCAACGAGGCGTTCGGCTTCATGACCCGCGCCGCGCTGGTCGCCGAGAAGATGGATCACCATCCCGAATGGCGTAACGTCTACAAGACGGTGGAGGTGGTGCTGTCGACCCACGACGCCGGCGGCGTCACGGCGCTCGACGTCACGCTGGCCAAGGCGATGAACGCGATCGCAGGCTGAGACCCTACCGGCGTCTTGCAGGGACCGGCCACATCCCCATCTTGTGATCAACCAGGATGCGGCGGTCCGCCGCTTCGGGGCTGAACGGGGAGTTTATCGAACATGGCTGCCGAACACAGTGTCGGTTTCGAGCCGGCCGATCGGCTCGCGGAAGATCGCGAGAGCGTGCGCCGCCGCTTCTGGCGCAAGCTGAAGCGTGGCGCCTCGCATCTGCCATTCGCCGAAGACCTGCTTGCGGCTTACTACTGCGCGTTCGACCGGCAGACGCCGCGCCACGTCCAGGCCTCGCTGTTAGGGGCGATCGCCTATTTCATCCTGCCGTTCGACTTCGTCGCCGACGTGATGCCGATCCTCGGCTTCGCCGACGACGCCGCCGTGCTCGCCACCGCCATCCGCATGGTCGCCGGCCACATCACCAACGAGCACCGCGAGGCTGCCCGCGCCGCGCTGAAGCGTGGGGTGGAGGAAGGGGACGCGGAAGCGGCGTAACAGCTGCCGTCTCGGCCACACCCACCATTGTCATTCCCCGCGAAGGTGGGGAATCCAGTACGCCGCGGCCCTTCGTGGCGATGGCGTCGCGACACCATTCGCCACGGCATGACCTCACGGATGCAAAATCACCTTGCCCATGGCCTGGCGTCCCGCAAGCACCTTCAGCGCGTCAGCGGTCTGGGCCAGCGGGAAGGTGCGGTCGACATGCGATGAGATCTTTCCTTCCGCCGTCCACTTCACGAGCTTCTCGAGATTGGCGCGGTTCTTCTCCGGATTCTGCCGGGTCCAGGCGCCCCAGAACACGCCGCGGATGTCGCAGCCCTTCAGCAGCGCGAGATTGAGCGGCATCTTCGGAATGTCGCCCGCGGCAAAGCCGATCACGAGGAAGCGGCCTTCCCAGGCAATCGAGCGCAGCGCCTGTTCGGCATACGCACCACCCACGGGATCGAAGATGATGTCGACGCCCTTGCCGCCCGTGAGCTTGCGCAGGCCTTCCTTCAGGTCCTCCTTGGCGTAGTTCAGCGTCAGCTCGGCGCCGTGCGCTTTGGCGAATTCGAGCTTCTCGTCCGACGAGGCGCAGGCGATCACCTTCAATCCCATCAGCTTGCCGAGCTCGCAGGCGGCAAGGCCGGTGCCACCGGCCGCGCCCAGCACCGCGAGCGTCTCGCCCGGCTTCGGGCTGGCGCGATCCTCCAGCGCATGCAGCGCGGTGCCGTAGATGATGATGATGCCGGCGGCGCGGTCGTAATCGAGATTGTCGGGGATCTTCACGATCGAGGCCGCAGGCAGCGCGATCTTCTCGCGCGCGCCGTTGTGGCCGCAGGAGGCGACGACGCGATCGCCGACTTTCAGATCGCTCACACCAGCGCCGATGCTCTCGATCACGCCGGCAACTTCAGCGGCCGGCGAGAACGGGAACGGCGGCTTGATCTGGTACTTGCCCTGGATCATCAGGATGTCGAAGAAATTCAGCGCCGCGGCTTTGATCGCGATCACGGCCTCGCCGGGACCCGCCACCGGATCCGGCACCTCGGCCATCACGAGATCGTCGGGCTGGCAATATTGCGAGCAGAGGATGGCTTTCATGGCGGCACCTGAAGCGTTTCGAGTGGAATTATAGTTGGGCCGTTTCTGCCGGATTTAGCCGCGGGCGACAATCCGGATTCTTTGTCTGCGGCGACGCACCGGCTTATCCTCGTCATTGCGAGCGCAGCGAAGCAATCCAGGCTATTTCCGCGGCACGGACTCTGGATTGCTTCCCGGCGCTCGCAATGACGGAAGAAGGATTCAAACGATGTTTGAAACGGGTCTGCTCAAGAACAAGCGCATCCTCGTCACCGGCGGTGGCTCGGGCCTCGGCGCCGCGATGGGACGCCGCTTCCTCGCGCTTGGCGCCGAGCTCGTGATCTGCGGCCGCAAGCGCGACCGGCTCGAGGCCACGGCAAGCGAGATGCGCGAACAGACCAATGGCAAGGTCACCACCATCGCCTGCGACATCCGCGACGGCGTTGCCGTCGAGACCATGATGGACCAGATCTGGCGTGAGGCGCCGCTCGATATCCTCGTCAACAACGCTGCCGCCACGTTCATCGCACAGAGCGAGCATCTGTCGCTCCGTGCGGCCGATGCGATCCTGGCGCCGACGCTGCACGGTGCGATGTACTGCACGCTTGCGGCCGGCAGGCGCTGGATCGAGGACAAGCACGGCGGCGTCGTGCTCTCGATCCTCTCGACCTCGACCATCACCGGCCGCGCCTTCACCGTGCCGTCGGCGATGGCGAAGTCGGCGCTGCTGGCGATGACCAAAAGTCTTGCCGTGGAATGGGGGCCGAAGGGCATCCGCACCGTCGCCATCGCGCCGGGGTCGTTCCCGACCGCGGGCGCGTCGGGGCAGCTCCGCCCCGAAGGCCGGGACGACGGCTGGACCGCGCGCAATCCGCTGGGCCGGACCGGAGAGCACGGCGAGCTTGCCGATCTCGCCAGCTTCCTGGTCTCGGATCGCGCCGGTTACATCAATGGCGAGATGGTCGTCATTGACGGTGGTGCACATTTGCGCAGTTCAGGCGCCGAGGATTTGCTTGGCTGGACCGAGGCGCAATGGGCCGCCCAGCGTGCCGCGCGATCCAAAGGTTGAGACCGCTAACTGCCTTCCCAAATTGAACTTTCCCCGCTATCCCTGCCGCGGGGACAAAGCGCGGCCGGGCCATCTTCCAGTCACAATATTGAGGGAACCACTCCAGCATGTGGCGGGTGCTGATTTTAGCTTTGATGACTGGTGTGATGGCCGGTGGAATCACCGATTCCGCGCGGGCGCAGACGGCGCCCAAGAGCGCTGCACCGAAGGCGGCCGCGCCTGCTCCCACGACCGCAAAATCGGCTGCAAAGCCGGAGAGCAAGCCGGCAGCACCGCCCGCTTCAGTTGCAGGTGGCGCGGAGCCGACCCTGATCGGCCAGTTCGGCACCTGGGGCGCCTATTCGGCGACGCCCAACGGCAAGAAGGTCTGCTTCGCGCTGGCCAAGCCGTCGTCGTCGAAGACCAATCCGCCGAACCGGCCGCGCGATCCCGCCTATGCCTTCGTCTCGACCCGGCCGGCCGAGAAGGTGAACAACGAAGTCTCGGTGATGATCGGCTATGCGCTGAAGCCGGGCTCGGAATCCTCGGTCGAGGTCGGCGGCGCCGCCTTTGCCATGTATACGCAGGGCGACGGCCTCTGGATCAAGAACGCGGCCGAGGAGGAGCGGATGGTCGAGGCCATGCGCAAATCCGCCGACCTCGTCGTCAAGGGGGTCTCGGCCAAGGGCACCGAGACGACCGACACGTTCTCGCTGAAGGGCCTCGCCCAGGCGCTCGACAAGATCGCGCAGGATTGCAGGCGTTAAGCCTGCCGGCGGGAAGGTCGCAATCGGCGGTTCCGGTTGCTATATAGGGGCGGTTCCAGATTTTCTTCCGTCATTCCGGGATGGTCCGAAGGACCAAACCCGGATTCTTGAGGTTCTCAGGTGCGCAATTGCGCACCATAGTTCGATGCTTCGCATCGCCCCGGAACGACAACACAATCGGGCCTATTCAATGCAACCGACGACCGAGCCGCACAACGCAATCCTGGTGGAGAAGACTCCGCTCGAAACCTATGTGCCGCCGGCAAGGCCGTCGCTGATCGGCCTGTCGCGCACCGAGCTTGCCGATCGCCTCGGCGAGATCGGCGTCGCGCCGGCGCAGCGCAAGATGCGGGTGCAGCAGCTGTGGCACTGGCTCTATTTCCGCGGCGCCCAGAGCTTCGACGACATGACATCGATCTCGAAGGGCATTCGCGCCGAGCTCGCGCAGCATTTCACCGTCGACCGTCCCGAGGTCGTCGCCGAGCAGATCTCCAACGACGGCACCCGCAAATGGCTGCTGCGTTTGCCGAGCGGCGACAATGTTCAGAAGGCGCATGAAGTCGAGTGCGTCTACATCCCCGAGACCGATCGCGGCACGCTGTGCGTCTCCTCGCAGGTCGGCTGCACGCTGAATTGCTCGTTCTGCCACACCGGCACGCAGCGCCTGGTGCGCAACCTCACGGCGGGCGAGATCGTCGGCCAGATCATGGTCGCGCGCGATCGCCTGAACGACTGGGCCGATCGCGAGGACGGCACGCGCCGCGTCACCAACATCGTGATGATGGGCATGGGCGAGCCGCTCTATAATTTCGACGCGGTGCGCGATGCGCTGCTGATCGTCGGCGACAACGAAGGCATCGGCATCTCCCGCCGCCGCATCACGCTGTCGACCTCGGGCGTGGTGCCGAACATCGTGCGCGCTGGCGAGGAGATCGGCGTCATGCTCGCGATCTCGCTGCATGCGGTGCGCGACGAGCTGCGCAACGAGCTGGTGCCGCTCAACCGCAAATATCCGATCAAGGAGCTGCTGCAGGCCTGCCGCGACTATCCCGGCGCCTCGAACGCGCGCCGTATCACCTTCGAATATGTGATGCTCAAGGGCGTCAACGATTCGCTCGACGATGCAAAACTGCTGGTGAAATTGCTCAAGGGCATTCACGCCAAGATCAATCTGATCCCGTTCAATCCCTGGCCCGGCACGGCCTATGAATGTTCGGACTGGGACCAGATCGAAAAATTCTCCGAATACATCTTCAACGCCGGCTATTCATCCCCGGTGCGCACCCCGCGCGGCCGCGACATCCTTGCGGCCTGCGGCCAGCTCAAGTCGGAGACCGAGAAGCTCTCGGCCAGGGAACGCCAGGCGCTGCGCGCCATGGCGATGACGGATTGATGATGGCGGCGACGCTCTCGCAATGACCGCAACGGTGGCTTTCGCGTCATGTCCCTGATCGGCCGCCTCGTCGTCATCTTCATCGGCTTCCTCGCCGCCTGCTTCGTCGGCGGCATGATCGTCGTCGTCGCCCTGTTGTTTCCGGAGTTCGCCGATCTCGGCGCCGGTCCCGTCGACCAGGGCACGATCGACGTTCTGCTCGGCTTCGGCTTCATCTTCGTCTCGGGCTTTGCACTGGTGCCGGCGATGGTGATCGTCGCGATCACCGAGGCGCTCTACATTCGCAGCGCACTCGCTTACGCCGTCGGCGGCGGCCTCGTCGGGCTCGCCTGCTATCTCGGCCTCGTCCCGTTCCACTCCGATACATTTCAGTTCGAGGGCATCGTGCGGCGTCATCTGGAGATCATGACCGGCGCGGGCATCGTCGCCGGCGTGGTCTATTGGCTGATCGCCGGCCGCAACGCCGGCGCCTGGCGCATCCCGCCGCCCCCGCGCATGCCGCCTCCGCCGTTGCCGTCGAATTCAAGACCGGATGCGCCGTAGTTTACGCCGTCAATCCGGAATGACCGCTGCAAGGGTTTCCATCTCCGCCTCACTCCGCTAAACCGCGCGCCATGAACCGTACCGGACTCTTCATCGGCCTTTCGCTGTGGCTCGTGATCGGCGTCGTTTTCGGCCTCTATCCCGAGCTCGATCTCAAGCTCGCCTCGCTGTTCTTCGACCCCCAGACGAAAACCTTTCCGCTCAAGCTGAACGATTGGGCCGGCTTCGCGCGCGACGCTGCGATGTGGGTCGCCTGGGCCTTCGTGTTGCCGTCGCTGGTGGCGCTCGTGGTCAAGATGGTCAGGCCCGACCGGCCCTTGATGGTGTCGGGGCGCGCGATCGTGTTCCTGCTGGTCACGATCATCCTGTCGGCCGGCATTCTCACCAATCTCACCTTCAAGACCTATTGGGGCCGGCCGCGTCCGGTGGTGGTGACGCAGTTCGCTGGCGACCAGCAATTCGTGCCGTGGTGGGATCCGCGCGGCGGCTGCGCGCGCAATTGCTCGTTCTTCTCGGGCGAAGGTGCGACCGCGTTCTGGACGCTGGCGCCGGCCGCGCTGGCGCCCCCGGCGTGGCGGCCGCTCGCCTATGCCGCCGCCGTGGTGTTCGGCGCCGTCACCAGCGGGCTGCGCATGGCCTTTGGCGGGCACTTCTTCACCGACGTCTCAATTGCCGGCCTCGTCACCTTCGTCGTGATCTGGTTTGCCTACGCCATGATTTACCGCTGGTCGCGGACCCGGTTCTCGGACGCGGCGGTCGATGCCGCCCTGACCCGGCTGAACATGCCTGCCTACCGGCTCCGCCAGCGCCTGTTCGGCCGCAAGACGAGTGCCGAACCGTCCGTTTAGGCCATTAAATGGGTGCCGAGCCCCGCGAAATTTGTTATTCGCGCGGTCAATCCGTCCTCACATCAGCCCCTTGAGACCCGATTGGAAGCCCCATGACCACGATCCTGAAAAGCCTGCCCAAGGGTGAGAAAGTCGGCATCGCTTTTTCGGGCGGTCTCGACACCTCCGCGGCGCTGCTCTGGATGAAGCAGAAGGGCGCGCGCTGCTACGCCTACACCGCCAATCTCGGCCAGCCCGACGAGGCCGACTACAACGAGATCCCGCGCAAGGCGATGGAGTTCGGCGCCGAGAAGGCCCGGCTCGTCGATTGCCGCACGCAGCTGGTCCACGAGGGCATCGCCGCGATCCAGTCCGGCGCCTTCCATATCTCGACCGGCGGCATCACCTATTTCAACACCACGCCGCTCGGCCGTGCCGTCACCGGCACGATGCTGGTCGCGGCGATGAAGGAAGACGGCGTCAACATCTGGGGCGACGGCTCGACCTTCAAGGGCAACGACATCGAGCGCTTCTACCGTTACGGCCTGCTCACCAATCCCGGCCTGAAGATCTACAAGCCCTGGCTCGACCAGCAGTTCATCGACGAGCTCGGCGGCCGCGCCGAGATGTCGGCGTTCATGACTGCCCAAGGCTTCGCCTACAAGATGAGCGCCGAGAAGGCCTATTCGACCGACAGTAATTTGCTCGGCGCCACGCACGAGGCCAAGGATCTCGAAAGCCTCGACAGCGGCATCAAGATCGTCAACCCGATCATGGGCGTGCCGTTCTGGCGCGACGATTGCGCCGTGAAGGCCGAGAAGGTCGTGGTGCGTTTCGAGGAAGGCCAGCCGACGGCGCTGAACGGCCAGACGTTCAGTGATCCCGTCGCGCTGTTCCTCGAAGCCAATGCGAGCGGCGGTCGTCATGGTCTCGGCATGAGCGACCAGATCGAGAACCGCATCATCGAGGCCAAGAGCCGCGGCATCTATGAGGCGCCCGGCATGGCGCTTCTGCACATCGCCTATGAACGCCTTGTCACCGGCATCCACAACGAGGACACCATCGAGCAGTACCGCATCAGCGGCATGCGCCTCGGGCGTCTGCTCTATCAGGGCCGCTGGTTCGACTCGCAGGCCCTGATGCTGCGCGAGACCGCGCAGCGCTGGGTCGCGCGCGCCGTCACCGGCGAGGTGACGCTGGAGCTGCGCCGCGGCAACGACTATTCGATCCTCAACACCGAGAGTCCGAACCTCACCTATGCGCCCGAGCGGCTCAGCATGGAGAAGGTCGAGGACGCCGCCTTCACGCCAGCCGACCGCATCGGCCAGCTCACCATGCGCAACCTCGACATCAACGATACCCGCGCCAAGCTCGGCCTCTATTCGAAGACCGGCCTGCTCTCGGGCAGCGAAGGCTCGCAGATCTTCCGGCTCGAGAGCGACAAGGGCTGAGTTTCCGGGCTACGGCCTCCAAAGGCACAAACAAAAATGGCCGGGATCGCTCCCGGCCATTTTGCATTTGTGTGTGCCGTTACCGCGGCGGCGCGGTGCCGGGCGGGGGCGGCGGCAGCGAGGCCTGGCCGCCGTTGAGCAGCGGCGTGATGTTGCGGATCGTGACGCGACGGTTGATCGCGCTCGGCCCCTGCGTCTGCTCCTTCAGATACTGCTCGCCATAGCCCTGCGACGTCAGGTTCTCGGCGGGGACACCGAACTGCTGCGTGAGCAATTCGGCCGCGGCCTGCGCACGACGGTCGGACAGCGACAGATTGTCGACCTCGTTGCCGACCGCGTCGGTGTGTCCCTCGATCAGGAAGACCTCGCGCGGATTGCGCTGGATCGCCTGGTTGAGGCCGTCGGCGATCGTCTGCAGCCGGGCCGCCTGGTCCGGCGGGATGGTCCACGATCCCGTTTCGAAGACGATCGTGTTGACGTCGATGCTCGGCATCTGCATGCGAACATTCGGGCTGTAGCGGATCTCGTCGAGCGAGTAGCGCCGATCGATCCGCTGCACAGGCGGTGCCACCATGGTCTGGTAGATGACATCAGGTGACGCTTCCTGGGCGTCGACGATGTAGCGGTCGTAAGGAATGTTCACGACCGGCGGCGGCACGTCGACATAGAAGCCGCCGACTGCCCGTGGATCGCGGTAGGTGTTGTCGATGATGATGAGCTCGTGTCCACGGGGATCCCTGCGGATGCGCCGCATCAGCCGGCCGTCGGCGCCGACGACGGTGATGATTTCGCTGCCGTCAGGACGAACGACGACCGTGCGGGTTTCGCCGCCGACCGTGTCCGTGCGGATGTCACGGGCGCCGTAACGGAAACGATAGAGGTCGTTGCCGCGGACATAGGCCTGCCCGCCCGGATCGCGGATGATGATGCGGTCCGGCTCGGTGTAGACGGTGCGGCCGCCTTCGATGGTCTCGCGTCGCTGATTGTGCATGTCGGCGATGGTGGCGCCGATCACGGCACCGGCCACCACGCCTGCACCGACCGCGAGCGGCGTGAGGTCACGCTGCGGCGGACGCGGGGCAGGCGGCAAGGGCGCTGCGACCGTCGGGGCGGCCCGGAAGGCCGGGGCAACCGTCGGCGGAGCGTATTGCGCCCTGTTCGGCGGCGGCGCTGCGGCCGCCGAGCCGGGGACGACACTCGGTGCTGCCGCGCCGGCGGGAGGTGCCGGCGGCCGGGGCGGCGCGCCAGCCTGCGGTGAGGCGGGCGGAGTTCCGGCAGCAGGCG
>NZ_JAVTJN010000009.1:0-28124 GCF_032144035.1 Bradyrhizobium sp. WYCCWR 12699
TACCGGCCAGCGGCTTCTGAAAATGCCGTAAAGGAAGGCCTGACAGAAGACCGCACTCGATCACACGCCAAAGGGTCAGAAACTTCTTGCATTGCGGGCGGCAACCACAGAAGGCTCTACATGAAGCTCAGGAAGACCCATCCGACGCCTGTCGCCGCGGCGAAGGCGTCGATCAGCGTGGCAACGGCCTACCGCATCGAGAAGGATCCAGTACTACCTTCGCAGAAGAAGGAGCCGCGCGCACGACGGCGTCCCGATCCAATCGCCGACATTTTCGACTCTGAAGTCGTGCCGCTGCTGCGGGCAGCGCCCGGCATCCGGCCCGTGGCCATTTTCGAGGAGATGATGCTGCGCCATTCCGAGTTGGGCGAGGGCGTGCGCCGGACGCTGGAGCGGCGCATCCGAGGCTGGCGTGCCATCCACGGTGAGGAGCAGGAGGTCATCTTCCGCCAGGCGCACGAACCCGGCAGGCTCGGTCTGTCGGACTTCACCGAGGTGGCCTCGTTCGGCATCACCATCGCCGGTCAGCCGCTCGACCACCGACTCTATCATTTCCGGCTCGCCTATTCCGGCTTCGAGCACGCCCATGTCGTGCTCGGCGGCGAGAGCTTCGTGGCGCTGGCGGAAGGCCTACAGAACGCACTCTGGTCCCTCGGTGGGGTGCCGCGCGAGCACCGCTCGGACAGCCTGTCCGCCGCCTTCCGCAACCTGGACAAGGACGCGCGCGAGGACCTGACCCGCCGCTATAACGAGCTGTGCAGCCATTACGGCATGACACCGTCACGCAACAATGCCGGCATCGCCCACGAGAACGGCTCGATCGAGGGGCCGCACGGCCATCTCAAGCGGGCGATCGAGGATGCACTGTTGCTGCGTGGCACCGTCGACTTCGATGATCTCGCCTCCTATCGCCGCTTCGTCGACGAGATCGTCGGCCGCCGCAATGCCCGCAACGCCAAGCGCATCGATGCCGAGCGCGCCCAGCTTCGGGAGCTACCTGAGCGGCGCACCACCGACTATGAGGAACTCAGCGTGCGCGTCACTTCCTCAGGCGGCTTCACGCTGCGCAAGGTCTTCTATACGGTGCCCTCGCGCCTGATCGGCCATCGCTTGCGCGTGCGCCTCTACGACGATCGGCTCGATGTCTTCATCGGCGGCACGCATCTCATGACGCTGCCGCGCGGGCGTGCTTCCCCGTCCGGCAAGCATGACCAGGTCGTCAACTACCGGCACGTCATCCATTCGCTCAGAAGGAAGCCGATGGCATTGCTCAATCTGGTCTATCGCGATCGGCTCTTCCCGCGCGAGGCCTACCGGCGGACTTTCGATCTCCTCGTCGAGCGTCTGCCCGAGCGCCAGGCCTGCCGCATCATGGTCGAGCTTCTTGGCCTCGCCCACGAGCGCGGCTGCGAGAGCGAACTGGCCGAGGAGCTGTCCATCTGCCTCGACAATCACCGGCTCCCCGACATGGCCGCGCTGCGTGCCCGCTTCGCGCCCGATCCCGCGCGCCTACCCAACGTAGTCGTCCGCCTGGCGCCGCTTCAGGCCTACGAAGCGCTCATCGGCGCCAGCCTGGGAGACGCAGCATGAAGAGCGCCTCGATTGACCCCGCCAAGCTCAGCCTGCTCCTTAACGAGCTGCGACTGCCCGCCAGCAAGGTGATCTGGCCACAGTTCGCCGAGCAGGCCGACAAGGAGGGCTGGCCCGCCGCGCGCTTCCTCACTGTGCTCGCCGAGCACGAACTGGCCGAGCGCGATCGCCGCCGCATCGAGCGGCACCTCACAGAGGGCCGCCTTCTGCCCGGAAAGACCCTCGAGAGCTTCGAGTTCGACGCCGTGCCGATGGTCTCCAAAGCTCAGGTCATGGCCATCGTCGCCGGCGACACCTGGTTGGAGAAAGGCGCAAACCTGCTCCTGTTCGGCCCGCCCGGCACCGGCAAGAGCCATCTCGCCTCGGCGATCGGTCTCGCCCTCATCGAGAACGGCTACAGGGTGCTGTTCACCCGCACCACAGATCTCGTCCAGAAGCTGCAGCAGGCCCGCCGCGACCTCGTCCTCGAGAGCGTGCTGGCCAAGCTCGACAAGTTCGACCTGCTCATCCTCGATGATCTCGCATACGTCACCAAGGACCAGGCCGAGACCAGTGTGCTCTTCGAGCTGATCAGCGCCCGTTACGAACGGCGCTCCATGCTGATCACAGCCAACCAACCCTTTGGCGAGTGGGGGAAGATCTTCCCGGACCCCGCTATGACGCTCGCCGCGGTCGACCGGCTCGTTCATCACGCCACCATCTTCGAGATGAATGTCGAAAGCTACCGACGCCGCGAGGCCGCTGAGCGCAAAAAGGGACCTGGACGCCCAGCGTCATACGCCACACCCGCCAATATCGCCCCTGATTGACGCGCCGCGACAATCAACCTGACAAAGCACTTGCGCGCGTCAATCAAACCCGCGGATCATCACATCCGCCGCGACACCAGATTCTCATCCAGATTGTCGCGCACCTCTCTCCCAGATCGCCGCGCTACAGTCGAGAGCTATCGCAGGCGCACCGCGCTCGACGGAAAACGCGGTCCGGGACGGCCGACCTCGCACGCGACACCCAAAGCCATCGCTGATTGGGGCTATCGCGGTATCATCTATTGCGAAGGCTATCAGGCCTACAAGACCATGACCCGGGAGACGCGTGCGGGCGCCCTGTCTGGGCCGCTCGCCTTCTGCTGATCGCATCTACGGCGCTAGTTTGTGAAGATCGCGCGTGAGGCTGCTCCGGCGCCAGCTCCAGTTTGCCGCGAGGCCCTTAAGCGCATCGCCCAGCTCAACGCGGTCGAGAAGGCACTTCGGGGCCACTCTGCTGCCGAGCGCTGCGCGGGTCGACAAGCTCATGCCAGACCTCTGGCAGCAGCCTTGAAGCAGTGGTTTGAGGCAACTCTTGATCATCTTGCGGGGAAGAGCGACACGGCGAAGGCTCTGCGCTATTCGCTGCGCCATTGGGACGGCCTGACGCTCTACCTTGATGACGGGCGCATCGAGATGGACACGAATGCGGTCGAGCGTGCGATGCGGCCAATCAAACTCGATGCCAAGAATGCCCTGTTCGCTGGGTGCGACGAGGGTGCCGATAATTGGGCATTGCTGGCCTCGCTCATTGAAACGTGTAGGCTCAATGTCGTCAGCGCCTAGCCCTGGCTCTCCGGCGTGCTCGCAAAACTCATCAATGGCTGGCCTGCGGCGCGACTGGACAAACTGCCTCCCTGGGCATCGACCTACAGGATGCATGCGCACGATCCGAGGCTGGCAGCATGAGCCTGAACACGACCGCCGTCCGGATCAGGATAACCCTCAAGGACGTGAATGACCTTGCCCCACAGGCTTAATCCAGATTGAAGTTCGCGCTGGCCCAAACAAGGACCAGAGCATGAAGCGTAGCCGCTTTTCGGCAGAGCAGATCATCGGGATTTTGAAGGAGCATGAGGCCGGGGTTTCGGTTGCCGATCTGTGCCGCAAGCGCGGCGTCAGCGACCCCAGCATCTACAAATGGAAGGCCACTGGAGTGTCGGAGGCCAAGCGGCTGAAGACGCTGGAGGACGAGAACACACGGCTGAAGCGGTTGGTGGCTGATGCCGTGCTGGACAATGCGGCGCCCAAGGATCTCGTGGGAAAGAATGTATGGTCCGCCCCGGTCCGTGCAAGGGTTCGTAACAGCAAAAATGACGCTTCCAATTGCATAAATGTATCCGGCCTCTCGCGAGTGGACTGCTGTTGCAGCCAGGCCATGACGAGATCCGCGCACGCCGTTCGCGATAAATGGTTCGGGCACGAAGCCCGCTTTTTGCCCGCGGGCAAGCGGAAAGCTGTCGCGTATCTCATGGTTGCCCACGGGATGAGCGTACGGCGGGCGTATAAAGCCATCGGCTGCTGCCGCATGACCATCAGATATCTGACAACCCGGGCGGACGCGTCCGGGGCTAGCAGATGGACTGTGATGGGATCTCAGACGGCTTGACGATCCACTCTGGGGTCTGCATCTTCGGTATCATGGACAAGAGCGATGCTGTGTAAGAGTGCTTCGGCGCTTTGAACAACTGTTCCGTCTCGCTGCTTTCGCAAATTTGCCCATTCTGTAGTACTGTAACTCTGTCGCAAATCTGACGCACGACAGGGAGATCGTGACTGATAAATAACATCGTCAGCGATAGATTCTCTTGAAGGTCTTTCAGAAGATTTAGGATCTGCGCCTGGATCGAGACATCGAGTGCCGAGGTAGGTTCATCGCAGATGAGGAACCGCGGGCGACTTGCCAAGGTTCGTGCGATTGAAATACGTTGTCGCTGACCGCCTGAGAAGGCGTGCGGATAACGGCGGGCGACGGTGGGCTCCAGACCAACGGCCTTCAGCAGCTCTAACATTATCGGTTCGGCCTCTCGCTTATCCTTTACTAGTCCAAAGTGAATCATTGGCTCCATGATAATCTCGCCCACGCGCATCTGTGGATTCAGAGACGAGTACGGGTCTTGAAACACCATTTGAGTTTGACGCCGAATATCTTGACGATCTTCAAGGCTGGCTGCATAAACATCTTTTCCGCCATAAATCAGTTGGCCGCTGCTCGGGCGGGCAAGCCCAGCAACGACTCTTGCGATCGTGCTTTTTCCAGAGCCGGATTCGCCAACAAGGCCCATGACTTCTCCGGGGCGGATACTCAGGTTCACATCGTGCAGGGCCTTAAAGGCTCGCCGAGCGGAACCACCGAACATGCCTGTCGCCCCATATACGCGCTCCACACCCCGGAGTTCTACAAGTGCCTCCGGCTGGCTTGAACTTTGCGGCATGTCTCTTTCCAGCAGCCACTGCATGGCCGCATCGATATTTCGAGCGGCGCCAGACACGGGAAAGCGATGCAGCTTAATGTCGCCGCGCGGCACAACCGAAATCAATGCTTGGCTGTACTCGTGGCATGGATTTCCAAGAACAGCCGCAGTGTCGTTTAGTTCGACGATTTCGCCTGCCCTCATCACCGCGACGCGATCAGTGACCTGGGAAATCACGCCCATGTTGTGGGTGATGAGCATCACACCCACTTGACGTTCACGAGCCAAGTTCTTGATTAGCTTCAAGATCTGTGCCTGAACGGTCACGTCGAGCGCAGTTGTTGGTTCGTCCGCGACAATGAGTTCGGGTTGTGAGCAGAGAGCAAGCGCGATAACTGCGCGCTGTCGCATGCCACCCGAGAATTCATGTGGCCAGTTCTTCACGCGCCGGGCTGGCTCTGGAATCCCTACCGCCTCCAACTGACGCACCGCCTCGATCCTTGCGTCGCTGCGTGATAAGGCGAGATGAGTTCGGATCGTGTCGACCAGTTGTCTCTCAATTGTGAAAAGTGGATTTAAGCTGGTCAGTGGATCTTGGAAAATAGTCGAGACGCGTTTGCCGCGTAACGCCCGCATCGCCTTAACGTCGCGCGCATCGATGATATCTCCGGAAAGCCGAACTTCGCCCGCACTAATATGGCCGGGAGCCTGTAGTAAGCCCGTGATGGCAGCTCCAACGGTCGATTTGCCCGCGCCCGATTCGCCGACGATGCCGAGTATTTCGCCTGGCGCGATGTCTAGGCTGACGTTGCATACGGCTTGCAAGGCGCCATGCCGGCTAGGAAAGTCGACGCTAAGTCCCCGAATGGAAAGAACGCAAGGCTGGGCAGTTGTTGTCATCAGATGCCCCTTGGGTTGATTACATCCCGGAACCAGTCGCCCAAGACGTTAATGGCCAGCGCGAGTGTAAGAAGGGTGGCGGCAGGAAACAGCAGGATCCACCACTGCCCAGCAAAAAGAAAGTCTTGCCCACTGCGGATCAATGTTCCAAGAGATGGTTGGGTGGGGGGCAGACCTGCGCCCAAGTAGGACAGCGTGGCTTCGGTAATAATTGAAAGCGCAAGTGAGATTGTCGCGATCACGAGGATCGGTCGACGCACGTTTGGCAATATGTGCCGTACCAGCACTGTGCCCGTCGGAAGGCCTATCATTAGGGCTGCCTGCACATACTCTCGCTGTTTCTCCCCCATCACGGCGCCGCGCACCGTGCGGGCATATGTGACCCATCCGGAAATTCCAATCGCCAATATTACCATGTAGACAGCAAGGGCTTCGCGCGCGCTCGGTGGCAGTAGCGACCGCGTTAAGCCGGAAATAAGGAGCGCAATAAAAATGGCGGGGATGGACAACTGGATGTCTGCGATACGCATGATCGCTGCGTCAATGTGTCCCCCGAAATAACCGGATATCAGGCCTAAGCTGACGCCGATCGACATTGAAACCAAAACAGAGGCAAGGCCCACTAGGAGTGAAACCCGTGTTCCATAAAGGGTCGCTGAAAGCACGTCACGTCCCTGATCGTCTGTGCCGAAAGCGTAGAAGCGGTTCGTGAACTCATTGATGCTCCAGGCCGGTGTATTTGACGAAAGCAGATCGAACGTGCTGGCGTCGAGAGTGTTCTGTGGTGCCCATAAAGGAGCTCCCAGGGCCGCGACAATGAGAGTTAGCAGTGCGAGCGTAGACAGAACTGCTCTGGGGGAACGGATGTAAGAGTGCCCGATATCAGAGTTAAACAATGCGGAAAGCTTGTGAATGGTCATCTGACTACTCCTCCCGTCCGCAGGCGAGGATCTAGAAGGTAGTAGACGCAATCCACGACCATGTTGATGGTAACGAAAATGATCGACACGATGAGAAGGTATGCGGCCATGATTGGGACGTCGGAAAATCTAATGGAATTAATAAAGAGCAGCCCAACGCCTGGCCATTGGAATACTGTCTCAGTAACGACGGCGAATGCGATGATGGATCCCAACTGCAAACCTGCAACCGTGACGACCGGAATCATCGTGTTCTTCAAAGCGTAAGAAAAATAGATGAGCCGGTCTGGCAGCCCTCGCGCGCGTGCGAACCGGATATGATCGGAATGCATGACCTCAAGCATTTCAGTGCGGACTAAACGCAAGATCAGCGTGAGTTGATAGGTGGCCAGTGAAATCGCGGGAAGGATGATAGCCTGCCAGCCGGTCTTAGTCAGTAACCCGGTGGTCCACCAGCCGATCTTCACCGTGTCGCCCCGTCCGAAGGACGGCAACCAGCCAAGTTTGACCGCGAACACGTAGATGAGGCCGATGCCGATTAAGAAGTTAGGCAGGGATACTGCGATCAGCGAGACCGTCAAGCTGAAGCCCGATAATATGGAGCGCGGCCGCAATGCTGTCACGACGCCAAGGGCGACTCCCGCTATCATTGCAAATATAAACGATAATATAGCTAGTTCCAGAGTCGCAGGCAGCCGCTCCAGGATCAAATCCAACACCGGCCTTCCAACGCGAGTGGAAATGCCGAAGTCCCCATGGAGTGCCGAACTGATAAAACGAAAGAACTGGATGTAAAAGGGGCGGTCGAACCCGAGTTCCGCCGCTAGCCGCGCGCGGTCCTGCGCGGTCGCCTCCGGTCCGACCATATTCTGGAGCGGATCGCCGATAAAATGAAAGGCGGCGAACGACAGAAACGCCGTCATCAGCATCACCGGCAACACGGACAGCAATCTGCGCAGAAAGAAACCTGTCACTTGTCCACCTTGATGGTTTTCACGGAGATCTGATTACCAACGTTTGGCGTAACGTGAATCTTCTTCTGCGTTGCACGCGCCAACACCTGCGCGTGAATCGGTAGATAGAAACACTCGTCCTGAACGGTCTTCCAAATTTCGGCGATTATGGTTTTACGTCTTTGAGGATCGGCTTCCGACCGGAGTAATTCAATTTTGGCATCAATCTCCGGGTTTTTGTAATTCGCTGCAGCCCAGGCGCCCCGAGAGTGGACGAGATTATCGAAGATTAATTGAGAATCGTATGAGCCCCACGTCATCAGGTAAAAGTCGGTCTTCCTATTGAGAACTAGAGGCCAGACGACTGCGCTGGGTTGGACATCGAGATGCACGGTGACACCGATCTTGGCGAGCATTGCCACCACGGCCTGACAGATGCGCTCGTCGTTCACCATGCCGTCATTTGGACAGTTTAGAGTGACCGAAAATCCGTTGGGGTAACCTGCCTCGGCCATAAGCTGCTTGGCTTGGTCAATATTGAGCTTTGGGAACTTACCCAATTCTTCCGTATAGCCGTCGGCGATCGGCGAAATGATTGTACCGAGCGGAACCGACTCCCCTCGCATGATTGCCGACTTGATCGCTAGACGATCAATGGACATGTTCATTGCGTGGCGCACCCGCTTGTCGGCGAAAGGATTTCCCTTTGCTTCCCCGCTGGCAAGTGTGTTCGCGCTTGTATTGACGCCTAAAAAAACCGTGCGAATCTCTGGGCCGCGAACCACCCGAAGGCTTTCATTCTGCTCCAACCGTGAAATGTCTTGGGGGGGGACGTCTTGGAGAAAATTAACTTCTCCGCTGATCAATGCGGATACACGCGTCGCGGCCGACTGGATAGGGGTATAGATGATCCGATCGATATCGATTGGGAACTGGCCGATACCCCAGTATTTATCGTAAGCTTCCAACTCCGAACGGCGATCCGATTCTCGGCTTACAAGGCGATAGGCGCCAGTGCCGTTCTCATGGCGAGCAGCATAGTTTTCTTTCCCGCCTTTAAAATCCTGCGGAACAACGGAGTCGTTCTTCTCGGCCCATGCTCTATTCATTATGAAGATGCTTGCCAAGTTTTCGGGCAGAAGAGGGCTGGGTCCCTTTGTCTTGACCTGCACGGTGTAGTCGTCCTTCGCGATGGCTTCCTCAACCGCGGCGGCAGCCAGATAGGTCCGCACATTCGAGGTTGGTGCCATAGCTCGCTGGATTGAAAATGCGGCGTCGTCGGCCTTAAATGGTGCGCCGTCGTGGAACGTAACGTTCCGGCGAAGCTTGAACTCCCAAACGTCGGGGTGATCAGGCAACATCCGCCATTCGGTCGCTAGTACTCCAATGAGCTTTCCGTCGTCGGAGCGCTCCACAAGGCCTTCGTACATCTGCCGATTGAACGCAAAGGTCACGTTCTCATTATAGGCGTGAGGGTCTAGAGTCTGAACGTCCAAGCTCCGAGCCCATTTCAGCGTTTCCGCGCCCCCGGGTGAGACGGTCATTAGTAGTGCCGCCACGCTTGCTATGGCGGCAAAACGCCGCTTGAGACGGGCTGGTCTGTGAATGAAACAGCGCGCAGTGGATTTCGGCATTTGGGACATTCCTCTCTTGATCGCAGGGTAAACTGCGCCGCTAGATGTGGGCTATCACATCGGACAGGCTTCGGCCGTTTTTTGCTGCAGTTTGCCGGCCGAGGGCTGCCGTGGGCTGCGAATTCAGGGCGTCCTCTGCAGCAATTACGCGTATTCCCAGCGATTGCGCAGGATTGCGACAGTCGGCTGAATATTCCCTGCTCCTGGTCTAGGTCTCGTTATAGGTCCTGTGACCGTTGGGTTAGGAACGTCCGATCCCACTGAACTGCGGGCCTTTTATCACATTATCTCATCATGTGCCGACAGCCGGTTTACGTCTGGCGTGAGTTTCCGGTTTGGGATCGAGCTTTGAGCAAGCGAGTGTCTGATGGCCGGCCCTTTGGGGATACCGTCCGCGGCCGGCTTCCGCTTCTGAACGGGAACGTCTTAGCAAGCTGTTTGGCGCACTAGTCACGTGAATCGTAGGCGCTGTTCAGCGGCCACCTACCGGATGAAGGGGCGATCTCCGACTCTGCGGTTCGGTTTCCCGGGTGGTTGCGTGTACTCCGCACGATCCCTCCCAAATATGCCTGCCGCGCCTGTGAGGGCCCGATCGTCCAGGCCTCGGCACCAGCGCGGCTCGTCGAGGGCGGCATGGCGACGACGGCGCTGATCGCGCATATCGCCGCGGCCAAATATGCCTGGCAATCGACGCTCTACCGCCAGACGCAGATCCTGGCGGGCCAAGGTGTTGTCGTCGATCGTCAGACGCTGGCGCGCTGGATGGGCAGCGCGGCGTGGCTGGTCAGGGGCCTCTACGACCTGCAACTGAAGACCATGCACGGCTTTGAGCGGTTGTTCTGCGATGAGACGCCGATGCCGGTGCTCGACCCGGTACGCGGCCGCACGAGGATCTGCCAGTTCTGGGCGCATGCGACGGACGATCGGGCGTGGAAGGGTCCGGCGCCGCCGGCGGTCGCCTACGTGTTCGCAGACGGTCGCGGCAAGAAGGAGATCGTGGCGCAGTTGGCCGGCTTCGAAGGCGTGCTGCAAGTCGACGGCTATGCCGCCTACGCCTCGCTGGTGGGCGATGCGAAGGTGCCGGGCAGATCCAGCTGGCGTATTGTCTCGTTCACGCGCGCCGCAACTTCGTGAGGGTGCACAAGACGACGAACTCACCCTTCGCCGCGGAGGTCATCGAGCGCATCGCAGCCGTCTACGCGATCGAGGAGAGGATCCGCGGTCTCGGCGCCGGGGAACGCCGCGCGGCGCGACAGGCCGAGACGAAGCCGCTCATGGAGGCGTTGAAGGCTCGACTGATCGCGGTGAAGGACGGGATCTCCCGCCGCTCGACGCTCATCAAGGCGATCGATTATATGCTCGAACGCTGGCAGGGCCTGACGGCATTCCTGGACGACGGGCGGCTCGAGGCGGACACCAACACGGTCGAACGATCAATCAGGCCGATTGCGATCGGAAAAAAGAACTCGTTGTTCAGTGGTGACGAAGGCGGAGGCGAGACTTGGTCGATACTTTCTTCGCTTCTTAACACGGCCAAATTGAATGGCCTCGACCCCGAGGCCTATCTCGTCGACGTTCTCGAGCGCATGGTGAGCGGCGCCGCGAAGGCCAACCAGCTGCACGAACTTCTGGCCTGGAACTGGAAGGCCGCACGCGAAGCCGAAAAGCGAGCCGTGGCATGACGAAGCCGAAGCAACGGCGGGGAACGCGAAAAGCACGCAAGACGACGATGGCGAACTATGCCATGTCATTCGAGCGGCTCGGGCAATGGATGAGCGAGCGCGCCAGGTCGCCGACGCTTCGGCATCCGCGGGCGACGTCGCTCTCCATGCTCGACGGCGCAGTGGCCGCTGTCGTCGCCGGGCCGGTCTCGATGGCCTCCGAGGAATGGGTGTGCCCGCTCCTTGGCGTAGATCCCGACGCCTTCAATCACGACACCGAGGAGTTCTCGGCGATCGCTGCCACGCTGATGCGCCACAACGCGATCAGCGAGACGCTGTCGACGAGACCGGAGAGCTTCGAGCCGCTGTTCCTGCGATCGCCGGACGGCGACGTCGACCCGCAGCCCTGGTGCATGGGCTTCCACGCCGTCATGAAGCTTCGGCTTCTCGTCTGGTCGCGGCTTCTCTCCCCGAACGGAACCGAACACCTTATGCTGCGGCCGATCCTGGTCCATTGCATCGATGACGCCGGTCGACCCTTGCTACCCCCGGCCCGCCATACGCTGGCAACGCTGCCCGTCGCTCAAAACGCCTGGCGCGACATTCCAATAGCCGTTGAGGCCCTGCGGCAGTTCTGGATGCCTATGCGCTTCCAGCGGCGCGCGTAGGCCGTCCACGCCAGGTCCGTGGTCTGCTCGTACCGCTTACGGTTGTTCAGTGATACCGTGGACGGAGCCGAGGCCAGCGCCGTCGTCTATAGCCTGATGCTGACCTGCCGCGCCTCACGTGTCGTGCCGTTAGCGTGGTTGCGCCACGTCCTCACCGAATCGCCTCAGCGCGCCGGCGACGCCGATATTGCAGACCTGCTGCCCTTCAACTTCCACAAAGCCGCCACCGCCTGAACGGCCCCGCATCGCCCGATTCAAGGCAGTCCATCAAAACCGCCGGCGTGCGGAGAAAATCGCGCTTACAGATGATCCGCTATCGCTCCAGCCGCCCGCCGGACGCAATTCTGCGTGGCCGATTGCGCGATTTCGCCAACGAGCGGCGGCGCTTCAGCTACCGCTGACCTGAGGCCGGCAAACTGGACCAATTTTGGCTAGAGTCTTGCGCTGCCGAATCCCCTCGGCTGGGAGGAGCGGACGACGATGAAGGCCTCGAAGTTTTCGGACGCCCAGAAGGCGTTTATCCTGAAGCAGGGCAACGACGGGGTCCCGGTTGCGGAGATCTGCCGCAAATCCGGGATCAGCCAGGCGACCTATTTCAACTGGAAGAAAAAGTACGACGGACTGCTGCCGACCGAGATGCGCCGGTTGAAGCAGCTCGAGGACGAGAACGCCAAGCTGAAGAAGCTGGTGGCGGACCTATCGCTCGACAAGGAGATGCTGCAGGACGTGATCCGCCGAAAGCTGTGAAGCCTGGTCGGAAGCGCAAGCTCGTCGATGAGGTTTGCGGGGAGTGGCAGGTCTCGATCCGCAAGGCTTGTAAGGCCCTCGAGTTCGATCGATCGACCTATCACTACAAATCTCGTCGCTCCGGCCAGGCGGCCCTCGAAGCTCGGATCAAGGAGATCTGCCATGTTCGCATCCGCTACGGCTATCGCCGCGTCCATGTGCTGTTGCGCCGCGAGGGATGGCGTCACGGCCAGAACAAGACCCGTCGCATCTATCGCGAATTGGGCCTGCAATTGCGCAACAAATCGCCCAAGCGCCGGGTCAAGGCCAAGTTGCGCGACGACCGACGGCCCGCGACGCGGGTCAACGAGATCTGGGCGATGGACTTCGTTCATGACCAGCTGGCCACCGGCGGCAATCTCCGGGTGCTCACGATCGTCGATATCTTCTCCCGCTTCTCGCCCGCACTGGAGCCGCGGCTCACCTTCCGCGGCACCGATGTCGTGGAGGTACTGGAAAGGGTTTGCAATGAAGTGGGACTCCCGGCGACGATCCGGGTCGATCAAGGCAGCGAGTTCGTGTCGCGCGATCTTGACCTCTGGGCCTACCAGCGCGGCGTCACGCTGGACTTCTCACGACCCGGCAAGCCGACCGACAACGCCTTCATCGAAGCCTTCAACGGCCGCTTCCGGGCCGAATGCCTCAACACCCATTGGTTCCTGTCCCTTGCGGATGCCCGGCAAAAGGTGGAGACTTGGCGAAGATACTATAACGAAGAACGGCCCCACGGGGCGATCGGCAATCGGCCGCCGATTTTGCTGCAAAATCACGTCGGCGACACCAGCCCGCCAACGTGATCAGAGGCGCAAAACTCTAGTTCCGGGTGGTCCAAAGTTCGGTCTCGCTGCACAAAACTCCGAGACTCTAACTGCCGCTGGATGAACATTCAGTGGCAGGTCACTCCGCTTACACATTCACGGTCGCACCTGATGGCGGAGAGCATTTGGATGAGAGGCTGTCGCGAGCTCGTCAAACCGGGGCTCCGCGGCCCGAAATCAAGTCTACGTATTGTTGCATTTGTTCTAAGTGACCGAAGTCGGCATTTTTCGCATCCAGGTGGTCTCTAAGTTGTTCAATGCGCATCACTTTGTTATCGCCCCTGTAGAAGATATTTCTAAACAAAGGAGTAGCGGTGACACTTTCGATGTAAGTACGGCTTCCTGCACTTGTATCACCTTTTGCGAACTGAAAGTTCAGCATCAAGCTCAAAATTAAATGTGGAGCCGTATACCAGTCCCAAGTTAGGCTACCCAAGGAGTAAGCGATGACCGCAACTCGGTTGGGATCACGTGTAGTGCGGTAGTACTCGATCGGCTGAACTACGTGAGGATGATGGCCCAAAATTATGTCGGCGCCTTCCTCCACAAGCGCATGAGCGAGCTCAATTTGCTTTCGTCTTGGAAAAAACTCGAATTCGAAGCCCCAATGGATTGAGGCGATGATGACATCGGCATTCTGATGTTTACAGCTCCTTATTTGCGATTTGAGTAGCTCAAGATCGGCCACGACACGTTTGGACATGAGCGGTGACGCGTGCACACAATAATGTTCACCGTCGGGTAGGGGTCGCCCATTGAGACCGAATGTGACCGACACGAACCCGAACCTGATGCCCCTCTTCGTGAAAACCGTGCCCCGGCCGTACTCCTCGGCGCATCGAGGGGCGCCGATTTCAATGATCCCATTCGCTCTGCAGAGCTCTTGAGTGGTTCGAAGACCCTGAACGCCCAAGTCCAATGAGTGATTGTTCGCGAGGTTAAGAATCGTGAAACGTCTACCCTGGTGTTCTGTTAATGCGGAATATTGGGCCGATGAGCAACACATCATCGAAGAGCGGCCGTCGCCTATAGCCTCGCTCACGACATGATCGTCTGCCACCACAGATTCATAATTCGCGAAAGAGATATCGGCATTGAAGACAGCGGCTTCGATGCTCTCGAACAAAAGATCCTTAGAGTGTTCTAGCCCGCGCGCCTGGATCAGATCCCCCAGTGCACTCAGAGTCGCAGTCTGCTGCTTTCGAAATGCAGTCGGTAATTCCACAATAGACTTGTCGTTCAAGAACAACGCATCAGAAACATCCCGTGATGTTCTCGTAATTGGGCGCGCGCTTTTATAGAACCAGTACGCGCGGTCAATTCCATCCATTTCTGCCGAATCTGTTGCAGCGCTTTCGAGCGGAAAATCCCACCAGCCAAATCGCTTGGCGTTTTCCGCCAGGTCCAACGTTTCCGGAGTTGTGCGCCAGACATCAACAGGCGTGTTGGGAAGTTTACGCGGCACGGCTTGCATCTCCTCGTCGCATGGCTTTTGATCTACGGTTTATAGTCTGCGCAGCACGCAAACCAGGCTCTTTCGCATCCGAAGTCTCCGCAATGCACAAGCGCCACAGGTGTTAACGTTGACGCGCGTGTCATACGCTTCAACGCAGCTCTTCGAGATTCCCTCTCAGGGGTAAGACGTTAGGATCTCGTTTTGCATCTCTTGCTCAGCGGAAAAGAGACAGAAAACAAACCGCTCGGCTTACTGAGGGAATCTCAAGAAGGGAAATCTCAGCTGTTTCGGGCGAATAACTTGCCTGAGAGTTCCGATACAATCTCCTCCGTCGTCACTTTCCGGACAGCGCCATATTGCATACGAAGAGAGTAATTGTGTCTCTCTTCAGTATAGGCGGCGCAGCAGTCGGTGACGCAAATCATATGGAAGCTGCGATCTACACCGTCGCGCAGCGCCATATCGATGCATTGATCCGTTAAAACGCCAACAACAATTACCTCCTCAATGCCCATGTTACGAAGAACCCGCTCCAGGATGGTCGAACTGAATACCCCAGAAGCTGTCTTTGGTAAGACGATGTCGTCTTCGCCAGGCGCTATCTCGGGAATTACCTGAGCTCCCCATGACCCCTTTGGGATGACTAGCTTACGGTGGCAAAGCGAACGATCGCGCCCATCCTTGGTGAGGCTTTCGATTACCGTGTACATCACTTCCACGCCGCACGACCTCGCGGCTTGCAGTAGCCGCTGGACGTTCGGCACGATCTGATGTTTCACGCGGTCCACGTACTCCGGATATTTGCGCTGTTCTTCCTCAGAAATCTCGTGGTTCTGCAGGTCGACAACTAGCAATGCTGTTTTTTGAGGGTCAATGGGGCCGTCATAATTCTTCATGTATCGCTCCTGGGTTTGATCTACCCTTCCGATCAATCTAGCAAGGATCGTTCCATCGGGCCTGGGCCTATCATGTGACGGCGACTCGCGCTTCTTGAGACCGACCTTCGGTCGGCCTATGAGCCAAGTTTCGTTGGAAAGCCTTGATCAAGAGCGGGCTGCCTGTTGCTCGTTCACAAGAGTGTTTTCTTATCGCGGGTTCATCCATAACTGGCCCTGTTCGCTCGCGACCAGAAGCGCCAGCTCTTCCGCATTAGTCCGGCCCACGACCTCAGAATTGCTGCGCTTTTGCAGGCAAGAATTCGGCGGACCGGAAATGAGCGCTCAGCCGCGGTGATTGCCGCCTTTGTGTCGCCGGCGCTACGGCGAGCAACATCGGCGGTTGGCCCGTCTCTGTGCGTGCCCGCTTCCTACGGGCCAACAAGAAGAGCCGCCCGGCACGAAAATCGCGGCGATGGAAATGGTAGAGATGCTCGTGTACTGGAGTAGCGCCAATCGCTTGCGGGCTGTTGTGACTGTTCGATTGGAGCGTCATTTGTCGGTCCCCGCGAGGTCGTCTCCGATATATTCCATGCGCTTAGGATACTAGTATCGTACAGAGATTTGCGTCGCATTTTCTTGCCGACTTGAAGAATTCCTGCAGCCCTTGTGGGATTTGCGAGGGATGGCGCCTGGAAGGTGAAGCAGATGATGTAATACGATCCGATCGATGTGTCATCGGCAAGCGAGAAAATCATCAATTCGTCGGTTGAGTTGATCAGTAGGTTTTATGTGACCGGTGATAGTTCGTGCTCCACATTGCTGCTCGCGCCATATCGCGCCACGCGGGTTAGAAGACGAGAAGAGTTGCCGAGTAGGTGGAGGCAATTGGGCGGGGTTATCCCGCCGCCTTATCAGGTGTATTCGCAAAACGAGCGGCTTCCGCCACGAGATCTGCGAAAACGCGTCCGCCAGTCGTGAGATGATCGTGCATAGCCTGAGCAGCCGCCATGGCATCTCCTCGGGTGATCGCTGCCACAATTGAGCAATGATCTTGATAGGACTGTTGAATGCGACCTGGTTTTTGGAATGGGTACCGACGATAGAGACGCAGGCGAGCGCGGGTCTCTTTTATCGACTGTTCCAAATATGAGTTTTGCGCACCCTCGTAGATAGTTTCATGGAGCTCTTTATTAATTGCATCGTACAGCTGCGCATTGTGAAGCGCGCTTTCGCTGCGAGAGTGTATGTCGCGGAGGCGCGCCTGTAGGTCCGTCGGCATTCGCGCCGCGGCCAGCCTTGCAGACATTCCCTCAAGCTCCGTCATAACTTCGAACATAGCGACAATTTGCTCCGCACTCAGAACCGAGACGGTCGCACCCCTCCGCTGCTTCAGATCTACCAAGCCACGCGATGCCAGCTGTATCAGGGCTTCCCGGACAGGGGTCTTCGAAACGTTAAACCTGTCGGAGAGTTGCTTTTCATCAAGCTTGGATCCTGGCTGCAAAGCACCGGAATCAATTTCGGTCTTGATCCAGTTGGCGATTTCGCTAGTTCGGTTGAATTTGAGCACGGTCCTGCCCGCGGGTATGGGAGTTCATACCACGATCCGCGAGTAGATAGCGAAAAGTTTCGCAATTGTATCGCGACGAGAGGCGGACCGGTTCGTCAACCGGTAGCTCAAAGGCTCGAACCTTTAGCCCAACAATACTCGAAGGAGCACGCGATTTGCCGGCCCGGCGCTCAACCTAGGCGCTACTTCCCCTACCTATGGTGAGACGATCGACGAACATACGGGCCCGAGATCAGATGCTGCCGAATTTACCTCGCCAAGGGCCCATGCCGGTCGAACTCAGAATGAGCCAGCAGAGATTAGACCGATCGCGCCGGAATAGTCTCGCTGATCCAACGCCCTAAACCTACAAGGTGCTGATCGGTATGCTGCTGGCCAATAACCTGAATTCCGAGAGGCATTCCCCTCACCGCAAGAAGCGGAAGCGTGATAGTTGGCGCCCCTAAGACGGAGGTAACAGCATTGTAACTCGGCAGGCCTGTTGTATGTGAGATGCCCGAGTCAAGTCCTTGATTGTCTAATTTTGGAGCTGGTCCAACGGAGGACGGAGCAACGATAGCGTCGGCGATATGAGCAATTGCGGCGTGGGCTGCTCTTGCCTTATCGCGCTGGGCGAGTAGTTGACGATAGTCATCTATGCTCATCTTTCTCGCGAGTTCCAGACGAGAGGTCAAGCTGTCACTCAGCCCTCCGCCAAACCTTTCTACAAGGTTCTCCAGTGACCAGCGCATCTCGTAGGCACAAACGTCACGAGTAATTTCAAGACTTTCGTCGATGGCACGTTCGAACGAGTCGACCAGCGAGTGGTTGGTTCTGTCGATGGTGTGGACGCCGGCGTGGCGAAGCTGAGTGAGGAACCGTTCAAATGCGTCTCTGGAATCGTCGTCCAATTCTGCCGCACCTTGGGCCTCCATCACAATCACTCGTAGTGGCCGGGTTGCCGGATGAAGAGTTGTCTCACCGTAAAGGCCGGGATAGCCGGGATCGCCGCCTGATCTCTTTGCGACTTCAATCGACACATGCCACATGTCACGAAGGTCGCCAGCATGGATCCCCACGTGGCTTTGGCTAAGTGCCAGACGCTCCCCACGATGGATGGCGCCCATTGTCGGCTTGATCGCATAGTTCGCGCAAAAGCTCGCTGGTCGAATCACCGAGCCAGCCACTTGCGTTCCGATTGCCGCAGGTATCATCCGCGCGCCGACGGCCGCTGCCGATCCGCTCGACGATCCGCCGGGGGTATGGCGATGGCTGAACGGGTTGGTAGTCGGTCCAGGGTAGGACATGCCGAGTTCCGTCGTCACTGTCTTACCGAGCACGATGGCGCCCGCGGCTCTCAATGCCTGGACGCAAGCCGTATCTTGATGAGTGTGATTGTCTCTGAACAAGGGAGATCCCATACGCGTGGGCATATCCTTTGTCATAAAGAGGTCTTTGATCCCGACCGGCATGCCATCGATGGTCGAAAGCTCTCGTCCCGCGAGGTAACGCGCTGTGGATCGATCAGCCACGGACCTCGCCTCTCGCACGTTCATTTCGACCCAAGCTCGCACGGTGGGCTCGCGAGCGTCGATCGTTTCGAGACAGCGCTCAAGGTATTTGCGCGGGCTATCTCGTCCTTCTCTGAAGGCGGGTACCGCATCATGAAATGTCAGCGCTTGAAATTCAGCGGGATGGTATGCGCACAAGTGTGCAATCTCCAGTTAGCCTAGGGAGGCCGATTATCTATTGGCGTTATCCGAGCCAAGCGTGGGAAAGTCCGCTAGTGTCGTCCGGAGCTCCTTCTTCAAGACTTTTCCCATAGCATTCCGTGGAAAATCATCGACTACGATGACCTTCTTGGGGGTTTTGTAACTTGCCATGTTTCGCTTGACCTGCTGAATCACCTCGCTTTCGCTCGGTGGGTCGCTCTTATCGCTAGCAATTACGAAGGCAACGACGCACTCTCCGAAATCCGCGTGAGTTGCTCCGACAACGGCTGACTCCTTAACGGAAGTCAGTTCATCGATTACAGCCTCAACTTCTGCGGGATAGACGTTGTATCCGCCGCTGATGATGAGATCCTTGGCGCGGCCTGTAATCGAGACGTATCCCTTCTCGTCGACGAGACCCATGTCGCCGGTACGGAAGAACCCGTCTGCTGTGAGCTCGGCTTTGGTTTGCTCAGCATTGTTCCAGTAACCGGAGAAAAGCCCCGGTCCTCGCGCTTGAATGATACCTACTTGTCCGACAGGCAGAGCTTCATCTCGCTCGCCTGCAATACGCAAATCAACACCGGGAATCGGTAGCCCTACCGAACCTGGTCGACGATCACCTTCCAGGGGGTTCGAGCAGAGAATCATTGCCTCGGTCAAACCATAACGCTCCAGGATACGGTGCCCTGTCCGAGTTTCAAAATCGCGATGCATCGGAGCCGATAGTGGTGCCGAACCGGATATGAACAGTCGCATGTTTCGGCAAAGAGAGCTGGCCAGCGAAGGGCAGGTCAATAGACGATGATAGTAAGTTGGCACTCCCATAAAAACGGTTGAGCGAGGAATTGCGTCGAGCACTGGACTTACATCGAATTTATTTTGCAGGAGAATTCGCGCTCCGCCTGCCAGCGCGACGTTGAATGAGATGAATAGACCATGGCTGTGGAAGATCGGCAGCGCATGTAGCAGAACATCCGAAGACGAGAAGCCCCACAATCGACTCAGCGTTTGAGCGGTGTACGAGAGCGCAGCATGGCTGATCAGAGCACCCTTGGGCCGGCCGGTTGTGCCTGAGGTGTAGAGGAGAGCTGCGGGAGCCGCACCATTGAGTTCGACGGTGCTAAACGAGGTCTCTCCTGCTTTGACAAGTGATGCGAATGTTCCTTCACCCCGGATGCCAAACGTTAAGACCTTGGTTGACCGAGGCACCGTCATGTCGGGAAGAGCTTCCGTATTTGGTCCTCTGAGAAGGAAGGAAGGCTGCGCGTCCTTTAGAAGGTAGGCCAACTCAGCTGAGCGATAAGCTGTGTTGATGGGCAAATAGCAGAGCCCAGCACGGAGGCAGGCAAGATAGAGCGCGAAAGCATGTGCGGACTTCTCGACCTGGACGGCCACGCGATCACCGACCGCACATCCGAGCCGCCGGAAGACGCTGGCATAGCTACCACAGAGCTTGTGCAGCCACTGAGCGGATAGCGTTTCGCCGCTCTCAAGCTCTAGGAGCACGTCTGTCGGGTTTGCCTCGGCCCTCCCCTCAACCAGGACATAGAAATTGCGGTTGGACATGACTTACGCCTCTCCTCGCCGCGCTGCCGGCAGGGCCAGTTTCCGAGATATTCTATTGAATGTAAAAAAAATATCTGTCAACGTAAAAAGAATACGGAGGGGCTGAGGGCATAGGGCCGAAGCTTCTGTGCTTCATCGTTGACAACCGCGCCTCACCTACCCGTCCCTGCAGCGCAGGTTTCGCCAGTCGAGGGAATCGAATGAATAAATTTGGAAGTGAGGTCGCAGCAGGGAAACAAAGGAATGAAGAAGCATCTGAGCTCGGGAACTTGCCGACCTTGCATGTGTCAAAAGGGATCGCGAGAATTCAATTGAACCGGTCTCGGCAGCACAATCGGTTCGAGCCAACAGACATCGAGACTTTCTCTGAAATCGTCGCGACTTTGGCTCGGCAGTCGAGCGTGCGAGTACTAATGATAACGGCTCAAGGTCCAAGTTTTAGTTCAGGATTTGACCTGGATACATTGTCGAGTGATCGTGCGGCGGCATGTACAGCCCTGTTCGCCGCGATGTGCGATCTTGTCGAAGAATGCCCCTTTCCTACTATATGCGGCCTGAATGGAAACATTTACGGAGGCGCTACTGACCTCGCGCTTGCATGTGATTTTCGTATCGGAACGCGGGGATGTCTCTTGCAAATGTCTCCTTCTCGCCTCGGTATTCAGTACTACTATTCTGGTTTACGACGTTACGTGGAGCGGCTTGGCCTGTCGCAAACGAAACGCCTTTTTCTAACAGGCGAGCAAGTTGACAGCATCACGTTGTTACAGATGGGTTATCTTACCGAGGTGTGTACTTCGGATGCGCTTGAAGCGCGATTAGAGCATTTTGCCGGGATGCTCGCCCAGCGTTCGCCGGCTTCTCTCCGGGGCCTGAAGACGTCGCTCAATTCAATTCGTCGAGGCACTGCTGACCCGGTCGAGATCAATGCGAAGTTTTTCGAAAGCCTAACATCACCTGATGCCCGAGAGGGCCTAAAAGCGTGGTGTGAGCGCCGGCCTCCTTCATTTGCAGACGTGTGAGGCCAAGGCTCTTCGCACAGCAAAAATAAACTGCCTAAGCCTTGCCTCGTCCTCCGATCGGTTGGCTTTTGCGCGGCGGCGATCAGGGTGAGACTCCGCATTGTCTCGCCCTAATTGTTACCAAATGCTGAGCCGTTGCCTCACGTAAATTGCTCCCTTGGATCGGGAGCGAGCGGGGGCGAAGATGGGGTGGCTAAGCATGGCAACGCGGAAGGAACTGACGGCGGCAGCAGGCGCGCGCTATCGGCGTTCGGATCGCGCGAAGAAGACGCGGATATTGGACGAGTTCGTCGACATCACCGGATTCCATCGCAAGCAGGCGATGCGACTACTTCGAGGTGAGGAAGACGCGCGCCCAAGCCGAAGGGCGCGACGTCGAATGTATAATGAGGTAGAACACAACGCGCTCGTGCTCCTTTGGGAGGCGTCAGACCGGATCTGCGGGAAGCGGCTGAAGGCGTTAATGCCTGCGTTGATTGAGGCGATGGAACGGCATGGCCACCTCGACCTTACCCCCGAGATCCGCGACAAACTTTTGGCAATGAGCGCTGCGACGATCGACCGCGCATTGGTGGGGGTCCGAGAAGGATTAGGTCGCAAGCGTCGGCGGCTGTCAAGCGACGTCCGGATTTGACCCCGCAACGACATGAGGAAGCGACCCCCTTGTTGTTTGCAGGACTGAAGCAAGCCGCTCGCGAAGCGCGCCCTTCATAGCGCTGTAGCGAGCGAGCGGCTTGCGTCACGACTTCTTCTCCGATTTGGCTTCTGGTACAGCGGGCTTCTGCAGAAGTCCGCTGCGGCGCTTCTCCTTCAAGCGATAGCTGTCGCCGCGGATCGTGATTACGTGACTGTGGTGCAGCAGACGATCAAGGATCGCGGTGGCGACCACGGGGTCGCTGAAGACCGAGCCCCACTCGCCGACGCTGCGGTTGCTGGTCAGCAGGATCGCGCCTCTCTCGTAACGACGGCTAACGAGCTGGAAGAACAGATGCGCGGCATCGGGTTCAAAGGGCAGATACCCGAGCTCGTCGATGATCAGGAGCTTTGGCTTGGCAAATTGCGCGAGTCGCTCCTCGAGCCGGCCTTCGCTGTGACCTTTGGCAAGCTGCGCAACGACAGTCGTGGCTGCGACGAACTGAACGGAATGCCCAGCCAGGATCGCTTCGCGCCCAAGCGCGACCGCAAGGTGCGTCTTGCCAACGCCAGGTGGCCCAAGGAGCAGCACGTTCTCGCCATTGGCGATCCAGCGGGCGCTCGCAAGCTCGCGTATCTGCTTCGGATCCAGCGAGGGCTGGGCCGAGAAGTCGAAGCCCGACAGATCGCGAACGAACGGGAAGCGAGCAAGTTTGAGCGTCATCTCGATGCGCCGCTCATCCTTGCGGGCGATCTCGCGCTCGCACAGCAGCACCAGAGTCTCGCGTAGGCTCAGCTCTTGTCGACCGGCCTCATCCAACAACCCATCCAGTTGGTCGCGGACAGCCGTCAGCTTCAGGCGCGTCAGCATATCGCTCAGGCGGTCGGGGACAATGGCTCGCATCAGAAGCCCCCTCCCACAATCGCTTCGTACTCGCCGAGTGGCCGCAGCAGCGTCGGCGACGGCGGCGCGACAGGCGATAACGCGAGCTCGCCAGCACGGCTCGGTTTAAAGCCAGTCAGGCCCTCAAAGTGTTTAGGGTCAACGACGCGACGGCGCCGACCGACACAGATCGGATGAGCGGCCACCTCATGGATCCCGTGGTGGATGCGCACCACGCCATCGGCGATCGTCGCTCTCACCGTCTCGCCGATCAGCCGCCATGGCACAGAGTAGGCGTTGCCATCGATCTCGACCGCGCAGTCGGCCTGCACGCGCCGGATCAGTTCACGTGCGGCCTGGAAGGGCGGCCTCCCAGCGATGGGCTTCAGCGCGTGCGCCTCAGCGCGCCTGAAGCGCTCAATTGGTGCTTCGCCAGTCGTGCCATGCTGGCGTAGGTCGGCGATCTCCCGCGTCCAAGCTTCAAGATGCGCCTCAAAGGCTTCCCAGCTCGGGAAGGTGCGGCCGGCGACCGCGTTCCGTTTGACGTAGCCGACGCCATTCTCGGTCTTACCCTTGGTGCGGGCTCGATATGGCGCGCAGGCCCGTGGCCGGAACCCCCAGTGCTTGGCAAACGCGGTCAGCTTGTCATTGAACACGACGGTGCGCATCGCGGCATCGTGCTCCACGACCAACGCACGCGCATTATCGAACAGTACCTCCTCGGGCACGCCACCGAACTTCACGAAGGAGCTTTCCAGGCCATCGAACCAGCTCTCTTGCCGTTCGTTGCGGAATGCTCTGACATGGTGCCGGCGCGAGTAGCCCAACGTGGCGACGAACAGGTAGGCGCGAACCTTGCTGCCACCGATCTCGACCAGCCGCTCGCCAAAATCGATCTGCAGCTGTTTGCCGGGCGGTGTCTCGAACCGCACCGTCGCGCGCGCCTCGGCCGCAAGCTCCTGGCGATAGCGCTGTACCGCCCGCTCGACCGTGCGCAGGCTGACGATGATGCCTTTCTCGGCTGCCAGCTCCTGGCGAATCACATCGGCATTGCCGTGGTGCTGCCGCAGGCGCTCCTTGAGCCAGGTCTCCTGGCCATCGAGCGCCTTTTTGCGCTGCGGCTGCCGATAGGGTGTCCAGCCGCCGGCCGCCACGTAGTCCTTCACCGTGTTGCGACTAATCCCGAGCTCCCGGGCAATCCGTTTGCTACCCCACCCCAGCTCGTTGAGCCGGAGTATCGCCGAAACCTCGTCCGGCTCCAGCATGGCCTCCCTCCGCGGATCTTTGAACCGCAGAGGACCTGAACTGAGTCGCTGCATAAAAACCCCCGTTCTGACCGTGTCGCGAGGGGGGCAATTCCTCGTGTCGTCAGGGGGTCAATTTTCCATGTCGCCCGACAGCGGCACGCGACGCATTCCCTGCGTCGCAGGGCTCCAATAAGGACGTCGGCAGATTGGAATGATCCGGCGCCCGGATTCGTCGAGGCCGACCTTGTCGCGCATAGCGGTCCATCTGCGCGCGGCAGCTTCATCCAGACCCTCGTGCTCACCGGCATTGCTACCGGCTGGACGGAGTGCGCTCCTCTGATCGTGCGCGAACAAACGCTGTTGAGCACGGTGCTGACGGAATTGCGCAAACAATTGCCTTTTGCGCTGCTCGGCTTCGATACTGACAATGATACCGTGTTCATGAACGAGACGCTGAAAGCCTACTGCGAGGCGGCCAACATCGTCTTCACGCGTTGCCGGCCCTACCGAAAAAATGACCAGGCGTTCGTCGAGCAGAAGAACGGCGCCGTCGTGCGCAGGATAGTCGGCTATCGTCGGTTCGAGGGCGCCTGGAAGCGGCCAAGCTGCTGGCTGAACTCTATCGATCGGCGCGGCTGTTCGTGAACTTCTTCCAACCCTCGTTCAAATTGATAGCCAAGCAGCGCGACGGTGCCCGTGTACGCAAGACATACAGCGCGCCGGCTACACCACACCAGCGCCTGGCAGCGGACGCCCGCACGCCTGACGCTGTCCGCCATCATCTCCAAGAAATCTATGCCGCCCTCGATCCAGTCGCGTTGTTGCGCGACATCCGCGACGTGCAGGAGCGCCTCGCGGTCCTCGGGGACACCCAACCAATCGGCCATCCTGCTGCGGCATCGCAATCGATCGATCGCTTCCTGGCAAGCCTGCGCACGGCCTGGAAGGACGGAGCTATGCGACCGACGGATCGGCCACTCGTGAAGGCGGAGAGAGGCCGACGTCGTCCCGACCCGCACATCCGAGCAACGCCAGAGTTGCGAAAATGGTTTGAAACCGAGCCTTGGCGGACTGGCAGCGAACTGCTCTCGCGCTTGCAGGAGGAATATCCTGGAGCCTATCCGAACAAGCTTCTTCGAACGCTTCAACGTCGGCTGAAATCCTGGCGCAGCGAGCAAGCGAACGCGCTGCTGTTCGCTCCTAGCGAGAAAATGCCGCCAGGGTACGAGGTCACAACACTCCAATGACGTGCGAGGTACCAGCGGAGGAGGCCGGGCGCTCCGAAACCCCGGCCATCTCCGCACCCGGTCTCCTCCTCAACTCAAGCCAGGAGCAAAATAAATGAGGCAACCGATCGCACCCGGGAGCATCAGTACATGAGGCAATACGCGCTCTCATCCTGATTGGCGCGCTATAGGCTTTGTCAGTCCTAGATCAAGTGGCTCCGAAGGCGTCGCATGGATGAACAATCTGGCGTGTCTGTTGAGCGGCTCGTGCATTCTAAACAGAAACACGTGACTGAGCTGCTGCCGGTTTGATGGACACCCGGTCAAGCTAATCCCACCTTACGCCCGAACTCAACCGGGCTGAGATAGCCGATGGTCGAGTGCCTGCGCGTCGTGTTGTAAAATCGTTCGATGTAGTCGAACACATCGGCGCGTGCCTCGTCTCTGGTTCGATAAATCTTGTTGGCCGTACGCTCGGTCTTGCGCGAGGAGAAGAAGCTTTCCATCGCCGCGTTGTCCCAGACGTTGCCGGAGCGGCTCATGCTGCAAACGATGCCGTTGTCGGCCATCAGGCGCTGGAACTGCTCGCTTGTGTACTGGGCGGATTCAAGCGGTCGTCGCAACACCTGAACGAAGGAGGTTGCGATGGGATTCGAAAGCGACGATCACACCGTTCTGGACGGGCGCCGTTGCCGTCACGGGGACGACCGCCGGTAGCGGGGCGATCTGCACTCCAGCGATTTTGGTTGGGGATCGCGCAGGGGATGACCAGCGAGGATGCTGCATTGGCGGCTGGTATGTCGCAGCCTGTCGGAACCAGATTGTTCCGACGCGGGCGGCATGGCACCAGCGATGTTCAGTACTTCGACCAAGCCGCCGTCCGGGCGGTACCTCTCGTTTGCGGAACGTGAGGAGATTGCACTTCTTCGCGTTCAGGGCCTTTCGAGCCGCGAGATCGGGCGCCGACTTAGCCGATCCGTCTCGACTATCTCCCGTGAGCTACGACGCAATGCCGCGACGAGCAGCGGCGGCCTGGAGTATCGTGCGTCGACAGCCCAATGGCACGCCGAGCGATCGGCCCGTCGACCCAAACCGAGCAAGCTTGCGCTCAACACAACCTTGCGCACTTATGGGGAGCAGCGCTGGCTGGCGTCGTCACGACCCTGAGTGGCGCTGCCGTTCCTGGTCCCGCCGTTCCGTGGAAGGGCCGCCCGCCCGCGCAAGGATCGGCGATGGGCCAGGGCTTGGAGCCCAGAGCAGATTGCCCGACGCTTGCCGATCGACTTCCCGGACGACAAGACGATGCGCATCAGCCACGAAGCCATCTATCAAGCCCTCTTCGTTCAGGGGCGGGGAGCGCTACGCCGCGAACTGTCGGCCTGCTTGCGAACGGGGCGCGTGTTGCGGGTACCCAGGGCGCGCGTACGCAGGCGAGACAGGAGCTCTGTCTCGCCGGAGATCATGATCAGTCAACGCCCCGCCGAAGCGGCCGATCGCGCGGTGCCGGGTCACTGGGAGGGAGACCTCATCCTTGGTCTTGGCAGCTCGGCGATCGGCACGCTGGTTGAGCGTACGACGCGCTTCACGATGTTGCTGCATCTTCCCCGGCTTGCGGGGCATGGCGAAGCTCCGCGCATGAAGAATGGGCCTACTCTCGCAGGGCACGGAGCTGAAGCGGTGCGCGACGCGATTACGCGCACCATCATCAGCTTGCCCGAAGAGCTGCGTCGTTCGCTGACCTGGGATCAGGGAGCTGAAATGGCTCAGCACGATCGTCTTAAGATCGACGCGGGTGTCCAAATCTACTTCTGCGATCCGCACAGCCCATGGCAGCGTGGCACCAACGAGAACACAAATGGGCTGCTGCGTCAGTACTTCCCGAAAGGCACCGACCTTATCGTCCACGGCGCCGACGAGATCGCCGCTGTGGCCGCGGCCCTCAATGCTCGACCGAGAAAAACCCTGGGTTGGAAAACGCCGGCAGAGGCCCTTGACGAGTTGCTATCGTGAGTGAACACAATTGGTATTGCGACGACCGCTTGAATCCGCCTTGGCTGCCCCGGTCGGAGTGATGCAACAGCGCATCCGGCTTGCCGCGTCGCCAGACGACCATCAACAATGCGTCCGTCACGAGCTGTGCGGTCATGGCGGCACTCATCGACCAGCCCACCACGCGGCGCGAGAACAGGTCGATCACCGCTGCGACATAGAGCCAGCCTTCGGCCGTCCAGAGATAGATGAAGTCGGCGATCCATTTCTGGTTGGGACGCTCGGCGGCGAACTGCCGGTCAAGGAGGTTCGCCGGTACGGTCTCGAGCTGTCGATCGCCGCTGTCCTTCGGCAAGCGCCGACGTCGCGGCCGCGCCCGCAAGCCTTGCAGCCGCATCAGCCGCTCAATCCGGTGCAGGCCACAATCCGCCCCTTCGGCGAGCAGGTCGCGCCACACTCGGCGTGCGCCATAGGTGCGGTCGCTGGCGGCGAAGCTGGCCTTGACCTTGCCGCCGAGCTCCTCGTCGCTGCGGGATCTGGCGCTGGGCGAACGATTCAGCCAAGCATGGAAGCCCGACCGCGACACCCCCAGCGCATCGCATAGCCATGCCACCGGCCAGATCGTCCGGTGCTTCGCAACGAAGGGGAACTTCATGTCGCTTCCTTCGCGAAGTAGGCTGCGGCCTTCCTAAGAAACAGCCGGATTGGCGTCGCCCGGGATGGCCTGCAACACGAAGCCTAGCGATTTCGCCCGGCGCTGTAGGTTGGCGAGGACGCGGCTACGATATTGCTGCTCATATTGGTCGGCGC
>NZ_JAVTJN010000010.1:0-4738 GCF_032144035.1 Bradyrhizobium sp. WYCCWR 12699
TCGACGGTCTATCTGGAGAACGGCACGGTCAACGACGTGCTGAATGCGATCGACCTTGCCACCGGCGTGCAGAAAGCCACGATCGGCGCCAGTGGCACCGCAACGCTTGCGACCGCCACCGGCCAGACCAACTCGTCGATCAACGCCTCCGGCCAGCTCAAGATCTCGACCGGCGTCAACGCCGATCTGTCGATCACCGGCACCGGCAACGCGCTGAACGTGCTCGGCCTTGCCGGCAACACCGGGACGGCGACCGCCTTCACCGCGGCGCGCACCTCCGGCGTCGGCGGCATCAGCGGCAAGACCTTGACCTTCACCTCCTTCAACGGCGGTACGGCGGTCAACGTCACCTTCGGCGACGGCACCAACGGCACGGTCAAGACGCTCGATCAGCTCAACACCAAGCTGCAGGCCAACAACCTGACGGCGACGATCGACGCCAACGGCCTGCTGACGGTCTCCACCACCAACGACTACGCGTCCTCGACCATCGGATCGAGCGCCGCGGGTGGTGCGATCGGCGGTACGTTGACCTCGTCGCTGACGTTCTCGACGGCTTCCAGCCCCGTCCAGGACACGGTTGCCCAGACTTCGCGTGCGAACCTGGTCTCCCAGTACAACAACATCCTGAACCAGATCGACACGACCTCGCAGGACTCCTCGTTCAACGGTGTCAACCTCTTGAACGGCGACCAGCTCAAGCTGGTGTTCGACGAGACCGGCAAGTCGAACCTCAGCATCACGGGTGTGACCTACAACTCCAAGGGCCTGGGCCTTGCTGCGCTGACCAGCGGTGTCGACTTCATCGACAACGCCGCCACCAACAAGGTGCTCTCGAACCTGAACGCCGCGTCGAGCACGCTGCGCTCGGAAGCTTCGAGCCTCGGCTCGAACCTCTCGGTGGTGCAGGTTCGTCAGGACTTCAACAAGAGCCTGATCAACGTGCTGCAGACCGGCTCGTCCAACCTGACCCTGGCCGACACCAACACCGAAGCGGCCAACAGCCAGGCGCTGTCGACCCGTCAGTCGATCGCAGTCTCCGCGCTGTCGCTGGCCAACCAGTCGCAGCAGAGCGTGCTGCAGCTGCTCCGCTAAGTCGCGGACGACATCGCAAGCAAGATCCGGCGGCGGGGCTTCGGCCCCGCCGCTTTCTTTTTGCGTCGGCATCGGGATGCCGCGATGAAGTGGGATGATGTATCGGATGCAGCCAATTGCTCACTCTGAGTTATGGTTGACAAGTGGCAAATGGCTCGTCGCCGCACCAAAAAGCGTCATCCTATCATGACGATATGGAGAAGCGTGATCAGGCTTCGATCGCCCGTATGGTGAATCCGCGCAGGGACTGGCGCGACACGCTTCATGCTTTGTTAGCCCTCCACGTTCACCGTCCCGAGCATCGATTAATCCTAATCGAAGTTTTGTTGCGTTGCGTACCAGAAGGGTAACACTCAATGTCCGGTATCGTTCTCTCTTCGTCGGTTCGTCAGAACCTGCTCTCTCTCCAGTCCACCGCTGACCTCCTCGCCACCACCCAAAGCCGCCTGTCGACCGGCAAGAGCGTCAACTCGGCCCTGGACAATCCCACCAACTTCTTCACGGCACAGTCGCTCGACAACCGCGCCAGCGACATCAACAATCTGCTCGATGGCATCGCCAACGGCGTGCAGGTGCTGCAGGCCGCCAACACCGGCATCACCTCGCTGCAGAAGCTGATCGACTCCGCGAAGTCGATCGCCAACCAGGCGCTGCAGACCACCGTCGGCTACTCCACCAAGTCCAACGTCTCCACCACGATCTCGGGTGCGACGGCGGCGGACCTCCGTGGTACGACTTCGTTTGCCAGCGCGACCGCGAGCAGCAACGTGCTGTATAGCGGCGCGGCCGGCGGCACTACGGCTGCGACCGGCACCAGCACGCTCGGCGCGACCATCGGCTCGTTCCAGGGCAGCACGGCAACGACCGGCGCAGGCGGCACTACGGCCCTGACCGGTGCGATCACCCTGATCGCCACCAACGGCACGACCGCGACCGGACTTGCCGGCGTCGCCCAGCCCGCCGACGGCGACACGCTGACCGTAAACGGCAAGACCATCACCTTCCGTTCCGGCGCGGCTCCGGGAGCCACCGGCGTTCCGTCCGGCTCTGGCGCCAGCGGCAACCTCGTCACCGACGGCAACGGCAACACCACGGTCTATCTCGGTACCGCGGGCACTCCGGCTGCGACCGTCGACGATCTCTTGGCGGCGGTCGATCTGGCCAGCGGGGTGAAGACGGTCTCGATCAGTTCGGGTGCTGCGACGATCTCAGCGAGCTTCGGCCAGGGTGGTACGGTGTCGACCGTCGGCACCTCCAAGGTCACGCTGGTCAGCTCGAAGGGCGCGGATTTGAGCGTCACCGGCAAGGCAGATCTGCTCAATGCTCTCGGCCTGAGCACGTCGGTCGGCGGCGGCAATGCCACCGTCAACGTCAACCGGACCACGAGCGCGACCTCGCTGGGTGCAACGATCGCGGACGGTTCGTCCCTGAACGTCGACGGTCACGTCATCACCTTCAAGAACGCGCCGACCCCCGGCACGACCGGTGCTCCGAGCGTTCCGAGCGGGTATGGCGCGAGCGGTAACGTCGTCACTGACGGCAACGGCAACTCGACGGTCTATCTGGAGAACGGCACGGTCAACGACGTGCTGAATGCGATCGACCTTGCCACCGGCGTGCAGAAAGCCACGATCGGCGCCAGCGGTACTGCGACGCTTGCGACCGCCACCGGCCAGACCAACTCGTCGATCAACGCCTCCGGCCAGCTCAAGATCTCGACCGGCGTCAACGCCGATCTGTCGATCACCGGCACCGGCAACGCGCTGAACGTGCTCGGCCTTGCCGGCAACACCGGGACGGCGACCGCCTTCACCGCGGCGCGCACCTCCGGCGTTGGCGGTCTCACCGGCAAGACCTTGACCTTCACCTCCTTCAACGGCGGCACGGCGGTCAACGTCACTTTCGGCGACGGCACCAACGGCACGGTCAAGACGCTCGATCAGCTCAACACCAAGCTGCAGGCCAACAACCTGACGGCAACGATCGACGCCAACGGTCTGCTGACGGTCTCCACCACCAACGACTACGCGTCCTCGACCATCGGATCGAGCGCCGCGGGTGGTGCGATCGGCGGTACGCTGACGACGGCTCTGACGTTCTCGACGGCTTCCAGCCCCGTCCAGGACACGGTTGCCCAGACTTCGCGTGCGAACCTGGTCAATCAGTACAACAACATCCTGAACCAGATCGACTCGACCGCGCAGGACTCCTCGTTCAACGGTGTCAACCTCTTGAACGGCGACCAGCTCAAGCTGGTGTTCGACGAGACCGGCAAGTCGAACCTCAGCATCACGGGTGTGACCTACAACTCAAAAGGCCTGGGCCTTGCCGCGTTGACCGGCGGTGTCGACTTCATCGACAACGCCGCCACCAACAAGGTGCTGACCAACCTGAACTCGGCCTCCAGCACGCTGCGCTCGGAAGCTTCGAGCCTCGGCTCGAACCTGACGATCGTGCAGGTTCGTCAGGACTTCAACAAGAACCTGATCAACGTGCTGCAGACCGGCTCGTCCAACCTGACCCTGGCCGACACCAACGTCGAAGCGGCCAACAGCCAGGCGCTGTCGACCCGTCAGTCGATCGCAGTCTCCGCGCTGTCGCTGGCCAACCAGTCGCAGCAGAGCGTGTTGCAGCTGCTCCGCTAAGTCGCGGACGACATCGCAAGCAAGATCCGGCGGCGGGGCTTCGGTCCCGCCGCTTTCTTTTTGCGCATTGCTCGGAGACTTCGAGAGGGCAGGCGAGGTTCGAAAAAGTAACCAGCGGTTATGGTTAATGGAGCGTAAGCGCCAGGAATCGCCAATGATTTCAGGTGGATTGTTCGTGGTCCAGGCGCCCTCGGCTCGCTTATGGTGAACCGGCGCTTATGTAGGCTGCACTCTTTTCACCCTTTGTTAGCCACGTCACGGCACGCTGGCCCCGTCACTCGATCCAGAAGCGATCGAACGAAGACGCGTAAGCCAGAAGGGTAAGAGTCATGTCCGGTATTGTTCTCTCTGCGTCGGTTCGCCAGAACCTGCTTTCTCTCCAGTCCACCGCCGATCTTCTCGCCACCACACAGAACCGTCTGTCGACCGGCAAGAGCGTCAACTCGGCCCTGGACAATCCCACCAACTTCTTCACGGCACAGTCGCTCGACAACCGCGCCAGCGACATCAACAATCTGCTCGACAGCATCGCCAACGGCGTGCAGGTGCTGCAGGCTGCCAACACCGGCCTCACCTCGCTGCAGAAGCTGATCGACAGCGCCAAGTCGATCGCTAACCAGGCGCTGCAGACCACCGTCGGCTACTCCACCAAGTCCAACGTTTCTACGACCATCGCCGGCGCGACGGCAGCCGACCTGCGCGGCACCACGAGCTTCGCCAGCGCAACCGCGAACAGCAATGTGCTCTATAGCGGCGCGGCCGGCGGCATCACGGCGGCAACCGGCACCAGCACGCTCGGCGCGACCATCGGCTCGTTCCAGGGCAGCACGGCAACGACCGGCGCAGGCGGCACTACGGCCCTGACCGGCGCCATCACCCTGATCGCCACCAACGGCACGACTGCGACCGGCCTCGCCGGTGTGGCCCAGCCCGCCGACGGCGACACGCTGACCGTAAACGGCAAGACCATCACCTTCCGTTCCGGCGCGGCTCCGGGA
>NZ_JAVTJN010000011.1:0-31997 GCF_032144035.1 Bradyrhizobium sp. WYCCWR 12699
ATCGAGCCCCCATAGGTCCTCGCTCACAAGACGCGGCTTCGTTCAATCCAGCTTCAAATAGGTCCCGCGCTGGACTTGCGGCGAGATCTGCGACGCGGGACCTATTTGAACCCTCCAGTATTCCGAGATGATCTCGCCCACCATTCCGATTTGATGTCGCCCGGGGCGCGAGGCGTTCTGGCTGTCTGGTTTCTGGCATCGGCGAAGCCGCGTGGTCAATCTTGAATCGCGGCTCGACGGGCGGGTTTTTCTGTTGTTCCTGCTGTGGGCATGTGGGCAACGCTCTTGCGTTGTCCAAGCGTAGCGGCATGTCCACAGCGCCACAGGCTCAGGCCTTTCGGTCAGGTTTGCGGGTTCGCCGCATGCTTTCGCCGTTCAGATCGATCCGGTGGGCGTTATGGACCAGGCGGTCGAGGACGGCGTCGGCGTAGGTGGGATCACCAAACACAACAGAGTGCCCCTATTTTGGAACGGGTCGTGTCTCACGTCACGATCACTGACCCGCATCATTTTCTTTTTGGGCACCGGCTTGAGGTGCTGAAGGAGCGGTCGGGGGCGGTCCCGCCTACGTCGTTGTCGCGCTGCCGGACGGCCGGCCGCGGGCAGTTCGGATCGCGTCGACGGATCTTGTCGAGACGCCGATCACGCCTCGCCCGAACGCCGCCGATCTGCCGCGCATCAGTGCCCGTACGCTGATCCCATTGATGCAACATTTGAGCGCGAGTCTGAGCCTTCTCGACGAGAAGGTGATTCGCGATGACCCACCGACCGCTTCCAGGTCGCGTTGCGTATCGACCCCTGCCGATATTGGCAAATCCACCCCGCCGTCCGACGGCCGACATTCCGCGCCTGTGGCCGAATCTGTCGACCGCGACGCAAACCCAGATCGCTCAAATCCTCGCCACGCTGCTGCGGCGAATGCAAGCGGTTCCCGGCACGGCCGGAAGGAGACTGGGTCGTGCTGATCAGCTCGACCGTCGCTGACGAGCGGCTCACGACCGCACACCGAGCCAAGTTGGCCTACGTCTACGTGCGGCAGTCATCCGTGAACCAGGTGCGCCAGCACCAGGAGAGCACCGAGCTGCAGTACCGCCTCGTCGATCGGGCCATCGGTCTGGGCTGGCCGCCGGAGCGCGTCCAGGTCATTGACGAGGATCTGGGCAAGTCCGGAGCTGGCGCTGTGGATCGTCATGGTTTCCAGAAGCTCATTGCCGAGATCGGCCTTGGCAACGCCGGCCTTGTGGTGAGCCTCGACGCTTCTCGCTTGGCCCGTCGTCTGGCAGACCGCCACAACCAGCGAGCATCACGTACAACGGCGCGTTCATACCTACCGCAACTACATTGACATTGATCGGTTGCGGCGACGGATCGTCGAGTTGAATGCTGAACATAAAATGGATGCCGAGATCGCGGCAATCCTCAATCAGGAAGGCTTTGTCGCGGCCCGAGGCTGCGCTTTCAAAGGCGAGAACGTCCGGCTGTTGCGCACCCGCTGGGGCATTCCCACGGTCAAAATCAACGGCGTAGACAAGAATCCGATGCGCTGGCCCGACGGCAGCTTCTCGATTCAGGGCGCAGCGGCTGAGCTTGGAGTAACCCCGCAGACGGTATTCGACTATCTCGCGCGCGGAATGCTGGCAGGTCGTCAGTTAACCAAAGGCCAGCCATGGCAGATCGAGCTCTCAGACGAACAAATCAGTCAGCTTCGCAATCGAGTACAACACACCAAGCGTTCGAAGGAGGAGGCATCATGAAGTCATCGGCTCGCCGATCAGCGCGTGCCATTGATCGATCGGGAGCTGGCTGGTGACGATGGTGGAGCCGCGGCCGTAGCGGTCCTCGAGGATCTCCAGGAGGTCGTGGCGGGCCGCGGCGTCAAGCGGCTCGAGGCCCCAGTCGTCGTATGTGGACGGCCTCTGATGGCAAGCACAATTTGGCACTTCGAACGACTTGGACGGCTGCGATCGTATGTCCGGCGTTTAGCGCGGATCATATCTCCGCTGGCCCTGATGAAGTCCGACAACCAAGGGGTCACATCAAGGATGCGAGCTTTGAGGCTCACACGACTGGTCGGGTTTTCCTGGTTTTCGGTGGCGACCGTTGTCTTTCATCATGCCTTTCTTGCACTTACCAAGCTTATAACTCTTCGATGCGGCTGTCCGACACTCAAAGTTTGGCGAACATCTCGGTGCGGAAGCATTCTCCGGTTTTCATCATTGCCCAGATGATCCGAGCAAGCTTGTTGGCGAGGGCGACGGTCACAAGCCGCGCCGGCTTTTTTAGCCAAAAGCCCGACAATCCAGTCGCGCAAGCCGCCGCGGCGTTTTTCCACAACGTTTAGAAGCGATGTTGCTCCGAGAACGAGTAACTTCCTTATATATCGATTACCCGCCTTGGTGATGGTTCCGAGAGTTGGTTTACCCCCGCTTGAAATTTGCCTGGGCGTCAGACCCAGCCAGGCAGCAAAATCCCGTCCCGAATTGAATACGCTTGGGTCTGGTACACTGGCTGTAATTACCGAGGCAACAAGCTTGCCAACGCCGGAAATTTCTCCGAGCGAACGGCTCGTCTCGCTGAGCGCGTGAGCCTTGGCGATCTCCCTCTCCAAATCATCGAGTGCGCCTCCGAGCGCATCAATTTGCTGACCGAGAACCCTCGCGGCCAGGACAGCGGCGTCGGGAAGAGTCGCATCGCCTTCTGCGAGGCCTAAAGGCTCGTCGACGCGGCCGGTGCCCTTGGCGACGACAAGACCGAATTCGGCCAAATGGCCGCGTAGAGCGTTCACGCTCATCGTTCGCTGTTTGACCAGCAGCTCGCGCGTCTTGTGCCACATCAGGGTCGCTTGCTGATCAGCGCTCTTGATCGGCACAAAACGCATGGCAGGGCGCGAGACCGCTTCACAGATGGCTTCCGCATCGACGGCATCGTTCTTACCTCGCTTGACATAGGGTTTTGTGTAGGCCGGCGGCATCAGAGACACATCGTGTCCCATGGCCTTCAGTTCGCGCGCCCTATAGTGGGCTGAGCCGCAAGCCTCCATGCCAACGCGGCACGGCTCGATCCTCGAGAAGAACTCGCGCATCGTCCGGCGCGTCAGCTTGCGCTTTACGGCTGGTGCATCCTCACTAGACAGCGCATTAATCTGAAAATAGTTCTTGGCGAGATCAACGCCTATTCTAATAAACTTCATCTCGGACGGTCCCCCTTCTTTGTGGCGCTCTGGCGACCACGCCTTGGCACTATGATGCCGTTGAGGTGAGGCCGTCCACACCATCAAAGATGAGGAGATCGACGCGGCCAAGCGCGCGCAGCAGGCGGGAGTGGCGGCCGTCGCCGCGCGCCAAAGCGAGATCGCTAAACAGCCGTGGGACGCGCTGATAAAGCACGGAGCGATTGTCGCGGCAGGCCTTGTTGCCGAGCGCTGAGGCGAGCCAGCTCTTACCGACGCCGGAGGGCCCGCAGATCAAAAGGTGGCGTGGTCGTCGATCCATTGCCCTTCGACCAGCATCGTCAGCAGGCTGCGGTCGAGGCCGCGCGGGGTGCGATAGTCGATGTCCTCGACGCAGGCCTCCTGGCGCAGCTTGGCGTATTGCAGCCGCTTCGACAGCCGCTTGTCGCGTCGCAGCGACGCTTCGCGTTCGAGCAGGAGCGCGAGCCATTCGGCGTGGCCGAGGCTTGCGGCCTCGCCGCCGGCTTCGATGTCGGCGAAGGCGCCTTCGCCATGCCATGCAGGCCGAGCGTGTAGAGTTGATCGAGGGGCGGATGCGTGAGCAAGGCGTGATCTCCTAGTTGTAGTAGCGCGGCCCGCGGTTGTTGGGATGGAGGATCGGCGCGTCGTCCGCGGGCCGCTTGGGTGAAGGCCGCCGATCGAGATTGTTGGCGAGGATCGATTTGACTGAGCCGTAGGTGCGCGCCGATGTGCGAAAGCCCTGCTCGGGGTGCGTGCGTTCATCGAGGATCAGGTCGCACAGCGCGGCGGTGGCCGGCCCGATCGCGGCGGCCTCCTTGCGGATGCGCTCGATGGTCCAGCCGGCGTAGCGCCGATGACTGGACGCCATGTGTTCCGGCACGGTGGTGTGCTTGTGGTTGCCGCTCATGCGCTGATGCGCGGCGATCCGCTCGCCCTTGTGGAATATCTCCACGGTGCGGGCGGTGAAGCGCACCTCGACCTCGGCGCGGACGAAGCGATGCGGGACGCTGTAGTAATGCGCCTCGACCTCGACGTGGTAGTCGATGCTGGCCCGGCAGATCCGCCACTCGGCGAACACGTAAGGGCTCTCCGGCAAGACCCTGAGTGCCGGCCGGTCGATCTCCTCCAGCAGCTTGCGGCGGGTCACGCCGAGCCGCCGGATCGGTCGCTCCTCGTTGAGCCGGGTCATTAACTCGGCGATCGCCGCGTTGACCTCGGCGAGGCTGTGGAAGGTCCGATGGCGCAGCCGTCCGAGCAGCCAGCGCTCGACCATGAGGACCGCCTGCTCGACCTTGGCCTTGTCCCGTGGCCGCCGTGGGCCTGGCCGGCAGAATGGCGGTGCCGTATTGCGCCGCCATGTCGGCGTAGCTGCGGTTGATCTGCGGATCGTACAGGCAGGCCTTGATCACGGCGACCTTGGTGTTGTCCGGCACCAGCAGTGCCGGCACGCCGCCGATCGCCTCGAAGGCGCCGACGTGGCCATCGATCCAGTCGGCGAGCCCCTGCGTCCAGGTCGCCTGCGCGCAGGTGAAGCTCGATGCGCCGAGCACCGCGACGAAGATCTGCGCGGTGCGCCGCTCGCCGGTAAACCGGTCGATCACCACCGGCACGCCGTCGCCCGCATAATCGACGAACAGCTTGTCGCCGGCTGCATGCGACTGGCGCATCGTCGCCGACAGCCGGCCTTCCCAGGCCCGGTAGAGCTCGCAGAACCGCGAATAGCGATACCCGCCGGGTTCGCCCGCGATGTACTCCTCCCACAGGATCGACAGCGTCACGTGCGTGCGCCGGAGCTCGCGGTGCACCGCCGCCCAGTCCGGCTCCGCCTGCCGGCGATGGCCACGCCGGGTGCCGAGACCGGCTCCCGCGCTGGCGAACAACCGGGCTTCCAGCACAGCGTCGGTGATGCCGTCGGGCAATGGCCAGGTCAGCCCCGCCGCTTCAAACCGGCGGATCGTCAACCGCACCGTCGAAGGCACCGTCCCCAACCGCCGCGCAATCTCGCGGGTCGGCATCCCAGCCGACTTCAATCTGATCACATCGCGCACATGGCGCATCGCAAGCCTCTCCGTCGGCATCCAGGTCCCCCTTCGCAACGAAAGGCGGGACCGTATCGGAGCCAGAAGAGGCCTCGTCACCCCGGGTTCGCTCTTGCGATACCCCGGGCGACATCATCCCGGAATGGTGGGCGACATCAAGCGGAATCAGCAGCCGAACTCCTTGACCCATTTGCGCAGAACGTTCTCATGAACGTCCAGGTCGCGGCCGGCTTGTGCCACCGACACCCCGCGTTTCCGGACCAGCTTGACCGCCTAGATCTTGAACTTGCGACTAAACTTCCGTCTCTTCATCGCCCACCTCCGGCTTCATGAAACACCTAATCTCGGTGTCCATCAAACCGGCAGCAGCTCAGACTGAGGGAGCGTGCCACGCGCCGTCGGCGGCTTGGCAATGATGATTGTTTGGTGCAATTCACGCTTGATAGCGCCGTCAGGCAACAGCTTTGGCCAATGTCAACGGCGCGTCAGTCCTGCGAGCGCCGGCTCGGATGTACAGGTTGTCTTCCAATTGTCGCTGAAGTCAACCCACGCTGAGCTTGTCCATATGCTTAAATTGAACTCCGCGCGGCAAGGAGTCTCAAGAGTGCGCGATCACGTTCACCTTCTAATTCGGAAATCGATCTGCCATCCGCCTCTGCATGGACGCCAGCGACCAGACGGGTACAGACATCGGGAGTAAGCTGTGGCTGACCTAGCGTGGCCCATCGGCGTTCCTGGCTAGGCCCGAGATGTCGCAGGTAATGCTCAATTCCCCCAGGACCCCCACCAAGGTGGTAGGCCATATGTGCACCGACCACTGACCAGCGCAGCCCAGGTCCATGCACGAGCGCCGCGTCGACAGCGGCGACATCAGCAATATTCTCGGCGACTAAGTTGACCGCTTCACGCCAGAGTGCTGAAGCAAGCCGGTTGGCGATGTGCCCTACTACGTCGCGGGCTAAAAGAACTGGCTCGCGGCCGAGCCCGCGAAAGAACGACACAGCCGTCGTCCGAAGATCAGCATCGGCCCCATAAATCTCCACTAGCGGCATGATGTGTGGAGGATTGAAGGGATGAGCAGTAATGAATCGCGAGGTTCGTTTTAGGCTGGTGGCAAGCTGTGACCAAGTTAGAGAGGATGTACTGCTTGCGAGTACCGTATCGGGATGGGCTGCCGCCTCAACGCGGCCGTAGAGCTCTCCTTTTAACTCGAGCACTTCGGGTGCGTTTTCCTGAACCCAAAAGGCGTCGGAAACCGCCTGTTCCGGTGTCTCGACAAGGCGAAAGGAACCAAGGCCTGATTCAAGTTCCGAGGGACGAAAAACCTGCTTCTGACATCGAGAAATCGCTTCTTGCAACAGGGACTGCGATTTTGGCGCTGGATCCCAGCCGACGACGTCATAACCATAGGCAGTGAATAGCGCCGACCAGCTTTGGCCTATAAGCCCGCAGCCGAGAACCGCGATTGTGCCATTCATGTTGCGAGCCCCAGATCGATCGGCGTACTGCCGAGTAGCCCCAAACTATCTTCAAGCAGTTTAGCACCGGCCAATAACTGCCCGTCGGCTCGAGGGGGAGCGACCATTTGCAAGCCTACCGGAAGGCCGGAACTCGTGAAACCGCAGGGCAGAGACATCGCGGGGCAACAGACGAGGGTGATTGCAAAAGCGATGGCAACCCAATCCACGTAATTCTCAAATTGTCTGCCGTCGCACTCCATGACGTGGCTGTTGGCCACGGGGAAAGGCTCTACGATTGTTGCCGGCGTCAAGAGAAGATCGTACTTCTCGAAAAACTTAAGTACGCGCACCACCATGGCAACTCGCTGCTCCTCGGCGCGTTCGAGTTGCTCGATAGAAAGCTTCAGCCCTTCTTCGATGTTCCAAACGACGTCCGGCTTGAGCAGATCGCGATGGCTTCGAAGTAGAGCAGCTTTGCTAATAGCGAAATCGAATGCGCGGAGAACGTGGAAGCACTCTTGAGCTTCTCGAAGATCGGGGTGAGCTTCTTCGACGATTACACCAAGTTCGACGAAGCGCGCTGCAGCGCCGCGGGTAATTTCCACAATTTGAGGATCCACGGGTGTAATGCCCAGATCGGCCGAATAGGCAACCCGTCTTGGTCTCTTTGCCGTGCGCGTGGTCGTCAGGAACGATTCTGCGGGTGCCGGCAAGGACAGTGGATCGGCAGGATGCTCACCACTCATTGCGTCCAACAGGAGCGCAACGTCCTCGACATTGCGCGCCATTGGTCCGTGTATGCCGAGGTTGCGGTCGATTTTAGATTTGGGAGTTCGGGCCACTCGGCCCAAGCTCGGCCGAAGACCCACTACACCGCAAAAGCTCGCCGGATTTCGGAGTGAGCCCCCCATGTCAGAGCCATGCGCAACCCAAGCCATGCCGGCGGCGATCGCAACCGCGGCACCTCCGGACGAGCCAGCAGCAGAGCGAGCTGGATTCCACGGATTGAGCGTTGCTCCGAAGAGTTCATTGACCGTGTTGGCCCCCGCTCCGAACTCGGGGGTGTTCGATCTTGCATAAACAACACCACCATTCTGCTCGATGCGCTCGACCAAGATGTCCGACGTCTCAGCTATTTTGTTCCTGAAGATCGGGGAGCCCTGTGTGTTGCGAGTGCCGGCAACGTCAATCAGATCTTTGATGGGAACGGGAAGACCGGCCAGCAGCCCACGTGCGCCGGTAGGTCGCTCCATCAGCGTACGAGCATGTGTGCGCGCGCGATCAAAACAAAGGATGGGCAGCGCGTTAAGCTTGCCGTCGACTTGCCCGATCCGCTGCTCCAGCGCGTCCAGCAGCTCCAGGGGGCTTACTTCGCCATTCCGCAATTTTTCGACAACACTGCAGGCGGTCTGCCTGATCAATTCATGCACTTCAGAACCCCGTCTCTTGCCGTCGTCCCCTTAGTTGGCGATCGAGAGCAATGATCGCAAAAGTGTAGGCATTTTCGAAAGGCCGCTTCGACGACGCATAGAAAAGTCTCCAACTGGACGGCGAGCAGAACGCTGGGCGGCGCTTGACGCGCACGGCCCCGTCTGCCTACGAAAAATTATCTCTTAGCTTTTCCTCAGCCCCGCCTCGCCTGCCGTAGAGAACGTAGGACCACTTTGGGAGTAAATCCGCGAAGAATCCCGGCGTACGCGCATTTATCCTGCCAAATTCTGCGATGAGCGCAGGACTGCGGCCTCTAAGTGTAGTTGCGTGTGTGGAAGATGACCGCCAAACTATCAGGGCTTGTCGTCCTTGCGCTCTTTGGCGGTTCTCGCCTACAGAACCGCCCAGAACAGTGATGTCGGTTGCGCCGTGTCGAAAGTGGACGTGAGCTGAATAGGTGCAGCTCGATCGCTGGTCGGTTAACAGTGTGACGTCGCGAGACTTTCGAACAACTTGCCTTTACGCAGCAAAGGGACTCGTAACGTCGCTCATCTTCTCTACCGAATCGTATGCGAATGAGCACGCACCGTATCTTCCAAAATTTTCTCAATCTGCTGATCAACGCGAACCACGCTGATGGCTTTAGCGACGCCTTGGCGGTCACCGGACGCGCACTTGAGCTGCCATGTTTGGCTTATCTGGCCTGGCCGAAGAGACGGGGTGAGAACGCCCTCGTGATTTCCACGTATCCCGCCAATTGGGTTGCGCATTATGTGCGCAGTCACTATGAGCGCCTCGACCCCATTATCGAGCGTGCGCTGGAGACCACGGAGCCCTTTAGCTGGGACCACAGGGAACCTCATAGATTGATTTCTCGGGCGCAGCGAAGCTTGCTCGACGAAGCTGCTCAGTGTGGGATCCGATTGGGATTCACCGTTCCAATCCACAACGGCGCCTCCATGGCCGCCTTGACGTTTGCCACCGACCAGAATGACCGAGCATTTCAATTGAGCATAGAGCGCCGCTCGGAGGTCCTCCAGTTCATGGCCATTTCTTTCGACCGGCGCGTGCGGCAAAAGCTTTCTCATGAACTGATGATCGCTAACGTTGAACTCTCACGTCGCGAAATGGAGTGCCTCGACTGGGTCGCAAAGGGCAAGACCACATGGGAGATTGGGCAGATCCTGCAGATATCGCCAAATACCGTGAAGTCCTATTTGAATAATGCAAAGAACAAGCTGGGCGTGAGGACATTGGCCGAAGCGACTTCACGACTTGGCGCTGCTAAGGCAGTTAGGCAAGATTAGGGCCGCGCCGCCCCTCTAGTTGTACGTGGTGCCATTTGCACCCGGCTCTCCCATATAGTCGAAATCCGGACAGGAGGGGTCATGATTCAACTGATTGCCGAACCATTTCACGGCGCGTTCTCCCAAACGCTAGCGGCCATGCACAGGCTGCGGCATCGCGTCTTCAAGCAAAGATTAGATTGGAGCGTTCACAGTTCCGGCGAGATGGAGACCGACGAGTTTGACGCGCTAGGTCCGGTATATCTCGTCCAAACGTCGGTCGAGGGACTGGTGCAGGGGTCGGTTCGCCTTTTGCCGACAACCGGCCCGACGATGATCCGCGACACCTTTTCTGTGCTCCTGGGAAAGTGCCCTGCCCCATCGGATCCTCATGTGTGGGAGAGCAGCCGCTTTGCAGTTGATCTTCCTTCAGATGCTCCGAAGGCGGCACACGGGCTTGCGAGGGCAACTTACGAACTCTTCGCGGGCATGATTGAGTTTGGTCTGTCTCGACAGCTCACGAGCATCGTCACAGTCACCGACGTCCGGATGGAGCGAATTCTGAGGCGCGCAGGATGGCCGCTTCGCCGGATTGCATCGCCTTGTGAAATTGGAAACACGCTTGCTGTCGCCGGCCACCTGGAAATCACGCTCAATGCTTTGGACAGGATACGTGCGGCCGGTGGACTCGCCGGCCCAGTTCTCTGGACTCCAGTCCTGTCGCACGCCGCCTGACTGCCGGCTCGCTGCCCGCAGAACTCATCCGACTTAAATCGCCGCACCTTGATTTGTAAATGCCTCCAATCGACCACCTTGCCTGTCAGACACAGCGACCAATATCCAATCCAATAAGTTTACAACATCTGCGCGTTGCTGTGACAGTCAATGAAGCGGGCAGCATTCGGAGCGCAGCCAGGGTGCTGGGTGTCGAACACTCGGCCATCAGTCGGGCGATCGGACGATTGGAATGCCTGGTTGGTACCCGCTTGTTCGAGCGATCGAGATACGGGATGAATCCAACAGCCTCTGGTACGACATTCCTGAGGACGGCAAAGCTTATCATCGAGCAGGTCGATTCATTATCGAAGGCGACAGTCTTGACCCTGTCCAAGCGGGCGGATCACCTGGCTATCGGCTTCTGCCCATTCGTCTCCGCAGGACGAATAACACCTGCGATCGCCGAGTTTCAAAGCCGTTATCCGGAAATCAAGGTCGCCGTCCTTGAACGCGTCATGCCGGAACTCCTGATCGCGCTTCAGACGGGCTCGCTCGATATCGCCATCGCGCCAGACGGTCTATCTTCCATGCTGCTCACGGCGGCCTTTCCCCTATGGCGTGAAGGTATTCTCATCGCACTCGCCAAGAATGATGAGTTAGCTCAGAACGAGTCGGTCTCCTGCGCCGATCTGCACAGTCGAACCGTTCTCGTCAGCCGCGATGATCCCGCAAGAGAAGTCGAAGACCTTCTGGTCTGCAAACTGGCGGCTCATGGAAACGGGGCCTTAATCGAAGCCTGCGACGTGAGCCGCAGCAAGCTGACCAGTCTCGTCAGCATTGGCCGCGGCGTCACGCCGTTATTGGCATCCGAAGCTCACGCCGGATTCCCAGGGGTGGTGTATCGCGAACTGCACGACGCAAGGGGACCCAGTCGGATCACAATGTCAGCTCATGTCAGAACCGGCGATGAAAGATCTGTTGTCGCCCACTTCCTAGCCCTTCTGAGAGAATGTTATTCTTCAGGAGGGGAAGAGCGGGCTTGACGTTTTGATTTCGCAAAAGCCCGGTCTGTCGCCATGAAGCGCGCCAACATCGGGCCAATGAGCTTGGCAGGTTCGACGGCCTGTCCGGTTTGCTTCGCCAGCACATCGGCATAGACGTGCAAATCCCGGTGAACATGGGCCGCGAGTTCGACCGTCATTTTGACAGGCCGATCGTCCACAAGCGCTGCAATCTTCAATTTAGGCATGCGGCTAGCCTCTATAAGGTTCAAGAATGAGATCACGGTTGACCAGGACGCGGACCGGGTAACCCGGGCGTATCGTCAAGGTCGGCTGGATATTGAGGCTACGGCGGACCACTTGTTGGCCGGCCTGGTTCAGCGAATCTGATGCACCGCGCCTGAGGGCACCAATGATTGCGCTGTTGCTATTGCTCGCATCGGAACCTGCACCCGCTTCCGAGCCAACAGCCAGGAAGGTCGACAGCGCCGCCGCCTTGAACAGCTCACCCCAATGGTTGTCAACCTGATCTTCAAGGCCGGCATAGCCTTGCGTGTCTGTCCCCGGTTGGCGCTCCAAGACGACCGAGCGGCCGTTCGGCATGATCAACCGGGTCCAAACGAGCAGCACGCGGCTCTGGCCGAAGCTCACCTGACTGTCATAGATGCCAGTCAGTCTGGCGCCCTGGGGGATGAGGAGAAAGCGCCCGGTGGGCGTATCATAAACATTCTCGCTTACCTGAGCTGTGATCATTCCAGGCAGATCGGAGCGAATGCCGGTGATCAGGGCCCCGGCGATAACCGATCCGGCCTGCACCACGTAAGGTGATGGCGCCTTCACGAGGCGGTCTGGACTGGTCGTTCGTCGATCGGTGGCCGCATTTACGAAGGCGAGCTTCCGGTCCTGAGCGTTTTGCAGTGACCCATCCTCGCTGCTGGGGATCAGGGAGGGAGCATTGGCGCCACCTGCTTGGGCTCCGCTCGACGCTGCCGTGTCCCTCACATTGGTAGAGGCGAACAGTCGGCTTACACGAGCCGCCTCTTGTTCCTGGTCACGGCGTTGCTGTTCCTGGTCGGCCGCAGCGCCTGGCGCGGCGATCTGGCCTTTGGCGGCCAGGATTGGTCTGCCGAGATCGCCGGGAAGAGGTGGACCAAGCTGGGGGACAGGAGGGGTGACCTTCGAGTAGTCCGGCGGCAACGCTGTGACGCTCTCAGCAACATTGTGACGCTCAGCCAGATAGAGCTCCTCGGAAGCGGCCTCACGCGGCCGTTGTTTCTGGAGCGCCCACGTCGCCGCCGCGGCGACCAGCGCCAGGCAGAGCGCGGATCCGGTCAGCAGCACCTTGCGAGACAAGCGGGTGACGCTCGGGTATTCGGGCCGGAGCCGAAACCCATCCTCGAGCTCACCTGTCTCCTGTTCGCCGTCCGGGGAGGTCTCATCTTCGCGGTGTTCTTCCGTCATGACGAAAACCTCCCGTCGGTGCGGACGATCCTAACCTTTTGTTGATGTTCTCCACCAAGCCGCAGTTCGGCAGCCGCAAACAGGCGGTCGACGATCAGGACGCTGCCAAAGGTGCGATAATTGACGATTTCGCTCTTACCGTCAGGCCCGAGCACAAACAGCGGCGGCATTTCGCCTTGGACGATACCTTGCGAGAACTCGATGTAGACTTTTCGGCCGTCGTCGTAGGCTGCAAGGGGGCGCCACGGCGGATTGTCCCCCTCGATCGCATACCGAAAGCGCCGTTGTGCAAGCTCTGGGAGCAGCGGAACAGGAGTCAATTGCTGCCGCTTGATCCGATCTTGCGGATAGTACCACGCGACCGATGGCATGTAGGGCTTCTCGCGCGAGCGGAGCTCGAGGAGATAGGTGCGCCGATCAGTATTGATCACGAGGTTGGTTTCGATGGAGGCGCGCGTCGGCTTGACCAGCACGTGCACCCTGCGCTCCTCGCCGCTGCCGCTTTCGGTGTCGCCGATGACCCATCGCACGGTGTCGCCGGCTGCGAGCGGGCCGGAGCCGGTCAACTGCTCCCCCTCCTCAAGAGCAATGTCGGTGATCTGTCCCGGCGCGGCATAGACCTGATAGAGCGCGCCCGGGCTATAGCTGTAGATCTGTGCGGCGTTGAAATAGCCTCTCCGCCTCGGCTCGACGCGCGCCGCACTGTTGGCGATTTCGATCCGGTTGACCGGCTCGACATCCTCCTTGGTGCCCGGCTTGCCGCCAAGCGACGGCTTCCAGGATGGAGGCACATGCAGGGGACGCGGACGATCATCCGCCGGCGCTGCCGCCACAGGCAGCGGCGGCACATCTGTGTCATAGCTGATTTCGGGTGGAATGAAGGTCGAGCAGCCGCTGAGCATGCAGCCAAGCATGACGGCTGCGGAAGTGATGCCCCTCTTCATTGGCGCTGTCCTGAACTCGCAAGGATATACTTTCACTGCCCCAACTCCTTGGACCAATTGATCGAATTCACATAGATTCCGAGAGGATTTTTGCGCAGCCGATCGGCATCACGCGGCGTTCGGATGACGATGCTCAGGATGGCTGTCCATCGCTCGGTCGAGGCGAGCGAGCCGTTCTCGTAAGCGCGCTGAATCCATGCGACACGAAAGCTGTCGGGCGAGGCCCGTATGACGCTGGAGACTTCCACCGAGATCTGCGCCTTGCCGAGCCCGGCGAATGGGTCGTTTGCCCTGGCATATTCATTGAGTGCGACGGCCCCGCGATCGGTCGTGAAGTCGTAGGCCCGGAGCCAATTCTGCCGCAGCACGATGGCATCGGATGGCAGGGCGCGCACATCTTCGATGAACCGCGCCAGGTGCCAGGCAATTTGTGGATCCGTCGGGTCGTAGTCGGAACTTGCAGGCGAGACCCGCTGAGCTTGACCGAGCCGGTCGACCTCGACGATCCACGGCGTTATCGTTCCTTGTGTCGATTGCCAGATCAGCCCGCCGGCAAGGCTGCAAGACAGAGCAAGGCAGCCGAACGCCATCAAGCGCCAGTTCTTCGCCTGCAGGCGGGCCGAGCCGATGCGCTCGTCCCAGACTTGACCTGCCTTCTGATAAGGGGTGAGTGCCGCCGGCGCGCGGCCATAATGCGTTGCTGATCTCTTAAACATTGAACTTCCCCTGAGTATCCCTGATCCATCGTAGCGAGCCGGCAGCAGACGGCGTTTTGCTCATGTCGGCTGCTCGATGCGGATCACGCGCGCGAACACGCACAAGCACCGTACGATGTGGCAGCTTCTGCACCGCCGGCGGCGAATGCTGCGACTGAGTCCCCTTACTTCCGGGAGCTGCGCCGGATTGCGCGGCAAAAGAACCGAGCCCAATCCTGCCTTCGCACCCGCGACACCGAGAAGAAGGGGCCGTTGGCGCAGCGACGTGTCGGACGGGATCTGGCCATGGATCGCTTGCCAGATCAGAGCTGGCGTCAGCGTCAAGGACAGAATGCGAGAGGCTTGAATGACGCATTGACGACCCAGCCGACGCACTGCAGAGGACCCACGAGAACAGCTGATCATCGGAACAGGCCGAGCGGAGTTCGACGGCCATGCGCCGTTCTCGGAAATCCCTCTCATCGGCGCTCTTCCTGGGAGAGATCGACCGAGCTGCCGCTGCCACCGGGATCGCCGGATTTGACTGCATGAACTGCCGCCGATACCCCCCGATCAAGGCCCTGACCTTGCTTGATGCGCTGAGCCCAAGTGGGGCTACCGCTCGCGGTCTGAGCTGAAGTGCTCGTCGATTGACCGCCTCCGCCAACCGTCGAGGCCATCCTGCGAAGTGGACTTGCTGCTGCAGAGGCGGCCGCATTTGCGACGCCCGTGAGGCCGCCACTGCGATATGCCGCTGCGGTGCCCGTGACAGCGCTTGCGCCCATCCTGCCGGCGCCCACGAGCGCTCCGCCGGCGAGACCTGCCGCACCTGCAGCAAGCCCGGCTGTCGCCACCGCGGCGCCGCCTGCGGCAAGTGCTGTACCGACCGCAGATCCTGCGCCGAGTTGCGGCCCACCGGAGACCAGCCCGCTTGCGATGCTCGGTCCGAAGATCCCCAACGCCAACAGCGAGAGCGCCGCAAGAACCAATGTCATGGCATCTTCGATGGTCGGTTGGGCGCCGTTGAAGCCCGACGTAAATTGCGAAAACAGTGTTGAGCCGATGCCGACAATCACAGCCAGCACCAGCACCTTGATGCCTGATGAGACCACGTTGCCGAGGACGCGCTCTGCCGCAAAGGCGGTCTTGCCGAACAGGCCGAAGGGAATCAGCACAAATCCGGCCAATGTAGTGAGTTTGAACTCGATCAGTGTCACGAAAAGCTGAACGGCCAGAATGAAGAAGGCAAGAAGCACGATTGCCCAGGCAAACAACAGAACCACGATCTGGACGAAGTTCTCGAAAAAGCTGATGTAGCCAATCAGGCTGGAGATCGAGTCCAGGAGCGGACGGCCTGCATCGAGGCCCACCTGCGCGATCTTGCCCGGCCGCACGAAATCGCCGGCCGACAAGCTGGTGCCGGAGGCCTTCAGCCCAAGGCCCGCAAAGCTCTCGAAGACGATACGGGCGAGACTGTTCCAATTTCCGATCAGGTAAGCAAAAACCCCGACGAAGAGCGTCTTCTTGACCAGCCGCGCGATGATGTCGTCGTCCGCGCCCCAGCTCCAGAACAACGCTGCAAGCGTGATGTCGATCGCAGCGAGGGTCGTTGCGAGGTAACCGACCTCCCCGCCCACGAGACCAAAGCCGCTGTCGATGTAGCGTGTAAAAGTCTCCAGGAATTGGTCGATGATGCCCGTGCCGGTCATTGGTCGCCCCCTACCGCAGGACGGGCTAGATAGCCTTGAGGCAATCGGCTCTGATCCTTTGCTTCCAAAGCCTCTTCCGCCGAAGAGCCAACTGACGAACCCTTCGAGTCCGTCTTCTGCCCAAGGAAGCTCCGGCGGCTTTCTGCCCAGACCTTCCGGCAAGTCTCATAGGCATCAGTTTGCGTGGATGTCACGGCACGGCAACGGATCAGGTCAGCCTCGTGCACACTCGGTATTTGGGCGGTCATCGGCTGGTGTTCGAGCTCACCCGCATGATTCTGCAGCGTGAGCGTGCATGCGATGATCGCCACTATGCCGCCAAAGACGGTGATTGCGATCGACACCGCCTTGATAGTTTTCGGATCCCTCATCAGTGAAACATCTGTACGTTGGAGGATTGATAGCCGGGCCCAGGAGTCAGAAAGCGCTGCAGCTGTTCGCGGCCCTGGTCTTGGGCCGCTGCGCGTTGGGCTGCTTCGAGAGCCTGTGCCCGGCCGTGGGCCGCGACGGTCGCGGTGAGATCGGCGAGCTGTTGGGCCTGAAGAGCGAGGAGCTGATTACCGGCCTGGGTTGCCTGGAGCGCGCCGCTGGCGCTCTGGCTCGAGCTCACCAGGGCGGACAGCTGAATGCGATTGGTGTCGAGGTTGCCCACAACGCCGGCTTGGAGGCGAAGAGCGTCCTGAAGCGCTCCGACGGAGTTCTGCCAGCGCGCCTGCGCTCCCGCAAACAGCGCGGCATCGGACTGGCTGCTTGTTGCCGGCGCATAGCTTGTGGCAAAGGCGTGGTCGATCTGTTGGACGTCGTAGGCGATGTGCTGCGCCTGACCAAGGAGCTGCTGGGTGCGCTGGATGGAGGTCTGAAGCTGCAGAAGCGAAGAATAGGGCAGGCTCGCCAGGTTTTTTGCCTGGTTGATCAGCATCTGCGCTTCGTTTTGCAGCGAGGTGATCTGGTTGCTGATCTGCTGCAGCTCGCGAGCGGCGGTCAACACGTTCTGAACGTAATTGTTGGGATCGAACACAATCCACTGGGCACGCGCTGTGCCGCTAGAAAAAGCCGATGCAACAAGGATCGTGATGGCGAAACGCAAGCGTCGAAGGCTCATCGTGATGACTCCAGATTTTTCAGATTCGGGATGAGGTCGATAGCCCAGCTTGCTCCGCGGTGCTCAAGCCAGACCGCTAGAAACCCCTCGGCGCCGTGCTCGGCGACCAGGTGCTCGATTGCGAGTTGATCGGACTTGGCTGATGCGGCTGTAAAGGCGAGTGCGACCTCGCCGAGGCCAAGCTCGAACATGCGGTTGCCTCGGCGAGACTGGCAATAATAGTCGCGCTTCGGCGTTGCCCTGCTCAGGAGTTCGATTTGGCGATCATTGAGCCCGAACCGGCGATAGATGGCTGTGATCTGCGGCTCGATCGCGCGCTCGTTTGGCAAGAGCAGCCGCGTCGGGCAGCTCTCGATGATTGCGGGGGCGATTGCCGAGCCGTCGATGTCGGAAAGGGACTGGGTGGCAAACACCACCGAGGCGTTCTTTTTTCGGAGCGTCTTCAGCCACTCCCGCAACTGTCCTGCGAAATCGGCATCATCGAGCGCTAGCCACCCCTCGTCGACGATGATCAATGTAGGCCTGCCGTCGAGCCGGTCACCGATCCGGTGAAAAAGATAAGCGAGTACGGCCGGCGCAGCCCCCGTTCCGATCAGTCCTTCGGTCTCAAATGCCTGGACTGAGGCTTCCCCAAGCCGCTCGAATTCTGCATCCAGCAGCCGCCCATAGGGCCCACCCAGACAATAGGGCTGGAGAGCGCGCTTGAGGACGTTCGACTGCAGAAGGACAGAAAGCCCGGTTAGCGTCCGCTCGGGTACCGGTGCCGAGGCAAGCGAGGTCAGGGCCGACCACAGATGGTCCTTGCCTTCTGGAGAAAGATCGACCTTCTCTCGTGTAAGAAGAGCGGCCACCCAGTCAGTCGCCCAGGCCCGTTCGGCGGGATTGTCGATCCAGGCCAGCGGCTGCAATGCGATCGGTGCGCCATCATCGGCCGACAACGCGCCACCAAGGTCGTGCCAATCGCCGCCCATGGCGATCGCGGCCGCCCGGATCGAGCCGCCAAAATCGAACGCGAACACCTGCGAGCCGGGATAGCGGCGGAACTGAAGGGCCATCAACGCGAGCAGAACCGATTTGCCGGCGCCGGTCGGTCCCACAACAAGAGTATGCCCGACGTCGCCAACGTGAAGGGAGAAGCGGAATGGCGTCGAGCCTTCCGTCTTGCCAAAGAGCAGCGGCGGCGCGTTGAAGTGCTGGTCCCTCGCCTCGCCTGCCCAGACGGCAGAGAGAGGAATCATGTGCGCGAGATTCAAGGTGGAGATCGGAGGCTGCCGAACATTGGCGTAGACATGGCCGGGGAGGCTGCCGAGCCACGCCTCGACGGCATTGACCGTCTCGACCATGCAGGTGAAATCGCGACCCTGAATGACCTTTTCCACTTGGCGTAGCTTTTCGTCGGCCGCCCTTGCATTCAGATCCCAAACGATGACAGTGGCGGTGACAAAGGCCTCTCCGATCTCGTCGGATCCAAGTTCCTGGAGCGCGGCGTCCGCGTCCATCGCCTTGTTGTGCGCATCGGTATCCAGCAGCGAGGATGCTTCGTTCGTCATCACCTCCTTCAGGATCGCGGCAATAGACTTCCGCTTGGCGAACCACTGCCGGCGAATTCGGGTTAGCAGCCTTGTGGCTTCTAGCTTGTCGAGCATGATGGCTCGGCTCGACCAGCGATAGGAGAAGGCAAGCCGATTGAGGTCATCAAGAATCCCAGGGGTCGTGGCGGTCGGGAAGCCGACGATCGTGAGCACCCGCAAATGCGCCGCTCCCAGCATCGGCTCCAGCCCTCCCGAGAGCGGCTGATCCGCCAGCAGAGCGTCCAGGTACATCGGGATCTCCGGGACGCGGACACGATGGCGCTTTGTCGAGATCGTCGCGTGAAGATAGGTCAGTGTTTCGCTGTCATCGAGCCAGCGGCATTCGGGCATGAAGCCTTCGATCAACTGCAGGAGGCGCGCCGTCCGATCAACGAAGCCAGCCAGCACCTGCCGCGCATCGGCATCTTCGTTGCGAGCGCAGCCCTCATAGAGAAGCCGCTCGGCCCTTGCGGCATCTTCCGGCGGCGGAAGATAAAGGAGCGTAAGATAGTAGCTCGACTCGTAGTGGACGCCCTCCTCCTCGAACTGGGCCTTGCGCTCGGCGTCAACGAGCGCGGAGGCGACGTCCGGGAACATGCTCGGCGGGTATGCTCCCGCGGAGTGACGCTGGGCTTCGACGAAGACCGCCCAGCCCGAGCCAAGGCGGCGCAGCGCATTGTTGAGCCGGCCGGCGACTGCGACGAGCTCCGCCGGTACCGCGCTGTCGAGATCGGGCCCGCGAAATTTGGCCGTGCGTTGGAACGAGCCATCCTTGTTCAGGACAATGCCCTCATCGACCAACGCGGCCCAGGGAAGGAAGTCCGCAAGGCGGGTGTTCGACTTGCGATATTCGGCAAGATTCAACATGGGAAAGGTTCCTAAAGATCGAAATGAGCGGGAATTCGCAGGTGGCGGTGTACGACCTCGACGAAAGCGGGATCGCGCTTTGCGGCCCATACAGCTGCGGCGTGGCCGAGCGCCCAGAGCAGCAGGCCCGCGATCCACAGGCGCAATCCCAATCCAAGTGCCGCTGCGAGCGTGCCATTGACGATCGCAACAGCTCTCGGCGCTCCGCCCATCAGGATCGGTTCGGTCAATGCGCGATGCACCGGCACGAGGAAGCCTGCGACGCCCTCCTGCATCAGATCACCACGCCGCCGCCAAACGAGAAGAACGACAGGAAGAAACTCGAAGCCGCAAAGGCAATCGACAGGCCGAAGACGATCTGGATCAGCCGGCGAAAGCCGCCGGACGAATCGCCGAAGGCCAGCGTCAAGCCTGTGACCACGATGATGATGACCGCGATGATCTTGGCGACAGGCCCCTCGACCGATTGCAGAATCTGGTTGAGCGGCTGCTCCCAGGGCATGTTGGAGCCGGCGGCCATGACGGGGGTAGCGGTCGTGGTCATGGCAATCAAGGCCAGGGTGAAAGCTTGCGAAGTCTGGAGGCGATGGTTCACTTGAGATCTCCTGCTGGTGAAAGACTGTAGTCGCCGCCCGCACTGATGCCCTCGACGCGGGCGAGCTCGGCAAGGCGGCGATCGGCGCCGCGCCCCGAAAGGACGGCGATGACATTGATGGTCTCGGCAATGAGCGCGCGCGGGACGGTGACGACCGCCTCCTGGATGAGCTGCTCCAGGCGACGTAGCGCCCCGAGCGCAGAACCTGCGTGGATCGTGCCGATGCCGCCGGGATGCCCCGTGCCCCAGGCCTTGAGGAGATCGAGCGCCTCCGCGCCTCGGACCTCACCGATTGGAATTCGATCCGGCCGCAGCCGAAGTGAAGAGCGCACGAGGTCAGACAGCGAGACCACGCCGTCCTTGGTTCGCAGAGACACGAGGTTTGCTGCCAGGCATTGCAGCTCCCTGGTATCTTCGATCAGAACGACCCGGTCGGAGGTCTTGGCAACCTCCACCAGCAGCGCATTGGTCAGCGTGGTCTTGCCTGTCGACGTGCCGCCCGCGACGAGGATGTTCTGTCGCCCGGCAACGGCGTCCCGCAGCATCGCGGCTTGACCGGCGCGCATGATCCCGGCGGCGACGTAATCGTCGAGCGTAAAGACAGCGACCGCTGGCTTTCGGATCGCAAAGGTCGGCCGAGCCACGACCGGCGGCAACAATCCCTCGAACCGCTCTCCGGTTTCCGGCAGCTCGGCCGAGATCCGGGGAGCAGCTCCATGGACCTCTGCACCGACATGATGCGCGACCAGCCGAATGATGCGCTCCCCGTCCGCAGGTGACAGCTGCTGGCCGGTATCCTCCAAACCGCCGGACAGGCGGTCGATCCAGAGCCGCCCATCGGGATTGAGCATCACTTCGATGACGGCATCGTCTTCGAGATAGCGCGCGACCGCAGGCCCGAGCGCGCTGCGCAGCATGCGCGCGCCGCGCGAGATCGCCTCCGCTTGAGCCGACTGGATTATCACGAGAGCCCCATTCGCTTGAGAGCGCCCCCCACGAGCGCCTCAGATGGGGACGATTAGAAAAACCACGATGGAAGATGACGCAACAACGTGGCTCGTCGGATCGTAGGCTAGCGTAGAAAGAGAAACATTGGCGCAAAGCCTCAACAACCGATGTCAGTTGCTGTCTCCGTCCGCCGGCTGCCGAACGATATCTTCGGGAATCTCGCGCAGAAAACTCTGCCCCTTTTGCAGGCGACGGCCGAGCGTCTCGACAAAACCCTCGAAGCGCTCACGCCCCTTGGCTTGGGCGGCAGCCTGGGCGTCGGAGGGAAGCGGGGGCGTGACTGTCAACCAGAACCGCACGAACAGAGCCAGAGTTTCAGCGGTAAGTCCGAGGTCGCGTTCGAGGCGTTGCATTTGGCGCGATATCCTGTCGAGACGACGCGAAAAGGCGGCTTCCCGCCGGTCCGAGCCATCTGGGGACAGGAACGAGCTGACTGCCGCCTCGACGATTGCAGAGCGTGAGATGTTTTTTCGATCGGCAAGTTCCGTGATCTGTGCCAACAGCTCTGGAGGGAAGTAGACGTTCATGCGGTTGCGCATGATCTTCTCACAATTCAATGCCATCATTCGGGTCGAGTGCGGCTTGCCGCGCAACGCCGCGCATCTTCTGCCGCAGCAGGCGCGACTGGCGCGCGGCATCTTCGTCGTCTTCCAGCACGGCGAATTCCTCGGCCGGCGCGACCTCCGTCGTTTCCTTAACGATGGCGAGGTGATCCGGAAGCTCGGGCTCTCGCCGCAGTCCGCCATTGGCCGTGTCAGCGTCGCCACCGCCAATGTCCGCGGGCGTCTTATCGGGAATAGCGGCCTTCAGCCCTGACCAGCTGTCGGCGCGAGAAGACCTTCGGATCTTGACGGGATCTGGCGGGGGAAGTACGCGCTCGGCAAATCGCTCATCCTCGTAGTAGCGCACTTTTCTCGCACGGATTGGAGGAGTGCCTGCCACCATCACGATCTCCTCTGACGGCGGCAGCTGCATGACCTCTCCCGGGGTCAGAAGCGGCCGCGCGGTATCTTGGCGAGAGACCATGAGATGGCCGAGCCATGGGTTGAGCCGATGGCCGGCGTAGTTCTTCATGGAGCGTATTTCGGTTGCCGTGCCTAGCGCATCGGAGACGCGCCTTGCGGTGCGCTCATCATTGGTCGCAAAGCTTACCCGGACATGACAGTTGTCTAGGATCGCGTTATTCGGGCCGTAGGCCTTCTCGATCTGGTTGAGCGACTGGGCAATGAGGAACGCCTTGATGCCGTAGCCGGCCATGAAAGCCAGTGCCGACTCGAAAAAATCAAGTCGTCCCAAAGCTGGAAATTCATCCAGCATCAGCAACACGCGGTGACGGCGATCCTTATCCTGAAGGTCCTCGGTGATCCGCCGCCCGATTTGGTTGAGGATCAAGCGGACTAGTGGCTTGGTTCGCGAAATATCCGAGGGCGGCACGACCAGGTAGAGCGTGGTGGGGCAGTTGTCTGCGATAAGGTCGGCGATCCGCCAATCGCAGCGGCTTGTCACTTCGGCGACGACGGGATCCCGATAAAGTCCGAGGAAGGACATCGCTGTCGAAAGCACACCCGAGCGTTCATTCTCGGATTTGTTCAGCAGCTCTCTTGCCGTAGAGGCGACGACCGGATGCGGCCCCTGGTCCTTGAGGTGTGCTGTCGTCATCATCGCGTTCAGCGTCGTTTCGATCGGCCGCTTGGGATCCGATAGAAAAGCGGCGACGCCGGCGAGCGTCTTATTGGGCTCGGCATAGAGGACGTGAAGGATTGCCCCGACGAGCAGGGAATGACTGGTTTTCTCCCAATGGTTCCGCTTGTCGAGCGAGCCCTCGGGGTCTACGAGCACATCTGCGACGTTCTGGACGTCCCTGACCTCCCACTCCCCGCGCCGGACCTCCAGAAGCGGATTATAGGCTGATGATCTGGCATTGGTCGGATCGAACAGCAGCACACGGCCGTGCTTCGACCGAAACCCGGCTGTGAGCTGCCAGTTCTCACCCTTGATGTCGTGCACGATGGCCGAGTGCGGCCATGTCAGCAGCGAGGGGACGACGAGCCCGACGCCCTTGCCGGACCTCGTTGGAGCAAAGCAGAGGACGTGCTCGGGCCCATCGTGACGCAGGTCGTTCTTCTCCAGTCGGCCAAGCACAACCCCGTCCGCGCTCAGCAAACCTCCCGCCCTCACCTCCTCAAGCTTGGCCCATCGGGCCGAGCCATAGGTGGCAACGTCCTTGGCCTCCCGGGCGCGCCAGACAGACATGGCGATGGCCACGGCGATGGAGAGAAAGCTTCCAGAGGCGGCGATGTAGGCGCCCTCGGTGAATACGTCAGGTGCATAGGCGTCGAACACGAACCACCACCAGAAGAACTCGGGCGGGTAATAGACCGCAAATCCATACATCTTGAACCAGGGCAGACCGAGCTCGGGTTGGAAGGCCAAGCGCCAGGCCGTCCACTCCGTCGCGCTCCAGATCGTGAGCAGGACGATCGCGCCGACAGCCACGAGCTGCCCCCACAAGATCTTGGTTCCGGACATCGACAAGGCTCTCCTTCGCTGAATGACGCTCTGGCCAAGGAAATCAAAGACCGAGGTCGCGCTTGCGGCCGAAACTCCACTCGATCCCACCGCCATCCCTAACGCTTCCCGTCACATGCTGGCCGAGGCGTTTTTCCAGTTCGCGCGTCCAGGGGACGAGTTGAAAGCCAAGCCCATTGTCGATCAATGCAAAGCGGCCCGACGTGAGGGACAGGCTCTTTCGGTATGTTCCTGCGACCTGCTCACCGACTGCGGCTTGCGCGTGAGGCAAGCCGGTCTCGGCCGCGATTTCGGCACCGGCCGCCTCTAGCTCCCGGCGCCGCAGCGTATTGAGGAGATCGCGTTGCAGGATGATGCGCCCTCCCGCTCGGTGTGCGAGCCCTGCTTCTGCAAGATGTTCGGCTCGCGCCTGCATCGCTTGCCGAGCCTCCCGCCCGAAGCCGCCCAAGGCGAGCGGCATCGAATCGCGCTCGACCAGTCGGTGGTCGAGCCAGGTTGCTCCCGGCGCACCTATTTGCGCGGGAAGATCGAAATCCGAGCGATTGGCGAGCACGCGCGTCGGCCGCTGCTCGTCCATCCCACCGAACTGCCTGACTTCGACAATGCCGCCAATGGGGGGCGCCTGTTCGAATGCCTCAAGACCACGAAAGCGGACGTGATGGAGCCGTCCGTCGGTCGCATCAATGAGCGCATAGGCTTCGCCGGTGAGCTCGTCGTGTAGCCCGGTTGCCAATAATCGCCCGATAATCGGTGCGGTCGTTCTTTCCCCCGTAACGGCGAATTCCGAGAGACTTCGTTCCTGTCCCCGCTCTGTCATCGCTTGATGCATGGTCTTGATGATATCGCCCCGAATTGCAAGGTCTCTGAGATGGGGTTCTGCGTCCAAACCCACCATCCACTCACCGGGTACCGCCGATGAGGCAAGGCCCATCTTTTGCAGATGCTGAAGGCGCCCGATCATAAGGCGGCGGATTTCGGGGTCAGATATCCCTTCCCGATCGGGCCGCAGGTCGAGATAGCCGGTCTCGTCGGCAGCCAGACGGATCTCGCGGTCGAGCCGTGTCCATCTTTCGGCGAAGACTTCGCGTTCGAGAGCCCTGCGGATCTCGTGCTCGGCTTTGGGCCCGAGCTCGATGGATGCCAGCTCTTCCGCGCGAGAGCGTAGTCCCTGGCTGATATAGTCGCGGGAGATCACGAGGTCCTCAACGTTGTCGCTGACCCCGCGAACAAGCAGGTGAATGTGTGGATTGTCCGTGTTCCAGTGATCGACGGCGACCCAGTCGAGCCGTGTGCCGAGGTCCGCCTTCATCTGCCTGGCGAGATCGCGCGTGAACGCTTTCAGATCGCTCATCTCGCCCCCGTCCTCGGGTGCGATGATGAATCGAAAATGATGCCGATCGCCCTTGCAACGCTCGGCGAAGGCGCTGCCATCAACCTCTTCGCGTTCGGCGTCAAACAGCGAGGCTCTCTCGCCGCTGCGGGTCACGCCATCGCGCCGGAGGTACGAGATATGCGCCGCGAGTGATGCCGAGCCGAATGCCAATCCCTTATGCCGCGCGACCCGCGCCTTCACGGTCACGCGGCGCGCAGCGCTAAACAGACGGTTGCGGGCAAACTGGAGCCGGCCGCGGCCGAACGTCGAGCGCCCGACGCGTCCTCCGCGGCTCATCGAGGAGGCGGAGGTGTGGCCCGCCTTCTGCGCCGCTTGCAGTACCTGATTGAAGAAGCTCTTGGCCTTGGGCGCGCGCGTGCTGCGGATGCGGCCGGGCCGGATGTGAAGTTCGCTGTCCTTGGTATTCACGGTCGTTCTTTCCTCGTAAATCTTAGTCAGTACCGAAAGATGCATTGAATTTGCTTGTGAATGTTCAAAGCGCGGCACGCGCCACGACCGATCGGCACGCCAGAACCCAAGCCATGGCAATGGCTTGGCGTTCGACGGGCGAGCCGCTTTTATCTTGCCCTAGCCCGTCGTTCTTTGTTACTCGCTCTTCCTTCCTCTAGTTGACGAACATTTCGTCTGCTGGTCCACGGATCAGCAGACAAATCTCCTGCCTTTTCGCCTGCAAAGGAGGGAGATTTACGGCAAAGAGCAGTTGGGATTCATTGTGGTGGATCCTCCAACAGCGCCTGCAGAAACACGTCGGCTGGTGGCCGATTCATTGGGAAAAAAACAGCCGCGACGTGGCAGTTAGTTTGCGAAGCGCACACTGTTTGCGAGCGCTTGCGATAGCGATCGTTACCCGAAGGGCCGAGACACCCATAGGGTGGCTCGGTGAGGAGCGAAGCGACGAGTAGAGCGCGGGCCGAAGGCATCGCCCATATGCCGTATGCAGATGCCGGACGCTTACGGTCGTTCACCTCCGCCCCTCTCACTTCTCGCCGATCGCTCGCTGACATGTGTTCCGCTCCGCAACCGCGCTTCTGATCATTGCATGGTGCGAGAATCGGTCCGCGCCACGAATAGACCAGTCGAGCTTGGAACGATCCGCAGAATATCTCGCGAGGAGATAGCGTTCATGATGTCTGCCGAAGGCACAATCCTTATCGACCGGTCGTCCGTTCTCGGCATGTCAGTTGGCTTATGAGTTGACTGCGGAATGAGCAGCGACGATGCTGATGACGTGACGCCAGCCTTCCAGGTCGGTTGCTGATCGACGTCCAGCACGGACCCAAGCCTCTTCACATAGGCTTGGGTTTCGACAGGCAATGGACGCCCGGCAAGATGCTCCTGATAGCGCAGCGGTCCTGCGTGATAGGCAGCAAATACGCCGTTCGGTCCGAAGCGGTCGAGCATTTCACGCAGATACGCCGTTCCTGCCAGGATGTTGTCACGGGGGTCGAACGGATCGCTGCCGAGGGCGTGCCGGCGGCGCAATTCGGCCCAGGTGTCGGGCATGAGCTGCATCAGCCCCATGGCGCCTTTGGGCGATCTGGCACGAACGTCTCCAGTGCTTTCGACAGCCATCACCTCGACAATCCAGGAGACTGGAATGGAAAAACGCTGTGAAGCTTCGATGATGAAGGTTTCGAATGGCTGGGCCCCTTCGTGCTCCGCCCCTGTTGCTGTCTCCTCGGCGACCGAAGCACTGCAAAGCGCGAGCACGAGCAACAGGAAGGGTGCAGCGAACAGGCGCGCGCCAAACTGTGCCAGGTACGTCCTCCTGCGCGCCTCTTCCCGATGGAGAAAGCCTTTGTGCGCGCCATTCAGCAGCGGGAGGTGTTCCTCCCTAACATCGCCTTTGCATGGAGGAGCCGGAATGGAGAAAGGGCCTTGCGGTCCATCGAACAAGCGCATGGTGAAATGAATATGACGAACACACCTCATCACTCCTCCGAGGTCCACACCGGGTCCGCACGGCCGATCACGGCTGCGGCTGGAAGAAAGCCAAAATACCGGCCGTCGAAGGACTCATCCGATTGCCAGTTCATGAGAAAGAGCTCGGCCGGCCCGACGACGCGGCAGCCCTGCCAGTCTGGCAGCGGACGGCCGCGGCCGTCACGCTCACGCGCCTCACCCATAGCAATGTTGTCCACCGAGATGGCGAGGCCTGTTCTGCAAACCGTCTGCCCGGGGAGCGCGAGGATACGTTTGAGCATAGGAAGGCCGAGCGGCAAATAGCCCTTCAGGTCGAGGAAGCTCGCCAGCGGTTCAGGCGGCTGAACCGCAACCAGCTCCGTGACATACAAAGTCTCTGCGGAACGCAGGCGGTAAAGGCCGATGGGCACGCTCGGCGATGCATTCCAGATGAAGGCCGGCGTTCGCCCTTCCACGATGGTTACGGCGATCGCTGCGGCAGCCCCGCACATCGCAAGCAGCGTCATCATCCGCCCTCTCATCGGATGATCCTCCGCCGGCGAAGCCAGGCCTGATGGCGAGCTTTCGTGTAGGGACGTGGGCTTTCATTGACGGAAAGACGGTTGTGGACATGCTGCCAATGATCTGGGGCGACATCAGCCGGATCGATACCAAGTGCCTCGACGGCATCGATCATCTGCAGCACGCGCTCGACCTTCGGCCAGCCAGAAAGGCGAAGCAGAATGTCGCCTCCTGGCTTCACATAGGGCACGGTCGAGCAGCGCTGACCCGCGGCGACGGCACGCAGGATATCAATGCGCGAAATCACCGTCCCGAAATCATTCGACGTCCAACGAACGAACGCAAAGATGCTGCCTGGAGCAAATGCCAGGACGCGACGATGGCGATCGAGCTTCCGTTCCTCGACATTGCGGCCAAATCGAACCCGGTTCTCGATCCGCTTCTCCAGCCACAGCACTTCCACCTCGGTGAGATCGCTCATGCTGTCTCTCCCGGAAGCTCGAAAAGCCAACGGCTAGTGATGAGGACGGACGATTGCGGGATTTGAACCTGAAGGCAGCTCGACCGTCCGTGCCACTGCCGCTCTTCCACAATGTGGGCAACAGCGAGTTCCGTTAGAAGAAATCCGAAGGATTTCTGGTTAGTAAAGTTAGGGGGCCAGGAAAGCGCGCGTTCACAAGCCTTTAGGTTCGCTTTCGGTCCCCGATAGCACGATGATCTGGTCCCTGATGGCACGAGGGTTGCGGTCCCCGATAGCACGAGCTGATTCACAGGTTGTCCCCTGAAATTGGTCCCGAACGACGCGCCGACAGGCGCGCCGTAACGGGAAGGTTTGGGATCGAGGCGAAGTTCAGCCGCTCGCGGCCGTTTGGATCGCGCGTGAGGACGAGCCGATAGCCCGGCAATGTCTGCCGCTGGACAATCTGTCGAACGTCGTAGGCAAAATGCTTGAGCGGCGAGAGGCTGCCGGACTTGGCATGAAGATGGGCAAGGTCGAAGCTCCAGCCGCCGCGCTGCCGGCCGCCGTGCTTGCGCACCAGCCGGTAAAGCCAGCGCTCAAGGCCACCTGTCAGGTCGAAATAGGCGCGGTCGATCGTCAGAACGAGAGCGTCATCGATCACGCCGGCATAGAACCAATCTGGCAGGATCAGTTCGATCCCAAATGGTCTGCCATATGCATCAGCGGCTTCCTTCCACTCGTTAATCCAGGAGAAGCGGTGCCGCCGCCGTTCTGCGGGTTGACGGATCGAGGTCAGCACGGTCGTTGACTGAAGTCTGTCAAGACCTGCCTTCAGCCGGTCGTAGTCGCGTGCGCTGGTGCCGCGGCCGACGAACGTCAGAATCTCATATGGCGTTGCGGCTATCAGGCGTGATGTTTTCAGACCGGCATCGCGAGCTTCGACGATCTGGGAGGCAGCCCAAATCAGGACGTCGGCGTCCCAGATCGTTGCCATGCCGTGCTCCGGGACAGCTTCGACGCGGATTGAGGTTGTTCCGGCGCAGAAATCGATGGGCACGATCCTTTTGGTCTTAGCCAGCGAAAAGAATGGATAAGCCATCAGATCCTGCGCATCGCGTGGAGCAAGATCTCCCGGCAGGGCGCGGAAAAGCTCAAGCTGATGGCGGTCGGCTTGCTGAATGCGTCGCATGATGATTGCCTTCAGAGCGACCATCAGCGGTGTTCCTGGCCGGCATAACGACGTAGTTGCGAATGCTTTTTGGCCGGCAGCACCGTGTCTTTGCCAGGGTCAGAAGTGGACGTTTTGGCGCCGAGATCGGCCCACGCTTTCAGGTCGTCCAAGGCGTAGACGACGCGGCCGCCGATCTTCCGGTAGGTCGGCCCGGTACCGTAAGTGCGATGTTTTTCCAGCGTGCGGCCAGACAGGCCGAGGTAGCGTGCAGCCTCGGGAGTGCGCAGGAAACGCGGAGGAAGTCCGGCGGTCGGATCGGGCATTTGAGAGCTCCAAGATGGCGGCGCACCACCCATGAGGGCGCCGGCGTGGGTGTGGTCATCTTGGAGAAGCAGGGCTTCGGAGGGGGATGCCGAAGATCGGGGGTGCATGTTTCGACACCCCCGCGATGAGGCTATTTGTTCCTGCGCCCGGAGCGCAGAAGCCTGCAATAGCCGCCCCGCATCAAGGAGAAGCCGTCGTGTACCAGACGGATGATGAGGCTACGGGAATCGTGGGTCTTCCAGGCTTGCTTTGGGACGCTTTTCTTTCCAAGCAGTGCCAACGCGATCACACGATAGCTGCTACCGGCATGACGTGCGTCGAGCGCACGCGCGACTTGCCTTAGGCGATCCCGGCGCTGTTTGGAAAGTTCGTGGAAAGCGGGGCCTGCCGCGCGTCCGTTGAGCGCGCGCCACAATCTGCGAGCTGCATGCGCTCGCGGCGGCAAGTTCTCATCGAAGGGAAGTTTGGCGGCATAGCGATGACCAATGGAAGGTTCATCCTTCAACCAGACACGGTGGTTCACGGTCCCGATGCGCAGCACGGCGTGCCACCCATCAGCGGCGCGACGCATTTCGGCCGTCGAGACGTTGAATAGAGGTAGATCTGGCGCACTCGGGTCAGCGCCTGACGTCGTTACCGCAACCGGGACGACATCCGGCAGCGCCTCGGGCGCCCAAAAGATTGTCTGTTGATCAAAGGACCGCTGCGGGTCATGGGCGAAAGCAGATGCCCCACTTCCTCCTGAATTCCTCGGTGACTTCACCCGTCGGGCTCTTGGCGATCACAGCCTGGTAGTCACGTTGGTATTCAGGATTGCGACGCACGAACTCCCAAGCGATATCAGTGGGGTCAGCATTATTCAGGTAGTCGTAGGAGTCCGGGGAGCGCCAATCGACTTGGGCCATAACATCCGCCTCATTGCAAAGAGCTAACAACGATGACGGCGCAATAGCTGCGAACAGGCCTTTGGGAAAAGATGCCAGCTTGTCACCACGTGGTGCACGTGAGTCACCACGCCCGAGTGCCGAGAAAAAGGTGTCGTCAGAACCAAAGCCGTCTAGAAAACTATTCTAGGTTGATCTAGGTCCGCGCAACAGACGTCCCTGTTCGGTCAACCACTTCGCGCGCTGAACATGTGTCTGGTATGCAGTACGCGCACGCTCCGGCTCGCGATCGGAGTCGATGTGCAACACGATCCGAGCGACCTCGGACCAATCGGCCCCCTCGCTCTCCGCCTGCAGAAGGCGCATGTAGGTTACGACATGCTGTTCGTCGTAGGAGGTCATGGCGTCCCCAGCGGGAGGGGCATCGGCCACTTCGGGATTTAAGTTGAACTTGGTCATGGGCTGACAACAAACATCGAATAATTGCAAGGTTCCTGGACGCGCGATTGACGAGCGGTCTCATTTTAGTCGTATTCCGGGGTCGGTGCAGATACATACTATAGGAGATAAACCTCATAGTATGTAAGACGCAACTTGCGCGAATGGACATGCGCAAGTTGGTCGGCCGGAATTTCGCAAAGCTGCGGAAGCAAAAGCGCTTTACGCAGGAGAAGTTCGCCGACCTGTCCGGCTTTACTCAACAATACATCAGCGACTTGGAACGCGGCCGCCGCAATCCAACCGTCGTAAGCCTGTTCCAGCTCGCCAGTGCGTTGGGCGTCACTCCGGTTGATCTCATCGCGCCGGACGAGGAGGCGCGAAACGAAGGAAAACTGGCCAAGCGGAAGTAACTGTTTCCGAAAAAGCCAAAGCACCTGCCCCAAGTGAGGGTAGGACGCTTCCCACAGGTGCGACGATGGTTCGGACAGCACTGTTCGCACGTCGACGGCTCCAACGGCCTACAAAAGTCTTACCGTTTCAGCTGCGCCAGCAACCTCCTTGGGAGACACGGGATGTTCTGGTGATGGCGTGCTGAACGGTCTCTCTATCGAGAGCCTACTTAAATAGTCGGGCCATATCCAGTGGTTTAATGGGCCACCAAATGGCTGCCTGCGCAAATGAAAGCTCGCGCACTCGTAGCCTGGAATATACGCCGGATACGCGTCGATCGCGGTATTCCGCAGGAGCAATTGGCTTATGACGCGGGAATAGATCGTTCGTATATGAGTGGTCTTGAGCGGAAGTTGGAAAATCCTACGATTGATTTGCTTGACCGGTTGGCTGACACCCTCGGTGTCCAACTCAACGAGTTATTCCTTCCATTACCAAAGGGCGCTACGATCCATAAAACATTGCCTAAAGGGCGCAAATCGACCCGACTTGACCGCAAGAAGAAATAACACCCTCTGTTTCGACAATCGCGGGATATACGCCTACGTCGCTTGTGTAACGCGTGGGCCGTCTTTGGAGCGAGATGGCCCTGATCGTAACAGGCCGGTGCGAAGGGGTTTGCCGATCTCAGTGGCGCCGACCTGTGGCTAGTGCTGAATCCATCGCAAAATTAAGATTCGCATTCCGAGCCCATGGAATTCGCGCCGATGTGCGGAAAGCCCGCCCGGCGAACCGGGCGGGGCTTGGCGGAGGATCTCACTCGCCGTTCTTGCGCGGCCGGGACCAGAGCAGGTTGTAGCCCTCGCCACCTTCGTCGTCGAACAGGCTCGCGTAGATCGGCGCGT
>NZ_JAVTJN010000012.1:0-27289 GCF_032144035.1 Bradyrhizobium sp. WYCCWR 12699
GCGGCCGGCGGCAACACGGCCGTCTCGGCCGGCGCGTTGCTGGCCGTTGCCGCCGCAGGCGGAGCCGGCGGTGGGGCTGCGGCAGTAGGTGCGGGCGCCTGCACGGCGGCGGCGGGCGGTGTGGTGACGGGCGCGGGGGCTGGCGCGGCCGGCGCTTGCGGCTCGACCGTGGCCTGCTGTGGCGGCTGCGGGCCCGGAGACGCCTCGTTCTTCTTGGCCTTCTTGGCCTTGGGCTGGGCGGTGTTGTCGTATACGCCGGGGATTTGCACCGTGCCGCGGTCCGGGTCGATGCGAATGGTGCGCCCGCCATATTCGAAAGTGTACTGCGCCTGCGCAGCGGTGCTCGCCAAAAGGAATGCGGCCGCGGCCAACAGCTTCCTCATTTCCATCTCCTGAACAGGTGGTCCCCGTACCGACGGCTTACGCACCGGCGGCATTCCAAAACGTGATCTAGATCACTGTCACGGTATGAGTCGCCGTCCTGCGGTTTCGGGTTCAATAGGCCAAGGGCCCGTCCAAAGTTGGGCCGGGGCAAGCGAAAGGAGGACGCGGCCGGAAGCGCCGTTCCACCGCAGTCGGAACGGGATTCCGGCTCCTCGCGTCACCTGGTCTGTCCTGACGCGACCGGTCCTTGAGTTCGCTCTAATCGAACCAGGCGGCGTAGATCTTCCTGTAGCTGCCGTCTTCCATGGAAATGTGCAGCCACTGGTCGACGAAGGCCTTCAGCGCCATGTCGCGCTGCAGCCAGTAGGCCTTCTCGGAAAAATCGAACGGCTTTTCCGGATGCACGGCGCACAGCACGCCCTGATGCTGCTTCTGCTGGTAGCGCGTCTCCGAGGCGTCCGTCATCATGAGATCGGCATTGCCCTTGGCGATCTCGTCGAAAATCACGGTGTTGTCGGGGAAGACGGTGATGTCGGCGTCCTTGATGTTGGCGCGTGCGAAGCGTTCGTTGGTGCCGCCGGGATTGACGATGACGCGAGTGCCCTTCTTGTCGATGTCGGCGATGCTCTGGTACTTGCCGACGTCGGCGCAGCGGGCGATCGGCGTCTTGCCCTCGCGCATGATCGGCGCCGAGAAAAAGCCCTTCTTCTGTCGGTCGAGCGTGACCGAGACGCCGCCCATCGCGATGTCGAACTGATCGGCCTCGAAATCCTTCATCAGCTTCGGCCAGGCGGTCGGCACGAACTCGACCTTGACCCCGAGCGCCTTGCCGAGCGCCTCCGCCATGTCGACGTCGAAGCCGCTGAATTTCTGCGTCGCCTTGTCCAGATAGGTGAAGGGCTTGTAGTCGCCGGTCATGCCGACGCGCAAGGTGCCGCGCTTGACGATCTCATCCAGGCGCGAGGGCGCCTGCTGCGCATGGGCCGAAAGGGTTGCCAGCAGTGCGACGGCCATAGCCAATGCGATTCGAACGATCATCTCTTCTCCACCCCTGCGCAAGCTGTCATTGTGCAGCTCTTTACGGCGTGGATTTAGACCAGATGGGAGCTTCTGGCGAGGCGAAATTGAAAGGAATCTCGACGTGACAATCTCGATGCACGAGGCCTCGGTCGGCCTCTTCGTGCCGTACTTGCGTAACCTGTCGGCCCTGCTCGACAAGGGTGTCGCCTATGCGGAGGCCCGCAAGTTCAACCCGGCGGTCCTGCTCGGCATGCGCCTTGCGCCGAACATGTACGATTTGGCGCAGCAGGTCGGCGAGGCCTGCCGCCACGCCACTGTCGCGCCGGCCTTGCTGGCAGAGTGCGAGCCGGTGGCGCTGCCGGCACTGGAGCACGACATGGCCGGGCTTCAGGCGCGCATCGCGACCTCGCTCGAGTTCATTGGAAGCCTGCCCCGCGCGGAGATCGAGGCGGCGGCGGAGCGCAATGTCTTCTTCAAGCTGAAGAACGGGACCGAGCTGCCCTTCACAGGGCGGACGCTGCTGCTGACCTTCAGCGTCCCGCAGTTCTTCTTTCACGTCACGACCGCCTACGACCTGTTACGACACGCCGGCGTCGAGCTCGTGAAGAAGGATTATCTCGGAAGAAAATAGAGGCTTGGCGTGCACTCTCCCAGCGGGGAGAGGTGCACGGAGAAAGGCGGCAGCGCTAGGCTTCGCCCTTGCGCTCGTAATCGGCAAGTGAGCTGCGGCCGGCGATCTCGCTGCGCAGCAGCTCGAAGCGCCGCTGCGCCTCGTCTTCCTGGGTGTCGACGAAATGCACCGCGGCCTCGCTCGTCATGGGGCCGCTGACCACGGGCGCGGATTGCTCGCCGATGGTCTCGTGGACGTAATACTGGCCGTCATCGCCGCGATGGACTGTCCATTTGAGACGGATCGCCACCATCGGGCCGGGCCCCACCTTGCTGTAGCCGTCGGCATCGGTGTGCTCCGGCACCAGCGGCTGCTCCTCGACAACAGGATGTTGTTCGAGAGCCGGCTGCTCGTCGATCACTGCCTGCTCATCGGAAGCCAGATGCCCACGGTCTCCAGCGACCACGATTTCGGTCTCGGTGTGACGGACCACTTCGGTCTCGGTCTGGCGGACCACGAGGACGGGCTCGGGGTTCTCCAAAATGCTGGCGATGGTCGCCAGCGCGTGGTCGGTCGGGTCGATCTCTGACAAGGGTCCATCCTCCAGCTCGACGCGGCCGGCTAGTTTTGTCTCACTGCCGCCGCGGCCTCGCTTATTACGTGCGTTTGATTAAGGCTGAGTTGGGGCTCGATCTGCACCAAAATGGGACGCTTTCTGGCGTTCCGAAGGCGGGCCCTTGCTTCGCCCGCCCGGAGCTCGGCTCAGCCCAGCACGTCCTGATTGATCACGTTCTGCCGGATCGGATCGCCGTCCAGCACACTCAGGATGTTGCGCGCGGTCTGCTCGCTCATGCGCTGGACCGCCTCGACCGTGACGCCCGCGACATGCGGGGCGATGATGACGTTGGGCAGGGCGAACAGCGCGTTGCTGACCGGCGGCGGCTCCACCTCGAACACGTCGATGCCGGCGCCGGCGAGCTTGCCGGAGACCAGGGCGTCGTAGAGCGCCGCTTCCTTCACGATACCGCCGCGTGCGGTGTTGACGAGATAGGATCTCGGCTTCATCCGGCCGATCCTGTCAGCATCGAACAGGCCGATCGTCTCCGGCGTCTTCGGGCAGTGGATGGTGACGAAATCGGCATGAGGCAGCGCGGCATCGAGGTCGGCGACGGGCTCGCAGCCCGCGGCCTTGATCTCCGCGGCAGGCTTGTAGGGATCGTAGACCTGCACCTTCATTTCCAATGCCAGGCAGCGCTTGGCGGTACGGCTGCCGATGCGGCCGAAGCCGATGACCAGCAGGGTCTTGCCGTAGAGATCGAATGGCAGCATGCCTAGCCGGTCGGCCCATTTGCCGTCCTTGACGCAGGCATGCAGCTCCTGCGCGCGCTTGGCCAGCGTCAGCATCATGAACAGCGCCGCCTCCGCAACCGAGGGCGAGTTTGCGCTGCCCGCGACCATCAGCGGCACCTTGCGGCGGGAGAGGGCGGGCACGTCGACGGCGTCGTAGCCGACACCGATGCGGGTCACTACCTTCATGTCTTTCGACGCTTCGAGCTCGGTCTCGCCGAAGGCGGTGGCGCCGAGCGCGACACCGTGGACCGGCGCATGGCTCTTCAGCAAGGCCTCGAAGTCTTTCGCCGAGATCAGGTTCGGAAACTCGACGAGCTCGATATCGTCGCGCTGGGTGAGGAGGGCGCGTGCCCCTTGCGACAAAGTTTGCGTAACGAAAATTTTCTTCTTGTTGGTCGCCATTGTCCCCTGCCTGCGCGAGTTTCTTGGACCGGCGTTACAACACGACGCCGGTCGCCTCGTTTAGCAGGTGCATATTGTTGAGGTCCATCGCCAAACGCATGGGTGCCCCGTCTTTGGCGCCGGCATTGGGATTGACACGGCCGCAAACCGGCGTGCCCTCGAGCCCGAAATAGACCAGCGTCTCCATTCCCATCGGCTCGGTGACGTCGAGCACGGTGTCGAAGGTCTCAACGCCGGGCTCGAGATGCGCGTGCGCCTCGGTGAGATGCTCGGGCCGGAGGCCGAGCAGCAGCTTCTCGGTGCGCGGCAGCGCGTTGTAGCGCGCGGCCCGGGCCGGCGGCAGCGCGAAGGCGATGCGGTCGGTGAGGCGGATCTGCAGCGTACCGGCGACATCCTCGAGCCGGCACGGGATGAAGTTCATCGCGGGCGAGCCGATGAAGCCGGCGACGAAGCGTGTGGCTGGCTTGTGATAGAGCTCGTTAGGCGTGCCGATCTGCTCGATCCGCCCCTTGTTCATCACCACGACACGGTCGGCCAGGGTCATCGCCTCGACCTGGTCGTGGGTGACGTAGACGGTGGTGGTGCGCACCTTCTGATGCACCTTCTTGATCTCGATCCGCATCTGCACGCGGAGCTTGGCGTCGAGATTGGACAGCGGCTCGTCGAACAAGAAGACTTTTGGGTTGCGCACGATGGCCCGGCCCATCGCGACGCGCTGGCGCTGGCCGCCGGAGAGCTGCTTCGGCTTGCGGTCGATCAGGTCGGTGATGTCGAGGAGGCGGGCGGCCTCCGTCACCCGCGCCGTGATTTCGGCCTTGGGATAATGCTTCAGGCGCAGCCCGAAGGACATGTTCTCCGCGACCGTCATGTGCGGATAGAGTGCGTAGTTCTGGAACACCATCGCGATGTCGCGGTCCTTCGGCGGCACGTCGTTGACGACGTCGCCGCCGATCATGATGTCGCCGTCGCTGATGTCCTCGAGCCCCGCGATCATGCGCAGCGTCGTCGACTTGCCGCAGCCGGAGGGACCGACCAGCACGATGAACTCATGGTCTGCGATGTCGAGATCGATGCCGCGCACGGCTTCGACGTCGTCGTAACGCTTAACTACCTTCCGCAAAGCAACGTCAGCCATGAGATATCAACCCTTTGTCGCACCGGCGGTCAGGCCGGCAATGTAGTAATCCATCAGGAATGCGTAGATGATTAGCGGCGGCGCCGCGCCGAGCAGCGCCCCGGTCATGATCTGTCCCCAGTTGAACACGTCGCCCTTGATCAGCGTCGTGATGATGCCGACCGGCAGCACGAGTTGGTCCGTGGAGGTCGTGAACACGAGCGGATAGAGGAATTGCGCCCACGACACCGTAAAGGCGAAGATGGTCGCGGCGATCAACCCAGGGAGCGCCACCGGAATGAAGATGCGCGTCAGCGTCTGGAACCAGGACGCGCCGTCGATGATGGCGGCCTCGTCAAGCTCCTTGGGAATCGAGGCGAAGTACCCGATCATGATCCAGGTGCAGAACGGCACCGTCAGAGTCGGATAGATGAAGAGCAGCACGTACCAGCGATTGATGAGCTGGATGCCGGTCCAGTCGCCGAACAGGGCAAACACCTTGAACAACGGTATGAACAACAGGCTGTCCGGGATGAGGTAGGTCAGGAACACTCCGGTCGCGAGCGTAGCCGAACCCCAGAACCGCATCCGCGCCAGCGCAAATGCCGCCGGCACGCTGATCAGCATCGTGATGGTGACGACGAAAATCGAGACCAGCGCGGAATTCCAGAAGAACCGCAGGAACTGGTTCGACGTCAGCAGGCCGACATAGTTCTCAAGAGTCGGGTGGAAAACCCACCATGGATTGGTCGCCGCCGAGATTTCGGCGCTGCTCTTGAGCGAGGTGATCAGCATGTAGATCGGCGGCAGCAGCGAGAAGATCGCAAACAGCGTCAGAAAGAAATACGACCATCGCAGCGCCCATTTGCGGTCGCGGCTCATGCTTCCATATTTGACCGTACGCGTCGGCGCGGCCTTGTCTATCGTGACTGAGCTCATCAGGCTTCATTCCCGCGCTTGTTGACATCCCGCAGGATGAATATCGCTGCGACCGCCAGTATGGGCACCATGAACAGGGAGACGCTGGCGCCAAGCGGAATATCGCTTCCTTCGATGCCGATCCTGAAGGCCCAGGTGGCAAAGATATGGGTGTGGTCGAGAGGGCCACCGGCGGTCAGGATTCGTACGATGTCGAAATTGGCGAAGGTCACGATCAGCGAGAACAGCGTCGTGATCGCGATGATGTTGCGCATCATCGGCAGTGTGACGTACCAGATGCGCTGCCACCAATTGGCGCCGTCGATCGCCGCGGCTTCATAGAGCTGGTCGGGCACCGATTTGAGGGACGCCAGATACATGATCATGAAGAACGGTGCGCCGTACCAGACGTTGACCAGAATGACGGAGAAGCGCGCCCAGGCGGCGTCGCCCGTCCACGGGATCGGTCCGATTCCGAAAAACGACAGCGTATAGTTGAACGCCGAGTAGGAGGGATCGAACAACCACAGCCATGCGAGCGTGCTCATCGCGGGCGGGATCACCCAAGGCACCAGCAGCATGCCGCGCCATTTGCGCTGGCCTTTGGCCGGAATGTTATGGACGAAGTGGGCGACAATGAACCCGATCAGCGCCTTGAACAGAACAGCGGTGATCGCGAAGATGCAAGATTGCTTGACGACCAGCCAGAACGTGTCGCGCTTGAACAGGAACTCGAAGTTGCCAAGCCCGACGAACCTCTGCATCGACTTGTTGAGGGTCGCCAGATGAAGCGAGTAGAACGCAGGATAAAGCACGAGAAGCGTGATGAGGATGATCAGCGGCAGCGTCATCAGGAACGCCGCAGTCGATTTGCGTTTGAGCGCTTTTTGCAGACTGGATCGTTTTCGCGCCGGTTGCGCTACGCCAACCCTGTCCGGCTGCAATGCGACATCCGCCATGATGCATTTCCTTGCGCGGTTTGGTCAGTGAACCCGACTTTTTGGAAGGTTCGAGAGCCGAAGCTGTCGGCTCTCGCCAGTGAGTGAGCCGGAGGCTTCGCCGCAAACAGCCTAAGGCCGTCGCGGCGAGCCTTCCGCCTAGCTCCGCTTTCCGGCCTAGCTCCGCATGAAGCCTTCGCACTCGCCTTCGGCCCAGGCGAGCGTCTTTTCCATCGCTTCGCCCTGATGATACCGCAGGCACATCTTGGTGAGTGTGGCCTGCGCATAGATCTGCTGGGCGATCTTCGGCGGCGCGGGAGAGGCTGCGATCGACAGCGTCTGATGCTTGTAGGGATTTGGATAGTGGAAGAGTGTCCCTTTCGGCGGGCCCTCTTCCTGCCAAACCTTCAGCGTGGTCAGCTTCTCATACGCCGGCAAATCGTAGCCGCCGCTGGCCGTGACCATCTTTTCGATGGATGCCGGCTTCGACAATGCGATGAGGAGGCTCTTCGCTGCCTCCTTGTTCTTGGAGAAGTTCCATATGCTCCAGAAATACGGCAGGTAGGGTGCAAAGCGCCCCTTCGGCCCGGCCGGGAATCCGTGAGTCCAGCACTGCTCCGCGACCTGCGGCGCGTCGCGTTTGGCGACGGCCCAGGCGCTCGGCGGGTTCATGATCATCGCGCCCCTGCCGGAGACCAGCCATTTGTTGTTGGAAGCGTCGTCCCAAGCCGCGACGTCGGGCGGCAGGAAGCCGATCAGCTTCTTGTAGAAGTCGAGTGCCTGACGAACCGCGTCGGTCTTGACGGTGAGATTGCCCTTGGCGTCGACGAGCTGGGCGCCGAACGAAAGGAAAATCGCGCCCGCGGTATCGACGTTGTCGGTGGTCTCGCCGAGGCCGATGCCGAACGGGAAGCCGGCCTTGTGACAGGCTTCGGCAGCCTTCAGGAATGTTTCCAGCGTCCAGTTGTCGGCCTTTGGTTCAGAACCGGCCGGATACATCTCCTGGACGTCGATTCCCGCGTGCTTCTTCATCAGATCGATGCGAGAGCAGGGACCCTTGATCTGACTGCCGACGCAGGCCGGAACCCCGAGCCATTTGCTCCCGGCAGTGCCCAGATACTTGGCTGTGCCGTTCACCTCGCCGTTCTCAGCGATGATCGGCCCCATGATGTCGGCAACGTCCTCCAATTGGTCGGCATTGGAATGCGCCCACCACGTTGGCATCGCGAAAATATCATGGCCAGACTTTGCCTGCGCTTCGGCGGCAATGGTCAGCAGGTTCTTGTTGCCCTGGCTTGGGATGTAGTCGATCGTAACTTCGACCTTCTCTTTCGCAGCCCATTCATTGACCAGATCGGTCGAGGCCTTGTTGGCGCCTGGCACCCAATGGTCCCAGAAGCCGATCGAGAGTTTGCCGGCGGCGTTGGCGCGCCGGACATAGGGCGCTGTGATCAGCGCCGCGGAGGACATTGCAGTGGCAGCCACAAATTGACGTCGCGTCAGTCTCTTGCGTGACATCTCGTTTCCTCGCCTGGGTGTTTGTTGTTGGAGTTTCCTCTAAAACTTCTTTTCCGAGTTTCTTGCTGTTCGATTTTCTTATTGATGCCGTCGGCCCACATGGCAATTCACGAAAGCCGCAGCAAATTGGTAGCGCGATCAGATCATGATTGATCGCGTCTGTCGAGAAAGCCGAACGGCTCGCGCCTAGAACTAACGTTGTGTCCCGGAAGGTCGGCGTGCTGTGCCGGTCGTGAGCTGCGCGCATGTTTTTGCGACGCACACTTGGCATGAACCGGCCAGGACCGCGCCGTGCGCAATTACGCCGCAGTTTCGAATAAGCCTGCATAAACGCTTCGCGCGAAAGACTTTTCCAGCGTGGACAGCAATTGGCTGCGGCTGGACCGCGAAGCGGCGGAAACGATAGAGTTGCGGCGGGCGGCCCGGCTGCCCAACAGGCGAGTCAGATCGAGGATGGAGACGAGAATGATCAACCCGGCGCCGTCAGCGCGGCTTCACATGCGGCGATGCTTCGCGCTGGGGGCCGTGCTCGCGCTGCTGCTCGGTGCCTCCGCGGTGTCCAATGCCCAAGGTTTGGTCAAGGGAGTTCAGGATGGTGCGGCGGCCGGCAACAAGGCGGCAGGTCCGGTCGGTGGCGTGCTGGGCGGCGCAATTGGCGGCGTGGTTGGCGTTTTCACCGGTGTGCTCGGCGTCGGCAACAACAATGGCAATCAGGCCCCGGCCGCCAAGGACGCCAGCAAGGATGCGGGCAAGGACGCCAAGCAGGGCGCCGCCAAGGACAAGGATGCCAAGGGGGCCAAAGCGGGCAAGGGCTCCAAGGCGAGCAAGGAGGCGAAGAACGCACCGCAAGGCAAGGACAATCAAGGCAAAGACAATAAGGACGTCACGGTCCTCACCCAGCCTGGCGCGCCGCAGCAGACCGCCGAACAGATCGTCGCCAACAGCGATGCCTATATCGAGCGGATCAAGACCGAGCTGAATCTCACGCCCGATCAGGAGAAGCACTGGTACGGCTTTTCGAGCGCTATGCACTACCTGGGGCATAATGGCGCGGAGCGGCTCAACTTGCGGGTCGCGCGCGCTAAGCGGGATCCGCCCGACGACATCATCGAGCAGATGCGCAACGAGTCGCAATTCCTGATCGACCGGGCCGCCGATCAGCGCAATGTCGCGGATGCCGCCGAGCCGCTGTTTTCGAGCCTCGACGACAAGCAGAAGCAGGTCTTCATTCAGGAGATGGTGCGCCTGAGCCACGAGCGCGGATTGGATTGATCAAGTTGAATCGGATCGGGCGCGTAACGGCGCCCGCCACGATTTCGTGAATCCTTTCCGCAATTGATGTATGGTTAGCTTCGCAAGGCTGACTGCGGGGTTGATATGGCGGACGGACTCTCCGTTTTCCTGGTCGAAGACGAGGCGTTGATCCGGATGATGATCGCCGACATGGTGGTGGAACTCGGCCACCACGTCGTCGCGGAAGCGGACAATGTACGGGACGCGAGCGCGTTCGCCATGACCGCGCAATACGATCTGGCGATCCTCGACATCAATCTCATGGGCGTCTACGTCGATCCCGTCGCCGATCTGATCGAACGTCGCGGAAAGCCGTTTCTGTTCGCCACCGGTTACGGACCGGAATTGCTGCCGTCCTTGCTCCGGCGCCGGCCGATCCTGCGCAAGCCGATCGCCATGGATCAGCTCAAGGCGATGATCGATTCGATGTTTCCGGGAGCGCCGGTCAACGCGCCGCATTAAGTTATGGCGAGAACGCCGCCAACGAAAATGGCCGCCCTTTTGGGGCGGCCATTTGGCGACGGATCTTGTCGCGATCTCACATCAGGCCGGCACCGAGGTCGATGCCATGTGCCATCAGGCCGAACGAGGCGACCAGGCCCGTGCAGCAGAACAGCAAGATGGTCTTGAAGGACGAATCGGCGAAACGCGTTTCGACGACGGCCGGCATCGCGGCGATCGAAATCATGCTCATGTTCATTGCCCCCTTGTTGATCCTGAATTGCATCAGGTGAGGGAACTTCTAGAGCAAAAAGTTTGACGTGAGATTGCGAGGCGTCGTTAACGGAGTCGCAATCCAATCCCGCGTTCTCATCGGCCCCGGCCGGACTGCAAGTCTCAGTTGCGGCCGTTCTTCAGCACCGTGGCAATGGTGTGGGCCGTCATGGCCGCGCGGTCTGAAGCGCGCTGGGCGGCCAGCCGGTCTCGCGCCTTTTCCTCGATCAGGAGGTCGATCAGGGCCAGCCGCTTGTTTTCGTCATCCGCCTCGCTCAGCAGGCGATGATAGCGGTGATAGTCGAAACCGAAATCCTGCTTACGCATGTTACGCCCCCGCAACCACGCCACACACAAGGCAGGATTGTTTCTCATCTGGAACACGCACGCAAGCAGGATCCCCTGGGGAACCACGCGTGCACCGCATTCAGCTGTGAATTGCTGGAACCGGAAGCAGGACCGATAACCTGATCTTAATCCAGATTGGAATCGGCAAACATCTTCAGGCCGACGAAGCTGGCATCGGGCTTGGTCACCAGCCTGGTCGGAATGTTGCGCAAATAGTCCTGGAACCGGCCCTTGGCTTCGAAACGTGCCCGGAACGGGGAGTCCATCAGAAACTCGGGAAAGCGCGGGACGATTCCGCCGGCAATATAGACGCCACCGCGGGCGCCGAACGTCACCGCGAGATTGCCGGCGACCGAGCCGAGGATGGCGCAGAACATATCGAGCGTGGCGCGGCTGACGGGACAACTGCCTTCGAGGGCGGCTTTGGTGATGGCGGCAGCGTCGCGATGCGGCACCTGAGCGCCGTCGACCTCCGCCAAGGCTTCGTAGAGATTCTGTAGTCCGGAACCCGAGAGCGCGCCACGCTCGATCGAGACGTGGCCGAGACGTCGGCGCAAGCACGCGATCACGCGTTCCTCGCGCTCGTTCTCCGCCGGCAGGGTCGCGTGTCCGGCTTCGGTGACAACGGCGAGGCGCGCGCCATGCCGTTCGACCAGACAGGAGACGCCAAAGCCGGTTCCAGGTCCGACCACCAGCAAGGGCTCTCCGGGCAGGCCCTCCTGGCCGCCGAGCGAGATCAGATCGGCAGGCTGCAAGGCGGGCAGGGACCAGGCCACCACCTCGAAATCGTTGAGCACGTGGACGCTCTCGAAGCCCAGGGCCGGCTGCAGCTCGTTGCCGTCGATGACCCAGGGACTGTTGGTCATGACGCAGCGGTTGTTGGTGACGGGACCCGCCACGGCCAGCACGGCCCTGCGGGGCTGCTCGCCACCGGCCCGGCGCGCCAGGACGTCCGCGATGGCCTCCCGGACGGTCGGGAAGTCGGCAACCTTCACATACTCGATCGGTCCGTCTTGATCGCCTTGAGCCAATTCGCTCCGGCTCAGCGCGAAGCGCGCATTGGTGCCGCCGATATCGGCGAGAAGAATCTGTCCTGTCTTGCCGATATTCATGCCGCCCTCGTGGCTGCCCCCGCCTTGCGGCCGCGGCACCCCTGTCCTCCACTTTTCGACCCGATCCGCCTGCGCGAACAGTGCGAGAATCCGCCCTCGGGTGCGCCTAGTCAACACGGACGAGGCCAAAGCGTTGCATCCTTGCGGTCCTCCGGTGACCAATTCGCGCAGGCTTTGCACGGTGCCGGCGGTTGCGAAGCTGCGCGGGAAGACCGACACTCAGACAGCTTGTCCTGGCGCAGGCGCGCCGGGCACATCGAATGAGACAGGCGATGAAGATTTCCAACCGCGACGTGCTGCTGGCGATCGACGTGCAGAACGACTTCTGCTCCGGCGGAGCGCTTGCCGTTCCCGGCGGTGAGAAGGTCGTCCCCGCCATCAACCGGATCGCCCAAAAATTCGCCAATGTGGTGCTGACCCAGGACTGGCATCCGCGCGACCACGTTTCGTTCGCGTCGAACCATGCGGGCAAGCAGCCGTTCCAGACGATCGAGCTCGACTACGGCACCCAGGTGCTCTGGCCGGCGCATTGCGTGCAGGGCACTTCGGGCGCCGAATTCCATCGCGATCTCGACGTCGTCAGGGCGAGCCTGGTGGTGCGCAAGGGATTTCGCCGCGGCATCGATTCCTATTCGGCATTGTTCGAGAACGATCATCAGACGCCGACGGGCCTGCTCGGCTATTTGCGCGAACGTGAGCTGAAGACCGTCTTCCTCGCCGGTCTCGCGCTGGATTTCTGCGTCCGCTTCTCGGCGGAGGATGCGCGCAAGGCTGGGTTGCAGGTGGCGGTGATCGAGGATGCCTGCCGCGGCATCGATCTCGACGGCTCGGTGGCCGCGGCCCATCGCAGCTTTCGCGACCTCGGCATCTCCGTCGTCAGCCTCGAGGCGTTTCTATAAGGATCTTGAGAAGGTCATGGTGGACAAGATCGGCAAACAGCCGGGGGGACCGGATCACGCTCCTGATGAGCCGCTGCTCTGGCCGTTCACGGCAGCCCGGCTGGCCATGGACGCTTGTTTCTGGTGGGTCGAGCGCGGCCGGGCCGAGCAGGATGAGAGCAACCTGCCGTGGACGACGCCCAACCGCGTTGCGCTGGAGCTCGCGACGATGCACCTGCGCGATTGCTCGCGAGAGCGCTCGGGTCAGCCAGTGCTGGTCTGTGCGCCCTATGCGCTGCATCGGGCCTTGATCGCCGATTTCGCGCCGGGCCACAGTGTGGTGGGGTCCCTGCAGGACGGCGGCATCGGCCGGATCTACCTCACCGATTGGCGGTCAGCCAAACCTGACATGCGCTATCTCTCGATCGACAGCTATCTCGGCGATCTCAACGTCGCCGTCGACGAGATCGGCGCGCCGGTCGATCTGGTCGGCCTGTGCCAGGGCGGCTGGCTGTCGCTGCTCTATGCGGCGCGCTTCCCGGCCAAGGTGCGGCGGCTGGTGCTGGTCGGCGCGCCCGTCGACCTCTCGATCGAGTCCTCGCTCTCCCGGCTCACCCGTAACGCGCCGGACGTGGTCTACGACCAGCTCGTCGCGCGCGGCGGCGGCAATGTCAGCGGCGGGGAGATGCTTCGCTTGTGGTCCAAGCCGCCGAACCGTGATGATATCGTGGCAGCGTTGCAGAGAGACCTGTTGGACGAGGAGGGCGCGGCGCTGCTCGCGCGCTTCGAGCGCTGGAACGCGGAGACGCTCGATCTGCCGGGCACCTATTATCTGGAGATCGTCAACCGGATCTTCCGGGAGAACCAGATCGCCGGCGGCAGCTTCAAGGCTCTTGGCCGCACGGTCGATCTGAAGGATGTCAAGGTGCCGGTGTTCCTGCTTGCCGGGCTCGACGACGACGTCGTGCCGGCTGTGCAGGCGCTCGCCACAGCCGGTCTCCTCGGCACACCGCCGGCCTTCATTGCTGCGGCTTCCGAGCCGAGCAATCACCTTGGCCTGTTCATGGGCGCGCGCACCCACGCGCATGCCTGGCCGCGGATCGCCGAATGGCTGCGCGACGACCTGTCGGGCGTGCTGGCCCGCAGCGCCTGAGCTCGGCGGGCGCAGAACCGGCGGCCCTGCAAATCCGTTATGCATGACGGCGGATGGCCTGCACGGGACCCGGCCAATGGGCTACATATGATCCGGAGCTGACGGCTTCGGCAGCGAAGAGATCAAAGGTACTGCGCTCGATGACTTTCCACTCGATCTACGCCCACGGATTTGCGCGCGTGGCCGCCTGTGTCACCACGTCCCACGTCGCCGACCCCTCGGCCAACGCCAAGGCCGTGCTGGCGGCGGCCTATGCCTGCCACGAGCAGTCGGTGGCGGTCGCCGTGTTTCCCGAGCTGTGCCTTTCCGGTTATGCGATCGAGGATCTGGTCAAGCAGGATCCGTTGCTCGATGCGGTCGAGCGCGGCCTCGCGGGCCTCGTCGAGGCCTCCGCGGGTCTGCTGCCGGTTCTGGTCGTCGGCGCGCCGCTGCGCTTTGGCCATCGCATCTACAATTGCGCTGTCGTCGTCCATCGCGGCAACGTTCTCGGCGTGGTGCCGAAGTCTTACCTGCCGACCTACCGCGAATTCTACGAGGGCCGGCATTTCGCCTCCGGGGCCGGCATGGTCGGAGAGACGATCTCATTTGGCGGGCTGCATGCACCGTTCGGCGTCGACTTGCTGTTTTCGGCCGAAGACGTCCCGGGCCTCACCATCGGCGTCGAGATCTGCGAGGACATGTGGATCCCGGTGACGCCGTCCGCCGAGCTCGCGCTTGCGGGCGCGAGCGTGCTGATCAATCTCTCGGGCAGTCCGATCACGATCGGCCGGGCGCGCTCGCGCGCGCTGCTGTGCCAGTCGACATCGGCGCGCTGTCTCGCGGCTTACGTCTACGCGGCCGCTGGCGCCGGGGAATCGACCACGGATCTGTCGTGGGATGGTCAGACCTCGATCTACGAGAACGGCGTGCTGCTGGCCGAGGGCGAGCGGTTCCGGCAGGGCGGCCAGATCACCACTGCCGACATCGATCTCGACCTGCTCAGGCAGGAGCGTGCGCTGATGGGCACGTTCGACGACAATCGCCGCCAGCGCGAGGCGTTTTTCCGCAAGGTGACGTTCGCGCTGAAGCCGCCATCTGCCGACGTCGGCTTCCTGCGCAAGATCGAGCGCTTTCCATTCGTGCCGAGCGACGAAAGCCTGCTCGAGCAGGATTGCTACGAGGCCTACAACATCCAGGTCGCCGGCCTCGTGCAGCGCATGCGCGCCACCGGCACCAAGCGCGTGGTGATCGGCGTCTCGGGCGGGCTCGATTCCACCCACGCCCTGATCGTCGCCGCAAAGGCGGTCGATCTGCTCGGCCTGCCGCGCGAGAACATCCTGGCCTACACCATGCCGGGCTTTGCCACCGGCAGCGAGAGCAAAACCCATGCGTTGGCGCTGATGCAGGCGTTGCAGACGAGCTGGCAGGAGCTCGACATCCGCACCACCGCGACGCAGATGCTGAAGGACATCGGCCATCCCTTCGGCGGGGGCGAGAAGGTCTACGACGTCACCTTCGAGAACGTGCAGGCGGGCCTGCGCACGGACTATCTATTCCGGCTCGCCAACCATCACGGCGGCATCGTGATCGGCACCGGCGATCTCTCCGAACTCGCGCTCGGCTGGTGCACCTATGGCGTCGGCGACCAGATGGCGCATTACAACGTCAATGCCGGCGTGCCGAAGACGCTGATCCAGCATTTGATCCGCTGGGTGATCTCCTCGAAGCAGTTCAGCGACGACGTCAACCGCACACTCGGCGCGATCCTCGTCGCCGAGATCTCGCCGGAGCTGGTGCCGGTGGAGCCCGGCCAGAAGCCGCAGAGCACGGAAGCGTCGGTCGGGCCGTACGAGCTGCAGGATTTCAACCTGTTCTACACGCTGCGCTTCGGCATGCGGCCGTCCAAGATCGCCTTCATGGCGCAGCACGCCTGGAAGGACGTGGCCAAGGGCGAATGGCCACCGGCGTTCCCGAACGACCGGCGCAAGGCCTATGACATCAAGGATATCAGGCGCTGGCTCGAGGTGTTCCTGCGCCGCTTCTTCGCCTTCAGCCAGTTCAAGCGCTCGGCGATGCCGAACGGCCCCAAGGTCTCGGCGGGGGGCTCGCTGTCGCCCCGCGGCGATTGGCGCGCGCCGTCGGATTCGAGCGCGGCGGCATGGCTAGAAGATCTCGAGCGGAACGTGCCGAACTGATCGAGGCGGCGGAGCGGTGGGGGAGATAATCGGATGGCGGCGGGGACCGGAGCACAAGCGGAGGAAGAGGCCCGCGTCGTCAACGGCCTCTACATCTTCGACATCGAGATGCGCGACGGCAAACGCGGGCAGGCGCGGGGCGTCGTCGTGCTCTGCGACGGGCGCATCATGGGCGGCGACAGCTACTTCTACTACACCGGCAGCTACACGTTCCGGAACGGCAAGTGGCGCGGCGACATGATCGTCAATCAGCATACCGAAGCCGTCGGCAGGACGCTCGCATTCGGCGGCCGGGAGGTCACCTGCGGTTTCTCGGGCGACTATTCCGCCGGCGGCGCCGAGGTCGAAGGCATGGCGCTGGTCGGCAAGACCACCGTGACATTCACGGCACGCCTCACACTCAAGGACGCGATGTAATCCCCATCCTCCTTCGTTCCTTCTGAGGAACCTTCGTCGCGACAGAGCGTTCGCGTCTGTTGCTGCGACATTGTCGAGGAGAGGGATCATGCGTAAACACTTGATGTTATCGACTGCGGCCGTCGGGCTTATGCTCGCGTCCGGCTTGGCCTATGCCCAGGCCCCCGGTGAGCGCCGAGATGAGCCGCGCCGAACCGAAGAACCGGCGAAGGGCGCTGCCCAGCGCGGCGGCGTTCAAGAACGCGTTCAGGAACGAGTCCCGGAGCGCGCACAAGGTGCCCAGGAGCGCCTGCAGGGCGCGGGCCGCGAGGAGAAGGGCGGCGCTGCCAAGCAGGAAGCGGCCGACGACAAGCGCCAGCCGGCCAATTCCGCCGAGCGCAACCAGCCCAAGACGAAGGATCAGGCACAAGAATCCCGCGAGCCTGCGCGTGATCGCAACCGCGAGGCCGAGAGCGCCAAGCCGAGCCGCGACAGCGGCAAGAGCAGCGCCGAGACCAAGCAGGACAAGTCTGCGCCGCAGAAATCGACGGCCGAGTCCGAGAAATCCAAGACCGGTCCTGCTGCTCAACAGAACGAGCGGACTGGCGCTGCCGCCAACCAGAAAGAACATAACCAGCCGCCGCGCAATGCAGCCGAGCAACAGCCGGCGCAGCAGAACAACCGGCCGGCGACCGCGACCGACACCAACCGGACGGCTCCGACCAACAATGCGCAGACCGCCCCCGCCACCTCGGGCACGCAGACCAATCAAGCCAATCAGAGCACGCAGACCAACACGCAGGTCAATCAGCAGACCCAGGTGACGTCCGAGAAGCAGGTGCAGATCTCCGAAACGGTGAGTCGTACACGCCTGGCGCAGCCGGAGCGCAACCTGAACATCTCGATCCGGATTGGCGAGACGATCCCGCCACGCGTCCGTCTCTACCGGGTTCCGCCGGAGATCGTCTCGATCGAGCCGGAATATCGGGACTACGAATATTTCGCCACGGAGGACGATGTCGTCATCGTGGAGCCGCGCACGCATCGCATCGTCAGCCAGGTGCCGCGCGATCCGTCGCGGGCCCGGGCGCAGATGAGCGGCGGCGCTGCCTCGTCGAGTGTGGCCGCCGCCGGCAGCGCGACGGGCAACAACGTGAACTGTCAGGTCATGCGGCGTGACGCGTCGGGCAATGTCGCCCAGGCAGAACCGTCGACCGTCGGCTCGACCGCGCGCACGGATTCGCTAAGCGTGATTGTCCAGATGCCCGGCGGCGGCTCGTCCGCCCCGATTGCCCTCGGTGCCCCCGCAGGCAACATCGTGGTCGCGACGCAAGGGCAGGGCGACTGCACCGTGACGCTCGAGCCGCAGACGCGCTGATCGAACAACCAGGCCGAAACGACAACGCGCCGCCCGGATGCCCCACCGGACGGCGCGTTGCTGCGTTCGATTAGAAAGTTTCGAGGTCCGGAGTGCCTAGGAGTCCGGACCTCGTCACCTTGCCCCAGCCTTCAATCCCCCGCCCCATGTGGTCCCCCAACCCCATGTAGCGCGATCAGAGGGTGATGCCCGTGGAAGTGGCCGCCGATCGATGTCCCGCGATGTACGCGAAGGCTGGTTAGGATTCCATTCCGGATCACTACGGACACGAATACCGATTGCCATGTCGTTCGACATCGGCATCGCGGCGCGGTCGTCTAAATCCAGAGCGCGCGACCGGCAGGATGTCCACATCTCATAGTGCTACCGGAACCCAGGTTTCACCGGCCTGTCATTGAATTGGTCTAGCGCTGCTCCCGTCATCGCTGACGGCCAAGGAGCAAGCCATGTCGAAGCCGGTGCTGGGCGCCGCATTGTCCATCAAATCGATCCCTGCGCATCGCGACTGGCTTCTGGAGCGGCAGCGCGATCTCGAAATCCAGGACTTCTTCCGCGCGGATCTTCTGGACAGCGACTGGCGCAGTACGGCCGGGGAGATCAAGCAGATGCTGTCGGGCCATACCGGACGGCTCGGCATCCACGGCCCGTTCTGGGGCTTCAAGATCGACAGCCACGATCCCATGATCCGCCAGGCGGTGACCAAGCGCCTGCTTCAAGGCCTGGATGCCGCAGAATTCCTCGGCGCGACCCAGATGGTGATCCATTCGCCGTTCACGACCTGGGACCACAACAATCTCGATCTTTATCCCGATAACCGCGCCAACATCGTGGAACGCGTGAAGGCGACGCTGGCGGAGGTGATCGCGCGCGCGGAGACCATCGGTTGCGAAATCGTCATCGAGAACATCGAGGACAAGGATCCGCGCGACCGCGTGCGTCTCGCCAAGGCGCTCGAAAGCGCCAAGGTCCGCGTCTCGCTCGATACGGGTCACGCCAATTACGCCCACATTTCCACCGGCGCGCCGCCTGTCGACTATTACGTCGAGACCGCCGGCGACATGCTGACCCACGTGCATCTGCAGGACACTGACGGCTTTGCTGACCGGCACTGGGCGCCGGGCGAGGGCAACATCCCCTGGGTCGCCGTATTCCGCGCGCTGGGACGGCTGACGTCGAACCCGCGCCTGATCCTCGAGCTTCGCAATCACGACGACGTCCGCGCCGGCGCAGCCCATCTCGCCGCGCTCGGCCTCGCTGAATAACCGCAACATCCAGGGCAGGGATCACCGCCATGAGCAGACTTACCCGTCGTATCATCCTGAAATCCGGCGGCGCGGCCGCCAGCACATTCCTGCTGCCGCGCTTTGCCATCGCGCAAGGAGACAACCGTCCGACGGTGACGATCGCCGTGCAGAAGGTCACCAACGCGAATGTGCTCGACGTGCTGCGCGAGCAGTCCAATGTCGGCGAGCGCGTGTTCTTTTCCTCGATCTGGGAAGGCCTGATCTCGAAGAACTGGCGCGGCAACCTCGAAGCCGTGCCGGGCCTTGCCACCGAATGGCGCCGCATCGACGACCAGACCGTCGAGGTGAAGCTGCGCCAGGGCGTCAAATTCCACAATGGCGATGAGCTCACGGCCGAAGACGTCGTCTTCACCTTCAGCCGCGAGCGCATGTTCGGCGAGACCGAGGCCAAGAGCCGCTCCACCATCCAGGCCTTCGAGAAGATTCCGACGCCGCGGCCCGGCAAGGAGCTGCCGCCTGACGTGCCCGCCGTCGCGCGCCGCATCTGGCCGGACCTCGTGCGCGTCGATGCCGTCGATAAATACACCGTGCGCTTCTACAACGCGACGCCCGACGTCACGATCGAAGGCCGGTTGTCGCGCTACGGCTCCGACATCATGAACCGCCGCGCCTGGGACGAGTCTGCGAGCTATCTCGACTGGGCGCGCAAGCCGGTCACGACTGGTCCCTACAGGGTCGTCGAGCTCAAGCCCGACGTGTCGCTGACCCTGGAAGCGCACGACGAATATTGGGGCGGCCGTCCGCCGCTCAAGCGCATCCGCTTCCTCGAAGTGCCTGAGGTCGCGAGCCGCATCAACGGGCTCTTGTCGGGCGAATACCAGTTCGCCTGCGACATCCCGCCGGACCAGATCGCCGGCATTGAGAAGAATGCCGCGTTCGAAGTGCAGGGCGGCACCATCCTCAATCACCGCCTGACCGTGTTCGACAAAAACCACGCCGTGCTCGCCAACCCGCTGGTGCGCCGCGCCTTCACCCACGCGATCGACCGCCAGGCCATCGTGGACAGCCTGTGGGCCGGCCGAACCCGCGTGCCGAAAGGCCTGCAATGGGAGTTCTACGGCGACATGTTCAATGCCGACTGGAGCGTGCCGGCTTACGATCCGAAGCTCGCGCAGGATCTGTTGAAGCAGGCCAATTACAAGGGTGATCCGATTCCGTATCGCCTGCTCAACAACTACTACACCAACCAGGTCGCGACTGCGCAGGTGCTGGTCGAGATGTGGAAATCGGTCGGCCTCAACGTCCAGATCGAGACCAAGGAAAACTGGTCGCAGATCATGGAGCGTGCGCCGACCCGCGCCGTGCGCGACTGGTCGAACTCGGCGGCCTTCAATGATCCGGTCTCCTCGCTGGTCGCCCAGCACGGCCCGAACGGCCAGCAGCAGCAGATCGGCGAATGGACCAATGCCGAGCTGAACAAGCTCTCGGAGTTCCTGGAGACCTCGACCGACCGCGCGGCGCGCAAGAAGGCGTTCCGCCGCATGCTGGAGATCGCCGAGCGCGAGGACCCCGCCTACACGGTGCTGCACCAGAACGCGACCTTCACGGCCAAGCCGAAATCGATCAAGTGGAAGGCATCGCCGGCCTTCGCGATGGATTTCCGCGCCGGCAATTTCGAGGCCTAGGCCGTGACGTCGCTGGTCAGCATTCAGGATCTGCGCGTCGCCTTTGGCGGCGTGCCGGTCCTGCGCGGGATCGATCTCGCGCTTGGCAAAGGCGAGGCCGTCGGCCTCGTCGGCGAGTCCGGCTCCGGCAAGTCGGTCACTTGGCTTGCCGCCCTCGGGCTTCTGCCACGGCATGCGCAGGTCTCCGGCTCGGTGCGGCTCGAGGGGCGCGAGATCCTCGGCGCGCCCGCGGCTGCGCTTGACCAGGTCAGGGGCGGGCGCATGGCCATGATCTTCCAGGATCCGGCGAGCGCGCTCAACCCGGTGCTGACCATCCGCAGGCAGCTTTGCGAGGCGCTGGCCTTGCATCGCGATCTCCAAGGCAATGCCGTGAAGGCGGAAGCGCGGCGGCTGCTCGATCTCGTCGGCATCCCCGATGCAGGCCGGCGGCTGGAAGCCTATCCGCACGAATTCTCCGGCGGCCAGGTCCAGCGCATCATGATCGCGATGGCCCTCGCCGGAAATCCGGACCTCTTGATCGCGGACGAGCCGACCACCGCCCTCGATGCCACCATCCAGGCGCAAATCCTGGAGCTGCTCTCGACAGTCCGCCGCGAGTTCGGCATGGCAATGGTCCTGATCAGCCACGATCTCGGCGTCGTCGCGGAAAACTGCGACCGCGTCGCGGTGATGTATGCCGGCCGCATCGTCGAGGAAGCTCCCAGCGACCAGCTCTTTGCCGATCCCTTCCATCCCTATGCGCAGGGCCTGATCGGCGCGCTGCCGCCGCTCGACGGACCCCGCCGGCGCCTCACCGCCATTCCCGGTACGGTGCCTGATCCTGCGAAGATGCCGTCCGGTTGCGCCTTTGCGCCGCGTTGCACGTTGGCCGCAGAGTCGTGCGGCCTTGCGGCACCAACCCTTGCACCGATCGCGAATGACCGCAGCGTTGCCTGCATCCGCGCCGAGGCCTCGCGCCGTGCACTGCTCGGGATCGCTGCCGAATGAGCGCGCCGCTCGTTGAGGTGTCTGCGATCTCGCGCAGCTACGCGATGCGCTCCGGCATGTTCGGCCGCGCTACGGCCGTGCACGCCGTCGACGGCGTATCGCTGACGATTGCCAGGGGCGAGACGCTGGGTCTCGTGGGCGAGTCCGGCTCGGGCAAGTCGACCACCGGCCGCATCGTGCTCGGCCTCGAGCCGCCCGATCGCGGCGAGGTGCACTTCGACGGCAAGCCGATGGCCGTGCAGGGAACGGCCGCGTGGCGTGCGCAGCGAGCAAGCATGCAGATGATCTTTCAGGACCCGCTCGGCGCGCTGGACCGGCGCCTGCCGGTCGCGGCGCAAATCTGCGAGCCCCTCGACATTCACGGCGTCGGCACGCCGGCGATGCGCGACGAGCGTGTCCGCGAGCTCCTGCGCGCGGTCGAGCTGACGCCCGCGCATGGCGCGCGCTATCCCGGCGCGCTGTCCGGCGGCCAGCGTCAGCGCATCGTGCTAGCGCGGGCGCTCGCCACGAAGCCCGATTTCCTGGTCTGCGACGAGCCGGTCAGCGCGCTCGACGTCTCGATCCAGGCCCAGGTGGTGAACCTGCTCTGCGATCTCCAGGCCGAGCTGTCGCTGACGCTGCTGTTCATCAGCCACGATCTGCGCGTCGTCAGGCAAATCAGCGATGTCGTCGCCGTGATGTATCTCGGCCGCATCGTCGAGATCGGCAGCGCCGATGATCTCTTTGCTCGTCCCGAGCACCCCTACACCCAGGCGCTCGTCTCGGCATCGCCGGCGCCGGGCCGCCGCAGCGCCGGCCGCGTCGTGCTTTCAGGCGATCCGCCGAACCCGGCGGCGCGCCCACACGGCTGCGCTTTCCATCCGCGCTGCCCGCGCGCCATCGCGCGCTGCGCAAGCAAGGTGCCGGCGCTGTCTGCCGTCGGCGGTGACAGGCAGGTGGCCTGCCATCTCGTGAAAGGCGCCCAAACGCAGGACGCCGCGTGATGGGACGCTATGTCGCCATTCGCATTGGACGGGCCGCGCTCACGATCGTGCTTGTCGTCACCTTCGCCTTCGTCGTGCTGCGGCTGTCAGGCGATCCCGCGCTGATGATCCTGGGGCCCGAGGCGCCGCCCGAGGTGCTCGCTGCGTTCCGCAAGGCCTGGGGCCTCGACGATCCCATCTGGTTTCAATATCTCGATTATTTCGGCGCCATCGCCAAGGGCGAGCTTGGCCGCTCCATGCGTGATGGCCGGCCCGCGATCGAGCTGGTGCTGGAGCGGATCCCGGCGACGCTGGCGCTGACGCTGCCGGCGTTCTTCTTCAAGCTCGCGCTCGGCGTTCCCGCCGGCATCTACGCCGCGCTGCACCGGGGGTCCGCCATCGACCGAGCCGTGATGACGACGGCGGTTGCGGGCTTTACCGTGCCGAGCTTCGTGCTCGCGCTGATCCTGGTGCTCGTCTTCTCCGTGCAACTCGGCTGGCTGCCCTCGGGCGGGCAGGACAGCTGGCGTCACGCCATCCTGCCGATCGCGACACTGAGCCTGGGAGGCGCCGCCGTGCTGGCGCGCTTTACCCGCAGCGCCATGCTGGAGGTGCTGGGCCAGCCCTATATCCGCACCGCATCTGCCAAGGGCGTGCCGTGGCGCAAGGTAGTGACGTCGCATGCATTGCCGAATGCCGCGATCCCGACCGTGACCATTTTGGGATTCATGGTGGGTACACTGATCGCGGGCGCGGTGGTGGTGGAGAGCGTGTTTTCCTGGCCGGGAGTAGGGCGGCTGCTCGTCGTTGCGGTTGCCAACCGTGACCTCGCCGTCGTGCAATCCATCCTCTTGCTGGTCGCGATGACCATGGTCACCTCGAACCTGGTCGTCGATTTCCTCTATGGCTTCCTCGATCCGCGCCTGCGCGCCAAGGGGGCGCACGCATGACCGACGCCACGTTGAAGGACGCAGACGTACGTCGCCGCATCAGCCTGCCGGCGATCCCGGTCTCGGTTGCGCTCGCCATCACCTGGATCGTCGCGATGCTGGTGATCGCGGCCTTCGCCGAGAAGATCGCGCCCTACGGTTATACCCAGCTCGATTTGCGCAACCGGCTGGCGGCGCCCGGCAATTTCGCGCATTGGCTCGGCACCGACGAGCTCGGCCGGGACGTGCTGTCGCGTCTGCTTGTCTCGATCCGCATCTCGCTGCTGATCGCCTTCGGTGCAACCGCGATCTCGGCCGTCGTCGGCACCATGCTTGGCTTCCTCGCCGCGCATTTCCGCGGGGTTGTCGAGCAGCTCGTGCTGATGCTGACCGACTTCCAGGCCAGCATGCCCTTTCTGATCATGGCGCTGGCCGTGCTCGCCTTCTTCGGCAATTCGCTGCCGCTCTTGATCGGCCTGATGGGATTGTTCGGCTGGGAGCGCTACGCCCGCATCGCGCGCGGCCTTGCCATCTCCGCCAACGCGCAAGGCTACGCCGCCGCGGTCCGCCAATTGGGCGCGACACCGCCGCGGATTTACCTTCGCCACATCCTGCCCAACATCGCCTCCACTCTGATCGTCTCGATGACGCTGGTCTTTCCCGAGGTGATTCTGATGGAATCAGGCCTGTCCTTCCTCGGCCTCGGCGTGCAGCCGCCGATGACCAGCCTCGGCAACATGGTCGGCTATGGCCGGGAATACTTGACGAGGGCGCCATGGATCATGCTGGCCCCGGCGACCACGATCGTGGTCACGACGCTCGCCGTCTCCGTCATCGGCGACTGGCTGCGCGACCGGCTGGACCCGACCTTGCAGTAGGTCTCGTGTCCCGGACGCGGTGCGGCGCGTAGTGCCGCTCCGCTGGGCCGGGACCCATGCCTCCGCGAGTTTCTGGGCCCCGGCTCAGCAGCGCACCGTCGAAGTGACGCTGCGCTGCGTCCGGGGCACGACAGAGAGCCCGCGCCGGGAGCAGGGGAGCCCTGTCATGCCCAAGTTCCCGTTGCGCGCGTTCCCCGGCTGCGCTATCCGGCCACAAAGGCCTGAGGCGGCTTCCATTTTCCCGCTCAGGCACCAACCCGAGGACGGAAACCGCCATGCCAGCCTATCGCTCCCGCACCACCACCCACGGCCGCAACATGGCGGGCGCCCGCGGCCTCTGGCGCGCGACGGGCATGAAGGATGCGGATTTCGGCAAGCCGATCATCGCGGTCGTCAACTCCTTCACCCAGTTCGTGCCCGGCCACGTCCATCTCAAGGACCTCGGCCAGCTCGTCGCCCGCGAGATCGAGCAGGCCGGCGGCGTGGCCAAGGAGTTCAACACCATCGCGGTCGACGACGGTATCGCCATGGGTCATGACGGCATGCTCTACAGCCTGCCGTCGCGCGAGCTGATCGCCGACAGCGTCGAGTACATGGCCAATGCGCATTGCGCCGACGGTCTCGTCTGCATCTCCAATTGCGACAAGATCACGCCGGGCATGCTGATGGCAGCGCTGCGGCTCAACATCCCCGCCGTGTTCGTCTCGGGCGGCCCGATGGAGGCCGGCAAGGTCAAGCTGGCCGGCAAGACCAAGGCCGTCGATCTCATCGACGCCATGGTCGCCGCCGCGGACTCCAAGGTCAGCGACGAGGACGTCAAGGTTATCGAGCGCTCGGCGTGTCCGACCTGCGGCTCCTGCTCGGGCATGTTCACCGCCAATTCGATGAACTGCCTGACCGAAGCGCTCGGCTTGGCGCTCCCTGGCAACGGCACGGTGGTCGCGACCCATGCCGACCGCAAGCGCCTGTTCGTCGAGGCCGGCCACACCATCGTCGATCTCGTCCGCCGCTATTACGAGCAGGACGACGCATCCGTGTTGCCGCGCAACGTCGCGAACTTCAGGGCGTTCGAGAACGCGATGACGCTCGACATCGCGATGGGCGGCTCGACCAACACCGTGCTGCATCTGCTCGCCGCCGCCCATGAAGGCGAGGTGAAGTTCTCCATGCAGGACATCGATCGTCTCTCGCGCCGCGTGCCCGTGCTCTGCAAGGTCGCGCCCTCGGTCGCTGACGTGCATGTCGAGGACGTGCATCGCGCCGGCGGCATCATGGGCATTCTGGGCGAGCTCGATCGCGCCGGCCTGATCGACACCTCGGTCTCGACCGTGCATGCGCCGACCATGAACGATGCGCTGGAACGCTGGGACATCAAGCGCACCAAGAGCGATGCGGTGCGCACCTTCTTCCGCGCCTCGCCCGGCGGCATCCCGACCCAGGTCGCCTTCAGCCAGGAGCGCCGCTACGACGAGCTCGATGCCGACCGCGAGAAGGGCGTCGTGCGCGATCTCGAGCACGCCTTCAGCAAGGACGGCGGTCTCGCCGTGCTCTACGGCAACCTCGCGCAGGACGGCTGCATCGTGAAGACCGCGGGCGTCGACGCCTCGATCCTGAAGTTTTCCGGCCCCGCGCGCGTATTCGAAAGCCAGGACGCAGCGGTGGAGGGCATTCTCGGCGGCAAGGTCGTCGCCGGCGAGGTCGTGGTCATCATCTATGAGGGGCCGCGCGGCGGTCCCGGCATGCAGGAGATGCTCTATCCCACGAGCTACCTGAAATCGATGGGCCTCGGCAAAGCCTGCGCGCTCGTCACTGACGGCCGTTTCTCCGGCGGCTCGTCGGGCCTCTCGATCGGCCATCTGTCGCCGGAAGCGGCCGAAGGCGGCAACATCGGTCTCGTCCGCACCGGCGACATCATCGCGATCGACATCCCGAACCGCAGCATCAGCCTGGAGGTCTCCGACGAGGAGCTCGCCAAGCGCCGCGCGGCGGAAGAGGCGAAGGGCGATGCGGCCTGGCAGGCGCAGGGGCGCAAGCGCAACGTCTCGACCGCGCTGCAGGCTTACGCCGCGCTCACCACCAGCGCCGCGCGCGGCGCGGTACGCGAGGTAAAGCGTCGCTCGAAGTAAGCTTCGCATCATCCGCGTAGGCTGCGGATGGTCAACAAGTCCTGAACGGCCGGCGCAAGCCGGCCGTTCGCGTTAAGGATGCCCCGACGAACTTCGGCGGCCCTGGATTTTGCGGCGTATAATGCGGCCACCTTCGCAAATCCATTTCGGGCAACTGGGGCACCATCGCAATGTCTCGTACTCTCGCCGTTGTTTTCTCGACCGCCGTCGCAGCAATTTCCATGACGGGCGCGGCTTCCGCCGGCTGCTACAATTGCTACGCGCCGCCGCCGTGCCAGACCTGCTATCAGCAGCAATACGTCGCGCCGCAATACCGCACCGTCGACGAGACCGTGATGGTCTCGCCGGGCTCCGTCGTTGCGCACCGCACGCCCGCGCAATACCGCACCGTGATGGTGCCGCAGACCGTGATGGTCGCGCCGCCCAGCGTCCAGTATCAGCGCATCCCGCCGCAATACGCCACGCGCCAGCGCGTTGAGATGGTCTCGCCCGGCTATTCCTATTACGCCCCGGTGCAGATGAACTGCGCGTCCTGCGGGTACTGAGCCAGCGGAAGCAGACCGGCTTTGAGCGGCGCTCCTCAGGGGCGCCGTTTTCTTTTGCGAGCAAAAAACGAGGCCCGGACATGGAGACTAATCCTGCCGGGCCTCGCAACCGGCGACGCCCTGGGAGATGTCGCCAGTGTCCGGATTGCCGAAATGTCGGCGCGCAGCGGCGCCGAGCCTGGCATCAAGCTAGTGGAACAGGCTGACGCTCGCCTGACAGGGCGGGCGGGAGG
>NZ_JAVTJN010000013.1:0-1395 GCF_032144035.1 Bradyrhizobium sp. WYCCWR 12699
AGCCTTCTGTGGTTGCCGCCCGCAATGCAAGAAGTTTCTGACCCTTTGGCGTGTGATCGAGTGCGGTCTTCTGTCAGGCCTTCCTTTACGGCATTTTCAGAAGCCGCTGGCCGGTATGGTGATCCGCGGACCAGGTCCAATTCTCATCTCCGAGCACGTCGGCTCTTTGGCTCTAGCTGGTTTCCTGATCCAGATCTGTTCGATCGTTGCGCCCATTCGGGTCGTCGCCTTCTCACACCCCCTTCGCCAACGTCAGGCTATTTCGTGCTGCATGCAGTCATGCCGTCACTGCCTGCGCTGGGTTCCGATAATCCTCCTTCCGGGTGAGCATGGCCCAAATCGTCCGAGCCATCTTGTTCGCCAAGGCGATCGCCACAAGCATGCGCGGCTTCCTCGCCAGCATCTGCGCCAGCCAGGATCCGCTAGGGATCGACTTGCGCCCGAGCCAGTTCAGCCGCGACATCGCCCCAACGATGAGCAACTGGCGAATGTCCGCCTGTCCTTCCTTCGAAACGCGTCCGAGCCTTTCCTTTCCCCCTGAGGAATGTTGCCGTGGGACCAAGCCGAGCCAAGCCGCGAAGTCTCGGCCACGTCGAAAGGCCGCCATGTCGGGCGCGAAAGCCTCGATCGCGAGTGCGGTCAGCGGGCCGACCCCCGGCATTGTCTGCAGCCGCTGCGCCGTGACCGTCCGCGTCGCCAACTTCTTGAGCTGCTCTGCCTTGGCATCGATCCGCTCCGTCTTGTAGGCGATCTGATCAATGAGACTCCGACATTCCTCGCGGACCAGTTCTGGTAGATCGCTGTTCGGATCTTCGAGGATTGCGTCAATGCGTTTAAGTTGTTCGATTCCTTGCGGGATGATATGGCCGAATTCGTAGAGAACAGAACGCAGCGCATTCACCAGATCGGTGCGCTGATGAACAAGGCGCTTCCGAGCCCGAAAGAGCACTGCCCTGGCCTGCTGTTCTTCCGATTTCGGCTCGACGAAGCGCATCTCGGGGCGCTGTGCCGCGATCACGATTGCTTCGGCATCAGCCGCGTCGTTCTTTTGGCGTTTCACAAAAGGCTTCACATATTGCGGAGCGATCAGTTTCACTTCATGGCCGAGCTTGACCATCTCCCGTGCCCAATAGTGGGCGCTGCCACAGGCTTCCATCACCACCACTGCCGATGGGTGGCCCGCCATGAACTTCCGAAACTGAAGCCGCGACAGTTTCTTTCGAAATTTCAAGTGTCCCGCCATTGACGCCCCGTGGAGCTGAAACACATTCTTGGCTAGATCCACTCCGATCACCGTATCCATCAATTTGCCGTCCTCTTCGCTTCGGGGTTCAAACACTGCGTTCTTGGCACATTACGATGCCGTCTGGGGAGGGCGGCAACCATCCCATCTCA
>NZ_JAVTJN010000014.1:0-13542 GCF_032144035.1 Bradyrhizobium sp. WYCCWR 12699
AAAGTTTGTCGCGGATCTCGGGAGCAAGGTCGAGGTGGCCGTGCCGTTCCATCGCTTCAATCAGCGCAGGCATTAACGCCTTCAGCCGCTTCCCGCAGATCCGGTCTGACGCCTCCCAAAGCAGCACGAGCGCGTTGTGTTCCGCCTCATTATAGATCCGACGTCGCGCCCGTCGGCCTGCGCTTACGTCTTCCTGGCCTCGAAGTAGACGCATCGCATGTTTGCGATGGAATCCGGTGATGTCGACGAACTCGCCTGGAAGCGGCCGAGCTGCTGGCCGCACTCTGTCGATCAGCGCGGCTGTTCGTAAACTTCTTCCAACCCTCGTTCAAACTGTTAGCCAAGCAGCGCGACAGTGCTCGTGTACGCAAGACATACAGCGCGCCGGCAACGCCTCACCAGCGCCTGGCAGCGGACGTCCGCACGCCTGAAGGGTCAGATCGCCGCGGAAAGCCTTGAGCCGGGTGCGATTGCAATCGATATCGCCCGCCGCCATGGCTGCCGGACACAGCAGGTACATGACTGGCGACGCCGGGCGCGTTCAACAACTGGTGCTGCCGGCTTCGGCAGATGCAATATCGTTCGTGCCTTTGGTGTCGGAATCGTCGCCACCGGCGGCTGCGGAGCCTCCGCCAGCATACACTTCGATACGCGGCGACAATGGTCCTCTTATGTCGTCCGAATGGTCTCCACTATGAGCACCCTTGCCGCCAATCCCAATTCGTGCGCGCTGCGCGACGTCGTCGATGCCGAGCAAATCCTCACTGCAATGCGTCGACTCATAAGTCAGCACCGCCACCTTTGCAGACGGGGGAGCTGGCGCAGCCGTTGCGAGCATCGATGCAGACGTCGCTAAGTGCTTGAGCGCCTGCGCTCGGCGTGCGAGAAATCGCTGTGATCCTACTCGAGTGGGCTAAATTTCCATTGTCGCACCCGCAATCCGCCGAATGAGCAAACTTCCGGTTTTTGACATCGTGGTCCTGTACCGGGGTCGTGGTCGAGTAACTCAGCCATTCGGCTTCGCCCTCACAGATCCGGGCGGGCAGACTTCCCGCACCCGGCTCTTCCCGAGCGTAACCCGCGTCATATGCGCGCCTGCGCCCTCGAGTGATGCGTGGAACGGAAAGACGGAAGCGAGCCGTCAGGGTCTCGAACTCCGGCCATCTCTTGCGCGAGATGATCGGCTTTGCTGCCCAGCGGCTGATGGAGCTGGAAGTCGAAGGCCAGGTCGGTGCAGCCTACGGCGAGAAGAACCCCGAGCGTCTGGCCCAGCGCAACGGTGAGCTTCGACCGGACCTGGGAGACCTGGCCGGCACGGTCGAGCTTCGCATCCCAAGCTGCGCAAGGGCTCCTACTTCCCGGGTTTCCTGGAGCCGCGCCGGATGGCCGAGAAGGCGCTCACCGCCGTGGTCTGTCGATTCCGAGGTCATCGCGCGCACCGTACCGATTTGATGGCGCGCGGAGTTCCGAAATGATCGCGCGCTTCGTTGCGGTCATGGGCGCATCCAGCTTGTCATTCCCGCTAGCGACGTGGACCGAGCAGCTCGGCGACTGGATCGCGGGAAACGACGCGGCCTACAGCTTTTTTGGTGACGCGACGCAACTGCTGGTGCCCACAACGCCAAGATCGCGGTGATCGAGGCCTGCCTCTGTGACCCCATAGTCGACCGCAGCTACAGCGATATGGCGCAGCATTCCGGCACGGCCGCCTCGCCCGAGAGATAAGGCAAAGGTCGAGGCCTGCGGTGGGAATCATCGAGCGTTGGCTGCTGCGGCGGTTGCGCAACCGAACTTTTTACAGCCTGGCCGAACTCAACCGCGCGATCGCCTAGTGGCTGGCCAAGCTCAATGACGAACGGGTACTGCGTCAGTATGGCCGCATACGGCGCCAGCTTTCGAGGAAATTGATGCGCCAATTCTCAAACCGCTTCCGGGCCAGCCGTGGGTCCATGCCGAATGGCGGGTCGGGCTCGACTATCACGTCGAGATCGAACAACACCATATTCGGTGCCCTATCGCTTCGCCCGCCGCTGAGTTAGACTAGAAGCGCGGATCAGCGCACGAACGATTGAACCCTCCTTGGAGGCGAGCGTGCATATGCGTGGCAGTGGCAACGGGCGGCACACGACGATCAGCGCCACATGCCCTCCAGCCACCGGCGCTATGCGAGTGGACGCCGGCAAAGATCTGCAGGGAGGGAGGCCGGTCCGGCCCGATACTGCGCTAGTCGACCGGATCATCGAGGACCTGAAGCGAAAGATCTTAACCATGCCCGCCAACAGTTATACTGGCTGACTCGTTCTGCTCGCTACGAATTCATGAGAATCTCCGCAGCCAGCTCGCCGAGCGCCACGTCAGTCGTGGGCCGTAGCGGAGCGCTTTTGGTACAGCCAGCATACCCTGAGCGGAAAGCAGCGGATCGATGTAGGCTAGCGCACCTCCTATTGCGACATCCCGCACGATGAGGGTAAACGAGGTCACCGCGTAGATGCCCTCGCACGCGACGACCGTTCCAATGGCGTCCCGGATTTCCGCGCCTCATGTGCTCGGCTGTCCACAATACCGGCCGATGCCTCGCCTTGCGTGAAAGCCTGGAGCTGGGGTACGGAGCTGCGACGTGTCGCAATGATATTGTCATTTGCAGCCGCAATTATTTTGAAGGCCGGCGCCATATTTGCCCAAAGACCCACCATTTCCTTCGGCAGAGGCGCGAACGAGCAGCGCTGGAGCGGCCGATCGACTGGAGAGCATTCAGGGAGCAGGGCGCAGGCCTCGGATAGAGGATGACCAAAGAGCTGAGAAGCTGACGGCTCCGGGGCCGTGATGGTAGTCCCGATCGACAGGCGCGCCGTTAGCTTGTTTTGGTTGTGCAGGGCCTCTTCCGAGGCCCTGCGATCCGGCGCCCGCCAGGATCAGATGCTCTCAGATTGTGCGCATCGGACGACAACCTTGCAGCATTGCTGCGCGATAGCCACGCTAGTCGCTGCTCCCCGCCTACCCGACCTGCTACATTGACTCAAGCGTCAACTGGAAGGCCGCGAAGATGAAGAGGACTACAAACACAAGCGCAAACAATCTGCTTTCCAGTTCCGAAAAGGACGTGGTGATCGAAATGCGGCATGCTATGCATCGCGAGCCGGAGCTTTCCAACAACGAGTGGAAAACTCAACAGCGGATCCGCGAAACGCTTGAACGGTTTGGGCTGTTCGATGCGAAGACCTTTCACAAAACCGGCCTTTACGTCGACATCCACGGTTTAGCCTCCGGGCCGCAGCGCTCCGTCGCCATACGGGGCGACATCGATGCCTTGCCGATCCAGGAAACCCGGGACGACTTGTCCTATCAGTCCCGGGTCCCAGGTCATATGCATGCGTGCGGTCATGACCTGCATGCGTCGATCGCTATGGGTACCGCACTTGCGTTTCATCGGATGCGAGAGAGCTTTTCTGGCAAGCTTCGCGTGTTTTTCCAGCCCGCCGAGGAGGCGGAGCCACTCGGCGGACGATCAGTGGCTGAGCAGGGCCTGCTTAGCGGCTTCCACGCTGCTGTTGGGTTCCACGTCAAAACTGATTTGCCCGCGGGGATGTTCGGCGCACGCCCAGGCGCTGTGACACAATCCGCCGATCAGTTCGCGATCACACTTATCGGGACCATGGCCCACGGCGCGAGGCCGCATGCGGGCGTGGATGCAATTGCGATGGCCGGGGCATTCATCAATGAGGTCCAAAAGGTCGTGTCGCGGGAAATGCCCTTCGATGACGGGGCGATCGTCACAATCGGGACGATTGCAGGTGGCGAAGCCACAAATATCATTTGCCCGTCAGTTACGATGACCGGAACTATCAGAACAAGCCGTTGTGAGCGGAGAGAGCTCCTGGTTCAGCGCGTGCGAGAAATAGCTGAAGGGGTCGCGACGATGCACCGCGGGAAAGCGGAGTTCTCCCACAAATTCGGTGAACCGCCGGTCATTAACAACGACGTGATGGTTGACAGGTTTCGGCGGCTGGTGGTCGAGACCGTGGGCAAAGACAAGTTTTCCGACCTGAAGTCGTCGAGCGCAGGCGGCGGCAGCGACGATTTCGGATTCTACTCCGCGTGCGTGCCCTCGATCTACTTCTGGTTTGGCAGCAAGGAGCAAGGCAACGAGTCCGGCGTGCACACGCCAACTTTCGGAGCCTCGGACGATCTGCTCGTTCCGACAGCTGAGCTCGCGATCAGGTACTGCTTGGAGATGCTGAATTCGTAGCGGCGCCGATGTACGATCCCGCCACAAATGACACGAAAAGATCCGCCGGCCCGCCCTCGATCCACGCGAGAGAACGACCCACTCTTTCCAGAAGGAGTTTGCACATGGCAATGCCTAAGGCTTCGCAAGCATTCGCCCGCGGCGGGTATCTGCGGAGATTATCCGCCGTCAAGTCGGAGATAGAGCGGCGAAGGTCGAAGCGGTGGTCACGGCTCCGGCTAACATCATATATCTCTCCGGATACACTTCGAGGTCGGGCTATGTTCCGCGGGGGCTGGTCGTGACTTTAACGGATGAGTAGCCGACCTTCCTGACGCGCAGAATGGTCTGGCCGGCGGCGATCCATCAGATGTTTGTCGATCGCAGTCGTGTCACTGGTTATTCGGAGGCGCTCATCGCTACCCCGAACGGGAGGAGACCATCGACTTCATCTTGGACGATGGCGTCGGCCGCAAATGGACCGGTCTGGAAGAACGGCTCTTGCCCGCTGACAGTTAAGAAGTTCAAATCTCGCTCGACAGGCGCGAACATCGTCTACTGCACTAACGCCGTGACCCGGATCCGCGGCGTGAAATCGGACTCGGAATTCGCGATGATGCGGGAAGCTACCGCTATTTCCGACGCCGGCATGCTCAAAGCGAGAGACGTTATCCGCTCAGGCGCGCGCGAGGCCAATGAATCCGCCGAGGTCATTGCAACATTGGTGCGCAGCGCTAACGGCAAGCCCAGCACGGATTTTGCGGGCCTCTTCTTTGCGCTGCGCACGCATCTCCACGTGTCACATTCGCTGGACCGAAGACGTCTTCCAGACGGGCTCGCAGAGCAATTTCGAGTTCAGCGGCGGGCGTCATGGCTAGACCTCTCCGCTGATGCGCACGATGTCGCGATCGGTAAGCCGTCGGATCACATACGCCGGTTGCATGAAGGGAACGTTGCCAGGTTGGAAGCTGCACTTGCCGCCGCCAAACCCGGCAGGACCTGCAGCGACGTCGCCATAGCTTTCAACTCCAACTTGAAAACGCGATGGCTTGGTGAAGGAGTCTCGGTGCGGCTACGCCGTCGCGATAGATTGGACGGAACCTACAGCTAGCTTGAAGGACGGCGATAACACGGTCCTCAAGCCGAATACGACATTTCACCTCATGCTTGAAAACTGGATCGATGAAGACGTGGTTATGTGATCAGCGAAACCTTCCGCATACCGACGTTGCAGGTGAACCATTCACGAAGTTGCCGCGCGAGCTATTCGAACTCTGACGCGCAATCCGCTGCGGCCTCAGCGATTCCAGGCCTGCCGCTAGTGCGTTAAGGTCTCTCAAAGGAGAACAATGGGCCACTCTCGCTCGCAGCACTCGCCTTCTTGCACGAGGACACCGGTTTTCAACACTAGGCGTCCGCAGATAGGTGGCCCGGTCGCGGTGCTGATTGCGCCGAGCCGTAGTCCATCGCAATATCCCGGGCTCGCGCCTGCGCTCGTCATCACCAAGACCGAAGGTGGACGCGATCGTCACAATCGGAAAGGCCGCTTTCGAGCGATCATTGACAGCCGCTCCATGATGCTCACAATCTCTGAGCGTATCGTTGCCATTCGATCGGCGAGCCCTGGCGGCATGCGCGCGTTGCTGGGCAACTGTTCCGCCATAAATATCCGCCGGGATTCATGCAGCTTTTGCGTGGAGCGGGACAGAGGGGATGTTTCGCCCAGAGCCCCGTGGAGGAACCGAAGGCCGTTAAATACGTGAAAATCGCTGTGCGAAACTTCCTTTGGATCGATGTGTCGGCTGCCACTGTGCCGATTGCGGCGCCAGGAATAGCAAACCATCACCATCTCGCGCACTCTGCTGGAATTGTGCGCAAGAACGCCGAGGTTGCTGAATTTCTGCGTCGTTCGCCGGTCCCTTCTCAATTTCACCGCGTGGTTCCGATTAGAAGTGGTTCAGCAAAAGCGGAGATTGCAAGATGCAAGTCGGTGTTCCCAAGGAAATCAAAACACACGAATATCGCGTGGGCCTGACCCCTGGAGCTGTCCGGGAATATGTGGCTGCCGGCCACCAAGTATTGGTGGAGGCCAATGCCGGCGCTGGCATCGGGGCAAGCGACGAGGAATACCGGAAGGCCGGTGCAACAATCGCCGCGGCTGCTCGGGAGGTGTTTGCATCGAGCGAGATGGTAGTCAAGGTCAAGGAGCCGCAGCCGTCCGAATGGGTCCAGCTCCGAGAGAATCAGATCCTCTTCACCTATCTGCATCTGGCGCCCGATCCGGAGCAGGCAAAAGGACTGCTGAAATCGGGTTGCACAGCGATCGCCTATGAAACCGTCACCGACTCGAACGGGGGCTTGCCGTTGCTTGCGCCAATGAGCGAAGTCGCGGGCCGGCTCACGATCGAGGCTGCCGGCGCGGCCCTAAAACGGTACAGCGGCGGGCGGGGGTTATTGATCGGCGGCGTGCCTGGCGTTCAGCCCGCTCGTATCGTTGTCATCGGTGGCGGTGTCGTCGGTACGCATGCCGCCCGAATGGCAGCCGGTTTGGGTGCGGAAGTCACCGTCATCGACCGTTCGATCAACCGCCTTCGCGAACTGGACGAGCTATTCGAGGGCCGCGTCCGCACCAGGTACTCGACCATCGACAGCGTTGAAGAGGAAGTCTCTGCCGCAGACGTCGTTATTGGCGCCGTGCTCGTCCCAGGAGCCAGTGCACCGAAGCTGGTGTCGCGCAAGATGCTGAGCTCGATGAAGCAAGGCTCTGTGGTCGTTGACGTCGCGATCGATCAAGGCGGTTGCTTTGAGACGTCGCGTGCCACCACCCATGCTGATCCAACCTACGAAGTCGACGGCGTGATCCACTATTGCGTTGCCAACATGCCCGGTGCAGTCCCGCTTACCTCAAGTCAGGCCCTCAACAACGCAACTTTGCCTTTTGGCTTGGCTTTGGCAAACAAGGGCTTTGCGGCCGTGCTTGAAAATCCGCACTTGCGCGCTGGCCTGAACGTCTATCGGGGCCGGTTGACCTACAAGGCAGTGGCAGAGAGTCTCGGCCTACCATTTTCACCGATCGAACAGGCTGCGGCCTGATCTCCCAGGCCCCCTAGGGGCGTTTCCTCCCTAACTTGAAGGGGCCACCCTTGGAGTGGCCCCTCCTTTTTTTGCTTTCAAGCACCATTCTGGCACGTAATTCGACCAAGCCCACTGGGGCGAGTTCGTTAGGCCTGTTTTGGGTTGAAGAGGATTGTGAGAAGTCAGAATTGTCAGAGCTTTCGGTATGGTTCTCATTCTTTCACGAGTGCTCAAAACAGCTGGACCGTCGGGACGTCGCGATCAAAGATCGCTTATCTGTCCGGTGGCATTTCGATTGGAACTGCAAACCCCGATTTTACGCGGTCCATGATGACCATGGTTTTGAACCCCTTAATATCGGGGTTCTCGTAAAAGAAGCGTCTGGTGAAAAGCTCGTAGTCCTCCATCGTGCGAGCCGTTATGTACAGAACGAAGTCTGCATCGCCCGTGACATAGAAGCCATTTACGACTTCACTCGACGTTTTGATGGCCTTCTTGAATTTGTCGATGATATCGGAGCGCTCCCGCTCGAGATTCACGAGGACAAGCATCTGAATCGGCCTTCCCACTGCTCTTGCCGAGACGATGGACACATCCGACTCAATGATTCCTTCCGAACGGAGCCTCTTCAACCTTCTCTGACACGCCGTGGGGGAAAGCCCCGCCATTTCGCCAATGACCTCGGACGTGAGGCGATTGTTTTTTTGCACGATCTCCAGGATGCGTGCATCTATCCGATCGTAACGCATAGCGGTTGTCTCCAGCCCTAAGCTGCGTTTCGTCGCAAGGCATCAATGCTTTGCAGGAATTCATCCCGCGCACCGAAAATGCGACGCAAATCTGTTTGCGTCACTAGTATCCTGATTACTCCAGCAATTTCAATAAGTGACGGCGCGGGAGTTTCAAAATGGGTGTTCAAGGCTTTCGGCACAGACGCCCGGAGTGGGGTGGCCTCGCTATGCGGCACCTTCGAACTCTCAGACGACGAGACTTTTTAGCGGGGGCAGCGTTCATCGACGGCAAGTGGACGGACGGCGGGCAGAAGGACGCGGTTGTCGACCCCGCGACGGGGGAGGAAATCGCGGAAGCTGCCCGTTGCTCGGCGGCCGACATGGAGCTGGCAATCGGAGCAGCAGAGAAGTCGTTTGTTGCATGGAGGCGTCTGCTGCCCACCGAGCGAGGAGTGATCCTCAAATCTTGGGCGTCCCTGATCCGCGGCCATTCAGAGGATCTCGCCGTTCTTATGACCAGCGAGCAAGGAAAGCCTCTGGCGGAGGCACGCTACGAGATCACATATGGCGCGGGCTTTCTGGAATGGTTTGCCGCTGAAGGCGAGCGCACCTATGGCGAGACCATTCCGAGTCACAAAGCGGGAAGCCTGCTTCATGTGCGAATGCAGCCAATCGGTGTTGCGGCGGCGATCACGCCATGGAATTTTCCAATCGCGATGATCACGAGAAAGGCGGGAGCTGCTCTTGCCGCGGGCTGCCCGATCGTCGTGAAGCCGGCTCCCGAGACGCCATTGTCGGCCCTTGCCCTGGCTAGGTTGGCCGAAGAAGCTGGTATTCCGCGTGGCGTATTTCAGGTGCTTGTCGGTGATTCAATCGAGCTTTCGAAACCACTGTTGCGCGATACGAGGGTGCGAGCTCTTTCGTTTACTGGTTCTACCGAAGTTGGGCGCCTGCTTCTGGCAGAGGCGGCACAAACCGTGAAGAAAGTGTCGCTTGAGCTGGGGGGCCACGCTCCGTGCATCATCTTTGACGACGTCGATGTCGACAAGGCGGTTAAGGGAGCGATGGACGCAAAGTTCACCACTTCGGGCCAGGACTGTCTCGCCGCCAATCGCATCTACGTGCATAGAAAGATCTACCGCGCCTTCGTCGAGGCGTTTGCCACCCCTATTTCTCAGCTCAGAGTCGGGCACGGCCTGGAAACGACAACTGATATAGGGCCGATGACAAAGCTGTCGGTTGCCAACAAATGCAGGGCCCACATCGACGACGCCGCAAAAAAGGGGGCGCGGGTGTTTTGCGCCGACAAGGGCGCAAGTTTGGGTGCAAACTTCGTTCCTCCGACGTTGCTCAGCGATGTCACCGACCACATGCTGATCACGCATGAAGAAACCTTCGGGCCGGTTGCTGCCGTGCTCCCGTTCGATTCTGAGGCGGAGGTTGTATCCAGGGCGAACGCCAGCGAAATGGGGCTGGCTGGATACATCTACACAAACAACCTTCGCCGGGCGCTCCGCCTTTCTGAGCAGATCGAGTGCGGCATGCTCGGAATCAATACAGCTTCCTTTACTGGACCGCCCATTCCGTTCGGAGGCTGGAAGCAGTCCGGACTCGGACGAGAAGGGTCGAAGCACGGTTTAGCAGAGTACATGGAACACAAATACGTCTGTTTCGGCGATTTGGCGGCATAGGAGAACTATATGATTGATATCAAGACCATCGCTGAGCGAGATCGTTCCAGTGTTCTGCATCCCTTCACGCAGCTGAAGGATTTCGCGAGCGGCAAGCTTGGCGATCCCACAATCGTCACAGGTGGTAAAGGGATATCCATTCGGGATGCGGAGGGCCGAACATACATCGATGGCTTTGCCGGTCTCTACTGTGTCAATATCGGCTATGGGCGTACCGAAGTTGCCGAGGCCATCGCAAGGCAGGCCTATCAGCTCGCATATTACCACACGTACGCTGCTCACACGACCGAAGAGCTCGCAAAGCTTTCGCATCGCCTCGTGCAAATGGCACCGGGAAACGCCAGCAAAGTCTTCTACGGACTTTCCGGATCGGATGCCAACGAAACTCAGGCCAAGCTCGTCTGGTATTACAACAATCTGCGTGGTCAGCCGAAGAAGAAGAAGATCATCTCTCGCGAGCGCGGTTATCACGGGTGCTCGGTCATTTCTGGATCAATGACGGGAATGTCGTTCTATCACGATCAAATGGACCTTCCGTTTCCGGGTATTCTGCACACAGGCACTCCCCACCATTATTGGGGCGCTGAGCACGGGGAATCGGAGGAGGCCTTTTCTCGTCGGCGTGCGGCCGAACTCGAAGAGCTAATTGTGCGGGAGGGCGCGGAAACGGTCGGCGCGTTTATTGCCGAGCCTGTCCTTGGTACCGGAGGCATCACACCGCCGCCCAGCGGGTATTGGCGGGAGATTCAGGCCGTACTCAGGCGGTATGACGTTCTTCTCATCGCCGATGAGGTGATCTGTGGATTCGGGCGAACCGGGGCCGACTTTGGCAGTACTCTATACGGGATGGAGCCGGATCTCGTAACGGTCGCCAAGGGGCTCACCTCGGGCTACATGCCGCTCTCGGCAGCCATCGTGGGGGAGAAGGTTTACTCTGTTATGGAGGGGGCCGCCGATCGCGTTGGCGCATTCTCACACGGTTACACCTACTCGGGTCATCCGATCGCTGCCGCCGCCGCCAACGCAGTGCTCGATATCGTTGAAAAGGAGCAGCTCAGCAATCGCGCCAGGGTGGTCGGCGCGCACTTTCAAAAGCGGCTTAAGGAAAGGTTCGCTCAATTGGAGATCGCTGGCGAAGTTCGCGGCGTCGGCTTGCTCGGCGCTATCGAGTTTGTCGCGGACCGTCACACGAAGCGACGGTTCGACGCCCAGCTCAAAGTCGGCGCCCGCATCTCGAAGGCTGCTCGCGAGCGGGGACTTATTGCTCGGGCAATGCCGCATGGCGATATTCTGGGTTTTGCTCCGCCTCTTGTCGTCTCGGAAGGCGAGATTGATGAGATTGTCGAGCTTGCCTATCAGGCAACCAGGCAAGTCATTGACGAACTCGCCAGGGAGCCCGCAAGCGTTTAGAAACTCCGCATTCCACGCCCGGCACGTGTCGCACATCGGGCGCGCTTCATGAGTGAAGGTCATCCTCACCGTGAGGCGACCCGATCCGTTCTGAGCTAACTCAAGTAGCACCGGGCCGCCGCGGCAAATGCCCAGTTACACGGACTTTGTCAATCCTAGGAACTACGTCCGAATGGGGCAGGTCGCGCGCCCTAACGACCCAATGGTGGTGCGGAAGGTGCTGGCAAACGCGAGCGGAGAGATCTTCTCGCCCTTCGACTGGGCGCAAGCCATTTATCGCACCTCTGGCGGCGGTGGCCCTTCAGTTCATCTGAAGAAGGAGAGCAGGTGACTCTGTGGTATTCCTCCGTTGCGGGCCGTCTTGTTTGACGGACGCGAACGCTGCAGGTCCTACGGGTAATCCTGGGAGAAGCACTATGCCGATTTCGAGGGGCGGAGGTGATCACATCGGCCGAGCGGCGGCGCCGGTGGTCGCAGGATGAGAAGGAACGGCTTGTTGCAGCACTGGGCGAGGATGTGACCGAGACGTTGGGAGATCCCGCGCCGGTTCAAGGTCATCGAGACCGTGCGAGAGAAGTTCACTTGCCGCGATTGCGAGAAGATCAGCCAGCCGCCGGCACCGTTCCATGCCACGCCGCGCGGCTTCATCGGTCCGCAATTGCTGGCGACGATCCTGTTCGACAGTGGGGTCGAGGACTGGCGCGCCGCTTAACCAGTTTTCCCGGTCATGCACGTTTCCAGCCCCCGCCACATCGCACGCAGCATGCAGATTTCCCGCACTACGCGCTCCCATTTGCTTCATGACAAGGCTTATGGACCTATCATGTTGGAGCAGCTTTTACTTCGGCGGCACTCGCCCGGTAGCCGTTGAACAGCTTCAAGGTGTCGTACAGCCACGAGTTACTCCACTGCTTCCAGCCGAAGCCCTTTTGTTTCCGTGCCTTCGCCAGATGGCGTCTGACCTTCCTCTCTACCCAGTCTCTGATGTAGGGAAGCATTTACTGGAATCGCCTATCCGGAAGTAGTTTACCCATCCTCGGAGCTTTGGATTGATCAGGCTTATCACCCGACTAATCGGTTGCGACCGATAGCTGCCAAACACTTCCTTGAGCCCCCGCAGAAGCGCCGTCCGCTTTTTGAGCTTGGGCGTGTAATACGGCCGCATCACTCCGCGCAGACTGCGGAGATAGCGGAAGTCGATTCCCAGGAAGCCGAAGCTCTCGCCTCGGGCCAGGTCAACTATGCGACTCTTCTCATCATTCACCTCAACCTGTAACTTGGCGAACTCCTCCCGCAAGCGCTTGTTTATAGCGCCGAGCAGCCAGTCATGTCGCTGGTGGGCATAGATCAAGACAACCATATCGTCAGCAAAACGTGCATATTCGATATTGGTGTACTTGCCGCGACGTGTAACTTCACGTGCTCGCTCCAGCATCTTGTCCACCTCATTGAGGTAGAGGTTACTGAGCAAGGGTGAAAATTACGCCGCCTTGCGGAACGCCTTTCTTGCCAGAAGCTTTCAGCACAAGCCGCAGAAGATGCATGACGTCCCCATCATCAACCCGCAGGGCTACCTTCTCCAGAATCCGATCATGCCGGACGTTGTCGAAGTAGGCCCGCAAATCAAGATCGAGAACCCGCGTCTTCCGCTCAGCTATTGCTTTAGCAACTCGCTTGATCGCTTCATGTGTTGTCCGCTTGGGAACGATCCCGGTTGGAAATCCGCCTCGAATACAGGTTCGAGTATGAGCTTGAGCGCCCCTGTACCTCTCTGTCGCGGATAGCCGGAATCGACAGAACGCGGACCTTGGAGCCCCCGTCCTTCGGTATTTCCCGCTTCCTTGATGGAAGTGGCTTATAAGTGCGCTCGATCAGTTCGTCTCGTAATTGCTCGAGCAGAGACTCCACGCCTCGCGCTTCGATGGCTTCGAACGTCACCCCGTTATAGCGCGACAATCAGGATGAGAGCGCGCATTGCCTCGCCTTAATTGTTACCGGATGCTGAGCCGTTGCCTCACGTAAATTGCTCCCCTGGATCGGGAACAAGCGGGGGCGCAGATGGGGTGGCTGAGCATGGCAACGCGGAAGGAACTGACGGCGGCGGCGGGCGCGCGCTATCGGCGTTCGGATCGTGCGAAGAAGGCGCGGATATTAGACGAGTTCGTCGACATCACCGGATTCCATCGCAAACATGCGATGCGTCTACTTCGAGGCCAGGAAGACGTAAGCGCAGGCCGACGGGCGCGACGTCGGATCTATAATGAGGCGGAACACAACGCGCTCTTGCTGCTTTGGGAGGCGTCAGACCGGATCTGCGGGAAGCGGCTGAAGGCGTTAATGCCTGCGCTGATTGAAGCGATGGAACGGCACGGCCACCTCGACCTTGCTCCCGAGATCCGCGACAAACTTT
>NZ_JAVTJN010000015.1:0-30830 GCF_032144035.1 Bradyrhizobium sp. WYCCWR 12699
GCGCCGAGCGCGCCGCCGCACCGCCGCCTCCTCCGCCCGTGCCGCAGGCGCCGCCCGTTCCGCCGCCGGCGCCCGCTCCCGCGAGCCCTTCGAGCGCCGAGCAGAACCTCGCCGAAATGGCGCAGCGGTTAGAGGCTGCGCTACGCCGTCCCGCCGGCGAAACGGTCGCCCCTCCTGTCGCGCCGGAGCCGCCTGCCGCGCCGCCCCCGCGGGCGGCACGCAGCGAGCCGGCGGCGCCCCCGGCTCCGCCGCCGAAGCCGGCCGCGGAAAAGACCAGCTTTGAAAACCTCGAAGACGAGATGGCCTCGCTGCTCGGCCGTCCGAAGCCGTCTTCGTGAGGCTGCCGTCCCTCCCGCGTAGAGTTGTTTTCCTTTCTGTCCTGATCGCCGCGGCTTCGCTCGCGGGCCCTGCGCATGCGCAGGACATCAGCATCAATCTCGGCGGCGGCGGTGCTGGCGGTGGCGGCGTCACCGAGCGCGCGATCCAGCTCATCGCGCTGCTCACCGTGCTGTCGATCGCTCCGTCGATCCTGATCATGATGACGTCGTTCACGCGCATCGTGGTCGTGCTGTCGCTGCTGCGCACCGCGATGGGCACGGCGACCGCGCCACCGAACTCGGTGATCATCGCGCTCGCGATGTTCCTCACCTTCTTCGTGATGGGCCCGGTGCTGCAGAAATCCTACGACGACGGCATCCGGCCGCTCGTCGCCAACCAGATCGGCGTCGAGGACGCGCTGCAGCGCGCCTCCGTCCCCCTGCGCGGCTTCATGCAGAAGAACGTGCGCGAGAAGGACCTCAGGCTGTTCCTGGATCTCTCCGGCGAGGCGGCGCCGGCCACCCCCGACGACCTCGCCCTTCGCATCCTCGTCCCCGCCTTCATGATCTCCGAGCTGAAGCGCGCCTTCGAGATCGGCTTCCTGTTGTTCCTGCCCTTCCTGATCATCGACCTCGTCGTCGCCTCCGTGCTGATGTCGATGGGCATGATGATGCTGCCGCCAGCGACGATCTCGCTGCCGTTCAAGCTGATCTTCTTCGTGCTGGTCGACGGCTGGTCGCTGGTGGCGGGGAGCCTGGTGCAGAGTTACGGGGGATGAGGGGGACACCGCCCCTTCAACAAGGAAAGCCGGCTCCGTCCCGCATCGACAACGGAGTTGCACTCCCTCTCCCGCTTGCGGGAGAGGTGCCCCCAGCCAGCAGTGATTGGTTTCAACCTGAAGCCGTCGGTGTTACCGCGTCATCTTGATCTGCCGCACCACCGGGATCGTGGGCAGCGAGCCGGTGTGCTCCGCTTCGTCCTTGGCGTGGGGGGCGGCCGGTGCGCGGGCAGTGGCGTCGGGGAAGCGCTGCTTCATCTCGCGCAGGAAGCCGTCGAGCGTGTCGACGCTGGCGGCGAGCTTGGCGATCTCGGCGAATTCGGCGCTGGAGGCGGCGGCCGGCTTGCTGGCAATGTCGAAGGCGAGACGGTCGGCGCTCTCGCTCATCAGCGGCGCGTATTTCTCGCGGAAGCGCGACAGGCCGATCGAGTCGTCGGCGAGCGCATAGCCGACGGCGGCCCGGATGATGTCGCTCTTCTCCACCGCGTTGAGCGACTTGAAGTCGCGGAAGCGCTCGCCGTAATAGAGCTCGATCTGCTCGGCGGACTCGCGCCAGCGCCGTGCCGCCCAGAAGATGTCGGAGCGCAGGCGGAGCACTTCGCGCCCGGAGACGTTGGAGACGATGTCGAGCGCGAGATCGTGACGGCCGACGTCGCTCTGCGCGCGCGCCTCCAGCAGCAGGCGCTGCTGCCTGAGCTCGCCGGAGAGATCGCTGATGCGGCTGGCGCGCAGCGCGGTGATCGCCATGTCGGGCTTGCGGTTGGCGAGATAGATCATGGAAAGGCGTGCGGCGACCTGGGCACGCGCGGCGCCTTCGAGGCGATGGTCGACCTGGTACTGCAGGAGCTCGGCGGCCTGGTCGAGCAGATCGATCGAGGCGAGACGGTCGGCGAGCCGGCGGATCAGTTCGTCGCCGCGACGGCCGATCGGCGTCAGCTCGCGGAACTCGTAGAACATCCCCAGCGCTTCGACCGGCGGCAGCTCGTCACCCTTCGGTCCCAGGAAGATTTGCGTGAACAGCTCGGAGGCGAGGTCCTGTGCCTGACGGGAGGCTTCCGCGTTCGGCTGCAGCCGCGTCGCGGTGCGCGCCGCGGTGAGCGCGTCGCGGTAGCGACCGCTGTCGGCATACATGCGCGACAGCATCTGCAGCGTCCTGACCTCGATCGTGTCGCCGCGCCAGGTCATGGACAGGGTCTCGAGCTCGCGTAGCGCGTCTTCCTTGCCGATCTCGTCGCGCTTCTGCCGCAGCGCGACTTCGAGCTGCTTGGCTTCGGCGGCCGCCGGCCGGTCGGCCGAGGCGGCAGCGAATTTGTAATCGTCGAGCGCGTCCTTGTCGTGGCCGAGCGCCTCGGCGAGCCGGCCGCGCAGCACGGCGAAGCCGGGCGCAGCCTCGGGCGAGACGCCGACCACCTCGAGCTCGCTGCGGCGCTTGGAAGCGCCGGCATAATCCTTCACCTCGAGCGACGCGCGCATCGCATCCATCGTCACGATGCGCTGGATGTCGAGCGGCAGCGAGGCGATGGCGAATTCGACGTTCTTGAACTTCTCGCGCGCATCCGCCCATTTGCCCTGACGCGCAAAGGCGAGCGCCTTCCAGAGCTGGGAATCGTGGCTGTTGCCGATCACGGGATTGGCGAGGTCCTTCAGGCCCTGCGTCGGGCGGCCGATCAGGATGTTGGCGATCGCATGCATGATCAGCGCGCCGCTCTCCTCCTTGTTGAGGGGATCGGTCAGCATGACGTCGGTGACGGCCTTGGCCTCGTGATACATCGCACGCGACATGTAGAACTGCGCGAGGTCGAGCCGCGGCAGCGAGCGCAGCGCCGGCTCGACGGCCGAGATCGCCGTCAACAGCTCGCTCTGGCGCGCCATGAAGTTTTCCGACTGGCCCTTGCGCCAGCCTTCGGGACTGAAGACGGGGCGGACCGCGGTCGGCGCGCGCTCGGCCGAGATGTCGACCGGCGACAGCGTCAATCCGCCCTTCTTGCCGAGGATCACCTTGTCGGAGCCGACCTCGACGCCGACCTCGTCGGAGTTCGGCCGGATCGCGATGCCATGCGCGGATTCCAGCAGCGAGAGATCGACGAGATCCTGCCGCTTGATGAAGCCGCGCACCGGCCGCTGCGCGGTGACGACATAGAGCGTGTCGCCGGCGTCGGGATCGGTGAGCTTGTGCAATTGGCCGGGATTGGCGAAGGGGATCGCGATGTTGGCGAGCGCGGGGTCGGTGATGTTGCGCGACATCATCAGCGGCAGCGGCGTCGCCGAGATCTTGTCGGCGAGCGTCAGAAGCCAGTTGGTCTCCTTGCCGACCTCCTCGCTCGCCAGCGAATAGACCAGCGGACGGGTGAGACGGATGCGCACCGCCTGCCCCTTGTCGAGCGGGATGCGGCCGACCTCCCCGATCATCGCGCCGCCCCTGGCGCGGATCGCCTCGACATCGATCGGCTTCGGCGTATCGAACACCAGCCACACCGTGTCGCCGCGGCGGAACGCGGCCGCGGGCGTTGCGACAGGAATCGGGAACGTCACGCGCAAGCCGTCGCTGTCGCGGCGCGCATCGACGCTGGCGATGCTCGGCTGCGGCGCGGCCGGCGCAGCCTTTGCGGTTTCCTTGGCACTTTCCTTGACCGGCTCCTTCGCGGCCTCTTTCGGCGCTTCGGCAGGCGCGGGCTTGGCCGGCGGGGCCGCAGCTTCAGCGACGGGAGCCGCGGGCTTCGGGGCTTCCTTCAAAGCGTCCTTGGGCGCTTCCGGAGCATGCGCCGCCTCAACCGCGGGCGCCGGCTTCGGTGCTTCAGCGGCCGGCATCGCGGCGGGCGCTTCCGCCTTGACCTCGGGTTTGACGTCAATCCTGGCTTCGCGCGCGATCATCTCGGAGGTCGGCGGCGCGATCTCGCGATGGGCCTCCTTCGGCTTCTCGGCCGCGGGCTTCTCGGGCGCCGGCGGAGGTCCGTGACCGGCGGGCTTCATCTGCGCGATCGCCGCCTCGGGCGTCGCGGCCATCTTGCCCTTGTCGGGCTGGAAAGACACGTCGACGACGTAGTTCTTCTCGTCGCGGAACGAATGCACATCGGAATCGCCGATCAGCGCGATCTCGACATTGGTCTGGTCGATGTCAGCCTTCTGCTTGATCGAGGCGACGTTCGGCGGCGCCGCGACGACCGCGTCCGCCAGGTCGAAATTGAGGTTGGCGTTGAAAGCGAGCGTGAGCTTCTGCTCGTTGAGCACGGAGGACACGCCGACACCGTCGGGCATCTCGAACACGAAGCGCACGAAAGTCGGCTGCACCGAGGCGCGCACGCGGATCGGCGGACGCTTCTTGGACTCGGCCGCGGCGCGCTGGGCGCGCAGCGCGCGCTCGGCGACGCGTGCGCGCTCGGCAAGCTCCTTGACGACGTCCATCGGCAGGCTCGGCGGCGGCCCCTTCCAACCCTCGGGCAAAAGGTCGATGAAGGTGCGCTCGCCGGCGTTCATGGTGTTGACGGTGACGCGCCGCGCCAGCGACAGGCGGATGGCGCTGCCGTCGGGATCGCGGCGCGCGGAATTGATGTAGTCAGGCGCGCCTGCCGGCACGCGATCGACGGGAACGTCGACGGGCCGGTCGAACCGGATGACGAGGATGGAGCCCGCGGTCGTCACCTCGGAGGGAACGTCCTCGCCGAGCTTGATGACGAGACGGGCAAAGCCGCCGCCGGCCGAAAAACTCGCCTCGCCCCTGACCGGATCAGCCGCCCGGCCAGGCGTAACAATGCCGATCAGCAGGCAGACCGCCAGCATGGCCGCGCCTCGGACATGACGCGACAGGCCCGGCGCGAAAGCGCGGGCTCGCGACACAAATCCAGCGGCAGCCTCTCGCCCCATTGGCGGCATGTCTTCCGTTTCGATGGTTCAGCACGGCACTGATGCCGGCCCCTGCCGTCGACTGTAGGTCTCGCCAATTAAGGACTTGTTAATGCTATATCTTGATTTGCTCTGGAGGCGGCACGCCGTGCCGCATCGAGCGTCGACGGGTCCGCCGTATTTGAATTTGAGACGCCGATGGTTAAGGATTTGTTAACGCCTGCACAACGGTCCTGCCGGGGTTGGCCACCCCCTCACGGCATCCCATAGCGGACAAAGGCTTCGTCGATCCGAGCGTCGATCTTCTTGGCCGCCGACATATCGCTTTGGCCACCATCTGTGTCGCCGAGTTTGAAGCGGGCAAGCCCTCGGCCGTACAGCGCGCTAGCAAGCTTGGGCGCGAACCGCAGCGCTGAGTTGTAATCATCTATCGCCGCGGAGAATTGCCCCAATTTCAGATTTATAAGAGCTCGCGAGTCGTATGCTGCCGCGTTGTTCGTTTCCGATCGAAGCACAATATCGCAGTCTTCCAACGCAGCATGCAAAGCGCCAAGGACGGCTCGGGTCCAACAGCGGCCGCTCCGCGCCGCCTCCAGCTTCGGATCAAGGCGAATTGCCTCGTCATAGTCCTGCGCGGCACGGTCGTACGCGTTCGCCTTCAGGTACGCCGCCGCGCGGTTGGCGTAGGCAGCGCCATAGTTCGGGTTGAGCTTGAGCGCCTCCTCAAAAGCGCTGATCGCTAAATCGTGCGCGCCCGTTTTCAGATAGGCCACCCCGAGGTTGTTGAAGGCTTTCGCATAGTTCGGGTCAAGCCTGGTCGCTTCGAGGAAATCCTTGATCGCGCGTTCGTAGTGGGCTTTGGCGCTATAGGCATTCCCCCTGTTGTTGTAGGCGACAACGAAGCCGTTCAGCGCCCCCTCGCCCGCTTCGATGAACGCCGTGCAGCCATCGATCCGAGCTTCGGGTGAGACATGGTCTGAGCCGTTACACAGTTCAACCGTCTTGAGGGAGCTGCCCTTCTGCTTCTGCGCCCAGCCCGACGAACTGGACAGGACAAGCATAAGAGCGAGCATCACGGCCTGGATGAAACTGGCTCTCGCGGTCATTTCCACACCACGTGTCGAGTCCGACAGTGAATGAAGCGCCACTGCTCATTCTCCCCGGCCGGCGCTGCAGCACCCGGCGGCTTCGGACCAAGCGAGTTTCTCAGCAGCCTCGACAGATGTTGAGCCTTCGATTGCTGCTTCGATCGGGCTCCGGCGCCGCGGATGTCGGCGGCTTCTTCAGGAGCTTGCTCTTGCCCTCTTCGATCAAGGTAGAGAATCTGACCGACCCATCATCCAAAATCTCGATGTGCGGCGTCGTGCCCCGGATCCCGAGCGTGGCGACGGGGGTATCGACCTTCATGTCGCCTGTCTCTGCGACGCTGCCTGCGACAAAAGTGAACGTCCCCTTGGCGAGATTGAATAGGCTCGCATTGGACTTGCCGGCCGGCTCATACACATAATGATCCAATACCATACGGGCGTTGCTCGATAGATTGAACGAGCTGCCGTCGGTAAAGTTGATGGCGACCCGGCCATCGACCCCCGTCTGCACCACATCACCAAGATAGACGGGATCACCCGTATTGGCCCGGATGGGGTCACCCGAGACATTCGCCTGAACGATCACTGCGCCTGCATGTTCGATCGTGACCGAGCCGGTGGCAACCACCACCTTCCCAATCGGTTTCGATGAGGAGGTAGCGACGGCGGGCTTGGCGGAATCGATTTGCGCTCGAGCCGCACTCGGCAAGAAGCAGGCAAGCGCCACAACAAGGCCAGCGGCCAGCGCGGCTTTCGTAGGTCTGCACATGATCCCCCCTTTCTGAGAAGATCTTGCCGCTAATCGGCGGTCTATTCTGACCCGCGCGACGCAGCCGCAATAACTATAATATTGTTTAATTTTATTAACTGGACTACCTTATCTCCGGCGCTGCGCAAGCACCATCAATTAAATCCATCTCGTTTGTCAATTTAATCACATTGGCGGGAGGGGCACGGCGGGGAATGGGCGGTACGCTTCGCTGTCCCCGGCGCAATGCGTCTCCCTCTCAGACTTGATTTCTTTCGGCGGGCAAGCCTTCGGGGCTGCCAGCGCCAGGAAATTTTGTGCCTTGGCGAGGACCCGAGCAAGGCAGCACGCCGAGCCTGAAACGATCACCCAGGCGAGGGCGAGCCATGCTAGTTGCTTCCGGCATCCAGGTTGATAACGGGCCCGTCACGGCCCTGCCCGCCGAACTCATCGGCCATATTCCGACAGTGATCGGTCGCTGTACGCTGACGCGAGCGAGCGGCATCGCCACGCAGGCGGTGGCTGGTGCGCCTATCTACCGGGGCGACGTGCTGGAGACCGATGCCGACGGACAGATCACAATTCGCTTCATCGACGGTACTTTCTTCAGTATCGGCTGCGGCACTCGCGTTGAGCTGAGCGAGTTCGTCTTCGACGCCGAAGGCATGCCACTTGCAGCCCTGTTCGACGTGACGCGAGGGAGCTTCAGTTTCGTACCAGGCCGGCTGGCACAAGCCGGGGCGCTCCAGCTGAATACCCCCATTGCAGGCATTCGCGCCCGGGGGCACGCGGGCGGTTTCGGGATGCTGACGCTTGCAGCATTGACTTTCTCGGCCGCGCAAGACGCCGAGGCGGCGGATCCGGATGTCACATTCCTGGATGACGATTCCATCACCTACAAGGACCTTGCGCACGGTGCATTCGAGCTCGTGACCAAGGAGCGGATCCCGCGGCACATCATCGTCGAAGATCCCGGCGAGACGATCGTCATCAAGAAGGTGGGATCAACCATCAGCGTCAACCAGGTCACGAACACGTCCGCTCGCATGGACGAATTGCGCGCCGCTCAGCAGGACGTGCTCGCCAATCTCACCGGCGGGCAAGGTCCACACGGATCGAGCACACCACCCTTTGTCAAATCCCTGTCGCTGCAGCCGATCAATTTCATTCCGTCCGATGCGCCCACGCCGCAGAACCTGCTGGCCCCAGTGACACCATTCGCCATTCCCGTTTTCGACCCTGTGCCGCCGACGCTCAGCACCGGAGCGGGGCCAACCGAGCTCGATACGGTGGTGTTTGATACATTCACTCCGACGAGCGGAGTTTTTGCCGCCAGCAGCACCAGCAGCGGCGCCAAGCTGACCTTTGGTGTCATAGGGGCGGCCGCCGGCGAGACGATCCTCAACGGAGTGACATACGATCTGTCAAAGCCAAGTCCGTACGGGACGCTCTACGTCAACAGTGCGAGCGGTGCCTACACGTTCGTGCCTGACAGCGCCGCGATCAATGCGTTGAAGTCGCCCTCGACCGACGATTTCGTCATCACGGTTTCCGACGGCCTCAATTCTACGAGCAAGACGTTCACGATCATCATCAACGGTGTCAACGACGCTGCAATCATCTCTGGCAATACGACCGGTTCGACCATCGAGGCTGGCGGCATAGACAATGGAGCGCCCGGCACGCCGATTGCGACCGGCACTCTTTCCGATACCGACGTCGACGATCCGCCCAATACGTTCACGGCGGTGAGTTCGCCAACCACCAGCACGGGTGGCTATGGCACCTTCACGATGACAGCGTCCGGCGTGTGGACCTACACTTTGGACAACGCCAATCCCGCAGTGCAGCGACTCAATGCCGGCGACGCGCTCACCGACAACTTTACGGTGACCACGAGCGGAGGCACCGCCCAAGTGGTGACGATCACGATCCACGGAGCCAGTGACGCCGCGATCATTTCCGGCGCAACGACCGGCGCAGTGATCGAGGCTGGCGGCCTCGCCAATGCAAACCCCGGCACGCCCACCGCGACCGGCATCCTCACCGATACGGACGTCGACACGACCGCAAATGCTTTCACGGCGGTCGCCTCGCCAACGGCGAGCGCCGCCGGCTATGGCACCTTTACCATGACGGCAGCCGGCGTGTGGACCTATGAGCTCGACAACGTCAACGCAGCGGTGCAGGCGCTCAACACCGGCGAGACATTGACCGATACGTTCACAGTGACCACCCTGGACGGAACTGCCCAAGTCGTGACGGTCACCATCCATGGCACCAACGATGCTGCCATCGTTTCAGGCACCACGACCGGCTCGGTGACTGAGGCAGGCGGCATCGCCAATGCGACACCCGGCAGCCCGAGCGCAACGGGCACGCTCTCTGCCGCCGACGTCGACAATGCGCCTAACACCTTCACCGCGGTGAGTTCGCCGAGGGCAAGCACGAATGGGTATGGCACTTTTACGTTAACCGCCGCCGGCGTGTGGACCTATACGCTCGACAACGCCAGCGGCGCGGTGCAGGCGCTCAATGCCGGCGGTACGCTCACCGACAGTTTCACTGTCACAACCCTGGACGGCACGCTGCAGGTGGTGACGATCACCATTCAGGGCAGCAACGACGCGGCCCTCATTTCTGGCACCACGACCGGCTCGGTGATCGAGGCAGGAACTTTCTCACCTGGCGCTCCCATCGCGACGGGCACGCTCACCGATACAGACATCGACAACCCGCCGAACACGTTCGCCGCAGTCTCTTCGACAGCAAGTGACGGCGGATACGGCACCTTCACGATGACCGCGGTCGGCGTATGGACTTACACCCTAGATAACAACAACAGCGTGGTTCAGGCGCTCGACGTCGGCGACACGTTGACCGACACGTTCACGGTAACTGCCATCGACGGTACGACGCAGACGGTGACCGTCGCCATTCATGGCGCCAGCGATGCAGACCCCAACGATTTTGATAACCTGGCCACCGGATCTGCAGTGATCTCCGATCCTCCGAACGTGTATGGAACGCCGGGGAGCGAAACCATCGCCGGCGGCGGCGACACCGGTCAGATCATCTACGCGGGAGCGAGCAGCGATACCGTCAACGGCACGGGCAAAGCCGACGTTCTCTATGGCGGCTCTGGCGATGACACCATCAAGGGCAACGATGGCGATGACGTGATCTATGGCGGCTCGGGTAGCGATACAATCAACGGCAACAACGGCAATGACGTCATAACCGGTGGTTTTGGTGCGGATCAACTCACCGGCAGCAATGGCAACGACCGCTTCGCTTATTTGTTCGTAGCCGATTCCAACGCAAACCAGTACGACACCATCACGGACTTCGCCTCGGGGGCTGACAAGATCGACCTGACTGCCTTTGGCGCGCTTGGGTTTGTCATATTGGCCTTGAGCTCAACCAGCACCGTCGTGCCGGCACATACGATCGCCTGGCTCTACGACAGCGCGGCCAATCAAACGATCGTGTACGTCAATCCGACAGATCAGACCCTGCATGTCGGCGATTCCGGTCTGCTCGAAATTCATTTGCAGGGGGTTGCAACCATCGACGCGTCGGACTTCATCACGGCGCCGGCGGCGGCACCGGTGATGGCGGTAGCCGGCGATCTGCTCGACCTCACCGCAACCGCGCAGAATGACGCGACCGCCGTGATGACGACCACTTCCGAAGTCTCGTCCGATGTCGGCGGCGGCGACGGCACGCTTCTCGCTGCGGGAAGTTCGGCAATCCAACCAACCGAGCCGGCCTCAAGCCTCGATTCGAGCTGGGACCAGATCGCAGCGAGAGAATATCCCAGCTTGCCCGGTTCAGACGAGGTGCAAACGCTCGTGATCGAAACGCCCCGCAGCGACGCGGCACCTGCCCCAGCCGGTGCGCTGGCGGTGATCATGCAGCACATGGTCACACACACGGAGACCAGCTTTGTCTTCGACAACCTGACCGGTTTCGAGGCCGCCTCAATGGTTGGCAAAAGCGGCACGATTGCCGCGAGTGGCCAGCTGCCCGACATTCCGATCGCCATGCTGAATTTTGCCCATGACGCTGCCGAACACCACGCTGGAGGCAGGTTTGCGCCGGGGAGCGATGCTGACGACGGCACCTTGCCACCGGGACGCGCCGCCAAGGCGGCTCATGCCCATGATCAAACCGGCGATGAAACGGCAGACACGACGCTCAACCCAAGCCTCCTGAAGTCAGCGACCGGCGGCGTCAACCATTTGCCGACCGGCGAGGCGGAGCAGCACAACCCGTCCCAGGGAGCGTCTGGATCCCACCCCGCCGGTCCGCAGCTGCTCGGCGACTCATTCGAGTTTAAAGGTGACGCTTCGCCTGGCTCACTGCACAGCGCAGTGTTGGCTCGTCTCTCGGACATCGTCGGTCAGCACGAGCAGGATGAGGGATTCCATGCGTCCGAGCTGGCGTCCATGCCTGAAACATCCGGTGTTGAGTCGCCTCACGGCGCAGGAACAGTTCACGGCCATGTGTTGCACGATCTGATCGTATGACGCTCAGGTCGGTTGCGTTTTCAGTGTTGCTTGTCGGCGCCTTCTGGCGCCGAGGAGTTCTGTAAGCCGAGGGAAGATCCATCATCGTTACCGTCGTCAACTTCTGGCGGCGCTACATGCTGATGGCTAAGGGCGGACGTCCACGCTGATGTCATCGCCGCTATGAGCAGCCGGTTGACGGCCTCAATGACGCGCTCCGCTGCGGACGAGTAGTTCATGGCCTCCTCCTGCGCTGCCGATTGCGAACGGCCGAAGCGTAGGACCGCGGCTTGAGCGCAACTGTACGCCACTTCACACCTGCGCGCGTCAACTCATCGCAGTCCCAGAGGGTGCCGCCTGGTTCGACTGCATCCGCCGCGGGAGTTCGATCGAGTTGCTGGGCGCGCCCTCACAACCTTCGGGACGTTGCGGTTCGCGCGCGACTCTGAATCAGATGGGACCTCGGCGATGCGAATCGCATTGGTTAGCTTTTGGGGGGGTAATCAATGAACGGAGAAGCCGGTTGCATTGTGTGTAGCAGGGCAAGAGCGGTCGTAGCGATCGTTCCGATCGCCAGCGGATACGCCCTGAAAACATTTGAGTGCTCCTGTTGCCATAGCACCCTGCAGCTCGTGACTCGCGTCACAGAGGCGCAGCTGATCAAGCAGCAGCTAGATACTCTTCCTCGGGTGGAGAAGCAGTTGCGCCCGCCTGTTCGCAGGGTGCAACAGGTCTTCGCGATTTAGGCACGCAAGGCTCTCGTTGGGCTCCAGTCGAACGACCACGCTACAACGCGTCCGGTCGCGCCAGCTCTGTTCGCCTTGCGCCCTCAATTCGGCTTTTGCGTCGGCTTGCCCTCGATCTTGGGCAGCTCGGCGGCCGAGGCGGACTGATCGCCGCCGCCATTGGCGCGGCGGGCCATCTCGACCGTCAGCTTCTCCGCCGCTTCCGGCGACATCAGTCCCATGATGTCCGACATCTTCCGCGGCGCGATCGCCGAGGCGATCTCGATCAGCACGCCCATCTCGAGGCGGTCGAACACCCGCGCGGCGTCCTTGGGCTTCATGCCCTCGTACATGGTGACGAGGCCCTTCATGCGCTGGGCTTCGGCGGCCTTCTGCTCGGCCTGCGTCGCGGAGATGCGGGTTTCCACCGCCTTCATCTCCTCGACCTTGCCTTCGATGCGCTTCTCGGCCGATTTGAGCAGGCTTTCGCGGATGTCGATCTCGCGCTGACGGGCCTCGATCTCCTGGCGGCGCGCCTGCAACCGCTCGAGGATCGCGCGCTCGGAGGCCGAGACCTGCGGCTGGCCCTCCTCGACCTTGACCACGGTGCCTTCCGGCTTGGTCTCGGGCGCGGCTGGCTTGGGTGCCTCCTTCGGCGCGCCATGGGTCGAGCCGGTGATGATCTCGGGTTCCTCGCGGCCGGTCGGGAAGTTCAGGTTCTCCTGGGCCCAGGACTTCTTGGTCTGGTTTGGCTTGTAGTCGAAGACATAGCCGCCATTGATCACGAGGCCCGCGACCTTCAGCGTGGCGAGGCCAGCGACGGCAACCAGGACGACCGGAATGACGCGGATGTTACGAAAGGATTTCATATCCTGGCTTCATGCGGCAAGGCCGTTGGATCGCCGGCGCTCGGAGAAGGCTTCGGCGGCTGCCGCCACCGCCTTCGCCGTCGATGGCTTGGCTGCGGGCGCGACGACCGTTTCGGGCCCGGCGACGGGGCGCGCGGCGATCGCGATCTTGGACAGCCGCCGCACCACGTTGTCGGCTTCGCCGAGCTGCTTGTGGAGCTGGTCCGACATCTGCGTCGCCGCGGCGAGCTGGCTGCCGAGGTTCTCGTTGACGTCGCGCACGGCGAGCTTCAGCCCGCCGATCGCGCGCTCGGCGATCTCTGTCGCCGTGATCAACTCGCCGATCACCGCCTTCAGCGAATGCTCGTCCGCCTTCAGCCGCGTCAGCCGCTTGTTGAGCATGACGCAATAGACGATCGTCAGCATCAGCAGGATAGCCACCAGCGTCTCGATCGCCATTCCCAGGGAGTGGTTCATGGGGCCTCCATCATCTTGTTCTGCTCGTCCACCTTCTCGAACATCGCAAGTGTCGTACTTGGCTTGCGCAAGGGTTTCGTCACGCGGATCGCGACGCGGTCGCCGACCCGGCCCATCCGCCCCTCGGTCAGCGTGACGTCGCCGCAGCGCACGGTGACGTTGGCATCCGCACGCATGTCCAGCGGCAGCGTGTCGCCGACCTTGAGCCGCATCAGCTGCTTGAGCGGGATGTCGGCCTCGTAGAGCACGGCATCGACGGCGATCTCGGCCTGCACGATCTCGGTGGCGAAATGGCCTTCCCAGACTGGGTCGCGGCCGAATTTTTCGCCCATGAACATCTGGAGCAGGACGCCCCGGATCGGCTCGATGGTCGCGTAAGGCAGCAGCAGTTCGATGTTGCCGCCGCGGTCTTCCATGTCGATGCGCAGGCGCACCAGGATCGCGGCATTGGCGGGACGGCTGATCGCGGCGAAACGCGGGTTGGTCTCGAGCCGGTCGATCGTGAAGGTCACCGGCGACAGCGGCCGGAACGCCTGCTCGGCGTCGGCCAGCACCACCTCGACCAGCCGCTTGACCAGCTCGGTCTCGATCGTGGTGTAGGGCCGGCCCTCGATGCGGAGCTGGCTGGTGCCGCGGCGGCCGCCGAGCAACACGTCGATCATCGAATAGATCAGGTTGGAATCGACCGTCGCCATGCCGAAGTTTTCCCACTCCTCGGCCTTGAAGACGGTGAGGACGGCGGGCAGCGGGATCGAGTTCATGTAGTCGCCGAAACGCACCGAGGTGATGCGGTCGAGCGAGACTTCGACGTTGTCGGAGGTGAAATTGCGCAAGGACGTCGTCATCAACCGCACCAGGCGGTCGAAGACGATTTCGAGCATCGGCAGACGCTCGTAGGAGACCATCGCCGAATCGATGATGGCGCGAATGCCGGAATGGTCGTCGAGCGTGACGTCGCCGACGGTGAAGCCGAGGAGATTGTCGATCTCCTCCTGCGACAGCACCCTCTCGCCGGAGTTCTTGCCGCTGCCGAGGTCGCGGCTGCCGTCCTCGACCATGGCCGCCCATTGCAGGGCCATGGTCTCCGACAATTCGTTTTCGGCGGCAGCCTTTGCGGCCTCCGCGGGATCCTCGGAATCGAGCGACGCCTCCCATTGGGCGGCAATCGCATCCTGGTCCATTTGCTCGTTGCCGGCCATGACGCTAGCCCATTGCCTCCCGCAGCGCCATCACTGGACCACGACTTCCTTGAACAGCACCGCGCTGACCTGGATCGGGGCGACCGCCGCGTTGACGCGCTTGGTCAGCTCCTCCTTGAGGCGGAAGATGCCGGCGGAACCGTTGAGGTCGGAGGGGCGCAGCTCGCGCACATAGGTCTGGAAGATGTCGGTGACGCGCGGCATCGTCGGCTTGATCGCCTCGATTTGCTTCTCTTCCTTCAGCTCCAGCACGATCTTCAGCCGCAGATATTGCACGCGCTCGCCCGGCGCACCGGCGAGGTTGACCATCATGTCGGGGACGTCGACGAAGGCCGGCGGCTTCGGCGGCGGCGCGGCCTCGGCATGATGCTCGTCGTCGCCGTGGCGGAAGAAGAAGAACCAGGTCGCAGCACCGCCGCCGAGGATTGCGAGCAGGCCGACGGCCATGATGATGAGCTTCAGCTTGTTCTTGGGCGGAGCGGCTTCCGCGCCTTCGGCAGCTGCGCCGCCTTCTGCTTCATTCTCTGCCATGGTCGCCGCGCCCGGATCTCTGAAAGGGGTCGAAAGAGCGAAGCCTCAAGACAGTGACGCGATACAAATGCCCCGGCGCAATGCGCTCCTCTTCATGGCAAACGCTACGGTAATAATGGTTAACGGAATCTTTCAATTAGGCTTCCGCTAGGAAAAATCTGCCGGGCAGACATGGCTAACAGAACCTTTCTGCCGCCCTCCCGCGCCCCTCCGAAATCGGCAAAGATATTGAAATCACACAATTTTCTGAGTTGGCACGGCTTTCGCTAAGAGAGGGCCGAGACCCCAAGGTTTGGGAGAACCTGAAGGTCTCGATCACGGGGTCGGCCAAGGCGCTTGGGAGAGCGAAATGGCAGGCCTCACTCAGGGGAGATTTCCGATGCAGAACGCGCTTCTGATCGGCTTGTCACGGCAGATGACGTTGGAACGGCAGATGGATGTCATCGCCAACAACGTCGCCAATGCCAATACCAACGGCTTCAAGGCCGATCATTCGCTGTTCGAGGAGTTTCTCAACTCGAACGCGCGTGAGGACAATTTCATCGGCGCCGACCGCCGCGTCTCCTATGTGCAGGACCGCGGCACCTTCCGCGACGTCGGCCCGGGGCCGATGGAGATGACCAAGAACCCGCTCGACATGGCGATCAGCGGCGATGCCTATTTCGCCGTGCAGGTCAATGGCGGCGAGCGCTACACCCGCGACGGCAAGTTCTCGCTCAACTCGACCGGCCAGCTCGTGACCTCCGACGGCAACCTCGTGCTCGGCACCGGCGGCCCGATCACCTTCCAGCCGACCGACCACGACATCAACATCGCCCCAGACGGCACCATCACGGTGCTCGAGGGCACGGCGAAGACCGACTCGATCCGCGGCAAGATCAAGATGGTGTCGTTCGACAATCCGGCCAAGCTGACCAAGCTCGGCGCCAATCTCTATGACACCGGCTCCGCGACCGTGCAGCCCGCCACCAAGTCCACCGTGGAGCAGGGCTACATCGAGAAGTCGAATGTGAATTCGGTCGGCGAGATGACCCGCATGGTCGAAGTCATGCGCAGCTACACCGCCATCGCCAACCTGCTGCAGCAGCAGAGCGACCTCCACAAATCGGCGATCGAAAAGCTCGCCGACGTTCCGGCCTGATTGAAGGAGAACTGAGATGCAGGCACTTCACACCGCAGCGACCGGAATGGCGGCACAGGAACTCAACGTTCAGGTGATCTCCAACAACATCGCCAACCTGCGCACCACCGGCTTCAAGAAGCAGACCGCGGCATTCCAGGACCTGATCTACGAGCACGTGCGCCGCGTCGGCGCGCAGGCCTCGGACCAGGGCACCATCCTGCCCGTCGGCGTCGACATCGGCGGCGGCGTCAAGACCGTCGGCACGCCGCGCAGCATGACGCAGGGCACGCTGTCGCAGACCGGCAACGATCTCGACCTTGCGATCTCGGGCGAAGGCTTTTTCAAGATCCTGATGCCCGACGGCAGCTACCAGTACACCCGCGACGGCACCTTCCAGATGGACAATCAGGGCCGCGTCGTCACTGCGCAGGGCAACCCGGTGCAGCCGACGATCACGATCCCGCAAAACGCCTCGGGCCTCACGGTCAACGTGCAGGGCCAGGTTTCGGTGACGCTGCCGGGCTCGTCGACCTCCACCATCCAGGGCCAGCTCGGCCTGACCCGCTTCATCAACAAGGCGGGCCTGCAGCCGGTCGGCAACAATCAGTTCGTCGAGACGCCCTCCTCCGGCCCGCCCCAGGACGGCACGGCGAGCGCGGAAGGCTACGGCAACATCACGCAAGGCAGCCTCGAGCAGGCCAATGTCGACGTCGTGTCGGAGATGAGCGACCTGATCGCCGCCCAGCGCGCCTACGAGATGAACGCCAAGGTGATCAGCGCCGCCGACCAGATGATGCAATCGACCACGGCGCTGTTCCGCTGAGGCCAAGTCTGAAGCAATGACACTGAAGCAATGACGATGATCCGCGCCACACTCGCCACGATCTCCACCCTGCTCGCGCTGGCCTTGCCGGCAGCGGCCGCGGACGATTTCATCGCCGCGCCGACACTGCGCGCAAGCGTCACCGTGACCTCGGACGTGGTGCGGGTCGGCGATCTCATCGACAATGCCGGATCGGCCGCGCTGATCCCGGTCTACCGCTCGCCCGATCTCGGCACCACCGGCGCGCTGCCGGTCGCGCACGTCCTGAGCGTGCTCCGTGCCAAGCAGGTGATCGGCGTGATGACCGGCGACATCAAGGAGGTCCAGGTCACCCGCCTCGCCCGCACGCTCGCGAGCAAGGATATCGAGAACGCGGTCGCTTCGGCACTCGAGCGCCGCTTCGGCCTCGGGGACGCCGCCAACATCACCGTCACGTTCGACCGCGGCGGTGCCGAAATGCGGCTGGATGCCTCCAACAGCGGCGCGCTGCAGCCGGTCGCGACCCGCTACGACGCGCGCAGCGGTCGCTTCGACATCGCCTTCGAGATCGCCAACGACACCAATGCGAGCCCGACCAAGCTGCGCTTCTCGGGCACCGCGATCGAAACGGTGGAAGTGGCCGTGCTGACGCGCGACATCGACCGTACCGACACGCTGAAGGCTTCCGACGTCGCGTTGGAGCGCCGGCCGAAGGCCGAGATCACCGGCGAGCCGGCCTCGCGCGATCGCAGCGTCGGCATGCAGCTGCGCCGGGCGATGCGGGCGGGCACGCCGCTTCGTGCCGCCGACGTCGTCAAGCCCGATTTCGTGGTGCGCGACCAGGCCGTGACCGTCATCTTCCAGGCGCCGGGCCTCTACCTCACCACACGCGGCAAGGCGATCGAGAGCGGCGCCGAAGGCGACACCGTCAGCGTCCTCAATCTGCAATCCAAGCGCACCCTGACCGGGGTCGTCACCGGCCGTGGCCAGGTGACGATCCAGGGCGCGAGCCAATCCGCGCCGATGGCGCCCGCGGTCGAGCAGACCTCCTCGCTCAAGCGCGATGAAGCGCCGGCCCCCGTCGACACCGCAGCACTCCTGCGGAACCTGGTGCAGGCCCCCGCCTCGCCCGCCCAGATCGCAGAAGCCCAGATCCCGCAAGCTCGCGTCTCGCAAGCTCAAGCAAAGTAAGAGTTCGTCATGTCCTCGTTCAGTTCGGCTTACCGTCTTCGTCGCATCGCGATCTCTGCCCTGCTGCTGACCTCCTGCGCGCTGGGCGGCTGCTCCTCGATCGACCGCCTGTCGCAGATCGGCGAGCAGCCGAAACTGTCGGCGATCGACAATCCGACGACGCAGCCCGGCTACAAGCCGGTGCAGATGCCGATGCCGAAGCCGGAAGTCGCCTCCTACAATCCGAACTCGCTGTGGCGCAACGGCAGCCGCGCCTTCTTCAAGGACCAGCGCGCCCGCCAGGTCGGCGACCTCCTGACCGTGACGGTCAACATCACGGACAAGGCCAACATCGCCAACGAGACCCAGCGCAGCCGCACCAATTCGGAAGATTCCGGCATCACCGACTTCATCGGCGCCAAGACGCTCGGCGCGCAGGCGCAAAAAGTGCTGCCCGGTCGCATCCTCACGGCGGACTCCTCCGCCTCCAGCGACGGCAAGGGCTCGGTCAACCGTACGGAAGCCTTGCAGACCAACGTCGCCGCGGTCGTCACCCAGGTGCTGCCGAACGGCAACCTCGTGGTCGAGGGCAAGCAGGAGATCCGCGTCAACTACGAGATCCGCGAGCTCGTGGTCGCCGGCATCGTCCGCCCCGAGGACATCCAGAGCGACAACACCATCGATTCCACCAAGATCGCGCAGGCCCGCATCGCCTATGGCGGCCGCGGCCAGATCATGGACGTGCAGCAGCCGCGCTACGGCCAGCAAGTCATGGACGTGCTGCTGCCCTTCTAAATTCTCCCGAGCTCCCACATCGTGTTCGCGAACCTAGGCGCGAACGACGATGTACAACGCGGCCCTCGCTAGCTCCCCTGGCGAGGGCCGCATGTATTTTGAGCGGTGGTCATCGCGCAATCGCAGGTCCGGCCCGTATATCGACGCGGCTGCGCCGACTCCGCAATGACGCCGAAGCAACTTCTGCCCCTCACGTAAACTCCGCCTCCACCACGCCCAGCCCGTCCAGCTCCATCCGCACCTTGTCGCCGGCCTTCAGCCACAGCGTCTTGACCAGGCTGCCGGTGAGCACGAGTTGCCCCGCGTGCAGTCCCTTGCCCTCGGCGGCGAGATGGTTGGCGAGCCAGGCGAGCGCGTTGTGCGGATGGCCGAGCACGTCGGCGCCGGAGCCTTGGCTGACCTCCTCGCCGTTGACGATGGCGCGGCCCTTGACCGCCTTCAGGTCCGGCACGGACGAGCGCGGAACCGACGGGCCCAGCACGCAGCCGGCGGCGAAGAAATCGTCGGCGATCAGGGTCGGGGCGCCCATGGTCTCCCACTTCACATAGCGGTCGTCGACGATCTCGATGGCGGGCTGATAGCTTTCAACGGCCTCGCCGACCCATTCGGCCGTGAACGGCGCCTCGCCGGCGGCAAGGTTGCGCTTCAGCCGGACCGCGATCTCGCATTCGACGCCGACCCGGACATAGTTCGAGGCGGCGAGCTTGGCCCCGCTGTCATGCACGCCCTTCTGGAACACGCCGCCGCCGCAGGGGTGGGGGATGCCGATATAGTCCTGCATCACCTGGCTTGTGCAGCCGATCTTGTAGCCGACCAGCGGCCCGGCATGCGCCAGCAGCAGATCATGCAGCGCGCGCTGGACCTGATAGCCCTCGGCTTCATCCATCGGCGGACGTTCCAGCGCCGCAAGCGGCGCATGGTTGCGGCGCGCCAGCGCGATCGCCTTCGCGGCTTCGAGAATCTTGTCCATCGGCGCCGCCTCCCACGCTACGCAATTGTGGGCGACACTTCAGCATTCCAACCCGGGCCTGACAAGCGCCGCTCGGCGCTCGGCCGGGTCGATTACGGGGGGAGCCCGCCGCTTAAGGAAAAATTGAGTCGGTCCGGTCTTTATGGAGCCACGCGCCAGAGGCCCATGCGCCCGCGCGGCACGAGAACCCTGATTGCAGCGATGCATGAAGCCGCTGCGCCGCCGTCTCAAGATGCCGGTCGATCTCTTTGATGCGACTCGCAAAACGTCCCGCACCTGAAGTGAAAGCTTTTTCTCATGCGAACTCACGTGAGCACGGAGGATTTGACTCTAGCCCATTGATCGCGATTCATTTTTCGCGATCAAACCAACCGTCGTCACACGACAGGGGCGTTGTGGCACAAGCGTGCGCCACAACGCCGAGAGCGTCCCTCAATTGCGTCCGAGTGCGATGCGGATGGCGACCTCGACCGGCGAGTAGTCGCCCTCGCTTCGCTCCAGCCGGTATGGCTCGGCGAGATGCAGCGGCGGCTGCGCCAGGAAGCGCGGTCGCGTTCCCTGATGCTTCTGCGCGGCATGAACCAGGAAGGGATGGCAGAGATAGACCGTGCCGGCCGCACCGGTCGCAAGGACAACCGGACAATCGGCCCCCATCTGCTCAAGCATCATGTGCGCTCGCCCCGCATCGCCGGCCGGTGCCAGATAGCGCGCCATCGGCATATGCGAGCCGACCCGGATCCGCGTCGGCGCATCGTCGTCACCGATGTCGGAGAACAGGAACAGCAGCAGCAACGCCCGCCCGCGCGAGGTGACGTTGACGCGCCAGGCCATGTGATCCTGCGCTTCGTTTGGGTTGTCATCCTCGCCGGGAAAGCTGAGATCGACGTGCCAGCCGGCATCGCCGGGGTCGTCGGGATGCGGGAAGCGCACCGGAAAGGTGCCAATGTCGCGCCGCGGCCGCCATCGCCCCTGCCCGACGATCTGGTCGAAGGCTGCATGGAGCAATGCGGTGTTGATGGCATCGCGGAACGGCGGGTCGCCATAATAGGGCAGCCGCACCACGGGCCGGGTCCAGCTCGCGGGGTCGTGCTCGCTGCACGGCAGATCGCGCCACATGATGACGCGGGCCGCCTCGGCGAGCTCACGGGGGAAAGCATTGTCGATCCGGACAAAGCCGTCGCGGATGAATTGGGCAATTTGCGCGTCGTCCAACGCGCGGGGAACGGCGGTCATGATGATCTCTCGATGCCTCGCCCAGCCCTCATGGTCCGCTCGCTGCGGAACCGGCTGGGTCGATCGGTGGGAATCCGCAAGCCGGGCTCGCGGGACGCAATGCCTCCGCGGCGGAGGCGCCTGCGCTCAACCCAGGAAGAAGACCGATGCGATGTTGAGAGTGCAAATCATCATGGCGGCGCGAATCTACGCGCCGGAGAGGCGGCGTTCAAGCGGCAGGCAAACGCCGAACGCGGCGCGAAACAGCGCACCTTACGCCACAAAAACAAAAGAGCCGCATCGCTGCGGCTCCGTCTCTATTCGTCGCGATAGACCTTCTCGCGTTTCTCGTGGCGCTCCTGCGCTTCCACCGAGAGCGTCGCGATGGGCCGGGCCTCGAGCCGCTTCAACGAGATCGGCTCGCCGGTGTCCTCGCAATAGCCATAGGTGTTGTCCTCGATGCGCTGGAGCGCGGCGTCGATCTTGGCGATCAACTTGCGCTGGCGGTCGCGGGCGCGGAGTTCGATGGCGCGGTCGGTTTCGGACGATGCCCGATCGGCAAGATCGGGGTGGTTCACGTTCTCCTCCTGCAGAGCCTGCAGGGTGAGCTTGGACTCTTTGAGGATCTCATCCTTCCAGGCAAGGAGCTTCAAACGGAAGTACTCCTTCTGCCGGTCGTTCATGAAAGGCTCTTTTTCGGTCGGTCGGTAGTTTTTCAACTTTTCCAAGGGCGGCCTATCTGTCTAAGCAACGACTCGCAACGGAAACAGGGTCCGTTGAGCGGGGCGTTATATAGCGGCCTCCTGTGACAGACAATCTTTCCCTGAGGGCCCGGCCGGTACCCTCAAGCCCTTGCACAGGAAGGTTTATCCTGGAGGGCCCGGGGGCGCCGGAAGGCCTAGTATCCGACCGTGAAACGCTGCCGCAGATGGGCCGGCCGCTCGATCTCGTCGGCGAGCGCGATGGCGTAGTCGGCGAAAGTGATCCAGCTCTTGCCGTTCGCATCTGCGAGAAGCTGATCGGTCCCGAGCCGGAACTTGCCCGTGCGTTCCCCCTCGACGAACAGCGCGGACGGCGAAATGAAGGTCCAGTTCAACTCCTTGTCCTGCCGCAACAGGTCGAGGAAGGCCGAGCCGGCCTCGGCTTCCGCCTTGTACTGGGCCGGAAAATTGGGAGTCGTGACCAGCTTCACGCCCGGCGCGACCTCAAGACTGCCGGCGCCGCCGACCACGAGATAACGGCCAACCTTGGCGTCCTTCGCCGCGCCGATCAGCTTGCGCGCGTCGCTGGCCAGGAAGTGCACGGAACTCACGGCGACGTCGTGGCCGGCCCACAGCTTGGCAAGGCCGGCCTGGTCGAGCACGTCTCCCTTGGTGGGCGTGACGTTCGGCAGCGCCGCGATCTTCTCCGGGTTGCGGGCGATGGCGGTGACCGCGTGGCCGCGGCGGGACAGTTCCTTGATGATCTCCGACCCGGCCCGGCCCGAGGCGCCGGCAACTGCGATTTTCATGAAGGCTCCTTCGCTTCTGTGGGTAACCAATAGCGACTAGATATCAAAAAGAATGCTGGTGTTAAGAGAGCACTTTGTGCTTACCTGATTACGCCGGGGTAACCCGGGCGCTTAACCCAGCGCCCTCGCGACCGACGCCCGGACCGCAAGCGACCGAACGAACTCTGAGGACCGACGATGAAACCCGACGTCTACGCAGCAAACTGCCCCACCCGCCAGATCCTCGACCGCGTCGGCGACAAATGGGCGGTGCTGATCCTCCTGCTGCTGCGCGAGGAGCCGATGCGCTTCAATCAGCTGCGCCGCACGATCGAAGGCATTTCGCAGAAGATGCTGAGCCAGGTTCTCAAATCGCTCGAACGCGACGGCCTGCTCAAGCGCCACGCCATCGCGACCGTACCCGTGACGGTGGAGTATTCGATCACGCAGCTCGGGCTGACGCTCGCCGGCGCCGTTGATCCGCTGCGCGATTGGGCCGAGCAGAATCTGAAAGACGTTCTCGCCGCCCAGCGCCGCTATGATGCGCAGCAGAAGGAGGAAGCGGCGTAGGCGCAGCCGGAGGTTACGCCTGCCCGGCCTTCGCCAGCTCGACCTCGACGCGCAGCTCGATCTCGGCAAGCACCGCATCGAGACCCGCATCGCCCGAGGACGATTTCAGGTTCGCCGCGGCATCCCGCAGCCGCATTACGGTCGAGGCGTCGAGATTGCCGGACAATAGGCCCATCTTGAGATCGTCGAGCACGTCGAGCGCAGTCCTGCCGCGCGTGACCGAGCGCTTGCGACGCTCGACCGGATCCTCCTCGACACCTTGCAAGGCAAGCAGCCCGTCGATGTTGGCGGCAGCCTTTGGTGCGGCGGCGCTCCGCGTCTCCTGCGCTGACGAGGCGTCGGGCAGCACGAAGGTGCCGGAGCCGGTCCGCCTGGCCTGGCTGGCCGGCGTTCCAAGCGTGGTGCCATTCGGTCCGTAGATGCGCATCGGAAGGAATCCGGGTGATCGATGCCCCACCTTCGCCGTCTTATGGTTAACGGCGCGTAAACGGCCCGGCAAAATCTGCCGACAGGCGGCATTTTCGCTCCTCAGGGCGAACGCCGGCTGACATCGGTCCAGACAGATTTATTCAACCTATTCAGCCACCTACCCTCGCTGGCCTGTGTTGGCACAGCCCTCGCAAGGACAGCGTCGGACCAGCTCGTCATGGGAGCGTCGTGCAGGTCTTTCCGATTTGAGGCGCCCCTTTTGGGGACCTTTGGGGAGCAGGGGATGTCAGGCGTTCGTTGGGTGAGGATTGTTGGGGTGGCCTGCGCTGCGCTATCGGCGCTTGCGCTCTCGGTCGCGCCGGCGGCTGCGACCTCGCGCATCAAGGACCTCGCCAACATCGAGGGCGTGCGGCAGAACCAGCTCATCGGCTACGGCCTCGTCGTCGGCCTCAACGGCACCGGCGACACGCTCAACAACATCCCCTTCACCAAGCAGTCGCTGCAGGCGATGCTCGAGCGCATGGGCGTCAACATCCGCGGCGCCACCATCCGCACCGGCAACGTCGCCGCCGTGATGGTCACGGGCAATCTGCCGGCGTTCGCCACCCAGGGCACACGCATGGACGTTACCGTCTCCGCGCTCGGCGATGCCAAGAACCTCCAGGGCGGCACCCTGCTCGTCACCCCCCTGTTAGGCGCCGACGGCAACGTCTACGCGGTGGCGCAGGGCTCGCTCGCGATCTCCGGCTTCCAGGCCGAGGGCGAGGCGGCCAAGATCGTGCGCGGCGTTCCGACCGTGGGACGCATCGCGAACGGCGCCATCATCGAGCGCGAGATCGAGTTCGCGCTCAACCGCCTGCCGAACGTGCGCCTGGCGCTGCGCAACGCCGACTTCACCACCGCCAAGCGCATCGCGGCCGCCATCAACGACTATCTCGGCGTGAAGTCCGCCGAACCGGTCGATCCCTCGACGGTGCAGCTCTCGATCCCGCCGGAGTTCAAGGGCAACGTCGTCGCGTTCCTCACCGAGATCGAGCAGCTGCAGGTCGATCCCGATCTGGCCGCCAAGATCATCATCGACGAACGCAGCGGCATCATCGTGATGGGCCGCGACGTCCGCGTCGCCACCGTCGCGGTGGCGCAGGGCAACCTCACCGTCACCATCTCCGAGAGCCCCCAGGTCAGCCAGCCCAACCCGCTGTCGCGCGGCCGAACCGTGGTCGCGCCACGCAGCAGCGTCACGGTCACCGAGGACGGCAAGAAGCTGGCCGTGGTCAAGGACGGCGTCTCGCTCCAGCAGCTCGTCGACGGCCTCAACGGCCTCGGCATCGGCCCGCGCGACATGATCAGCATCCTCCAGGCGATCAAAGCCGCCGGCGCCATCGAAGCCGACATCGAGGTGATGTGATGCAGACCAGCACGATCAACACCCCGCGTGTCGCCAACTCCTCGGCCTTCTCGGTCGAGAGCCGCAACGGCCGGCCTGATTTCGATCTCGCGAGCGCTCTGCAAAAGGTCTCGCCGAAGCAGCAGGCCAAGGCGCAGAAGACCGCCACCGATTTCGAGGCGATGTTCCTCAACAGCATGTTCTCGCAGATGACCTCGGGCCTGAAGGGCGAAGGCCCGTTCGGCGACACGCCCGGCACCGGCGTGTGGCGCTCGATGCTGACCGAGCAATATTCCAAGACCTTCGCCAATGCCGGCGGCGTCGGCATCGCCAGCGAAGTCTACCGCACCCTCATCATGCAGCAGGCGAAAACGATCCGCACGGCATAAGGTCAATCGAGATGAACCATTTCAACGCCTCACGTCAGCCGATGCAGGCCCAGCGTCCGAACACCGCGCCCGGCAGCGCCGAGGCGCGCAAGCTCGCCGAAGACCTGATGGATGCGATGAGCGCCCTGCTCGGACTGATCGAGCGCGAGACCGAGCTGGTTCGCGCCGGCAAGGTCCGCGAGGCGATGATGCTCGAGAGCAAGAAGCAGGAGCTCTCGCGAAACTATGTCGGTGCCGTCAGCCAGCTGAAGGCCAATCAGCCTCAACTCGCGAAGTCCGCGCCGGAGCTGCTCTCGACGCTGCATCGCCACCACGATGCATTCCGCGCGATGCTCCAGGTCAATCTCACCGTGCTCGCGACCGCGCACGCGGTTTCCGAAAGCGTCGTGCGCGGCGTCAATGCCGAGATCCAGAAGCGCAACGTGCCGAACACCTATACGGCCGCAGGTCGTCGCGCAGCTCCAGGCCCGCGCCACATCACCCCGCTCGCGGTCAGCCGCTCGCTCTGAGCGCACACGAAAACAACCGACAATTTTACGAAAAACCGCGCGGCGATTTCGTCGCGCGGTTAGGCACGTTTCCTTACCGGGTCTTTAGTCCTGGTGTTCCATGGTTGCGTTATGAGAGGGGTTGGGATTTGACTCACGTGAGGCAACCAGGAGGCTGCCATGAGTACAGATTTCAGCATCAGGCCGGTGGGGATCCCGGCCCCCGTGCAGATCGTAACGACGTCCAGCGTGGCGGCGAACGAGGCTGTGCAAACTGATCTTCCGGTGAGCCAGACGGTCGCCGCGGCGGATACGAGCGCGCCCGTGCGCAATGATCTGCCGAACCACGAGAACATCTCGCGCCAGGTCGTGTTCGACCAGGCGGCCGCATCCTTCGTTTTCCAGGTCGTCAACGACAGGACCGACGCGGTGGTCAATCAGTTCCCCGACGAAGCGATGCTGCGCCGGCGAGCCTATTTCCACGCAGAGGATCTGAAGTCGCAGCCCTCGCGTCCGCTCAGCACGGATGTCAGCGCCTGACGATCACGCGTCGCGATCGCGGGATCGGTGACGATGTTCTGCCCTGCGTCTGACCGGCACCGGTCAGCGTCAAATTGTCATTGCTGAAAGACGACAGGTCCGATGCTCGTGACGTCGACCATCACGAGTTCCCGTCACGGCCGTCCGGACAGGCCCGCAGCGATGTTGCGGTTGATCTCGATCAGCGGACGGAAGTGATCGAACTGCGGGCTCATCTGGAGCGCGGCGGTCTGGCTCAGCACGAACACGCTGATGTTGGCGATCTTCTGCCGGACGTCGATCGGCTGCGGGTTGTTGTCGCGCATCGCCTCGCTCAGGAAGATGGTCCAGAGCTTGCGGTTGAACATCAGGGCCTGCATGGTCTGCTCGCTGAGCGGATCGGCATTGTTCACCGCATCCTGGAGCTTGTTCGCGGCCTTCAGCAGAGTCTGCGCCTCGATGTCGCGAGGAGATGCGGTGGTCGTTGCAACACGCGCATAAGCCGAGGCAGCGGAATTCGACATCAATCACACCCTGGAGGTTACCTAGCGCGTTGTAAGCGCTTAAGGATTTCTTTCCCAACCCTAGGCAGCACCGCTTAAGATTTGCTTACGTGTGTGCTTGGAAGCACTCCGGATAATTACGGGTCGCGGAGCTCTTCGTCAGCGCAACGCTAGATCCACGCACGCACCATGTAAACGCGCTTCGCGCGAGGCGTGCTGATCTCAGCTAATCTTGTCTTAGCGATCTCCCTCAAAAGAACGGCGGGGCGTTAGCCCCGCCGCGAAATCTCGAAGAGCGAGCTGGCGCTCGAAATTAGCGGAGCAGCTGCAGCACGCTCTGCTGCGACTGGTTGGCCAGCGACAGCGCGGAGACCGCGATCGACTGGCGGGTCGACAGCGCCTGGCTGTTGGCCGCTTCCTCGTTGGTGTCGGCGAGCGTCAGGTTGGACGAGCCGGTCTGCAGCACGTTGATCAGGTTCTTGGAGAAGTCCTGACGCACCTGCACGATCGAGAGATTCGAACCGAGCGAAGAGCCCTCCGAGCGCAGCCTGCTCGAGGCGGCATTCAGGCTGGCCAGCACCTTGTTGGTGGCGCCGTTGTCGATGAAATCCGTGCCGGGAACGAGATTGCTGAGACCGAGACCCGCCGCGTTGAACACGACGCCGTTGATGCCGAGCGTGGAGCTGCCGGTCTCGTTGAAGACCAGCTTCAGCGTATCGCCGTTGAGCAGGTTGATGCCGTTGAAGGACGAGTCCTGCGACGTCGTGTCGATCTGCGCCAGGATATTGTTGAACTGGCTGACCAGGCTCGAACGCGCCGTCTGCGCGACGGGATCCTGGATCGGTGGCTGCGCGGTGGTAAAGGCGAGCACGCCGGTGAGCGTACCACCGACCGCGCCGCCGGCAGCAGTCGAACCGAGGGTCGAGGACGCGTACTCGTTGACGGTGGTGACCGTCAGCACGCCGTTGGCATCGATCGTCGCCGTCAGGTGGTTCGCCTGCAATTGCACGTTCAGCTGATCGAGCGTCTTGACGGTGCCGTTGGTGCCGTCGCCGAAGGTGACGTTGACCGGCGTACCGCCGTTGAAGGAAGAGAAGGTCAGCGTCTTGCCGCTGACGCCGCCGACGCCCGAGGTGCGCGCCGCGGTGAAGGCGGTCGCCGTTCCCGTGTTGCCGCTGAGGCCGAAGGCGCTCAGGGCATTGCCGGTGCCGGTGATCGACAGGTCGGAATTGATGCCGGTGGAGAGCGCAAGCTGGCCGCTGCTGTTGACCGACGAGGGGATCTGGCCCGCGGTGGTCGACAGCGTCGCCGCGCCGTTGAAGATGCCGGCCGTCTTGACGCCGGTGGCAAGGTCGATCGAGTTGAGCAGGTCGGTCAACGTCGCACTCTGGAGATAGACGGTCGAGTTGCCGTTGCCGTCGGTGACGACGTTGCCGCTGACGCCATAGCCGGTGGCCACGCTCGCCGCCGATTGCGGCGTCTGAGCGTTCTTGAAGGTGATGGTGTGACCGTCGATGTTCAGCGTCGAGCCGTCCTGGACGAGAGTGCCGAGCGAGCCGGCGGTCGTCGACCGGTTCGCAGTGACGCTCGCATTGCCCGCGCCGGTGGCCGCAGTCAGACCGAGCTTGTTGAGGAAATCGGCCTTGCCGGTCAGGCTGAGATCGGCGCCGGTCGAGCTCTTCAGCGTGATCTGGCCGCCTCCCGAGATGGATGATGCCGTCTGGAGCGTGCCGACGGGTCCGGCCGCGCCGCTGATGGCGATGGTCGCCGCGCTTGCACTGATGGTTGCAGTCTTGACGCCGCTGGCGAGGTCGATCGCGGTGAGGACGTCGTTGATAGTCGCACCGGGCGCGGTCGGCGTTCCCTCGTAGACGATCGAATTGCCGTTGCCGTCCGTGGCGATGTGGCCGCTGGCGTCGAGGCCCCAGCCGGTCGGCTGCGTGCTCGGGGCAATACCGGTGCGGAAGGTGATGGATTTGCCGTTCACAGTGATGGTATCGCCGTCGGCGGGCGCAGCGCCGAAGGTGGTGGACGCGGTTGTACCGACGAGCGTGGCGGTGCCGCTGAGCACCGTGGTGCCGTCAGCCGCGGTCGCAGCGAACCCGACCACCGTGCCGGCGCTCGAGCCCAGCGAGGCGCCGAGTGCGGCGGTTCCCGTAACCGGGGTCACGCCGCCGGCGGCGCCGGTATAAAGCACGTTGCTCTTGGCGGTCGCGCTCGCATAGGAGGTCGTGCCGCGCAGGTCTGCAGGCGTCGCGCCGGGAATGGTGGTCGAGACGTTCGACTTGGTGGAGTAGCCGACCGTGGTCTGCAGCGCCTGGTTGGCGATCGATTTCGCGCTGTCGATCAGCTTCTGCAGCGAGGTGATGCCGGTGTTGGCGGCCTGCAGCACCTGGACACCGTTATTGATGCCGTCGAGCAGGTTGCTGATGTCGCTCGCCCGGTTGTCCAACCCCTGCGCCGTGAAGAAGTTGGTGGGATTGTCGAGCGCGGTGTTGACCTTCTTGCCGGTCGACAGCCGCTCCTGCGTCGTGGCCAGCAAGTCGGCCGTCGACTGCAGCGACAACAGGTTCTGGCGAACGGACGCCGAGAGAACGATGTTGGACATTGGCGAGTCTTCCTCTTGAACCGGATACGAATCGGCCGCGCGGTCTGCAAAGCGGGCTTTTGTCCAGTTTTAGGAGGTGTCCTTTAAAGTATGGTTAACGCCGGTTTAAGGGACAGGGTTAATGGCGGGTGAACGCCCCTGCCCGCCCAGGACGCAAAAAAGAGCGGCGGGGCAAATGGCCCCGCCGCTCGATTTTATCCAGTTATTTCAGTCGCTTATTATCTGAGTAACTGAAGCACGCTCTGCTGCGAGGTATTGGCCAGCGACAGCGCGGAGACCGCGATCGACTGACGGGTCGACAGCGCCTGGCTGTTGGCGGCCTCCACATTGGTGTCGGCCAGGGTCAGGTTGGACGAGCCGGTCTGCAGCACGTTGATCAGGTTCTTGTTGAAGTCCTGACGGATCTGAACGACCGAGAGGTTCGAGCCGAGGCTCGAGGCTTCCGAGCGCAGCGTGCTCGACGCGGCGTTCAAATTGGTCAGCACGCGGTTGGCCGCGGCGTTGTCGATGAAGTCGACGCCGACGGTCAGCGCGGCAAGGCCCAGGCCCTTGGAGTTGTAGGTCACGCCGGTGATGTTGAGGCTCGACTTGCCGGTCTCGTCGAACACCAGCTTGAGCTGGTCGCCGTTCAAGAGGTTGACGCCGTTGAACGAGGAGTCCTGCGAGGTCGTGTCGATCTGGTTCAGGATGTTGTTGTACTGAGACACCAGGTTCGCACGGGCCGTCTGGGCAACGCCATCCTGAACGGGGTTGGAAGCCGTCGAGAAGGTCAGCGCCGAAGTGAGCGTGCCGCCGATCGCACCACCCGCCGCGGTCGAGCCGAGCGTCGATGACGCGTAGTCGTTGGATGCGGTGATGGTCAGCAAGCCGTTGGCGTCGATCGTTGCCGACAGGTTGTTGGCCTGCAGCTTGGTGTTGAGCTGATCGAGCGTCTTGACCGTGCCGTTGGTGCCGTCGCCGAAGGTGACGTTGACCGCCGTGCCGCCGTTGAAGGAGGTGAAGGTCAAGGTCTTGCCGGCGATGCCGCCGATGCCGGAGGTGCGGGCCGCGGTGAACGCGGTCGCGTTGCCGGTGTTGCCGGCGAGGCCGAACACGTTCAGCGCGTTGCCGGTGCCGGTGATCGACAGATCGGCGTTGACGCCGGTCGAGATCTTGAGCTGGCCGGACGTATTGATCGTCGAGTTCGACTGGCCGGTGGCGGTCGCAAGCGTTGCGGTGCCACTGGCGCCGATCGTGGCTTTCTGCACGCCGGTGGCAAGGTCGATCGCATTCAGCACGTCGTTGACCGTGCCGTTCTCCAGATAGACCGTCGA
>NZ_JAVTJN010000016.1:0-3175 GCF_032144035.1 Bradyrhizobium sp. WYCCWR 12699
GTAACCGGTATGAGCTCCCACGTCTGCAGTGATCAGCCTGTGCGAGCGTAGCGGGTCGGCATCCAGTACTGACGCATGGCCTCGACGACGTCCGGAATGTCGGCATGGGCGTTGCGCAGGAATTCCTCGGTCTCGCGGCCTTTCCTTGGTGGTCCAAGCAGTGGACGCCCTTGATCGTCGACGCAATGCAGCAGGATGGGCAGGAGCAAGCCGTGGTGTATGTTGCTGACGTCGAGCAGTGGGCCCCAGGCTGATAGTCGCAACCGCATGGCGGCATGGAATCCCTGACACCACGGCCGCGCATCAACGTCGCCATTCGGCTTGCGGCCATGGACCGGTGCGAACCGATGTGGTGCGGTGGAAAGAACATTACTGATGTCGTTGTGGCGCAGCGCGACGGCCGAAATCGCGGCGAACTCCGGCGTGCCGCCATGGTTGAATGCGTCGGCGTCGATGGCGAGCAGCGGACAGATCCAGTCGAGCGGACTCATCGACACCGGCCCGGCCACGATCGCGGCGACATAGCCGTCGAGCATGGGAAGACTGGTGGCGACGGGATGCTGCTCGGCACGAGCCTGTAGCCAAGGCTCAAGTTCGTCGAGCGGCATCGCGGCTGCCGCCATCGATGATGAAGATGATGAACGGCGGCGGCGGGTCATGCGGCCACCCGTGCGCTGAGCTCGCGGGTCGCCTTCCAGTTCCAGGGGAGAAGTTCGTGCAGCTGGTGGCTCTTGGTCTGACCGGAGACGATGCGCTCCAGCACATCGGCCAGATAGGCCTGCGGATCGAGTTCGTGGAGCTTTGCCGTATTGACCAGCGACGCAAGGATTGCCCAGCTCTCGGCGCCGCCCTCGCTGCCGCTGAACAATGAGTTACGGCGCCCCATCGCAATCGGGCGCATTGAACGCTCGACGGTGTTGCTGTCGACCTCGACGCGGCCATCGCGGAGAAATAGCGTCAGTCCGTCCCAGTGATTGAGCGTATAGTTGATGGCCTCCACTAGCTTCGATTGGGAGAACAGGTGGTCGAGCATCGAGGTCAGTCGCGCCTTCAGCACCTCCATCAGCGGTGCGGACCTGGTGCGGCGGGCGGCAAGCCGCTGTTCGGCGCTCAAGCCACGGATCTCGGCCTCGATGGCGTAGACCGCTTGCAGGCGCTCGATCACTTCGTGAGCGAACGGCGACTGCATCGTCTTGTACACCTCGACGAATTTGCGTCGGGCATGCGCGAGACAAAAAGCCAGCTGGATCGCCCCGCCTTGACCGCGGGCAAGCGCTTTGTAGGCGGCATAGCCATCCACCTGCAGAATGCCGGAGAAGCCGGCCAATTGCCCGGCGATCTCCTCGGTGCCGCGGCCATCCGCAAACACATAGGCGACCGCCGGCGGCGATGGGCCACCCCATGGGCGATCATCCATCGCATGCGCCCAGAACTGGCAGATACGAGTGCGATGTCGTCCGGGATCGAGCACCGGCATCGGCGTCTCGTCGCAGAACAGCCGCGGCGAAGCCTGGATCGTCCGCAGCTGAAGCTCATAAAGACTCTTAAGCCACCATGCCGCACGCTTCACCCAGCCGGCGAGCGTCGCGCGGTCGAGATGAAGGCCCTGACCGGCCAGGATCTGCACCTGGCGGTACAGCGGCAGATACCAGGCGAACTTCGAGATCACCACGTGAGCCACGAGTGCCGTCGATGCCATGCCGCTGTCGATCAGACGCGGCAGCACCTTCGCCTGCACCACGCCGTCGGTGCAGCCGCGGCAGGCGTATTTGGGACGAATCGTGCGCAGTACCCGCAGGATCGCCGGGATCACGTCCAGTACCTCGCTCACATCCTCGCCGATCCGGTGCAGAAGGCCCTGGCAGCACGGGCACGCTGTCGTGTCTGGCTCGAGCACCTGCTCGCAGCGAGGCAAATGCTTGGGTAGCGCGCCGATGTTGCGCCTCGCCTTCTTGCGCGGCTTCCCAGCCGGCTTCGTCGCAGGCAAATCGTCGTTGGCTGGCGCAGGTGATGTGACGCCAGTCGCGAGATCGTCCAGTTCGAGCGCGAGCTGCTCGGCCACGATCGCCGCCAGCCGCTCTGAGCGCTTGCCGAAGATCATCTCCTTCAGCGTCTGCATCGCCACACGTAGCTTCTCGTTCTCGGCGTCAAGCGCGAGCACCATCTCGGCCAGAGCCGCTGCATCGGTCGGAAGAGCTTCGGGACGAATCGCCATGATCGAACGATATATCCGCCCATCACAGGCTCCAGCAAAATCTTCGCCTCTCAGCCGACAACGGCCGGCTGCTTCACAGGCTTGTGTGAAACACGCGTCCACTCAAGTCCGTCGAGCAGCATCGCGAGTTGTGTCGCACTCAGATGCACCACGCCGTCGCGGACCGGCGGCCAGGTGAAGTGTCCCTGGTGCAGCCACTTCGTCACCAGCACCATGCCGCTACCATCCCATGCCAGAAGCTTCACTCTGTCCGCGCGCTTGCTGCGGAACACGAAGATGTCGCCGCAATACGAGGTTCGCGTGCAACGCTTCGCTCACCAGCGCCGACAGCGTGTGCACCGACTTGCGAAAGTCGACTGGCTGTGCCGCCAGCACCACCTTGAGGTCAGACCGTAATGCAATCAACGGATGCCCCGAAGCGCCGATAGCACTGTCGAAAGCGTCGCCAGCTCCACTCCGGGCTCGACCCGGATGCGTGCCCCGCCCAGCTCGATCTCGATCATTCCGCCAAGCTTGCCTGGAGCCGATGCCATCTGCGGCGGCACCTTATGCGCGCACGCTAACCGGTCCGACTCGTCTGCCGTCGCCGGACCGCTCTCGGAAGCGATCCGGACCGGCACGAAGCCTGGCGCCTGAAAGCTCACTGCCGTCGCGAACTTGCGCCGCCACACCGTCAGCAACCCACGGACAACGCCATGGCGCCGAGCGACCTCGGAAATATTGGCCCCTTCCTCGAAGCTCTCGGCCACGATCCGAGCCTTCTCTTCAGCCGTCCAGCGCCGTCGTCGACGCTGCCCTGTGATCACCTCGATCCGACGATAGGAGCCGCTTTCCTGCCTGGCATCAAGCCTGGCTTCATGCATGGCATCTGCCATAGCCCACCTCCAAAAAACAGTTCATGCCAGGCTGTATCGCAGCTCATTCGCGCGATGCCCAGGTGGGGGGCTCATGCCGGTTACA
>NZ_JAVTJN010000017.1:0-11852 GCF_032144035.1 Bradyrhizobium sp. WYCCWR 12699
ATCGAGCCCCCATAGGTCCTCGCTCACAAGACGCGGCTTCGTTCAATCCAGCTTCAAATAGGTCCCGCGCTGGACTTGCGGCGAGATCTGCGACGCGGGACCTATTTGAACCCTCCAGTATTCCGACGCAATCCGGCCACCGATTCCGACGGAAGTCGGCCACCCATTCCGATCGAAGCCGGCCACCCTGTTGAGACCGCCTGACGCTCTCGAAGACGGCGATCGAATCGCGGACCAGCCCACCTTTGCGACCAAGCAAGGGAAGGTCTGATGCCCGCCGAGAGAGCGCCGATGCGGAAGGTTCGAGAAGTTTTGAGACTGCGGCACGCCCTTGGCGTGAGCGAGCGGCAGATCGCCGTCACGGTCGGCATCAGCCGATCGACGGTTGGCGAGTATCTGCGGCGGGCTGCCGTGATCGGCATCACCTGGCCGGTGCCGGAAGGGATGGACGACGGCGAACTCGAGCGCCGGCTGTTCACGCCGCCGACATTCGAGGAGAAGCCGGCGCGGCCGTTGCCCGACTGGAAGGCGGTGCACCGGGAGCTGAAGCGGCGCAGCGTGACGTTGCTCCTGTTGTGGGAGGAATATCGCGCGGAGCACGCCGACGGCTATGGCTACAGCCGGTTTTGCGATCTCTACCGGGAATGGAGCGAGGCGATCTCGCCGACCATGCGGCAGACGCATGGGCCTGGAGAGAAGCTGTTCGTCGACTTCGCGGGCGACACGGTGCCGGTGTTCGACGCCGCGACCGGCGCGCAGCGGCTGGCCCATGTCTTCGTCGCGGTGCTAGGAGCATCCAACTACACCTTTGCCGAGGCGCGTTGGTCGGAAGGGCTGGCCGACTGGATCGGGCTGCACGCCAATACGTTGCGCGCGATCGGCGGCGTGCCGAAGGCGATCGTCTGCGACAATCTGAAGGCCGGCGTCACCGCCACCTGTCGCTATGAGCCGGGCATCAACCGCACCTACCAGGAGCTGGCCGAGCACTACGGCACCGCGATCCTGCCCACGCGTCCGCGCAAACCACGCGACAAGGCGAAGGTGGAAGTGGCGGTGCAGATCGTCCAGCGGTTTGTGCTGGCGCGGCTGCGGAACCGGCGCTTCTTCTCGCTTGACGAACTCAACGGGGCCATCCGCAAGGCGATCGCGGACCTCAACGACTCTTATGCAGAGTCTTGTCTGATAAAATAGCTGCGACCGATAGTGGCTCGTGCCACGGCTCTGTGCGTTACGGACCTCCTCTGCGAGCGGGGCGGTAGGAGGGTGTCCGGAACGATGTGTAAGGAGGTTTCTGTGAGTTTACCTTAATTGGAGACTCACATGACCACCGATACGACGATTACCCCTGAACTGCTGGACCAGCTTCTTGCGAACTACAGCAAGCCCGAAAACCTGACCGGCGAGAATGGGCTGTTCAAGCAGCTCAAGAAGGCCTTGATCGAGCGCGCACTTGGAGCCGAGCTGACCGAGCATTTGGGCTACGAGAAGGGTGATCCTGCCGGCCGGGGCTCAGGCAACAGCCGCAACGGGACAAGCTCGAAGACGATCCTGACGGAGGATGGCGAGATCGAGATTACCGTGCCTCGCGATCGGGCCGGCAGCTTCGAGCCGCAGTTGACCGCCAAGGGGCAGACCCGGTTCGATGGTTTCGACGACAAGATCCTGAGCCTCTATGCCCGCGGCATGACGGTGCGGGAGATCCAGGGCCACCTGGCCGAGCTCTAAGGCGCCGAGGTCTCGCCCGATCTCATTAGCCGGGTGGCCGACGCCGTCCTCGATGAGGTCCGGGAATGCCAGAGCCGGCCGCTCGACGCCGTGTACCCAATCGTCTTTTTTGACGCGCTGCGGGTCAAGATACGCGACGAAGGGCTGGTCAAGAACAAGGCGGTCTACGTTGCGCTCGCCTACAATGCCGATGGCGAGAAGGACGCTCGGGCTCTGGATCGAGCAGACCGAGGGCGCCAAATTCTGGCTGCGGGTCGTCAACGAACTCAAGGCGCGCGGCGTCAACGATATCCTGATTGCCGTCGTCGACGAGCTGAAGGGGTTTCCCGAGGCGATCACATCGGTCTACCCGCAGACGCTGGTGCAGACCTGCATCGTGCACCTGATCCGTAACAGCCTTGCCTTCGTCTCCTGGAAGGACCGCAAGGCGATCCTGCCCTCGAAAGGCGATCTATCGGGCTGAGAGTGCCGACGCGGCGGCGCTGAGGCTTGCCGAGTTCGAGGCCGAATGGGGCAAGCGCTATCCCGCCATTGGCCAGATCTGGCGCAAAGCGTGGGAGCACGTAGTGCCGTTCTTCGCCTTCGCGCCTGGCATCCGAAAGATGATCTACACGACAAACGGGGTCGAGGCGCTACATCGTTCGCTGCGCAAGATCATCAAGACCCGCGGCAGCTTCCCGACCGACGAGGCGGCGCTCAAGCTGTTGTATCTCGCCCTCAGGAACGCTGGCGTTTATTGGCGGCGACCGGTTGAATGGACTGCCGCGATGGGGCAGTTCGCCATCCACTTCGGCGCGCGGTTTCCCGGAACAGCGCGCTGATGATCACAACCGACATCACGGCGCCGACCATGATCGTTTGGACCGAACCTTCGCCGTCAAGCCCCGCGCCTGCGGCGCGCCGCTGCGCGGCTTCGGGGCTTGACCGCTCGGTCCGGCCAAGCAGAATTATCGGCCATGCCGTCGATGCCAGCTTTCAATGTCTCAAACGCAAAACCCACCTTCACAGAAATCGCTTACACAAAACTTCGGACATTCCCGGCGGTAGCGGCTGCGACAACATCATCAAACTAGCCACTGACATTTATCGTGACCTCGCCCCCAAGTGTTATCCAGTCCTGAGTTCAGGTGCTCCGGGAAGGTCTGGCCACTCGGCGCGTCTTCCGACGCTTTCGCACGGGCGACCGCGAGCTCGGCGGCGATCTCCGTACCCTTAGCGCGCTCGGCTGCCGGCGCCGCCTTCAGGGCGGCAACGTCATCCGGAGCGGCGTCGCGATCCGCATTCATGCGACGCAGTGAATCACAGATTGAATGCATTGGGACTCCCAAATGTCGGCAATATGAGGATTTTCCTGGATTAGCCCCCGCTCTGCGGCCGCCAGCTCAGTTGGGGAGTCCACCAGTCGATGCCCTCGAGCATGTAAGCCATTTGCGCTGCCGAGATCGACACCGCGCCGACCGACGTCGACGGCCAGATGAACCTGCCGTGATCCAGGCGCTTGGCATAGAGCGACATGCCCAAGCCGTCATGCGAGAGAATCTTGACCAGAAGGCCGCGGCGGCCCCATAAGATATAGAGATCGCCGGCATGGGGATCGCGCTCCAAGCTTTCCTGAACCGCAAGCGCCAAACTTTGCATGGCCCGACGCATGTCGGTGTGGCCAGTCGCGATCCATACCCTGACGCCGCTCGGGAGCGGGATCATCGTCGTCGCAGAAGCTCAAAAACCCGCTGCAGCTCGTCGCGATCAACGCGAACACGACAGCCGCCGCTAAGCTCGATCTCGATGATTCCAGCCGTTGCGCGTTGCTTAGGAGGCGAAGACGCCAGTTGCGACGTGCTGATCGATGCCGGTGCACGTGTGATCTCGACAGGAACCAGAGCTGGCACCGCATCACCGCCCAGGCGGCTTGGCGCGCCTGCCGGAACAGCAAGCTATGCGAGGCACTGATTGCGCAGCAGAAGTTGCAGATCGCCAAGCTAAAGCGTCAGATCTGACGCCACCGGGGACGAGCTGGCGGCGGAAGAGGCTGTGGCAAACCGACGACGGTGCGCGGATTTACCCGCAAGCGCAGTTGGCGCTGACGTTCGAAGAGCTGGAAGTCGTGAGCCACCCCATGCCGGCGCGCGACGCCGCAGACCGTCTCGCCGGCCTGCAAACGTCTCCTCGACAGACGGACCTTCTCGTCGTAACTCCATCGCCGCCGACGCTCGGCACCCAACACATTGACCTGCATCCGCACGTGCTGACCTTGCCCCAAGTTTTATCCAGCCCTGAGTTCGCCCCGGTCGTTGGATTTGCCCAGTTGGGGGAGCGACGGGAGCTGGCGCAGAGCCTTCGGCATAACGCACAGCGCCAGATCCCGTCGCGGATGGCAGGTGTCGGCGAACTCGGACGGCGTTTTCCATCCGAGCTGAGAGTGTGGTCGTGCGTCGTTGTAGTGGGCCCGCCCGCATCCGAGCGCGACGAGGGCCTGCGCCAGTGACGTGAACAGCGTCTCGTTGAGCAGTTCGTCCCGCAGCCGGCCATTGAAGCGCTCGATGAACGCATTCTGCATGGGCTTGCCCGGCGCGATGTAATGCCAACCGACGGGGCTTTGATCGGCCCATGTCAGGATGGCGTTGCTGGTGAGCTCGGTGCCGTTGTCGCTGACCACCATCCTGGGCTCGCCGCGCTCGAACATCAGCCGGTCCAGTTCCCGCGCCACGCGGATGCCGGAGAGCGAGGTATCGGCGACTAGCGCCAAGCACTCGCGGGTGCAGTCATCGACCACGGTGAGGACGCTGAAGCGGCGGCCGCAGGTCAGCTGATCCGACACGAAGTCGAGCAACCAGCGATCGTTGCGGGCCATCGGCACCGTCATTGGCGCCCGGGTCCCAAGGGCGGCCCGCTTGCGGCCGCCGCGGCGGCGTACCGCAAGCCTCTCTTCCCCGGAACAGCTTCTTGTGGTTTGACCAGGTAGCCCTCCCGGTTGAGCAGCACGTGCAGGCGCCGACAAACAAAAACGACGGCGTTCGTGGGCGATCGCCCGCATGCGCTGCCGTAGGACGGCATCGTCCGCCCGGATTGTCAGATATCTGATGGTCATGCGGCAGCAGCCGATGGCTTTACACGCCCGCCGTTCGCTCATCCCGTGGGCAACCATGAGATACGCGACAGCTTTCCGCTTGCCCGCGGGCGTCACCATTAATGGGATGGACCGCCCCGTCCTCCTCCCTCATCATAGGAAGGGCAGACTAAAGAGGAGAGTATCATGGCCGATCGCAATTTGCCGCGACCCGCGGCTGTCTATGGAATCGACATTGGCAAGAACCTATTCCACGTCGTTGGCCTGAGCTGCGACGGCACACCTGTTCAGAAATTTCGCTTTCGAGGGGACACCCTTCTTCAGTTCTTTGCGCGCGCACAACCAAGCATAGTTGGCATGGAATCCTGCGTCGGTCCACAGTGGCTCGCCCGGAAGATACAGGCACTTGGTCACAAGGTGCGCCTGATCCCCGTGCAATTCGTGAAGCCCTACGTGAAGTCAAACAAGAACGATATCATCGACGCCGAGGCGATCGCTGAGGCCGCTACGCGACCGACAATGCGCTTCGTTGCCGTGAAGGAGGAGGACCAAGTGGATCTTCAAGCGCGTTTCCTTCGTCATTCAAACGCGCGGCAACTCGAGATTGAATATTCCGGCACCCTGACGCAAAGGTACACCGTACTCGAGGCAGAAAGCCCGCGTCTGATTGATCAGGCGTGTCCTCGAGCCGACCATCTGGCACGGATTCGCGATGCAGCGCTTCCAGTTGCATAAATGTATCCGGCCTCTCGCGAGTGGACTGCTGTTGCAGCCACGCCATGATGAGATCCGCGCACGCCGTTCCCAATAAATAGTTCGGGCAGGAAGCCCGCTTTTTTGCACAGGGCTTACGGCATGTTGATCCACTGTTTCGTCATCACTGTTCCCGAGCCTTGCAATCGAAGCCAGAAGCGTCAGGCAAGGCAGGATCTCTGCGTTCGTAGAGTGCTCCGGGCTTGTTCAAGACCACCCACACAATGCGGGCCATCTTGGCGGCTAGAGCGACAACGGCCTTGTTCGGATGCATCCGAGCCTGGAGCCCGTCGAGCCAGCTTCCTAGGCGATCGCGCGTCCGGTCCAAATGCCGGAAGCAGGATCGCGCGCCCTGCACCAAAAGCTTTCTCAGATAACGGTTGCCGCGTTTGCTGACGCCAAGCAACGTCTGTTTTCCGCCGCTCGAGTATTGCCTGGGCACTAACCCCAGCCAGGCAGCAAGGTCGCGGGCCTTGCGAAACTGCAGCCCATCACCGATCGCGGCAAGTACGGCGGTCGCACCCAATGCGCCGATACCAGGAATTGTCATCAGCCGGCGGGTGACGTCCTCTCGATCGGCAACCGCTTCGATCTCCTGTGTCAATTCGCGGATCCGTTCTTCGAGGCGGCGGAGATCGGCGAAGCGAGCGCCCACCAGGCGACGCATCACTGGCGACAAATCGGCGCACCGCTGGATCATCGTCTCTATCACGTCCGTTTGGCCTATTGCGGGTTCGCGCACGCCCACGTCGTGCTTGGCGGTGAGAGCTTCGTTGCCCTGGCCGAAGGCCTGCAGAATGCCCTCTGGTCGCTCGGTGGGGCGCCGCGGGAGCATCGGACCGACAGCCTGTCGGCCGCATTCCGCAATCTCGATTGCCATGCTCGGGATGATCTGACGCAGCGATACGAGGCCCTTTGTGCCCATTACGGCATGGGGCATTCCCGCAACAATCGAGGCGTTGCTCACGAGAATGATTCGATCGAAGGGCCCCACGGTCATCTGAAGCGAGCAATCGCGGATGCCTTGCTGCTGCGCGGAACTGTCGACTTCGACGATCTTGCCACCTATCGCGGCTTCATCGACGAGATCGTCAGCCGCCGCAATGCCCGCAACGCCAAGCGGATCGATAGCGAGCGCGTGGTGTTGCAGGAGCTGCCCGATCGGCGCACCTCCGACTACGAAGAGGTGATCGTCCGCGTGACATCGTCCGGCGGCTTCACCCTGCGCAAGGTGTTCTACACGGTGCCATCGCGCCTGATCGGTCACCGGCTGCGGGTGCGCCTTTACGATGATCGTCTCGAGATTATCGGCACGTGATCCATTCCCTGCGGCGCAAGCCGATGGCGCTTCTCAATCTGGTCTACCGAGATCGGCTGTTCCCGCGCGATGCCTATTGGAAGACCTTCGATCGGTTGCGCGAACGCTTGCCGGACAAAAAAGCCTGCCGGATCATGGTCGATCTCCTCGCGCTCGCTCATGAACGCGGCTGCGAGACCGAACTCGCCGATCAGCTCACCGCCGACCTCGAGGCCGGCCGACTGCCTGAACCTAACCGGCTGCGCGCTCACTTCGCTCCTGACCCGCCCACCTGCCGAACGTCGTGGTGCAGCTCGCACCCCCTTGCCACCTACGAATGCCTCATCGGTACTGCCGAGATCGGAGGTGCCGCATGAGCGTAGCCAATACCGTTGATACCGCGCGCCTCAATCTGTTGCTCAACGAGCTCCGCCTCCCGGCCATCAAGGTGCTGTGGGCGCAATTTGCCGAGCAGTCCGACAAGGAAGGTTGGCCAGCGGCCCGCTTCCTCGCCACCATTGCCGAGCACGAGATCGCCGAACGCGGTCGCCGGCTCACCGAGCGCCATCTCGTCGAGGCGCGGCTGTCTGCTGGGAAGACCTTCGGCGGCTTCGACTTCGAGGCCGTGCCGATGATCTCCAAGGCGCAGGTGATGGCGCTCGCCGCCGGTGACAGCTGGTTGGGTAAGGGTGCCAATTTGCTCCTGTTCGGGCCGCCCGAGTCCGATTCATACTGCCCACCTCGTTATGCCATTATAGTTCAAGCTCTCTTTGGCGGAGATCGCCAGACGACGGGCGCCGGAAGCGCCGCGCCTGCGCGGCGTTCCTGACCTCGGGGTGCTCCAGATCAGGCGCCTTGATCACCCAGGGTGCGCCCTTGCACAGCTGGTGCGCGGGCAAGCTTCGCTCCGCGATCAGACGGCGAACCGTCGATGGGCTGACCGTCAACGCAGCGGCGGCTTCATCCAGAGTAATTTCTCCTCTCTCCATGCGTTCGCCTTCCCGGTAGGGTGCGATAGCTTGCTGGTTGCGCAAGTGACGAACGCGGGCGCGGGTCCAGCTGTTACCGTGCCCCGTCGACTTGCCGCTCGGTCGAGGACCGCCGCGATCGTGCCGTCGGGCATCTGGCGTGCCAGAACACGCAGGAGATCGATGACATCTGCGGATGTGCTCCAGCGGTGTTGGCCCGTGCGGTTCTTTCTGGTCTCTAGCGCTGTGTGATCGCCGCCCTGCCAGTGGATCACAAGCTCAATTGCCGCATCGCCGACGCATACAACGATTTCGTGGATTAAGGTTCGGATGATCCCCTTGCGCGTGGCAGGCGTCGCCCCAGGACTGTTCCAGGCCCGCTCCAAATCGGAGCCAAGCGCAAGCAGCCGCTCGCGATCCGCCTCGCTCAGAGGACTCTCCGGCTTGGCCAACAGTGCACCGCGCTCTTCCTCGAGCGCGCGGACGGCCAGCAGACGTTCATTCCAACGTCGCTCCAGCTCGCCGGCGACCAGGCGATTGTCGGGATCGACAGCCTCATATCGCCGACGAGCCCGAGTGGCCTCATAGCGCGCTTGCTCACGCTTGGGCAGGCGTATCTCGCTGTGAACGCCGCCAACCCAGTGGACGACGAGGACGATCTCGGAGGCCGCATCATCGATATCGGCTACGACCTCATGGATGAGGGTGCGCACAATGCGCTTCTTGAGGCGAGCATCCGTCGTCGGCGCATCCCAGACCGTTCTGAGGTTCGAGGCCAGAACGCCGAGCGAGGCTGGATCAGCAATGGGGGCAGGCATCGCCGCATTATGCGTGGCGATTTTGCCCTCGACCTCCGCTGCGTGAGCGAGCGTCCTGTTCCAGCGCGCTCCAAGCTCGCCCGCCACCAGCCGGCTCGCGGGGTCAGCGGCATCGTATTGCCGGAAAAGCCTGGTCGGCGGCATAGCGCGCCGCTTCGAGATCGCGACTGAGAGCATCGCGCACCTGATCGCGCCGTTCCCCTGGCTTCCTTGGCGGCAGCGGTTGCGGCGGCGATAGCGCCCGGACCGATGACGCCAAGCAGTGCTTCCTCGATTGCATCATCGACGGGCAGTCCGCCGAAGCCGATGCAGTGAGGGCCGCCATTGTCCATCCAGGCGCGGCTACAGCTATAGCGCGGGATATGGTGGTTCATGCCGGAGTACCGGAGTGTGAGCTTGCGACCGCAGCGCTTGCACCGGATCAGACCGGCCAGCAGCGCGTCACCATGCTTGGGCGCGCCGTGATGCCGACCGGTGGGAGCGTTGCTGCTGACCATGGTGCGGATCGCCTCGAACCTCTCCCAGCTCACATACCCGTCGTGGGTGTTGGGCTTCAGCGCCAGCCATTCGCTCCGCGCCTGCGGCGGATCTTCACGCTCACACCCACGGCGCTGTATCCCGCCGCGACAGCCGTCTTACCATAGGCATAGGCGCCGCCGTAGACCGGGTTCTCAATGATCCGGTGGATGGCGGAGTAGCTCGGTCGCCGCCAGGCCGTTGCGCCGTTGGTCCGCTTCACCGGCAGATCGAGATTGTACTCGTGGAGCCAGCAGAACGGTCGCGCGCTGCCGAGTTCCTCGACCTTGTCGAACACCAGCTTGATCGCTCCTGGACACGCCGATCCGGATCTTTCTCATAACGGTCGCCGGCCTTCACGAAGCCGACGGGCGCTGCCACAACCAACTCGCCCCGGCGCGCCTTCTCGTAGCGGGCCGAGAGCGAGCGCTGGCGCAACAGATCCAGCTCGTACTCGTTGAGGCTGCCCTTGAGCCCGAGCAACAGGCGATCGTTACCGTGCCTTGGCGCGTAGATCGTCTCCTGATCGATCAGAACGGTATCGACCACGCGGCACATCTCGATGAGTTGCTGCCAATCCCGTCTGTTGCGAGCGAAGCGCGAGACTTCGCGGGCGCAAACCGCACCAACTTTACCGAGGCAAACCTCCGCTACCATCCGCTCGAAGCCGGCGCGTTGTACGCCGCCGGCGGCTGAGCGACCGAGATCATCATCGATCACTTCAACCTCTGACCATCCGAGTGCCGTCAGTCGGTCCCGCATGGCGTATTGCAACGCGCCGCTCTCGCGATTGTGTAGCACCTGATGTGCTGAGGATTGACGCACGTAAAGTATCCCCTTCTCCAGATGATGAGGCCTGACCTTGTCAGAGATCATGACCGACCTCCTTCGCGCGCGGCGTCGCTGTCGTCGCGGCATGGTCGAGGATCAACTGCGTCATCAGACTCGTAAGGGCCGCCTGCGCTTCCGCCGGAAGCTCCGACCATGTGGGCGCACCGGTGGCGCCGCTCGACAGGCCGCTCCCGAACAGATCCATCTGCTGCGGCCGCGGTTGTTGATTGTGTCGGTATCCGCTCCCTGGCATTGCCGTCTGGCGTGACATGAGTCGCTCCCCGATTCTGACCGTGAGAGCCTCTGGATGCGCCAGAAAGCAGGGCAGCTGATGGCGTTCGATCCTTCAACGCCAGATCGAGAAGCGCAGAAAGCGCCGCAAGCGCATCGATGCTGACAAACGGTTGAGCTGTCAAAAGCTCGGCGTCAGGGCATGCCGTCCGGTCGAACATCCCTGCTGGCACTTCCAGCCAACGATCTCCTTGCGATCCGTCCAAGGTGCAGCGAAAAACAACATCAAAGCCTTGTCGACGGCTCCATGAACGCAAACTCGGCGCCCAAACCATGGATGATGCCGATAAAGAACCTCGCGAAGAACGGTCCTGTGGCCGTTCTCAAACGTTGTTGTACAACGAACACCGCGGACACTCGGCCATCGGCTATATCAGCTCGGTCGAGATGGAGCGCAAGGTGGGATTAGCTTAACGGGGTGTCCATCAAACCGGCAGCACGCTCAGTGATCACCGGGGAGCGCCGACGGCGTCGGTGGACGAGCGAGGAGAAGGCCCGGATCGTGGCGGAGAGCTTTGAGGAGGGTGCGAACATCTCCGAGGTTGCGCGGCGCAATGGCGTTTCGCGCGGGCTGCTTACGGTGTGGCGCCGCCAAGTTGCGGCGGCGGTGGGGGGCAAGGCACCGAACTTCGTGCCAATCCAAATTGGTCCGGGGATCGATCGCGGGACAGCGGGCGAGCATGAACGTATTTCCGGGCTACAGACGAGGCCTTTGGAGATCGCCGCGCCGCCGGCCAAGGTTTGCGGAGTTGTCGAGATCGAGGTGAACGGGGCGCGCATCCGGGTCGAGCCGGACGTTGAGCTGGCGACGCTGTCGACCGTGCTGGCGGCGCTTCGGGGTATCCGGTGATTGCGCTACGCTCTGACCTCAAGGTGGTGCTGGCGACACAGCCGGTCGATTTCCGCAAGTCGGTGCATACGCTGTCGGCACTGGTGAGCGAAGCGCTGCGTGCGAATCCGTGTTGTGGGGACGTCTTCGTGTTCCGCAGCAAACGCACGGACAGAGTGAAGCTTCTGGCGTGGGACGGCAGCGGCATGGTGCTGATGACGAAGTGGTTGCACCAGGGGCACTTCACCTGGCCGCCGATCCGCGAAGGCGTGGTGCATCTGACTGCGACACAGCTCGCGATGCTGCTCGACGGACTCGAGTGGACGCGCGTCTCGCCCAAGCCGGTGAAGCAGCCGGCCGTTGTCGGCTGAGAGGAGAGGATTTCGCTGGAGCCTGCGCCGCGCGGATGTATGGTCCATTTATGGCGATTCGCCCGGACGTCCTCTCGACTGATCCCGCCGCTCTAACAGAGATGGTGCTCGCGCTCGACGCCGAGAACGAGAAGCTGCGTGTTGCGATGCAGACGCTCAAGGAGATGATCTTCGGGAAGCGCTCGGAACGGCTTGCCACGCTCGTGGCCGAGCAGCTTGAGCTTGAGCTTGACGATCTTGAGACCAGTGTCACGCCGCCGGCAGCTGCCAACGACGATGCACCTGCGGTGAAGCCGTCCGATAAGCTACGTAAGAAGGCGCGCCGCAACATCGGCGCGTTGCCCAAGCATCTGCCGCGCTGTGAGCAGGTCCTGGAGCCGGAGGTG
>NZ_JAVTJN010000017.1:11976-15586 GCF_032144035.1 Bradyrhizobium sp. WYCCWR 12699
TTCACAAGATCGGCGAGGACGTCAGCGAGGTGTTGGAGTGATCCCGGCGCTCCTGCGCGTGCTGCGCACGATCCGTCCCAAATACGGCTGCCGCGGCTGCACCGATGGCGTGGTCCAAGCCAAAGTGCTGCCGCGCCTGATTGAGGGCGGCATGGCGTCGACGGCCCTCGTGAGCCATGTGGTGGTCTCGAAGTTCGCCCGGTATTTGCCGCTGTACCGGCAAGTTCAGATCCTGGCCGGCCACGGCATCCATCTTGACCGCGCGACACTCGCGGTTGGGTCAAACGTACCGCCTTGTGGCTCAGGAGCCTTTATGAGCTGCAGCTGCGGATCATTCAGGCTGCGCCGCGCGTGTTCTGCGACGAGACGCCGATGCCGGTGCTTGATCCAGGACGACATCGTCCCCGCATCTGCCAGTTCTGGGCGCATGCTATGGATGACCGGCCATGGGGTGGCCCCTCGCCGCCGGCGGTTACCTACGTATTCGCCGACGGCCGCGGCACCGAGGAGATCGCCGGACAGTTGATGGGCTTTTGCGGCGTTCTGCAGGTGGACGGTTATGCCGCCTACAAGGCGCTGGCCCGCCGTCATGGCGGCGCGATCCAGCTCGCCTTTTGTCTCGCCCATGCTCGACGCAAATTCGTCGAGGTGTACAAGTCCACGCAGTCGCCATTCGCGCGCGACGTGATTGAACGGCTGCAGGCGGTCTATGCGATCGAGGCAGAGATCCGCGGCAGCAGTGCGGAGCAGCGGCTGGCCGCCCGCCGCACCAGGAGCGCCCCGTTGATGGTGGCGCTCAATGCGCGACTGATTGAGATGGTAGGTCAGCTGTTTTCCCAATCGAAGCTGACAGAGGCGATCAACTATGCGCTCAATCACTGGGACGGACTGACGCTGTTTCTCAGCGACGGCCGCGTCGAGGTCGATTCCAACACGGTCGAGCGTTCCATGCGCCCGATTGCCATGGGAAGACGCAACGCCTTGTTCAGCGGTAGCGAAGGTGGTGCCGAGAGCTGGGCCATCCTCGCGTCGCTCGTGAACACCGCAAAGCTCCATGAGCTCGATCCGCAAGCCTATCTGACCGACGTGCTGGAGCGCATCGTCTCCGGTGGAACCAAGAGCCATCAACTGCACGAACTGCTCGCCTGGCACTGGAAGGCGGCGCGCCAGCGCACCGCACAGGCCGCGGCATGAGCCCGCGTCGTCATAAAGCAGCGTCGTCAATGGCCGCAGCCGAGATGCCACTTGAGGAGCTCGAGCGATGGCTGCAGGCTCGGGTCGATCAGCAACCTGCCGCCACCAATCTCCCCATGCTCGACGGCTACGTCGCCGCAATCGTGGCCGGACCGGTGTCGATGAGCCCACTCGACTGGATCTGCCCGCTGCTCGCCATCGATGCCGATGCCTTCAACCACAGCGGCACCCCGGAGTTTGCAGCCATATCGGCTGTCGCCCTGCGTCACAACGACATCAGCAACACCCTCTCGACCGCACCCGACAGGTTCGCGCCGATGCACCGGCGTAAACCCAGTGGAGACGTGGATCCGCGACCATGGTGCCAAGGCTTCTACGCCGCGATGCGGCTCAAGCTATTGGCGTGGGCACCGTTGCTGGACACCGGCAACGTCAATCACGGCCTACTTCTACCTATCCTGCTGCACTGTCGCGACGATCAGGGCCGACCGCTGCTTGGACCACCACGAAGCGGCCGCGAGACCAAGAAATTTCTGCGTAACGCCCACGCCGATATTCCCGCGGCGGTCGAAGCCTTGCGGCAATACTGGATGCCGATCCGCTACGCCCGCGCTCACTGATCACTGCGGTCGTGGGAGCTCATGCCGGTTACAGTTAGTCGGCTTGGCGCGGGAGCTTCCATTCCCAGGCAGCAGTTCGCGCAGACGCGAAGCGGGAAGATCGGCGATCCGGGCGAGGACGTCGGAGAGCCGGGCTTTGGGATCGACATCGTTAAGACGACAGGTGGTGATCATCGTCAGCATGATGGCGGCGCGTTCGGCGCCGCGCAGGCTGCCGGCGAAGGTCCAATTGCGCCTTCCCAAGGCGATGCCGCGCAACGCTCTTTTGGCGGCGTTGTTGCTGAGGCAGATCCTGCCATCGTCGAGGAAGCGGGCAAAGTCGGCTCAGCGCCTGGCATGTAATTCGTGGGCTTCAGGACCTCGGAGGAGCGCGAGAGGGTTTCTCGCTCGCGCAGCAGCCAGGCGTGCATGTCGTCGAGCAGCGGCTTAGCGCGATCGGGGAGCTGGTTTACCCTTGCTGCCTACCCTGGCGTTCTTCTCGATATCGGCCAACTCGAAGAAGCCCCGCCGCGCATGCGCGAAGCAGAATGCCGGCGTGATCGGCATCGCTTTCCTTTGCGGGTCGAACAACGGCTCGAAGCCGCTATAGCAATCGGCTTGCAGGATGCCGGCGAAGGCGGCCAGATGCCTCTGGGGATGCTGGCCTCGCCGGTCGGGTGAGGCGTAATAGACCGCAGCCGGCGGCGCCGGCCCACCGAAGGGCCGGTCATCCCGCCCATAACTCCAGCTCCGGCGGGTCGTGCACTTGCCCTTCGCCAGGACGCGGATGGTGGTGTCGTCGCCATGAAGGCGCTCGACTGCGAGTACATGACGCTCGATCAGCTGGAAGAGCGGCATGATGGCGAAGGTTCCGTGGCCGACCTGGTCAGCGAGCGTCGACAATGGCAGGTCGATCCTCTCGCACTTGGTTGAGCGGGATATGCATGCCGAACTGTGCGTCCAGCGAAGGCTGGCATGTTCAGCAGGAGTAAGTCCTGCCGGGGAAAAAGTTAGCTCCCCGTAGTGTGGGTAGCAGAGGAGATAGAAATAGAACCTTTGAAGCCTATCGACAAAACTCCCTTGGGGAGACCACGAGTCATCGGGCCGTATCAAAAGAGAACGCGTTGTGGCCTCGAAAATGCTGAAAACCGAAAGTCGAGCCTGCAGTTTAGGGGCGAAGGCAGCATGATCCATCGAATGCTAACTGACACGACGGGTCATTTCGGCGGGGTGAAAGCGACAGCACGGTGACAAGGACATGCCGAGCAACTGGAGAAGCCTTCATCCCGGAGAGAAATCGCCGGAAGAAGGTAGGTCGTATAACCGGAGATCCCGGGAAATCGACCGAAGATGAGAAGGTGGCGGCCGGGACTGGAGTAGCGATGAAGCGGAGTAACTCCCGTGGAGCAAAGGGTCCCTGCCATTTGTGATGTCTCTAACGTAAGGAAGGCAAGGACGAGATGATAAAGGCGTCCATCGATTTGCAAGACCTGAGGCGGAGACTATACGTCAAGGCGAAGGCTGAACCGTCCTGGCGTTTCTGGGGTCTATACGTCCACGTGTGCAAGATGGAGACCCTGCGCGCAGCGTATGAGATGGCGAAAGAAAACGACGGCGCACCGGGAATAGACGGGGTGCGCGGCGGCGATCAGGGTGAGACTCCGTATTGCCTCACCTATCGATGCTCCCGAGTGCGATCGGTTGCCTCATTTATTTTGCTCCCGGCTTGGGTTGAGGAGGAGGCCGGGTGCGGAGATGGCCGGGGTTTCGGAGCGCCCGGCCTCCTCCGCTGGCGTCTGCCACATCATTGGGTTGTT
>NZ_JAVTJN010000018.1:0-2536 GCF_032144035.1 Bradyrhizobium sp. WYCCWR 12699
GATTGAACGAACCCGCTACGCGGCAGTAGGGGGCAAACCTGCTGAACTGAGGTGTCCTGTCTGAGAGGATGTTGGTCTTCGCACCACCCCTCTCAAGACAGGAGACCCAGATGGCTACGATGAGCCCTCTTCGGCAGCGCATGATCGAGGACATGACGGTCCGCAATCTGTCGCCGTCGACTCAACAATCCTATATCTATGCGATCGCAAAGTTTAGCCGCCATTTCGGCTATGCCCCGGACCGGTTGAGTTTCGAGCAGGTCCGCGCCTACCAACTACATCTCATCGGCCAAAAGCGCTCGTGGTCCCACATCAATCAGGTGGCCTGCGCGCTGCGGTTCTTCTACGGCGTCACACTCGGGCAGACGGAGGCATTCGAGCGGATCATTGGTGGCCAGAAGCCCGACAAGCTCCCGCTCGTGCTTAGTGCCGAAGAGATCGAGCGCTTCCTGGACGCGGTTACAGGGGTGCGCAATCGCGTCGTGCTGGCGACGGCTTATGCGGCTGGCTTACGGGTTAGTGAAGTCGTCCGCCTGAAGGTGAGCTCGATCGACAGCAAGCGAATGTTGATCCACATCGAGAACGGTAAGGGCGGCAGGGATCGTTACGCGATGCTTTCTCCGCGACTGCTGGAGATTCTGCGTACGTACTGGATGCGAGCCCGACCGGGGCTGTGGCTATTTCCAGGCCAAGACCCAAGTGAACATGTCAGCGTCCGCTGCGTCCAGGCGGCCTGCCGCGCCGCCCGCCGCCGCGCTCGGCTTGCCAAGCCGATTACTGTCCATACGCTCCGGCACTCGTTTGCGACCCATCTCCTGGAAAGCGGGATCGACATTCGCATCATTCAAGTTCTGCTCGGACATGCCGACCTGGGATCGACCGCGCGCTACGCTCAGGTTGCGACCAACCTGCTCGCCCGCACGACCAGCCCATTCGATGGACTCTCCGTCAGGGTGATCCCACCCGACTGAGCTGCGCATATGCGCCCCGTGCTCGAGGTGGCGGACATCCTCCGCCGCCACGGCGGCGCCTTCCGTGCCGCGCAGGGTCCTCGGCTGTCCTCCGATCAGCGCCGTGTGATGGCGGCCATCGAGGCGTGTCGCACAGCGACGCTCGGCGGCCACGTCGAGCGGTGCGACGACTGCGGCCTGGTCCGCGTCGCCTATAACAGCTGTCGCGATCGGCACTGTCCAAAGTGCCAAGCGCTCGCGCGCGCCCAATGGCTCGCCGAGCGCCAGGCCGACCTGCTGCCGGTCCCCTATTTCCATGTCGTCTTCACCGTGCCGGCGCCGGTGGCCGCCATCGCGCTGCAGAACAAGACGGCGGTCTACGACATCCTGCTCAAGGCAGCAGCCGAGACGATCCGTCTCATCAGCGCCGACCCGAAGCATCTCGGTGCCGAGACCGGGATGATCGCCATTCTCCATACCTGGGGCCAGACCCTGACGCATCATCCGCATGCCCATTGCCTCGTGCCAGGCGGCGGGATCGCCCCTGATGGAAGCTGGGTTCATTGTCGCCCCGGCTTCTTCCTTCCCGTTCGCGTCCTGTCACGATTGTATCGTCGGCTGTTCCTGGAGCGCCTGCAGGCGGCGTTCAATGGCACCAAGCTCCAGTTCTTCGGCCATCTCGCGCACCTCGTCGAGCCAGCGGCATTCGCCCGCCATCTAACCGCCCTCCGCAAGGTCGAGTGGGTCGTCTACGCCAAGCGTCCCTTCGGCGGACCAGAACAGGTTCTGGCCTATCTCGGGCGCTACACCCATCGCGTTGCAATCGCCAACGGCCGGCTCCTTACCTGTGACCAGGGCCACGTCCGCTTCCGGTGGAAGGATTATCGCGCTGGCAACAGATCCAAAGTGATGACGCTCGACACTGAGGAGTTCCTTCGTCGCTTTCTGCTCCACGTATTGCCGAAGGGGTTTCGCCGCATCCGTCATTTTGGCTTCCTGGCGAACGCCTGCCGCGTCGCCAAACTCGCGCGCATCCGAGCGGCGCTAAAGGCGCCAGAGCCGCCTCCGCCTGCCGAAGCTGTCGACTATCGTGAGCGCTGCGCCATCCTCATTGGTCACCGCCTCGACTTGTGCCCCATCTGCGGAGGCCGCATGGTCGAGATTGGGCCTGTGCCGCGTGCGCAAACGCCGCGACGCGCAGCACCTCGCTGCGATACATCATGACCGACTACCTCGACTTGTTCGCTCCCACTGCAGGCATCGCCATGCCGACGTTCTCCGTCGGAACGATCAAGCACGCTCACAACGCGCGGCGAACGGGCGATAGTCAGCCGCTTGGGCTTGACGCGCCGTTCGACGCTATCGACGCCGGCATCCTCTGCTGCCAATATCAACGGCAATCTGCGGCCACACTCGCTCGCGGGCCCGACATCGGGTCAATCGCGCCTACCGGCGCCTAGATCGAGCCCCCATAGGTCCTCGCTCACAAGACGCGGCTTCGTTCAATCCAGCTTCAAATAGGTCCCGCGCTGGACTTGCGGCGAGATCTGCGACGCGGGACCTATTTGAACCCTCCAGTATTCCGA
>NZ_JAVTJN010000019.1:0-2652 GCF_032144035.1 Bradyrhizobium sp. WYCCWR 12699
ACGCGCCGATCTACGCGAGCCTGTTCGACGACGAAGGTGGCGAGGGCTACAACCTGCTCTGGTCCCGGCCGCGCAAGAACGGCGAGTGAGATCCTCCGCCAAGCCCCGCCCGGTTCGCCGGGCGGGGTAATATCTCCATCGGAGAAGCATCTCGCTAATACGCGACACTGCGGTCGCATCCGCCGGTTGTCCGCAACTGCGGGCGTCAAGCTATCCCCGAGCAAAACCCTCGATCGTGCGGCGGACACGCACTTTGCCGGGACCAACGTGGTAGTCTTTTATCACAGCGCCTTCCAGAGCTTGCTCGGCCATGGTGGAGCGGTTGCGCTGGCGCAGGTAGTCGTGCCAGGTGTGGAAGTGATAGCGCTCGATCCACGCTTCTGGGTCTGCCATGTTTTGTGCGATCGACCAACCGTAGGCGCCATTGCGCTGCCTGACGAGCCGAAGCTCTTGCATGGCCTCCCGAAAGTCCGGAGCGTTTTTCTGCTCCACCCGATATTCGATCTCGATCACCACAGGTCCGTCGCGCCCCCTGACCGGCAACCGCACCTGCGGATCTTCGAGGAGGCTTCCCTCTTCGGCACCCTCACCAACAGAAGGCATCCGCAATCGTAGGCCGACCAGAGGAGATGCCAGCATCAGCGAGGCTGCGACAAGCAGCGCTGTTTCAACGCCGGCGATGTCGGTGAGATGTCCCCACCCCCAGCTGCCTATGGCAAGACCGCCGGATGCGGCGGCCTGGTACGCCGCCAGAGACCTCGCGGCAACCCAGCGGGGTGCAGAAAGCTGTACGCCGATGTTCAAGAGCGTCCAAGACAACGTCCACCCTGTACCAGCCAGAACCAATCCGAACGCAGCCATCAACGGATTGTGGCTTAGTGCCAGAGTTGCAATACCCGCTGCCATGGACAGCGTGCAGCATCTCATGGCGGCTTCGCTACTTAAGCGCTCGCGCACCAGCGAGATATTGATCGCTCCCAAAATGGCTCCCAGGCCAAAGGCGCCCAGCATCACGCCGTAAGTTGGCGCGCCACCGAGAAGGCGATCACGTACGACCACTGGCAACAGCGCCAGGATAGCTCCGCTGACCAACCCGAATATGATCGTTCGGACCAACACGATCATAATAGGTGGCGAGTTCGTGATGTACCGGACGCCCAACAGGATGGCATGGCCGAGCCGTTCCGGTGGGAGACGCGACCGCTCACTTGCGCGCTTCCATAGATAGAGCGCGGCGATAAGTGGCACGAACGAGATCGTGTTGAATGTGAACGCGGCTACGGTCCCGGCGGAGGCCACAATGATACCCCCGACTGCCGGACCTACGCTCCGCGCGATGTTGTAGCTGATGCCATTCAACGCAACTGCGGCGGGCAGGGCTTGTGGAGGCACTTGCTCGCCCACTGCCGCCTGCCACGCGGGTCCCAACATCGCGGTGCCACAGCCTGCTGCAAAGCAGAGACCAAGCAAGAGGTCCGGCGTAAGCAATCCCAGCAAAGCGAGTACCGCCAGCGTAGCGCTGGCGGTCAGTGCAATACCGAGTGAAATCAATGCCACGATGCGCCGGTCATGCAGGTCAGCAATTGCGCCGGCCGGAATCGCAATGAGCATCACCGGCAATCCGAGAGCGGTTTGGACCAGCGCGACCTTGTCCGCTGACGATGACATTTCGGTCATAGCCCAGGCCACCCCGACTCCCTGTACCAAACTACCGAGATTTGACACCAGGCTGGCGGTCCAGATGCGGCGGAACGTGCGGTGCCGCAGAGGGGCGGTAATGCGATCGGCCTTGGCAGAGTGGAGGCGAGCTTCAAGGTCAGGCGAGGTTGGCTCAGCTTCCTCGGTCGTCGACCGCTCTTTCGGCTTGCCCGGAGCCAGGACAGGGCCGTTCAATGAGCGAAGCGAATTATCTGGACACACGAAGGTCTGCCTTTCGGCGGACCTTTTCGCGGTCCTACCGATCCCTTAGAATCACACATTATACCCATGCCCGCCGAAGAATTGCAGTGACGAAGTCCTACTTCGCGCCGGATTGCCGCACCGAGAACAAATGCCCGTGAGGCGGGATAAAACATATCTGACATGTGCAGTGGCTCGACGATGAGCTGAGGGCCGCGATATCTGGTTCTCGGCGTCCGGGGGCCGTACTGATCAGTTCTCGCAGATGTCCTGCGGTACGTGCACGCAGCACTGGCCTGGGTCATCACCTGAATGGCCTTAATCTGCAACGGTGAGGCAGCGTTCACATGGATGACGCTGCTAGGATAGACGTACTCGACTGGACGGCCGAGGCGGTGAACTACCGACTCACCCAGTTATTGCGGCCGCGATGCGCAAAGCCGGACCGTTAGGACGTTCCTCATCGTCATACAGATTTCTAAGATTGGTAGCCGACGAGGCATGATGTCGTGTGAGCAGCTTAACGGCTTGCCTATGAAGTGCTACGAACAAGCAGCACCGATTATCACGTCTCGCCCCACATAGCTCCGGCGCCGGGACGAAGCGCACCGCTTGACCGGCTTTGCGGGGACGATGCCGCCCATTCCCGCAGATTGTTTCTCTTCCTTCCCGAACCGTTCCGACCTCTTGTGCAGAGGAACCGAAATTCGCCAAGCTTCTCCCCGGGTTTGAGGTTCAGCACGCGGACGCACG
>NZ_JAVTJN010000020.1:0-730 GCF_032144035.1 Bradyrhizobium sp. WYCCWR 12699
CCCGCCCGGCGAACCGGGCGGGGCTTGGCGGAGGATCTCACTCGCCGTTCTTGCGCGGCCGGGACCAGAGCAGGTTGTAGCCCTCGCCACCTTCGTCGTCGAACAGGCTCGCGTAGATCGGCGCGTTGAAGGAGGGATCGTCAAGCTTGATCGAGAGGTAGTCGCGGCCCTCTTCGGAGCGCTTCGACCAGGCTGCGCCGATCTCGGCCCGACCCACATAGATGCGGTGGCTGGGCGCGTTCTCGTTGGAGCGGTTGGTCTCGGCGACGATGCGGACGCCCCTAGCCTGCAAGCTCAGCGTGACGATCTCGCCCTGGAAATCATTGCCGACCTTCTTGAAAGTTCCGATATTAGCCATCTTGCTTCTCCGTTGTGTTTCGAGCCCGCGACCACCGCGGCCTCGATGGCGATCTCAAGGGCGAGGACGATCGGCGACGCACCCGCTCGCGGGCTGAAGCGCAGCGGAGGACGCCGTTGAAGAGACTTTCTTGTCTCGCGAGGAATGGGCGTGAGCCCAGGGGAAGAAAGTCGCAGCAACGGCGTTGCGGCTCAGCCGATCGAGGCGCAGCCGGTCTTCGGCCAGATCGAGCCATCAAAGAGGCCTCGTGCGTCCGCGTGCTGAACCTCAAACCCGGGGAGAAGCTTGGCGAATTTCGGTTCCTCTGCACAAGAGGTCGGAACGGTTCGGGAAGGAAGAGAAACAATCTGCGGGAATGGGCGGCATCGTCCC
>NZ_JAVTJN010000021.1:0-35915 GCF_032144035.1 Bradyrhizobium sp. WYCCWR 12699
CGTGCGTCCGCGTGCTGAACCTCAAACCCGGGGAGAAGCTTGGCGAATTTCGGTTCCTCTGCACAAGAGGTCGGAACGGTTCGGGAAGGAAGAGAAACAATCTGCGGGAATGGGCGGCATCGTCCCGGCAAAGCGGTCAAGCGGTGCGGCGGGTCCAGCCGTGGCAGCTATGTGTGCCGGATCGGAAATCTCCAGCACGTGTTCGAAGGTTTCTGAGAGGACCGTCCGCCTCCTCTGCTCTGGTGAGCATCATCCATCGTCGAGGGTGCTTATTCTGCGACCTGTTCGACGACAAAAGCGCGGAAAGTTCATCCCTCGTTTGCCGCGGCCGTGAGAACGGGGCGGGACGGCTCTCCGCCCGTCCTTTCCGGCTCGATCGGGCGGGTCTTCGAGATGAGCGTCAAGCGCGTGAATGTTGACGAGCCGATGCAAACCGCGCCCAGCCATGCGAAGACCTCGCGCCAAGCCAGCGACGGCGCTCCGATCTGTGAGAGCGCGAACACCACGTGATAGCCGGCAACGGCCGCGGGAACGACGAACACGGCCGCAATTGCAAGTCGCAGGGCCACGTGGCGGCTAAGGGTAATGGCCAGCTGGCCGGCTGCGAGTGTGAGCACAGCGCAAACTGTGCCGACGAGCAGTGCGCCGACAATGCCCGCACCGCTGTTGAACGCCATCAATCCGATATTGATCGCAACAAAAAGCGCAGCGCATAGACCGCTAGCACAACGATCAGCCAGCAAATAGGCCGATACCAGCAATATTGAGAAGAAGCCCGAGGGCGAGCATGGTGGTGGCTCCAAGGCACGCGTGTGAGCGCTCGCGCCTTCCACCACCACCGCAGCCCAGCCGCCGACGTATAAACAAAACGAGGCGGAGTTACGGCGGGTGCGGCCTCGCCACTCGTCGGTTGACGGCAAGACGGCGCTCACGCGCCGCCAAACTTCCAGACCGGAATGCCAAGCCGCTTTGCCTTATCGGCAAGGTTGTCCTGAATGCCCGTGCCGGGGAAATGCAGGACGCCGATCGGCAGCAGTTCGAGCATCGCGTCATTGCGCTTGAAGGGCGCTGCCTTGGCGTGTTTGGTCCAATCCGGTTTGAATGCGATCTGTGGCACTTGCTGGTTGCCCATTTGGAGCCGATCAGCTCGGCGCCTTTCGGTGAAGCGCTGTGCAGCAGAACCATGTCGGGATGCTTGGCGTGCACCTTGTCGAGCCGATCCCAGACGAGGCTATAGTCGTTGAAGTCGAGCCCACCGGTCAGGGCGATCTTCGGACCCGGCGGCACCATGATCTCGGTTTCCGAGCGGCGCTTGGCTGCGATGAAGTCGCGGGAATCGATTATCGCCGCGGTGAGCGTGCGATGGCTGACCAGTGATCCCGACCGTGGGCGCCAAGCAGACCCCGTGTGGACTTCGAAGCGCTCGATCGCCTGGTCGCGGAAGAGTTCGAGACAGTTGCGGCGCTCGATCAGCGAGATGCCCTCGGCGGTTAGGCGCTCAAGCTCGACCGAGCGCACTTCCGAGCCGTTCTGCTCGCGCTGGCTCTTCTGCTGCGCCTGTTCGTTGACGTCGAGCTGGCGCTCGATGCGTTCGACGGCGCGATGGAACAGGTTGACCGTCGGCCAGAGGAGATCATCGAGGTCGGGCTCCAGCCGGGTATCGCTCAATGACGCAACCAGCGCGTCAAACATGTCTGCAACAGCGCCGGTAATGATCCTGGTCTCCGGTAGCGGCCTTGGATCGGGCTGATCGTCGAAGGGACGGTATAGGCGCGACTCAGCCTCTCATTCATGCCATATCGCGCGATCTCCGCCTCGACCCTGGGGATTAGAATCAGATCGTCGTGAGTGTCGGGGATGAGCGATATTGACTGGAAATGCATAAGAACTCTCTGCGGGTTGTTCGGCGACTGATTTCAGTATCAGACGACCATTTCCCGACCGTTTTCATCATTCACGAGTTGATACACGACCGCTACAGACGATCAATGACCAGCCCTGGTAGGAATGTCCCGCAGCCAATGAGGTCCCGTCGTGCGGGCCCATTCTGGGCTACCAACTTCGGCAGGTTGATGCTTGCATTGGATTGGCATCTTGTTTCGCAGCTGCCAGCTGCCGGCGGTACTGTGCAAGCGCGCGGGCGCGATGTTTTGTAGTCGCATAGTTGGCGCAAACAATGGCACTCAGATTTGCCGTGAGGCCCTCATGCGGACAATCGTACTGGACGATCGCGGCCACGCTTGGGACGCATGTTCTTCAGCTCTGCGTAAATGTTTTCTACACTACCCAGTGACCGAATTCGATTTCCTGAGTTATCTCATCAATAATATGGGTTTCGTGACAGTTGCTCTGTTCCGCCCCGGGTCGGCACAGATACGAATCCGGTTTGAGACTGCCACCCCAGTCAGCGTTGCTGCGGCGATCAATCTTGTCAGCGACCTTGGGGTGGAGCGAATGGTCATTTCAAATTCGGTAGACCTCGCCGACAAGTTGTTTTCAACTCGTTCGCAAGCGGTCACATATATAAATCAGCGGCTAGGCGAGCCTTGCCAGCGAGCGGCGACAAACATTCGATACAGGCAGATGCCGATTGAGACTTTGGTAGGCTGCCAAGGTCCACTATCCATGCTTTTGTCCTACTGGGACTGTTCGGACCGAACCGCCGATCTGACAGCTCTGAAGAAGGCGTTGTGCTCCCCAGCCGCGGTCAGGTTCGCCGCAATTGAGGCCGTGGCTGGTCGCCTCACCATTATCGATCTCGGAGCCGGCTTCGAAATCTTCAGCAAGACCTGGCGGGAGAATGCGCCCGGCATTCCGGTTGATGAACAACCGGATTATGAATATGGGCGATGGGTGCATCGTATGTACGAGTCCGTCCTAGAAACGCACCAACCTCGCCTAGATGAGGTCGATGCCAAGATTCTTCGCCCCCATTTGAACGACAAAGTTCAGCTGTCGTACCAACGCCTGATTGTTCCTTTCAAATACGGAAGGCGAGGAGTCACTCGTCTGATCGGCGCGTCGCTAGTGAGACAATCAATCAAACTCTCCAGCGAGTCGTAGGTGACGTGCCCATTAGGCCGCCTCACATCAGGAGGTCCGCCGGGAGTCGACCAGTGATGATCATCGATGCAGTTAAACAGCTGTCAGACCTGATGAAGCAGCCCATTCATATCAAGTCTCCCCGCAACTGTTTGGTGATCACATGCCAACAGCGCGCGATTCAGCAGTTCTTACCTTCGGCTTGAGCCATAACAGCCTGGAAATCCGCAAGCATCTCGTGGCTCGGCATCCAAACGAGACGCATCGCAGTACCCCGAGCGGCGGGGCGATAAGTTGATCCTGGACAGATCAATCCTTGTATAATCGGCATGACCTGCCACTCATCCGGCAGCGGTTAGAGGCTCAGGGTTTTGTACGCTGAGCGGCGCGTGTGTAGCAGCGGACGATCGGCGGAGCTGGTCGGGTTTGCGTAACCGGTCGTCCTTGCGGTGAGTTGGACGGCATAGGCCGCTGGGTGAGGTATTTAGCGACGAGTGAGGGCGCCGGATATCGTAGTCAGCGACCCAGCGGACGATCTTGGCGCGGGTGTCGTCAAGATCGAAAACGGGGTCTTGTTCAGGAGTTCGTCACGCATCGAGCCGTTGGAGCTTTCGATGAAGCCGTTCTGCATCGGCTTTTTGGGCGCAATGAAGTACCAGTCGATGATTGTGTCCTTTGCACCAGGCAGCATGGCATTGGAGGTGAAACTCGGTGCCATGGTCGGACACGATCATCCGTAGCTTGCCCCGTCGCTCGACGAACGTCAGCTCGCGGGCGACGCGCTGGCCCGAGACCGACGTATCCGGAACAGCCCCCCGGCACTTTTTGGTCACGTCATCGACGATGTTGAGAATGCGGAAGTGCCGTCCATGCCGAACTGGTCATGAACGAAGTCCAGCGACCAGCGTGCATTGGGCCTGGCCTGCACCAGAATCGGGGCCGGGTCCCCACGGCCTTGCGGCGAGCTCACCGCTTGCGGACGCGAGTGCTTCTTCCCGATAATGCCGGTAGATCCGGCTGATCCCCCATGGCTCTGCTTCCCGTCGTAAGAGGACGAACACCCGGCGGTAGCCGAACGACCGCCGCCGCCCGGTGGCGAGATCGCGCAACCGGCCGCGCAGCTCCGCATCCAGCGGGCGGCTGGACTGATAGCGGATCATCTTCCGGTCCGCGCTGATGATTGAGCAGGCGCTCCGCACCGACAGGCTCATGACAGCCTGCAGACGGCAGCGCGCGTGGCGGGGGGGCCCCCTCCCCTTCTTTGAAAGGAGCTCGCGAAGGGCAGCCGCATCGAATCTGCTCGGCCAGAAGCTTCTTCAGCTTCGCATTCTCCTCCTCCAGCGTCTTCAGTCGCTTGACCTCGATCCGCCGCCAAGAAACACGGTCCGTCTGGCGAGGCCTAACACGCCTCAATGTTGCATCGCGATCAGTTTGATTTGGTAATTAAAGCTGTCGGCGACGGCCTTGTGTATTTACGAGGCGGTCTTCGCGCCCCACTCACCATGAGATCGTTTTCTTACGCCCCGATTTAGATTTTCGGCTCGGCGTCCGCGTTGGCGGCCAGTTCGCGCAGCGCGCGCCGGTACTCGACCGGCATCACCTTGCGGAATTTAGGCAGCCATTCCTTCCAGTTGGCAAGGATATCGGCGGCGCGCTTGGAGCCGGTCGCCTTGGCGTGGCGCGAGATCAGGACGTGAAGCCGCTCGACGTCGGAGTCGAGCAGGTTCTTGAAGACGTCGACCCGGCCATGCGCCTCGAGGTCACCGGAGTGGTTGTAGGTGCCGGCGTTGATCAGCTCTTCCGACAGCACCGGCTCGAGCTCGACCATCGACAGATTGCACAGCTTGTCGAAGTCACCGGTCTCGTCCAGCACATAGGCGATGCCGCCGGACATGCCGGCCGCGAAGTTGCGCCCGGTCTTGCCGAGCACGACCACGATGCCGCCGGTCATGTATTCGCAGCAATGGTCGCCCGCGCCCTCGACCACCGCCACCGCGCCGGAATTGCGCACGGCAAAGCGTTCGCCGGCGATGCCGCGGAAGTAGCACTCGCCCTGAATGGCGCCGTACATCACGGTGTTGCCGACGATGATGCTCTCTTCCGGCACGATGCCGCTGTTGGCCGGCGGCCTGACGATGATCTTGCCGCCCGAGAGCCCCTTGCCGACATAGTCGTTGGCTTCACCTTCGAGCTCGAAGGTGACGCCCTGCGCCAGCCACGCGCCGAAGGCCTGGCCGGCAGTGCCCTTGAGGCCGACATGGATGGTGTCGTGCGGCAGCCCGGCATGGCCGTAGATCTTGGCGACCACGCCCGACAACATCGCGCCGGCAGAGCGGTTGGTGCTGTTGATCTTGGCCTCGATCTTCACCGGCGCGCCGCGGTCGAGCGCAGGCGTCGCCTTCTCGATCAGCGTGCGGTCGAGCACAGCCTCCAGATGATGGTTCTGGCGCTCGGAGTGATAGATCTTCTGGCCCTTCTCTTCCTTCTGCTTGACGAACAGCTTGGAGAAGTCGAGGCCCTTGGCCTTCCAGTGCGCGACCAGCCTGGTCTGGTCGAGCAGCTGAACCTGGCCGACCATCTCGTTGAAGGTGCGGAAGCCGAGCGAGGCCATGATCTCGCGCACTTCCTCGGCGACGAAGAAGAAGTAGTTGATGACGTGCTCGGGCTGGCCGGTGAAGCGCTTGCGCAGGACGGGGTCCTGGGTCGCGACGCCGACCGGGCAGGTGTTGAGATGGCACTTGCGCATCATGATGCAGCCGGCCGCGATCAAGGGCGCGGTGGCGAAGCCGAACTCGTCGGCCCCGAGCAGCGCACCGATCACGACGTCACGTCCGGTGCGGAAGCCGCCGTCGACCTGGACCACGATGCGGCTGCGCAGCCGCTCGCGGACCAGCGTCTGATGGGTCTCGGCAAGGCCGATCTCCCACGGCGAGCCGGCGTGCTTGATCGAGGTCAGCGGCGAAGCGCCGGTGCCGCCCTCGAAGCCCGCGATGGTGACATGGTCGGCGCGCGCCTTGGCGACGCCCGCGGCGACCGTGCCGACGCCGATCTCGGAGACCAGCTTGACCGAGACGTCGCCCGTCGGGTTGACGTTCTTGAGGTCGTAGATGAGCTGCGCCAGATCCTCGATCGAGTAGATGTCGTGGTGCGGCGGCGGCGAGATCAGGCCGACGCCCGGCGTCGAGTGCCGGACCTTGGCGATGGTGGCGTCGACCTTGTGGCCGGGCAGCTGGCCGCCTTCGCCGGGCTTGGCACCCTGCGCCATCTTGATCTGCATCATGTCGGAGTTGACGAGATACTCCGTGGTGACGCCGAAGCGGCCCGAGGCGACCTGCTTGATCGCCGAGCGCATGGAATCGCCGTTCGGCATCGGCTTGAAGCGGTCGGCTTCCTCGCCGCCTTCACCGGTGTTCGACTTGCCGCCGATCCGGTTCATGGCGATCGCGAGCGTGGTGTGCGCCTCGCGCGAGATCGAGCCGAAGCTCATCGCGCCGGTGGCGAAACGTCTGACGATGTCCTTGGCCGGCTCGACCTGGTCGAGCGGCACCGGCTTGCGCTTTTCTTCCTCCGCGTTCTTGATCCGGAACAGGCCGCGCAGCGTCAGCAGACGCTCCGACTGTTCGTTGAGGATCTTGGCGAAGGCGCGATAGCGCTCCAGCGAATTGCCGCGCGCGGCATGCTGCAGCAGGCCGACCGACTCGGCGGTCCAGGCATGGTCCTCGCCGCGGCTGCGATAGGCATATTCGCCGCCGACATCGAGCGCGGTCTTGTAGACCTGAGCCTCGCCGAACGCGTCGGCATGGCGGCGCACCGCCTCTTCCGCGATCTCGCCAAGACCGACACCCTCGACGCGGGTATGCGTGCCGGCAAAGAACTTGCCGACGAAATCCGCCTTGAGGCCGACCGCGTCGAAGATCTGCGCGCCGCAATAGGACTGGTAGGTCGAGATGCCCATCTTGGACATCACCTTGAGCAGCCCCTTGCCGATCGACTTGATGTAGCGCTTGACGATCTCGTAGTCGTCGAGCGAGCCGGGCAGGCGGTCCTTCATCGCGATGATGGTTTCGAACGCGAGGTAAGGATTGATCGCTTCGGCGCCGTAGCCGGCAAGGCAAGCGAAGTGGTGCACTTCGCGCGGCTCGCCGGATTCGACGACGAGGCCAACCGAGGTGCGCAGGCCCGTGCGGATCAAATGATGATGCACGGAGGCGCAGGCCAGCAGCGAGGGGATCGGCACCCGGTCGGTGCCGACCATGCGGTCGGACAGGATGATGATGTTGACACCTTCGCGCACGGCGACTTCCGCGCGTGCGCAGAGCTCGTCCAGCACCTGGTCCATACCCGCCGCACCGAGGCCGGCGTGGAACGTGGTGTCCAGCGTGCGCGGCTTGAAGTGCGACTCGGCCACTTCCGGGATCGAGCGGATCTTTTCCAGGTCCGCATCGGTCAGGATCGGCTGACGGACTTCGAGGCGCTTGGTGGTGGCCATGCCCTGCAGGTCGAACAGGTTCGGCAGTGGCCCGATGATCGAGACGAGGCTCATCACCAGCTCCTCGCGGATGGGGTCGATCGGCGGATTGGTGACCTGGGCGAAGTTCTGCTTGAAATAGGTGAACAGCGGCTTGGCCTTGTCCGACAGCGCCGAGATCGGCGTGTCGTTGCCCATCGAGCCCGCGGCTTCCTCCCCCGTGGCCGCCATCGGCGTCATCAGGATCGCGATGTCTTCCTGGCTGTAGCCGAACGCCTGCTGGCGATCGAGCAGCGAGAGGTTGGATCGCACGCCCGTGGTCGGCACCTTCGGCAGGTCTTCCAGCACGATCTGGGTCCGCTCCAGCCACTCCTTGTAGGGATGGCTCTTGGCGAGCTCGGCCTTGATCTCGTCGTCGGGAATCAGGCGGCCCTGTTCGAGGTCGACCAGCAGCATCTTGCCGGGCTGCAGGCGCCACTTGGTGATGATCTGGTCCTCGGGGATGGTCAGCACGCCCATTTCGGACGCCATCACGATGCGGTCGTCCTTGGTCACGAGATAGCGCGCCGGCCGCAATCCGTTGCGGTCGAGCGTGGCGCCGATCTGGCGGCCGTCGGTGAAGGCGATCGCGGCCGGGCCGTCCCACGGCTCCATCAGCGCGGCGTGATATTCGTAGAAGGCGCGGCGCTTCTCATCCATCAGCGGATTGCCGGCCCACGCCTCCGGAATCATCATCATGACGGCGTGCGGCAGCGAGTAGCCGCCCTGCACCAGGAATTCCAGCGCGTTGTCGAAGCAGGCGGTGTCCGACTGTCCCTCGTAGGAGATCGGCCAGAGCCGGCTGATGTCCTTGCCGTACAGCTCGGAGCTCACCGAAGCCTGGCGCGCCGCCATCCAGTTGGTGTTGCCGCGCAACGTGTTGATCTCGCCGTTATGCGCGATCATGCGATAGGGGTGCGCCAGCGACCAGGCCGGGAAGGTGTTGGTCGAGAAGCGCTGATGCACCAGCGCCAGCGCGCTCTCGAAATCCTTCTCGTGCAGATCAGGGTAGTACTTGCCGAGCTGGTCGGCGAGGAACATGCCCTTGTAGATCACGGTGCGGCAGGACATCGAGCAGGGGTAATAGCCGGCGAGGCCGCGGTCGCGGCGCTGGTAGATCGCCTGCGAGATCGACTTGCGCAGGATGTAGAGCCGGCGCTCGAACTCGTCCTCGGTCTTGGCAACGCCATTGCGGCCGATGAACACCTGCATGCAGGCAGGCTCGGTCGGCTTCACGGTGACGCCGAGCGAGGAATTGTCGGTCGGCACGTCGCGCCAGCCGAGCAGGGTCAGGCCCTCCGCCTTGATCTGGTCGGCGATGATGCTCTTGATGACGTTGCGCCAGGCGGTGTCGCGCGGCATGAACAGCGCGCCGATGGCGTATTCACCCGGCGCGGGTAGCTCGAACTTGTTCTCCTTGGCCTTGCGGCTGAAGAAGGCGTGCGGGATCTGCACCAGGATGCCGGCGCCGTCACCGGCGCGCGGGTCGGCGCCGACGGCGCCGCGATGCTCGAGATTGCAGAGGATGCTCAGCGCATCCGAGACGATCTCATGCGACTTCTGGCCCTTGATGTTGGCGATGAAGCCGACGCCACAGGAATCCTTCTCCAGGCTCGGATCGTACAGGCCTTCGGCTTTGGGGCGGGAATTGTGTTCCTGAATCGGATCGGTCGTTTTCGAGGCGACCGTCGCCGACAGCTCTTCTGCCACGATGTTTCCGCGCTCGAATTGCGACCCGTTCATTGTATTCCTCTTTCGACATTGGGTGCACTCCAACTAGCCAGTTCGCATGCGGGTTCTTGCCGCCGTAACAGCACGTGGAGTTTGTCGACGTCCTTCTAGAGATCGAGCGCCTGCAGGCAATGTGCCACCGCCATTAGGTTCGCCTACGGCGAAAGCTTGTACGCTGGGTGCCTCGAAAATGCGCTCTTGAATGGATCGAGTTTCTTTGTTTGCACGAGCCTGGTGAGCCTGGTGAGCCTGGTGAGCAGTAACGCGACGAATGAGATCGATTGCGCAAGTGCTGAGGCCGCCTTGGCGTCAGCCTCGACTGCGAAGACCGCGCCGACCGAAGCCAGCCCAATCCAGAGCATGCACGTGACAAAAAATGCACGAGATAGTCATGCATAGTTGCATGATGTAACAGGTTTAAACTGGGAATCTCCCGGATGACGATGCCAAGCGGTTCACTACTGCGCGCAGGTGCCGGCGCGTGCGTGCCGGTACAGACCCAGCAAATTCGCTCGGTGAACGCCAAGGCATCGCGCGCCCAATACCACGCCGCATCGTCTCGTTGAGACCGCGTTGCGGATCACATTATCGGAATCGACATTCACCTCGATAAGCAGGTGAATTCGATCCTGGTCAGCGGATCGACAAGATCGCCCTCGCTGGAGTTACCGAGCGTGAATCGGTTGGGCGTCTGAATGCCCATCATTGTACTCTCTGAGTTCGACTGAATTCGTGGGCGGCGCTTCCGCGCTTGCTCGTAAGGCATTTCAGCCCCATCACATGCCGCATGGACGAACGTCGCCATGGTGTTCTCAATACCGAATTGCTGCGCACTCTGGTCGAGCAAGCGTTAGGTGGTTTCCCCTTGCAGCCATTTTGTAGAGGCAATAGCCCTTGCTAGCCTGCTCGTCGTCCATTCTCGGCCAACCGGCCGGCATCGAAATGCCCGCGACGTTAGCACTTGTCTGGATGCGGTGGATTGTCTTGAGCCGCGAGGTACTTGGCCCTTACATTTGGCCCGCATTTGCCGGAAAGATTGCCTCGGGTTGGCCTCCAGCGGCCGCCATGATAGCCCGTCGCGCCGAGCGAGATCATCGACAGCCCCGCTTCCTTAAGCGGCGGTTTGCGATGATCCGCATAAAGCTCTCCAGGCAGCAAGTGCACTTGAGCCCGTGCATACAGATTACGCAGATGCGCAGCTTGGTCTTAAGAGCTCAGGCAGTACGGCGGCTACGAGCTGTCAAAGCCCGAGGCTCGCTGCAGCGGGACGGCATAAGTTGTGAAAACTTCGCCGCGTGATGCTCTGGCGCCTGGACTGAATGTCGAAACGCGCCGACGTTGTTCGAAGGACTTTGCAAGAAGTTGACCATCGTAGCTTGGCACTCTCCTCTACATGCATGCCCGGGAGCTCGCGAGGGTACAATCTCATGGTCGAAGCATTCTTCTCCCGCGCCTCATTGTCGCGGGAAGCGGTCAGATGTGGCGCTCATCACGAGAATGCCCAACGCTCAAAAACATCATCGCCGACCGCCACACGGCCGCCCCGTTTCCGTCGGAACGCAAACGCGCCTACTGTCTGGAACGTGCCAAACTGTTGGCGAACGCGACGGTACCTTTAGTGACACGGTCCGCAATGCGGCGCATAGGCGATCTGCTGAACAGCACGACGTGCTGCTCAGCAATCGGCCCGAGTTCCTCCGCCGCATTGAAGGAATGCTCCCGACGCGATGCTTCCGGTTCCGAGAAAGCGATCGAGGGCCAGCTCTAGCGAGTGCGGCGCCGGTTTGCGCGATCGGACTACAGCGACCCGAGCCGCTGTCGATAGGCCGCGGTGCATCTCGCGAAAAACACGGTTCCGATCCGGAAGAACTGCGCGCGAACTGGCACGGCACCACACCGAAGCTCGGGTTATCGAAAGGTAGATCCAGGCCGCGAAATCAAAGGGCCGCGGCGTCGGTCTCTCCGGTGCGGATGCGGACCGCGTGGACGAGATTGATGACGAAGATCTTGCCGTCGCCGATCTGCCCGGTTTTCGCAGCGGACGTGATGGCCTCGATGGTCTTGTCGACCTGATCAGAAGCGACAGCGACCTCGATCTTGATCTTGGGCAGGAAGTTCACGGCATATTCGGCGCCGCGATAGATTTCCGTATGGCCCTTCTGACGGCCATATCCCTTGACTTCTGTCACCGTGAGACCGTGAACACCAATGTCGGTCAGGGCGTCACGGACGTCTTCCAGCTTGAATGGCTTGATAATTGCCATAACCATTTTCATGGGTTCTATCCCCGCTTGGGCCCGGCCCGGAAGTGGCCGGGCGTTTCTCGACTTGTTCGCCACGACGGTAAAGTTTCACTACCCGAGCACCCAGGCTCTTGAGATCAAATCCCGTGCCAGATCGCCGCTTTGCCTAACGGATTATGAAAACGGGCGGGTCAGCGAACTTGCGCGATCGCGAGATCAGCTCCTGCTTGGCCGAGCCAAATTCCAGCGGGTCCTTAGTCAGCGGGCAGACGAGGATCTGCAGCAATTTTTGATCGAACACTATTTCAGGGCGTTCGGCGGACGCTGACATCGGCGTCTCCGGCATTGCCTCTAACAACGCCCCGGCGCATGCCGGCAAAAAAGTGGACGCCGCGTCGTCTCAGCGTTCATTGCTACTGCGTTTGCCCAGACGATGCGGAGACAGAAAAGGCGCAATGGTGCAAGGTCGCCGACCAGCTCCGCCAAAATTGCCCAAGCTTGCGCGCTTGCTGGCGAGGCTTGGACCGATGTGCTGGCCTATGTGACCTTCTCGCCGCAGCCCCGGACCAAGCAGCACTCCACCACCCAATCGAGGACCTTAACGACGAGATTAAGCGGTGCACCGAGGTGGTCGGCATCTTCCTGAACGAAGACGCCATCGTACGCCTGATCGGCGCGATCCCGCTCGAGCAAAATAATGATGAATGGGCCGTCCAACGCGGCTGTTGCATGACTCTGTAAACCGCTGCCAATGAATGATGCAGCCTTCAGCCTTCAGCCCTCCGGCAATCGCCAGCTGATCTGCCCGGCTCCTGCCTACGATCGCGGTGATCGCCGCCAGCGACACCACGCAACGGGATACGATTGCCGCGGTCGGGATACCCTGTCATTCTCGTAGCGCCGGAGCCCAAGGAAAGGATGCAGATGATACATGGGCCTTAGCCCCATCGACAAGCCCACCACCCGCTATCGTTTTCGCCTGTGGGTGGTCACGAGCATCGAGTCCCCTGTCCGTTCGCGGCAGGCTGAGCTTAGGAGAGCCGCCGAGCTCAAGCGCCGCAACGGCATGGGCAGCAGGACTTTAGGCCGTTCCAAGGTCACGAGAACGAAGCCTGCGGCAGATCGGCCGTTTGTCCATCTCTCTTGTTGAGTCCGAGTCATGGAGGAGGGGATCAATCGGTGCGGAGGCCCGCTTGGGCGCAAGCTGTATTTTTCAAGAGTCTCGGGAATTCTCGATGGCGGGGTTGATCCTGCGGGCATTAGGAACCGGCAGATTGGTCGTCTGCTGGCACTCGGGTAGGTTATCTTTTTTAGAGAACACCCCAGGCTCGGTAACGCCCTCGTCCAGTGGTCTCGCGCAGACCAAGCTCATTTACGAGACTCAATGCTGCACGCGGTGTGATATCCAGCTCTTCTGCGATCATGCCGGCAGAAACGACTGGCCGGCTGAAGACGTAATCGATAAGCGCCGGCAATTTCGACGTCGATCGATGGCCGGCCACCCTTCGAAGCATCAGAGTGCGTTCGTTCAGCCACCTGTCGTGCGTCTTCAGGCCAATCTCACCAGCGGCCGTGATGGCCTCAAGCTCCGCGACGAGACGGGTTGCAAGGTCGCGCGAGCGGCGTCGCTCACGCGGGATCGTCTTCAGCCCCTCATGCAGGCAAGCCAGGTGTGAGCGTGCTTTTCTCCGATGACCTAGCAGCGCAGACGTAAGCAGCTGGCCAAGCCAGGGTCGGTGCTGAAGGGGCTCGAGACTGCGCCAGCTGTCCGCGGCAATGGCCGCCGCGAGCGTCGGAGGCAGGCTCCTGCTTTGCTGAAGGCCGCGTCTCCAGACGGCAAGACGCTTTTCTTCGTCCCAATCGGGGTCGTAGACCAGTGGATCCCGCTCGGTCATTCGACGGAGATCGCTGGTTAAGATCTGGTCGGTCTTGGCGATCGCGGCGTCGATTTCTGCGAAAGCCTGCGCGAGTCCGTCATTGCTCTGAGTTACAGAAGAGTAGTCGTGGGTTCTCGGCACATGGCTGTCCTGCTCCGCCTCATGATGCGTAGTTCCGATGTTCGGCGGTTCGCAGTCCTCCTCTTCTATTCCATTTGTGCCGGCTAACCCGCGCAGATCGGTGATCCCGACGGACGAGAGAGCCCAGTCGGGGCCCTCGCGGTGAATGCGCCGGCGGGCGCGGAGTACATCGCGAGCTCGGCTCAGCTCGTGAGTTGGCGCACGAACATCCATGCCAGCGTCATGAAGAACGAGATCTTCGAGGTGGACGAGTTCGCCTTCCAGCCATAGAGTGGCGCATGCGTCGGTGAAGTGCGTCCGACTAATCCAACCGTCTCGGATTGGGCTTTTCGCAAGGCGCTCATCTAGACGGGCTAAAGCATCTTCCGCGGCTGCGAGCGGAAGTGCAATCGCCGACCAGGGCAACGGTTCTGGTATTTTGTAGCTACTAGACAACGCCTTGATAACTTTGATGAGAATCGGCGACACGGAAGCTATCATGTCGCTAATTTCCGTCATAGCGACATAGCTTCAACTGCTATGATGAGCGTGCAAGCGTTAGTGCCGATCGGTCTTTAAACCGATGTCGGAGTCCTAGCCTCTATTCTCCTTCCTCGGCCGTCCGCCTGTAGAGCTGTAGAGCAACCCGGTTGGCATCATTACTACCGGCGGGGGCAGTTGCTGGGCGGCTCATCTACAAGCGGCGATGGCCCCCCACTGGGCCCCGCATGAGTCTGGCGCATGATTAGGCAGTCTGTAGCGGCGGTGCGAAGGTCATATCGAGAACTACCCCTCGCGGAGATAGCAGCCAGATTTGGCGAGTAGGCGTGGCAACGGTCGTCTTGAAGAGTTCAGTTCCGACCAGCTAACGGCGTATCGGCGGATGGTCAAAGAACGGTTACGAGACTTCTTCAAGAAGGGTTCGAACGATTAGCCAACCGTAGTTCGATTTGGAGCTTCGCGGGCCTTCACTCGCTCTGGCCAGTCGTGAGAACGCCTGTATCAAAGGCCTAGATTGAGCTAGGCTGTGTTGTCAGCTGACAACGTTTTGCTGCGAAGTGTTGGTGTCGGATTCACCATTAAAATGCATTAACCATGTTTCGCCGGACGCGCGGGCTACAAGTGCTCGAATGGGCGACCCGTCGGAATTCTGCAGATCACCTAGGAGGTGTTGTCAGCTGACAACGCCGACTCGCCTGCTTTCTCATCGCGCCTCTTTTGCCCTCCCCCACATCGCACAAGATGTTGTCAGCTGACAACAGTACGGGGGCCGACCGCAGACTACGAGACAAAGGCTCTTGAGCCGGTTCCGAGCGGGGATCGTCTCGAGCGGGATGGATCCATCCGAGCGGTAAATTGCCGGATCAACAATGTAGTTTCCTCAAGCGCCTTACCCGACCAGTCCATCTGTGTCGGTTTGGGGTGCAGTCTAGTCCCCGCTGGGACTGTCGAGGCTCGACCAAAAGTTGGAGGCCCCTTCGGGGGCAGTGGCGTGGTATGCGAGTACTTCAATCGCGCGGGTTGCATGGTCCACCGGGTTGATTCCTGACATTTTGGACCGGGCTGATGCCTGACAATATTCGATCATTGTTCTCCTGTCTGCGGCGTTTCCTGCGCGATGCGGAGCCGCGCGCGCGGCGGAGCAAAGCGCAGGAAACGCCGCTCGCAATTGATCAGCCCGAGATCGCGACCGCAGAAGCGCACGAGGTGGCCGCTAGTGTCGTGCTCACAGAGGCCGACGAGCTCACCTGCGAGCGCCTCGCCAACGAAAACGTGCTCGCCGCGCCATTTGATATCGCCGGTGGGACGCACCCGGCGAACCTCGTGATCGGCGTCGTACCAAGGGTCATCGAGACGGCGTGGCAAGGTGCGCGAGGGCGACTGCCAGAGTTTGACGGGCGGCATCTGGTCGAGCGCCTCATGTGGCCGCTCCTGGTTGAAGTGGTGGCGGAAGGCATCGAAGCGGCGTTGCTGCTCGGCGACCGTTGCCGCGGGCGGCTTCGTGGTCTGGGCCTTCAGCGTGCGGTGCATGCGCTCGTGCCGGCCGTTGTCCTGCGGGCTCGCCGGGGGGATGTAGCGCGGTTCGATACCGAGCTTGAGCCACCATACCGAGAGCGCCGAAAGGCCGCCCGCCCCCGTCGATCCAAACGGTGCACCATTGTCGGAGCGGATCGCGGCGGGAAGGCCGATGTCCTTGAAAACACGTTCCAGGGCGCTCCTGACGCCCGCCCCCGTCGGATCGACGATGCGCACTTCGATAAGATAGCGGCTCGCCGCATCGGTGATGGTCAGCGGATCGCAGCGGTTGCCGTCGCGGGTTCGGAACCAGCCCTTGAAGTCGATCGCCCATTCTTCGTTGGGTGCGCTTGCCGGCGCCGCCACCTCGCCTTGCGCAATCGCCCGGCGTCGGCGCCGACGCGCCTCGACCAGGCCCTCACGCTTCAGGATGTCGCCGATCGTCGAGGCTGCCGGCCAGTCGACCTCCGGCCGCTCATGCTCAAGCCATGCCTTGATCTTCTTCGGGCCGAAATGCGGAAACCGCTGCCGCGTCGCGACGATGCGATCGGCCAGCCGCCCCGCCGTCGCATGCGGGCAACTCGCCGCCGCGTGGCTGCGCTCCTCGAACCAGCGCCGCTCCCCGCTCTCCCGACGCCGCTTCCAGACGTAGAACGTCTCTCGGCTGACGCCGTGCCGCGCGCACAGCTCCGTCACCGAAAATGCCCCCGTCTCGTACTCTCGAAACAACGCGACACGCTCCTCCACAGGACTGCTCTCCCTGAAAGGCATCGCCTGATCCTCCTTCGAATCAGACGAGCCTTGCCTGTCAGGAATCAACCCGGTCTAATCTGTCAGCACTCAGCCCGGTCTGTACCCATCCAGCCCCCCGCCCGGCATGCAAGCAGCGGGTGGCGCATTCCTCGCTCGTGCCGCACCATTGCCCGCTTGATGGATTGGACAGCGCAACGCGAACGCTAGCGCCATTCGCCGTCTCCAGGCGTCATCCGTTTCCCTTGCCGCTAGTTGTCCCGCATGTTGTCAGCTGACAACAGTGCCGTGGCAACCGTGGAGCGTGGGGTCCGTTCACCTGCCGCTCGTTTCGCTAGGCTCAGAAGCCCCGAGCGACCAAGGAGGAGTCCGGGGTGGCCCAGGTAGCCCTGAACCAACGGCGAGCATCAGAAAACCCGCCAACTAATTCACCGCTCGGACCTCTTCCGGAGTTAAGGCGGTGAGGAGGTCATCCGTGGTCATGGCGGGTGGTTTGGCCTCGGGCCGCGTGCGGACGGTACCATGTTATAGCGGGTCCTAGGCGCGTGGCCGCTCGCGTAGCGAAGCCTGCAATGCGCTCGGTCTTTCCCGTTTCTTTGTGGCCGGGCCTAGTGACCGCCATTCTCTCCCTTGGCGAAGGCTTGGCGCGATAACAAAGCCGTTGTCGCTCATGCCGGATGTTGAGGCCGCAAAAGTAGGTGATGACATCGTGTTGAGAAAGGCACCGCACCTTTCCTCGTCACGGCGGATTTGGGAAAAAGCCAGGCACGAAGCTTCGCGTCGCGACGCGGATGAACTCATGGTTGGCGCCGCGGCTGTCCCCTTTTGGGAATCATGAGTGATGCGATAGCCGGTACTGAGAATCTGGCGAAGCCTCTAACGTCGGTACGGAAGCCCCGCCGGGCTGAGCGGCGCTCCGGCCCGCCAGTTCCAGATCCGTATGCGGCTTAATCCAAAGCGGGGCAGGATGCGGCCAACGCCGGCCGGTGACACCTTGATCGCTGGCGCTGCCGCGCACAATGCCTCGACGGCTAAGGTGGCTGTGGGTGGCGGGGGGTCGGCGATGAATGGGTCTGGAGGAGCGAGCGCGCAAAGTTAATCCTTTCATTCTTGCGCCGACTCGGGAATCGTGTTGAGTCTGCAGACGGTAATCCGCCGTCTGAGCTGCAAAAACCGTTTTGGATTGGAAAGATGAGAGTTTTTGAGACAGAGGAGGGGTGGCCGGAGACAGCGAGCGCGCGCATTTCCTGCCATGCCACTCTACTCTCTGGTCAACTCCGCTCGTTGGGCGCCGCCCTTTTTCCACCAGCGGCTGCCAAGACTCTTCGCCCGTTCTCCTCCGGAGAGGTGGCCAAGATCGTTCGCGTGTCAGACGGCTATTTGCGGCAACTTTCCCTCGACGGCCTGGGACCTGCCCCCGCGATCGGTCATGGCGGGCGGCGGTCGTATACCTTAGCTCAAGTGAATGAGCTGCGGGCCTATCTGGCTGCAGCCCGCCCGCGGGAGGCAGTTGATTTTCTCCCACGGCGGCGCCCCGGCGAAAAGCTTCAAATCATCACGGTCGCTAATTTCAAGGGCGGCTCGGCCAAAACAACGACCGCCCTGTATCTGGCCCAATATCTCGCCCTTTCCGGCTTTCGAGTTCTGGCCATCGACCTCGATCCGCAAGCCTCTTTGTCGGCCATGTTCGGCTATCAGCCGGAATTCGACATTGGGCAAAGCGAAACCATTTACGGCGCCATCCGCTATGACGACCAGCGCCGCCCCATGCGTGAAGTTGTGCGGCCGACCTATTTCGAGGGTATAGGCCTAGTGCCTGGCAATCTCGAACTCATGGAGTTTGAGCATCACACGCCGCGCGCCATGGTCGAGCGCCGCGAACGTGGACATGATCTTTTTTTTCGCCGCCTAGCGAGCGCAATCGATCAGGTAAGCGACGACTATGATGTCGTGGTGATCGACTGCCCACCTCAGCTCGGCTACCTGACGATGGGCGCTTTGAATGCGGCGACGGCGATGCTGGTGACAATCCACCCGCAGATGGTCGATGTCGCATCGATGAGCCAATTCCTTCTGATGACGTCGGATTTGATGTCCGTCATCGAGGAGGCGGGCGGCCGCCTCGATCACGATTTCATCCGCTATGTGATCACGCGCCATGATCCGAATGACGTGCCTGAGGCTCAGATCGTTGCGCTGCTGCGCAATCTGTTCCGCGAAAACGTGCTGCAAGCGACAGCCTGGAAATCCACTGCGATCTCCAATGCTGGCCTGACAAAACAATCGCTCTATGAGCTTGACCGCGGATCCGTCGGACGCGGCGCCTATGACAGGGCGGTTGAATCTGTCGATGCTATCAATGCGGAGATCGTGCAGCTGCTGAAGAAGGTGTGGGGACGATGAGCAAGCGCACGGATGCTATCAGGGGGCTTTTTACTGCCGCACCTCAGACGAGTCCGTTGTCAGCTGACAACACAGCACCAGCGCCGCTGGCGCGGGTGTCGTCAGGTGCTGTGCGCTCGCTGAAGGAATCTTTCTCAGAAGTTGAGAAGGAGAATCAGGAGCTTCGGGACAAGCTCACATCTGGCGCGACGATCGTAGAGATCGATCCCGGTCTGATAGATCCCTCGCCCGTGTCTGATCGTTTTCGCGACGACGACACGGCTTCTTACGAACTTCTCAAGCAATCGATTTCGCAGATCGGCCAGGAGGTTCCTGTCCTCGTCCGCAAGCATCCGACAATGCCGGGACGATATCAGAGCGCTTATGGTCATCGCCGGGTGCGTGCCGCGCGCGAGCTGGGTATTGCCGTCAAAGCGATCCTAAAACCGCTCTCCGACGAAGCCCTCGTCGTGGCACAAGGCCTTGAGAACGCGCCGCGGGAGGATTTGAGCTTCATCGAGCGCGCGATGTTCGCAATGCGCATCGAAGATGCCGGGCACAAGCGCGCAGTCGTTCAAGACGCGCTCGCAGTCGATAGGGCCGAAGCGTCAAAACTGATTGCGGTTGCGAGATCCATTCCGCCCGACATTATCGATGCTATTGGCAAGGCCCCAAAGGTTGGCCGCGGGCGATGGCAGAGCTTTGCTGATCTCTTGGCGGATGCGTCGGTGATCGACCGCGTAAGGGCGGCGATCGGGGACGACAAGTTCGCCGGCCGTGAGTCAGACGACAGATTTCTGACGGTGTTCTCGGCCGCGAATAAACCTGCTGCAACTCGCCAATTCGCGCGATCGTCTGCTGTGCTCGCCTCAGATGGACAGCGCATCGCTCAGGTCCGTCAGGGCGATCGAGAACTCAAGTTGACCATCGACAAGAAGGTCCCGGCGTTGTTCGCGGACTTTCTTATCACCCAGCTTCCGAACCTGTTCGAGACGTTTTGCAAATCGGACAGATCCGAGGAGACCACCGGGGCTTAGCCGCCTCATGAACAACCGCGAACCAGGAGCAGCACGGCAAAAGAAAAAAGGCCCCCGCAACGTCACCGTCCCGGAAGCCTCTCTTCGTAGTTTGGCGACTAAAGAGAATCACTTCCGCGCACCATAGTCAAGAGTCTTGTGAGAGACGGCGCCGTTTCGGCGAGCAGATTTTCTTTGCCCGCATAAGGCAAAGACATGCAATCACGTGCCCCAACGACGCCCTTTGGGCGGCGCTCGTTGAAGCTTGCCCATGTGGCAACACAAGTCGCAGTATCGACCAGGCCATCGGAAAAGATCGTCCATAAATGGAAGATCTTTCAGGCCATCTGCATCGCAAGGCCGCGCCTCGGTATCTCTGAGCGTGCGCTGACGGTGCTGGATGCTCTGCTCAGCTTTCATCCCGAGACTACGCTCACGGGTGAGGGTGACCTCATCGTGTTTCCGTCAAACAATCAGCTGACGCTGCGAGCTCACGGCATGCCGGTGTCCACGTTGCGGCGTCATCTCGCTGTGCTTGTCGACGCCGGGCTCATCGTTCGCAGGGATAGTCCGAACGGCAAGCGCTACGCTCGCAAAGGCAGCGGCGGTGACATCGAGCGCGCCTTTGGCTTTGACTTGTCGCCACTCGTCGTTCGCGCCGAAGAGTTCGAGAGGCTGGCTGAGGAAATCAAAGCGGAGGCTCGTGCTATCAAACATGCGCGCGAGCGCATCACACTCTGCCGTCGTGACATCGCCAAGATGATTGCAACGGGCATCGAGGAAAACGTGCCGACCCACAGGGAATGGAAGGGGCCGGCTGATTGGGACGAGGTGCATCGGGCATTCCGTTCGATCGTCGAGACGATTCCACGCCGGGCGACCTGCCAAGAACTTGAGGCGATCGCCGACGAACTATCGCAGCTTGCCGACGACGTCCTCAATCTGCTGGAAACTCACGTCCAAGCAGCAAATATGAGCGCCAATGAGTCCCATACTGAGCGTCACTTACAGAATTCAAACCCAAACACTCTTACTGAACTTGAACCTAGCCTCCAAGAAGGCAGGGCGGCGAGTACCGAGCCGCAACCACAACCGGCGCGATTTGCGGAAGGCTCCTATCCTTTGGGTATGGTCTTGAGCGCATGTCCAGACATCGTCGACTACGCCAAGGGAGGGATTTCAAACTGGCGCGATTTCATTGCGACTGCGGCGGTCGTTCGATCCATGCTTGGCATCAGTCCCAGCGCGTGGGAGGAGGCGCAGAGCGTCATGGGGGAGACTCAGGCTGCAATTGTGGTCGGCTGCATCCTGCAGCGAGGGGAGGTCATCCGTTCAGCCGGCGGATATCTGCGGGGGCTGACGCGAAAAGCCGAGGCCGGCGAATTCTCGCTCGGGCCAATCCTAATGGCGCAGATCAACTCACGACTGCACGAAAAACGAAGGGCCTAACGGCTAGTCTAGGTAAGTGTCTCTTGGGCCCAGCGGCTCGGGCCGTCGCAGGTTTGATGTTGAGGTTCAATTTGAAGAGGTCTTGGCTAACGGACTGGGCGCGAAGGCGACAGCACCTCAAGAAACGTCAGGCCAACATTGCGTACGGGCTAATGAGCGGTGACACCCACAGATTAGATCGTATGCGCCGTCGTTTTGCAACGACCTCAAGGCGCCTGATTCGTTCGCCGCAGCGCAGCAATTATCCGCCGCCAATTAAGCCCTTCGAATCTGTCTTGGCCTTGCATCGCTGTCTTTACGTCATGGCGCGCAGCCACGGCTGGCGCCATGGCGTCGACCACCGCCGGTACGAACTGCGGAACGTCCGCTTTTGTTGCCGGCGCCAGGTAAACACCTGTTGCGGTATCAGCCCGTGTCGTCGGGCATCTCGTCGCCGCCAGCGCCCACGAGTTTTGGCCGAGTGATATGCCTCGATAATGCTGCGCCGCGCTCGAGCATAGCTCTATAAGCCGCGCGACCATGCGTCCGCGAGTCTAAACGAAATGCTCAGGTCCGAGAATTATAAGGCTAACGTTTCTCATCTGCGACCTGCCGTGTGGGTAAACAAAAACCTGATCTGACGATCAGCCAAGGCACGAAGGCAATGCGCAACGGAACCAATCGTGCCGGCCGTTTAGACGGTCCACGCCTAAAAAAGGGTAACCCCGGCATTGCTGCCAGGGTTTGTGCTGTTGGATTTTGCTCAGCGAGATCCCGGATCGGCGGTACACCGCTTGCGCGCTGCACCGCGTCCGGGACGACTCGTCGTTAGAAGTCCATGCCGCCCATGCCGCCGGCGGGGGGCATCGCGGGGCCGGCAGCGGCCTTCTTCGGCAGCTCGGCGACCATGGCTTCGGTGGTGATCAGGAGCGCTGCAACGGAGGCTGCGTTCTGGATCGCGGTGCGGACCACCTTGGTCGGGTCGATGATGCCTTTGGAGACCAGGTTGCCGTATTCGCCGGTCTGGCTGTCGAAGCCGTAGGCGTACTGGTCCTTCTCCAGGATCTTGCCGATGATCACCGAGCCGTCTTCACCGGCGTTGATCGCGATCTGGCGAGCGGGAGCCGACAGCGCCTTGCGCACGATCTCGACGCCGGTCTTCTGGTCGTCGTTCTTGGTGCGCAGGCCCTTGAGCTGCTCGGAGGCACGGAGCAGGGCGACGCCGCCGCCCGGGACGATGCCTTCCTCGACAGCCGCGCGGGTCGCATGCATCGCGTCATCAACGCGATCCTTGCGCTCCTTCACCTCGACCTCGGTCGCGCCGCCGACGCGGATCACCGCGACGCCGCCTGCGAGCTTGGCAAGACGCTCCTGGAGCTTCTCACGGTCGTAGTCCGAGGTGGTCTCCTCGATCTGCGCCTTGATCTGGGCCACGCGCGCCTCGATGTCGGCCTTCTTGCCGGCGCCATTGACGATCGTGGTGTTCTCCTTGTCGATCATCACCTTCTTGGCGCGACCGAGCATGTTGAGCGTGACGTTCTCGAGCTTGATGCCGAGATCTTCCGAGATCGCCTGGCCGCCGGTCAGGATCGCGATGTCCTGCAGCATGGCCTTGCGGCGATCGCCGAAGCCCGGAGCCTTGACGGCCGCGACCTTCAGGCCGCCGCGCAGACGGTTCACAACAAGCGTGGCCAAGGCCTCGCCTTCGACGTCCTCGGCGACGATGACCAGCGGCTTGCCGGTCTGCACCACGGCCTCGAGCAGCGGCAGCAGCTCGTTCAGCGAGGAGAGCTTCTTCTCGTTGATGAGGATGTAGGCGTCGTCCATCTCAACGCGCATCTTGTCGGCGTTGGTGACGAAGTAGGGCGAGATGTAGCCGCGGTCGAACTGCATGCCCTCGACGACGTCGAGCTCGGTCTCGAGCGACTTGGCTTCCTCGACGGTGATGACACCCTCGTTGCCGACCTTCTTCATGGCGTCGGAGAGGAACTTGCCGATCTCCTGGTCGCCGTTGGCCGAGATGGTGCCGACCTGGGCGATCTCGTCGTTCGAGGTGACCTTCTTGGAGTTCTTCTGGAGGTCTGCAACCACAGCCTCGACCGCGAGGTCGATACCGCGCTTGAGGTCCATCGGGTTCATGCCGGCGGCGACCGACTTGGCGCCTTCCTTCACGATCGCCTGGGCCAGCACGGTGGCGGTGGTGGTGCCGTCGCCGGCCGCGTCAGCGGACTTCGAGGCGACTTCGCGCACCATCTGGGCGCCCATGTTCTCGAACTTGTCGTCGAGCTCGATCTCCTTGGCGACGGTGACGCCGTCCTTGGTGATGCGGGGAGCGCCGAACGACTTGTCGAGCACGACGTTGCGGCCCTTCGGACCGAGCGTGACCTTCACCGCGTTGGCGAGGACGTCGACGCCGCGCAGCATCTTGTCGCGCGCTTCAACCGAGAATTTGACTTCTTTGGCTGCCATCTGGAATTTTCCTTAAGGTGTTTGACTGGAGGGAGGAGGGAGGCTCTTAAGCCGCCTTCTTCTTGGACTCGGCGACCTCGAGAACGCCCATCACGTCGCTCTCCTTCATGATCAGCAGGTCCTGGCCGTCGATCTTGACCTCGGTGCCGGACCACTTGCCGAACAGCACGCGGTCGCCGACCTTCAGGTCGATCGGGATCAGCTTGCCAGCTTCGTCGCGGCCACCGGGGCCGACGGCGACGACTTCGCCCTGGGAGGGCTTTTCCTTGGCAGTGTCGGGAATGATGATGCCGCCAGCGGTCTTCTCTTCTGCGTCGATGCGCTTGACCACGACGCGGTCGTGAAGCGGACGGAATTTCATGCAGTCCTCCTAATATTTGCACGAGTTGAGACTTCAACCTTGTGAGCAATCGATGCCTACGAGTGCTAGCGCAGACGCAGCTGAAATAGGACGGGGCTTCTACAGGAGCAAGAGCTTCCAGCAAAAAATCACACTCAGAAGTCGTCTCTGCCAGAATCATTTATCGTAGCTAACTGGCCCGGCCGCTATTAGCGCAGTGTGAGGTTGCCCTGCTCGGCCGAGGTCTGCACGATTTCGCGGCGGATGCTCTTGGCCTGGAAGAACGCTCAGACATTGGTGCGCTCGAGAGTCTTAGTAGTTGCTAAAGCCATTCTTGGTCTCATTGACTGCTCGGATACGGCTCCGGCCGAAACGAACCCTAGCGCTGATGAACGCGCGACGTAACAGGAGTTCGCCGGGCTTGCTTCAGTGGACGGAATTCTCATCGAGTTAGCCGCGACATCCGCAACAGCCAAGGAGTGTGAACAGGTTCGGGATGCCGTCTCGTTCTAGGCAAGCCGATCTTGAAAAATAGCGCCTTTTTTCATCTCGCTCCATCGCTAACCTTGGCAGTTGACCGGAGCTGGATGAAAGCGGCCAGGGGCCGGCGGCGACCTCTTCAAGGAGCTGAACGAAACGCCCGCGCGGGAGAACTGAATCAAGACGAGATCAGCGCTCACGCAAAGTTCAATCGCGCTTCGTCCGCCCTTCTTCCGCGGTGATGCTGATGATCGTATACGCATGCTTCTCGCGTCTTATATTGCGACGAGATGGGCTTCCGGGGAGGCAACGAGATGCAACGCCCCCGGTTTCACCGCATCTTCTTCAGACCGCTCGCGAAGAGTGGGGGCGGCACACGACTGGATCGGGGGATACGCCGAGTCCGCCCCCGCATCACCTTGAGAGGATTGGTGACGCGAGTTTGAAGGTAGCAAACAAGGCGATAGCGTAGCTACTGCAACTATCTCACACCAGGATGGCTCGCATGAGGGTTGAATCGGCCGTGGCGATAGGTTGTATGCTGTTGGGTCCTCGGGTGTCCCGGCTGTGCGGAGAGAAGAAATGCCGATTGTCACGACAGCGAGCGCAAGTGACGGACAAAGAACATTGCAGACAAGACGAAAGATGTGGTTCGGAGCCTAACATCCATCAGCAACAATGCTTCGATTTTCGCCGTTAGTCGCCCCGCTCAACGCGGTCTTCAATCTCGATAGTGCGTCAGACTGACCTCTTTTTGCGCTCTGATCTTCCCCCGAGAAAGCGGACGGGTTTAAGCGGCTTTTAGCTCCATCTCGATCGGAGGGATATATCCGATGGCGGAATAGAGCCTGGTTCGATTGGAGAAGCCCGCGATGAAGGCGAAGATGTCGCGCCGGGCTTCGGCACGGGTCTGGTACTGACGATGATGAACGAGCTCGGTCTTGAGGGTGTGGAAGAACCTCTCCATCGGGGCATTGTCGTAGCAGTCGATGCGTCAGGCCCGCGGCGGTAAGGGCCGCGCGATACTCGTGTGAAGCGTACTGCACTCCGCGATCGGAATGATGGACCAATCCGGCGTCCGGCCGCTGCTGGCGAAGCGCCATCGTCAGTGCGGAGGAGACGAGTTCGACCCGCATGTGATCCGGCATCGCCCAACCGACGATCTTGCGGCTGAAGAGGTCCATGACGGCTGCCAGGTACAGCCAGTCCTCCGCCGTGGGACGTAGGTGATATCGGCCAGCCAGACCCGGTTTGGGGCCGCGGCGGTGAAGTCGCGCGCGATCAGGTTTGGTGCGATCGGCAGATTGTGGCGACTGTCGGTGGTGCGGACGCGACATGGCGGCGCCATGATCGCCCGAATGCCATGCCGTCGCATCAGCCGTTCGATCCGGCCACGGCTGGCCCACGTCCCCGCGTCCGCAGGGCGGCGTGGACTCGAGAACTGCCGCTGGCTGCTCTCGCGATGGACCTGCCGGATCTCGGCATCGGCGTCGCCTGCGTGGTGGGCCGCCACGCCGCCGATGCCGGCTCCTGCCGGAATTTGTCTATCCAGCGGCGCAGCACCGCGCAGACCGAGCTCCTTGGCGACCGATCCGATCGATCGACCACTCGATACCGCCAGTTCAACGGCCTAGCGTTTGTAGTCCTCTGTGAACCATCGAAGTTGACGTTCTGGCATTCGATACCTCCGGGCTCTCTGAGCTACTACAGGTGTCCACTTATTCGGAGGAGGTGCAGAAGTCCTATCTCACGAGCGTCAGAAAGGCGCCGATGCATCAGCCGCTCAGAGCAGCCGTCATGGATTTTGAGGTGGTGCATGATCGCGTGCTGCGCGATCACATTGGCGTTCGAGGTCATATGTCCCTGCAACTTCCTGGCCGCAGAAACGATCTCCGGGGGGCTGCTAAATAGCCCAGTCGCCAGCGAGTGATCGCCAGTTCCTTGGAGAAAGCGTTGACCAGGATCGTCCGTGAACGTACGCCGGGCTGCGCCATGACAATCGATTCATGGCGCTCACGAGTGAATACGAAGCTGGAATAGCATTCGTCGGAAAAGATCCATAACTGGTAGTTGATGCGAGGCCTCCGATAGCTCGAAGGGTACTTCGATCATAGACTGCACCAGTAGGATTGTTGGGCGAGTTGACGATAATGGATTTCGTGCGCGGTGTACCAGCGGCGCGGATTGCGTCAATATCGGAATTATATCGGGGCGGGCGGGCATCAACGAACACGGGTTTTGCGCCAGCGAGAAGAACCTGGGACGGGAATGTCGGCCGGCAGGGACGAATGGCGATGGCCTCGTCACCCGGATCCAGCAGAGCCAACGCAACATTGAGCAGCCCTTGTTTTGCATCCGCTTCGAGACTCTAACTGCCGCTGGATGAACATTCAGTGGCAGGTCAGCAGTTATAACGATATCGTTCAAATGCCAGCCGATGCCGGTTTCCGATGACAGCTTTTCGGCAACGGCGCTGCGAAGCGGCGTCAGGCCGATGGCATCCGTATAGCGGTTTATCTTGGCCTTGATGGCGGCAATTGCCCCCTCGCGGGCCGATGATGGTGGATCGATGATCACTTCACCCGCCGCCAGATCGATGATCGGACGGCGCCATCGGCAGCTAACTTAGCTGCGTCACGAGCGGCGGCAGTGCCCGAACCTAAAAGCAAAGACAGTGGTTGCGCCAGCAGGCGCTCCTCCTGAGCTGATTGTGGTCTTTCACGATCGAACCACTCGGCCGCATTTCGCGATCTGCTCAGTCATAGGTCGCGCTTCGATTACGGCGAACTCCGCAGCAGATGAAGCCTCATAGCCACTCGAGATAGGCGCTCCCTCCTCAATCCAGGCAATGCGTCCTTTCGATTGAAAAGGGCAGCAGAACGTCCTCCCGCCGGAGTATCGGAAACCGCAACGCCAAACCAATGTGCTCGAAACCGCTACTGAGGCGGTGTTCACCAACAGCGCGCGAGCGACTCCGTCGTGGCCAATCGGCGTGGCACATCGGTGGAATGTGGAACCTGCGCGCCGGATGATCGTGTCAGCGAGCCGATCACGCCCTTCCACGCTAAAGGAGAGGACGCACTGACCGTGCTGCATTTCTGCGGTCGATTGTACAGCGCATTGATCACGTGCATTGGCAAGAACAGACTGTGATTCGGGTCGCATGCGGAATTCCTTGCAAGTGACGTGTGAGCAGTCGGGCGCACGTCGGTCAAATATTTGATGCACCGACGCCACCATATCAATTGATAAGTGTGGTAGTTGATCGCACAACCTGTAAGGCATTGGCTTCAGTGGAATGCGCTCTGCAATTCAAAGATCTTCGGTGCTGTCGATGGCGTAACGCCTGAGATCGTCGCATGCATGGCTGCGAGCTGCAACTTTCGAACAGACAAGCAAGAAGCTTTTCTGTGCGGGCCTTGTAGCTCCGGACTCGATGATATCGTGCAGGGCCGCAACGATTGTCGACCTCGGGGTAGCGCCCAGAATTGCACCTGGTTCATCGTCTTAAATGGTCGTGGTCTATTGGCGAGAGGGTTGCCGCGGTTTGTTTCGTGCGGAAACCCGGAAATCGAGCCACGATCCGACAGGAGAAACGATCGACCCTTTCATTAACGGAGCTGCTGCGGCGACATCCGTTGCCTGGCCGATCATCAGATACTTTAAGCGGGACTATCGACAAGGGCGATTGAACCGCAACAATCGATCGAGAACGAGATATCGGGTGGATGAAGACCTATCCTGGGTCAAGATATCGCTCTTCCGCGCGAGCGAGTTCGTCGTACCTTAATAACTCGAAGATCTCTTCAAGGGTCGCGATAGCTGGCTCAATGCTGGCAACGCCTTCCTCAGCGATAATGCGGCCGCAGACGTGCCGCATTGCCGCAGTCGCAGCTCGCATGGAGTGATTGGCCCAGATCACGGTAGAGATGCCGGCATCACGGTATGACGAGACCGGCGTTCGATAGTATTTTGTTGGAACGATTACGACAGGTCGGTGGTTCTGCCAGGAACTCGCGAACGAGAGTATCTCGTCCGCCGTGCTCTTACGCGAGTGAATGAGGATCGCGTCGGCTCCCGCAGCGGCGTAAGCACTAGCGCGTACCAGTGCTTCGTCCATTCCATGGCCGGCGATCAGGGCTTCGATCCGAGCCACGAGGACCAAGTCTTCCGCCACTGTATCCTTCACTGCCCGCAGACGGCCGGAGAATTCATCGATATCTGCGAGCGGATGCCGATCGCCAATGAACGAGTTCATTTTCGGAAAGCAGCTGTCCTCAAGCGCGACGCCGGCAGCGCCGCGCTGACGGAGTTTCCGTGCCAGCAGGCGTGCATTGTTGAAGTTCCCGAAGCCGCCATCACCGTCAACGAGCACAGGCAGTTCGGTCGAGTCGACGATCCGCTCGACCACGTCGACGAGTTGGCTCCATGATGCTTCGTTGGCATCTCGGTAGCCAAGAGAGGAGGCGATTGCGAGGCCCGACGCCCACAGACCTTTGAATCCCGCGCGCTTGGCGATTGCGCCGGAGAGCGCATCGTGAGCTTCCATGAGGAAGGAGAGGTCGCGGTTGGAGCAGATCTGAGCGCGCAGCATTTCTGCAAGTGAGGCGCATGGTTTAGGGCGGTTGCCGAGAACTGACTGTGATTGCATCGCGACTCCTTTGTTGGGACATGTGACCGGCGGACATTCTCGGGATGTTCTGCCAGTTCTCGATCGAGGTAAGCCGATCGCGCTCGTGTGGCTCAAGCGATAGCTGACATGCATTATCTAGATAAATGCTTAGACGTGGCAGTTGACCGAACGACCAAATTATTGGCGAGCGCTGTGGGATACTTCGGGGAGTTCGGTTAAGCCCTAACATCGCACCTGCCCTGATTAACTCGCCGATCTGCCGCTCGAGCGCTGCCCGCTTGCATACTCCCTTAACAGCCACTTGGTGGTTCTATAGCGGCCGACGTAAAGCTTGTAGTTGCGGAGCCGCGCCCGCCTCTTGGCGGATTGCCGGCCGGTGCTGCCGTCCTCGTACAGTGGCTCCATGCTTATGTCGAAGTCGAGGTATGGCATCACCGTAAGCTCGAGGAAGCGAGCGCCTTCGAAGTCTTTGCCGCTATGGGCTGGTTTGTAGCTGGCACGAATCAGCATCGAGCGCAGCAGCATGTGATCCTCGCCATAGATCTGGGTGAAGATCTTGCGCTTCGGCCAGACGATCGACCGGGCGATGATTTCATTCTTGCGTTCCACATAGGCGCAGGCCAAATCGCCGGCGCCATAGGCGCGCGCCGGGTGCTCCGTGGCATTGCCGTAGCCGCCATACTTGCCGAGCTTTTCGACCGGTCCTGACATGCAGCTGGACGGGCCGACAATATAGACATGCTCGATCTCGTCCGGTGTTCGCGCTAGCTTCAGTTCGAGGCCCTGCTGATCGGCCGCGAACAGGTTGGCGAGTTGGGTGATCTCGTCCGCGCCGACGAAGTCGGCAAGGTACTTCTGCAGGTAGGTTCCGACCTTCATCTGAGTGTGGAGGTCTCGCTCACCATTTTCCACGCTCTCGGTGAAGGCAATCTTGCTTTTGTCCTTCCTGGAAACATGCAGAAAATGGTCTTTGGGAATCTGGTCGGCCCACCAGACGCCGGACGCAAAGAATGGTTTTTGATATTCGCCCCGGTCGAAGCGGGCCTGCTCGCGGCAGCGCCAGTTCGGGTCCGGTCCCTTGCGCGGGATCAGTTTACGGTTGAGGGTATTGGAAAGCCCGATCTTTTTCGACCCCCGCGTCTCTGCGATGGTTAGCGCCGCCTTGCTGGCACCGTCGACGAACGGCACGAATGTCCCGGGGGCGGGCATTTCGACGATCTGGTACATCAGGCGATGCCCGGTGCCGGCGAGCTGCGCCAGATCGGCCTCTGTGATTTTATTGTCGCTCATGCGTCATTTTCACGCGTCTGAATACTCGCCCTTAGCTTTGGCGGTGAGGCGGAGCCAAACAAAAGCGCCTCTAAAGCCTTCTCAGTGCTGTACTTGGCCAGGGCCTGAATTAACGGCCGCACATAATACTGTCTCTCTTCTTCCTGTATGAGCTTCGAATCGCTCAGCGAGGTCAGTGCCAGTTCGATCAACTCGATCGCCCGTTCCTTGTTGCCGCTCTCGTAATAGTACTCAGCGATCGCCCCATAAGACCGGAACTTATAGCCATCGGCTTGCGGTGGATTCAGCCATAAAATGTGTTCAGCCAAATCCCTGCCCATTGCAAAGCGCTCGGCAAGGGGGAGGTGCGAGGCATCATTTGCCGGATCGAAGAGTTGGGTTAGAGCCACCGTCATCAATTCCTCGGACCCTTTATCGATCGCGTCACGAACCAATTGGCGCATGACGGGCAAGCCGGCCCGTAAGTCGCGAATTTTGTGAAGCAACAGATTGACATGAATCTCACGAAGGTCGATTTCGTCCGGCATCAAGACGAGCCCCTCTTGGACCGCCGAGAGCGCCGTCGTCCAATCCTTTGCCCACAGCGCCGCCCGAAGTTTAGCGTAGATTGGCGAGGTGGGCGTTAGCTCGCGGGCTACCCGTTGGTTCTGCTCAATCCGCTTCGCGTCGGCGGCTTTAGCTTCTTCGCTGGTTCGCCAGACCCCTTGAAGAACCTTCGGCAAAACATCATTGAGTTGCATTGGATGTCCTATGAACGCGATGTGGCCGTCGCGATCGACGACGAAAGAGATGGGAATCCCGGAGCAAAACTGGGGTCTCCCCAAAGCTGCTTCATCTCGCCTGTGAAGTCGAACGCAATCCGATAGTTCAGTTTCGGAGACGTTTCGGTCAACCACGCCTCCAACTTGGTTCTGGCCTCGTCCGCCGTTGGTGCTTCTTCGCCACATGCGACTCCGATGACCTCAACTCCGCAATCTTTATATTTCTCCTGCAGTTGAACGAGATAGGGCATCGCCGCCGTCATACATCGTCCGCACCTACTTGCCCAAAATTCGACAATGTAGACTTTCCCGCACTCGAAGTTCGCAAGGGGCTGGCCACGCAGCCAACTCCCCACCTTGATGGGAGGAGCCAAAGATTCCATGCGCAGCGCCACGTTGCTGTCCGACATATTATCAAACCCTACGCGACTTATTTTGACCGCTTGTCTCTAAGAAACGGGTGGAGAGCATCGATCGCGTGCGTGCACTCAGCACTCTTAGTACTGCGTGTTTGCAATGAGTGTGCCAGCGGTCGGAGCGCGTTAGGCCTATGATCGCACTTTTGAAAACCCCCCGGCGCCCAATTCGGGCAGTGTTCTGAACCAGACGCGTTTGGCGCCAATGTCACAAACTAGACACAGATCGCGCCTTGCGCCGCCTACAAACACTGGTGTGGCGGTTGTGAGCCGACTTACAAGTATAGCTGGTGAGCTAGACGGATGGTCCGACAAAGACGAACAGTGTGTCCGCCAGCATGGCTTGCTTCGATAGCTCCGACCAGCGCGCGACTTCGTTGTGTTGCACGTCTTAGGTTTAAAGGCATGCAGAAGGGAGCTACGCACGGCATGAGAAAAGCGGGGTAACGAGGCCAGTGCCGAAGCATGCCAGAAGCTCTCAAGGAGAGCGATATGCCGCGAAGGAGATTGCAAACATATCCCATTTCGTCAGCCCGACGAGATCGACGACCCAGTGACCAATGTCCTGCGCGCCGCGGCAACTTCTGGGCAAGCTATCACGAAATTATCTTGCCACGGTAAAAGGAGTTGAAGCCGACGAAAGCGCCGTGTCCTGTGGCATGGTTATGGTCCGTCGCGAACGATCAGGCCGGCAGCGGCCCGATCGAAGTAGCGCGGCCGAATGTCGCAACCGCGGGGCGGCTCGAGATGGCGAGCTGATTCCTGCGTGAGGTTTGTCTGGCGCCGAACCGGCGTCCGGCGAAGCGGCGATCGACGTCTTAGTGGAAAATTACCGCGCCAAGTAGGGCCAGGTGATCAGATTGTCTATCAATAATCGTGCCGCGCTGCTAACCTTCTACGGCTCTCTAGCCGAACATGGGATTCACTTGCGCACGACCACCCGCAACTTCCGAAACGACGAGATGATGAAGCTTCGCGCGCCCGTGGAGAAGGCCCCAGACCTGCGCGAGATGATTGGCTTTGCCGCCAACGGCTGATGAAGCTGGAGGTCGCCGTACAGACCGGAGCGGCCTACGGCGAGCAGAGTGCCAGCGGTTGAACTACGCATTCCCAAACTGCGCAAGGAAGCTACTTCCCGGGTTCCTGGAGCCGCGCCGCATGGCTAAGAAAGCGCTGAGCGCAGTGACGAGGAGGCCTACGTGCAGGGCGTCTCGAACCGCTCGGTGGATCATCTCGTGCAGGCCATGGGCATGACCGGGATCTCCAAAAGCCGGGTCAGCCGGCTCTGCGGTGACATCGAAGACAAGGTGTGAAGGCTTTCCTCGCCTGCCCGATCGAAGGCGACTGGCCGTATTTGCGGACCGACGCCACCCACCTGAAGGTGCACCAGAATAGCCGCATCGTCTCGCTCGCGGTGTTCCTCGCGGCCGGTGTCAACGGCGACGGCCGGCGCGAGATCCTCGGCATGGACATGGGCCCGTCCGAAGCCGAGGCGTTCTGAACGACTTTTCTGCGCAAGCTCGCCCACCGCGGCCTACGTGGCGTAAAGCTGGTTGTGTCCGATGCCCATGAGGGCATCAAGGCCGCCGTCAGCAAGGCGCTCAACGCGACCCGGCAGCGCTGCCGCGCGTCCCCTTCATGCGCAACGTCTTCGCGCATGCGGCAAGAGCCGGCCGGCGCGTCGTGTCCGCCTTCATCGCCACCGCGTTCGCCCAACACAATGTTGAAGCGGCCAGGGCGCAGTGGCGCAAGGTCGCCGATCAGCTCCGGCCTCAAACTGTCCAAGCTCGCGACCCTCATGGACGAAGCCGAGCTCGGCGTGCGAGCCTATATGAGCTTCCCGGCTCCGCACCACGCCAAGCTCCACTCGACCGATCCGATCAAGGGCCTCAACGGCGGAATAAGCGGTGGACCGAAGTCGTCGGCATCTTCCCAATGAAGACGCCATCGGTCGCCTCGTTGGTGCGTTTTTGCTCGAGCAAAACGACCAATGGGTCCTCCAGCGCGCCCGCTACATGACACTGGAAACCATCGCGTCATTGAGCGATCATCGTCGTTCTGCCCGCTGTGGCAGGCTGATGCCTTCCGACCCGCCGGAACATCGGCGGTGACCTGCCGCCAGCTACACCACGCCACGGAACACGATCCGCCCAAAACGCCGTGATCGACGGGCTGAGCCGTCGCCTACAGAACTGCCGCGCGCTCAGATATGCTCCACCAGCGAACTCTCCTTTTCCATGGAAGCTCACGATGCGCTCTCCAGCGTGATCCCAAGAACGCAGGGTTCGAAGCCCGTGGGCGGCGGGCCTACCAATTCTGCCTGCTCTTTCGGCTCGCGAGACGCCAATAAGGATCATGGAGCCAACTCATCGACATGGTCGAGCGGATCGTCGACTCGACCGCACGGCCTGTGCGCGTTCACGGTGATGGCTCCTTCGGCAATTTCAATAATGCGCGCCTGCTAGCACGAGAACTTCGTCAGCGCGGGCGTCCCGGGTGTCGCGTATGAAGGCCCCGGTGAGAGCCGACGCGAACTAGTTGCCAAGGCTCGCATGATGCCATCCACGCAGCATTCCCGGGACTTGAGGCCGTCGCGAAAGCTCGACGTCGCGCTAGTCCTTATCCTCGTCGCGCTCCTGCGACGGATCTGAGATCAGCTTGAGGCGTATCGCCTTGATGATACCCAGGACGCGGGTCCTCGTATCAAGCTCTTGCCGGGCGTTCTTAACATGATAATTGACCGTATTCTCGGTGATCTTCAGTTCCTTCCCCATGACGATCTCCCTTCTGCCCCCAACTGGAGGCATTGTTTTTCGCGCTCGGATAGCTTCACTGACGTATCGTGGTTCATGTTTTAGGCGCTCCGTATTACGACCAGATCGCAATCTCTAACCAGCAAGCCGCATGCCAGTTGGGGGCTTGAGAAAATCAGGCGACAAATGCTTGAGAAAGGGCGGACGATCGATTTGCGTCGCCTTAGCGGTCGAAGCATCGCGACATAAGTCGGAAACTCAACGTCCCCTTTGCAGCACCGGCGACATCAGTCGATATCGATCAAGAAGAGCGCGGCCTAGAATGGGACCGTTTTGCTCTCTTCATCTGCGGCGACGGCGCGGTGTGTAACTGAACAGTAACCGGCATGTGGCCCCCACCGAGCCGCCGCTCGGTTTGCGCTCGATAAAGCCTGGCATGAGCTGATCGGTGGAGGTGGAACGATGGCAAATGCCATGCTTGATGCCAGGCAGGAAGATGACGCCTATCGTCGCGTCGAGGTGATCACCGGGGAGCGCCGACGGCGTCGGTGGACTAGCGAGGAGAAGGCCCGGATCGTGGCAGAGAGCTTTGAGGAGGGTGCGAACATCTCCGAGGTTGCGCGGCGCAATGGCGTTTCGCGCGGGCTGCTTACGGTGTGGCGCCGCCAAGTTGCGGCGGCGGTGGGGGGCAAGGCACCGAACTTCGAGCCAATCGAAATTGGTCCCGGGATCGATAGCGGGACAGCGGGCGAGCATGAACGTATTTCCGGGCTACAGACGAGGCCTTTGGAGATCGCCGCGCCGCCGGCCAAGGTTTGCGGAGTTGTCGAGATCGAGGTGAACGGGGCGCGCATCCGGGTCGAGCCGGGCGTTGAGCTGGCGACGCTGTCGACCGTGCTGGCGGCGCTTCGGGGTATCCGGTGATTGCGCTACGCTCTGACCTCAAGGTGGTGCTGGCGACACAGCCGGTCGATTTCCGCAAGTCGGTGCATACACTGTCGGCACTGGTGAGCGAAGCGCTGCGTGCGAATCCGTATTGTGGTGACGTCTTCGTGTTCCGCAGCAAACGCACGGACAGAGTGAAGCTTCTGGCGTGGGACGGCAGCGGCATGGTGCTGGTGACGAAGTGGTTGCACCAGGGGCACTTCACCTGGTCGCTGATCCGCGAAGGCGTGGTGCATCTCAGTGCGACACAGCTCGCAATGCTGCTCGACGGACTCGAGTGGACGCGCGTCTCGGCCAAGCTCGTGAAGCAGCCGGCAATTGTCGGCTGAGAGGAGAGGATTTCGCTGGAGCCTGCGGCGCGCGGAGGTATGGTCCATTTATGGCGATACGCCCCGGGACGTTTCCCGACTGATCCAGCCGCTCTAACGGAGATGGTGCTCGCGCTCGACGCCCAGAACGAGAAGCTGCGTGTTGCGGTGCAGACGCTCAAGGAGATGATCTTCGGGAAGCGCTCGGAACGCCTTGCCACGCTCGTGGCCGAACAGCTTGCGCTTGAGCTTGACGATCTTGAGACCAGTGTCACGCCGCCTGCAGCTGCCAACGACGATGCACCTGCGGTGAAGCCGTCCGATAAGCTACGTAAGAAGGCGCGCCGCAACATCGGCGCGTTGCCCAAGCATCTGCCGCGCTGTGAGCAGGTCCTGGAGCCGGAGGTG
>NZ_JAVTJN010000021.1:36031-135875 GCF_032144035.1 Bradyrhizobium sp. WYCCWR 12699
CTCACAAGATCGGCGAGGACGTCAGCGAGGTGTTGAACGTGATCCCGGCGCTCCTGCGCGTGCTGCGCACGATCCGTCCCAAATACGGCTGCCGCGGCTGCACCGATGGCGCGGTCCAGCCAAAGTGCTGCCGCGCCTGATTGAGGGCGGTATGGCCTCGACGGCCCTCGTGAGCCATATGGTGGTCTCGAAGTTCGCCTGGTATTTGCCGCTGTACCGGTAAGTTCAGATCCTGGCCGGCCACGGCATCCATCTTGACCGCGCGACACTCGCCGGTTGGGTCAAACGTACCGCCTGGTGGCTCAGGAGCCTTTATGAGCTGTAGCTGCGGATCATTCAGGCTGCGCCGCGCGTGTTCTGCGACGAGACGCCGATGCCGGTGCTTGATCCAGGACGACATCGTCCCCGCATCTGCCAGTTCTGGGCGCATGCTATGGATCACCGGCCATGGGGTGGCCCCTCGCCGCCGGCGGTTACCTACGTATTCGCCGACGGCCGCGGCACCGAGGAGATCGCCGGACAGTTGACGGGCTTTTGCGGCGTTCTGCAGGTGGACGGTTATGCCGCCTACAAGGCCGTGGCCCGCCGTCATGGCGGCGCGATCCAGCTCGCCTTTTGTCTCGTCCATGCTCGACGCAAATTCGTCCAGGTGTACAAGTCCACGCAGTCGCCATTCGCGCGCGACGTGATTGAACGGCTGCAGGCGGTCTATGCGATCGAGGCAGAGATCCGCGGCAGCAGTGCGGAGCAGCGGCTGGCCGCCCGCCGCACCAGGAGCGCCCCGTTGATGGTGGCGCTCAATGCGCTACTGATTGAGATGAGCTGTTTTCCCAATCGAAGCTGACAGAGGCGATCAACTATGCGCTCAATCACTGGGACGGACTGACGCTGCTTCTCAGCGATGGCCGCGTCGAGGTCGATTCCAACACGGTCGAGCGTTCCATGCGCCCGATTGCCATGGGAAGACGCAACTCCTTGTTCAGCGGGAGCGAAGGCGGTGCCGAGAGCTGGGCCATCCTCGCGTCGCTCATGAACACCGCAAAGCTCCATGAGCTCGATCCGCAAGCCTATCTGACCGACGTGCTGGAGCGCATTGTCTCCGGTGGAACCAAGAGCCATCAACTGCGCGAACTGCTCGCCTGGCACTGGAAGGCGGCGCGCCAGCGCACCGCACAGGCCGCGGCATGAGCCCGGGTCGTCATAAAGCAGCGTCGTCAATGACGGCAGCCGCGATGCCACTCGAGGAGCTCGAGCGATGGCTGCAGGCTAGGGTCGATCAGCATCCTGACGCCACCAATCTCCCCATGCTCGACGGCTACGTCGCCGCAATCGTGGCCGGACCGGTGTCGATGAGCCCACTCGACTGGATCTGCCCGCTGCTCGCCATCGATGCCGATGCCTTCAACCACGGCGGCACCCCGGAGTTTGCAGCCATATCGGCTGTCGTCCTGCGTCACAACGACATCAGCAACACCCTCTCGACCGCACCCGACAGGTTCGCGCCGATGCACCGGCGTAAACCCAGTGGAGACGTCGATCCGCGACCATGGTGCCAAGGCTTCTACGCCGCGATGCGGCTCAAGCTATTGGCGTGGGCACCGTTGCTGGACATCGGCAACGTCAATCACGGCCTACTTCTACCTATCCTGCTGCACTGTCGCGACGATCAGGGCCGACCGCTGCTTGGACCGCCACGAAGCGGCCGCGAGACCAAGAAACTTCTGCGTAACGCCCACGCCGATATTCCCACGGCGGTCGAAGCCTTGCGGCAATACTGGATGCCGATCCGCTACGCCCGCGCTCACTGATCACTGCGGACGTGGGAGCTCATGCCGGTTACCTTCAAAATAACCGCGGCAGCGCAACCTACGGGAATCTCGCAATGCATCCCCGCTTTGGGACTGAAGGCCGTGGGGAGGGGGCCAAGGTCCTCACGCGTGTGTGTCGCCTGACCCCGGCAGTACAATGGTCAAACACTTGATCAACGCAGCCGTGGAAAACGGTTTGGCAAGAAAGCAGATCCCGCCAGCCTTGATCGCTCGTGCGCGCACCCCATCGCCGTGATGAAGATGAACGGCATACGATGACCGGGGCTTCGCATATGCATCAGCAGGTCAATTCCGCTCATCATGGACATTTGGACGTCGGTAATCACGCAGGTCGTCTCGGCCAATGCCGCAGCGCGCAGGAACTCCTCGGCGGAGGCAAAGGCAAGGACCGCGTATCCGTACGATGCCAGAAGATTGCTCGTTGCACTGCGAACGGATGGATCATTGTCGATGACCGAAATGATAGAAGGCTTTGACAAACTGATTGCTCGTGATCCGGGCTGCTCCGCCTGCGGAATGTTCACAGTAGAGGGGCTACGAGCCACATCAGAGGTTTGGGAGCAGCTTGAGTGTCGGGAGAAGGAGACGCTGCAAGACGCGGAACGTCTAACCGAGCAACTTCTGGACCGGCTGATTTCCGAAAGTTTGCCGGACGAATCCGTAACCCAGGATCATGTCAATGTACTGTATCGGCATTGGCCATTGCCGATGTACAATCTCGACCTCCATCCGATCCCGGTATCTCTCGAAGAGCTGAAGGCCGAGCAGGAGCGCCTCCTCTGGGCAGAGGTCGGCGACCCTCGATGACACTGACGATTTGAGTGATCAATCCGATATCAGCATGAGTTTGCGAGGTTTGAGCTGGTCCCGCAAATCTGAACAGCGCGATAAGTGGAGTTTCTGCCTGACGGCGGGCAAGATTGACCCGCGAATCAGGAGCGACGATGAGCAGACGAGCACGGCGGAACGACACTGCGGCTTTCACGGCGAAGGTGGCGCTTGCCGCCCTCAAGGGTGACGGCACGCTGGCACAACTGGCGGAGCAGTTCGACGTTCACCCCAATCAGATCACATCGTGGAAGGCGCAGCTCGAAGGCGGCGCTGCCGATGTGTTCGGTCCGGACGGCGGGAGTCGGATCGCCGAACCCACCATCGACGTGAAGTCGCTGCACACCAAGATCGGCGAGTTGACGCTGGAGAACGAGTTTTTAGAAGGAGCGCTCACCAAGGCGGGATTGCTGAGCGCAAAGCGATGATCGACCGTGAACACGATCTGCCGATCAGCAAGCAGGCGGAAGCCCTGAGCATCAGCCGCGGCAGCGTCGATTACCTGCCGCGTCCGGTGTCGCCCAAAGACCTCGCGCTGATGCAGCGGCTCGACCGGCTGCACCTGGAGTTTCCATTCGCCGGTTCGCGTATGTTGCGACGCCTACTGGCTGCAGAGGGGTGCAAGATCGGCCGCCGGCATTTCAAACCGCTGATGCGGCGGATGGGGATAAAGGCGCTGTACCGCCGTCCGCGCACCACCCAACCCGAGCCCGGGCACAAGATCTATCCATAGCTGCTGCGCGGTATGGAGATCACGCGTCCGAACCAGGTTTGGGCGATGGACATCACCTACATCCCGATGGCACGAGGCGTCGTTTATCTGGCCGTGGTGCTGGACTGGGCGACCCGCCGGGCGCTGTCGTGGCGGCTGTCGATCACCATGGAGGCCGCATTCTGCGTCGCGCCACTGGAAGATGCCATGGCCCGTCACGGCAAGCCGGAGATCTTCAACACCGACCAGGGCTCGCAGTTCACCGGCGCGGCGTTCACCGGAGTGCTCGCTGACAATGACATCGCCATCAGCATGGAGGCCGCGGCGCCTGGCGGGACAACGTGTTCGTCGAGCGGCTGTGGCGCAGCGTCAAATACGAGGAGGTGTATCTGCGGGCCTACGACAGCGTCAGCGAAGCTCGCGCCTCGATCGGCCGTTATTTGGACTTCTACAATTGCCGCCGTCCACATTCGAGCCTTGACGGCGGCACACCGGATCAAGCCTACTTCACCTCGCTGCCGCTTCGCACGGCAGCCTAAACCCGGCAGAGGCTCCACTTATCGACGCGCAGTTGCTGTTCAGACAACCGGGACCAGGTCAGTTACGCGGCCAAGGTCATTCGAATGGGACGCCTTCTTTGGTGTACCCAAGTTTGTCGGCGGCGACCACTAGTTCGTCTCAGGGTGGGTCGCGCATTTATATGGCTTGGTCACGCCTTGGTCGAAATGCATCTCGCCGAGGCACGAAGAGACACCCGCTATAGGGGCTATGACCGCAGCTTTTCGATCTCCGAACGCAACTGCGCATGTTTTTCAGGATTTTGCGTTTTCAATTTTGCGATATTGAGCAGCTTCCGCCGAACCGCCGGTAATTGCGCGGCCTGCGGTAAGCCGATAGGCCTCGAAGTCCGGCTCGCCGTCATGGAGCGTTAGCAGAAAGCGCATCGCCGCGTCGTCGAGCCGTGCAAGCATATCGGACAATAACCGCGACCGCGCTGCCTTGAGCTCGTTGAGGCCGACGGGCGGCACCGTCACTCCCTCGAACTCCTTGGCAAAGATGTCATCAAGTTCTGACAATGACGGACGGACGAGTTCATGCGGAGGACGCCCCGAACTTGCGACGTAGACGAGGAACGTGCGGTAGAGCGCGTCGGTCAGTTCTTCATTGTCATACAGAAACTTCACCTCGAAGAGGTCGCGCGGATGCTGTCGGTCGACAGCAGCATTGAGCTTGCCGCCGAAGAGATCCTCGAATGCCACCACTTGCATCTCCGCAAATCCGAAGGCTTCGGCGGCCGGATCGCTGACGACGCGAAGCTCGGGAGCGTGAACCTTGCCGCATGCGACAGGTGACGTCTCGACTTTGATTTCGGCGCCAGCCTGCCGGACGAGGAGCCGCGTGTCGTTATTGTCGCTGCCGGCGATGCGCTGAACGCTGACGCCGCGGAGATCACGCTGAATATCCTCGCGAATGCGATCAAGAGCGGCGTCGATCCCTGCGAGGGTTGCGTCGCGGTCGCCGATCGGCAAGTAGACGAGGTCAATATCGACCTACAGTCGTGGCATGTCGCGATAAACGAGATTGATCGCGGTGCCGCCTTTCAGAGCGAAGCTGTCCTGACTCGCGATGTAGGGCAATGTCCGGACCAGCAGCTCCACCTGGCGCATGTATCGTTCACGCGCCATCGACCGTTTCCTGTGGCACGAGCTCGGCCGGAACTGTCATGCGACAGGTCGGGTGAAGCCGCCCGCCTTGCACAAGGCTGCGGTCACCGCGGCCCAATTCTATATGGGCGGTGTCGATGTGCTTTCGCCACGGATGTACATGCTTGTCCGCATAAATGAAAAACAAGCGCTTGACTTTGATGCTGCGGCACTCCTCGAGCAGTTGGTTCAGCAGTTTTGGTCGCAGGCTCACCAAGCCCTCGAACAGCGTATCGACCTTTTGGAAGCTTTCATCCGCAGGGAGCTCATCCAGCATTTCGAGAATCGCTCTCTCAGGCGAAGACATCCTGATCGGCCATCTCCAGGGGCTGAGCGCAAGTTCGCTGTTATCGTTGTCCGACAGGCTGAATGCGGCATCCTCGACGCCGACCGGCTGAGATCCAAACGGTGCGTCGGATGTCTGAGCGGTCAGGAAGGTCCCGCGGCTGAAAGAATCCGAACGGCGACCCGAGCAGCCTTCGAGGACCTTGTCACCCAAGCGATCAACGGACAGGTTGCTTTCATGATCATCGCCGGCGATCTCTATGATGGCGACTGGCGCGATTTTCAGACCGGGCTCCTTTTCGTCCGGCAGATGGGGCGCCTGCGCGCGGCGAACATCCCGGCTTTCGTTCTTCACGGCAATCACGACGTTGAAAGTCAGATCACTAAACGGTTGCCACTCCAGGACAACGTGCAGGTGTTCAGCTATCGCAAATCCCAGACCTTCAAACTCGACGATCCTCGCGTTGCGATCCACAGTCAGAGCTTCCGTATGCAGGCGACGACGGATAACGCGGCGGCGGCTTATCCACCGCCCGTGAAGGGGTATTTCAACATCGGTGTTCTACACACCGCCCGTGGAGGACCGAAAGGCCCCCATGAGAATTACGCACCGGGTACGCTCGATGAACTGGTAAACAAGGGCTACGACTACTGGGCTCTTGCACACGTGCATCAGGGCGGCGTGCTGCACGAGCAGCCGCACGTCTCTGCGGCAACCTGCAAGGCCGCCATATCCGCGAAGCCGGCGCAAAGTCGGCGCAGTTGATCACGGTGAGGGACGGCGCGCTGCAAGGCATTGAGCCATTGCATACCGACGTCGTGCGATGGATATATCTCGACGTGCCGGTTGGCGAACGCGCACGATTTGGGGACGTCATCGATCAAATCAAGAGCATCATCGGCGAGGCCACCAGAAACGCAGAGGGCCGGTTGCTGGCCTGCCGCATCCAGCTGAGCGGCGCGACCGCTCTCCATGGCGAGTTGCTGGCCTCCGGGCTGCAATTGCTGGCGGAAGCGCGCGCCGCAGCCCTCGCGCTCGGTGAAGAGGTCGCCTGGATCGAACGCGTTATCAATGTGACCAGATCGGCATCGGCGGTCTGCATTCTGTCGGATGGGAGCGCGATCAACGATCTCCCTGTCCTGCTGGCTCATGCTGCGGACGACGCTGACTTGCAGGCGGAGATCGCGAGCGATCTGGGCGATCTCGTCCGCAGGCTTCCGCATGATGCCGCGCTGGATATCGACGATCCGCTTCTGGAGGCGGCGATCAACAAAGACTTTGGCGCGGTGATTGAGCAGGCAGGCGCATATCTGAGCGCGCGCTTGGCTGCGAGAGAGGCGGTGATCCATGCGTGTCCGTTCCCTTGACCTGATCCGGTACGGACACTTCACCGAAGCCTCGCTTCATATTCCGTCTGAAGGGCCCGATTTTCATATCGTGTATGGCGAGAACGAGGCCGGCAAGTCGACGACGATGTCGGCGATTGAAGAGCTGCTGTTCGGGATTCCGGGTCAGTCTGCAAGAAACGTTCTTCATGAGAACGCGGCGTTGCGCATCGGCGCGACGTTGGAACGTGAGGGAACGGAGCTATCGATCCGGCGGCGCAAGGGCAACAAGGACACGCTGCTCGGCCTTGACGAGCTGCCTCTTCCTGCGGGCGACGGGCTGCTTGGACCGTTGGTCGGCGGGATAGATCGCGCATTCTTCTGCCGGATGTTCTGTCTCGCCCATGAGCGCCTGCGCGATGGCGGCCGGGACATCATCCAGGCCAAGGACGATGTCGGCGCGACCTTGTTCGCCGCGGGGGCGGGCGTCTCCGGTCTTCGCGATCGACTGGCGGCGATGCAGGAAGAAGCGGACGGGCTGTGGGGCAGCCGCAGGGCGGGGCACCGGAAATATTACCAGGCGGAGGAACGTCTCAAAGAGGCCGAAGCGACGTTGCGCCAACACACGGTCACCGCGACCAAATGGCAGGAGCTGAAATCCGCCTATGAAGAGGCGCGCGACGCTGTGTCCAGATCGAGAAAGAGATCGAAGAGCAAGTCGCCGAGCTCGCCAAAATCGTGCGCGTCCGGCGCGTTTATCGCAACGTACGGCGTCTCGGCGAAATCGAATACGAGATAACGGCCCTCGGCGTCGTTGCCGATCTGCCCGCTGATGCCGCGAAGCAATTCGACAAGGCGTCGGCCGATAACGCCGCCGCGGAGGCGCGCATCACAGCCTTTCAGAAACAGATAGCAACGTTCAGCGCTGAGCGCGCCGCGATCGCGATAGACGATAACGTTCTGCTCCATGAGGCGGAGATCGAACGCCTGTCCAAGCTCAGAATCCAGCTCGCTTCGGGAAGAGCTGATTGCCAAAGCGGCGGGCGGAGCTCGCAGCGGCGGAAGACGCTCTCAAGTGGGCCGCGTCCGAACTGGCTTGGACGGGTGAGACCGCCGAGCTGGTTGATAGAATCCCGCCGCGTGCCAAAGCTTCGGCCGTGCAAGGCTTGCTGACCTCTCGCGGCGGCCGCTTTGCGGCCGTCGAGAATGCCCAGAAGACCCTTGAAGACGCGGGCGAAAAGCTGGCCAATCTCCAGGCTCGCATTGAGGCGATCGGGACCCCCCAGGATCTGTCGGGCTTGGCGGGCGTGGTCAAATCCACTTCCGCCTTGGGCGATCTTGACGCTCCTCTCCTGGCTACCCAGCGAGAGTATCGGGACGCGGATGAACTATGTCGGCAGCAAATGGCGATGATGAATCCCGCGGTCGTTGACGAGACGAGTTTGCGCGCCATGAAAATCCTGGTCGAAGCCGCAGTGAAGGCACATCGCGACGCGGTGCGCGATCTTGAAGGCCGTACTCAAAGCCAGCAAGCGGCTATCCGCGATCCGACTCGGGCTGTCGAGAACAATCGAAAGTCCTACGCGCGGTTGGTATCCGATGAAAAGATCGTGTCGGCCGAGGATTTGACGAAGCTGCGGGAACGCCGGGACGCAGGATGGCCTATCATCAGGCGTCGGCATGTCGACAATATCGCAGTGCCGGAATCGGAAGAGCGCGCCTTCGCAGATGGCGACGCGCTGCTCCACGCCTATGAAACGGCTGTCGGCCATGCCGATGCGGCGGCGGATCAGCGGTTTCAGAACGCAGAGTCGACGGCTGCGGCCATGGTGCTGGCTCGGCAGATCGCCGACCAGCAAGACGCTCTCGACTCCAACAAGCAAGAACTTGCCTCGTTAGCTGCAGAGCGGAGCGCCTTGGCCATGCCTGGGCCGGCATGTGGAACGGTGTCACGGATGGCCCGTTGCCCCCTGACGAGATGCTCGACTGGCTCGACGCGAGGGCCGATCTGCTGGATCAGATCGCCAAGCGCGACGGCGCAGCTCGCTCGGCAACGTCGCTGCAACACGAAATCGCAGAAGCCAAGCGACAGCTAGTGGGCTTGCTGCAGGATACGGCGATTGCGGCCTCGGCAGGCAGCCTGCCCCTGAACGGCATTTTGGCGACGGCGGAAGTGCGCATCCGCACGGAAGAGGCGAATGCGCAAAAGCGGACCGAGCTTGCGCTCGATGAGCGGAAGCTCAAGGCCGACGTCGAGCGCAAGCGCGGTGTGGTCGAGGGCGCCGAGAAAGAACGCGCCGCCTGGAATGCGCAGTGGAAGGACGCCTTGGCGGCGCTCAGTCTTTCGGCTGAAGGTCCCATTGAGACCATTCAGGAGCAAATCGACGCGATCGACCAGATGCGCGAGACGTCAGTTAAGATTGCGGACTTGCAGCACGAGCGAATCGGAAAGATCGAGCGCGACATCAAGGCGTTTGCAACGGAGGTCGAAAGGCTCGTTGCATCGGTGTCGGTGCAGCTGGCGGGTGAGGACGCAGACGAGGCCGCCCTCAAGCTTCATGCACGATTGAATGCGTCGAAGCAGGCGCGTGACTCACTTAACGAGAAGAGTGAAGCGGTTGAAAATCTTCAGAAGAAGCTGGACGACTGCGACAGGTCGAGAAATGACGCGCGGGTCATTATGACAGGGCTCCAACGGGCGGCCGGCGCTGGAACGATCGACGCGTTGCGCGAAGCTATTCAGCGGTCTGACCAACAACGCGCGCTCAAGGATGAACGGGCGCGGTTGCGCGACGCTCGAAGCCGATGGTGACGGTCTTGGCCTAGTGGTTCTCGCCGAGGAGTGCCACAGCAACGATCCCGACCAGGCTGCGGCGCGGGAACAGACTTTGAAGAAATCGCTCGAAGAGGTCCGGGAGCGGCAACTGACCAATATCCAGCACAGTAAAGATACCGAGCGCGTATTCGAGGCCGTCGGCGGCGACGCTGCCGCGCAATATGCGCGCGTTCGTTCGGCGTCGGTGATCCTCAGATGGGCGATCGAGCGGTTCCGGCGTGAAAAGCAGGCGCCGCTGCTCAAGCGAGCCGGGGAATTGTTCTCGATCCTGACCGCCGGTTCCTTCGAACGGCTTACGCTCGCATACGATGAGAAGGATGTTCCGCACCTAGCGGGTCTGCGCGGGGATGGAGGCGCCGTCCCAGTATCAGGACTGAGCGAAGGCGCGGCCGATCAGTTGTTGATGGCCTTACGCATCGCTGCCGTAGAAGAGTATCTTACGCATTCCGCGCCAGCGCCATTTATCGCCGATGATCTTTTCATCAATTATGACGATGCGCGGGCTGCGGCTGGTTTCAAAGTCCTGCAACAGCTGGCGGAAAAGACGCAAGTGCTCTTCTTCACTCATCATCAGCATCTGGTCGGCGTTGCCCGCACAGCTTTCGACGGGCATGTGGCGACCGCGGTTCTCGAACCCCGCGGGGTTCCGATAAAGAACGTGGCCTGACGGGTAGACGGCATCAGCGCGAGGGATCGAAGCCGGACGGCGGGTGGGCTCGTTCACGAGCCCGGCCGGTGAGCCAGCACGCGGAGCGCGCTGCCGAGGCTATTCCTCAAGCCGCCATCGGCTATGCAGGGGCCTTGCCGATGGTAATCGCATCGCCGACAAAGCACCGCAGCGGCGTTGATCTTCTTTAGGATCTCGATGGGCGAGGTTGAAATTGGATGAGATTGCGGGCGACTTCAATTTCGGGAACTGCAAAGACTGGCCGATAGCAGTGAGGCGACTATCTGCACTCTCTGTTAGAAAACGGGCGTTCGGTGTACCTGCGAACGATCCGAACGACTCCGTCGCCTGATCACGCGCAATCATACAGCACGCCAACGACTCCTCGCGCAGTGACCAAGGTCGGTATCACGCCGAAGATATCGGTCGCCTCGGTCGCGAGGACAATCGACGAACCGAGGCCGCCGATCGTCTCGAATTGGCGGAGGTGAGCCAACTTACCGGGCAGACGGGCACCGACCCGCTTGAGAATGCTCGTACCATCATCGAGCGTTACTGCGACAAGTGTGTTCTCCCATCGATCGAGATAGCCAATTGTTAGCTCGGCGCCGCCCAAAATGATCTGACCGGGAAGCGCGAGTGGAACGGCGCTGTCCTCTCTGACGCGGTAAGCGACGACGACGTGCGCAAGCTCCGGCACCATATCGACAGGCGTTGCCTCGCCACTTCCAGGCGGCGGCGGCATATCGGTGAAGATTGCGCCGACAATGCGGTGCACGCGCAGCTTGCTCTCGTCGAACGTCAGTGTCGGGCGCGAGGTCCGCGGGTCGGGCATCTGCGCAGCTAGCGAGACACCGATTGCGCCACGTGACGTCACCAGCCGTCGTGCCAGCACTCGATTGCGATACTGAGCAATCACAAGATGTTGGTCGCGGCCAGGATAAGGTTCAACCTCGACGATCGCGACCGCGCCGCCGGGGATAGCAAAGCCCAACGTGTCGCCGCGGACGTAGAAGAGCGCTTTGCCCTCGAACCATTCGCCACTAAGCCGTTCGACAGCAACATCTTGCGTCCCGCCCACGGGCAATTCGCCGACGAACGCGGCGATTTCTGGGCAGAGCGGAACGGAAAAGGTGGGGCGGATGATCGGCCGCAAGGGCGCGACGTCCGTTCTGCTCTCGGAAGGCGCGAGTGGCTCGCGCCACCGGTACAAGCGAAATTGTTCGTGGACCTTTTCGATGCTGGTCCGCAGCCGCGCGAAGTCGGCTTCGACAGCCTTTACGTCCATGTAGCTGATCGACGCCTTGTCGTGGTGCGACGTGTTGAGGACACGCCGCGGCTCCGCCCCTTCGGCGAGGGCGGTATCCTCCGCGAACCGCTTGACGACCGGATTGGCAAACAGTTCGCCTGTCCCGATCGAGACGAGCCCGCGCAGCTTGTCCATCAGAGGGATGAGCGTCAGCGGCTTCGTCGATGTGGCATACGCGGGATGAGCAACATCATCGAATAGATCACCGAGCCGCGATTCGAGGAAGACGCGCAGGCCGCATAGTTCTGTGCGTCAGAAGCGGAATCGGAGTTCATATGAAACGCGTGGCGCCCGCGATCGATCTCCTCGATCGCTGGCGAGACGATGAGAGTCGGCCGCACCGCGTTCACCGGGTGGACAGATAGATGCTCAACGCGGTCGGCGGCACGATTCTCGGCAACGAGCGAGCGGGCGAACTTGCGATCGTGGGTGGTCACTAGAAGCTGAGCGCCCGCCTCGGCGAGCCCAGCCAAACCTCGCGCGAGGCGCTCGCGATTGTCGTTGTCGAGCATTCTGCGGGTCGTCGAGCACCAGCAATGACAGACCGCCGCGGGTTGTGAGGACGTGCTCGCGGAAGGCGAGAAAGAAGCCGAGCAGCGCGCCGCGCAGCGCAGAAGCGTTGGAGACATGCTGGGCAGGTGCGGTCACGCCCTCGCGGCCGACCTTGAGCTCAAGTACGCCCCGTGCGTCCATACCAGTTCCGGTAAGGTCGGGAGCAAAGCCGGTCGCGTTGCGGTAGATCGCGCGCCGCCAGTGCTCCGACCGGTTGTGCAGCTTCGCCCGTAGCGCCTCAACCTGAGACTGGGCGAGCTCGGCGAGTGGCACAAGCAGATCAAGCGCGGATACGGCCCTGCAGCAGGCGTCCATACGCGCCTGCTTCGATGCATGTTCCACGCGGGCGGCTTCTATCCGGCGAACATATTCGATCGCGGTATTAAGCGGCGCGACGCCCTCAACGATCGCGAGCAGCGATGACAATCGGCGGCCGATCGCCCGGCTCGCGTCGGCGGCACCGTCCTGGCCGCGCCGAACGGCTGGAGGAAACTCTTCAGTGCTGCGGCGTTGGCTCCGCGCCATTCGGCGAACGCCAACGCACGCACAGTGCGGTCGACTATCCGCTGCAACGCCGTCGTTCCAGTCACCAATACGGCAGGCAGCACACGAGTGTCCGGTTCTTCGAAGGCAGGCAAAGTCGCGAGGCGCTCATCCACGAGCGCCGAAGCATCGGCGCGAAGCGCCGATAGCGCACCGCGGAACGATTCCGTCCCGAACAGTTCGTCAATCAATCCAGCTCTCAATAAGTCGATGGGTGACCCTGGCAAGTCGCCGCGGGTTTCCTTCGCGAGGGTAGGCGGAAGATCTTGGAGGAGGCGACTGCACCAGTGCGACGACATTCGGCGACGGTGCGCGCGATAACCTCGCGGTCTCGCGTGGCTTCCGCTAGGTGGTCGCTGACCGTATTACCAGTAACCGGATCGCATTCCCCGTGGAGCGGGCCGACGCAAACCGGGCACATGCCGTCATCGGCATGGCCATGCTCGTGCATCCAGGCGGAAAGCCTAGCGTACAGCTGCGCCCGCCGCGCGCGGTCGGGGCTCGCAGCAAGCGCGGCCAGCGTCGCCGCCTCGGCATCGATCTGCGCCAACAGTCTGGCGACCACCGCGATCTCGTCGGCGCTCGCCGACAGGGCCGAGAGCCGCGCGATGGAGGGCAACTCGCTGAGATGCTTCGATAGCTGTTCGATGGCTGGCCGAATGCTCGCCTCGAGGTCGTCGCGGGCCTTCTTGTCCTCGGGGTTGAATTGTTCGCCCAATACTTCGCGCGCCTTGGCCAGTGCCGTCGCCTTCAGGGCCGCGAAATGCTCATTGATCTTCTGGATTCCGCCTTTGGAATCCTCAGCATCGACCGCAGGTGCATCTCCTTCGAATGCGATGGCGGGAAATTCCGCGACGGCGCCGGCGAGGTCGTCGGCAGCCTGCTGGTAGCGTTCTACGACTGATGCGTTGGGCTTCGAGTTCCTTGGTCGTGCGCTTGGCAATCCGCTCGGACGCTTTACCGGCATGCTTGGCGAGATCGACGAGGTCAGCGAGGCCGGTCAGGCGGGCGACTGCCTCGCCGAGTTGCGACGTAGAGCCGACCGCCAGAAACGGCAGCAGCGCGGGCATGGTCGTCGCAATGCGCGAGGCAATTGGGTCGATGCCGATTGCGTCGAGATCGGGCGGTGTCTCGGTGATCTTGCCGCGCGGGGTGCGGCCCTCCTGGTGGCGGAGGGGTGGCAGCGGGTCACCGTGGGCGTCGACGAAGGTTAGCTCGACCCAACTGTCGGCTGGAATCGCCTCGCCGTCCGCAGGCAGATCGCTAGCTTTGTGTGGCATAGGCGTGATTGCCGACATCGGGTGCGTCGTTACCGTGTCGTCGTTGCGCGCGGCCTCGCAAACGAACTCGGTCGGTCCCTCCTCGGGTGGGCGCTGGGAGCGGATGAGGTGACCGGTCAAACACCAGACGATGGCGTTGGCGATGGACGTCTTGCCCGAACCATCGGCGCCCTAGGTGACAGTCTTGCCAGATTCGAAGACGAACGTGTCGGGAGGCGCGGTGGAACGACCGTAAACGTGCAGCCCAGCAAACCGGTGTGCGACGACCTTTACCAGCCGCAACACTTTGACAGTGCGAGCTTGACCATCATCAGCCGCGGTCTCCAGCGTCGGCGGCTCCGTCCCAATGACGTTGATGATTGCCTCGACGTCGCCTGCGGAAAGATTACCGGCCCACTTGCCCCGATTGCGGCGATACCAATCCAACACCGCGCGGGCATCGTCTGAGTCTATCGAAAGATGGTCGCCCGCGGCGACAGCGACGGCTCGCCCGCCGATCAAATCGGCGAGCAGTGTGTCGGTAGTAAGCAGATGAATGTCACGCGGTGCCGGTGAGTCTTCGTTCACGTTTGCCCCCTTTGCCGGCACTTACCCTGTGAACGCTTATCAGTCCAGCGAATTGAAGGTCCGGCAGCGGCGATGTTCCTTGCGGATCCAAATTCAGGACCGGCAACTTGAGTACAAGGCTGACCGCGCGCGGCTTGAGGCCAACAAGATCGCTGATGCTCGCCAAGTCGTTTCGGACGACCTCCGTTGCTTGATCAAGCTCGCGGAAATAGCGGGCAATGTTGAAGGCGAAGGAATCGTAGTTGTCAATGATGGCAATCAAAGTGCACCAGCTGCTTCAGCACGAAATGCATCAAAGATCCGCTGAGCCTTGGCGAGCGTCTCCTCGATTCGGCCTCTGGGTCCGACAGCACCGTTATTCCACCGCCGGCATGAAATACGGCCAGGTCGTCGTCGATCGTGACAGTGCGGATCGCAATGTTCGTGTCCATGTGCCCGTTGAAGCCGATCGCCCCGCAATATACCTCTCGCGCCACGCGCTCGATTTCCGCAATAATTTCCATCGAGCGCACCTTCGGTGCCCCGGTGATGGAGCCGCCGACGGCGCATCCACACGACAATACATCATTGCGCGATCGATCAGCATCACGCGGCCCTACTGCGCAGGGCGGTATCACTACCGGGGGTTGACACGCAAAGATTTGTTGCACCACTATGGCCAACCGATACTAGGATGCAGACCAATCGAGCGCGGACGCGAACTTGACGATCGAAACAGCCACAATCCCCATCGTCCGGACACCGAAAACCAACGGCATCGTCCCCCTCGATCTCGTCGAAGCGATGTCAGTGGTCGCCGCCTCTCGCGCCACCCTCGCGATCATCAAAGCCTACGAAGCGGCCGGCGTGACCGGCAATGTCATGGTTCCGCTCGTCACAGACTGTCCAGTTGATCCCGCCACACTCGGCCGGGCAATACGGCGGGTCTGGAAAGCCGCATTGGAGGATGTTGGAAACGGAGGCTCCGTACGGGTCGAACTCCGACCTAGAGCGGTTCACAGATTTATTGAATCGGAAGGGATCCCGGATCTGGGGCGAATATGATTCAAGATGCTGGCTGGGCTGGAGGCCAGCATCTGATGGTCCGACCAATTTCCAACGATTTGCGTAAGCGCGCGGTATCCGCTGTTGCCAAGGGTGAGAGCTGCCGATCTGTGGCGGAACGGTTTGGCGTTGCGGTCTCGTCAGTCGTGAAGTGGTCTCAGCGTTATCGAGCGACCGGCTCGGTAGCCCCCGGCAAGATGGGTGGTCACCGCAAGCCTGTGCTTGATCCGCACCGGGCCTTCATCGTCGAGCGGATCACCGAGACGCCGCACCTGACGCTGCATGGTCTGAAGGCAGAGCTGGCAGCCCGTGGGGTCAAGGTCTCACACAACGCAGTCTGGCTGTTCCTGCGCCGGGAGGGGCTGCGGTTCAAAAGAACACTGTTCGCCCTCGAACAGGCTCGCGCCGACGTCTCTCGTAGGCGCCTGCGTTGGCGATCTTGGCAGGCCGGGCTCGATCCGGGCCGGCTCGTCTTCATCGATGAGAGTGTGCTGCAGACAGCGGAAGGAGTTCAAATGAACTAAGACCGATGGTGAAGCTGCGAGAAAGATGGGGGCGGGCCCCCGAGATCAGCTTTCAGGGGCGGGTCTCAAACCAATCCGAGCTGCTGCGGTAAAGAGCTGTGGTGGTGAGCGTCGGATCAGAAGTTCGGAATATACCGAGCAGGTGAGTGTCCGAAAGACGAACGAAAGTGAACCCTCCTGAGACGCGTCGTTATTAATTCAAGTGTCGTCAAAACCAGGACCGTCTCGTCAACCTGGGACACGTCCGCCAGATGCCTGACGACTGGGCGGGCGGCGACCGGCGTAGAGGGGGCGTGAGTCGGACACAGGCTTTCGCGTGGAACTGCAGGAACCAGGCTCTTGATGCCAAGGGAGAAGCGCAAGCGGTGCCAACCGCGAGGCGGGAGTACCGATGCAAGAGACTGGGGCGGACCGATCCGTAGGAGCGTTGAGGGCCCTGTAATGGGGACGGAGCAAAGGGATCGGGTCAGGTAGTCGTACTCTTGGACCAACTGGAAACAGGATGACTTCGAACAGTGCGATAAACAAGCCGTTCTCGATTGAGAAGCGGCGAGTGTACGAAGCGTACAAGGCGGTCAAATCCAATCGCGGAGCGGCTGGAGTGGACGGACAGACCTTCGAGATGTTCGAGAAAGACCTTGCAGGGAATCTCTACAAGATCTGGAATCGGATGTCGTCGGGGGTGTACTTTCCACCTCCGGTGCTCGCCGTCTCCATTCCAAAGAAGACCTGCGGCGAAAGGACTTTAGGTGTGCCCACTATCAGCGATCGGATGGTGGTCAAACGGATGATTGAGCCGGAACTGGAATCCATCTTCCTGCCGGACTCTTACGGTCACAGGCCAGGAAAATCGGCTCTGGACGCCGTGGGCGTCACGCGTCAGCGGTGCTGGAAATATGATTGGGTCCTGGAGTTCGACATCAAAGGACTGTTTGACAATCTCCCGCATGATCTTCTTGCTGAAGGCGGTCCGGAGACACGTGAAATGCAAATGGGCGCTGCTCTACATCGAAAGATGGCTGACGGCATCAAGGGAAAAGGACGGGAAGCTCGTTGAGCGGATCCGCGGAACCCTCAAGGGGCGTGATCAGCCCAATACTGGCCAATCTGTTCCTGCATTATACGTTTGATCTCTGGATGGCGCGGACACATCCCGACCTTCCTTGGTGTCGGTATGCCGATGACGGACTGGTGCACTGCCGGACCGAGCAAGAAGCAGAAGCCATTAAGGCGGAGCTTCAAGCGAGGCTGGAAGTGTGCGGACTTCAGATGCATCCGACGAAGACGCAGATCGTTTACTGCAAGGACAACTCACGGCACCCTTCGTCTTCGACGGCCCGATCAATGGCGAATGCTTCCGCGCTTACGTGAAGCACCTGCTCCTGCCGACCTTGCGCGAGGGCGATATCGTCATTCTCGACAATCTCGGAAGCCACAAGTCGAACGCTGTCAGACAGATGATCAAGGCGGCTGGCGCCAGGCTCTGGTACCTGCCGCCATACTCGCCCGACCTCAACCCGATCGAGCAGGCATTTTCCAAGATCAAACACTGGATGCGGCAAGCCCAGAAGCGCACCCTCGAGGACACCTGGCGCCATATCGGTCACCTCGTCCAGGAGGTCCAGCCCCGCGAATGCGCCAACTACTTCGCAAACTCAGGTTATGCTTCAATCAAAATGTGAAACGCTCTAACGAGGACGCGGTCGATATCATCGCAGGACCTGCAACGGACATCCGTCCCGACAAGTCGAGCAAAGCCAGCTTCCCGCAGCCGTCGTCCTCTTAGAATCCATACGGCCGTTCGGCCCAGCGCAGAAGCACTCGAGCATCCCGATTGGGCAAGATGACACGCTGATCGCGGAGGCCCTTGGCGATGGTTTGACCAACCTCCGGCTCGACGCGATTGCCATGCGTAATCAGAAAAAACCAGCCGAATGGAACGCCGACTTCACGGTCGATCGCTTCCACGCGGTCCATCAAGAAATGGACGGACGCACCTCCCACGCCAAGCCTCTCGTCCGGCAGATGAAGGGGACGCGGCACAAATCCAACCTCGCGCGTGCCTTTGTGGTCGTAGTCGCAAATATCGAGGGCCCAGTGCGCGTAGACGCGTTCAGCCGAGGCGCTCGATTCGTCCCAGTCCTGGAAGAAACGGTTCTCCCGCGGTACGAACTCGAACCAGTCCGGCACCAGTTCAAGAAACGGCGTCTCGGTTGTGCCCTCCCGTGTCACTTCACGCACCGCACGACGTTCCATCTCCGGCCGCTGCGCCTCGCGCCTCTCGCGCTCGAGTCGGGCGCACCGCGTAAGGTAACTCCGAACGTAGATGACGCTGCTGCCCGCGCGCCCAAGCATCCGATAGAGCGGACCCGCGATGACCTTGTTGTCGGACATCTCTTCGTGCGTGATCCATGACGGATCGAGTAATTCGTCCTTGCCCCAAGGGCGGTACGTCGATTGACGATCGGCCCCGCACGCGATTCGACTTCCCGGCCGAGACGGATTTGCACATAGTCCGCCGCGCCCGATCCAGTCGGCGCGAAGGCGTAGACCGTCTTACCGCGCCATTCAGAAGTCTGAAGATCGCTCTGGCGCAATCGCGTCCAGAGCGCGCCGATGTCGCCGTTGTTCTTGGCAAGCTCGGCTTCCATCCACGACCGGTATTCTGCGATCCGTGTCCCGTCAGCGGCGATCACCGAGCGTCTGTCGCGCCAATACTGGTCATCGATGGCCGCCGTCGAAAATGGGAATCCAGCAAACGTCTCTGTCAGCGCGGCCGCCAGCGCCGTTTCGTTAGCTCCGATCGGAAGACGGGCGAGGACCGCCTCGATCGTGGCGGGATCGGGCAGTCGTGCGGAACATTCTCCGGAGGCTCATCCATGACTTGATCCCATCATCGGAGCCTGTTTCGCCGCGCGCTCGATCTCTTCCATTGACGCCAGGATGTGCTCGAACCGAAGCCCCGCCGCAAGATCATTGGCGTCATGTTCGCATAGTCACGCGCGAGCGCGTCGATCGGCGCACGAGGCCGGTTCGCTGTCGTTAAGAAAAGATCGAACTTCTCGCCGGATGACCTCCTTGCAAGCTGCGCTGCTCACGAGCCATCCTCCGGTATGGCGTCGTCACGCTCGAGCAAGGGCCTAAGGAAATCCTGCATCCAGATCGGCATAGCTGACAGACCTGCGCGAAGATCGTCGCGAATCACCCTTCCATGCTGCGGATTTGCAAACAGTCTGTTCAGGAGGTTCACTATTGGCTGTCGATCATACCTACTTGTCATCATGTCCTGCATCCAATAGAGCGCCTGCACGACGCGCATGCCTGGACGTCCGGCCCAATAGAGACGGCTGGGCGCTGCCGACTTGAAATGGATGACCTGCTTTCCAAGGATGATCGGCTTCAGGCGGGCGTCGATCAGGACCTCGATGCGCGATGGGACGGCCCTGGTGAAGCCGAGATCATTCGCGGTAGTCATCCCGTCAACCACGACGCGGGCTTGGTCGCGGCGCGCCACGGCCTTGATGACGGCGCGATAGTCGGGGATTCCCAGCTTGCCCGTGAAATTGCTCTTTCGCGGCCGGTCGTAGAGGCCACGATCGAAGCGGCGTAGTTCGCCAGCCACGACCAGGCGCTGCAACGCCTTGTCGACGGTCGCACGGCTTCCGAAGTCGGCGAAATTGTCCATACCTCTGTGGGTGCCGCGTCGATGCGGGCAATGAGCCGCGATCGGAGGTCCGGGGTCGGCTCCTTGAGCGTGTCCGAAATATGATGTAAATTTCGGTCGGAAGCAACTCAGCTGCGATGGAATCTTTGACTGGAACTCGCCCGTTTTGAGCGGTCAAAGGACCTAAGACCTCGGACCAGTTGACGGACACCCGTCTGCACGCATACTGTCCTCAGTCCTAGGACAGAGGACATGCGCGCGGAACCCATGAAAAGTCAGGATATTGTCGTCCTGCTGAAGCTCGTGTGCTTGCAGGATCATGAGCACGCCGGCGGGGTAGGCCCCTTTGGCCAAGATGGCGAAGACCCATACTCGGTGCGGGGACTCGAGACGTCCCTCGGAATCAGCAAAACCGAAGTCGCCGCCTCGATCAAGCGCAGCCTTGCATCGGGTATGGCAATTAAGCGCCCGATGACGAGCCGTCCCGATCCCAATCGCAGGAACCTGCGCGACTTCATCACATACGGCCTGAAGTTCGTTTTTCCGGCAAGCCCGGGTCCCATGCAGCGCGGCATGCCAACGGCATTCGCCGCCCCGGTCCTGAAGGACTTACTCTACAGCGCGGGTAGCCTGATTCATGTTTGGCCTTATGCGCGCGGCCGCGAGATGGGGCAGTCCGTCGCGCCGCTGTTCAAGACTGTGCCGAAAGCCGCCGAGAGGGATGATCGCCTCTATGCCTATCTGGCTCTCGTCGACGCAATACGGCTCGGCAATCAGCGCGAAGCGAGTCTCGCGGCCAACTTGCTCAAGGAGAGACTAGGGTGACCATCCAGGGGCATCTCAAGGAAATGCTGAAGACAGTCGCCGGCGCACTCGGCGATGAGCTGCGTGCGCGATTGGTCTTCGTCGGAGGCTGCACAACCGCTCTCTACATAACGGATCCGGTCACCCTCGAAGGAGTCAGATCGACAGATGATGTCGACCTGATCGTGGATCTCGTCGGCTTCCCGGAGTGGGCAAAGCTGGTGGATCAGTTGCGAACGCAGGGTTTTTCCGAGACACCCGAGGACAATGTCATCTGTCGGATGAAGCTTAATGAACTCAAGGTCGATTTCATGCCCGACGACGAGAAGATCCTCGGTTTCAGCAATCGTTGGTACGCAAAGGGCATCGAAACAGCTGTTGAGACGCCCCTGGATGATGCCATTACGATTCGTCGCCTCACGCCGCCCTTGTTCATCGCAACGAAGCTGGAGGCTTATCGCGGAAGAGGTAGTGGGACCTTATCGGCAGCCGCGACGCCGAGGACATTCTCCTGCTCGTCGACGGGCGGGAGGAACTGCTTGACGAAGTTGCCGCCTCCGATGCAGACATTAGCTCATACATTGCCGAGCAATTCGGAGCGCTGCTCGCAGATCGCGACTTCGATCATTTCCTCGAAGGAAATATTCGCGGCCCGGTGGGGCGTGCTGACATTGTTCGCGACCGATTCGTTGCATTGAGCCAGTTGGGCAACGGCTGATATGGCGTTTGCAATCCAATGGCACAGCCAGCAGGGAACGAGGACGACCGACAACCGGGATTGCGCCGGGATCGGCATACGCCAGACGTCGGCCCTCGCCATAGTGCTCGACGGTTCGACCTCTGGAGCAGAGAGCGGAGCCTTTGCCCACGAGATTGCGCGTCGGATGGTCGATTGGTACGTGTCGACCGACGAAAACATCACCGCGGGGGTTCTCACAGCTCAACTTCGCGCGACGCATGCTAAACTGTCGAAACAGTTTCGGAGGGATTCGGCGAGTTACCTTCTGATGCATGTCGGCGCTGCTCAAACAGCTCTCGTTCTGCACGCAGGCGATTGCCTGGTTGGCCGTCAGGCGCCGGCGGGTCCGATGTCCTGGCTAACCCAGCCGCACACGCTTGCCAACTCGGTGTCGCAGATGACGATCGGCGACCTTGCGAACGATAGCGGTCGTCATCGCCTCACGCGAAGCTTCCGCTCGCGAGAATTCGTCGAGCCAGCTTTCTGTTCAATTGCGCTGGACGACACGCCAGTGCTCGTGGCGACTGACGGGTTCTGGGCCGAGCTGGATCATCGCCAGCAGAGCGCTTTCATCCATGGTCGCGTTCCGGAGAACGCCGGAGAGAGACGACCGCAGCGTACTTCAGATCACACGACTCGGAAGAGGCGGGTTGTCCAAGGTCTCACGGAGCGAGCCTCCTCGCAGAATCTACATGGTCTGCAAGCGCAAAATTGTCGCAAATTTTGCCCCTCTCGATCGAGACAAATTTCGTGGCGTTGAGACGTGACAGATTTTGTGTGGAATTGACCTGGCATGGACGAGTTTTTGGCTAACGAGATTCTAAATTTCTTCTCTTACGGTGCCCGCGGGCAATTGAAGACCGTGGAGTGTTCTGGATGTTTGCCAAGTTGATGCTTCGCGTTCGTGGTCAGCTGATTGCGGGTTTTGCAGCGGAATGTGCGATCATAGCGCTCTCATTCGGATATGCGGTTTTCGCAGTTAGCGGAGTCTCAACCACCGTCAATGAGATGGTGGGTCTTCGTACGCCGGTTGCGATCGCCAGTGCCGAGTTGGCCGGCAATACCGTAGTCTTTGTCGCTTCCGAGAAGGCTTCGGCTAACCTAGAGTCGGTTGCCTGCGCCACTGAGCAGATGAGCTCATCAGTGACCGAAATCGGCCGCCAAGTGTTGGATGCCGCGCGCATTGCGAGCGCCGCGGTTCGATAGGTGCCGTCGGCGACATTCGGCGCTTTGCCGATCCGACCAGGCTGGTGAGCTACCTGGGGCTGAACCCGAGCGTCAGGCAGTCTGGCGAGGGCCCCTACCATGGCAGGATCACCAAGCAGGGCTGCGGCCAAGCTCGCGGAATGCTCGTCGAAGCAGCATGGGCTGTAGCCCGTTCGGCGGGACCGCTGCGTGCATTCCTTCAACGTGTCGCTGCACGACGCGGCAAGCACATCGCGGCAGTCGCGACGGCGCGGAAGCTGGCGATGATCATCTGGCATATGCTGACCAAGAGCACTGACTAAATCTGGACGAGGCCGGCCCTGCTGGCGCACAAGTTCCGGAGCATCGAACTGCGCGCTGGACTACCCACCAGCCATGCCAAGCGTGGATCGGCCTATGATACAACATCCCCGCGAAGAGGGCTGAGGAACGAGCAGGCGTGGAATGCGCCGAGAAGGAGTATACGAGATTGGCGGCCAAAGCCGCGATCCCGACACAGCAAGGCTTCTGCAACATAGGGCTTGTCTACAACATCCGTGTCGGTCGGCTTGCCGGGCTGCGAGAAGTCCAGCATGACGCCGCGCTGGTAGGCCCACAGGTCAAGATCGCGCGACACGAACTCGCTGCCTTGATCGACGCGGATCGTGGCCGGGAAGCCCGCTTCTTTGCAGGCCCTTTCCAGCACCGCCACGACGTCGGCGCCGCGGAAGGTGAACCGTGGCGCCAGCGCCGGTGAGAACCGTGAGAAGATATCGACGATTGTCAGCACGCTAAGCTTGTGTCCTGTTGCCAACTGGTCATGGACGAAGTCCATCGCCCAGGTCTCGTGGATCGCGTCGCCGGCTTGCGATCATCGCGCAGCTTGACTTTGACGCGGCGCTTGGGCCTTTTTGTTGCGCAATTGCAGGCCCAACTCGCGATAGACGCGCCGGGTCTTGTTCTGGCACGGCGCCCATCCTTCACGACGCAGCAGCACGTGAACGCGGCGATAACCGTAGCGAATGCGGGCATGACAGGTCTCCTTGATCTTCTGCTCGAGGGCAGCTTGGCCGGAGCGACGGGACTTGTAGTGGTGGGTCGACCTGTCAAACTAAAACGCCGCACAGGCCCTGCGGATCGAGACCTGCCATTCGTTGCGGACTTCGTCAACCAGCTTGCGCTTCCGGCAAGGCCTCATAGCCTTCGGCGGATCACGTCCTGCGGCATCTCCTTGTCGAGCGACAGGCCCGCGACCAGTTTCTTCAGCTTGCCGTTCTGGGCCTCGAGCTGCTTCAAGCGCGGCATCTCCGTCGGCAGCAGTCCGTCACACTTCTTCTTCCAGTTGAAGTAGGTCGCTTGGCTGATCCCGACCTTGCGGAAGATCTTCGCAGCCGGGACGCCATCGTTGCCCTGCTTCAGGATGAACGCCTTCCGGGCGTCCGAGAACTTCGAGGCCTTCATCGTCCTTCGCTCCTCCCAGCCGAGGGGATTCGGCAGCGAAAACTCTAGCCAAAGTGGTCCAGCTTGCCGGCCTCAGATCATGTCGTTGAACCGACACGCACGATGGTTTCACCGAAAGGGTTAAGTGTTGGCGCCCTGCCTTCGGTCATGAAGCGCTCGAAATTGAGCGATCTTAACGTCGCTACCGTGTTGCCCCGTTGCGAGCGCTTCTAAGCCTGCTCGTTGTCGTCGCGCTCGCGCACAACCGTTCGGCGCGGCGAAGGACGTTGATCATCGAGAGGAGATCGTCAGCGTCGGCTTCAATGCGGCTCTTCACTCGCATCCCAGTCGGAAACTGAAGATGTCGGCGACCGCGTCCAAGACCTGCTCGCCATCTGTCTGGAGCCTCTGATTCCGATCCTGCGGTGTTTGAAAAGGCGGTAGGCCTGAAGCAGGTGCTCGATTACGACTCGGTCGCCGGATCAGAAGGCCTGGTGCGGCTCGAAATCGTCATGCTCGCGCATGTGAGGGGACTGCGTCGCAGGCAAGCTCGAGCGGGTCCGTGGGACCATAGGACACCGAGAACCAACAGTCAGAGCTTGGCTCTTTTCGTACCAACGCGTCGCGCTTCAGACAACGTGTCGGGAGTCGGACGACGCGAAATCATCGCTGGCAAACCAAATGGCCAACTCTTTTCGAATTCCGTCGGCTCTGGGGGCGCGAGCCGAGTGATCTAAGGGCTGGTATGGCGCTTGCTTAAAGAGAGGCGGAACCACGTCTACGCCCCCTGGCGATTAAATACCTTCGCCTGCGATGGACCTAGGAGATCGGTTCTTTAGCACGAGGAGCTAATAGCATGTCCGGTGTTGCTGCTGCGTTTCTATGCTCTTCAAGCAAGTCACGGGCGACGGTTTATGATCGGCTCAAGCACATGGTTCCGAAACTTGCATTTCGCGGTCAGGCGGGGGTCGGCATTGCAGCTTTCATGCACAAGGAAGGTGTTCGATATGCGAGAGCGCTTCAGTCCTCATGCGACTCAGTGCGCATTGAGCACGATGAACAGGATCCGAATTTTAGGCCCCATGTTGCAATCGCCCATATCCGTAGCCGATGCCGCGGAATCAGCGATGGCGGGGACCTTCAGCCAATTCACAACAATGCGGGCACCAGCCGCAGTTTGGCAATTTCTCTAGATGGAGCCTTGGTCAATGGCCGTGAACTCAGGGGAGAATTGCTTGCCCAGGGCTATAGGTTGGGCAGCAACACAGATGCTGAGCTCTTGCTCAAGTGGATTGAAGGCTCTTGTGAAAGAGACTATTGGCGGCACGGTCTGCCCGTCAATTACGAAAACATCTTTCGCGACATTGATGACCGAATTGATGGCGCTATTAGCGCGATTCTCCTGGACGGAGAAGGAAATCTGGTTGCATACCGTAATCGATGTGGTTTGCGTCCATTGGAAACTATGCAAACAGATGACGGGTTCTTGCTGGTTGCTTCGGAAAATTGTGCCTTTGCCGATCTGGAGGGTAAGACACAGCAAATCTTACCAGGGCACATCAGGTATGTAGACGGGAAAATGGGGTACTGCGTTGATCGTTCCGTGAGCAACGGGCAATACAAAGCCAAACTCTGCGCCTACGAAGCTCTTTACTTAGGAAATCCGAACACATCGGTCGAAGGCCAATCACATTTCGAAACCCGTTACAACATCGGAGCCGCCCTTGGTGGCCTTGTTGCGCAGCGACTGCAAGGAGAACTAGGCTCCACACTCACAATCGTTTCCTCCATGCCGCATACTGGCGGGCCGTACGCTGATGGTCTGTTTGCATCTCTCGTCGAATACGGCGTGTTCGCCCAGCGTCGGGAAGTAGTCTCAACGCAATTTTTTCAGCGAACTCTAATCGGTACACCCAGCGAGCGAAAATGTCTCATTGCTCAAAAGTACCGCGTATCGGAAACGAGCCTTGCTGAAGCCGCGATAATAATTGTCGACGAGGCCCTCATTCGTGGCGATACCAGTCAGGCTGTCACGAATATGCTGCTTGCCGCTGGGGCCAAAGCCGTACATTGGGCGATCGGTTCGCCGCCCATAGTGGCTCCTAACTACTACGGCATGGGTATCGACACACTAGATGAGTTGGCATTCTGGCAGATATGGAAACAATTGCCGCCTGAACAGCGCACGCAAATCCTTCGCTTTCACAAGATGGAGCCGCAAGATCTCAAAATCATCGAAAGCAATATCGCGGCATCCATCAACGCGGCCACGATAACGTATCTGCCGTTTCCACTTCTAGTATCGTTGTTGCCCTGCAGGCAAGACGGCGTCGATTTGTCACCGTTTACATTCGAGATGCCAACCCCTGCGGGGCAGAAGCGCGCGAATAGGAACTTGCGCGAATTAGCGGCCGATCTTCCCTATTCGGAATCGATCCTTGCTTGAGGTCAAATCATGAAACCGGTTCTCGTCTTTGATTGGAATGGAACGCTGCTCGATGATACGTACGCACTGCTCCAAACGACAAATGCCATACTAGATCGCTTTGGTCATGCAACAATCGACATGAGCACCTTCCGGGAACATTGCGATGTTCCGCTATCTCTTCTTTATCGCAGTCTCGGAATGTCGCAAGACGAGGTTGCGACGGTGGATCGCGATGGCAGTGCAATCTTTCACGACACGTACGAACCTCTTGCGGGTAAAGCCGATCTGCGCGAGGGCGCGCGCAGGGTGTTGGAGTTAGCGCACCAAGAAGCAGCTTCGTCCATCATCGTGAGCAACCATATAGTCGATCCTCTGCGCTCCCAATTGAGAAGACTTGGGATCGACGACTACATCAACGATGTGCTCGCCTTTGAAAACCGCACTACCCAATATAAATCGATGAGCAAGGGAGAGCGGCTTCGTCTATACATGCAGAAAAACAACCTGAAGCCGGCGTCAACCTTCATCATCGGCGATATGCCGGTCGAAACGGATATCGCGCGCAATCTCGGACTCGTAAGCATATCCATTACCGGTGGATTTGTTTCGGAGTCGCGCTTGCGCGCGGCGCGTCCTGACTACACGATTAACAACCATCATGAGCTGTTACCAATCTTACAAAGGCACGGGTTTTTTCGGAATGCATAAATCATGATTGGCGAGGAATCATCACCCAACGTCGCTCCTAAAACGGCGAAGCAGAGAATAGGCCTTATCGGAGCTGGACGCATGGGAACCGGTATCGGTATCAGCCTATTGCGTCACCAAATCGAGCTGCATATCAAAGCGAACAAAACTCGCTTCGGTGCGGATCGCTTGACTGGTGCAGGTGCCCATGAACATCCTTCGATCGCCGAGTTGGCGCGGCATGTAAACGCCGTCGTGTTATCCTTGCCTTCCAGCCGCGAGGTTGAGGCAGTATGCCTTGGGCAAGATGGGCTGTTCGTCCATATGCCCCGAGGAGGGTTGATAATTGACTGCTCGACGTCTTATCCTGCTTCAACGGTCGCACTGGCTGAGCAGGCGCAAAAATGCGGCCTAAGCTTTATGGACGCTCCAGTAACGCGGAGCCCCGAACAAGCAGAGCTAGGCCTTCTCAACGCGATCGTTGGATCGAATGAAAAGCTTTTTCCTGTCGCTGAGGGCATTCTTGGTGCGTTTTGTGAGACCGTTCTTCATGTCGGAGATGTCGGACAAGGTCACAAGCTCAAGCTTGTTTACAACAGCATGACTATGGGGATAGCGGCGGTAGCCGCGGAGGTTTGCCAGTTTGCGTGCGGCCTTGACGTCGATCTCGTAACACTCCGCTCTCTGGTTAGTCGGGGCTCCACCAATAGCGGAATATTTCAAGCCTTCGTGTCCTTTTTGTTAGGCGAGAAACCCGATGTTCTGGCAATCTCAATCGCGAATTCCGCAAAGGATATTGAGTGCGCTGTGCGCCTGGCAGGCGAGAGCGCAGTTCCGGTGCCGGTCTTGGCTGCCGCCGCACACAAATTAAATGTCTCAGTTGTTGCGGGCAAAGGCGAACTCACACTACCTCATCTGTCTCGCCCATGAGCTCCTCGGCCTATTCATAGCAATCGAGAGCGGGCTCTAACCGCGGAGCGAGTGCAGATCGTCGTTATGGAGAGGTGTAGCTGGCGGGGCCGCGGCCCTCTATCGGTCTGCGCATTTTCATCGATGCAGTGTACGCATCCGGGCAACCCTACGATTACCCACATTTTTTGAGGTGTACTGTGCCGAAAAACTTGAGTCGCCAGAAACGCTTGTGATTCTTTGACGGGTACCTGATTCGAGAAGAGGTGCTCTATGGACTGACTTCACGCGCGCGGGATGAGAAGGCGGATCGGTTGACGTCTGACGCGGTGACCTGGTTTGACCGTGAAGCAGCGCTTTGCGAATTCCATGACACTCGGCTTGGCGAGAGAATTCGCATGCTGCTGAAGCAGATCGGCGGAGACATCGGACAGAGCATTCCGATGGTGTGCCAAGACTGGGCTAATACCAAGGCGGCCTATCGTTTCTTTCTCCAATGAACGAGTAAGCGAGGCCGACATCCTGTCACAGTGCCGGCCTTTGGCATGAGTTGCATCGTGTCGAGACATGATGCATCCGCGCCACGTCCGCGTTTCACCGTATTGGCGACCGGCGCGAGTACATCTGATTGGCAGCTTCATTCCACGAGGCGACCTAAGTGCGGCAAGGCCGCCGCTTTTGTTGACCAGGCGATTGCCGGCATCTGAGCCGCTTCGCGCGAGAAGATCGGTGCTTTCCCGGTACGACGTTTGGAATTGTGCGAACGGATTGTCGGGCGGAGGGAGCTCCAGCCACTCGTCGTCGTACTCGGGACGGTCGTGCTCGAGTCCGTAGTCGAAATCTTCGACCACGTGGTGGGAGCCGGTGTTGGTTTCCTGATGGTTCTCGACGCCCTCCGGATACTCCCAGACCCTAGGGAAAGTCTTCCCAATTCCGGATGCTTAATAACGGCTTCATGGTGGAGCTCCGGTCCCATCTGTCGCTCGTCGCTGCAAACGGCGTTCCAGTCCAGCAGGTCCGAATCGATTTCGTGTATCTCGCCAAAACGTCGATGTCTGATACGGGCGGTTCCATTGCAGTAGACGTACATCACCAGCGATTTCCCGACTCTTTCCGATGGCATCATACCATCGGAGCGCGCCCGCGGTCGAAGCGGATTGTCGATCGCCGATAACCGACGAAGGAGTGCACGACCGGCGTCGAGCAATGGACAGGAGTCGGATCCCGCGCCCAACATACGGCCATGAAGAAGGTCGTGAAAAGCGATGTCATCGGACAGCAGGGAATGTCCCTCATCGAGGGAATCGTTCTCTTGGAGTTCATGTTCTATCCGACCGGCGGCGTCGAAGCGGAGATCGACGGCTTCATCGAGTTGCGTGACGCCGAAACGGGCGAGGTCGCAACTGGTAGTGTCCAGTATCTTTCGCACATTGATCAGGCGACGACTCCGGTCTCAGAGAGTTGCTGCTGATAGAGCGGTCGCATATTCATGTAGCATTTGGTCGACCACGCGTTCCGGCAATGTGCCGCAGCCGTGCCACTGCCAAGTTGAGACAGGATTGACCGTCAGGAAAGGCGCCGATGACACGGGTTCGTCGCCGGATCTCCTTCATGATGCGCTCGAGCGGATTGTTAACCGGTATGAGGATGGCGCGGTCACTGTTTCCGCTACTGGCTTTTCGAACTGGTGGCATATGCTGCGAGTATCCGGGATAGAGGCTCCGGGAGCACGAAGGTGCGGGCGGCCGGTTCGTACGATGAGCTGCGAGCTCGTTTTGTTAGGTGGCCGCCTCTTACGACTCGCCCGGTTGCGCCGAGAGCGCGAATCCGTAGTTGTCGTGTCGCCCGCCGCTCTCGTTATCAACGTGGCGGGTAGGAAAGACGGACATGCGACGCGTAATCGGAATGGATATCCACCGCACCTTCTGGGAGGTGGCGATTTGGGAAGGAGGCGTGCTGCGGCACGCAGGCCGGGTCGACATGACCCGCGTGGCACTTGAAGGCTTCGGGAGGACGCCTAAGCCGACGGACGAGGTCGTTCTGGAAGCGACTGGCAATAGCATGGCAGCGTCGCGCGTACTGTCGCCTTTCGTCGCCCGGGAGGTGATCGCCAACCCGCTGCAGGTGAAGGCGATCGCCCATGCGCATGTGAAGACCGACAAGGTTGATGCAGGCACTCTCGCGAACCTTTACGTCGCGGGCTACTTGCCCGAAGTGTGGACGCCGGACGCGGTTACCGAGCGATTGCGCCGGCTGGTGGCGCGGCGTTACCAGATTGTACGTCGTCGAACACGCGTAAAGAATGAGGTGCATGCGATCCTTGCGTCGCATCTTGTTCCGAAGTGCCTTCACTCTGACCTGCTCAACCAGCGCGGCCGAGTGTGGCTTGCACGGCAGGTCGTGCCGGCAGATGAGCAGCCGGCACTTGAGCGGAATATCCGTGAACTCGATCGGCTCGCCGAAGACCAGGCGGAGTTGGACCGCGAGATCGCACTGAGTGTCATGGGCGACAGTCCCGTGCGAAGGCTGATGACGATCACGAGCGTCAACCTAACGGTGGCCGTCGGCATCATCGCGGCGGTCGGCGACGTCACGCGAGTCAAGAGCCCACAGAAGCTGGTGAGCTACTTCGGCCTGAATCCACGGGTACGCCAGTCGGGCCTCGGCGCTGCCCATCATGGGCGCATCAGCAAGGTTGGTCGCAGCCACGCGCGGGCGATGCTGGTCGAGGCGGAATGGGGTGCTGCAAAGAGGCCTTGTTCGTTCGCATCAGGGCGAAGCGGGGGCATCAGATCGCGGCGGTCGCGCTTGCCCGTAAGCTCACTGTCCTATGCAGGCATCTGCTGACCAAGCAGGAAGACTATCTTTGGGCGCGGCCGGCTCCGGTGGCGAGCAAGATGCGCGCCATGGATGGAGGCTCAGGCGGGGCGGCCGCAGAAGAAAGGCAATCGCCGGGGGGACCACTTACGCCTATAACGTCAAGTCTCTGCGCGACCAGGAACGTCAGGTCGCCGAACTCGCCGAGAAGAGTTACGTACGATTTGTAACGTACTGGAAAGTATGTCCGCCGAGGGCGCGGCGCGCGGACGCCTCAACCCGATAAGGCTTGAATAGGCTGCCTGGCCGCGCTTCCAGCCGACACGCCGCTCTTCGCCACGAGGTCGCCCGCGCCAACCGCGGCGCGGCTCTCTTGGGTATGAATGGCCTTGAGCATGTGGCTCACCTCGCGGACCCGGGTCGACGGCACGAGGCTGAAGACATTGCGATAAAAATGCACCATGCGGCGCTGATAGCGTACCCCCCGTAGTAATCCGTAACGCTTTCGGCAAGACCTCGGCAGGCATCGGAAACCACCAACTGCACGCCCTTGAGACCACGATCGACGAGATGCCGCAAAAACGATGACCAGCCGGACTTGCCTCCGTGGCACCTTCACAGATGCCGAGGATCCCCCGGAATCCCTCGGCATTGACGGCCGAGGCCATCAGCAGCGACACGTTGCGAACTTCACCGGCCCAGCTGCGCTTCATCACAATGCCATCGAGATAGAGATACGGATGCTCGTCCTCGATCCTGCGATTCCGCCATGCCTCGATCTTGGCATAGATCTTCTTGTTCAGGTTCGACACTGTGCTCGGGCTGACCCGGGTGCCCCACAGCGCCTCCGTGATGTCTTCGACCCGGCGAACTGAAATCCCGGCCAGATACATCTCGATCAGCGCCTCCTCAACCGAGCTCTCCCGCCTCTGGTAGCGCTCGATAGTCGCCGTCTCGAAGGTTTGCCGCCGTAGCTTCTGGCCTTCAAATTGACGTCGCCCGCCTTGGTTTGCAGCGTTCGTTCGTAGCTGCCCGCCCGCGTGTCCTGCTGGGCCTGGCTCCGCTCATAGCGTCCGACACCGCACAGCAGGTCCGCTTCGGCCTCCAGCATGGCATTCAGCGTCTCTTCTACCGTTCCGCGGACCATCTCGCCCAGGTGATCGCGAATCCGGGCTTCATCTATCTGGATCACCTGACCCATGGCATTCCCATCGTTCATCCAAAGCTCCTTCATTCTAGAAGAAGCCGTCAGTGCTGAAAGAGCGAAAGATTCTGTACGCAACCTGCTCCTGCGGGTCCAGGGCAAGGCCACTGAGCGCGAACGACTGCAGGTGGAGACCGAGGAAACGTTCGAATTCGCGTGCGCCGACGCTGACATCGAATACTGGACCAAAGGCACGGCTCCCGTCCTGCTGATCGTCGTGGCTCTGAAGACGCGGAAGGCCTACTGCAAATCGCTGAAGGAGTGGTTTGCGGATCCGGAGCGCCGTAAGTCCCGCAGGTCGTCTTCGAGAAGGCGAACCTACCAACGCTAAGGGGTGTCCCAATGGGGCGATCTGAGTACAATAGGACCTATGCTTGGTGGCAGGATTAAGCCGCCACACTAAAAGCGAGGACTACGCATGCGCCCGAATTATCTTTTCGGAATGAGGCAAGCCGCGAGGCAAGCAAAGGCACTCCAAATTCCCGAAATCGCCGCTATCGAGTTTGGCGTCGCTGGCGGTATGGGACTGCTGGAGATGGAACAAGTCGCTGAGAGTCTTCAGGCTGAAACGGGAGTTCGCTTCCGACTCTACGGCTTCGATCTGGAAACTGGCTTGCCACCCTCTGACGATTACCGAGATCTGCCATACCTCTGGCGCGCCGGTTTTTTCAAAATGGATAGGGCTAAATTGGAGCGTCAATTAAAGCGCGCCACCCTGATAATCGGCAACGTCGGCGAGACGGTTCTGGCGTTTATCGAACGCTATTCGCCACCTGTTATCGGCTTTGTGTCTTTCGACCTCGACCTCTATACAAGTACTAAGCCGGCACTAAACCTTTTCAACTCTGCTGCATCTCATTTTCTACCACGGACCTTCTGCTACTTTGACGATATCGTCGGTGATCTTGATGAAGTACACTGCGAATGGGTTGGGGAACTTCTGGCAATCCGGGAATTTAACGATGCTCACGCAGCGCGGAAAATCGCAAAGATAAACGGTCTGTCTTGGAAGTTTGGCGCACCAACGCAGTGGCATGACCAGATCTTTGTGTTGCACCTGTTCGATCACCCCGCCTACAAGCAATACATCAATGAGCGGACGGACTGGCAACTGCCCCTACCAGAATAAGTTAGCTGGTCCCGGCCTTGCGGCAGATCTCCGCCACCGCAACCCCGTCACTGCCCTGCTTCAGGATGAGCGCCTTCTGGGCGTCCGAAAACTTCGAAGCCTTCATCGTCCTTCGCTCCTCCCAGCCAGGGAACCGGTGCGAAAAACTCTAGCCAAAAATGGTCCAGTTTGCCGGCCTCAGATCAGAAGATGGACGGGCAAGGTTCACGGAAGAGCAGGTTATCGCAGTGTTGAAGGAGCATGAGGCTGGAGCGACGACAGCAGGCCTGGCTCGCAAACACGGGTCTCCGAGGCGACGATCTACAATTGGAAGGCCAAGTTCGGCGGCATGGAAGTCTCCGAAGCCAAGCGGCTGAAGCGCTCGAGGAAGAGAACGCGAAGCTGAAGAAGCTGCTGGCCGAGCAGATGCTCGATGCGGCGGCACTGCGCGAGCTTTTGTCAAAAAATGTATGGTTCACCCCGTCCGTGTAAGGGTTCGTAACAACGAAAATGACACTTCCAGTTGCATAAATGTATCCGGCCTCTCGTGAGTGGACTGCTGTTGCAGCCAGGCCATGATGAGATCTGCGCACGCCGTTCCCAATAAATGGTTCGGGCACGAAGCCCGTTTTTTGCACAGGCCTTACGGCATGTTGATCCACTGTTTCGTCATCACTGTTCCCGAGCCATGCAATCGAAGCCAGCGTCAGGTGAAAGCAGGATCTCTGCGTTCGTAGAGAGCTCAAGACCACCCAGACAATGCGTGCGGATTCCGAGATGATGGTGCGCACCGTACCGACTTGATGGCGCGCAGGGTTCCGAAATGATCGCGCCCAGCATTCCGAGCATTTTCCGCGCAGCATTCGGATTTGATCGCGCGCAGATTCGGATGGTGTGAGGCCCGATCGTTGGGCCAATTCTCCGGCTGGAAGCAGCTGGGAGGATTGGATGCCGACGAGGAGGGTTATCATGCGCCAGGTGCGCGAGATTGTGAGGCTGAGCCTTGCATCGGGAGGCGTCCGACGCGATGACCTGGTTTGATCGTGAAGCAGCGCTTTGCGAATTCCAGGACGCTGGACTTGGCGAGAGATTTACATGCTACTGAAGCAGATCGGTGGAGACATCGGCCAGAGCATTCCGATGGTTTGCCAAGACTGGGCGAATACCAAGGCGGCCTATCGTTTCTTTTCCAATGAACGAGTAAGCGAGGCCGACATTCTGTCTGGTCTCTTTAAATCGACGCGGGAACGTATCGCGGCTGCGAAAGGTCCTGTTCTTGTCCCGCATGATACGACCGAGTTCACCTATCAAAGAGAGCGCCCGGATCTGATCGGGATGATTAAGCGCATCCCCAAAAGCAACTCCCGAAGATTGGACGGAAAACCCAAACGTACACGACATGCGGAATATTGATGCATTCGAGCTTTGCGGTGACCCTCGAGGGGCTTCCACTGGGGCTCAGCGCCGTGAAGTTCTGGACCGAAAGAAGTTCAGAGGGGGCGCCGCGCTCAGGCGCGAGGTCAACCTGACACGGATCCCCATTGAAACCAAGGAGAGCATTCGGTGGCTGGAGAACCTCAAACAATCCACGGAGCTTTTCGAGAAGCCACGCAGTGCATCCATATCGGTGATCGTGAGGCCGATATTTATGACTTGTTGTGCGCCGCCCAAGAGGTTGGAACGCATTTCTTGGTAAGGACCTTTGTCAATCGCCTGGCAGGCGATGGCGATCATACCGTTGCAACGATAATGGACGAGGTCGTGGTCAAAGGCCTCCACCGGATCGAAGTCCAGGATAGCAAGGGCAATCCAGACCAGTCTGTTCTTGAAATCCGGTATCGTAAAATCGGTACTTTGCTACCGATCGGCAAGCAGTCGCGGTATCCAACTTTGACTATGACAGTGATCCACGCTGATGAAAGAGGAGCGCCAAAGAACAGAAAGAAGATTGAATGGAAACTCCTGACCGATCTTCCAGTGCAATCGGCGCAGGGCTGCGATCGAGAAACTCGAATGGTATTCCCTGCGATGGAAGATCGAGGTCTTCCACAAGATACTCAAATCCGGCTGTAGGGCAGAGGAGGACTCGCAACTGCGGACTGCTCAGCGATTGACGAATCTGATCTCGGTATTCTGCATTGTGAGCTGGCGCATTTTTTGGATGACGATGCTTAATCGTTCAGCGCCAAATGCCTCACCGGATTTGTGCTGACCAAGGCTGAAAGCCAATTGCTTGATCGGCTCGTCGAAGACAAGAATCCAGTCGACACACAACGAAAGACATTGTCGCATTATCTTATCAAGATCGCCAGGCTCGGCGGCTATCTCGCCCGCGCCAACGATCCGCCACCAGGGAATCTGATCATATGGCGCGGATTATCGCGATTCATCGATATCGCAACGGGAGCGAAACTCTGACTCAAAAAATGTGGGTAATCGCAAGCATCACCGGACGGATACCATCAAGCTTGGCCCACGGCGAGTTCGGGCGCCTTTCGGCCGAGGGCAGGCTGCTCGTCAGCCGCGCCAAACGCAGCATTGCCGCTAGCGCGCAGAACGCGCCGGTCGCGATGAAAAAGAGCGGCCCTCGCAGGACTCTGGATACTGCACAGTCTTAGATGTTGTATTTCGTGTGGACGGTAAACGATACTATCCCGGCCTCGGGCGCGTGAGCCGTTAGGCCGAAGCGGGCTAAGAGAAGAGCTACCGACCTCGATGCTTGTTCTTCCGGGTTCTGATCAATCGCCAGAGCAACGACGCCGGTCTTCATCATCTGTCTGACCTCGTCGCTAAGGTCGTGCGCGATCACGATTGGTGCTCTGGCCAACCACGGTGCCACTGTGTGGGCAAGCCCATTTTTTGATCCCGCGACGTAGATACCGCTGACAGCATCCTCGGACATTCCTTTAGGGCACTCATCGCTCTCCATTATCTCGACGTGTATCGGAGAAGAAAGTTCTGCCTTCACACCGTCTCGAAATCCACTAATCCTAGAGGCCTCCGCTCGGTATTTCAGATCGGAGCAGACCGCTAAGTAGATTCCCCGATTGACCATCCGGGACATGAAGAATGCCGCAGCTCGTCCGGCTCCGTAGTGGTCAATCCCGACGTAGGCCAACCGTGGTGTCGTCGGCAGGTCTGATCCGAGAGTAATGACAGGGGTCCCCGATGAGGTCACCGAGGCAATCGCATCTATCATTTGATCTGTCTCGGGTCCGTACACTATCACCGCGTCTGCCTTGGCCGCGCGAATCAGACCCGGGACCGCTTCCGCATGCCGCTCCTCGAATAGGACGCGTTCGATCACAAGGGATTTTGTAGTTTGCGCGATTTGGCTTTCAAACGCTCGGGCAAGCCGCAACAGAAGGGGCGTCCTTTGCGAAGGCATTATTACCTTGACTCGAAAGAGCCGACGATGGGGCGATGGAAGAGTCCGACTGATCCCCAGCTGACGAGCAGCTTCGATGACTTTCAGCGCCGTCTTCGGGGATACATTAGCTCGTTCATTGAGGACGCGATCGACCGTTGCAATTCCGACGCCAGCGAGCTTGGCTACCTCGTTCAGCCCAGGTTTCATTCGCTTCGGCTTTCGTTTTGCGGTATGTTTGTTGACGATAGCCCATCGCAGGTCAACACCGCACTTCGCACCAAGATGTCATGGATGCACAGGATTATAACTGATGACTGAGCGATGCAGAATAGTCATCGTTGGAGGGGGGCACGCCGGCGGCAGATTGGCGCAACTCTTGTCTCGCGGCCCCGATCGCGTCCACGTGACCCTCGTCGGGGCCGAGCCTATCTATCCCTACGAACGACCTCCGCTATCTAAAGGAGTTCTCCTGGGCACCAGCGGGCTCGATGACTGCGTGTTGTGGAAGCCTAACGACCCAGTTTGGGAGCGTGTAGAGACCCATCTCGGCGTCGCCGTTGAAGATGTTGATCGCGTCCGGAAAAACATCCGACTTAGCGACGGTAAAGTGATTAGATACGATCGATTGGTTCTCGCTACCGGCTCTCGAGTTCGCGGGTTTCCGGTGCAAGGAAGTCAGCTCCGCGGCGTCTTTAGCCTTCGAAGTTACGCCGATGCTCAAACCGTTTCTAAGTACTTCCTGGCATCAAACCGAGTGGCCGTCGTTGGTGGCGGATTTATCGGCCTCGAAGTCGCGGCGGCCGCCGCACAGCGCGGCATCCAGCCACGAGTGATCGAAGCTTCCGACCGACTGCTTTCTCGCTTGGTGCCGCGACTGGTAGCAGATCGCCTTGCCGAGACGCACCTCCACGCTGGTGTGCAATTGACGTACGGGGCCATGGTCGAGAGGTTCGTTTCCAATGGCCATGGTAGCCTAAAGCGCGCTGTTCTCAGCAATGGAGATGCTGTTGACTGCAGTGTCGCCGTCGTTGCCGTTGGTGTTGAACCTGAGATATCCCTTGCGATTGGCGCCGGCTTGGAGATCGACATTGGTGTAATAACTAACGAGCAGCTGCGTACCTCTGATCCCAACATATTCGCCTGTGGCGACATTGCCGCCTTCTGGCATCCACTTTACCAACGGCATATACGTTTGGAGTCGTGGCAAAACGCGGAGGATCACGCAAGAATCCTAGCCGCCGTACTGCTGGGCGAAGAAGTTACGGCGCCGTCAGTCCCATTCTTTTGGTCTGACCAGTACGACCTCTCCCTTCAAATAATGGGGTTACCTCATCTCGGTACGTCGACAAGGCGAAAACCGACAGCGTCTGGAAGCGCGATCTTGCTTCACTGCGACGCACTTGAACGACTCGTCGGCGCGACCGCCATCGGACCCACGGCGCTCATCGGGCGAGAGCTGAGAAAAATGCGTCAGCTGATTGCTTCACGCGCTATCTGCAACTCTGTCACGCTTGACGGAGCCGAGTTAGAGGTCGTTGCGGGTTAAGCCCGTCGAGGTACCAAAACGGTGACCGCTCCATCCTCGATTCTCACCTCGTACGTGCGCAGGTTTATGCATACCGGAGCGCCAAGTGCCTTTCCCGTCATATAGCTGAACCGTCCAGAGTGACGGGGGCACTCCACCGTGTGGCCCTCAACATAACCATCGGACAGGTGGGCGTGTTCATGAGTGCAAATATCGTCTGTTACGAAGATTTCGCCCTTCGGGGAGCGAAATATTGCGTATGAATGCCCGTCAAACTCCCAGCGACGAACGTCTTGAAGCCGAATATCCTCTACCTTGCACGCAAACACCCATGTACGAGCGGTGTCGTCAACCATCTTCAAATCTAGGCTCATGTTGAACTTCTCTTCCCTCTTTAGAATATGCTGAACGTCTGGCGCCATCACTTTTGCACCTGACATCGAACCCTTCGTCGATCGATCCGGCGGCAAAGTCGGGCTATCATTAGGTCGACTTCTAGTTCTCCCGCGTACCCGTCGACCTCATTGCACCTTTGGATCTTCTCAATAGACCATGTATGCATGCGCCGCTTCCGGCCGGGCCCCCCAAACCGATGTCGACCAAGATCCCAGCGCTCTCATAGCTCAAATCAACAGAAAGAGGCCATCTGGATCAGCACACGAAGCGTGTATCGACGATACAACAAATCGCGATCGCCTTGATCTGGACACCTACATCTGCAGTCTACAGTTTGCAGTCTTCAGCAGCGGAGCAGTAGTGGGCTGTAACGTTTCCTGAGTTCAAGCGCTGTCGTTGTGCTCTACGCGTTGTCTTCCAGGTGGGCTCCAGACTTGTCCCAAGCCTTCCTGACGCATTCTCGAAGCATCAGGGCTTCGCTCCAGCGATCCGTTGTATCTTCACCATCTCGACCGGTTATCGCGTACGGCCGCGGCCCCAACTCGCAAGTAAACGCCAATGCCTCTCCGTCCGCCGCGCGCCGGCGCCAACTCCGAAAGCCGTAGCCCCACCACTCTAAGAACTGGTCGAGCCACATTTGGTGCTGCGGGAAGCTAATCTCGATTTGTATTTGCTCGCGGCTTGCTACCCTACCGTGGAACGCCCAACACCTATCCAAAACTTGATGGATGTGGCTGTTATTCTCCTCGGTAATTGGCCATGAGAACTCGCGCCCAACAACGAAGTGCGAAATATCCCCCAGCAGCTTGAGATCGGGGATTCGTTCAAGTAGATCGAGTGTAAAGAACAGGTCGGTCGTCATCCGGTCGCGATGTGTCTCTATATAGACGGGAAAATCGACCTCCTCGGCAAGCCGCAGCCATCCTTCTAAAAGCGGGATGCAATCATCCAAGCGACGTGGCCGTACATCTGGTTGAATCTCAAGATGATGAAGACCGAATTCCGTTGCATTTTCGAGCACTGGCTTGAGCTCATCGATGGTCTTCGGAAAACACTGGCCTTCGGCTGTCAACCCGTTCGCCTTCAACAGGCCATGCAGCTCGCGTACGTACTCCCGGCTCCGCCAATCTGCGCTAACGCCGTCATAGCCGGCATCTTTGATCATTCGGATGTTTTCCTCAAGCCCGCGTTCTGGCTCCGTCGCGCTTCGCAATTCCATGGCCCAAAGCGACTGAAAGAACAGGATGGTGTTCATGTAGTGTCTACCTTCGAACTGCTGAGAGAGCGGCTTCATGCGTTGAGTGGGCGTTGACGGCATCTGACTGCAAGAGCTTTCTCAAATCGTAGCTTGGGTCCTGCAGGACGGAAGGCGACGGGCGAAGGCGCCTCTCAATTATCGAGGTCGCGACTCGGACGATCTTTGCTACTTGCGATAGGCTACCGAACGCCGCCGTGGCCTCTAGAACGCCAAATCTGTCTAGGAGAAACGTTACTATACCCCCATCGTCTAAACTACGATTTACCTCGACCTGCGATTTGTTCGGAATGCCAGCAACTTGGAATACTTTGTCGAATTGATCAGACCACATCCATGGAACTGCCCTATAGGAAACCTTTCGTCCCAAAATGTTCAACGCGGCAGTGCCCCCCTGGTCCAGCGCATTCTTCCATGCCTCCAATCGTATCGTGTCTTTACCCGTCGACGCCGGATATCTTGCTGCGTCTCCGGCGGCGAAGATCCGAGAGTCTGCAGTTTGGAGGTATTCATTGACGAGAATGCCGTCGTCAGTGGCAAGGCCAGCCTTCTGCGCCAATTCAACGTCGGGATCCGCGCCAACAGCAACCAGAACTGTGTCGGCTACGAATTCCTGTCCTGATCTGAGTCGCACGCCCTCGACCATGTCGCAACCAATGATCGCCTCCACGTCCGCTCCGAGGAAAACCTTGGTGCCGTTGGAACGATGCAGTTCTAAGATTCTATCGGACGTCGAGATCGGCATCACGCGAGACAGCAGAGCGGGTGCCTTTTCCAAAACTGTTGTGTCAACACCTCTTGCCCGGGCAGACGCCGCGACTTCCAATCCGATCAGTCCTCCGCCGATAACGACAAGCCTTCGTGCCGGCATCAATCTCTCTCGGAGAACGGCGGATTGATCCAACGACCGCAGCGCGATCACTCCCTTCGAGCCGACGCCAGGCAACTGCGGAAAACGCGGTTTTGCTCCTGTCGCGAGCAGGAGGTAGTCATACCGAAAACGATCTCCTCCAGCGAGTGTAACGCTCTGTGCGTCCCGGTCGATTGCTTCCGCTCTGACCCCAGAGCGGAAAAGGATTCCGTTCTGGTCAAGCCAACCTGGGGCAAGAGCCGCTACGCCGCTGAAGCTCTCCTCTTGAGTAAGGACTGACTTGGACAGAGGCGGACGCTCATAAGGGGCGGACCGTTCCTCCGTTAGGAGTACAATCTCGTCGGACCACCCATGCTCCCGTAGTGCGCGAGCTGCACTCGTCCCAGCATGTCCAGCACCAACTATGACAATTCTTCGAGCCATCACATCAAGTCCGAACTGTGCGAGCTTGGAGGTTAGTCGCCGACATCTGATTTAGGCTATTCTGAACCTGATGTTTTTCCATCATGTTTACGATTCGTAGACTCGCTCGTGTGCGGGGCGCCCCGAGTCGGCGGCCTGCCGGCGTAGGATCAACGCCATGTAGTGTGGCGTGTTCGCCGTCAGCGCCTCTGAGACCAGGACTTCACGAAGGAGGATTTCTGGTTCATCGTTGCCGTACGGAGCGAAGTTGAAGCAGAAATCCGGGCCGGACAAAGCCCCGGCAGAACAAGTGCTGAAGGACAACCGACGCCAGGCACCTCGGCAGTATTCAGCGGAAAAGAATATCCGTATCGTGTTGGAAGGATTTGCGCGACGAGGAGAATATCTCCGAGCTGTGTGGCCTCGATGTATTATGGCCGGTCCAAGGAGTTCCTTGAGGCTGGCAAACGCCGCCTTGGGGGGCGACACTGCCCGCTCAGCCACGTCCGGCGAGGTCAAGGATCTTCGTCGTGAAGCCTCCGAATTGAAGGAGGTGGTCGCCGATCGTACCCTGGAGAACCGCTTACAAAAAAGAGTTGAGCGCGGCTGGGGAGGACGAGGCATGAGGTATCCTGCGTTCGCGAAGGCCGAGATCATCGCGCTGGTCGAGCAATCACCATCTGCGTGCCAGACGCACGCTCGAGAAGCTCGGCATCCCGCGAGCCGCATTTTATCGGTGGTACGATCGCTACCGTGCGGTTGGCGTTGAGGTACTGGCTGAGTATCGCTCGAAGTCGGACATGGTCTGGAATCGGGTTCCTGACGAAGTCCGCGGTCAGATCATCGATCTGGCGCTGGAGATTCCCGAGCTGTCGCCGCGCGAGCTGGCGGTGCGCTTCACCGATGACAGAAAGTACTTAGTCTCCGAGGCGCTGGGTCTATCGGCTGCTGAAGGCGCACGACCTGATCACCAGCCCCGCCTATGAGGTGATCAAGACGGCCAACGAGTTCAAGGACAAGACCACGGCGATCAACCAGCTCTGTCAGACTGACTTCGCCTACCTCAAGATCACCGGCTGGGGCTGGTATTATCTGTTCACTGTGCTCGCTGACTTCTCGCGTTATATCGTGGCGTTGAGGATGAGCCCAACCATGTGCGCCTCCGACGTTACGGCCACGCTCGACCGGGCGCTTGTCGCCTCAGGCCTGGAGTACATCAATATAAAGCAGCGGTCACGGCTTCTCAGCGACAACGGATCAAGTTACGTCGCGGATGATCTGGCCACCTGGCTCAAGGGCAAGGACATACGGCCTGTGCGCGGTGCGCCAATCATCGCCAGACCCAGGGCACTGGCATCAGACCTTGAAGAACCGCATCTTGCTGAGCGCATCAAGCGCGAGACCATCGCAATCCGTCGCTTGCGGCATCGACTGCAGGCAGCTTAACCTCTAGCCCAAGATGATCCGGAGCCTCCCTTCTCGAAATGCATGAGCGGTCTCAAATTATCTGACGACGGACACAACGCGAACATTGCGGCGCCGTGGTCGAAGTTGGCGAAGAGTTCGGCCGCGGCGGTGAAGGTCGTGTGGTCCGTTGTGAGCAAGACGCCAAAGTTCGTCGCCGGTGGCGCAGCCCTCAGCGTACAACGGTTCGCTGCTAATAACGCGAGCGACCGGTTCGCGGCGAAGTCGTTCACCTCGAAGTGGCGCCCGGCGCAATCCGTTGTGGCCGCTCAGATGCTGCATCGCGGTTCGAAAGGCAGTGATGTCTGGTGTACCGGTGTTTCGATAGCGAGCACGCTAAGTTGCATCAGTTGCCGATCTGCAATCTATACTCTCGACCGCTATACGTAGCGTGCAGGGGAGCAAACGAGCCGTACAATGACGAGCGTTTAGCGGCCGTGGCGACAATGCAGTAAGCCGTAGCTCGACATTTTGATGGATTTCAATCAACCTAACCATCGAGCCATCCAACGCTCTGCCATATACTGAAGAAAATATAGGGGTGGATTGCGCGCCAGGAGGAAGCGATGATGGAGGAAACTAAATTCGGCCGTCGCGACGAGTTTGGTCACTACGCGCCTAAGGAGCTCATCAGTTATGGGCCGTTGTTCACGTTGCCTCCGAAACCTATGGCGGTGATAAAGTGGTTGCCAGGGTACTTTTTGCCTTGGAACCTGCTGCTTATCGTGTTCGGGATCGGTTATTGGCTCTTTCTTGCGCCGTCTCTTGAACAAATGAAGACACTCGAGATCGGCTGGGTACTTTATCTCGTTCTCCTCAACTATGCCATCGTCGTCCTTTGGTATGGCGCCTGGCACTCTTGGCTCTACGTTTTGCGACGGCAGGAGACGCGCTTTAAGTACAACCCGCGTTGGCCCACGGCCAGAGCTACTGTTTTCGTCTTCGGCAAACAGGCTTTGGACAATATTTTCTGGACGATAACGAGCGGCGTTCCGGTCTTTACAGCATATCAGGTCGCGGCGTTTTATCTTTATGCCAACGGCTACGTGCCTCTCATCACCTTGTCAGACAACCCAATATGGTTCATCGTCCTGCTGTTACTCGTCCCATTCATTCATGAGGTCCACTTTTACGCGGTTCACCGCCTGCTTCATACTCGTCTCCTCTACAAGTACGTTCATTCATTGCACCACAATAATACGAACGTGCTTCCCTGGTCGGGATTAGCGATGCACCCGGTCGAACACATCCTGTATTTTTCTGTCATCGTGTTGATCGCTGTCTTCAATTCACATCCAATACATATGCTTGCCATGGTGATGCGCGCGGGCCTCGCTCCAGCAATTGCCCATACCGGTTTCGATCGAACCGAGCTGGGGGGCGAGCGCACCGTCCCATCTGGAGTCTACGCTCATTATCTTCACCACAAGCTTTTCGAGGTGAATTACGCTGATGGGGCGGTCCCACTAGACAAGTGGTTTGGCAGCTTTCACGACGGCAGCCCTGAAGCCGATGAGCGTCTAAAGCTTCGTATGGAACGGCGTGCTGAAGCTTATGCCAAGAAGGACGCTCGAGCCTGACTGGGTGCTCAACGTACCCTAGAATCCTATTGAAGAACTCAAGCCGCACGGAGAACTCCGCGGCCAAGCACCACGTCAGCAAAGGGGAAACGTTATGATTGTGGCAAGGATTGTTCGTCGCGCATTTCTCGCAGGCGTCGCGGGGATCGCCCTTACAAGTGTAGCGTTCGCAGACGGGCCCACTCCGATTCGAGTTAAGTCGGACGCGCACGCCGAGGTACCGCAAAAGTTTAAGAATCACGCGGTTAAGATCGCGGTTGTCCGCCAGCTCAACACTGGCGACGTGTATCAGGAGTGGATTGCCGGCGTTGAGGCTGAAGCGAAGAAGCTCGGCGTCAAGCTGACGGTCTACAACGCCGACGGCGACAATGCGAAGCAGGCGCTGATGCTGCAGCAGGCCGTAGCCACTCAGCCGGATGCCATCGTCATTGGTTGGGGATTTGGTGATAGTCTGCGCGACGGCATCAAGGCGGCCGCTGACGCCAATATTCCTGTCGTGACCTACTACGTTTCGGTCGAGCCGTCGGACAAGGTCATCACCGTTGATCAGGGCGACAAGCTGATGATGACCGGCATCCTTGGTGCTCTGAAGGCCCATATCGGCGGCGACGGTGCAAAGGCTGACGTCATCTATGTCTATGTGCCAGGCTATCAGGCGCTCGATCTGCGCAACGAAGTCTGGAAGGAATTCTTGAGGGCCAACCCTGGCGTCAATACGGTAGCGACGATCGGCGTCGTCAACGCCAACACTGCCGCCCAGACGGCCGATCAGGCCAAGGCAGCGCTGACTGCCCATCCAAACGTCAAGGCGATTGTCGCGCCGTATGATGAGTTCACCAAAGGCGCATCGCTAGCGATCAGCGAACTCGGTCTGGCGGACAAGGTTAAGACCTATGGCATGGACATCTCAACTGCCGACATCGCGGTAATGACGAAGCCACACAGTCCTTGGGTGGTCACGGCTACCACCAACCAGTCCAATGTCGGCTCGGTCGTACTGCGGGTGGCCGCGGCCAGGATTGCCGGCGACCTCATCGGCAACACGCTGAGCGTGCCGCCGCTGGTTATCACTCAGGAAGAGCTGCGCACGAACAAAGTCGAGAACATCGAACAGCTTGGTGCGGTCTTTCCGGATCTGAAGACGCCGGACGTGGCGAAGGCCCCTTGGATGGATAAGATGAAATGAATCGGTCCACGCAGGAAAGCCTCGCTGGAGGTTGCCCTATGTCCGAGCGAACGAGAGCCCTCGTCGAGTTCCGCAACATCACCAAGCGCTTCGGTGCCACGCAAGCGCTAAAGGGTGTGAGCTTCTCGATTATGCCGGGCGAGACGCTGGGTCTGCTCGGTGCCAACGGCGCCGGCAAGTCCACGCTCATCAAAGTGCTCTCCGGCAATTTCCTGCGCACGTCCGGCGAAATCCTGATCGAGGGCGAGCGGACCGAAATCCGCTCGCCGACCGAAGCGCGTGACTGCGGCATCGCGACCGTTCACCAGAACATCGACGATGCCGTGGTGTTCGGCATGACAGTGGCAGAAAATTTGCTGCTCGACGATCTCTCGACCGCCGACTCGCCCTTCTTTCTCAACCGCCGCAGCGTCATGGACCGCGCGCAGCAGGTGCAGCAGAAGTTGGGCCTCAAGCTACCGCTGGAAGCTCCGGTGGAGGAACTGTCAGCGAGCGGTCGGCAGGAGGTGGCGATCGCGCGCGCCCTAGTGAAGAACCCTAAGCTGTTGATCCTCGACGAGCCGACTTCGACGCTGTCGGCGCGTGAAGCGGAAAAATTGTTCGAGGCGGTGGCGGACCTCAAGCGGCGCGGTATCGCGGTGCTTTACGTCTCGCACCGCATGAGCGAGAGCCAGCAACTATGCAACCGCGCAGTCGTTTTGCGCAATGGTCAGATCGTTTCCGAGCACCAGTCACCGCTCGATACGAATGCGATAGCGACATCAATTCTCGGCGATCTGATCTTGTCGGCGAAACATGTCATCCGCCGCTCGGACCAGGTGCCGGTGTTTGTCGGACGCGGCTTGCGTGTGCGGCCCGATGCGGTGCCCGTCGACCTGACGTTCCGCAAGGGCGAGGTGATCGGTATCACCGGGCTCGTTGGCGCCGGGAAGACCGAGCTTCTGGAACAGATTTACGGTGCTATGCCGCTGGTTTCGGGCAAGATGCTGCTCAACGATCGGCCCTTCAAGCCGCGCGACGCAGCCGATGCGCTGACGAGGGGCGTGGCGATGGTGCCGGAGGAGCGCGCGAAGCAATCGATCTTCCCTGGCGAGGGCCTGGCGAAGCATTGCTCGATCGGCGCAATGGGATTCTTCAGCCGCTATGGCTTCATCGACCTACATAAAGAAGTGGCATTCACCCAGGATATCATCCGTGACTACAACGTCAAGTGTCCCGGCTGGGATGCCCCCATCGAGGCGCTGTCGGGAGGCAATCAGCAGAAGCTGTTAGTCGGCCGCTGGCTCAAGCACGGCTGGTCACTTCTAATTCTTGACGAACCGTTCCGGGGAATCGACATCGGAGCGCGCGGCATCATCTCGGACGCGCTGCGGGCTTTCTCGGAGTACAACTCGGTCGTAGTCTCGTCGTCGGACCCTGAGGAAGTGGTGGAGGTCGCCGACCGCGTACTCATTATGGTCGAAGGAGCGATCGCGGGCGAAGTTATGGCGGATGCGCTCAGCTCCGAAGAGCTTTCTGAAATCATGAGCCGGACCGGTGCAGCTCGGCAAGGCGTAAGTGGGGGCACCCTTCAATGACAATCCAAAACTCGCTCGCGCAGCCGGCCGAGCCTGGATCCACCCGCGGCAGCGCGGAAAAGCTGAAAGTCTTCATCTACCGCTACGGGCTTTTGGCCGTTCTGGTGCTGATGATTCTGTTCTTCTCCTGGCAGCAGCCGTTCTTCCGCACGTTCGCCAATGCAATGTTTATCCTGCAAGCGGCCTCGGTGGTCGCGGTGATCGGGCTTGGCGCCACGGTTTCGATGACGGTCGGCGGATTCGACCTGTCCGTAGGAGCGTCGATGTCGCTTGCGGTGATGGCAGCAACCGCGGCGATGGTGATCGGCGACCTCGGTGGCGCCCCAGCGATTCTGATCGCCGTGGCGGCGGGCGTCGCGGTCGGCCTATTCAACACTTTTCTCATTGTCTACGCCCGCATCCCCGATCTGGTGGCAACGCTCTCCGGCTTGTTCCTCATCAACGGGTTGACCTTGCTCGGCGTCTCGGGCCAGTCGATCGCGGAGGGTATGTCGTTCAACGGCAATGTCGCTCCGGGCAAGTTCTCGCCGCTATTCGGCTGGCTAGGTGGTGGGCGGCTGTTCGGTATCCCAGCGTCAGTCGTGGTCGCAGGTCTGATATTCATCGTCGTCATTGTGCTGCTCAATTACACGCGGTGGGGGCGGGCCTTCTACGCCGTTGGGGGCAATCCGATCGCAGCCGCGGCGGCCGGCATCCGCGTGGCGCGTTATCGCATGGCGGCATACCTGATCTCCGGCGCGTTGGCAGCAATCGCCGGAGTCATGTTAGCGGCCCGCTCCAACCGGGGCGACGTCAATGTGGGCGACGCGTACTTGCTGCAGGCCGTGTCCGCCGCGCTCGTGGGATATGCCGTGCTTGGCGCCAACAAAGCGAATGCCGTCGGTACGCTGGTTGGCGCGGTCTTCGTCGCCACACTAATCAACGGACTGACAATGTTCAATTTCCCGTACTACGCGCAAAGCTTCGTTCAGGGAGTGCTGCTCGTGGTCGCGTTGCTGATGAGTTACACGCTTGGCCCACGCCGCCGTTGAACTTAGTTCTTGGTCGGCGATCTTGTGCGCGGTTGACGAACAAGGAGCTGTTACGCAAGAGATCTCCTCCAATATCCAGGAGGCACACACGGGGCCCGCCGAGTGGCTTCGAGCATAGCCGACGTGAAGCGCCGCGCAACGGAGACCGGCTCGGCTTCGAGTTAACTGCTCACCTACGCGCAGATGCTGTCCAACGACAGCGCGCGGCTGAAGACAGAGGTCCGGAGATTCCTGATGACGGTTCTTGCAGCTTAAAGCCGTCTCGGCGCATTCGGAGGAACGGTACGGAAGACGGAAAACCGTGTGAAGTACTGCAGTGGAGGATTGAAACCTTTGCCCTATCGCGCACTCGAGAACGGTCATTGTGAACCTCGCTAACCGGCGCGTGCACAAGAGATTTCGGAGCCGCCACATCCCAGGACAATCGACTGTCGTTTGACTGCCGAAGCTACGAGGCGTCAGCGTCATAAGTTTGCTAATTGATCCTTGAGGATGACTGCTGCCAGTCCAGCAAATTGGTAGACAACGTGGCTTGAGTACGCCTGACGCGATCCGCGGATCACTTTCTGAACTACCGATTGTTCGACGTTACCCAATCTTACCCAAAGAGAGTTCGGAAAACCGCTTACGACGGAACAGCGGGCGCTAGCCTTGCCGACACTGCGGCCTCTCGAAGAGGAGGGGGCACGAGGTTTACGGGCCAAAGAGCTCACCGGAGGGGAATCATGCCAAGGAAGTACGCTGCTTGTCCGGACCGTTCAGCAAATTTTGCTAGGAAAGCTACCCTTATCTGCTCCACGCTTTTGGCCGGAACGGCCATGGCGCTTACCCACGCCAAGGCAGACGACATCAATTGGCGCCAGTTCGAAGGCGAGTCGATCGTCTGGGCCTCCGATATTCATCCATATGCCGATGCGGTTGCAGCCCAGCTGCCGGAATTCGAGAAGCTTACCGGCATCAAGGTGACGCCGGAGCTTTATCCGGACGATGCGTATTGGAATAAGTTGACGATCCAGCTCAGCACCAAATCACCAAGCTGGGACGTTGTCGGTACGGGCATTCAACCGGCTTGGGATCTTGCGCCCGGTCAATTGCTTGAGCCCCTCGACCGCTATCTGAACGATCCGAAACTTACGGCGGCCGGCTACGATTACAAGGATTTCTTCCCAGCACTACGAGATGCGCTGACTTGGAAGGTCAAGGAAGGCCAGATCGAGCCGGGAAGCGGGCAGGTGTGGGCCATTCCGCATGGCTTCGAGAATATCCAACTGTTCTAACGGAAGGACATCCTCGACAAGTATGGCATCAAGGTCCCTACGACCCCGCCGGAGATGTCCGCGGCATGCGAAAAGCTGAAGGCTGCCGATCCGACGATTACGCCCCTTGGCGTCCGCGGTGTGCGGTTCTGGAGCAGCATCCACACGGCCGCAATCTCGATCGCCAGGTCCTACGGGGTGCACGATTTCACCGTCAAGGACGGTAAGCTCGACACCGGCCTCGACTCACCCGAGTCGATCGCTTTCCACAAGGACTATGTGGACATGATCAAGAAGTGCGCGGCGCCCTCCTTTGCTAACGACAATTGGTACCAGGTGGTCGAAGGCATCAATTCCGGCCGCACAGCCATGGCGATCGATTCCAACATGTTTGGCTTTTGGAACGACGTTGCCGGCAAGCCAGCCTCAGGCAAAATAGCATTTGCGCCGCCCTTGCGTGCTCCGAATGCCAAAAACTTCGAATCCAACATCTGGATCTGGTCTTTGGCGATGAATGCGGCATCGCAAAAGAAGGGAGCTGCGTGGCTCTTCATCCAATGGGCGACTTCGAAGCAAGTGAAGCTCAACGGTGCCGTGGCCGGCAAGCTCGTCAACTCTCCGCGCACCTCGACCTGGACTGACAAGGCATGGCTCGAATACGCGGCAAAGCCTGAATTCAACAACTTTGTCGACACGTTCAAGAGCGTGCAGGACCGGGCAAAGCTGGCCTTTACAGCTCGCGTCGGCTTTGCCGAAGCAATGAATGCCTGGGCCGTTGCCATGCAGAAAATGGTCAACGGAGCTGACGTGAAGGCGACATTGACAGACCTCGCGGCCGAAATCCGATCGACCATGTGAAGTGCCGAGGGGGCGGCGGCGACCCGCTGCCCCTTCTTGCAATTAGAGATGTAGTCATATGGAACTTCGAGGATACGACGCAATCGTGACGCTGCAGTCTTCGGCCAGCCAACTTGCCTCCTCACAGGATCGGCGGATCAAGAGCGCTGAGGAGCCGCGTCTTGACTGGTGGAGCATTGCAGCAATTGCGCCAGCCATCGTCATACTTGTAGGATTTCTGCTTCTGTTCTTCTACGGCGTCTATCAGTCGTTGACTGACCTCAGGTTCGGTCGCCCCTTGGTCCACTTCATCGGCCTCAACAATTACGCGGCGCTGATTAAGACAGAGGATTTCTGGAATAGCATTCGCGCGACGCTGGTCTACTCTGGATCCGCCGTCCTTGCCGAGGCAGCCTTCGGTCTCGCGCTTGCCAAGCTGTTCGCGACCGAAGTCTTCCTGGCCCGCGTGATGCGGCCGGTCATTCTCCTGCCCCTCGTCCTACCCCCGATGAGCGTAGCGCTCATGTGGACGACCATGATGGACCCACAAAACGGGATCATGAATTATCTGTTGTCGCTTGTCGGGATCGGCCGATTTGCCTGGATCTCAGATCCCGTGACCGCAATGTTCTCCCTGGTCCTGATCGACGTATGGACCTACACGCCCTTCTTCGCACTCATCATCTTCGCCGGCCTTCAGGGCATCAATGAAGAGGTGAGAGAAGCCGCGCGCGTTAACGGTGCGAAGGGCTTGGCGACCTTTCTGCACATCGAGCAGCCTCTGATTGCTCCCTACATTCTGATCGCGGCGGTGTTTCGGCTGATCGAGTCTCTCAACCAGTTCGACATCATCTTCGGGACAACCCAAGGCGGGCCCGGCAACAGCACTTCGGTTCTTTCGGTACGTGCCTACATCACCGCGTTCCAGAATCTCGCTTTTGGGCGTGGCGCCGCACTGATGGTGGTCAATTGGCTGATCGTGCTAGTCGGGACGTTCGCCATGGTCAAGCTCTGGCGCTTTGTTCGCCAGCGCGTCAGCTGAAGAGGCCGCGCATGCGCGTCAATCGTTCGACTCCCGCCAATCTGATCCTCAACCTGCTCGTGGGCGTTTGCGCATTTATCCTAGCTTTTCCGCTTATCTGGATATTGATGATGTCGCTGAAGCAGCAGGCCGAAGTCATGACCTGGCCACCGACCTTTCTGTTCTCGCCGACCCTGGAGAATTTTCGCGTGCTGTTTGATGTCGCCCAGGCGGGGGCGACCAGCTATGGCACCATCAAAGTCGATTTCTTGACGCCGATCACCAACAGCGTCGTCATAGCGCTGGGCTCGGTCATCGTGTCTCTGCTCGTGGGCGTGCCGGCCGGCTACGTGCTGGCGCGGCGCGACATACCTCTCAAAGAGGACATTGCGTTCTTCATTCTTGGATTCCGCTTTGCCCCGGTTCTCCTGGTCGTCATCCCGCTCTTCAGCGTATTCCAGACCATCGGGCTATATGACACCTATCTCGGCATGATCTGGGTCTACCAGGTGGTCACACTGCCGATGATCGTCTGGCTGAGCCGCTCCTACATCGAGGACATCCCCAAGGACATCGAGGAGGCGGCTGCCATGGACGGCGCCAAACCCGTTCGCGTCGTGCTGCACATCGTGCTGCCACTGTTGAAGCCAGGACTGATCGGAGCCTCATTGCTCATCTTCCTGCTCGCCTGGCACAATTTTGCCCTCGGTCTAATGCTGAGCTCGACCAAGGCGCCGGTGACGGTCGCTCTGCTCAAGCTTCTCAATCCGGGCGTGCAGTTCTATCCCGTCATGGCGGCCGGGCTCGTCGTGACGATGATCATTCCCGTCATCCTGATCGTCATTGGCCAGCGTCACCTCGAACGCGGCCTCACCTTCGGTGCCGTAAAATGAACACCCGGCCATTGATGTTCTTCGGAACGACGAATCTCGATCTCTGCTTCAACGTCGAGCGACTGCCGACTCCAGGTGAAAGCCTGATGGGCGGCTTGACCCGTTACCCCGGAGGCAAGGGCGCCAATCAGGCCGTTGCTGCCGCCCGGCTTGGCCTCAAGCCACATTTCTACACGCGTCTCGGCGATGACGATGCCGGCCACTGGCTGTTGCAGTCCCTGATGCAGGCCGGCGTTCGCGCAGATGCCATTCAGATCTCTGCGGGCGAGGTCTCCGGTTCAGCCCTGGTCATGGTCGGCGACGACGGCTCGAACATGATCGTCATAGACCCTGGCACGAATTTGAACGTGACACCCGAGATGATCGAGCGCGCGGCCGAGTTCATCGCGCGCGATGCAATCGTTGTTGCGGAAATGGGGATGCCGATCTCGGCCCTTAATCGGCTCTTCGAGATGAAGGCGGACAAGGGTTTTGAACTCATCTTCAAGCCGGCGCCGGTCAGGCCCGGGCTTTCACCGGCCGCGTGGGCAAGCGTTGACTTCGTCACGCCGAACCAGACGGAAGCCTTTGAGCTCACAGGGATCGAAGTCCTCGACTTCCACACAGCCGCGGGCGCGGCCTTAAAGCTTCTCGATCTCGGTCCAGCTGCCGCCCTAATCACCTTGGGCGCGCAGGGCGCTTACTATGCCGACAAGAAGCAATCTTTTTCTCTGCGCGCCTTCCCGGTGAAGGTCGTGGATACCACGGCCGCAGGGGATGCTTTCAATGGCGCCTTCGCCGCTTCATTGGCTGAGAGCCTGCCCTTGAGGGAAGCCGTACGAAGGGCGCTCGCGGTGGCAGCCCTGTGCGTGACGCGCCGCGGTGCTCAAAGCTCGATGCCGAGCCGCGAGGCGGTTGGCGAATTTCTGCAATCACAAACGATCCTGGAGTTGGAATGACTGAACAGTTCTCAGTTTCGGATAGAACGGTGCTCGTAACCGGAGCCGGTGGAGGCATCGGGTCGGCCATTGTTTCAATGCATTCCGGGCGGGAGGGGCGAATGTCCTTGCCACCGATGCTAATCTCGCAAACCTCAGGGAGACCTTGGCTGGCCTGCCCCATGGCAACGGCGTACTGCCAATGGCGATGGATGTCGCGCGGGAGGACGATGTCGCAAGGGTGCTAGATGAGATTGCCAGACGTTTCGGCCGGCTCGATGTGCTGGTGAATAACGCCGGCATCAAGTCTGCCGAGCCGCTCCTGAACGGCAATTCGGAAAAGATCGAGCGCACGATCCAGATCAACTCAGTCGCTGTCCTGCGCTCCTCCAAACTGGTGGTCGACCGGTTCATGAAGGCGAAAGGTGGCCGTATCGTCAACGTCGGCTCCTCGCTGTCCTCGCAAGGTGCAGTCTTCAACTATCAGGCTGGCGGCGCCGACTACTGCTTGTCCAAGGCGATCGTCCACGATCTCACCAAGCTGCTCGCCTACGAATGCGCGCCGCTCAAGATCAATGTCAACGCAATCGCCCCTGGCATTATCGACACGCCCATGCACGGGCGTCCCCGGGAGGAGACCGAAGCCCGCCATAGTGGCCGGATCCCGCTGGGACGCGTGGGTCTACCGGAGAATATCGCGGGTCTTGCTGTCTTTCTCGCAAGCCCCGCGGCCTCATATATGACCGGGCAGATTCTTCACGTGAACGGCGGGATGCTGATGAATGGCTAATACCGCCCCGGCCCATAACTGGCCGCAAGTCAAAGGTATCATTTCGGATCTCGATGGCGTGGTTTATCGCGGCAACGCGGCGATACCAGATGCTATCCAGACATTTGGAGCTTGGCAGACGGCAGGATTGCCGTTCTGCTTCGTGACTAACAATTCCACCCATACCCCCGAAGATGTCTCCGCAAACTTGCGAGTTTCGGGCTTGTCGTCACGCCGAAAGACGTTGTCACGAGCGCCATCACTGCCGCCGAGCTCATTCGCGCGACATACAAGGATGCAACGCGCGTATTCGTCGTGGGCGCGCCATCGCTGGTGAAGGCCATCACCGAAGCGGGGCTCGATGTGACCGATCGCGAACCCGATGCCGTGGTCATGGGCCTCGATCGCTAGATAACGCATGAGAAGCTGCGGATTGCGGTCGAAGCGATCCTGAACGGTGCCGCATTCGTCGGCACCAACCCCGATCTCCTCCTGCCGACCGCAGGCGGTTTCGAACCTGGAGCAGGAGCAACGATCACAGCTGTAGCTGCTGCCACAGGCGTGAAGCCCTTGATTGTCGGGAAACCTGAGCCGCACATGATCGAGACGGCACTTTCCCGTCTCGGGACGGCGCGCAACGCCACATTGATGATTGGCGACCAGATCCAGACGGATATCCAGGCCGGAAAGCGAGCGAAGCTACCGACGGTGCTGGTCACGACCGGCGTGCCGCCCCGCGAAGACCCATCCCTGGTGCCACCTGATTTTATCGTCTCCAGCCTGGCAGAGATTGAGGTCCCGGCGGCGCTGGTCGAACGGATTCGACAGAGGAGTTCGTGATGGCCGATGTTCGTTTGGAAGGCGTCAACAAGGCCTATGGGACAATCCAGATCCTGCGGAACATTGATCTCACCATCGATCACGGCGAGTTCGTCGTGTTCGTCGGACCTTCGGGATCGGGCAAGTCGACGCTGTTGCGAATGATTGGAGGACTAGAACGAATCAGCGGCGGCCGGCTTCTGATTGACAACGAGCTCGTCAATGATGTCGATGCGGCGGATCGAAACCTCGGGATGGTGTTTCAGAGCTACGCGCTCTATCCGCACATGACTGTGCGCGAGAACCTTGCCTTTCCTCTGCGAATGGCAAAGGTTGCGAAGACCGGGATCGAGACCAGGGTCGCCGAGACTGCGTCGCTGCTACAGATCGATCATCTTCTGGACCGAAAACCCCGACAACTCTCGGGCGGCCAGCGTCAGCGCGTTGCGATTGGCCGCGCAATTGTTCGCGAACCCAAGGTGTTCCTATTCGACGAACCCCTGTCGAACCTTGATACCGAATTGCGGGTGCAGATGCGGGTTCAGATTGCCAAGCTCCACAAGCAGCTTGGGAATACCATGATCTACGTGACACACGACCAGGTGGAAGCCATGACAATGGCCGACAAGATCGTCGTACTCAAGGACGGCAACATCGAGCAGGTGGGAAGCCCGCATGATCTCTATCACAATCCGGCATCCCGGTTTGTGGCCGGATTCATCGGCTCACCCAAGATGAATTTCCTGGGCGGCCACATCGAGGCGGCGCACGAGGCGGGCATGGACGTCAGGCTCGACGCCGGGGCGACAGTCTCCGTCCCCGTGCAGCCGGATCAATTGCTCGTCGGCAAGCCGATCACACTCGGAATTCGCCCCGATGACTTCTCTCCATCTGCGGCGGAGAGGAAAGAGATCGCGATCGAACTCGACGTCGATTTCGTCGAGCATCTTGGCAGCGTCACCTACATCTACGGAAACGCTGGCAAGGAATCGGTGGTCGCAAAGGCGCCAAAGCCGGAGTCACAGAAGAGGTCTGGCAAGGTTCGTCTTGCGGCGTCGCCGGCGGACTGCCACCTGTTCGTGACGAACGGAAAGGCGCTGCGCCGGTTGCACGCGCCCGCAAATTGGAGCTAGTTTTCGCAACCGCCGTGCAGGAGGCGGGCAAGTCATGCACACGCGGACAGACCAGGCAAAGGGCGGCGGCATCAGGCGGTTCTTCCGCAACTCCCGCTCCTTTATGCTTGGGGCTGGAATAGGATCGGGCATGACCGCGCGAGCGGCCGAACGGGCGGGCGCGGATTTCGTTCTCGCCCTTAACGCCGGCCGATTTCGCGCGATGGGGGGCTCTTCGCCAGCCTCAATTCTTCCAATCCGCAATACAAACGAATTCGTGGCGGGCTTCGGCCGGACCGAGATCCTGCCCTCAACGAAATTGCCGGTATTTTTTGGCGCTTGTACCTTCGATCCGCAGCTGGATATCGACCGCTTTCTCGACCGCATCATGCGATGGGGTTTTTCAGGCGTCACCAATTTCCCGTCCGTCATCCACATTGATGACTACAGGAGATCACTGCTTGAAAGTTGCGGGCTCGGCTACGAGCGGGAAATCGAACTCCTGGTCAAAGCCGCAAAACGCGGCCTAATGACCATCGCTTATACTCGCACCCAGTCCGAAGCAAGGCGCATGGTTGAAGCTGGAGCTGAAGCCATCTGTATCAACTTCAATCTCAACCGCGCTGTCGAAAGCGGATGCGACTTGTCGATCAGCCTGTCGGAGCTTGCCGCGCGAACGAGCGCTGTTGCGCGTGTCGCTCAATCCGTCGACGTGAACGCAATTTGCCTGCTTGGTGGCGGGCCAATCACGAAGCCTGACGAACTCCTGGACATCTGCCGAGAAACGGGTGTGCAGGGTTTCATTGGCGGTTCGTCGCTCGACCGCATCCCGCTCGAAATGTCAGTTCTCGAGGTAACCTCGGGCTTTAAGACCATCCACTTATTGCGAGAGAAGGTCGATCTCCTCGAGCGCCAGCTCCAGTTGAGCGGATTCCGGCATGGCGTCATCGCGCAGTCCTCGATCATGAAGCACGTGCTTGAGACTGCAAGGCGCTTGGCAAGTAATCCCAATTCTGTGCTGGTGTGGGGCGAGGCGGGATCGGGAAAGCGAAGGATAGCGAACCTCGTCCATGCCTTTAGCGATCGGAGACACACGAAGGCCGCGCTGTTTCATTGCCGCCGAGGGCCGGCAATCGACACGGTCGGTGCGCTGTTCGGTGCCGAGAGCGCTGAGAATAGGAGGCGCCAACTGTCGCTCCTCGAAGCCGCAAGTGATTCCGCGCTCCTGCTGACGCATGTCGATCAGCTGTCGCGAGATGGGCAAGAGCGTCTCGCGGACTATCTCGAGACGGGTACTTTCACGCCGCTGAACGGCGTATCCGTTGTAAGGTCAAACGCCCGGATCATCGCAACCGCGACAGTGACCCGCGGAGCAAGCTTGGAAAGTGTTCTATGTCCCCGCCTTCTTGCCTTCTTTGCCGGGCTTGACATAGAACAACCCGCTTTGCCAAACCGTCTGGAGGACCTTCCACAGCTCATTCAGCATTTTGCCGTCGAAGCCAAGGGGGATTCGAATGCACAAACGCTGGCAATAGAGAAGTCCGCGTTCTTGGCGTTAGCGGGCCACCATTGGCCCGGAAATTTGAGAGAATTGCGCCAGATCGTCAATCAACTGGTGATGGTGAAAGACGCGCATATAACTGCTGACGTCCTCAAGCCGCTTCTGAACTCGACGTCGCCCGCTCGGCCCAAAGGAGCATTCTCCGAGCGCGAGTGGTTCATCGAAGGCCTAAAACGAAACAGGCTCCACCGTGGCAAGACCGCACAATCTCTTGGGCTTTCAAGGAAGACGCTTTACAACAAGATAAAGAAACTGCGGATCCTAGAATAGCCTACCCTCATTTCTTGCGTCGGGTTTGCTGCGACGTAGTCGCATGCAAAAACGAGAACCTTGGCATCGACGATGCCTGTTGGCCAAGGCTGATCAACCCCATTTCGTCGCAAATCCTACGCGCAAGAGCCTCTTCGGGCAAATACACAATACCTTCGAGATGCGCTCCAAGTCTCGTCTCTGCCATCGTGATCTCAGAATCCTTGGCAGCAACAAACAGGATTTTGAATCCCAGGCTGGCGAACCATTCCATACGTCGAAGTTCGAGCTCCAGTCCGGAGTTAATTGGCATGCCATCCGTAGCCTGCTCAATGATAGATGCAGGTGGGAAATTTGTGACGCCGGAGATTCTCGCCTCTTTCAGCAAGTCGGCAAAATCCTCCCAACAGGCAAAGGGATCGATCATGACCATCGCCGCGTAGGCGCGAATGGACGCTTGCTTGTCGAGGCTGCGCAAATCTCGCAAAAGACAGTCATTCCAGTCGACGACAGGTAAAGTCGCCATTACGAGCATCGAGTCTGCTGGAAAGCTCCGCAGGGACGGCGCGTAGATTTCCAAGGGCGCGCCTCTAGATGCGGCCGTTAAGCGCGTGGCAAGCTTGCAGCTGACTATACCCATTCTTACCCACCCGGAAGTATCGCCGATGTTATACAATGCTTCAGCCCGGTCTAGACCTCCTATTGTTGAGAATGCTCCGGGAGGAAATTCGTGTCTCATTATTTGGCGGACGGCCAAGCGTCGGTCCCGGATGGAGCCTCGCCTGTAAATGTTTCAATCCGTGCGTGTGAAAGCCGGCGTCACCCTTGTCGGTGGTTGGTTGAAGCTGAAGCAAAAATCACCCGCTGGATCCTTTCGCGGCCACTAAGGGGAAATCTCGCGGCCGCCAGTGATGGGAAAGAGGTGTTCCGCTTCACCGCAACCTTCAATGGTCTGGATCACGCGCAAGCGCCAAAGCCCGTGCCGACCCTCGCTCTCCGAATGCGAGAGTGGCGGCGCAAGTCTCCAGCCTGGTCCAGCGTCTCGTCCGGAATCTCTCCGAACTGGGGGGCACCAGGAAAATCTAATTCAATCGGTAATTTGGTCGCGGTGGTCTCCGGCGTCCTATGTCGATGCGTTGGGCGACCAACTATCCGATTTGTCGCCTGCTAACGATAGCCTTCGGCTCCGCTGGCAGACCGGTTCGTCTGCCTTCCTCCCTCAACTTAAGCCGCTGTTGGAGAAATCTGACAGCGGCTTTTTCTTAAAGGACACTAGGCATCTCATTCATTGAAGCGCGAGTGTCGCTAACGAGCGCGCCAATCCTCAAGGGCGGGACCCTTCCACGCTCTCGGCATTGAAGGAACACGCCCGTACCTCCAAAGGCAGTGAGATAGTAAAATTCGATTAGACCGAAGACTTTATGAGTGAGACAAATGAGGTAGAGTCAGTTCGCCTTTGCCCGAGGCAACCGAGGCGTTTAACTTGTTCGCAGCCGCAGCTAGGATCGGCACCGAAACTACGTTCTCGCCCGCTAGGCGCACAGCGCAATTAATATCCTTTGCGGAATTGGCAATTGAGACGGCCAGAACATCGGGTTTTTCGCCCAACAAAAAGGCAGCGAAGGCTTGGAATATTCCGCTGTTAGTGGAACCGCGGCTGACCAGAGAGCGGAGTGTTACAAGATCAATGTCAAGAGCCTTTGCGAATTGGCAGACCTCTGCTGCGACGGCCGCTATGCCCATAGTCATGCTGTTGTAAACAAGCTTGAGCTTATGACCCTGTCCGACTTCTCCGACATGAAGAACGGTCTCACAAAATGCAGCAAGAATGCCTTCCGCCACAGGAAAGAGCGTCTCGTTCGATCCAACGATCGCATTGAGAAGGCCGAACTCAGCTTGTTCGGGGCTACGTGTTACTGGGGCATCTACAAAACCTAGGCCATGTTCTTGAGCCTGCTCCGCCAGTGTAACTGTCGAAGCAGGATAAGATGTCGTGCAGTCAATTATCAAACCGCCACGGGACATATGGACAAAAAGCCCATCCTGCCCAAGGCACACTGCCTCAACCTCGCGGCTTGACGGTAGGGACAACACCACAGCGCTTACATGTTGCGCCAACTCAGCGATCGAAGGATGTTCACGGGCACCGGCTGAAGCAAATCGATTCGCACCGAAACGATTCTTGTTGGCTTTGATATGCAGTTCAATTTGATGACGCATCAGGCTAATACCCATTCCAGTTCCCATTCGCCCGACGCCGACAAGACCTATTCTCTGTTTCGCAGTGCTAGGACCTGCGTTTGGTGATGATGCCTCGCTGAACATGGTTCATGCACTCTAGAAAAAGCCGTGCCTTTGTAAGATAGGCAACAGCTCATGATGGTTGTTAATCGAATAGTCAGGATTTGCCGCCCGCAAGCGCGAGTCCGAAACAAAACCTCCGGTGATCGATATGCTTATGAGTGCGAGATTGCGTGCGATGTCCATTTCGATCGGCATATCGCCGATGATAAACGTCGACGCCGGGTCGAGGCTGTACTTCTGCATGTAGAGGCGAAGCCGCTCTCCTTTGCTCATCGATTTGTATTGAGTGGCGCGGCTTTCAAAGGCGAGAGCTTCGTTGATGTAGTCATGGATTCCAAGTCTTCTCAATTGGGACCGAAGGGGGGCAACGATATGGTTGCTCACGATGACGGACAAAGCTGCTTCTCGGTGCGCTAGCTCCAGCACTCTACGCGCGCCCTCGCGCAGATCGGCGCGATCCGCAAGTGGTTCATAGGTGTTGTGAAAGACAGCGCTGCCATCGCGATCCACGGCCGCAACCTCGTCCTGCGACATTCCGAGATTGCGATAAAGAAGAGATAGCGGGAGGTCGCAATGTTCCCGAAACGTCTCCATATTGATCGGCGCGTAACCAAAGCGGTTCAGAATAGCATTAGTCGTTTGAAGCAGTGCGTGCGCATCATCGAGCAACGTTCCATTCCAATCAAAGACGAGAACGGGTTTCATTAATGACCTCAAGCGTGAACTGATTGCATGCGGGGAAGATCAGCCACCAATTCGCGCAGATTCCTGTCCGCCCGCTCCTGTCCCGCCCGAGTTGGCATCTCGAATGTAAAGGGTGACAGATCGAAGCTCTCCGGTCTCAGGGGCAGCAACGATTCTAGCAGTGGGAAGGGCAGATACGTTATCGAGGCTGCGTTGATGGATGTCGCGATGTTGCTTTCGATGAGTCTCAAAACGTGGGGTTCCATCTTGTGAAAGCGAAGGCTTTGCGTTCGCTGCTCGGACGGCAGTCGTTTCCAAATCTGCCAGAATGCGAGCTCATCGAGTGTGTTGATACCCATGCCGTAGTAGTTCGGAGCCACTATAGGCGGCGAACCGATCGCCCAATGCACGGCTTTGGCTCCGGCGGTAAGGAGCATGCTCGTGACAGCTCGACTGGTATCGCCGCGAATGAGTGCTTCGTCGACAATTACTACGCTGGTTTTAGTCAGGTCAGTTTCCAGTACTCGGTACTTTTGAGAAATGCGGGACTTTCGCTCGTCGGTCGTGCCGATGAGCGTTCGCTGAAGAAACGTCGTGGCGACCACTTCACGACGCTCGGCGAGCAGCCCGTATTCCGCGAGAGATGCGTACAGGCCATCGGCGAACGGACCACCTGTACGCGGCTTGGAGGAAACGAGTGTGCAGGTAGGATCTGCTTCAGCTTGCAGTCGCTGCGCAACAATCCCACCCAAGGCAGCACCGATATTGTACCGGGTTTCGAAATGTGAATGGCCTTCGACCGACGTATTCGGACTTCCTAAATAGAGAGCTTCGTACGCGCAGAGCCTGGCTTTATGTCGCCCGTTGTGCACGGCACGACTAACGCTGCCCCCCGTCGTTCCGTCCACATACGTTATGTGGCCCGGCGAGATCTGCCGCGTCTTACCCTCGAGAGCGGCAAAGGCACAATTTTCAGAGGCGAAGAGCAAGAACCCGTCATCTGTTTGCATGGTCTCCAACGGTCGCAAGCCGCTTCGATTGCGGTAAGCAATGAGATTTCCGTCTCCGTCCAGGAAAAGCGCGCTAATAGCGCCGTCAATACGATCGTCAATCTCTCGAAAAACGGTTTCGTAATTGGCCGCTAGACCGTGGCGCCAGTAGTGTCGTTCACAACAGCGTTCAATACACTTGAGCAAGAGCTCAGCATCTGTGTTGACGGTTGATCGTTGCTCCTGGGCAAGAAAGGCTCCCCTGAGTTCACGAGCATTGACCAAGGCCTCATCCAGAGAAATGGCCAGATGGCGGCTGGTGCCTGCATTGTTATGAATTGACTGAAGGTCGACGCCATCACTGAGTTCGCGGCATCGGCTACGGACTTGAGCGATTGCAACATGAGGCCGAAAACGCCGATCTTGTTCGTTGGGATCAATGCGCACTGAAGCGCTCGATGACTGAAACGCTCTCCCATATCGAATACCTTGTTTGTGCATGAAAGCCGCAACGCCGACCGCCGCCTGGCCACGAAGCGCAAGTTTCGGGATCATGTGCTCGAGTCGATCATAAACATCCGCCTGCGAATTGCTTGAAGGACAAAAAAACGCAGCAGCAACGCCGGACATGCCTTTACCCCTCTTGTCGAAGAACCGATGTCCCGGCTCGCATCATTGGCGAATGCACCACGGCGTGACGACGTGGCTCTGCTCTCTTTAAGCAAGCGCCGTACCACTCCTCAGACGAGCTGGCTCGCGCTGATGCAACAACGAAGGTCGAGATACGCAAACAGTTTGGCGACCCGCGATGAGCTCCGTGTCCGAATCCCGACATTCTGTCTAAGGTGCGACGAGCTCGTCCGAAAAGTGTCAGGCGCCGACCGTTGGTCTGAGACTCTCACGCTCGCGCGTGGGTACGAGGCAGTGTCCTCACATTAGCGAGCATGACCAATGCGAGTCGCGCCAAGCCGGCCGCGGGGCTTTGCTGGCATCCAGCAGAAGGAAGTATTGCCCGGATGAACTACCAACAATAGTGATTGATCAAGAGATGGTTTCTTGGCAATGAACGGTGGGTAACTGCTGCGGATCACGCGCTGATCGCAAGGCAGATGGGAGGAGGTCGGCAATTAAGATCAACCACAATCGACTATCGTCAACGGGCTAGTCGAGGCGGCAAGGCGGGTCGCAGAACGATCACATGGAGGTTGTGGCGTGTTGAGGCTGAACGCTGCCATGCGCTCGTTGATGAAGACAGGAGCTTCGGCAAGTTGGCAGATGGCACGACTCGTGGCGCGCTCACCAGCCCGCATTGCATGGTGGCGTCCTGCCGAGCGACATCGGGGTCCAAAAGTCGATCTGTTTGTTCCCAGCATTATCGCCGTGCCAATACTACTGAAGGTCGGCTGCGGTTGGCTCTGGTCCGCGTCTTGTGCGTGTTCGGCTTCAATTCCGGAGTAGTCGCAACCACGTGTTGTGCATATTGAGAAAGGGCTTGGTGGTTTCGGTGAACTCTCGGCGGTTGGGAAGAGCTTGTTCAACCCGAAGAGCGATATCTCCGAAACAGATCAAGGAACGTCCGGTCACGCGGCTGGGATCACTTCACAAGCGCGACAACTTTGCAGGAGAGCGCCTATGCCGTCGCGCCCGATGTCCTTCCTTTCTAGATCCCGAAAAGCCGGCCACGACTTAGCCACGGTAGCTGTGATTGGGCGCCGGTTCATTGATCTGGCAACCGACGAAATCGTCGTCGAGCCGTCCTCATCAGTGTGCGAAGGAGCGATGGCTGCGGTCAACGCCGAAGCGAACCGCTATGTCGATCTCATTGGGCTTACGCCCCTTCGCAGGGCCGTCGCCGAAAAGCTCTCGGTCGAAACGCGCGTTGGTTGGAGTGCGGAAGAGATCGTAATCACTACGGGCGCGCAGCAAGCGCTGCTCTATGCGGCCGTGACTGTCCTAGCGCCGGGCGACGAGGTTATCATTATTCGCCCCTGGCGGCCGATATTGCTGTCCCAGGTCGTTCTCGCTGGTGCAGCACCAGTGTTCGTTGATGCTCGCTGCCCGAGATATATTCCCGATATCAGTGCAATCCGAGTTGCTGTCACACCGCAGACGAAAGCTATAATAATCAATTCGCCAAATAACCCGACCGGCGCAGTCTACAATCGAACGATACTACAAGATATCGGCGAACTCGCTATCGAACGCCAGATATGGATCATTTCCGATGAGTGCTACTCGGGACTGGTATTCACTGGTTTTCGTCACCACGAGTCGATCGTCATGGCGCACCCCCGGGTACGTTCGCGGACGATCATAGTCAAGTCGTTTTCAAGGGAGTTGATGATAACCGGCTGGCGCTTGGGCTATTTCGCCGCGCCCGCGCAGCTCGTTTCCGCGGTAAGAAAGCTTCAGAGCCATGCAATCGCAACTCCGAATGTAATCGCGCAGCAGGCGATCCTGCACCACCTTCAAGCCAGCGATGGCAGCTTTGAGGAGCAGATCTATCAGCGTCTTGTCGACGCTCGCAACATAGGTCTTCACATCCTTTCTGATCTACGCGATGTAACTCCATCCCGCGCCGATGGTTCGTTCTGTTTTTATCTCAATCTGAGTCGGCTTTTGTCTGCTTTGCGGACTGAAGGCTCAGTGCGATCTGCCGATGACATCGCACGAGTGCTCCTCGAAGAAGCTAATGTAGGATGTGTTCCAGGCGACGCTTTCGGCGACGCGAACGGCCTACGTCTCTCCTTCGGTGCTCCACCGGAGCTATTGGAGATGGGGCTCAAACGCATCGTCGAGGCGCTCAACGGTCTAAGGCGCGGGCAGCCAGGGACCTAACCGCATCAGAAATGAAGGAATTTGAGCTGAGTGTCCGTCGTTCACCTCATCCATTGCCGCTAAGCGGCGGATAGGGCTTTCGATATCTTGTTAACGGCGAGATTGCTCTATTTCAAAATTAAGCCCTAGCGATGCCGCCACTTCTGGCGATCAATCTCCTGATCTGGTCCGTGATAAGGGCATCGCTGTGAGTCTCACTCAAGAGTCGAGCTCAAAACGTCTAACGTGGGCCAGTCATAAACTGCAAAATCGAACTCGATCCGAACCATAAGAGTCCTTACTAGCGGCGGCGGCTTGTTCCAACGGGGAGCGCAGAGGAAGCTCTGGTGCGGCATAAGCCACGCTCGTTCAACATGGATGGCAATGTAGGGTTAAGCGGTCCTCTGGTTTGCTGCGGCCACAGACAGGTGCAGCAGGACAATCGGCGACGACAGGATCTTCGAGTGCGGACGGCAAGTGAGCTTGTTCGCTTACGATCCGTACATGGTCGGTCGCTGGCGGGGGTTAATCGTGAATCAGGTCTGCCGTCAATTTGAACTGTCACTGCCAGCGCGGCCCAGACGTGCTTTCGTTCATCGGCAGGAGGGATGCTGACCAAGGGACGTTGTCGGTCACCGAGGCGCCGCGTTCGTTCTCGATCCGATCGATGGTACTACCGAAGCACCGAAGCGCGCGAACCCGCCACCTCAACACCATCGCCGAGCGCGCTATGCGAACTTCATTCGTATCAGGTGTCATCCTCTGAGGTCGGGGATCCAGGATGCCCACTCGCACCCTGCTAAGCTCATAGGCCGTTGGTCCTGCGACTGCTGCACCCGAAAAGCAGCCGTACTCTTTTCGGACTCGGATATGCGTCAAGCCATTCCGAACACATCCGCTTACTACAGCGCGTGGATTGTGCTGATCCCGGCCAAAACAGTTGGCGTTTCCCTTGGCAAGCGAGGCCACGTGCGTATTGCGTTGCACTGTCAGATTGCGGCCATGCCGCAACTCTAAGTGATCACGTTGGTGTACTCGTGCCGCCTTACAAAAACTAATCGCTCGCGCCAACTGCGACACAAGTCAAATCCTGGCGGCTGGATGAGGGCGACGCTCAGGGAGGCTGCATTCGTCGCCGGAGCCGCTCTACCGAGTATTACTCAAATTGCGTTGTGCGCCCTCTAGAACAGGCTATTATAGCGCGACAATCTGGTTGGGAAGCACTGTCACTGATTGTCGCGCCGCACGGTTATCGAGCTTTGGTCCACAGTATGCCGTCGCCCCATACGTGCTCGACGCGTCCCCACTCGCAGGCTGCTGCGACATGCGGGAAGAACCCACGTCCATGGTGGTTTGCACTCGTATTGCAAAGCAGCGGAATGCCTGTGAGCTTTTCGTATTCGACGAGAAGCTCGGCGACTTTGTGCTGAGAGGTCCTGCAAATCGTCTGCAATCGCGCCGATCCATCGAGATGTACAACAGCGGGGATTTTGTCCCGCCATTCTGGTCGTGTCTGGTGATCGAAAAGCATGTAAGGGTCCGGTGTTCCGGGACTAAATATATCCGGCGCACGATCCTCTAGGCATATCGGAGCCACTGGCCGGAAGTGTTCGCGAAGTTTGATGTCGTTGAGATAATCCTTCATTCGCGGCGAGGTCGCGGGGGCGAGAATGCTTCTGCTACCCAACGCCCGAGGCCCAAGCTCGGCGCGGCCGGTAAGAAAAATCACGGGCTTGTTGCCGGCAAGAATGGTCGCAAGTTCATGCAGACTACACGGCGCGGCCTTCCATTCGGGGGGTACATCTCGACGTTGCAAGGCTGGACCACTATATACCGACCATTCCAACGGCGAGAAGCCTTTTTCCACCACCATTGCGCAGCAAGCGGCACCGATTGCCGAGCCACTGTCATTCGGAAACGGGGGCACCCAGACGGCATCGAACAGGCCTGTCGCACGTAGTGCGCTGTTCCATTTGATATTGAGACCGCAGCCACCTGCTACGCACAGATTGCGCGCCCCAAGATATGAATGCCGCTGCAAAGCAAGCGCCATTTTGCGGACGAGGAGACGCTCGAGGAAGCAATGAAACGATGCCAGCACATCTTCGGGGGCCCTGGCCTTTAGGTGGCGCGCGCTGGCGTCGAAGAAGTCATGCACAGCCGCAAGCGCGGACTCCATGCTCTCAATGTCTGTACGGAAACTGGCAAGTTTCGTGTCGGCCGCAAAGCGCTCCTGGTAGAGTTCCTCAAAGACCGTGACAATGTTTTCAATGACAGACCCGAGCGCGATATACGCCATCAGCTTGCCGGCTACACCCAGGTTAAGCTTGCCGGCACCGCCCGGGTCCACCTTGCCGGGGCCACCCAGGTCCCAGTTAGCGCGGTTCGCCTGCTTATACGGTCCAAAATGAAGTCCCGCGGCGGCATAGACATGCCCAATCACCGGGAACAGGCATTCGATGAACTGAGCGCCTCGATGTTCTACGTGATAAAGACGTGGAAAGGTGCCGCCGTCCCACACGAGGCAGAAGGCGGGCTGTCCAGCTTTGGCAAAGGGGCTGGTGCAGTATGCGGAGGCTACATGGCCTGTGACGTGCGGATAGCTTCTATAAGGGAAATCGCTGCCATCGAGCCTAAGACCAGAGCCATCGCACGAGGTGAGAAGGCCGTCGGCATGGCGTTCAACATAGGGCGCCCCTTTGAGAGTGATCGGTGTCGTCCCGCTGAGAACCTGGAACTGCGACTCCGCCACCCCCGCCCAGCCATCGATGACGAACTGATCAACTTCTTGCGGATCCAGACCGTGTTCGGTCAAAGCGACGACGATTGCATCGAGGTTGTCGATTGTTTGATACCGCGGATTGTTGCTCCGTTTCTCCTGCTCGATACAAAAGATAAGCCGTCCGTCCTCAACAAGAGCAATCCCGCCGTCATGTGTCAGCTTGATACCGCAGATGCGCATAGTGCCTCCTTGTCTGATGCCGGCAATTCGATTGACAAAGACCGAATCGAACTTAGAAAGATGCGAATAGGAAATCGTCGTGGATCGATTCTGGCACCGCTCGCGCTCGACGTCGGTCTAAGGTTGCATTCCACATACCCACGACCGTCTCGGCACTAGCAGCGTGACCCCAGCGCGGCGATCCGATTACTAGATGCCGCACGTAGCGCAGTGCACGATCTAGACCAATGCAAATCGCAGGAATCCCTCGCGGTTTCTCGGCCGACTCTCGCGTTCGCAAACTGCTTGGCGGGTTCCTGACATCAGACGAGTGTGTTTTCGGACAGAAGCATGCGCTACGCCAATTGGGAGGTGCTATCCGACCTACCGCCGCGAACTGGACTCGGCGGTCGGTTTGGCTTCTCCGGTCAACAGCGGAAGTACCGCAACACGCAGATCATTGATGCATCGATCATCGAGAGCTACCGCGTGCAGGCCAAGCGGACGAAGGAATTTGGCCGACTCGGCGCGATGTTGACGTCGACGGGCGGCTCGAGGTGCGCAGCCTCTCCAAATTTATTGTCGTCGTCGGCGCACCTGTCGAGGCCTTGCGTGACGTGTCGCTCATGGCCAGCGAATTCGTTGTACAGCCTGGCCTTGAAGTCCGTAAAGAGCCAGGGCCTCAATCTAACGTTGTTGTCGAGAAAGCTTGGCGATCGTCGATCAAGTAGCTAGACGGCCCGCAGCTTGTAACTCCAACACAAAGACTTCGAGCCGCCGTATCGCGCGGCAGCGAGGCACGGGAATTGCCAAGCCGCTCCAGCCAGCAAATCACCTCTATCGCCATTTTTCCACCATTGTGAACCCATTCATATTTCTGAGATCAACATTTTAGTGGTCTCACGTGCGCGAGCGAAGACCGCCGACTAGATAGGCATGTTGGTCGCGGGAAAGTTCGGTTGACTCTTTAGTACTTTTCAAATCCCACCATTTTCATGGTCCAGCGGCTGACACCCCCCTTGTCGTCGCGATGAATGAACATCTTCCTGATTGTAGTCTCGAGGTTTCTACGCTCGATCGCGGGCAGGAACGGAATGTCGAGCCGACGTGTCTGAGCGAATTTCTCAACTACGGTCTCAGTTGAATTGCAGGAAGGCAATCGTGCGGCAATCCCGTGCGTGGTATGTAGATCCTCGATAAAGTAGAAACCGCCAGGCTCGACGATGGGAAACAGCTTCGCTAGAGCAAGCTGCTGGTGATAAGCTGCGTGCGAAGCGTCATCAATGATGATCCTTACGGGCGGGAGCGAGTTCGCTAGGCGTTCCAGGGCTACCGTATCGCCCATGTCAAGGCGCTCGAAACGGAACCGGTCCATCTTAAAGGCGCTGAAATCGGCAACGTCGCATCCGATGATCTCGGCTTTGGGAAAGAACTCCAGCCACATCTTAATAGACGGAATGTCGTCAACCTTGCGACCGACCACTACATCGGGATCGAGAGAGCCGTTTCCGTGTTGTAATCCAATCTCGACCATCGTGAAAGGTTGCTGGCGGAATTCTTCGAACAGAAAAGAGTAGAAGCTGGTGTAGCCGTGGGCGTCGCCTACCTCATTCCCCTTGTCGGTTCCGAGGGCATTAGCTCGCTTGGTCAAATTCGGTGCGCTCATTGCAGCATTTCCTATTCTCGGATGGAGCATTACACGGCGGGTCAGCTTCTGAGTTCAAGAAGCATACCAAAACCGTCAGTCTGAGTTTCCTTCTTATTCTCATCTGGCACGTGTCTCAGGTAGAACGGGTGTGTCGTGACTCCGACAGTGCGCCGCATGCTCCTTCTCGGTTCTTTAACGCGTCCCCCACGTGCAAATGCGGCGGCTGATGGTGACTCCGCCCACCGCCCCGACAGCGGCAGTGTGGTAGCCTCTCCCGGCATCTGCACCCCTCGCTACGGCTCCAACAGCGCGATGGGATCTCGGGGGATCACGAGTCACGTACTGGCGTTTGCGCTGAGTGACCGACGGGCGCTGGAAGGTCACAAGTTATTCCAAGAAACCGGTAGCCGCTTTGAGATGTATTACTGCAACCGCACAGATCCGCGCGAACGAGTAAGGTCGACGGTCGCAAATGCCGCATCGTCTTAGTCGCCTTACGACTGAGCTTCGACTGGCTCGCCTCAATCGACTAGATCCAACTGGGCACCCTCTTGTCTGAAGCATATACGGCGCGGCGGTCTGTATTTCTCCTTCCTAGCAGTCCCGATATTCTCAGCCGGGACAATCGTACCCAGAATATCTAAGTACCGATGCAATTCGACCATTGCGACCAGAAGCAAACCGGCGGCCAGCTTTAGCTCAGAGCGACGCGGTTGCGCCGCCGATTGAACTCGTGGCTCTCGCCGGGAGCGAAGATGACAGGGTGATCGAGACGATCAACGATGATCCGGCTAGGCCATCGTAGCTTCCAATGCCTCAGCACCACAAGCAGCCCGACGGCTCTCGTGCGGCGCTCGCAAATCTGCTCGCTTTGTATTGTGTTCCTAAGAGCAGAATTCTGCAAAGGGGTTCTATTTCCCCTGGTAATTTGGGGGCCGCTTCTCGAAGAAAGCGTCCATCCCTTCCTGCTGATCAGAAGTGGTGAAAGCAACCCGGATCGCTTGCCGTTCAAATTCCACACCGGCATCGAGGTTCGTTTGATAGGCGGCCAGAACGGCAGCCTTCGCAAGCTCCGTCGATCGAGGCGGCTTCTGTGCGATTATTTCCGCAATCTCGAGCGCGCGTGCCCGCGCCTGGCCCGTTTCTGTAACCTCGGAGACCATTCCTGCCTGCATTGCGGCACGGGCCGAAATTGATTGGCCAGTGAGGATCATCAGCATGGCAAGCGATTTGCCCGCCACGCGTGTCAACCGCTGGGTTCCGCCGTCACCCGGCAAAACGCCGATGTTGATTTCAGGTTGACCGAAGAGCGCGCCTTCGCCTGCGATAATGATATCGGCCAGCATTGCAAGTTCGTGACCGCCCCCAAGACAAACGCCCTCTACGGCAGCTATGATCGGCTTGAGACAGTTGGTGAGGTCGCGCCAATCATTGCGTCGGGCGAGATTGTTAATGGCCTCGAAGCCGCGTTGTTGCATCTCCTTGATATCCGCGCCCGCGCAAAAGAACGTGTCGGTGCCGCAAAGCACGATGCAGCGGACGTCCTCATCCAAAATTGCGTCTCGGCAGGCCGATGCAAGTGCCGCGATAAGCTCATTGCTCAGGGCATTTCGCTTCGCCGGCCTGTTCATGCTCAGCAGGCGGACGTGCGGGAGAGGGGAAGTGGATAGCACGAGTTCGGATTTTTGGATCACGAGAGAATTCTTCCTGGAGAATGGGAGAAGAACCAGAACTTCTTCTCGACTTGGATCGGGATGCACCTTGCGTAAGCTGGCTTGCAGCGAGCTTCGGAGAGATCATTGCGTTGCACACAATTCGCTGCCATTCATCCGGGCAAGCTGCCGAGGACCCGAGGTTGATATGGTTGCTATCGTGCGAGCAAGGCCAGGAAAAACAGACACCACATTGTGGTTTGGGCGGGCTATCCGAAAGCCTTTCTGCTTCGAGCCTCCTGAATCGCCTGCTCCGAGAAGCCAAAGGAAGTCAGGACCTCCTCGGTAGCGGCACCGATCGGCGCGGGGTGAATCCGGACGGCTGGAGGTGTGCGTGAGAGCCGGACTGGCAGTCCGGCGAGCGAAACGACTCCTCGCCCGGGTACCTCAACCTGCCACATGATGCCGTTTTGGCTTGCCTGAGGGTGGCTGATCGCTTCTGGAATTTCATTCACAGGTGAGCAGAGCAGATCCACGGAAGCCAGACGATCGAGTACCTCCGAAGTGTTCAAGGTCATCAAAGCCGGCGCACAATATTCCTGAATGGCGGTCAGATTTTCGATCTGCTTTTCGCGTGTAGCGAGTTCAGGCCGCGTGCTTATGTCCGGTAGATCGAGCGCCTGGCAAAGCAGGCCAAGCGGGTTGTCGCGAAAGAGCATTACAACGGCTACCCAACCGTCCGCGGTCCTGACGAGCATCGCCTGACGCGTCCAGTCGGTTTTCACACCATAGATGCTCTCGCTGGCGATTTCGCACAGCTGCATAGCGAGCGAAACATCGAACAGCGACGTCGACACCAGTTGTCCCCGGCCCGAGGTCTGGCGTTCGATGACGGCGGCAAGAATGCCCTGGACGAGCGACATCGCCGCGCCATAGTCGACAATAGGAGAGTTCGTCAGCTGCGGAGGCTGGTGCTCCTGCAGTCCTCCCCGTGCCAACCCGCTAAATGCCTGCGCCAGCATGTCCTGGCCCGGACGATCTGCAAGCGGACCTGTTTCCCCGAAACCAAACCCCGCAGCATAGATGAGACGGGGATTGCGTGTGCTAAGATCCTTATAGCCGAGGCCCAGCCGCTCCATCACGCCGGGGCGGAAGTTGTGCATCAACACGTCAGCGCGGTCGACCAGGGTCAGCAAGATCTCAAAGGCGGCCGGGTTCTTCAAATCCAAGGCGAGTGTCCGCTTGTTTCTGCCCATCGCAGCGTAATACGCGCTCATCCCGCCGACGCGGGTGGCCTCAAAATCAAGCCCGCGCGTGATGTCACCTTGGGGACGTTCGATCTTGATGACGTCCGCGCCAAAATCCCCCAACACCTGTCCTGCAAGCGGCACCTGCATCACCATGCCGACTTCCAGAACGATCAAGCCGTCAAGGGCGCCACGCGCTACGGAGGCAGTTGCTTTATCGCTCACGACAGGCCTTTCCCTCAGATTGGAACGCTCGATACTATGCCGCGCGATCGTCGCCGTCAAGATTACTATATCCCATTATAAAATTGATATATTGCAATGCGCTGCGAAACCGGCTTTGAATGCGATTGCCGAATCGAGGCGCCGAACAGGCGTTTGGGCCAGCACCTGCCGGAAAGGGGATCACTCCCTGCCGCCGAAAAGCAGGTGCCGACGCAGTTGGACGTCCTGAGACGTTCTGCAAGGCTTGGTGACGGGGGGCCTGATGACGAAGAACTACATCGCCGGTGAATGGATTGCGGCAGCCAAGGCAGTCGCGAACATCAACCCGTCTGATACTCGCGACATCGTAGGCGAGTACGCCCAAGCCTCTGTAGAAGAGGCGAAGCGTGCGATCGATGCGGCCCATGGCGCCTTTCCGGCTTGGGCGCGTTCGACGATCCAGAGCCGCCACGACGTTCTGAAAGCCGTGGGTGACGAGATATTGGCCCGCAAGGACGAACTCGGACGCCTGCTCTCACGTGAGGAAGGAAAGACCTTGCCGGAGGGGATCGGCGAGGTCGCTCGCGCCGGCCAGATCTTCCATTTCTTCGCGGGTGAGTGCCTGAGGCTGAGCGGCGAGAAGCTGCTCTCCGTGCGAGCCGGCATAGACGTTGAGATGTCCCGCGAGCCGCTCGGCGATCACGCCATGGAATTTTCCTATGGCCATTCCGGCCTGGAAGATCGCCCCGGCACTGGCCTATGGCAACTCCGTCGTGTTCAAGCCTGCAGAACTGGTCCCCGCCTCGGCAAACGCCCTTTGCGACATCATTGCGCGCGCCGGCGTTCCCCCCGGCGTCTTCAACCTCGTCATGGGGAGCGGCTCGGTCGTGGGCGAAACAATGCTCGCCAGTACGAAGGTGGCCGCGATCTCCTTCACCGGCTCGTTGTCGACCGGCCGGCGCATTGCCCAAACCTGCATTTCTGCCGATCCCATGAAGAAGATGCAGTTGGAGATGGGGGGCAAGAATCCAATGGTGGTGCTCGACGACGCCGACCTAAAGGTGGCCGTCGAATGCGCGATCAACAGCGCCTTCTTTTCGACCGGCCAGCGCTGCACGGCCTCATCTCGCCTCATCGTGACAGATGGCATTTACGACGCCTTCCTGGCAGCTATCACGGAAAGGATGGATGCGCTGGTCGTGGATGACGCCTGCAAGCCAGGAACGCAGATTGGGCCGGTGGTTGATCAGAAGCAGCTGGAGCAAGACTTGATGTACATCCGCCTCGGCCAGGACGAGGGGGCCAAGCTCGTCGCTGGGGGCGAGCTATTGAAACGCGATGCGCCCGGTTTCTACTTGTCGCCCGCGCTGTTTGCAGAAGTCGACAATCGGATGCGGGTCGCGCGCGAAGAAATTTTCGGCCCGTGGCAGCACTGATCCGGGCGCGAAATTATGACGAGGCCCTTGAGATCGCCAACGACACCCCATTCGGACTATCTTCCGGAATCTGCACCACAAGTCTGAACTATGCCAGCCATTTCAAGCGCAACGCGGAGGCTGGCATGGTGATGGTCAACCTGCCGACGGCGGGCGTCGACTATCACGTGCCCTTCGGCGGCCGCAAAGGTTCGTCCTATGGATCACGTGAGCAAGGGCGCTACGCTGCAGAGTTCTATGCGACTGTGAAGACAGCCTATGCGTTTGATGGAGGTCCACCATGAGCGTGATGGCGGCCGCCTGAAAGCGCCCGAGTTGAACAGTTCTGCACGTTCAGATGATTGACATGCTGGCTTCGTTGCCGACTTCGAGCGAAGCTGCGACCTGGCGGAGCGCCCATTCGAGATCTTCGATGTTTTCGGGAACGCCGATCGATATCCTCAGCCCCGAGATCAAGGAGGGATCAACCACGAGCGCCGAGGGCGGCGTTGTGATGACGCCCCGTTGCAATGAACGGGCTGCCACCTGTTGAGCAATGTCGCTTGGCAGGTCCATCCAGATGTGAAAGCTGGCCGGATGATCTGCACGTATATGCGGCCGGAGGATTTGGGAGGCAAGCTTCACGCGCTTCTTCGCCTCCTGGACCAGAGACTGCTTCACGCGCGCGGCTGTTCCCGTGCGGATCCATTCGGATACGATGAAGGTTGAAATCGGCGAGGCCATCCAGCAGGTCGCGCGCATAGATTGATGAATCTGCGAAAGATAAGGCTCGGGCGCGACGAGCATTCCGATGCGCAGACCCGGCGCCAGGCACTTCGACAGCGTATTGACATAGAAGGTCCGCTCCGGCGCCAATGAGGCGAGCGGCTCGCTGGTCTCGTCCAGGAAGCCGTATGCGTCATCTTCGATGATCAGGATGTCCCGCTTACGCGCGATCCGCACGATCTCTCGCCGGCGTGCCGCGCTCATGATTCTCGCGGTTGGGCTCTGGATGGTGGGAATAGCAAAAAGCACCCGCGCTGCCCCGCTTGCCGCCGCTTTGTCGAAAGCGCCCGGCAGCAATCCTTCGCCATCCATCGGCAGCCCGATAAGGTCGAGCTTTGCGAAATGAGCATAGGACTTCATGCCGTGATAAGTGCCGGCCTCGACGAAGACTTTGTCACCAGGCTGGCAGATCGAGCTGAAGGTCAGCGCTATCCCGTGCTGTGCTCCATTCGTAATAACGAGGTTGTCCGGATTGGCTTCGAAGCCCGATTGACGAAATAGGCCGGCGAGCTGGGCCCGGTGTTCGGCAACACCAGAGTGGGAGAGGTATCCCACGTAGTCGGAGATGTCAGCCGTTGGAAACGTAGATGGGCTCTCAGCTAGCACCTTGGGCAGTAACGCCGGCCCTGGGATGTTGAGGCTGAGATCGACAACCTTGCCACCGGACGCAGGGGTCGGCCTCTGTGACGCGACAAACGTCCCGCGGCCGACGTGCCCCAGAAGCAGGCCGCGCCGTTGACCTTCTGCATAGGCCTTGATGACCGTTCCGACGCTGAGGCCGATCTCCTCTGCCAAATCACGCTGGGTAGGCAGCCTTGTTCCTGCCGCAAGAGTTCCTGCCGCGATGTCGTGTTCGATGGCCTCGACGAGCCGGACGAACAGGGGAGCGGTGCCAGCCCGCAGGTGAGGGTGCCATTTCTGCATTTTGATTGCTTATCTCAGAATACCGCGCTTTCGCTATCCCAATTTTTGGTCCACCAGATCAAGCTCATAGCGGCCGCACCCTCACGATCTCTGTTTGCTTTTCCTCGATGAGCGAGTTGCGCAATGGCCGCCCGAAAGCCGGAGATTCGATCTCGAAAGCGTCACCGCCGCGCAGCTTGACGCCGGCCGAAAAGCTTAAGGCGCTCGCGCCGAAGAAATAGACGTGGACGTCGCCGGGCCGACGAAACGCGCGGTATTTGAAGTGATGGTGCTCAAGATTCTCAATGGAATGAGACATGTTGTTCTCGCCCGAGATAAAGCTTCCGGACCAGATCGCTTCGCCAGCTCGCAAGACGCGGACCGTTCCGGATACCTCGTCCGGAAGATCGCCCACGAGGAGTTCGGGACCATAGGAGCACTGGCGCAGCTTTGAATGAGCAAGGTAGAGGTAGTTTCGCTGCTCCATCACATGATCGGAGTATTCGTTGCCGAGGCAGAAGCCGACACGCAGTACGTCGCCTCCCTCGCCAATGACGTAAAGCCCTACAATTTCGGCCTCCTCGCCCCCGTCTTCAGCATAGGACGGCAACGTGAGGGGTTGCTCAGGTGCGACTGCCCAGGAGCCATCACCCTTATAGGCCCACTCTGGCTGGACCCCGATGGATCCCGGCGGAGGCTTTCCACCGTCCAGGCCAAGCTTGAACATCCGCATTGAATCGGAAAGTTCGCCTGCGGCCAATTTCGCGTGCATGGCGTCGCGCGACTCGGCGCTACCGAGGTGCGTAAGTCCAGTCACCGCGATCATGCAACGCGAAGGATCAGCGTGGTCGAGAGGCGGCAACAGCCGCTTCTCGCGGATGATCGCATCGTAATCGACCTTCTCTCCGAAGCCGCACCTTTGGACGCATTCGGCAAGCGATAGCCGGGAGCGGGCTGCCTCCAAGGCTAATTCGCGTACACTTGTCCGATTGTTCACGAGCACAGGGACCCCGTCGCCCGCCTGGAGCGCAGCGACATGACGAGAACCGTTCAGAGATACAAATTGGATGAGGCGCACGAGATCCATTCCAGGTGAGAGCCAGCCGCGCTGATTGCGGCAAAGCCAGACTGACATTCAAATTGAGATAGGTCAATGTGCTTGGCTAATCGGGGGTGCCAATATTTCATGAGCGATTTCAGTCGTATAGATGTATCAATCCTTCAGCTAGAATGATGGCTACCAGATTGATATATCCTAATTGTATTTGAGATAGTCTATTGCTTGACATTGGCCCGTCATTGTGATGGTCTCGCTCGATATTGGGCTAGTGCACAGAGATGCCGGCCGTCATGGGAGACGAAGCGGTGGAGGCGATTTACTGGTTTCATGGGAGGAGCGGCTGGGCTGGCGATATTGCAGTCCATGCCAAGCTTCTCGCCAGCCCGCGCCCTTTACAACCATCCCTCTCGCGCTCGCGCGAGCCCCTTTGTCTTTCCGCGCAAGTCCTTGTGATCCAAGCGGCGGCCCCGAGACGATCTCATCATTCACCTTTTCCAGGTCAGTTCGGCTTACGTAAGCAGATACTCGATCAGCTCGCATCGTTTGCGCGGAAAAGTAGGAAACGTTCGCCTCGCCAAGCCGAGCGGACGTCTCAGCGCGGAGGAGTTTGTCCGCCTGCCTTGAATCGAAAAACTTAAGCGTCCCGCAGAAGGGCGCATTGCTACAGGAGGGACCATGGAGTTGGGACATAAGCCCGCCCGCGGGCTGTTACACAGACGATTGGAATGAAGGAAGCCCGATCAGCTGCCTTCGATCGCGCCAGCGTCCATTTACGGGCGTGCCGCCAGAAATCTCAGCGCCTTGAGCAGGCCAACAAGCGACAGGCCGGCGCGCATTCGCGCTTGCCGCGCAAGGCTTAAGCAGTCTTACCCAATGAGCGGAAGCAGACCCATGCAAACAATGGCCCAACCTTCTATCGATTTCATTCAGCCCGAGAAGCAAGTTGCAACGAGATCAATGACTATTGGTCTGGGCGGAGGCGTCGCGCTGGAGTGGTATGACTGGCAAGTCTACGGCTTCATGGCGGCTTTTCTATCTCCCCACTTCTTCCCTTCAAATGACCCGGTCGTTTCGCTGCTGGGAGCATTTGCCGTATTTGGAGCCGGATTCATTGCGCGGCCTCTGGGAGCGGCTTTGCTTGGTCCTATCGCAGATCGCATCAGCCATAAACGCGTCATGATGATCGCTGTTACGGTCATGGCGCTATCTTCGTTCCTGATTGCGATCTTGCCGGCTCATAAGGACATCGGGACCCTTGCCACTGCAGCGCTGGTCATTCTTCGACTGATGCAAGGGCTTGCCACTGGCGCAGAGGCGGGCGTCGCCAATGCAATCGCCATCGAGTTGGCACCACCAGGTGAGGAGGGGCGGTATCTCGGCTTGATCAACGGTACATTCATCATGTTGGGTTCGATCGGAGCAAGCCTCGTCGCTTTTCTGGTGAGCGCGGCCGTCGCCCCCGAGGTCATGCGCGAGTGGGCTTGGCGAGTGCCGTTTGCGGTCGGAGGCCTGCTTGGCGTCCTCATCTTCTTCCTGCGCCAAGCAATCCCGGAAACATTGATCGCCCGCGCTATGCATCATGACGAGATGTCGCGCGTTCAGAAAACCACCGGCGGCGTTTGGAAGGCGCTCTGGAATGTGCGACTGTCGCTTCTGGCCGTGATTTTGGTGATCGGCTCGGTGCAGCTCGCCAACTACACGTACAACGTGGGCCTGCCCAACATCGCCAATGGTGTTTTCAAGGAAAACAGCACGTGGGTGTACGGCATCCTGACCCTCATGGGATTTTGCTGGATGGTCTTTTCACCTGCCATCGGTGCGTTTGCAGACAAGATAAAGCCCTCGCGCGCGTTCATCTTGATGCGCCTTCTGCTCATCCCAGCATTCTTCCTGACGCTGCTCTATTCACACCAAAGCCTTCTGACCTACGCCATGGTGATGCTGGTTGGCGGGGCCATGGTGGGCTGCAATATGGCTCTCTACAACTTCATAGCCACAACCTTGATGCCGCGCACAGTGAGAACGACAGGCGTCGCCCTTGGTTACGCAATCGGTGTGACAATTTTCGGCGGTACCACGCCCTACCTGCTGGTATGGTTGCAACGCGAGGACATGGCATGGATGTTCCCAATCTACGGGTCGCTCGTCGCTTTGCTCAGCGTGGTCGTATATCAGATCGCTAAAAAGCGCGGCTGCATCTATGTAGGCGAGTGATAACAGTCTTGTTAGGGCACTCCAGAGAGGTCCGGCCGATCGGCGGCTCCCCTCTGGAAAGGCAATGGTCTCAGTGGAACAGCGGCTGAACAAGAAACCCTTGATCTCTCCAGCCGTCAAATGCGCCCCTAGGTCCGTTCCAAGCCGCTTTAAGGATTTCGGCCGGGGTAACGCGAGAGTGACACAGAGAGCGCTCGCCGCTGGCCTTCGCCAGCAGCGAGTGCCATTTTAGATTTCTTCAGGCCGCAACCTGCCGGTTAGCAAATGAAGCGCCTCGAACAAGTAGTAGCTACCAAAGATCAATTCGGCATTACTGACGTAGTCCTCGGCTCTCGAATCCCCGCGCTTGTTGAAGCATCCTTCCACCAGCATGCCGGCTGGACGGCTATCGTTCTTATGAACCGGAGTGAGATATCGTTCGACCAGCGCCAAAGCGGTGCGTTCTCCGGCGCTACGGTATTGCCGCCGCTTACTGTCAGTCGGCGCAATCGAGCTCAATTTTAGAAGAGCCGATGCCATAAAAGCGGTCGCCGCAGTGTCCCGCTCGACGTTGGGCGCTTTAGGAGCGTCAAAATCCCAGTACGACACGCAATCATCTGGCACATGGGCGAGCCACCAGTCGGCCCCGTTCATGGCGGCTTGACGCCATCGCTCCTCTCCGCCGCCGGAAAAGTAGCTGATCGTCGAGCACACCACGCCCCACGCCTGTGCTCTTGCCCAAACGCTGTTCTCGCTGAAGCCCTTGTGTGTGTAGCGTCGGAGAACCTTGCCGGTCTCGGGATCGAGGGAGGAGGACTGGATGAAGGATCCGTCCTCACGCTGATGGACGGTCAGAACTTTATCCGTATGATTGGCAGCCACTTCGCGCATCGCGCGGTCGTCTAGAGTTCGAGCGGCCCAAAACAGCAGCAATGAGACGACCAAACTGTCGACGCTGCTTGCAGTGGCTCCCACGTCAGCGCCCTCCTCGGCATTCGCGCCAAGGGGCACAAGACCAAGGTGATGGTTGTAGCGTTGCTTCAGATCTCGTGCCGCCGCAAGGCCGAGCGTCCGCGCGCGGTGACTTCCGGTGAGCAGCGAACCCAGTCCGGCCCCGTAATAGAAGGTCGCAGCCTTGAACGCGGTATCGGCCGAGACGCGCGGTTCAAGACGCTCGCAACCTCGTTCTGCAAGATCTCTGAAGCGCTCGCCGCCGTTACTCCGCGAGGCAAGCCAAAGCATCCCCAGCCAATAGCCGCCGGTCCAGTCTCCGTTTGAAGTTGTCGTCCAGGTGCCGCTCTCCGGATCTGCCCAATGTGGATAGGCGTCGCCAACTTGTTGAGCTGTATTCTCGATCCGCCGCATCATACGTGCGATCGCTTCTTCCCAGTCTATGCTCATCAAAGCTCCTCGTGAAAATGCAGGATGGTTCCACCTGAAAGCGGGTTCTCACCATTGCTTCACTTGAGAGCTTCTCATGATTATTGCATTATATCAATCTGAAATTGGGATAGTGTATTTGCTCAACGAGGTAGGTCTTGCTACATTCAATCGGGCTCCCAGCGTGATGCCGCCAGGTCCCGAAAAGCAGCGCATGATGTTCAGCGCGGTATCAAAGTAGTCTGCGTTTGCTTGCAGGGATATTGGCGCACAGTGGAGCGCTGGCGCGCCGGCCCGAAGTTGATCTATCGATCGAGCCTTCTCAACGGTCGTCCTGGCTCGACAAACGCCGCATCCAGCCTCTGACGAGGGATTGCCGCTACGCCCAATGGGCGAGCATTCGGTAGCCCGCGTGGCGCATGTCCTTTTGCCAGGTGACTTGCTTGCCGGGTGACCTGCGCCGCGGCAGTAGTCACTAAAGAAGCTGCTTCAAGTTCAGCGCCGGATTAGCGAGCGCCTCTGCCTCGACCTTCAGTTCCCGCCTAATGATCGTCTCTGCAACTCGGATTTCCTTCGCAACGGCGCCGAGGCTTCCAAACCCACAAGCAGCCACGAGGCGCCCGCCGTCGACAAGGGAGAATAGAAGTTGGCCCCTCGGGCCTAGGCTTCTGACGACCGGGATTTCTCCGCCGCAGCAGAGGCCGACCATTTGCAAAGTCTCATCGTATTGGTCCGACCAGAACCAGGGGAGATCGTCATACGGACGATCCTCGCCCACCATATTCGCCGCCGCAATCACCCCTTGCCGCTGCGCGTTGCGCCAAGCTTCCAGCCTGATCCGCTTTCCGTAAAGGCGATGTGGAAAGGAACAGCAGTCCCCCGCTGCGAATACGCGCGGATCCGATGTGGCCAGCATTTCGTCAAGCGCGATGCCGTTGTCGACAGCGAGCCCCGCCGCTTGCGCCAGTTCGACGTTGGGGGTTGCACCGACCCCCACGATCACGAGATCGGCAAGATGTCTTTGGCCCCCGGCCAGTACCACGCAGGAGCGTCCTTCACAAAGCTCGATACGTTCAACGACTGCCGTTGTCTCGATCCGTACCCCAGAACGCTCGTGCTTGGCCCTGATCAGTTCAGCTATGCCAACTGGCACTGCCCGGGAAAGTATGCGCGATCCTGCTTCGAAGACGATGACCGAAGCGCCTCGCAAGATCGAGCTCGCAGCAACCTCGAGCCCGATAAAGCCGCCGCCGATCACAGCCATCTCGCAGCCTTGGCCGATTAACTCGCGAAGGCGTGTGGCATCCTCATACGACCTAAGCGTTGCGACCCTTGATCCCTCAGCAATTGGCACGTTCAGGTCACGCGGACGAGCGCCAGTGGCCAAGAGGAGGCGATGATAGCCTATCTTGGCCCCATTCGAGAGAATCACCATGCTGGCCGTGCGATCAATCGAGACCACCTCACAGCCGTGGCGATAATCGATCTTCAATTCGGAAAGCCGCTCTGACGTCACAATCGTCTTCGGCCCAGGCCTCGTCTCATCGACCAGAACTGCTTTGGAGAGAGGAGGGCGCTCATACGGGAGACTGCTTTCGTTGCCGATCAACACCACGCTCTCTTCCCAGCCGCGCTCGCGCAGCGCCAGGGCGGCTGCCGTGCCAGCTTCGCCGGCGCCAACAATGGCAATCGTCGAATGAGTACTCAAATGGCCACCCCTCTTGCAGGCAGAGCCTGCTCCTCACTGGCCACGCTATCGAAGAGGTCACGGACTAGGGACCTAAGAAGAAGAGCTTCCTCCCAACGATCCGTCGTGTCCTTGCCTTGCCGATCGGTGATCGCATAGGGCTGCGGGCCAAGTTCGCAGGTAAAACTAAGGCAGGCACCCGTGCCTGCGCGCTTTCGCCAGCTTCGGAACCCGTATTTCCACCACCCCAGGAACAGATCCAGCCATATCCTGTGCTGAGGAAACGTGATCTCAACCTGAATTTGCTCGCGAGATGCAACCCGTCCATGAAACGCCCAAGCGCGATCGAGCACCTGCCGCACCAGCGCTTCATCCTCGTCCGAGATGGGATACCAGAACTCCCGACCCAGCAGGATGTGCGACAAATCGGCAAGGATCCGCATCCCGGGCACCTCGTCCATCAGATCGAGAGTAAAGAGGAGATCCGTGGTCATCCTGTTGCGATGCGTTTCGAAGTAGATCGGCATGCCTGCCTCTTCCGCCACCCTGATCCAGCCATCCAGCAGCGGGATACAATCGCTGACCCTGCGCGGACGGATGTCTGGCTGGACGTTGAGATGCAGAACGTTGATCTGCTTGGCGAGGTCGATGGCAGACTTCAAGTGATCGATCGTCTGCGGGAAGCACATGCCCTCGACTGCAAGCCCGGAACCGTTCAAAGCGCGTGCGATCAGGTTGACGCGTCCTGGATCATTGCAGGACGTAGAGATCCCGTCGAACCCCGCTTGCTGTATCATCGCCAGGTTTTCATCGAGAGAACGTTCGAAACCGTCAGGCTGCCGCCGCTCCATGGCCCAGAGGGACTGCAAGACAAGTAAACGCTGTGAGGTCATCCGCAGCTCTCACCCGCTCAGACCTTGACCATAACAATGCCATTCTCGATTTTTACCTCGTAACTCTGCAAGTCGACGCATGCGGGCAGCGCACGCGACTCGCCCGTTCGATAGTCGAAGGTGCCGAAGTGTTTCGGGCATTCGATAATTCCGCCATCGACAATGCCATCCGCAAGATGGACCTTCTCGTGTGAGCAGTGGCCGTCCATCGCGAAGTAATCGCCCTCGGGCGAGCGAACAATCACAAACGTGCGGCCGCCGTGATCGAGGCGGCGAACCTCTTCAGGCCTCAAAGCGTCCGCAGCGCAGGCCGCCACCCATTCAGCTTGTTTAGTCATATCTAGTCCTCAATCTTCAACTGGCGGCGATCAATCGGCTGTGGCTCAGTCGCGCAGCGTGCGCCAGTACCGTTGCGGCGCAAGGGCTGCCTCAACGTGACAGGCCTTCGGAGCCTCCCCGCTTCGGCGCTAACCGCCGCGCACCCACTTCTTGGCCTTTATGCGCTTATACATTCTCTCGTCGGCCTCTGGAGAGCCGTCGTGAGCCGTGCCGAACCACTCGTCGAGCGGGATGCGGCGTTCACCGTAGTTCACCTCGAAATACTTGTGGTGCAGGTAATGGTAGAAGTTGTCGGTGCTGATCGCCTTCGCATCATCCACGACCACGCGGTCGAAACCGGTATGTGACTTTGCGGGGGACAGTCCCGCGTGCATCAGCTGAAACATTGCGTGCAGCGGATGGGACGGAAGAACGAAATGAATCAATACCCCTGAGAAGTAAGCGATGTGTTCCAGTGTCGACGCCGAGAGGCCGGACCACGGCCCCGGATTGACGTTCTTGTGGTGGACCTTGTGGATGAGATGGTACAGCGGCCCAATATGGATGAGGCGGTGAATGAGGTAAAAGTGCAGTTCGCGCCACGCCGGCATCACCAGCACGAGTGCAGCACAATATAGCGGATGCGCTGCGAAATCGACGTAAGGCAAGCGGTCGTTCGCGTACATCCACCAGGTGAGCGCCTCATATGCACTCCATACAGGCACGGCGCTGCACATGGTCCAGAATATGTTCTCGGCCGTCTGACTTCCGAACATGAAGGTCGGGTTGTGCGCATCCGGCCACTTTGCATTGTATTTAAACGCCGTCTGCTGACGCCGCTCGATATAAAGAATGAAATGGAAGGTGCCGTAGAGGAGGAGAGTCAAAGCGGTGTTACGAAGCAGAATGAGCAGTATCCAGTCGGCGTGGAGTTCTCGCATCGTATCGAGCGATGGAGTGAGATAAGTCCACGATACAAGAGAGATCAGGAAATAGACCGTATTCCAGGGCAGGAGATAGCCCGGTAACCAGCGCAGTATTTTCAGCGGTTGCACCGGCCAGACAAAAATCGGCGCACGTTCGGGCTTCTTCTTTGGTACCCAATTGCCCCGCTTATCGCGCGTGCCGTACAATGCTTCGTCCATATTGCACTCCATTGCCGCTTCAAGGCAGACAGCTCGTGTGTTAGATCCTTCGCCGGCTGATTGAGATCAGCTCTCGTCGCCGTCGCAAGAGCTTTAGATCAATCGCCAAAGCCCGAGTCTTTTAGTCTCGACACGAAGGCCGCATATTCATCGTCGGCGATGTCCGATATTTCCTGCGGGCCTGGAAAGCCATTTGCGGTGACGTCAGCACGGAATGCGCTGAGAGCTTTCACGCGCTCCTGTTTGATGCGCTCCTGCAGGGCCTGAAGATCTCCATAGACCCGAGCGTGCCGGGGCCGCCGGCCTTCGCCACCGCATATGTCCTCGGTGAATAGAAAGATCACGTCAGCATCCGGTCCGGAGCCGAGCGAGACGGTCACCAGTCCGATCCGCCGGCGAATTTCCGACATGACCCGGGCTGGGATGACCTCGCATTCCACCGCAAAAGCGCCGGCTTCTTCTAGACGTCGGAAGCGCTGGAAGAGTGCCAAGGCTTCCTCCGCATATTTGCCGAAGGCGCGAAGCCTTCCGAGCCAGGTCGATTTTCTGGGAACGAGGCCCAAGTGACCGACAACCGGAATATCCTCGGCCGCGAGCATTGAGACGGTCGCCATGCCGCGTGCGGTGATCACCGCATCGGCCCCGTCGCTTAGCGCCTTCAAGGCGGTACGAAGGATGTCGTCCTGTGTTACAGCATCGGCAAAGCCCAACGCGGCGGTGACGAAGAGGTGCTTTGAGCCCCTCCGTACGGCTTCCACGTTGCGGGCGCGGGTCACCAGCATTTCAATGCCGGCCTGCTCCGCGGCCGCTGCCTCCTCGGCGGTCTCGGCAGTGACCTGAGTGTAGCGCTTGCCCGACTTTCGGGAAGCGCGCAGGTCGGCCACCGTCACCGTGCGCTCGGCCTCGCGCGCCGCCCAATCGTAAATCCGCGGCATATCGTTCCAGTTCTCACTGTTCGCGCCCAAGGCGCATTGATTTCTTGTTGCTCTCTCATTCTGCAGCCGAGGCGCGCATTGTGCGATACATCTCGTCTGCTGCGGCGCGCCTCGCCATGCCGGGAATGACCCCTAGCTTTGTGCAGACCAGGGCACCGCAGCACACCCCGAAGCGCGCGGCCTCGATCACATCCCGCCCTTCCGCCAGAGCCACGGCGAAGCCGGAATTGAACGCGTCGCCAGCACCCGTCGTGTCCACTACGTCGACCACTGCAGCCGGAATGGTGGTATCGACCTTGTCGGTGACGATCAGTACACCACGGTCGCCAAGCGTCACGATCACGTTGGCGGCCCCGCGCTTGCGCAACAGATCGACCAGCTCGCGCGAGGGCCGCGGATCATCCGGGCGCAGACCGAGCAGGATGCGAAGTTCGCTTTCATTCGGCGTCAGGAAATCGACCAACGGGAAGATTTCATCCGGCAGCGGTGCGGCCGGCGCCGGATTGAGAATGGTTTTCTTACCGTATTTGCGACCGAGCTCCATCGCCCGCATAGCCACCTCGACCGGCGGCTCCAGGACCGCCATGACGAGGTCGCTCTCGCGAATGCGGCTCTCGGCGCGATCGACAAAAGCCGGATCCATGGCGTTTGTGGCGCCATAATCCATGATAATGAAGTTCTCGCCTCGCTCATTGAGGATGATGAAGCCAACCGCCGTCGGCTTCTCGGTGATCTGCTTGACATGCGCCGTATCGACGCCCTCGGCCTTGTACAGATCAATGCCAATATCTGCGAATTGGTCTTTGCCGATGATCGCAACCAGCGACGAGTCCGCCCCGAGCCGCGCAGTGGCAACAGCCTGATTCGAACCTTTTCCGCCCGGGCCCATATCGAAACTGCTGCCTAACATCGTGACCCCGAAGACCGGGATGTTCGGAGCGCGAATGGTCAGTCCTACGGCGAAGCTGCCGACGACGGTAATTCTCGGTTTACTCATCAATTCCTCCCCTGAAAGTGCCTGAGATCAAGGCGTGGCGTGGAATGCCTCCACCACGTCGCCACAAGGGCCCTGCGCGCGGTGGCGCAGTTTCGTGGGCCGTGAGCATCGGCACCGGTCCTCCCTGAGCTCCCTCAGCGATCTCTATGGATACAAAACGTGCATCCGGGAGCCTGATCACGAGCTCATTTGTTAGTCATTGACATCGAGCCTAGATGCAGAAAGCCCCAGCGGGAATGGACAAAGCACGCTTCAATTTATATAAAACGCGCATGGCCGGCTTGCCGCAGCGCACACTTTTTCCTGAGAGCCATCAGTACGTCCTCCCTGATGCTGCCTGGACCCGATGCGCCTTTACGGTACTTAGGGCGGGCAAGGCCATCACCGCACGTGATCATCACATCGCTCGAGACAATTATCCGGGCCAGGACATTCTATACTGCTCCGCTGGGCGCGGCTTTGTAGTCAGCGAAGGCAGGACATCGACTGTTGAGCGCGGTCAGTTGATCTGGATTGCCAACGAAACGTCGCATGCGCACTGGCCGGATGAAAATGATCCCTGGACTGTTCTGTGGGTGCGGATCGACGGGCCCGACTGTGCGGCCATTCGGCGAAAGGTGTTCGGCACCGGAGCAACGCTAGCAACGATATCAGTGCCGAACGAGATCGAACGGTGGTTCGCAAGACTATTTGATGTCTTGCGCGCCAGGGATGATAACGTCGATTTGGCACTTAACTGCCTCGTGGCGGAACTGCTTCACCTCATCGCAGCACCTTCCTCGAAGCACGGTGAATCCCGTCTCCCGGCCCCATTGCGAGCCATCATTTTAAAGATGCGGCAGTCCCCGGAGCGATCCTGGCACGCCGATGAACTCGCCTCGGTCACTGGCCTCAGCGCCGCACAGACGCGGCGGCTATTTCAAGGGCATCTGCAGATCAGCCCAAGGCGCTTGTTGATTCGAGAGCGGATCATGATGGCGCAAAAGCTGCTCTTGGAAAGTGACGCTGGGCTCGGCGCAATCGCCGAACGCTGCGGTTTTTGTGACGTCTATCACTTCAGCCGTGAATTTAAGCGCAGCACTGGCACCAGTCCCAGCACCTGGCGGCGAGCTGAGGGAAGATAAGCCGGTGTATCAGGGCTGCGTCGTATACGCGGCGATCAAGGGCTCGAAGCAGCGACTTCACGTCGCTGCCCCTGATCCTCTGCGAACACTTCTGAACTCGGTCCGTACTTGTTGAGTTCGCGCCAATTCTTTTGCGGCCCCATCACCAATTTGGTGTGGACCCGGACGGGGTGGCGAAGGTACTGCTGGCTCGCAATGAGAACATAATGACCGACAAGCTGCATAGAGGAGGCGAGCTTGCAAAAAACGTTGCGCTCCGCTGACAAGCAGCGACCTCAACAAGATCGTGGATGAGCGCGCAGTCGGAAGCATGAACGAACGGATCAAAAATGCAGTGCATATGCAAGAGGTTTCCTTATATCAGATGGTAAGGCCAACCCACTCTTATCGCTTCCGGTCGCCATTTCTCCGCTGAAGAGGCGTTCATCGTGAACAACGACAAAGTTGTGCTGGATGTGCGTGCCTTCTTGGAAGCTTGGGCGCGAGCGTTCAACTCTGGCAAGCCGGAGTATCTTGTTGCGTTATACGCAGATGATGCCTTGCTTCACGGTACGTCTAGTTCCACGCTCTACATCGGTGTCGCAGAAATACGCACCTACTTCCATGGCACCGCAAGGGTAAAATTTGACGTATGTCATTGCGTCAGCTTGGCGGCTGACATTGTTATGGCCGTCGGAAATTATGTCTTTTCTGAAACGCGGCATGATCTGCAAGTGGCGACACCCGCCCGATTTACGTTTGTGCTGCGCCGTCATGATGCCTCCTGGAAGATTTTACACCATCATTCATCTACCACCCCCCTTTAGGTGGATTAAGGTGGTGGCGAATGCGCGTACGATCGTGAGCTTGGCGCGCGGCAGTTCGCGCCAGTTAGGGGAAGCGCGTGATCGCCGAAATTGGCTGGTTGTTACTTTGAAATGCTTAGGCCTCTGATGTAATCCGCTGCATTGTCAGATCCGTGCCATATTTCAACTCTAAGGTGACGAGACCGGTTCACTTGTCGCCTTACCAGCCCGTCAAAAAGACCTAAGGGCTCAAAGACAAGCCGGCGAGGCAGGACAGATCGGCGAAACGCCTGCACTGGCAGACGCATTCAGCGTCGTTTTACCCAATATTACCCAACTTGCGTTGCGCACCTTCTGGGGCCGAGCGCCCTGCTGCGCTTTACCTACGGCTAATCTGATAAGCGGCCACGACAGAAGAACGCCGCGTGTCCCAATGACGGGATCAACCTTTCAGGAGAGCCGCGTGTCAGTTTCCCTTCCGACTCCCACCCAGCTTCTCGAAGTTGCCAAGCAGTGTGGTCTTTCGTTGACCGACGAAGATGTCGCCTCGTTCCGCGGTTTGATGCGGGGCTCGCTGGACGCATACAATCTCGTTGCCGCGATGCCCGACGAGTTGCCCGTGGTCAAATATCCGCGGACGCCCGGCTATCGGCCATCGCCAGACGAAAACACTCGCAATGCTTGGTACCGCAAAACCAACATCAAAGGCGCCGGCAGCGGAAAACTGAAAGGCAAGACCGTTGCCTTGAAGGACAACATTATGTTGGCCGGAGTGCCTATGATGAATGGCTCGGCCACCCTCGAAGGCTACGTACCCGATTTTGACGCCACCATCGTTACACGCATGCTTGATGCTGGCGCCGAAATTGTGGGCAAGGTTCACTGCGAAGCCTTCTGTCTCTCTGGCGGCAGCCACACCAACGCGACTGGCCCGGTCCACAATCCACACAAGATGGGCTATTCGGCCGGCGGTTCTTCCTCCGGAAGCGGGGTTGTGGTCGCACTACGCGAGGTCGACATTGCGATCGGCGGCGATCAGGGCGGTTCGATCCGAATGCCATCCTCATTCTGCGGCACGTACGGTATGAAGCCGACTTGGGGTCTCGTTCCCTATACAGGAATAATGCCGATTGAGATCTTTATCGACCACACCGGGCCGATTACGGCAACGGTGGCCGACAACGCCCTGCTACTCGAGGTGATCGCCGGCGACGACGGCTACGATTCGCGCATCAAGGCTCCGAAGGTGGATGAATACACCAAGGCCTTGGGTGCGGGCATCAAAGGGATGAAGATTGGTATCCTCAAGGAGGGCTTCGAGCAGCCGTCCGCAGAAGCTGCCGTGAACGAAAGCGTGCGTGAGGCCGCAAAGCGCTTCAAAGATCTCGGCGCGACCGTAGAGATCGTCTCGATTCCGATGCACCTTCTAGGCGCGGCGATCTGGACCCCCATCGGAACTGAGGGGGCTGTCCAGACCATGATGTTCGGTGACGGCTATGGTCTCAGCCGAGGCGATCTTTATCCAACCTCCCTGATGGATTTCCATCGCGGGTGGCGGCAGAAGGCGGACTCATTGTCCGAGACTAACAAGCTGTTTATGTTGTGGGGGACCTATATCAACAACACCTTCGGGTCCAGGTTTTACGGCAAGGCGCTCAACATCTCCCGCCGCCTCGCTACGGCATATGACAAAGCTCTCGAGAGCTATGATCTCCTCCTCATGCCGACGACGCCGATGAAGGCAACCCCGCTGCCGCCATCCAATGCCAGTCGCGAGGACTACTTCACGCGCGCGATTGAGATGTTCACCAACACCGCGCCATTCGACATTACGCATCATCCAGCTATGTCGCTGCCCTGCGGAATGGTCGACGGCCTGCCAGTGGGCCTAATGCTGGTCGGTCGCCACTTCGAGGAATCCACCATCTACCGCGCCGCCCATGCCTTCGAACAGATAGGCGACTGGAAGAAGATGTGAGGCCGAGACGATAGTGCGACTGGATCGCGGCATATGACTAGTGCATTCATGGCGGCATTCGAGATCCTGAGCTTCGGTGCGATTATCGTGTTGATCGTGCTTGGGCTAGGAATCATCGCGAGCATGATGGGCATCTTCAACTTTGCCCAGGGTGAGTTCGTCCTGCTCGGCGCTTATATTACTTATCTCGCCTATAGTCATGGTCTCCCGGTTTGGCTCGGTATGGCGGCGGCACCGATCTTAGTCGGATTGCTGGGTTTCGTACTCGAAGCGCTCATCATCCGCCGCTTCTATGCCGCACCGATCGTTGCAATGCTCGGCACCTATGCGCTCGGTCTTATCATCCGGGAGTCTGTGCGGGGCCTAATTGGCGGGTTTTATCTGACGGTTCCGGAGCCTATCGGTGGATCCATAGATATCGCCACGATACACATCTCAGCTTGGCGCTTTACGATTCTCGTGATCACGGCTTTGGTGATGGGGGGCTGCTTTCTGCTCCTGTCCCGCACAAGCTTCGGCTTGCGCGTTCGGGCGACCCTGGAAAATCCGGCGCTAGCGCGCGCCTCCGGGGTTTCGACGAATTTCATCTATGGCACCACCTTTGCCTTCGGCGCAGCTTTGGCCGGGCTCGCCGGGGCGCTTATCGTGCCGGTGTTCGATCTGTTTGCAGATCTCGGAATTCGCTTTCTGATCCAGGGATTTGTCGCCGTCATGCTTGGCGGTGTCGGCTCCTTTATGGGCCCAGTGGCAGGAGCCGGTATCATCGGCGCTCTCAGCGCGGCGCTGCCCTGGGTTATCCCTCCGGTCCTCGCCGATGTGCTCGTCTTCTTGCTTGCCATTGTTTTCATCAAGTGTCGGCCGCAAGGCCTCATCGCGCAAGGGGGAGTGTAGTCATATGGCTGTTGATCGACTCAATTTCACACGCCGTCGTTTCCTTTCGAACTTTGCCTTCACGGCCGGTGCAATCGCCACAGGAGCGAGTAGCTGGGTGATCCGTCCCGACTGGGCCAATGCGGCCGAAGGTCCCATCAAGGTCGGCATCGCGATCGATCTGACCGGCCCGATCGGCTTTGCCGGAAAGGCGGATGCCAACGTCGCCAAAATGGTCATCAAGGAGATCAACAATTCAGGTGGTCTTTTGGGCCGGCCGATCGAGCTGTACATCGAAGACACCGCCTCCAATGAATCGGTCGCTGTAGGCAACGTGCGCAAGCTGATCCAGCGGGACAAGGTGGACATGGTCCTAGGCGGCCTCGCGAGCTCAATGCGCAATGCGATCAAGGATGTGATCGTTTCTCGGGGCAAGACGCTCTATATCTATCCGCAATTTTATGAAGGGGGGGAATGCACGCCATACCTGTTCTGCAGCGGCGCCACACCGGCGCAGCAATGCGACACATTTATCCCGTGGCTGATCAAGAACGGCGGCAAGAGATTTGCCCTTCCAGGTTCCAACTACATTTGGCCGCGTAACCTGAATGCATATGCTCGCAAGTTAATCGAAGCCAATGGCGGCGAGGTCGTGTTCGAGGAGTATTATCCTTTAGACCAAGTGGATTTCTCCGCCACTGTCCACGCGATCATGTCCAACAAGGCCGACACCGTCTTTAACACCGTTATTCCACCCGGCGTCGGTCCTTTGTTCAAACAGCTCTATGAAGCGGGCTATCTGAAGAACGGCGGACGGCTTGCTGCCGTCAACGAGGACGAGAATTATCTCAGCCTCCATCCGGTCAATGAGATGGAAGGGCTTGCGAGTTGTCTCGATTATTACAAAGCCGTCGCCAAAGATGACCCGGTCTCCGCCAGAATTCAGGCTGCCTATGATAAGGACTATCCAGGCGATTCTCTATTTGCCGCGAGCAGTGCCGCTCCCAGTACATATCGCGGGCTGAAACTTTGGGAAGCTGCCGTCAAAGAGGCCGGAAAGGTCGATCGCGAGTCGGTTGCTGCGACGCTCGATCACGCAAAGATCGCGGAGGGTCCGGGCGGCCCCGCCGAGATGGTGCCGGGCAAGCGGCACTGTAAGATGAACATGTACACGGCCGTGTGCAAGAGCGGGGTTTTTCAAGTCGTGCAACGCAGCAATGGGCTTGTCGATCCCGGGCAATGTTGACGAATCACTGTGAAAGCGACAAGCGCGGTAGAGAGGCCATCGGTGCCCACGCTAGAAGTGAATTGTGCGACGGCTGACATGGCTGAAATCGCCTTTGCAGGACAGGTCAGTCGTGCACGACGTGTCCTGCTCATCATCGAAGGACTAGTGCTGATTGGAGCACTAGTCCTTCCGGTGATGCTTCACGACTATCTTACGGTGTTTGCCACTCGCGTTGTGATCCTGGCGCTCTTCGCTCTCTCGTTCGATCTGGTCTGGGGCTATGCCGGAATCATGAGCTTTGGGCAGGCCCTCTTCTTCGGCTCCGCAGGCTACGGCGTTGCGCTGCTTGCGCGCGACCTCGATATCACCTCAATCCTTTTGGTACTGCCGGCGGGCACGCTGATTGGCCTCGTATTCGCGCTGCTACTTGGTGGGTTCCTCCTACTCGGACGGCATCCGGCCAGCATGATCTTCGTTTCGCTCGGTACGCTCACCGGTGCCTATGCGGCGGATCGCCTCGCGCGTGGCTGGTACTATCTCGGCGGCCAGAACGGCATTCCCTCGATTCCGCCGATGACGCTCGGCTCCTACGAATTATCGGAAGGGTCGAACTTTTACTATCTGGCACTAGGGCTTCTTGTCATCGTCTACGTTGCATGCCGTTTCCTGGTGCGCTCGCAGTTCGGTCTTGCACTCGCAGGCCTCCGCGAGAACGAGCAACGCATTGCCTTTTTCGGCTACCGGACACAGCATCTAAAAGCCATAGTGTTCGCGATCGGTGGCGCCATCGCAGGCCTGAGCGGCAGCCTCTATGCCTTCCACGAGGGTTTTGTGTGGCCCAATATGATTGGCGTTGTCGTCTCCACGCAAGTCGTGCTCTACGTTCTGTTCGGCGGTTCCGGCACGCTGATCGGTGCGGTGATCGGTACGGCGATTGTCGAAGGTCTCTCCTTCTGGCTGTCGGACAATTACCGCGATATCTGGCCGATCATCCTGGGCGTGCTCCTGCTCCTGGTAATCCTTTTTCGGCCGCTTGGGCTTATCAGCCTGGTGTTGACGGAGCGCGAGCGGGTAGGCAGTTTCGCCGCCAAAGCGCAAGACAAGAAGAGGGCGCAGCATCATGCCGCTTCTTGAAGCTGCAGGCATTCGAAAGATCTTCGGCAAGCTCACGGCAGTCGACGGTGCGGCGCTCACCGTCCGCGAGAACGAGTTCCACGGGTTGATCGGGCCGAACGGCTCGGGGAAAAGCACGCTGATGAAGTGCATCGCGGGGGCGGAGGTACCGACGCAAGGCAAAGTCCGATTCATCAACACTGATATTACCACATTCACCCCCACCGAGCGCGCGCGCGCTGGCATGAGCCTGAAGTTCCAAATCACATCGGTTCTGCCATCCCTCACCCTCTACGACAACATCCTCCTTGCCCTGCAGGGGCACTGCTCTCTTTTTGATCTTGTGTTCTCGCGCAGCCGCAGACAGCTGCACGACCAGGTCATGATGATGCTCACCCAGTTTCGTCTTGCCGATCGTGCGTTCGATGCAGCAGCAGCGCTATCCCATGGCCAGCAGCAATGGCTGGAGATTGCGATGGCGCTCGCGGGAAAACCCCGGCTCCTGCTGCTGGACGAGCCTACCGGAGGCATGAGCCTGGAGGAGCGTCGCGTCACTGGCGAACTGTTGCGACCAATAAAGGAGCACTGCTCCCTCGTTATCGTCGAGCACGATCTCGATTTCATCCGCGACATTTGCGACCGCCTCACCGTCCTCGACCAGGGCCGTGTGCTGGCGACAGGAAGCGTCGCTGAGATCCAGGCTGACAAAAGTGTCCAGGAGATCTATTTGCGCCGTGCTTGAACAACGCTTTCTCGACATAAGACATCTCGACGCCGGTTATGGTCGCAGCCAGGTGCTGTTTGACCTGAGCCTCGACATTCCGTGGCGTGGTGGTACCGCCGTGCTTGGGCGCAACGGTGCAGGCAAGACCACGCTTATGAAAGCTATCGTTGGCGAGCTACCAAGCTGGAGAGGCGAGGTAGTCTTCGATGGCCACGATTTCAATCGGCTCCAGACCGAGCAACGCGTGCGCGCCGGCATCGGCTATGTGCCGCAAGAGCACTCAGTGTTCTCACGCCTTTCAGTGCGGGATAATCTTGCAATGGGCTCCCTCTTCAACACCGACGCTTCGGCGATCGATCGGGTCCTGGCGATCTTTCCCAAGCTCGGCCACCGCCTGGACCAGGCGGCTGGTACGCTTTCTGGTGGCGAGCGTAAGATGTTAGCGATCGGGCGCGCCCTCCTGGGGAACCCAAAGCTGCTGCTGCTGGATGAGCCGACCGAGGGCGTCTGGATCGGCGTCATCGAAGAGATTACCGAACGTCTCATTGAACTCGCCAAGGAAATCGCGGTCATCATCGTCGAACAGCACCTCGATCTCGCGTTGCGCGTGGCGAGCAAGGCCTATGTCCTTGATCGCGGCCGTATCGCACTACAAGGCGCTGCAGCCGATATCCGCACGAATCCGGAACTTCTGCGCTACCTCGCGCCTTAAGTGGCGCGTTCCAGATTGCTTTGACGGCCGACGCTAATCGTAGACCGGTTCGGCTGACTTCTCCCTAGATTTGAGCGGCTGTTTGGAAAACTCCAGCAGCGGAGTTTGCTGACTTGACCTCAGCAACTTGACGCGCCCGCTACGGGCTCACAGGCGCGCTGGGCCCCATTCTGCGTTCGAAGCGAGCCGACATTCTCGTCCACTTGAAAGTACGCCTCCGACGAGGACCGTCTTGCGTGACGGGTGGTAATTCGCGAAGCGTGTGACCTTAAGTCTAGCTTTAAGGTCATCAGGCGATGCGGGTCGAAGTTTTGGGCGGGCTTGAGCGGCGGCGGCGTTGGTCGCAGGACGACAAGGCACGGATTGTCGAGGAGACGCTAGTACCGGGCGCGAAGGTAACTGAAGTCGCGCGGCGCAACGGAGTAGCGGCCAGCCTGGTGTTTACCTGGCGTCGACAAGCACGGACATCGGAACAAGTTGCACCATCTTTTACGCCGGTGCAGATCGCCGCCGTAGCGGCCTCGGCTGAAGAAACTGCGAAGCTTTTGCCTACGGTTGATGGCCGAGTTCGCTCGGCGGCAGCCGCACGTACTGGATTGATAGAGATCGATCTCGGCAACCGACGGTGCATCCGGGTGGATGCGCACGTCGATCCGGAGGCGCTGGCGCGGGTCCTCGATGTGCTTGGACGCCGATGATTGCTGTACCAGGGAATGTGCGAGTGTGGCTGGCGACAGGCTACACGGATATGCGCAGAGGCTTCCTGTCGCTGGCCCTCCAAGTTCAGGAGGTGCTGCGCAAAGAACCGCTCAGCGGTCATTTGTTCGTCTTCCGCGGTCGCCGCAGCGATCTTGTGAAGGTGATCTGGCACGGTGTGCTGCAGAGCATGAAGGAGGTGAATAACCGAATTTGATGCGTACAGCTTTATGAGAGATGGAGGACGGCCCTCCTGCATCGGCGTTCCAGGCGCAGGTGCAAAACCACGACACTGTGGCTTCGTTTAAAAGGCGCGGTCATCAGCAAGTGTTGCAAAAGTCCCGGGTTTACGGGGCAGGTAAGTATCCAGAAGGCGAGCGAAAGCAAATCTTCCGATGACGCGTCGAAAATTACTAAGGCGTCGCCAAAATCAGGGGCGCGTGCCATCCCTGAGATCAATCCGTGAGACGCCTGGATTACTGCGCGGATGGCGACCGGCGTTTAGGGGACGCGATCTGGATACAGGCTCTTGTAGAGAACTGCAGGAACCAGTCGTTGTGATGCCAAGGGAGAAGTTCAAGCGGCACACACCGCGAGACGAGAGTACCGAAGCACAACACTGGGGCGGATCGGCTCGTAGTAGTGATGAAGGTGCTGTAATGGAACTGGAGCGAAGGGGCCGAAACAAGTGGGTTGCGCCCATATGCAACTGTGATGAGCAGGAGGACATGTGAGTGTAACCGGACGTAAGCAGTACGATATCGACAAGCAGACAGTGATGAAGGCCTACAAACTGGTCAAAGCCAATGCGGGCGCGGCCGGCGTGGATAAGGTATCGCTCGAAGCTTTTGAGAAGGACTTCAAGGGCAACCTTTACAAGGTCTGGAATCGAATGTCTTCTGGCAGCTACTTTCCACCTGCCGTTCGGGCTGTCCCCATTCCCAAGAAGAACGGCGGACAACGCATTCTAGGCGTGCCGACAGTAGCAGATCGCGTGGCGCAGACGGTCGTCAAGCTTCAGATTGAACAAGTACTCGAGAAAATCTTCCTTCCCGATTCCTACGGCTACCGGCCCGGAAAAGCCGCGCTGGACGCCGTCGGCATCACCCGGCAACGGTGCTGGAAGATGGACTGGGTGCTGGAGTTCGACATCAAAGGCCTGTTCGACAATATCAGCCACCAGTTGCTTATGAAAGCCGTCAGGAAGCATGTGCAAGACGAATGGGCTCTGCTCTACATCGAACGCTGGCTAACAGCGCCGATGCAAGGCAAAGACGGAGCGATCACCGCTCGCGACCGGGGTACACCCCAAGGCGGCGTGATCAGTCCCGTCCTTGCCAATTTGTTCTTGCATTATGCGTTCGATATATGGATGGCGCGAAACTTCCCGCAGTCACCGTGGTGTCGATACGCGGACGACGGGCTCGTACATTGCCGAACCAAGGCTGAAGCGGAAGCCATCAAGGCGGCGCTGCAGGCGAGGTTCAGGGAATGCGAACTCGAAATGCATCCCGACAAGACCAAGATCGTCTACTGCAAAGATAGCAATCGCCCGGGTAGCCATGCCAGTCAGTCATTTGACTTTCTGGGATTTACCTTTCGACCGCGCAGGGCAAGAAACCATCAGAAGAAAGAAAACTTCTGTACGTTCTCGCCAGCGGTCAGCAGGGCGGCAATGAAGTCTATGCGGATGACGATCCGGCAGCTCCGGCTCAGGCTTCGCTCGCAGACGGAAATCGACGCAATCGCCTTGGAACTGAACCCCGTCCTTCGTGGATGGATGCAGTACTACGGCAGATATGGGCGGTCAGAAATGCATAACCTGTATCGATACGTCGACGAATCTCTAAACCGCTGGGCGCGACGCAAATACAAAGGGCTGAAGAATGGAAAAGTCAGGGCCTCCACCAGGCTCAGGCTGATCCGCTGCCGTAGGCCGAAGCTGTTCGCTCATTGGACGATGTTAGGTTCTGCTTCGTTACTTGTTGAGAGCCGTATGACGTGAGAGCGTCACGTACGGTTCGGAGAGCGGCTCCGGGTGCAACTCCCGGGGCCGACTCACCATGGCCAGGGAGCATGCCTGTTCACTAAGAGACTTGAGAGAGGAAGGTTCGTCTGGCCATCGGTTGCGGGCGAAGCGGTGACGATCTCATCGGCTCAGATGAGCTACCTGTTGTCCGGAATCGATTGGCGCAACCCTCAAGAAACTCATCGTCCGACGCGTGTCGGATAGCCGTTTTTGGTTTGAATCTGCGGCTTGATCTGATTCAATGGCTTCATGACATCGAAGCCGGACGATCTTCCGTCGGATCTCGCGAGCGCCTACCTTGCGCTGCTGGCCGAGCGCGAGGCGTTGCAGGCTGAACGCGATGTGGCAGTCGCGGATGCCGCCAACGCGCGGGCGGAGCTGTCGGACAGCGAGGTGCTGATCGCTCATCTTGAGCTACGGATCGAGAAGCTCAAACGCGAACTGCACGGGCTGCGCTCCGAGCGCACGGCGCGGCTACTCGAGCAGTTGGAATTGGAGCTCGAAGAACTCGCCACCACGGCGACCGAGAATGAGCTGGCTGCGCAGGCTGCCGCCGCAAAAACCCAGAGCGTAAGCGCCTTCACGCGTAAGCGGCCGGTGCGCAAGCCGTGGCCGGACGACATCGAACGTGAGCGCGTCGTTATCGAGGCTCCAACGACCTGCGCCTGCTGCGGTGGATCGCGCCTTGCGAAGCTAGGCGAGGATGTGACCAAGACGCTGGAGGAGATTCCGCGTCGCTTTAAGGTCATCGAGACGGTACGCGAGAAGTTCACCTGCCGTGATTGCGAGAAGATAAGCCAGCCGCCGGCACCGTTCCATGCCACGCCGCGCGGCTTCATCGGTCCGCAATTGCTGGCGACAATGCTGTTCGACAAGTTCGGCATGCATATCCCGCTCAATCGCCAGAGCGTGCGCTTCAAGGCTGAGCGGATCGACCTGCCGCTGTCGACGCTGGCCGACCAGGTCGGCCACGGAACCTTCGCCGTCATGCCGTTGTTCCAGCTGATTGAGCGCCATGTCCTCGCCGCCGAGCGGCTGCACGGCGATGACAGTGTTCTGCAGAAGCACACAGAAAGGATGATCAAAATGATCTGAAAATCTGTGCGCGCAAGCTGTGGCAGCGATGAGGGTAGGCCCCTCGGGATCGACTTTCAGGAGTAGGTCTCAAATCACTTCAAGCGGCTTCGCTTAAGAGGCGCGGTCGTGAGCGTTGAAGCTAACGGTCGGGGGAGACCCGAACGGATACGCGTCCGAGAGACGAATGAAAATGAACCCGCCGATGAACCGTCGTAACGTGGAAATCGTCGTCAAAACCAGAGGTGTGTCGTCCCTCTGGGATGAGCCCGCCGGGAGCCTGATGACCGGGCGGGCGGCGACCGGCGTTGAGGGGGCGTGAATCGGATGCAGGCGCTGCCGCGGAACTGCAGGAACCAGTCGCTCCGATGGAAAGGGAGAAGCACAAGCGGAGAAGACCGCGAGGCGAGATTACCGACGCGGAGCACTGGGACGGACCGATCCGTATTAGCGACGAAGGCTCGTAATGGGGCCGGAGCGAAGGGATCGGATCAGGTGGGCTGGCCATCGTCGCAACTGGCAACAGGAGGACGTCGATGAACCAGCCGAGCAAGCCGTTCAACATCGACAAGAGAGAGGTGTACGAAGCATATCTGCAGGTGCGATCCAATGGTGGCGCAGCCGGTGTCGACGGAGTGACGATTGAGCAGTTCGAGTCCGACTTGAAGGGAAATCTCTACAAGATTTGGAATCGAATGAGTTCAGGCGCTTACTTCCCGCCGCCTGTTCGGGCTGTCTCCATTCCAAAGAAGAGTGGAGGCCAGAGGATCCTCGGGGTGCCCACCGTGGCGGACCGCGTGGCACAGACAGTTGTTAAACAACTGATTGAGCCGGCTCTTGACGCAATCTTTCTGGCGGATTCCTATGGCTACAGACCCGGAAAATCGGCTCTCGATGCCGTAGGCGTCACGCGACAGCGGTGCTGGAAGTATGATTGGTTTCTAGAGTTCGACATCAAAGGATTGTTCGACAATATCGACCACGAGTTGTTGCTACGGGCCGTCCGGAAACATGTGACGTGCGCATGGGCGCTGCTCTACATCGAACGATGGCTGACAGCGCCGATGGTGCAAGAGGATGGAACGATAATCGAGCGAAGCCGCGGCACCCCACAAGGGGGCGTGGTGAGCCCGATCCTCGCCAACCTCTTCATGCACTATGCATTTGATCTCTGGATGGCGCGGACGTTCCCCGATCTCAGGTGGTGTCGGTATGCGGATGACGGGTTGGTACATTATCGGAATGAGATGGAGGCGCAAAGCGTTCGCGAAGCGCTCCAGGCTCGGCTGGCGGAGTGCCATCTGGAATTGCATCCTACGAAGACGAGGATCGTCTACTGCAAGGATGATCGACGCCGAGGTAAAAGCGAGACGGTCATGTTTGACTTTCTCGGTTATTGCTTCCGGCCACGATCGGTCCTGGGGCCGCATTCGCAGAAGATGTTCTGTGGGTTCACCCCGGCGGTCAGCAAACCAGCGCTGAACGCCATGCGGGCGAAGGTCCGAGGCTTGAAACTTCGCAGGCGAGCCGAGGTGACGCTGGACGATATTGCTCGCGAGCTAAACCCGATGGTTAGGGGGTGGATCGCTTATTATGGGCAATACACCCGCTCAGCGCTTTATCCGCTGGCGCGCTACATCAACCAGACGTTAGGTATTTGGTTGAAGCGAAAGTACAAGCGCTTCCATCACCGTTTAGGACGCGCGCGTCTCTTCCTGGAGAAGATCGCGCGTGAGAACCGCAGGCTCTTTGTGCATTGGCAACTCGGCGATGGCGGCAAGATTGCCTGATGGGAGCCGGGTGAGGCGAGAGTCTCACGCCCGGTTCTGCGAGAGGCTGGAGGTGAAATCCCTCCGGCCTACTCACCCCACCATCCGGATCCTGGCGAAGGGCAAATGCACGACCGGCCGGATCTGGACGTATGTGCGGGATGACCGGCCGTTCGCCGGGCCTGCGCCGCCGGCGGCGGTCTATTATGCCTCGGGCAACCGACGGGGCGAACATCCTCAGAGGCATCTGGCCGCCTTCGCCGGCATTCTGCAGGCGGATTGCTATGGCGGCTTCGAGCCGTTGTTCGATCCAAAAAGGAAAGCAATGCCGATCACGCCGGCATTTTGCCTGGCCCATGCGCGGCGGGGATTCTTCGAGCTGGCTGACATCGAGAAAGCCGCCCGGGAAGGCAAGGGCAAACCGGTCTCCCCGATCGCGCTGGAGGCGGTCAGGCGTCTTGAC
>NZ_JAVTJN010000021.1:136082-148241 GCF_032144035.1 Bradyrhizobium sp. WYCCWR 12699
ACTTCGTCCGCTTCCTCGACGATGGCAGGATCTGCTTGACCAACAATTGCGCTGAGCGTGCATTGAGAGGCATTGCCTTGGGAAGGCGCAACTGGACCTTCGCTGGCAGCCAACGTGGCGCCGACCGTGCCGCTATCATGCTGACGATGATCACGACCTGTCGCCTCAACGACGTCGATCCCAAGGCTTGGCTCGCCGACGTCCTCGCCCGGATCGCCGATCTTCCCACCTCGCGTCTGCGCGAACTGCTGCCCTGGGAATGGAAGCTCCTGCACCAAGCCGGCAAGTCCGCCGATCAGCAAGCCGCCTGACCTTCACGCAACGCCATCGTAGAACTCGCCGTGCTCGCGCGCATGCGTCAATCAGGCGGCCTTCGTCGTATGCGTACACTTGAAAAGCCCGCGCGCACGTAGCTCGAACTTCGGGAGGAGGCTACCCAATCTTACCCACTTAGACGCTTTGCGGTCTTATACGCCGATCCCGCTCGGTCTAGACCTCGCGTTGGTCAGAATGATCTAGGAGAAAAATCGTGTCTCACCATTGCACGGACGGCCAGGGGGCGGTCCGGGATGGTAGCCTGTCCGAGCTTTCGAACGCAGTCGCGATTGTGGCTACGCTCGATACCAAGGGCCGCGAAGTCTCCTACTTGGCCGATATCATCTGTAAGTGTGGCCGCAAGACCGTCCTGATTGACGTCGGCACCTCGAAGATTGCGCCCCGGACGAATCAAGCAGGCGGTCATAGCGTTCGCGTCGCCTCGCCCGCCGAGCTCTTGAAAGAAATCGCCGCAACAACACGCGGGAAAGTTCGCGATCTGCTGGCATCAGGGGCCATCGGCGCGATCGTCGGGGTCGCCGGTGGGAAGGGGAGTGCGGTGTTCGGCGAAGTCGTATCTGATTTGCCTTATGGCTTTCCCAAGCTGCTCGTGAGCAGCGCAAGGCCAGCACTTCTCGCCGAATTGGCGGTCCACAACGACATCATGCTCTATCCGACATTGGTCGATCTCTTCGGGATCAATGCGTTTACCGAGCGGGTCTTGCAGAATGCAGGACAGGCCATCGCCGCCATGCGCTATGCGCCCGCCAAAGCTGCGCGAAAGACGAAGATCGTTGCGATCACGGCCTTCGGAGTGACGACGCCGGCGGCAACTCAGTGCGTTGGGCGCCTCGGCAAGGCCGGGGTCGACGCGATCGTCTTTCCTGCAAACGGGGCGGGCGGCCGCAAGATGGAGCAGCTGATCGCGGCCGGCGAATTCGATGCTGTGATTGATCTGACCACAACCGAACTCGCCGACGAAATCGTGGGTGGCACCGCGAGCGCCGGGCCGGATCGGCTCAAGGGAGCGGCAGAGCAATCAATACCGCATGTTATCGCGCCTGGCGCGGTGGACATGGTCAATTTTGGTGCGCCATCCAGCGTTCCTGATCAATTTCGCGGCCGGCTATTCTACTCCCATACACCGTACACGACGCTGATGCGCACAACCCTCGCCGAGAATACGAGCATCGGCCGGCTTACGGCCCAGCGGCTGTCGTTGGCAGAAGGGCCTGTCATGGTCCTTTGGCCGGCAAAAGGCGTCTCCGACTATGACCGCGACGGCGGCATCTTTCGAGATCCTGATGCGGACCGCGCGTGGCTCGATGCGCTTAAGGACAATCTGCCGCCCAAGGTTACGGTCCGCGAATTGAACTGTCACATCAACGATCCCGAATTTGCGGAGGCGGCTGCGAGATGGATCCTCAAGCAATTGGGCAAGAAGGCTGATGGCGATGCGAATGTTTGAGCGAACCGAAATCCTGGCCAAGATCGCAAACCAGGTGGCGGAGCGAAAAGCCATTCTTGCCGCGGGCAGCAGCTGTGGTCTGGTTGCGAAATGTGCAGTGCTCGGGGGCGCGGACATGCTGGTCGTCTACAGCACCGGGCTGTCGCGCCTAATGGGACTTCCGACCAGCCGGATCGGCGATTCCAATGCGCGCACGCTCGAACTTGCCTCGGAAGTCCGCAACGTCGTTTCTTCGGTGCCCGTGATCGGCGGCATTGAGGCATGGGATCCCCTCCGGCTCGATCTTGATGCCCTGCTCGACAAATTCTGGTCGGCCGGTTTCTCCGGCGTAATCAACTATCCGACCATCTCCACGATGGGCGACAAATGGCGCTATCGCCGCGGGCGCGTCGGACTAGGCTTCGAACGCGAAGTCGAGATGATCGCGGCTGCGCGCAAGAAGGACATCTTCTCGCTTGCCTATGTCGCGAGCCCTGACGACGCCAAAGCGATGGCGGGCGCAGGTGCGGACTGCATCGTCCCTCACGTAGGAGCCACCCGAGGCGGGCTCGTCGGCCATGAGGAAGGACAGCCCATCCAAGAGGCGATCAGGCGCATCAACGACATCAGCGACGCCGCAAGGAGCGTGCGCTCCGATGTGATCCTGCTTTGCCATGGCGGTGCAATCGCGGAGCCGGAGGATACGATCGTGGTGTACCGATCAACGCAATGCGTGGGTTTCGTTGGCGCCTCGTCCATCGAAAGAATCCCGATCGAACGGGCAGTGAAGGCGGCGGCTGAGGAGTTCAAAGCCGTCCCGCTTCCGCGGCATCACTGACGTCAGCTCCAAGAGAACACTCGCAGCGAGGCTCGAATGAATAACCCGATGGGCCAATCAGGCAAGGGAAAGACCGTCGCACTCGCCCGAGAGGGGAGGCCGGAGCACAATTGGGCAACCGACGTTCTCGTGGTCGGTAGTGGTGCGGCCGGGCTTTCGGCTGCGCTCTATGCAGCAAAGGCAGGACTGCGCGTCACTGTCTGCGAAAAGTCGGCGCGGCTTGGCGGCACGACAGCTCTCTCCAATGGAATGATCTGGGTTCCTTGCTCGAACCAAGCGCGCTCGGCGAAGATCGACGACTCGCTTGCGAAGTCGAAGACCTACCTGCAACATGAACTTGGCACATATTACCGGTCAGGCTTTGTTGATGCCTATCTCGAGGACGGCCCGGCTGCGCTCGCCGCCCTTGAGAACGGGACTGAAGTCAAGTTCACGCTGGCCTCGGCCCCCGACTACCATTCAAGCCAGGTCGGCGGAGTCGATAAGGGCCGGGCACTGAGCCCCGCGCCTTATGACGGACGGCTTCTTGGCAGCGACTTCGATCTGATAGGCAATCCCATCCGCGTTGTGCTCGGCGGAATGATGATCTCATCGAGCGAGGTGAGAAGCTTCCTCAATCCGTTTCAATCCTTTGCCTCGCTCAGGCACGTCTTGCGCCGCGTCAGCCGCTACGCGCGTGACCGGCTTGGCCACAGGCGCGGCACCGAGCTCAGCGGAGGCAACGCCCTGATCGCGCGCTTGCTTGTGAGCCTGCGCAAGTACGGCGTCGAGATATGGCCGGAATCCCCGCTCGTAGAGTTGATCAAGGAAGAAGGCCGCGTCACCGGCGCGGTCGTTAAGTCGGCCGATTCCGAGATTCGCGTGCGCGCTTCCCATGGGGTGATCCTCGCAACGGGCGGGTTTGCGCGTAACGCGCAATTGAGAGCCGAGCTCAGTGGCCCCCACCAGCACGACGACACGCTCGCCCATCCCGATGCGACAGGCGACGGCATCTCTCTTGCGACAAGGCTCGGAGCGGCAATCGACAACAATGTTGCCTCTGCCGGCTTCTGGACGCCCGTATCGATTCTGAAGAGCGGCAGTTCCTCGCAAGTCGTTCCCTACGGCTGGCTCGACCGCGGCCGTCCCGGCGTCATTGCCGTGGGGCCAGATGGAAAGCGTTTTGTCAACGAATCCAATTCCTATCACGACATCTGCTTGGCGATGTTCAACGGTGGGTATCCGGCAGACAAGCGGTTCTATTTCATCTGCGACCACGACTTCGTACGGCTGAGAGGGATGGGGCATTTGCTGCCATGGCCATGGACCTTGAGCATCGGGAAATATGCGCGCCTTGGCTACATCAAGGTCGCCCGGACGATTCCAGAGCTTGCGAAGCAGCTGGGATTGGAGTCCGCCGCGCTTCAAAAGACTGTCGAAGAACACAACGCGCATGCGTCTGAGGGGCGCGATCCGCTGTTCAATCGCGGTGAATCGGCTTTCAATCGCACGCTCGGCGATTCGGCCGTGGGCAAGAAGAACCCAAACCTTGGGCCAATCAAAACCGGCCCGTTCGTCGCACTCCCAATCGTTCCGGCAACGCTCGGCACTGCAACCGGATTGGCAACCGACACTTGCGGGCAGGTATTGGACGGTCAGGAAAGGCCAATTCCAGGACTCTATGCTTGCGGCAATGACATGACCTCCCCGATGCGTGGGATCTATCCCGGAGCAGGCATCACCATTGGGCCAGCCATTGTGTTCGCGTACCGGGCCGTCAACAGTATCGTTTCCTCGACGCAGCAAGAGAAAGCTGCTGCCGCTTCGGGAGCGTGATGTCGACTTGGGAATGGCGCGGGCGAGGCGCGTGATAAACCCGGTATTGGCAACAGCTATGAGCGCCGATCCCTAACGTAGCCCATTGCACAGGATTCAATTTTGATGCGTCGTTCGCGCCACGCCAAGATCGTCGCAACCCTCGGTCCGGCCACAACCGAGGCTAACAAAATCCGTGATCTCTATCTTGCAGGCACAGATACCTTTCGCCTGAACTTCAGCCATGGCAGCCAAGACGACCACGCGCGCGCGTTTTCGGCGATCCGCGCGCTCGAGCAAGAGTTCGGCCGTCCCATCGGAGTGCTACAGGATCTGCAAGGCCCGAAAATCCGGATCGGCTTGCTTGAAGAGGGCAAGCTATGCCTGCATGCTGGAGAGAGCGTCCGCTTTGTCCTCGACGGAGCAAGAGGTGGAAAGCAGGCAATCCCTCTGCCGCATCCGGAAATATTTGCAGCTGCGCATCCAGGCCAAAAGCTGCTCATCGACGACGGCCGTGTGCGCCTGAGCGTCGAAAGACCGGGCGATCGCGAAATGGTCGCGCGCGTCATTGTCGGCGGCCCGATCCGCGATCATAAGGGCGTAAACCTGCCGGGGGCGTCGCTCGATATCTCGCCCCTCACCAAGAAAGATCGCGCCGATCTCGCCTTCGGCCTGGAGCTCGGTGTCGACTGGGTTGCGCTGTCATTTGTTCAGAAGCCTTCAGACCTGATCGAGGCGCGGGCCCTCATTGGTGAAGCAGCGGGCCTCGTCGCCAAAATCGAGACGCCCATGGCGCTTGATCGCATCGACGATATCATTCAGTTGTCAGACGCTCTCATGGTCGGGCGCGGTGATCTCGGGGTCGAAATCCCCCCAGAAGACGTGCCTGGCCGGCAAAAAGAACTCGTCCGCGCCTGCCGGCTGGCCGCAAAGCCCGTGATCGTCGCAACCCAAATGCTCGACTCTATGGTGGCGGCGCCGACGCCAACGCGCGCGGAAGCCTCAGATGTTGCGACCGCCATCTATGATGGCGCCGATGCCGTGATGCTGTCAGCCGAATCGGCAAGCGGCGCCTATCCCATCGAGGCCGTCGCCATGATGGATCGCATCATCAGGAGTACAGAGCAGCATCGTCTCTACCGGTCCCTGATTGAGGCCTCACGAGTTGACGAGGAGAATACGCCTCCGCATGCGGTCGCTGCCGCGGGTGCAGATCTTGCAGCCACCATCGAGGCCAAAGCCATCGTCGGCTTCACAGCCAGCGGGACGACCGCGGCCCGCATCTCGCGCAAGCGGCCGCCGGTTCCGATCCTTGCTCTGACGCAGGATGAAAACGTGGCGCGGCGCATGTGCCTGTTGTGGGGCGTACACAGTGTGGTGGCCAGCGATCCCTCTGGCTATGAGGAAATAACCCAGATCGCCGCCGTGGCGGCCCAGCGGGAAGGTTATGCGCGGTCGGGCGACCTGGCGGTGGTGGTTTTTGGCCTGCCATTCGGACATAGAGGCGCGACAAACAATCTCCGCGTGGCTGCCTGCTAAGAAGGACAAGGTCATTTGCCGTGAACCGTCGGGCGAGGCGTCTTGGTTGCGGTCGGGAGGAGGGCGAGGCGTCAAAGATGATCGCGCGCGAGATGCACCGAACTCGGCCCCAGGTCCGGCCAGGAGCTCACATTGCCTGACTTCGAGAGCGGCCTCAGCCTTGCAAATGTCCTTCCATTCTTGGAAGAGAAGCTCTCTGTCGGACTGTGGCGCAGCGACGGCAACGGCCAGATGCAATGGTCCCGTGGCCTTTATGAGCTATTTGGGCTGGATCCGCGTCGAACTACGCCAGCATACGCGGAAATCGAGAAAAGGATTCATCCCGATGACCGCAGCAGCATGCGCTGTTTCGGCGCACGGGAGCTCAATCGATCGTTGCTCGAGGGTGAATTTCGTGTCATCCGTCCGAACGGAACTTTGCGCTGGATCCACGGCCGGGCCGAACCGCTGCTCGATGAGGCCGGCAAACCAGAGTGCATTCTTGGGCTCGCGCGCGATATCACTGAACAGCGCAATCTCTTGGACGCGCTCAAAGTAGAAGCGGAGCGCTACAGGGCATTGGCTGAGATCTGTCGGGGTTTCCCATGGACAAGCAGTAGCGATGGTCGCCTCACTGCAGTTTCCAATGCGCTAGAGACTGCCGAAGATCATGGATCACGTTTCAAGGACTGGATCGGTCTCATCCATGAGGATGACCGCGAGGCAGCTCTAAGAGAGTGGGCGGTCTCGGTCGAGACAGCGCAGCCTTATAACGTCGAATGTCGCTTGCGCCGGCCGGACGGCATCTATCGCTGGCACCAGGGCGCGGCGGTGCCCCTCAAGAACAGCGAGGGTGGCGTTCGAGAATGGCTCGGCACGTGGAGCGACGCACACCATGATATACTCGCGCGGGAGCGAAGAGGGGCCTCAAAGGTCACGGGGAGGCAACTGCGTGCAGCGCGTGGAATGTTAAACTGGTCGGTAAAGGAGCTAGCGGAGCGAGCGGGCGTGTCTTCCGCGGTCATTCGGCGGCTGGAGGAGTACAATGACACTCCCCAGATGTCTGATGAGCTGATGGAAACGTTGCGGAAGACGTTTTCTGAAGCGGGAATCGAATTTACGTTCCCTGTGGTTGGCAAGCCCGGTGTCCGGCCGCGATAGCCGGTGCAGACCCAACGGCCTCTGATGACTACTCCCCAGCTCTCTTTCTCGTCTAGCTACCCCGAAACTTCGGCGAACGCTTCTCAGAGAACGCGTTCATTCCTTCCTGGTGGTCGCAGCCATGGTGAAGGCATAGCGGATTGCCTGCTGCTCGAATTCAATGCCCTATCAAGAAAGGTCTGAAATGTGGCGAGAAGGGCCGACTTGGCGAACTACGATAGAAGCTTGGCGCATCAAGGTCGGAAATGTGTTCGAGAAGGATACGCGAATGGGGGACAACTCGCCAATTCGCGGCTGGCCGATGCGATGGAGAGCTTCGTTGCCGGCGCTGTCAGTCCAGCGCGGCGCATTCTTGCAGACCGATGGCAAGCGCATTGGCAACGAAGGGTTCTTCGTCGAGTCAACGGTCCTGACGGGGACCTCGCCCGAGGCGTGTATCATGAATGAAGAGTCGTTTGGCCGCTCGCGCCAGATCATTGCATTCAAGAGCTACGACGAGGTCGCCGAGGAGGCCAATCGACGGCTTGTGCCTTCGGGGCCGACCGCTTGAAAGCGGTATGGTGTCCATCAAATACCTAGCTTGGCGCTTTCAGAAGTCCCGTTCGGAAACATCAGGGATTCCAGCTACGGTTCGTAAGGCGGGGTGGAAGCAATCGAGGGATATCTCAGTACTAAGTTCGTGATCCGGGCGAGCACCTGATGTGGTCAGAAGCCGTCTCGGACTTGAGCAAATCGAAGAAGGGGCGGTCGGTTCTCGACCACGCGGCCATGGACAATTTTTCGGTAGCTCCTCCTGATATGAATGTGCCGCTCAGGGTGTTTCATGCTTGCAAGTCTCAGTCTTATCTTGCTCTGCCAACTCGCCGGCGAAGTCATCACCCGGGGCCTCGGCCTACCGCTGCCAGGTCCCGTGCTCGGGCTCCTGCTCTTGCTGATTCTGCTGCTTGCCCGTGACAGATTTTCAAGCATCGCTCGAGGCCCACTACGAAATAGCGGCGTGGAAACAGCAAGCAAGGGGCTGCTCAAGCATCTGTCGCTCCTGTTCGTCCCAGCCGGCATTGGCGTCGTGGAAAAGCTCGATCTCCTCGCGACGCACGGGCTCGCTATAATATTGATCCTTGCTGTCTCGGTCATGGTGACTTTGCTTGCGACGGTTCTGACGTTCCGCCTTATCAGTCGGCTGTTCAGCGAGGCACCGTGAAGGACAATCCGTTCTCCCTCTGGGTCTATCTCTCGCAATCCCCGTTGCTTTGGTTGACGGTCACCTTGCTGGTCTATGCAATCGCGGATGCCGTGTCGCTTGCGCTTCGCCGTCATGCCCTTGCCAATCCCGTGCTGCACGCGGTCTGGATCATCGGCGCGTTTCTATTCGCAACTGGCACGCCGTATGCGATCTATTTCGGCGGAGCGCAGTTCGTGCATTTCCTGCTCGGCCCGGCAACCGTCGCGCTCGCGGTCCCGCTATACGAAAATCGCAAGATTGTCCTTGCCTCGATCGTGCCGATGCTGGCAGCGCTCGTTGCGGGCTCGGTCACGGCCGTCTTCTCGATTGTGCTGCTTGCGGAGGCTGCCGGCCTGCCTCGCGAGGTGATCCTGTCCCTTGCCCCGAAGTCGGTAACGGCCGCGGTCGCAATGGGCATCAGCGAAACGCTGCAGGCGGATCCGTCTCTGACGGCAGTCGCGGTCATCCTCACCGGGATCATGGGAGCGACCGTTGTCACGCGATTGATGAACCGTACCGGCATCACCGATTTTCGGGCTCGTGGCTTTGCGGCAGGAATCGCCGCGCACGGGATCGGCACCGCGCGAGCATTTCAGGTGGACGAGGTGGCTGGCGTGTTTTCTGGAATTGCTATGAGCCTAAACGCACTAATCACATCTTTCCTCGTACCGCTAGCGCTCACAGTGCTAATGAGATGAGCGTCGGGTTTTTGTATCGGCTCCGCACTAGCTCGCTATCGATCTTGATGGTTGATAGCGTCACTGGCCCGATCTTCACTGGGCCGGGGCAGTCCACCCTACGCACTCACAGAATAGGTTCCTTGAACCCAATCGCGTAGGAATGGACGCCCCGGCGCTGTGAGCGCAAGTGCGGCTGCCTCCTGAACCGGATATTTGCCACACAAGCCTGCAATTTGAATTTACTACTCGTGGGCAACGATTGGTACCATGCAGCGCCCGACGCCACGGAAGCTGTCGTTGGCTATCGCCCCCGCCCATACGGCCATAGTGCTGGACGCATTTACTCGCCGTCAGGGACGGTTTGCAGGGATTCCGACGGCGACAGTTCCAACTGAAGCTGTCCGATCTTGTCGACAAGTCCTCACGAGATGGCTGAAGGCCTGGAGGTGTCGCGCCATTGCCCGTTTGCCGCCCGGAGTGCACGCACTTCATCGGACTCGCACGAGCCGGAGAGTGACAACTACATCGTCCTCAACAAGGGATTTGATCTTCCATGGCAGAATTGGAAAGTATAAGACCGGCGGGGATATCGCAGGTATGCAGGTATGGCGCGACAATCAGGATGAGAGCGGCGCGTCAATCAAGATGAGACGAGGCGGCCGAGTCAGAAGATAATTGACGCTGGCTGCGGGCTTGGCAAGGCTTGATTGACGCTGCGCGACAATCAAGCGGCATTGCCAGCGTCAGTCACCGCCTTCTCGAGTTCATTTGGAGTGGCGTGAACCGGCGGCCGGCCTGGACCGCGCCTGCGATCGAGAGCAACTTTTCGACGGTAGCTCTCGACGTTCATCTCGAGGATCGTGGCGTGGTGCACCAGGCGATCGATCGCCGCCAGTGTCATCGCCTGATCGGGGAAGATACGCCCCCATTCGCCAAATGGCTGATTGGCCGTGATCAGCAGCGAGCGTCGCTCGTAGCGGGAGGCGATCAGCTCGAACAATACGCTGGTTTCCGCCTGGTCCTTGCTCACATATGTGATGTCGTCGAGGATCAGGAGGTCGTAGCGGTCAAGCTTGGCGATTGCGGACTCCAGCGCCAGCTCGCGCCGGGCCACCTGCAGCCGCTGCACCAGATCAGTGGTACGTGCAAAGAGAACGCGCCAACCGTCCTCGACGAGAGCCAGGCCGATCGCTGCGCCGAGATGGGTCTTGCCGCCGCCGGGTGGACCGAACAGCAGCAGATTGGCGCCGGTCTTCAACCAGACGTCACCGGCGGCGAGCGCCATCGCCTGTGCCTTTGACAGCATAGGCACGCTCTCGAACTCGAACGTGGCGAGCGTCTTGCCGGCGGGCAAACGCGCTTCCACCATGTGTCGTTCGATGCGGCGGCGGGTGCGATCGGCTGCCTCGTGCTCGGCAAGGGCCGCAAGGAAGCGGGCGGCGGGCCAGCCTTCCTTGTCCGACTGCGCGGCGAGCTTCGGCCAGATCGCCTTGACGCCGGGCAGGCGCAACTCATTGAGCAGCAGCTCGACGCGGGCGGCATCGATGGAGGTAGCTCCGCTGGTCATGCTGCTCCTCCCAGGTTCGAGTGGGCCGACACGACGCTGACGGAGGCCAGCTCATCGTAGACGTCGAGCGACGCCAGCTTGACGGCGACACTCGGGATCGAGGCCGCCTCGGGTCGGAAGCGATCGCGCAATGCCGCAAGATCGGGTAACCGTCCGGCATCGAGAGCGGTCGCGATCGCCTCGGCGAGCTCGGCTTCGCAGGCTCGCTCATGGGCCAGAGCCAGAAGCTCGACCGTCACCTTGCAGGCGCGCCGGTCGTCGCCATGCTCCCGCAAGGTCTCGAAGAGGCGCTTGTAAGCCGCGCGCGGGAAGAGCTGATCGCGATAGACGAGATTGACGAGCGCCATCGGCTTGCGCCGCAGGGCATGGATGACGTGCCGATAATCAACGACATGCCCGCCGTGGTTCTCCGACACAGGCCGCCCGCGCCGCAGCGTCCCGACCGGCGTGACGCCGAGGAAGCATTCGAGCCGGTCGTCGAAGATGCGCACACGCAGGCGATGGCCAATCAGTCTTGAAGGCACAGTGTAGAACACGCGCCGCAGGATGAAGCCGCCTGACGACGTCACCGGGATCACCTTCTCCTCGAAGTCGGTCGTGCGGCCTTTCGGCAGTGGCGCCAGTGCTTCCTTTTCGAGCGCGATCCGCTTAGCGAGGTTGGCGTTGCGCCGGCCGACAATCTCGTCGACAAAAGCCCGGTAGGCATCGAGACTGATGAAGTCGCGCGTGCCCCGCAGCAACAGCGCATCCTCCAGCGCTCGTTTGAGATGACCGTGCGCGCTCTCGATCGAGCCGTTCTCGTGTGCAATGCCCGCATTGTTGCGCGTTGGCGCCATGCCGTAGTGGCCCATCAGCGCGGCGTAGCGCTGTGTCAGATCCTCCCGCGCGTCGGCCGCCAGATTGCGGAATGCTGCCGACAGGCTGTCGCTGCGATGCTCCCGCGGAACGCCGCCGAGCGCCCACAGGGCGTTCTGCAAGCCCTCGGCCAGGGCGACGAAGCTTTCGCCGCCGAGCACGACATGGGCATGCTCAAAGCCGGAGAACGCCAGCCGGAAGTGGTAGAGCCGGTGATCGAGCGTCTCACCAGCAATGGCAATGCCGAGCGGGCTTGTATCGGTAAAGTCGGACAGACCCAGACGACCGGGCTCGTGCTCCTGGCGGAAGATCACGTCCTGTTCAGGGCCATTGAGCGCCCGCCAGGCATTGATGCGCCGCTCCAGCGTGCGTCGGATGTTGGGGTTGAGGTCGGGATGCCGACGGCGCAGCTCGTCCAGCACGCCGATCACGCGGATGCCGGGCGCAGCCTTCAGGATCGGAACGATCTCGGCGTCCCAATAGGGCACGAGCGGATCGGACCGTCGCCGGCCTCTCGGCACCTTCTTCTGCGATGGCAGGCGCAAATCGTCCTCGATCCGATACGCGCTCGCTTTCGAGAACCCCGCCTTGGCCGCCGCGGCCTCGGGAGACAATGTCAGTCGGTAGGTCATGTACAGCCTTCTGTGGTTGCCGCCCGCAATGCAAGAAGTTTCTGACCCTTTGGCGTGTGATCGAGTGCGGTCTTCTGTCAGGCCTTCCTTTACGGCATTTTCAGAAGCCGCTGGCCGGTATGGTGATCCG
>NZ_JAVTJN010000022.1:0-43806 GCF_032144035.1 Bradyrhizobium sp. WYCCWR 12699
GGAGGTGGCGCGGCCGGGCGAGGCGGTGCGGCCGGCGGCGGCGGCGCAGCGGGCGGATGGGGAGGTGCAGCTGCGGGCGGCGGGGCGCGCGGGCGGGGCAGGCGGCGCGGCTGCTGGCGGCCCCTTCGGCGGCTGCTTCGGTTTTCCGTCAGGGCCCGTGTCTTGCGGCTGGGCCTGCGCGACCACGAGCGGCGGCGCACTTTGCGCTTGCGATGCGGAGCTTGCGAATTGCATCGCGGTCAGAGCCGTCGTCGCAAGCAGCACGAAACGAAGATTGGTCATGGTGGTGAACTTCCCCGGAAGGTTCTTTGACGAAGTGTTGGGATGAACAGCTACGCGTTAGGCCGGATTGTGGCGGGCGAAGCGATCGCGGCCCGATTTATTTCTGCATGGAAATCACGTCACGCCAGCGACGTTCATTGCGCATTCAGACGCTGGTTGCAATTGCCTCACATGTGACGAGGCATCTCATGCGCCATCCCGCGGCGGATTCGCATCCGTCGCGGGGTTGGGGGTGAGCGGCCCGTTCGGCCCGCGCGATGGAATCTCTTCGGGCACGTTGCCCGGGAGTTCATCGGGCCGCGGGGATTCACCGGGCTCGCGCACCGGCGGCGCGATTTCAGGCTGCGGATTGCCGGGCGGAATTCCCGGCGGTGGCTCGGTCGGCGTGCCCGGTGTCGAGGGTGGAATCTCGGGCGGCTCGATCGGCATCACATCGAGACCTTGCGGTTCTCACCGATGTCCGGGCGCGTGTTCGTCACCGCCGCAGCCGCCATCTTCACATAGGAGATCACCGTGCCCGGCGAATCCCAGAACTCGGCATCGTCGGGTGCGATCTTGAGCACGCGGATGTTGGGATCCTCCGCGCTGTCCCACCACGCCTTGGCTGGCGTCGAGAACAGCTCCTTGATCTTCGCACGGTCGTTGGAGACCACGGCCGTGCCGGTCAGCGAGACATATTTCTGGCTGCCGGAATCCGCGAACGACAAATTGATCGAGGGATTGCGGGCGATCTCCTCGTCCTTGTGGCGCCGTGCGTCGGTCAGGAAGTAGATCGTGTTCGCGTCGCGATCGAGATGGGCGCTCATCGGCCGCGCACGGAGCTTGTCGCCGTCGCGCGTCACCAGCATCGCGAAGCCGATCTTCTTCATCAGCTCCCAGGCGCGATCGACGTCGCGGGCATTGTCGTTGGCCATATCGTACTCCTTGCTGCAAGCAACGATAACGGCCGCCGGGATTTGAGGTTCCGGCAGGAACCGGCTATTCCGGGGTGTGGCAGACCGCCTCGATGTTGTGGCCATCGGGGTCGAGCACGAAGGCGCCATAATAGTTCGGGTGATAATGCGGGCGGATGCCGGGCGGGCCGTTATCGCGTCCGCCGGCCGCGATCGCCGCCTTGTAGAACGCGTCGACGGTAGCGCGGTTGTCGGCACGAATGGCGATATGCACCGGCTTGTTCATGGCGCCTTCGCCGCCGAACCAGAAATCCGGCTTGCCCTCAGTGCCGAAGCCTGCGGCCGCTGCGTGCCCGGTCTGCTCCGCCGTGACCTCCATGACCAGACCGTAGCCGAGCGGCGCCAGCGCCTTGGCGTAGAACGCTTTCGCGCGCTCGTAGTCGGAGACGGAAAAGCCCAAATGGTCGATCATCGCCAGCTCCCTAGTTCGTACTTGCAAGCCGTGACAGGAACGTATTGCTTCGTGTCGTGCGCACGATCGTAAAGCCGCGCGCGACCATGTCGGCGATACAATCCTGCTGCCATTCGTTTTGCGAGAGGTGCTCGATGACCACCGCGCGCGGCCACAGCGAGGGCGGCGCGTCGCGGAAGAAGCCGATCAGCACGCGGTCCTCAAAACCTTCGACGTCGATCTTGAGCGAATCGATCTGGGTGACGCCGGCCTCGTCGAGGATGCGCGTCAGGCGCAGCGACGGCACCTTGATCGCGTCCGCGCCGGCCGTGCCGGTGACGACATGGGTGGCGCCGAGATTGCCGCCGCCGCTCTCGATCATCAGCTCGCCGTCGGTCTCACCGGCCGCGGCCTGCACCAGGCGCACCTGCGCAGCTTTCGATGCGGCGTGATTGAAGGACAGCCGCCCAAACGTCAGCGGATGCGGCTCGATCGCGACCACCTTGCCGGTGCTGCCGACCTGTCGCGCCATCACCAGCGCAAACGTGCCGACATTGGCGCCGACATCGACGAAGGTGCCGCCGGAAGGGGTGTGCTGGCGCAGGAAGTCGAGCTCGTCGAGATTGTAATCGGGATTGAACAATGCGCCGCGCTCGGTCGCGCTGCCCTGGTGATAGAGCCGGAAGGAGGCGCCCTGATATTGCACGTCTACGGGGCCGCTCCGCAGCAGGTTCACCAGCCGCGACATCCACGGACGGAACGCGCCGCGCTTCAGCCCCGATTGCGTCGCGAGGCGAATGATCGCGGCCTGCGCCGCGTTCGGCGCAAACGCGCCGAACGGCGCGGACGAAGGGGTCTTGTCGGTCGTCAAGCAGCAGATCCTCGTTGCAAGCGGCGCATGCATAGCCGGTTTTGCGGAGGACTCCAATCTTCACGAGAAGTTCGTAATCCGGATGAAGCGCAGCGAAATCCGGGACCTTTTCCGCTTGCGGCACGAGCCCCGGATTGCGCTTCGCTCCATCCGGGCTACGGCCTCACGCCGCCTTCTTCGGCGCCTTGCGCTGCCTCAGGAATCGCCCGAGCAGCCGGCGCTTGCCCTTGCGCGGGATCAGGTCGATGTCGCTGACCAGCTTGGCGCCGCCCTTGCGGCGCTCCAGCACGATCTTGCGGCTGTGGAAGGCCTCGAGCTCCGCGCGATGCGCGACGCTGACGATGGTCGCCTTCGGCAACTCGTCGGTGACCATCTTCATCATCTTGTCCTGGCTCTTCTCGTCGAGCGCCGAGGTCGCCTCGTCCAGCACGACGATGTCGGGGTTGTGCAGCAGGAGCCGCGCGAAGGCGAGGCGCTGCTTCTCGCCGCCTGACAGCGTCTGGTCCCAGGGGCCTTCCTCCTCGATCTTCTCCTTGAGATGATCGAGACCGACCTTGTGCAGGGCCTCGCCGATCTCGTCGACGGTCCAATGGTCGGCCGCGCCGGGATAGGCGACCGCGCGGCGCAGCGATCCCGAGGGCACGTAAGGCCGCTGCGGCAGCATGAACAGCCGCCGGTCGGGATGGAAATTCACGCCGCCACCGCCCCAGGGCCAGAGGCCGGCGATGGCGCGCACCAGCGTGCTCTTGCCGGTGCCGGATTCGCCGGCGACCAGCAGCCGCTCGCCCGGCTCGATCACCACTTCAGTCTCGCCGACCACGGCGGTGCCGTCGTCGAGCGTGACCGAGAGGTCGTGCAGCTCCAGCATGGCGTCGTTGTGCGTCTCGCCGCGCTTGATGCGGCCGAGACCGTCGCCCTGCTCGGCGCGCTCGAGGCCGTCGAGCGACATCATCAGCGAGGCGATACGTCGTGCGCAGGCGTTCCAGTCGGCGAGCCGCGGATAATTGTCGACCAGCCACCCGAACGCGCTCTGCACGATGGTGAAGGCGGAGGCCGCCTGCATCACCTGCCCCAGCGTCATGCTGCCGTCGAGGAATTTTGGCGCGCAGAGCAAGAGGGGGACCACGGGCGCAACGAGGCTCGAGCCTTGCGACACCAGCGTGGTGCGCATGTGCTGACCCGCCAGCCGCGCCCATTGCCGGATCACATTGGTGAAGTTGCGGTCGATGCCGCCGCGCTCCTCCTCCTCGCCGCCGAGCAGCGCGATGCTCTCGCCGTTCTCGCGCACGCGCGTCAGCGTGTAGCGGAAGTCGGCTTCGGCCTGGTTCTTGTCCTCGGACACCTGCACGAAGCGGCGGCCGATCACCAGGATCGAGCCGGAAGCTATTCCCGCATAGAGCATCGCGGCGATGACGAGGAAGCCGGGAATGGTGATGCTCGTGCCGCCAAGCGTGACGGTGAGCGCGCCGCCGATGGTCCAGAGCACGACGATGAAGGTCGCGGCCGACAACAGCGCCGAGGTGACGCCGGCGAGGAAGTCGACCGGGGAATCGGTCGCGATGCGCAGGTCCTCAGCGATCCGGTATTCGGGATTCTTGTGGTCGCCGCTGACGAGATTGAGCTGGTAGTAGCGCCCGTTCTTGAGCCAACGCGTCAGCACGCTCGACGTCAGCCAGGCCCGCCAGCGCCGCTGGATGCCCATGCGCGCGAACACTTGCACGACGCCGAGCACGATGCTGCCGATCGCGAGCGGAAAGAACACCGCGGTGAGATGGAAGACGCTCGCGGCCTCGCGCTTCTCGATCGCGTCGAAGATCGCCCTGTTCCAGACATTGATGCCGTACTGGAAGCCGACGGTGAGGATGATCAGGACAACGAGGCCGATCGAGAACGGCCAGGCGAGGCGGTCGCCGCTGCGTCCCCAGAAGCCGCGCGCGCTGATCCAGAACCGCGTCAGCAGATAATCCTTGCGAACCTGCTCGGCCTCCTCGGGCGAGAGCTCCGGGTCGGGCTCGAGCAGCTCCGGCGGCGGAGGGGCGACCTCGTCGCCGTTCTCGCCCTTGATTCCGACGATGGGCGACTTGGAATTCTCTTGACGCTTGGGGGCGGGCTTGGGCATGTGCGGACAACGCGAGGGAAATCAACCGGTTCCCTTAGGTTCCGCAGGGTTCCTATTCCGCGGCGCCGTCCCGGACGCGCCGGATACGGGCGGCCCGATGCAGAACGCGCGACAATTCCTCGACCGAATAGGGCTTTTGCACCAGATCGAAGCCGGCCACGCCCTCTTGTGACAGGGCCTGGCTGTAGCCCGTGGTCAGCACGATCGGCACGTCGATGCCGCGGTCGCGGATCGCCTGCGCCAGATCGAGCCCGGTCATGCCCGGCATCACCACGTCGGAGAACACGACGTCGAAGCGATCGGCGTCCATCACCAGCTCGGCGAGGGCATCCGTCGCATTGTCGACCAGCGTGATGCTGTAGCCGAGCTCGGTGAGGCCGTCGGCGGCGAAATTGGCAAGCTCGATATTGTCCTCGACCACCAGCACCGACATGCCGCTGCCGGCCACCGCCGGCGCCGTGTTGGGCGCCTGCCGCTGCGGCAGCAGCTCCGGGGGCACGCGCGGCAGATAAAGCGAGAAGGTGCTGCCGTGTCCCACTTCGCTCGTGACCGTCACCTCGCCGCCGGATTGCCGGGCGAAGCCGAACACCTGGGACAGGCCAAGGCCGGTGCCGTGGCCGACCTGCTTGGTGGTGAAGAACGGCTCGAAGATGCGTCCCAACCGGGCGGCAGGAATGCCGATGCCGGTGTCGCTGACGGTCACGCTGACGAAGCCATGGCTTGGCGGGCTCTGGTTTCCCAGACTCTGGCCGCCCAAGGGCTGATTTCCCAAGCTCTGGCTAGCCGAGGCGCCGGCCAGCGCGTCCGGAACGGCCGTCGCGGTCTCGACCTTGAAAGTGATCCTGCCCTTGCCCTGCATGGCGTCGCGCGCGTTGGTCGCCATGTTGATCAGCGCCGTCTCGAACTGGCCGGCATCGGCACGGACCAGGCAGGGCTCGGTGGGCAGCCGCATGGCGATCTCGATGGCCGGCCCCAGCAGGGGCGCGAGCATGTCGTGCAGCGACTGCATCCGTTCGCCGACGTCGAACACTTCGGGCTTCAGGGTCTGGCGCCGCGCAAAGGCGAGCAGCTGCGAGGTCAGCTTGGCCGCCCGGGCCACGGCGTCCGCGATGGCGGTGATGTAGCGCTGGCGCCGCTCCTCCGTCAGCTGCGGCCGGTTCAGCAGGTCGACCGAGGCGCGGATCACCGTCAGCAGATTGTTGAAGTCGTGCGCGACGCCGCCGGTGAGCTGTCCGAGCGCCTCGAGGCGCTGGCTGTGCTTGAGCGCTTCCTCGGCCTCGCGCCGCTTGGCCGCTTCGGCCTGAAGGTGCTGGGTGCGTCGCAACGCCAGCGCCAGCAGCAGAAACAGCAGTGCGGTGGCGGGAATGCCGAATACCAGATGCTGGCCGATCGTGGCGAACCAGCGCGCGCGGATCGCCGAGGTCTCGAGCCCGGCGCTGACATAGATCGGGTATTCCGCGACGCGCCGGTAGCCGATGCGGCGCTCGATCCCGTCCGACGGCCAGGCGACGGTGATGAGGCCACGCTCCGGGCGCGCCGCGATTTCCCGGCCGACCGGTCCGGTCGGATCGAGCCTGATGTCGCGGTCAAGCCGCGGGAAATGCGTGAGCATGGCGCCGTCGGTGCGGCCCATCGCGAAGAAGCTGCCGGGATCCGATCCGATGCGAGCGTAGAAGCTCTCGAAATATTCCGGCAGGACCGAGGCCTGGATCACCCCGATGAAGCGGCCGTCGTCGGAGTCGCGGCGGCGGCTCACGCCGAAAAAGCGGGCGCCCTGATAGGGCGGTCGTGGCGTCAGGGCGGTGCCGATGAACGTGCCGATGCTCTGGTCGATATGGGCGTAGAAATAGTCGCGGTCGGCAAAGCTCAGCTCCGGCGGCGGCGAGGCGAGGCTGTTGACCAGCGCCTTTCCGTCCGCATCGAAGATCCAGGCCGATTTGAGCTGCGGGAGCGAATCGCTCAGCCGCTTCAGCCGCCGGTGCAGCGCCGGCTCGCGCGCACGGATGGTGTCGTCGGAAAGGCCGCGGACCACCTCGTTGAGCTCGGCAAGGCTGCGGTCGATGGTCTCGAACACCTTGAGCGCGTGCTCATGCGCGACGTCGAGCGTGCGCTCGATCTCCCGGTCGGCGATCTCCCTGGTCGAGGTGTAGGAAATCGTGGCGGCGATCGCGAACAGCGCAACCGGCAGCGCCAGGGATGCCGCCATCATCCACTGCAACAGCCTTAGCGAGTTGCGTTGCGCCCTCTGCACAGTCGCTCCGTCCCTGACGCGAGCTTAACTGAATCTCGCGTGAGGAAGGAAGCAGCTTGTGCGGGAACCGCAGGTTGTGAGACGAAAACTTGCGCGTGCGGCGGGCCGGAGAAAATTCTCCTCGAATTGGCCGCGATCCCGGAACGTCCCGGCTCGTTCGGCCGGGACGGAAAGCACGAAATACGTCTTTAGATCTGGCGCTCGACCATCTTGAGCTTGAGCTCGGCGATGGCTTCGGCCGGGTTGAGGCCCTTCGGACAGGCCTTGGCGCAGTTCATGATGGTGTGGCAGCGATAGAGCCGGAACGGATCCTCGAGATTGTCGAGCCGCTCGCCGGTCGCCTCGTCGCGGGAATCGGACACCCAGCGGTTGGCCTGGAGCAACGCGGCGGGGCCGAGATAACGTTCGCTGTTCCACCAATAGCTCGGGCACGAGGTCGAGCAGCAGGCGCACAGGATGCACTCGTAGAGGCCGTCGAGCTTCTCGCGGTCCTCATGGGTCTGGCGCCATTCCTTCTGCGGGGTCGGCGAGGTCGTCTTCAGCCACGGCTCGACGGATGCGTATTGCGCGTAGAAATTGGTGAGATCGGGAACGAGGTCCTTCACGACGGGCTGGTGCGGCAGCGGATTGACCTTCACCGCGCCGTCCTTGACGTCGTGCATCGAGCGGGTGCAGGCCAGCGTGTTCTGGCCGTCGATGTTCATGGCGCAGGAGCCGCAGACGCCTTCGCGGCAGGAGCGGCGGAAGGTCAGCGACGGGTCGATGTGGTTCTTGATCCAGATCAGGCCGTCCAGCACCATCGGGCCGCAATCATTGGTGTCGACGTAATAGGTGTCGACGCTCGGATTCTTGCCGTCGTCCGGATTCCAGCGATAGACCCGGAACTCGCGAACCTCTGTCGCGCCCGCGGGCTTCGGCCAGGTCTTGCCGCCTGAAATCTTGGAGTTCTTCGGAAGTGCGAATTCAACCATTTCGATAAGGCCTTCGCTGTTCGCTCAATACACGCGCGCCTTCGGCGGGATGTACTGCACGTCGTTGGTCATGGTGTAGTCGTGAACCGGGCGGTACTCGATCTTGACCTTGCCGGCATCGTCCAGCCAGGCCAGCGTGTGCTTCATCCAGTTCTTGTCGTCGCGTTCGGAGAAGTCCTCGCGGGCATGGGCGCCGCGGCTCTCGGTGCGGTTGGCGGCCGAATTCATCGTCACCACCGCCTGCGAGATCAAATTGTCGAATTCCAGCGTCTCGACGAGATCGGAATTCCACACCAGCGAACGATCCGACACGGCGATGTCGGTGATGCCGCTGTGGACCTTCGCGATCAGGTTCTGGCCTTCGCTCAGCACTTCGCCGGTGCGGAACACCGCGCAATTGCTCTGCATCACGTGCTGCATGCCTTCGCGCAGTTTTGCGGTCGGCGTGCCGCCGGAGGCGTAGCGGTAATGGTCGAGCCGGCCGAGCGCGAGCTCGGCCGAGTTCGCCGGCAGCTCCGGCTGCTTGGCGTTCGGCGTCAGCTTCTCGGCGAGGCGGAGCGCGGCGGCGCGGCCGAACACGACGAGGTCGATCAGCGAGTTGGAACCGAGGCGGTTGGCGCCGTGCACGGACACGCAGGCGGCTTCGCCGATCGCCATCAGGCCGGGGATGACGGCATTGTCGTCGCCGTCCTTCTTGGTCAGCACCTCGCCATGATAGTTCGTGGGGATGCCGCCCATGTTGTAGTGCACGGTCGGCACGATCGGGATCGGCTCGCGCGTCACGTCGACATTGGCGAAGATCTTTGCGGATTCGGAGATGCCGGGCAGCCGCTCGGCGAGCACCGCGGGATCGAGATGGTCGAGATGCAGGAAGATGTGGTCCTTCTTCTTGCCGACGCCGCGTCCTTCGCGGATCTCGATGGTCATCGCGCGCGAGACGACGTCGCGCGAGGCGAGGTCCTTGGCCGACGGCGCGTAGCGCTCCATGAAGCGCTCGCCTTCGGAGTTGACGAGATAGCCGCCTTCGCCGCGCGCGCCTTCGGTGACGAGGCAGCCCGAACCGTAGATGCCGGTCGGGTGGAACTGAACGAACTCCATGTCCTGCATCGGCAGGCCAGCGCGCAGCACCATGCCGCCGCCGTCACCGGTGCAGGTATGCGCCGAGGTGCAGGAAGCATAGGCGCGGCCGTAGCCGCCGGTCGCGAGAATCACGGTCTGGGCGCGGAAGCGGTGCAGCGTGCCGTCGTCGAGCTTGAGTGCGATGACGCCGCGGCAGGTGCCCTGGTCGTCCATGATCAGGTCGATGGCGAAGAACTCGATGAAGAACTCGGCCGCGTGGCGCAGCGACTGGCCGTACATCGTGTGCAGCATGGCGTGGCCGGTGCGGTCGGCGGCGGCGCAGGTGCGCTGCGCCTGGCCCTTGCCGAAATCCATGGTCATGCCGCCGAACGGGCGCTGATAGATCTTGCCGTCCTCGGTGCGCGAGAACGGCACGCCCCAATGCTCGAGCTCGTAGACCGCGTCGGGCGCGTTGCGCACCATGTATTCGATCGCGTCCTGGTCGCCGAGCCAGTCCGACCCCTTCACGGTGTCGTACATGTGCCAGCGCCAGTCGTCCTTGTGCATGTTGCCGAGCGAAGCGGAGATGCCGCCTTGCGCAGCGACCGTGTGCGAGCGGGTCGGGAACACCTTGGTGATGCAGGCCGTGCGCAGGCCCGCCTCGCTGCAGCCGACCACAGCGCGCAGGCCCGCGCCGCCGGCACCGACCACGACGACGTCGTAGGTGTGGTCTTCGATCGGATAGGCTTTGCCGTTGGTGGCGGGAGCGCCGTTGCCCGAGCCATTCGTTGTATTGGCCATGGGTTACACTCCGGAGGACAGTTTCAGGATCGCGTAGGTCGAGGCGAGCGCGACGGCGACCGAGAAGAAATTGTTGAGCATGATCGAGACGAGCTTCAGCTTCTCGTTATGGACGTAGTCCTCGATCACGACCTGCATGCCGATCTTCATGTGCCAGGCGCTGGCAAAGATGAAGAGCAGCAGGATCACCGCGATCGGCAGCGAGCCGAGGATCTGCGCGGCGCCGGCCTGATTGCGGCCGAGCAGCATCATGACGATCACGATCACCGGAATCATCAGCAGTGTCATGGCGACGGCCGTGATGCGCTGGCGCCAGAAATCGGAGGTGCCGGAATGTGCCGCGCCGAGATTGCGGACGCGGCCGAGCGGCGTGCGCATGCTGCGCTTGGGCGTGTCGGCTGAGCTCATCGGCCGCCTCCGATCGCATAGGCGATGATCCAGACCAGCACGGTCAGCGCGATGCCGCCGATCAGTGCGCCCCAGGTCAGCGCTTCCCGCTCATTGGCCTTGAAGCCGTAGCCGAGGTCCCAGACGAAATGCCGGATGCCGCTCAGCATGTGGTGCATCAGCGCCCAGGTGTAGCCGAACACGATCAGACGGCCGATGATGCTGCCGGTGAAGGCCTGGACATGGGAATAGGCGGCCGGGCCGGAGGCCGCTGCGATCAGCCACCAGGCCAGCAGCAGGGTGCCGACGTAAAGGGCGATGCCGGTGGCGCGATGGACGATGGACAGCGCCATCGTCAGCGTCCAGCGGTAGACTTGCATGTGTGGCGAGAGCGGTCGTTCGATCCGTGCGGTCATGGGCTTTGATGTTGTCTTGCGGCCCAGCATGGGGCGCGCGGGGATCGGGAAGGTCGGCTCTATTTACGGAGTCGATTTGGCCCGCGCAATCACCAAATCGCCATAAATCGAACCGTCGTTCAGCCCTAGAGCCTTGATGATGCAAGCCCAATCAGGGTCTTGGTATACCAGCATGCCTGTCCGCCAATGAAGTAAAGAATCAAAATTCATTTATTGCGAGGACTGCGAGGTTCGTTGAAATTGCTGTTGGAACGCATCTAAACGGACCATGCCGTCCAAACCGGCCGAGGGGGCCCGGCGGCAGCATCCACCCCATGGGTGCGCGCCATTCTGCGTCCTCGACGCGGCCGGTTCGATCCGGTTTTGGATATGCACGTCCTGCATTCCACCCCAGCCGGGAAGCCCGGCCTGTCGACCGCGGGAATCAGATCGCCTAATGCTCCGTACGCAGCTCTCGGAAGCGAGCCGCTGCGACCAGTCGCCGGGGGCAGGTCAGGGGTGATTGCAGGTCTGGATATCAAGGACATCGTCGAGCTCGCGCTGCTGTTGATCGCAACCGGCGCGCTCTCAGGGTTTCTGGCCGGCGTGTTCGGCATCGGCGGCGGCGCGATTCTGGTGCCGGTGTTTTACGAATGCTTCCGCATCGCCGGCGTGCCCCTCGAAGTGCGCATGCCGCTCTGCATCGGCACCTCGCTCGCCGTGATCATTCCGACCTCGATCCGTTCGTTCCAGGCGCATTACAAGCGCGGCGCCGTCGACATGACGATCCTGCGCGCGTGGTGGCTGCCGATCGTGGTCGGGGTCATCGCCGGCAGCGTGATCGCGCGCTACGCGCCGGAGCGGCTGTTCAAGATCGTGTTCGTCTGTGTCGCCTATTCGGCGGCAGCGCGTCTCATCTTCGCGCGCGAGGGCTGGCGGTTCGGCGAGGATCTGCCGAAGGGTCCCTTGATGCGCGCCTACGGCTTCTGCGTCGGCATTCTCTCGACGCTGATGGGCATCGGCGGCGGCCTGTTCTCGAACTTGCTGATGACGTTCTACGGCCGTCCGATTCATCAAGCGGTGGCGACCTCGTCGGCGCTCGCCGTGCTGATCTCGATCCCCGGCGCGCTCGGCTACGTCTACGCCGGCTGGCCGGCGGCGGCGAACTATCCGGCGGTCGCCGCACTGCAAGTGCCATTCGCGCTCGGCTATGTCTCGCTGATCGGCGCCGTACTGGTGATGCCGATGAGCCTCGTCACCGCGCCGCTCGGCGTGAGAGCCGCGCATGCGATGTCCAAGCGCACGCTGGAAGTGGCGTTCGGGTGCTATCTGTTTATCGTGGGCAGCCGGTTCGTACTGAGCTTGGCGGGCGGGCTGTAGCCGCCGCATACTCCGTCGTTGCGAGCGAAACGAAGCAATCCAGAAATCTCTGCACTGCGAAAGCCTAGATTGCTTCGTCGCAAGAGCCCCTCGCAATGACGGCGAGAGAGCGTGCCCCCTCACTTCTTCGCGTAAATATCCTTGTACGTCTCGCGCAGCACGTTCTTCTGCACCTTGCCCATCGTGTTGCGCGGCAGCTCGTCGACGACGAAGACGCGCTTGGGCATCTTGAATTTCGCGAGGCGTCCGTCGAGGCCCTTGAGCACGGCCGCTTCGTCGATGCTCGCGCCGGGCTGGCGCACCAGCACCGCCGTGACGCCCTCGCCGAAATCGGCGTGCGGCACGCCGATCACGGCGGACTCGATCACGCCCGGCATGGCGTCGATCTCGCTCTCGATTTCCTTGGGGTAGACGTTGAAGCCGCCGGAGATCACGAGATCCTTGCCGCGGCCGAGGATGTGGACATAGCCCTTGGCGTCGATCTTGCCGAGATCGCCGGTGATGAAGAAGCCGTCGGGCCGGAATTCAGCCTTGGTCTTCTCCGGCATGCGCCAGTATCCCTTGAAGACGTTCGGGCCCTTCACCTCGATCATGCCGATTTCGTCGCGCGGCAATTCCTTGCCCGTCTCGGGCTCGGTCACGCGCACCGAGACGCCGGGAAGCGGGAAGCCGACCGCGCCGGGCACGCGCTCGCCGTCATAGGGGTTCGACGTGTTCATGTTGGTCTCGGTCATGCCGTAGCGCTCGAGCACCGCGTGGCCCGTGCGCGCCGACCATTCGCGATGCGTCTCGGCCAGCAGCGGCGCCGAGCCCGAGATGAACAGCCGCATGTGCTTTGTCGTCTCCTGCGACAGCGCCGGGTTCTGCAGCAGCCGCGTGTAGAACGTCGGCACGCCCATCAGCACCGTGGCGCGCGCCATCAGCTTGATGATCAGGTCCGGATCGAGTTTTGGCAGGAAGATCATCGACGCCCGCGAAAACAGCGTCACGTTGGTCGCCACGAACAGGCCGTGCGTGTGATAGATCGGCAGCGCGTGGATCAGCACGTCCTTGTCGGTGAAGCGCCAATAGCCGACCAGCGAGAGCGAGTTCGACGCGAGATTGTCGTGGCTGAGCATCGCGCCCTTGGAACGGCCGGTGGTGCCCGAGGTGTAGAGGATCGCGGCCAGATCGTCGTTTGCGCGCGGCACCGTCGTAAACTCACGGCTCGCCTTCTCGGCGGCATCCGTCAGCGAGCCCTTGCCGTCAGGCCCGAGCGTCTCGACCTTGGCCTTCACCTTGGCGGCGATCGGGGCGAGGGCTTCGGCCTTGGCGGGATCGCAGACCACCAGCGACGGCTCGGCATCGCCGATGAAATAATCGAGCTCGTTCAGCGTGTAGGCGGTGTTGAGCGGCAGATAGACCGCGCCGGCCCGCACCGTGGCTAGGTACAGCACGATATTGGCCACGGATTTTTCCACCTGCACCGCGACGCGGTCGCCGGGCTTCACGCCGCGTGCGACCAGCACGTTCGCCATCTGCCCGGCCCGCGCGATCAGATCGCCATAGCTGATGCGAACCCCGTCCTGCGTCTCGATCGCGAGGCGGCTGGGATCGTCCAGGCCATCGAACAGGCGGGAAAACAGATTGGCGTTGGCTGCTGGGTTCATGCAAGAATTCCTCGACCGCAAGGCTGACAAGGCCGGTCAAACCGAGGGCTGGATTAGCAAAAACCGCCCCGATGAAGCAACGGAGACAGTTTGCATGACCAAAATTGGGAAACGCGTGGCCTGGGTCACGGGCGGCGGCAGCGGGATCGGGGAGGCCGGCGCGGAGGCATTGGCGGCCGACGGCTGGATGGTGGTGGTCTCGGGCCGGCGCCAGTCGGCCCTGGATACCGTGGTGGCGAAGATCATCAAGGCGGGCGGCGCCGCCGAGGCGCTCGCGCTTGATGTCTCCAAGGCGACCGAGGCCCAGAAGGCTGCCGATCAGATCGTCGCCAGGCACGGCCGCATCGATCTGCTGGTCAACAATGCCGGCATCAATATTCCCAAGCGCAGCTGGAAGGACATGGAGCTGGAGGGCTGGGACCAGCTGGTCCAGGTCAACCTTAACGGCGTGCTCTATTGCATGCGCGCGGTGCTGCCGACGATGCGCAAGCAGCAGGACGGCGCCATCATCAACGTCTCGTCCTGGGCCGGCCGCCACGTCTCGAAGATGCCGGGCCCGGCCTACACCACCACCAAGCATGCGGTGCTGGCGCTGACCCATTCCTTCAACATGGACGAGTGCGTCAACGGCCTGCGCGCCTGCTGCCTGATGCCTGGCGAGGTCGCGACGCCGATCCTGAAGCTGCGCCCGGTGGTGCCGAGCGAAGCGGAGCAGGCGAAGATGCTGCAACCGGAAGATCTCGGCCGCACCATCGCGTTCATCGCGAGCATGCCGGCCCGCGTCTGCATCAACGAGGTGCTGATCAGCCCGACGCATAATCGCGGATTCATCCAGACGCCGAACAATCGGGATTGAAGCGGGGCGCGGCGTGCCACACATTCGGTGTCATCCCCGCGAACGCGGGGATCCATAACCACAGGCGGAAATTGAGGGCGCGGCTGGTCACTCCGAGTCTCCGCCAAACCACTCCCTGTGGCAATGGGTCCCGGATCGGCGCTTCGCTTGTCCGGGACGACAGCGGCGTGTGTGGCGCGAGCTCGCAACACACGAACATCCCCGCCCATAGTTTCACGCATCACAAAGAATTTTTCTCCGAAACCGCACGCCAAACCCTCCCGTAGTTCGGTCCAACGACGGCACTGCTGCACCACCCCAAATTGTCGCAGTCGCCGTTGTTGCCCCAACCCAACACCGGCCATCGCCGGTCACAATCCAATCGGGAGACTCTCCATGTCGAAGCGCATTGCCTATCTCGCTGCCGCCGCCTTCAGCGCCCTGGCCATCACCGCGACCATCGTCGCGCCGGCGAGTGCCGAAGAAAAGACCGTCATGGTCGGCGGCGCCGCGATGTTCCCCTCGAAGAACATCGTGCAGAACGCGGTCAACTCGAAGGACCACACCACGCTGGTCGCGGCGGTGAAGGCGGCTGGCCTCGTGCCGACGCTGGAGGGCAAGGGCCCGTTCACGGTGTTCGCGCCCACCAACGCCGCCTTCGGCAAGCTGCCGGCCGGCACCGTCGACAACCTGGTCAAGCCCGAGAACAAGGCCACGCTGACCAAGATCCTCACCTACCATGTCGTGCCCGGCAAGCTCGAGGCGTCCGACCTCACCGAGGGCAAGAAGCTGAAGACCGCCGAGGGCGAGGAGCTGACGGTCAAGAAGATGGACGGCAAGGTCTGGATCGTCGATGCCAAGGGCGGCACCTCGATGGTCACGATCTCCAACGTCAACCAGTCCAACGGCGTGATCCATGTGGTCGACACCGTGCTGATGCCGGCCTCGTAACACCGCGCGATCCTGTTTCATCCCCGAACAGGAATGGCTTCAAACCGCGAGCCGGGGATACCCGGCTCGCTTTTTTGTGACCACAATAGCCTGACGGCATCGATTCCATGGCTGGCAGGGCGTAACGAAAACGAACGACCCGGCGTATAATTCCCGACACACGATCCTCCAGGACGGAACCATCATGGCGAGCCTCACAGTCACCGATGAGCAGGTCAGGGCCATCAAGGCCAAAGTGATCCAACCGGCCTGGGTGCGGGTCATGCACTGGATCAACGCCCTTGCCATGATCCTGATGATCCTGTCGGGCTGGCAGATCTACAACGCCTCGCCGCTGTTCGGCTTCACCTTTCCGCGCGGCTACACGCTGGGCGGCTGGCTCGGCGGCGGCCTGCTCTGGCATTTTGCCGCGATGTGGCTGTTGATGCTCAATGGCCTCGCCTATCTCGTCACCGGCTTTGCCACCGGCCGCTTCGCCAAGAAGCTGTTTCCAATCACCCCGTCAGGCGTGCTCCACGACGTCAGGGCTGCCCTGACCTTCAAGCTCGGCCATGACGATCTCACCGTCTATAATTACGTGCAGCGCCTGCTCTATGCCGGCATCATATTGGTCGGCGTGCTGATCGTGCTCACGGGCCTCGGCATGTGGAAGCCGGTGCAGCTCTATTACCTCGTTGCGCTGTTCGGCGACTACCCGACCGCGCGCTACATCCATTTCTTCTGCATGGCGGCGATCTGCGCCTTCCTCGTCGTTCACGTCCTGCTCGCGCTGCTGGTGCCGAAGAGCCTGCGCGCGATGATCATCGGTCGCTAAAGCCGAGCGGAGAACACAGCCATGGCCAAGCGTTCATTCCTGATCCCCGGCGTCGACAAGCGGCTGCTGATCAAGGACTCCATCAAGACCATGCCCGACGTCACCCGCCGCCGCTTCATCGCCGGCGGCGCCAGTCTCGGCGCCCTGACATTGCTCACCGGCTGCGACGTCGTCGATTCCTCCTCGGCCGAGGAGATGCTGAAGAGTGTTTCGAAATTCAACGACGCGGTGCAGGCTTTCATCTTCAATCCCGACGCGCTGGCGCCGACCTTCCCCGAGAGCGCGATCACCAAGCCGTTTCCGTTCAACGCCTATTACGATCTCGACGACGCGCCTGATGTCTCGGCCGCAGACTGGAAGCTCGAGGTCCGTGGCCTCGTCGACAACAAGAAGCCCTGGACGCTGGACGAGCTCCACAAGCTGCCGCAAGTGACTCAGATCACCCGTCACATCTGCGTCGAAGGCTGGAGCGCGATCGGCAGCTGGACCGGCACGCCCCTGCGCGATTTCCTGAAACTGATCGGCGCGGACACGCGCGCGAAATATGTCTGGTTCCAATGCGCCGACAAGGAGGGCTACAATTCGCCCTTGGATATGCGCAGCGCGCTGCATCCGCAGACCCAGATGACATTCAAATATGCGGGCGAGATTTTGCCGCGCGCCTACGGCTTCCCCATGAAGATCCGCGTGCCCACGAAGCTCGGCTTCAAGAACCCGAAATACGTGGTCTCGATGGAAGTCACCAACGACTACAAGGGCGGCTATTGGGAAGACCAGGGGTATAATTCGTTCAGCGGGAGCTGATCGGGCTACGGCACCGAGTTCTTCGGCCCCACTTTCCGCTGACACAGCGCCGCCACCGCACCCAGCGCCAGCAATGCCGCCGAGACGTTGAGCGCGTAGCTCAAGCTCCCCAGCGCGTCCGTGATCGCGCCGACCACGATCGGCCCCAGCGTCTGGCCGACGCCGAACGAGATCGTCATCGCGGCGATCGCGGTCGGCCACACCTGCGGCGGATAGTTGAAGCGCACGAAGGCGGTGGTCGAGCCGACCACGGCGAAGAAGGCGACGCCGAACACCACGGCCGAGACCGCAAGCCATGCCGGTGAATGCCCGAGCATCGGCAGGGCCGCGCCCGCCGCGTTGGTTCCGAGGATGATGGCGGTGGCGAGCCCGCCGCGATCGAGCGCCAGCACGCCGCGCCAGGCCCAGGGCGTGACGAAGGCGGAGAGGCCAATGAGTCCCCAGAATCCCGCCTGCGCCGCGGCCCCGCCGCCGCCGTCGCGCACATAGGCGATCATGAAGGTCATGTAGGCGATGTAGCCGGCGCCGAACAGGAAGTAGGCGGCCAGATAAATCAGCACCGGCCAAATCGCGAACGAGCCGTGACCGCCTTCCGAGAAGCGGACATCGCTCTCGATGCGGATCAGGAACAGCGGGATCGTCATCGCGACCGAGAGCAGCGTCAGCGCCCACCAGACGATCCACCACGAGCCCGGCCCGAAATATTGCAGCGTGAACGGGGCGATCAGCCCCGAGGCGAGAATGCCGATGCCGGGCCCGGCATAGAACAGGCTGAGCAGGAAATTGGCCCGCGTGGGCTGCGACTGCGCGATGGTGGCGGCGAGCGCCCCGCCGGCGACGAAGCCGGCCGCAGCGCCGAGACCGAGCACGAGGCGCGCCAGGCTCAGTGCGACGAAATTCCCCGATAGCGCGCAAGTCGCGAGCGCGGCGACGCAGGCGAGGGTTCCGCCTCGGATGGCGGCCGCCCAACCGACGCGCTGGATCAGGCGGGACGCCAAGAGCGCGCCGACGAGATAGCCGACGGCGTTGATGGTGTTCATGAATCCGGCCGCCGAGTAGGACCAGCCGAGGGTCTCCCGCATGTCGGGCAGCACCAGCGCATAGGCAAAGCGGCCGATGCCGAGCCCGACGGTGGCGGCCAGCGACAGCGTCAGGATCAGCCGCGCGGGATGCGGGTAGGGCGGGCGGTCAGGGGCGTGCAAGGGAATCTCCGGCCCTTGCAGTGTGGCAGGCCCCGTCCGCCTTGCACAGCCGCACCCCGGCAATGGTGTCTTGCCAAGCGCGCAACGCCGCTCTAGCACTCCGGCCGAATTCGACCTGAGAGGAACGACCATGGCGACCCACAAACTGCTGCTGCTTCCCGGCGACGGTATCGGCCCCGAGGTGATGGGCGAGGTGAAGCGGCTGATCGACTGGCTCAATTCGGCCGGGATCGCCAAGTTCGAGACCGATACCGGCCTCGTCGGCGGCTCCGCCTATGACGCGCACAAGGTGTCGATCTCCGAGGGCGACATGGCCAAGGCGCTGGCCGCCGACGCCATCATCTTCGGCGCGGTCGGCGGCCCGAAATGGGATGCCGTTCCCTACGAGGTGCGCCCGGAAGCCGGCCTGCTGCGCCTGCGCAAGGATCTCGCGCTGTTCGCCAACCTCCGTCCCGCCGTGTGCTACCCGGCGCTGGCCGAGGCTTCGAGCCTGAAGCGCGAGGCGGTCGAGGGCCTCGACATCATGATCGTGCGCGAACTCACCGGCGGCGTCTATTTCGGCGAGCCCAAGACCATCACCGATCTCGGCAATGGCCAGAAGCGCGCCATCGATACCCAGGTCTACGACACCTATGAGATCGAGCGCATCGGCCGCGTCGCCTTCGAGCTTGCCAGGAAGCGCAAGAACAAGGTGACGTCGATGGAGAAGCGCAACGTCATGAAGTCCGGCGTGCTCTGGAACGAGGTCATGACTCAGGTTCATAAGCGCGAATATCCCGACGTCACGCTCGAGCATCAGCTCGCCGATTCCGGCGGCATGATGCTGGTGAAATGGCCGAAGCAGTTCGACGTCATCGTCACCGACAATCTGTTCGGCGACATGCTGTCGGACATCGCGGCGATGCTGACCGGCTCGCTCGGCATGCTGCCCTCGGCCTCGCTCGGCGAGGTCGACGTCAAGACCAAGAAGCGACGGGCGCTGTACGAGCCCGTGCACGGCTCGGCGCCCGACATCGCCGGCCAAGGCCTCGCCAATCCCATCGCGATGATCTCGTCCTTCGGCATGGCGCTGCGCTACTCCTTCGACATGGGCGATCTCGCCGATAAGGTCGACGCCGCGATCGCCGCGGTGCTGGCGAGCGGCCTGCGCACCGCCGACATCAAGTCGGAGGGGACGACCGCTGCGTCGACCACGCAGATGGGTGAAGCGATTTTGAAGGAATTGCAGAAGCTGCACGGGTAAGGCGGGAAGAATCGTGGCTCGGATGGAGCGAAGCGAAATCCGGGTTCTCACCCCCGTAGACAGACCTTCCCGGATTGCGCTTCGCTCCATCCGGGCTACGGCCTCATTGGAGACCGCCTCATGGATTCACTCCGCCCCAAGATCGCGGAAACCGTCATCCATGACACGGTGCGCCGGCGCGAAGCGCAGATCGGGCGCCGCTGCGAAATTCTCGCCAACACCCGCATCGAATACGCCTCGCTCGGCGACTATTCCTATCTTGGCGAGAATTGCGACGTCGCCGATGCCGTGATCGGCAAGTTCACGGCGATCGCCAATTCGGTGCGGATCGGCGCGCCCAATCATCCGATGGGCCGCCCCTCGCAGCACCGCTTCACTTATGTCCCCGAATATTACGAGGCGTCGGCGAGCCGCGACCGCGACTTCTTCGCGGATCGTCGCGGCGATCGCGTCATCGTCGGCAACGATGTCTGGATCGGCCACGCCGCCATCCTGCTGCCGGGCGTGAACGTCGGCGACGGCGCGGTGATCGCGGCAGGCGCAGTCGTCAGCCGTGATGTCGCGCCCTACACGATCGTCGGCGGCGTGCCGGCACGCGCCATCCGCAAGCGCTTCGACGATGCGGTCGCCGAAAGCTTGCGCCGCATTGCCTGGTGGGACTGGCCGGACGAGCTCATCTTCGAGCGTCTCGCCGATTTCCGCTCCGAGGCGATCGAGGAGTTCTGTCGGCGTTATGATCCTGCGGCGAATGCGTGAGGCGCAGGCAGCTCTCCAAACAAAAAAAGCCGGGCGCGAGCCCGGCCTTTTGATTCGGTCGTGACGTCCGCTCAGTACAGCGGGAAATTCTGCGGATAGCCGCCGACATCCTGCGGCGGCGAGAGCGGCTGGCGGTCGATCGGGCGGTTGAGGTTCTCGCGGGCGAAGGACGGATAGCCCACGGCCGGCGGGAAGGCGTAGTCGCTGAACTTGCGGTCGCCCGGATTGACCTCGGTGCCGCCGTCGAGCCATGAGCGCTTGCTGACATAGATGCGGGTGCGGCCCTGCTGATAGACGGCGTTGGGGCCCGCCGGGCCGTAATAGTGCCGGCCGCGCTCGTCATAGCGCTTGGTCTTGTTGTCGGCCGAAGCCGGCGTCGCCAGAACAGAGGACATGGCAATCACGGCGCCCGCAGCAAACAAGGTCGCCAATTTGGCAGAGAATTTCGAGCTCATCACGTCCCCTTCAGGCGGCGCACCGCCAGTCGATGTCACCCCATACTAGCCCGGCCGGGGTGAGCGCAACTAGGTCTATTGGGTCACACCAGCTCGAAAATAATCGCGCGCGCCGGCGAAAGTTGCATCAATACCAGCCACTTGAGCTTGGTGCGGCTAGAGCGCCCCGCGCAATTGCGCGTTCGCGGCGCCGAGCAGCCAGTCCGGCGAGCCCTGGAGGTCGCAAGCCCGGCGTTTCAGCTCGGCGCGGGCGAACAGGTCCGCCAATTTCGGCTCGTTGCCGGAGGTGAGCAGCGTCAGCCGGTTCAGCGTGCAGGCAACGGCCGCACGCTGGGCGGGCAGGGTGTCGCCCTGGCAGGAGAAGCCGGAGATCTGCAAGGCGGGCTCCTCGCTGCGCTTGAGGTAGCCGAGGCAGGCCGGCGTCCCCGCCGTGCCCATCGGCCGGAACAGCGCCACGGGGCCGAATTTGGTGTCGATCAGGCCGGCCTGCTCGAGCGGGGTCGCCGCGTTCAGACCCATCTGGACGGCGAGGTCCATGGTTGCCGGACGGCCCAAGTCGAATTCGCCGCCCTCCCGGTAAATCTCGAGCTCGGCCAGCACCTTGTCGGCTTCGCCGGTCCAGCGCATGACGTCCCTGCGACCGCCTGCGGGATGCCGAAGGATGGTGTAAGAGGCTGTTTTCTCTGACGAATCAAGCCGGCTGAGAGCGAAGGCCGGGTGCGAGCGGTCGGCCACGCTCCAGCCCTTCCCCGGCGCTGGCTCATCGCCGCGCAAATCGGGCAGCTGGCCGAGCGCCGCGAGGCCGAGGATGGCAAACAGCGCCAGCGTCCCCACATAGGCGAACAGCCGCGCCAGCGTGCCGACCACCTCGTCGGCGAAGGCTGCCAATGCCAGATGGAGACTGGTCCGGGTCGAGATTGCGGCCGTGCTGGCCTCAGGCGACTGCATCCACGGCCTTCCGGCATGGTCCCACGTTGTCTTGAGGCCGGTTCTCGCATAGAAGCGCTGCTCTTCCTGTTTAAGCGCGAGCTTCAGGAACGGGCTTTTTCATCGGAGAGTGAACGATGGGTTACAAAGTCGCAGTCGTCGGCGCGACCGGCAATGTCGGACGGGAAATGCTCAACATCCTGGATGAGCGCAAATTCCCCGCGGACGAGGTCGTGGCCCTCGCCTCTCGCCGCAGCATGGGCGTCGAGGTCTCCTATGGCGACCGCACCCTGAAGGTCAAAGCGCTCGAGCACTTTGATTTCTCCGATGTCGACATCTGCCTGATGTCGGCGGGCGGCTCGGTGTCGAAGGAATGGTCGCCGAAGATCGGCGCCGCCGGCGCGGTGGTGATCGACAATTCCTCGGCCTGGCGCATGGACCCGGACGTGCCGCTGATCGTGCCCGAGGTGAATGCGGCCGCGACCGAAGGCTTCAAGAAGAAGAACATCATCGCCAACCCGAACTGCTCGACCGCGCAGCTCGTGGTCGCGCTGAAGCCGTTGCACGACAAGGCGGTCATCAAGCGCGTCGTGGTCTCGACCTATCAATCGGTGTCGGGCGCCGGCAAGGATGCGATGGACGAATTGTTCTCGCAGACCAAGGCCGTCTACACCAACAGCGAGATCGTCAATAAGAAGTTTCCTGCACGCATCGCCTTCAACGTCATCCCCCAGATCGACGTCTTCATGGAGGACGGCTACACCAAGGAAGAGTGGAAGATGATGGCGGAGACCAAGAAGATCCTTGATCCCAGGATCAAGCTCTCCGCGACCTGCGTGCGCGTGCCGGTGTTCGTCGGCCATTCCGAGGCCGTCAACATCGAGTTCGAGAATCCGATCAGCGCCGACGAAGCCCGCGATATCCTGCGCAAGGCGCCCGGCTGTCTCGTCATCGACAAGCAGGAGCCCGGCGGCTACGCCACGCCGTATGAGGCGGCCGGCGAAGACGCGACCTATATCAGCCGCATCCGCGAGGACGCGACGGTGGAGAACGGCCTCGCGCTGTGGTGCGTGTCGGACAATCTGCGCAAGGGCGCAGCCCTCAACGCGATCCAGATCGCCGAAGTCCTGATCAACCGCAAGCTGATCAGCGCGAAGAAGAAGGCGGCCTGACGCTGCCGTAGGGCGGATTAGCCCGCGGCTGCGCGAAGCGCAGTCCGCTTGGCGTAATCCACCTCTTCTGTCACTGCGGATACGAACAGCGGCGGATTACGCTTCGTTAATCCGCCCTACGAGAGTGGTGGCCTACGCCACGGCCCGCGCGTTCCTGAATTCCTTGCTCGTCTTGTCCAGCACGAACAGCGATCCCTCCGCGACGCCGAAATAGGCGCCGTGGGTCTGCATCTGGCCGCTCTCCACGGCCTTGCGCACGAACGGGAACGTCATCAGGTTTTCCAGGCTACGGAACACCGCGGCCTTCTCGATGCGCTCGACGAACTGCGCCATGGTCTCGTGGTCGCGCTGCTCGACCACTTCGCCCGGCTTGATGAACATCTGCATCCATCTGCCGATGAAGTCGCCGGGCGTCAGCGGCTCGATCTTGTCGACGAAGGCGCGGATGCCGCCGCATTGAGCGTGGCCGAGGATGACGATGTGCTTCACCTTCAGCACCGTCACCGCATATTCCAGCGCCGCCGAGACGCCGTGCGCGTTGCCGTCGGGCTGATACACCGGCACCAGATTGGCGATGTTGCGGACCACGAACAATTCGCCCGGGCCGACGTCGAAGATCACCTCGGGCGAGACGCGGCTGTCGCAGCAGCCGATCACCATCACTTCCGGGAACTGTCCCTTCACCGACAGTTCGCGATAGCGGGTCTGCTCGGTCGGCAGCCGCTGGGTGGCGAAGGCCTGGTAGCCTTCCAGCAAATGCTTCGGGAATGTCATCATGGCCTATGCCTAATCATATACCGCTGGGGTGAACAAGCCTTTCGAAGAGGCAGGCCAAGTGCTATCCGCTCCGCCAGGACGCCGCTAGGAAACCGCCAAGACAACCGGAAGGAACGCCCGCATGACCCGCCCGCGCCGCAGCCATCTGTTCATGCCAGGCTCCAATCCCCGCGCGCTGGAAAAGGCGCGCAATCTGGCCGCCGACGGCCTCATCCTGGATCTCGAGGATTCCGTCGCCCCCGATGCCAAAGCGGCGGCGCGCGACGGCATCGCCGCCGCGATCGCAGCCAAGGGCTTTGGCAAGCGCGAGATTCTGATCCGGACCAACGGCCTCGACACGCCCTGGTGGGCTGATGACGTCGCGATGGCCGCCAAGGCCTCGCCTGACGGCATCCTGATTCCGAAAGTTTCAAGCATCGAAGATCTCGACACCATCGGCCTGCGTCTCACCGAGCTCGGCGCGGCGCCGACGGTGAAGGTCTGGGCCATGATCGAGACGGCGCGCGCCGTGCTGCATGCGGAGGAGCTCGCCGAGGCCGGGCGCGATAAGTCGCGGCGGCTCGAAGGCTTCGTGTTCGGCCCCAACGACATCTCGCGCGAGACGCGGATCAGGATGCTGCCCGGCCGCGCCGCGATGATCCCGATGATCACCCATTGCATCCTGGCGAGCCGCGCTCATGGCCTCGAAATCCTCGACGGCCCCTACAGCGATATCGCCAACCCCGACGGCTTCGCCACCGAATGCGCACAGGGCCGCGATCTCGGCTTCGACGGCAAGACGCTGATCCACCCCTCGCAGATCGACGCCTGCAACGCGATCTTCACGCCCCCGGAGGAGGAAGTCGCGCGCGCGCGAAAAATCATCGCGGCATTCGAGCTGCCGGAGAATGTCTCGCGCGGCGCGATCCGCCTCGATGGTGCAATGGTGGAACGCCTGCACGCCGACATGGCCCGCCGCACGATCGCCATCGCGGACGCGATCGCGGCGATGGGGAAGGGTTGAAGGCCTATCGCGTCGCCGCGCCATTCGCGACCAGGCGCCGCTCACGCGCAGCGAGGCGCCGCTGTCGCCTGCCTGCGTCCCTATTGCCGTCGTCGTGAATTCTTCAGCGTCTCGGATGGCAGCTCGCCGATGGCCTGACGATATTCGGATGCGAAGCGTCCGAGATTTCGAAAGCCGCATTTGAACGCCACGGCCAGCACGCTGGTCTGCGCATCAGGCCGTCGCAACAGCTCTGCCGCGCGATGAAGCCGGACGCGTCGCGCGAACTGGCCTGGTGATCCCCGTCCGGACTCGGCGAACTCCCGGAACACCGTCCGCAAGCTCACATTGGCGACCTCGGCGATCACCTGGAGATCGAGAGGTTCGTCCCAATGGGCCTCGATATAGGACTCCACGATGTCGACCACGGACCGGTTGGTTCTCGGCGCGGAGCGCTGCAGCCGATCGGAGAAATTGTGTCGATGCGCCAGGAGAATCCGGACCATCAGCGCCCGCTCGAGTTCGGCGATGGCGATGGGCGAGTAATCCTGCCCGAACCTTTCCAGCTCCTCGGCAAATCTGAAAACGTCATGGCGCATCTGCGTCATGACCGCCGGGTCGGCGTCGCCCGAGGCGAAACGCAAGGTCATGCCGCAATCGTCGCCGAGCAGGCTGTTCAACAGGCGCGAGATAGCCGGGACATCGATCCTCAGCACCAATTGGCGGTAGCCCGGTGCGAAGTCGAGATCGAGCCTGGCGTCTCCGGAGATGATCGGACTCCAGGCCTCGAGAGGCCGGCTATTCCCCTTGGTCTTGAAGCCCGCAGCTCCCTGGATGGAGAAGAACTGGCGGAGGATCTCCGATTCAGGAAATGACAAGGATGCCGCGCCGTCATAGGCGCAGAACGCGAGGCCGATGGAATTCAGGCGGGCAAAATTGGCCTGGATGCCGAATTCATGCCCCTGCTTGCCAAACCGATCGGCACCATACGCCGAGAACAGGCGATCGCGCGCGAACTCGCTGTCACGCGATCGAAGCAAGGGATAGCGGTCAAGGTATGAGACGGCGCCCAAATCAGTTCCCCGAACGCTCAAACTACCCAATCGGAATCCGAGCGCTACCAATTGGAGATTGCAGGGAATAGCTAGCGAGCGGAATGATCCGTTGCCAAGCGAAATGCGGCCACTTGCTTGCTCCTGCGACAAATTGCCGGAGATTTTCGTGCGACGAAGATCGCTTCGTTTCGCTCGCAGACCAGCCATGTGCGGGCTTTCGAGCTGCGCATTCGATGTCTGGCGATCGACGTTTTGCCGAATACCGATAACGAATTTAGCGTGAGCTTCGCAGTTCAGCACCAGCGACGCGGCCGAGGTGGTCGTGTGTCGCAGTCAGGTTAATCGGCCTGGCAAAATGCGGCCATTGTGTCTGCGATCGGACAAATACTCTGATAATTCGATTCAGATACCTGCTTCATTCGCACGGCTTGCCCGTCGAGCGACGCTCCAACCGAGCGCGCTCCGCGGCGAGACAATGCGTGCTGAAGTCCGGTTCGCGCATGCGTTGCGGACGCAACGACAATTTCGGAGCAAAAGAATGTTTGGTCGCAAGTCCCACGGCGATGCGCAGGCGCAGATTGATGCGGTCGGTCGCTCGCAGGCCATGATCGAGTTCGCCATGGACGGTACGATCGTCACGGCGAACAAGAACTTCCTGACCGCGTTCGGTTATGGTCTCGATCAGATCCAGGGCAAGCACCATTCCATGTTCGTGCCGGTCGACCAACGTGAGGGCGCGGATTATCAGGCGTTCTGGGCGGCGCTGCGGCGTGGCGAATTCCAGGCGGGCGAATTCAAGCGCCTCGCCAATGGTGGCCATGAGATCTGGATCGAGGCGTCGTACAACCCGGTGCTCGATGGTGCCGGCAGGCCGGTCAAGGTGGTCAAGATCGCAACCGAGATCACGGCGAAGAAGCTGCGCAGCATGGCCGATGCGTCCAAGCTCGCCTCCATCGATCGGGCCCAGGCCGTGATCGAGTTCAAGCTCGACGGCACCGTCGTCACCGCCAACGAGAATTTCTGCAAGGCTCTCGGCTATTCGCTGGCCGAGATCGAGGGCAAGCACCACAGCCTGTTCATGCCGCAGGCAGACCGCGATAGCGCGGCCTATCGCGAGTTCTGGGAGAAGCTCAACCGCGGTGAGTACCAGGCCGGCGAGTTCAAGCGCATCGGCAAAGGCGGCCGCGAGGTGTGGATCCTGGCGAGCTATAACCCGGTGATGGACGACACGGGCAAGCCCTTCGGCGTCGTCAAGTTCGCAACCGACGTCACGGCGCAGAAGCTGCAGAACGCCGATCTCGCCGGTCAGATCGCGGCGATCGACAAGGCCCAGGCCGTGATCGAGTTCAACATGGACGGCACGATCATCACGGCGAATGCCAATTTCCTGGGCGCAGTCGGCTATTCCCTGGCCGAGATCAAGGGCCAGCATCACAGCATGTTCGTCGAGCCCAATGAGCGCGAGAGCGGGCCCTATCGCGAGTTCTGGGCCGCGCTGAATCGCGGCGAATACCAGGCGGCCGAATACAAGCGCATCGGCAAGGGCGGCAAGGAGGTCTACATCCAGGCCTCCTACAATCCGATCCTCGACCTCAACGGCAAGCCGTTCAAGGTCGTGAAATACGCCACCGACACCACCAAGCAGGTGCTGGTCCGCATGGGCAACGAGCGCGTCCGCGCCATGATGGAATCGGTCGCAGCCGGTTCGGAAGAGCTCAACGCCTCGGTGCGGGAAATTTCCGAAGCCATGACCAAGTCGCGCGAAACTGCGGTGGGCGCGGTGGACCGTGTCTCTTCGGCCGACGCGCAGGCCCAGCGCCTCACCGACGCCGCGCAGGCAATGAGCGGGATCGTCGAGATGATCAACAACATCACCGGCCAGATCAACCTGCTCGCGCTCAACGCGACGATCGAATCGGCGCGTGCCGGTGAAGCCGGCCGCGGCTTTGCAGTGGTCGCCTCCGAAGTGAAGGGCCTCGCCAACCAGGCCAAGCAGGCGACCGACAAGATCGCCCAGGAAATCGGCAGCCTCAACCAGATCTCGGGTGATGTCGTCAGTGCCCTGAGTGCGATCAAGCAGGCGATCAACAATGTCAGCGAATACGTGACGTCGACCGCCGCGGCGATCGAGGAGCAGAGCACGGTGACGAATGAGATGTCGACCAGCATGCAGCGCGCTGCGGCCGAGGCCGCTGCGATGGCCGATCGGGCTTGATCAGGCGGCCTGATGCGTCCGCGCGCGTTCCGCTACGCAAATGGAGACAGACGTCTCCGGTCGGAAAATCCGTTGCGCCGCCTCAGCGCGGTGCGACGTCGGCGCGGTCGAGCGATTCCAGCGTCGAGGCATTGGCGCAATAGCCGCGATAATTCTCCGCGGCGGTGCCGTCGGCGAGATCGCGGTCGCATTGTCCCTTGTGATTGCACAGCGTGCAGACCCGCTCCATGTCGCGGAGCAGCAGCGGCTGCGCGCGGCCGAGCCCTTCGGCGCTGATGCCGAGCTGCTGCAGCATCATCGGCAGCTCGTCGGCGGAATGCCTGCCGTGACGGACCAGCTCTTCCAGATCGTCGGGCGCGATCCGCAAATCGCTCGCGATCCGGTCGAAATCGGCGCGGTCGAGCTGCCGCATCTCGTTCATCTCGCGGCGGTGCTTCAGCCAGCTCGCAAAGGACTCGATGAGGTCCTGGACGATCGGATATGGCCTGCTTGCGGTGCTCATGGAAAGCTCCCTTCGGACAGCGGAACTGGAGCGAATTAAGCACAATGATGCAGGGGCGCGTTGCGCTGGATCAAACTGGTATGAACCCCGAGGGAGGGCCAATCTCTCTGCGATCTCCGTGGAGCGGTGCAGTCATGAGCGCCAGTGCGTCAGGAGAACCCCGGCAATGGTCTCAGCCTTCTCGACGATCTGCCAATGGCCTGCATCCGCTTCGATGTGAACCTTGCACCTTTGCTTCTCGGCAAAGCGTTCTGCGACGGAGACGGAAACGTATGGGTCACGGCCGCCCCATACCACCAAGCCCCGTTTCGGGAGGTTGCGCAGGCGATCGACCCAGTCGCCTGCGAAGCGTAGACCGTTCGCGGAGCGATACAGCGCAAGGATCGCCCGACGCATGAGCGGGCTCCAAGCCGATGCCTCATGCTGCGCCAGCTCGGCCGGTACTCCGCCGCGGCGGAAGCCACGTTCCATCGTCGAACGTGAGGGCATCGCCATGATGACTTCGCCGACCACGGGCGTATTCCAAAGTCGAGCGAGCAGGTGGCCGCGATAGGCAGGATCGATCGCCGCACCGCAGATCGTCCATGAGCGGATCAAGTCGGGACGCAGCGATGCTGCCCGCAGCGTAAGCAGTGCTCCCCAATCGTGGCCGACCAAGTCGATCGGACCCTCGCTGTTGTATCGGCTTTCCAGGAATCCAACGAGCCACTGCGCATAGGCATCCTTGGTGCAGTCGAAGCCATCGGGCGCGGGCCCGCAGAAATTGGGCAAGCAGGGCGTGGTCACAGGTTGCCCTAGCTGGTCGATCAGCGGCTGCCAAATTGCGGGGGTATTCGGTACGCCGTGAAGGAAAATCCGATTGCTCATCGGTGGATCATATCCCTAGCCAAACCGCTCCGTCGCCCAGGCATATAGGCTGCCCGGAATCGGCTTTTCGCCGCCGCGGCCCTTCGGCGAGATGTGCAGGCCGATGATCTCGGGGCTGGTGACGAGGCCGAGATAGCTCGAGGGATCGAAGAACAATTTCGGCTCGGCATGCACGGCATAGAACGACTGCTTCGGCAGCGCGTATTGCAATTCGCCGGTGCGGCGCGCCAGCGCGGTCAGGGCTGCGGGTCCGTAGATCGCGACACGAATGTCCGAGAGGCGGTTCGAGCCGCCGCGCAGGCGACGCATCATGAAGGTGACGCGATGGCGGATCGACAGCCAGTTCGGCGTCAGCTCCTCCTGCTCCATCAGCTCTTCGAAGGCGGCGACGATGCCGTGCGCGGGCGGCAGATAGATCACGGAATTGCCGAGCTGGCGCGGTCGCTCCCAGGCGAAATAGGGTTTTGCCGGATCGATCTCGACGGGCTTCAAGAGCAGCACGTCGGCATCGAGCCAGAGGCCGAGGCCCTTCGCCATCAGCTTCATGCGGAAGAAGTCGCTGAATTGCAGAATGGTCCAGTCGCGCCAGCTGCCGTCCGGCTGCGGCGGCCGCAGCCGTTCGGAGAACGCATGCGGCAGGATCGCCTCGGCATCCGCGTTGGCGACGCCGGCGGGAAGGCCGGGAATGGTGTCGAAGCTGTAGACGGTGACCTTGTGGCCGGCCGCCAACTGCGAGCGCAGACAGGTCTGGCGCAGCGCGTCCATCGGGCCATGCCAGAAGGTGACGATCTCGGGGAGCATGCGGCGAAGCTATACGGGATAACCAAGGCAAAGAAAAAGCCCCGGCGCTGACGGCACCGGGGCTCGAAGCAAAGAGCGGTCTCAGGCCCAGGCGCGTTCGCGCTTGAGCTTGTCCTCGTAAGAGTCGATCGAGGCCTTCTTCTCCATCGTCAGGCCGATGTCGTCGAGGCCGTTGATCAGGCAATGCTTGCGGAACGGGTCGATCTCGAACTTGACCTTGCCGCCGTCGGGGCCGCGGATCTCCTGGTTCGGCAGGTCTATCGTCAGCGTCGCGTTGGCGCCGCGCTCGGCGTCGTCGAACAGCTTGTCGAGGTCTTCCTGGGAGACGCGGATCGGCAGGATGCCGTTCTTGAAGCAGTTGTTGTAGAAAATGTCGCCGAACGAGGTCGAGATCACGCAGCGGATGCCGAAGTCGAGCAGCGCCCAGGGGGCGTGCTCGCGGCTCGAGCCGCAGCCGAAATTGTCGCCGGCGACCAGCACCTTCGCGTTGCGATAGGCGGGTTGGTTCAGCACGAAATCCGGGTTCTCGCTGCCGTCGTCCTTGTAGCGCTGCTCGGAAAACAGCCCCTTGCCAAGGCCGGTGCGCTTGATGGTCTTCAGGTACTGCTTCGGAATGATCATGTCGGTGTCGACATTGATGATCTTCAGCGGCGCCGCGACGCCTTCCAGCGTGGTGAACTTGTCCATCTTGGGCTTCCCGGTTTGTCGTCAGGGGAGGGCTGTTTAGCCCGGTTGGCACACAAATCCTAGGCCGGAATCGGCAACCTTGGTCTGTCAGCCCTGAGGGGCCATCCGGTCAGGCGCAAAGCCGGTCGGCAGACCGTCGATGCTCTTCATGTTCTTCAGGCCCCAGTACTTTCGCAAATTGTCGAGGCCCTGCTTGGTCCAGTAGCGCACGAGGCTGCCACGCTCTTGCTTGTAGTCGAACAGTGGCACGCCCATGCCGCACGACGTCTGCACGAGGTCGATCGAGAGGCGTATGATCTGACGTGCCCCGGCGACGTCCTCGAACCGAGGGGCAAGGTCGGCGTAATCAGGCGTGCCTCGCATGAGCGACCGGCCTTGGCCATAAAGGCGCAGGATCATCGGGGCGCCATCGAAGGCGCAAAACATGATGGTCAGCCGCTTGTCGTCAGAAGCCATCAGGTGCGCGCGGGTCTCGCTGCCGCTGCCAGTGACGTCGAGATAGGCGACATCATTGTCTCCGAGCACCCGGAATGAGGACAGGCCCTTGGGGGACACATTGATCCGTCCCTTGGGCGGGGCGCTGGCAACGAAGAAGATCTTCTGCCCCTCGATGAAAGTCCTGTGCTCCGGCTCGATCCGCGTGAATTGCTTGCCCATGCCCGTGCGTCCTCTGCGCAGCGACGAAATAACGACGGAAAGCTAGCACGCGGCTAATACCAGTTTGAGAACCTATATTATGCTAGTATAATTACCACTATGAAAGGACAGGATCCAGCCGCCCCCGCTCTCTCGCTCAGCGCGTTCTTGCGGGCGCTCCGGGAGCGCCAGTCACCCGCAGAATTCGGCCTCGCCGGTGGATCGCGACGGCGCACGCCCGGACTTCGGCGAGAAGAGGTCGCGCAGCTCTGCGGATTGAGCGTCACTTGGTACACGTGGATCGAGCAGGGGCGTGACGTGTCCGTCTCCGCGGCGGCACTTTCGCGCCTCGCGCACGGATTGCGTCTGTCACGCGCCGAGCGCAGCTACCTGTTCGAGGTTGCGGGCAAGCGCGATCCCGAACGTCCCAGCACAAGGGATGATCCGCCTGAAGAAATCCTGGCCTGTGTCGATGCGATCGATGGACCGGCCTATGTCCTCGATCGCACATGGCGTGCGCGTCGCTGGAATGCACAAGCGTCCCTCCTGTTTGCAGGATGGCTCGATGCAGACGGCGAAAAGAATCTCCTGCGCTACATCTTTCTGAGGCCTGAGGCTCGAACCCTGATCCTCGACTGGACTTCCCGAGCGCGCCGCGTCGTTGCAGAGTTCCGTGCCGCGGTGACAGCCTACTCGGATGATCCCGAGATTCGCTGGCTGGTGGAGCAACTGAGACGAGAAAGTCCCGATTTCGAGCGCTGCTGGGACATGCAGGGGGTCTTGGCTCGCGAAGGCGGCGAGCGTGCGTTCAATCATCCGACCATGGGCTACCTGCACTATCAGCAGGTGTCGCTGTCTCTCGCGGGGTGGTCCGATTATCGACTGACGATGCTTCTCTCTGCGCCGCGCCTTGGTCAGTCCGCGTCCTGCTCCGCCTGAGCCTCGATCGCTTCCATGTCGTCGTCCGAAAGACCGAAATGGTGGCCGATCTCGTGGATCAGGACGTGGCGGACGATGTGGCCGAGGCTTTCGTCGTGCTCGGCCCAGTAATCCAGGATCGGCCGGCGGTAGAGCCAGACCATGTTGGGCAGCCGCGCCACGTCGCCCAGGCTCTGCTGCGGCAGGCCGACGCCCTGGAACAGGCCGAGCAGGTCGAACTCGCTCTCGCACTCCATCTCGTCCAGGACCTCCTCGGTCGGGAAGTCGTCGACGCGGATGATCACGCCCTCGCAGAGCTTGCGGAATTCCGCCGGCAGGCCTTCGAAGATCTCATGCGCCGTCGCTTCCATCTCGGCCAGCGAGGGCGCTTTCAATTCCGTCCACATGTGTCCCTCTTAGCGCGGGTTCCTTGGCGATGCATCCCGCTTTATAGATGCGGCAAGGTTGACGGGCGGCGCCAAAACGGGGAGCGTGGCCGCTCGACGAGACGTTTCAGGTGGGCGAAAAAATGCGAGCAAAAACAGCGCTGACGCTACTGTGCATGGGGTTGTTTTCGCAATTTTGCGTTGGCGCGGAGGCGCAGACGGCGGCCCCCGGCGTCAGCCTGGCCCAGGCCGCCTCACCGGACGAGATCCCGCCGCCGCGCAAACGCCACCCGGCGCGCCTGCGCGTCACGCCCTATTACAGCCCTGACGGCGTCTATCCGCGCTACAATCCCGGTCCCAATGCGGTCCGCGAATGCAACGCGACCTATGTGCAGGAATTCCGGCCGAGCGGCACGGTGATCGTGCCGCGCGTGAGCTGCTACTGGCGCCCGGGTTAGGGCGGCGCGCGGCGTTGGAGCCCGGTGGGGTGATCATGGCGAGATGGTTTGCATGGGCCGTTGCCGTCGCGCTTGCCACCGGCCTGCCTTACGCGTCAGCGGCGCATCGGGTGGCGATCCCGGAGGCCTCGGCCGGGATCGCGGTTTTCGATGTGCGGCGTCCGGCGCGACCGCAATACGTTGTGCCGCCCCTCGTGCGTCGTGATCCCCGCTACTACGCGCGGCCCGCGCACTACCGTCCCTATCCCTACGGCGTGCCTGCACCCTTCGTGTTCGGCTACGGCCCGTTCTGGTGACGCGCTAGCCGGCGGGCGCGAAACCCTTGACGAGCAGCACGGTGGCCTCTGCGCCCGCCTTGCGGTCGCGTGAGATCTCCTCGTAGTCGGGCGAGTTCGAGAAGGCGAGGAAGGCCGCTTCGTCGGGAAACGACATCATGACGAGCTTGTCGTGCGGCCAGGTTCCTTCGAGCACGCGCGGGCGCTCGTCGGCGGCGAGCAGCCGGCCATTGTACTTCCTGAACACGTCGAAGAACCGCGCCTGGTAGCGGTCATAGGCCGCGCGGTCCGTCATCTTCAATTGTGCAATCGCGTAGACCGTCATCTCACGACTTCCTCCCATCGCGGCACAGCGCCGCAGCGCGCAGCCAGCTTCGTTCATTCATGGCGCGTTCACATCGCTGTCCGCAATTTAATCCCGGGAGCGACTGCAATTGAACAGGGATGACGCGGGCCCGGAACGAGCATCGCAACTCCGCTGTCTAGATTCAGGGAGGATTTCCATGCTGAGGATAATGGGTCTCAAGGCAAGCCCGATGCGCCTGCTCGGGATTGCGGCTGCGGCGACGCTGATGCTGACGGCCGGGACCGCGCGTCGGGCTGAAGCGCTGAACTTGATCAATCCGGCGACGTCACCCGCGACCAAGACGGCGGGCGACGATCTCGTCACGCAGGTTCGCCATGGCGGCGGCGGACATGGCGGGGGCGGACATTTTCACGGCGGCGGTGGATTCCGCGGTGGCGGCGGACATATCGGCGGCTTCCGCGGCGGTGGATTCCACGGCGCTCATATCGGCGGCATCCGCGCCGCGCCGGCCTTCCACGGCGGCGGCTATCGCTATGGCGGCGTTCACCGCTATGGCGGATTTCATCGCTACGGAATCTATCGGCCGCACTATGGTCACCGCCACTTCCACCGGCGCTATTATGTCGGCGGCTATTATCCCTACTACCACCATCCGCGCCGCTGCCGGATCATCTGGACCTATTACGGCCCCCGCCGCGTCTGCCGCTGGCATCGCTGGCACCATCCGTACCGCTACTATTGGTGATGTGAGCGAGGTGACGTCAGCTCGAGATTCCGGGGTCGCCCGTCGGGCGCCCCGGAATGACGTCGGGGTTGGACGGCCTACAGCCAATCCTTCAGCTTCCACGACGAAGCCTTCCACCGCATCAAATTCTCGAGCTTCCACTGCCTGAACATCGCGGGCGGCCAGCGGCTGAGCTTCGATGTTTCCTCGACCTCCGGCTTGGCGACGATGCGCAAGGGCGTCGCGCGCCGGCGGTGCTGGCGCGTGGCTTCGCTGATCAGGTCGACATATTCAGGCTTGTTGGCCATGGCGCGCGTCCTCGCGAAAACCTCGCGAGGACGACAGTGTCAGGCCATCGTTTAACGGCGGTTTGCCGCGATCGCTACAATTGCTGGGATTGGCTTAGCGCCAGTCCCTGACGTCGACGAAGTGACCGGCGATCGCCGCCGCCGCCGCCATCGCCGGCGACACCAGATGGGTGCGGCCCTTGAAACCCTGGCGTCCCTCGAAATTGCGGTTCGAGGTCGAGGCGCAGCGCTCTTCCGGCGCCAGCTTGTCCGGGTTCATCGCAAGGCACATCGAGCAGCCCGGCTCGCGCCATTCGAAGCCGGCCTTGATGAAGATCTTGTCGAGACCTTCAGCCTCGGCCTGCTCCTTCACGAGGCCCGAGCCCGGCACGACCATGGCATTGACGTTGGCCGAGACGGTCTTGCCCTCCGCGATCTTGGCGGCGGCGCGCAGATCCTCGATGCGACCGTTGGTGCAGGAGCCGATGAAGATGCGGTCGACCTTGATGTCGGTGATCTTCGTTCCCGCGGTGAGGCCCATGTATTTCAGCGCGCGATGCTTGGAGATGCGCTTGGCCTCGTCCGCAATCTGATCAGGATCGGGCACGAATCCGGTCACCGAGATCACGTCCTCGGGGCTCGTGCCCCAGGTCACGATCGGCGGCAGCTTGGCCGCGTCGAGGCGCAATTCGTTGTCGAAATGCGCACCGTCGTCGGAGCGCAGCTTCTCCCAGTAGCGCATGGCCGCATCCCAGTCCGCGCCCTTCGGGGCCTTCGGACGGCCCCGCAGGAAGTCGAACGCCTTCTGGTCGGGCGCGACGAGGCCGGCGCGGGCGCCGCCTTCGATCGACATGTTGCAGACCGTCATGCGGCCTTCCATCGACAACGCACTGATCGCGTCGCCCGCGTATTCCAGCACATAGCCGGTGCCGCCGGCGGTGCCGATCTCGCCGATGATGGCCAGGATGATGTCCTTGCCCGTCACGCCGTCAGGCAATTTGCCGTCGACGGTGACGCGCATGTTCTTCGCCTTCTTCTGGATCAGCGTCTGCGTCGCCAGAACGTGCTCGACCTCGGAGGTGCCGATGCCGTGCGCGAGCGCGCCGAAGGCGCCATGCGTCGAGGTGTGGCTGTCACCGCAGACGATGGTGGTGCCGGGCAGCGTAAAGCCCTGCTCGGGGCCGATGACGTGGACGACGCCCTGACGCTTGTCGAACTCGTTGTAATATTCGATGCCGAATTCCTTGGCGTTCTCGGCCAGCGCCTTGATCTGCTCGATGCTCTCCGGATCGGGATTCGGCTTGGTGCGATCGGTGGTCGGCACGTTGTGGTCGACGACGGCCAGCGTCTTCTCCGGCGCGTGAACCTTGCGCCCCGTCGCGCGCAGGCCTTCGAACGCCTGGGGCGAGGTCACTTCGTGCACCAGGTGGCGGTCGATGTAGAGCAGGCAGGTGCCGTCGTCGGCTTCGTGCACCAGATGGTCGTTCCAGATCTTGTCGTACAATGTGGTGGGCTTGGACATGAGCGTCAGCTCCGAAGAATGTGTGAAGCGGGTAAGCGCGCATCGCGCGGGCAACAAAATCGTCAGCGCAGCCTGTTAGGCTGGACTAAGCTCTGACGTTGCCGAGGTCGCGAAGCGGCCGAAGAACCGGCCAGGCAGCCGCGAGCGATCGTCGATGACGATGCGCTGGACGGGGGCGAGGCTGGTCGGATCTGGAAACATTCCAGGAATATATAGCAGGCCGAACTGGAATCGCGAGTGGTTTGAAGCGCACGGCTGACGCAACAAAAAAGCGCGGAGCCGAGCCCCGCGCTTTCGAAAACGTGCCTGGAGAAGCGAGGCTTACTCGTTGACGGCAGCCTTGGCGTGCTCGGTCTTCTCGACGATGCGGGCCGACTTGCCGCGCAGGTTGCGGAGGTAATAGAGCTTGGCGCGACGCACCTTGCCGCGGCGCACCACCTTGATCGAGTCGATCATCGGCGACATCACCGGGAACACGCGCTCGACGCCTTCGCCGTAGGAGATCTTGCGCACGGTGAAGCTCTCGTTGAGGCCACCGCCGGAACGGCCGATGCAGACGCCTTCATAGGCCTGCACGCGGGTGCGGTCGCCTTCGACGACCTTCACGTTGACGATCACGGTGTCGCCGGGACCGAATTCCGGAATGTCCTTGCCGACGGACAGCTTGTCGAATTGCTCTTGCTCGAGCTGCTTGATCAGGTTCATGGGTAAATCTCCATCGGCGCGCCCAGCCCTGGAAACGGGGGGCTGCGCAAAATTCGTCTATCCAGCCATTGCGGATTTGGCCGCTGCTATAAGGCAAGCCGGAGCGTTTGTCACCCGTCTGTCTTGTTTTTTGGCGTTTTTTGGCGACGAGCCCGAATCGCCGGCTTGGGCGGGATCTTGGCCCATAAATCGGGCCGCCGGGCCTCGGTGAGGGCTTCGGATTGCGCCCGCCGCCAGGCCGCCACCTTGGCGTGGTCCCCGGAGCTCAGGATCTCAGGGATCGGGACCCCCTCGAACAGCTGCGGGCGGGTGTATTGGGGGTATTCCAGCAGGCCATCGGAGAAGCTTTCCTCGGTTCCCGAGGCCTCCTTGCCCATCACCCCCGGCAGCAGCCGTACGCAGGCGTCGATCAGGGCTAAGGCTGCGATTTCGCCTCCCGAGAGCACGTAATCGCCGATCGAGACCTCCTCCAGGCCCCGCTTGTCGATCACCCGCTGGTCGATCCCCTCGAAGCGCCCGCAGACGATCAGGGGACCGGGGCCCCGGGCAAGCTCCGTCACCCTGGCCTGGGTCAATGGCCGACCGCGCGGGCTCATCAGCAGGCGCGGCCGTGCCGGTGCGATCTCGGCGGCGTCGATCGCGGCCGCCAGCACATCCGCCCGCAGCACCATGCCCGGTCCGCCGCCGGCGGGGGTGTCGTCGACGCTGCGGTGGCGGTCAGTGGCGGAGGCCCTGATGTCCCGCGCCTCGATCTGCCAGAGTCCCGCGGCCAGCGCCCGCCCGGCAAGGCTCACGCCGAGCGGTCCCGGAAACATCTCCGGAAACAGCGTCAGCACAGTCGCGCGCCAGGGAGAGGGATGGGTCATCGGATCTCGGTTCTCGTCGTCCCGGGGCGAGCGAAGCGCCAGCCCGGGACCCATGACCACCGCACGTCATTTTGCGATGATCGGAGCTATCAGCTTAGCCAAAAAACCACGGCCTGTGGTTATGGGTCCCCGCGTTCGCCGGGACGACTCGGGGCGGGATCGTTGTCGTCGTCCCGATCGCCCTCGATCTCCTGCGGCAGCGCGATCACCACGCGGCCGGCTTTGAGGTCGACCTCCGGCACCACCGCATTCGAGAACGGCAGCAGCATCGTCGGTCCCTTCGGCGGCGCGATTTCGATGATGTCGCCGGCGCCGAAATTATGGATCGCGAGCACGCGGCCGAGCGCATCGCCGCCCGTGGTGACGGCGGCGAGCCCGATCAGATCAGTGTGGTAATATTCGTCCTCGTCCGTCGCGGGCAGTTTTTCGCGCGCGACGTAGAGCTCGATGCCGTTGAGGCGCTCGGCCTCATCGCGGGTCGTGACGCCCTTGAACGTCGCGACCAGATGATCTTTGGCCTCGCGCGCCTGCGCGACTTCGAACTGGCGCCTGCCATCCTTGGACAGCAGGGGCCCGTAGCGGCGGACGGCAAACGGATCTTCCGTAAAAGTCCAAAGCTTGACCGCACCGCGCACACCATGCGCGGCGCCGATCCGCGCGACGCAGACCAGCGCCGACATGGTCTAGCCTTAGCCCTTGGCGGCGGCTTCGGCCTGCGCCTTGCGCTCCTTGCGCGGCACGGCCTTCTCGGGGTTGTTGCGCGCTTCGCGCTTCTTGACGCCGGCGGCATCGAGGAAGCGGGACACGCGGTCCGACGGCTGCGCGCCCTTGGCGAGCCAGGCCTTCACCTTGTCCATGTCGAGCTTCAGGCGGGTCTCGTTGTCCTTCGGCAGCAGCGGGTTGAAATAGCCGAGACGCTCGATGAAGCGGCCGTCGCGCGGAAAGCGCGAATCGGCGACGACGACGTGATAGACGGGACGCTTCTTGGTGCCTGCGCGGGCGAGGCGGATAACGACGGACATCTAGTTCTCCTTCAAAATACGGTTTGTTCGGTTGATTGGTATTCCGCGTCCCGTGAGACCGAAGCGATCTCATCGCGACGAATTACTCATTTCTTCTTGCCGGGGAAACCGCCGAGGCCCGGCAGCGTCGGCTTGCCGCTGAGGCCCGTTAGCCCCGGCAAATTCGGCAGGCCCGAGCGAAGACCGGGCGGCAGATCCTTCGGCAGGCTGGGCAGACCCTGGCCGCCGCCGCTCTGCATCTTTTCCTGCATCGCCTTCATCTCTTCGGGCGAGGGCATCTTCATGCCGCCGCCAAAGCCCATCGCCTGCGCGATGCCGGCGAGCGGGCCGCGCTTGCCCGAGCCCATGGCCTTCATCACGTCGGCCATGTTCCGGTGCATCTTGAGCAGCTTGTTGACCTGCTCGACGCTTTGGCCGGAGCCGGCGGCGATGCGCTTCTTGCGGCTGGCCTTGAGCAGGTCGGGATGACGGCGCTCGTCGCGCGTCATGGAATCGATCACCGCCACCTGGCGCTTCAGAATCTTGTCGTCGATGCCGGCGGCCGCGATCTGGTTCTTCATCTTGGCGATGCCGGGCATCATGCCCATCAGGCCGCTGATGCCGCCCATGTTCGCCATCTGCAACAGCTGCTCGCGCATGTCGTTGAGGTCGAACTGGCCCTTGCGCATCCGCTCGGCGGTGCGCGCGGCCTTCTCGGCGTCGATATTGGCGGCGGCGCGTTCGACCAGAGAGACCACGTCGCCCATGCCGAGGATGCGGCCGGCGATACGGTCGGGGTGGAAATCTTCCAGCGCGTCGGTCTTTTCGCCGGTGCCGATCAGCTTGATCGGCTTGCCGGTGACGGCACGCATCGACAGCGCGGCACCGCCGCGGCCGTCGCCGTCCACGCGCGTCAGCACGATGCCGGTGAGGCCGACGCGCTGATCGAAGGCGCGTGCGAGGTTCACGGCGTCCTGGCCGGTGAGGCTGTCCGCGACCAGCAGCACTTCATGCGGATTGGCGGCGGCTTTGATCGCCGCCGCTTCCGCCATCATATCTTCGTCGAGCGTGGTGCGGCCGGCGGTGTCGAGCAGCACGATGTCGTAGCCGCCGAGCTTGCCGGCCTCCAGCGCGCGCTTGGCGATTTGCGGCGGCTGCTGTCCCGCCACGATCGGCAGGGTCGGAATGTCGAGATCGCGGCCGAGCACGGCCAGCTGCTCCATCGCCGCCGGACGATAGACGTCGAGCGAAGCCATCAGCACCTTGCGCTTGTCGCGCTGGACCAGGCGGCGGGCGAGCTTTGCGGTGGTGGTCGTCTTGCCCGAGCCCTGCAGGCCGACCATCATGATCGGCACCGGCGGCACGGAATTGACGTCGATGGTCTGGCTTTCGGCGCCGAGCGTGTTGATCAGCTCGTCATGGACGATCTTGACCACCATCTGGCCGGGGGTCACCGACTTGACGACGGTGGCGCCGATCGCCTGCTCGCGGACGCGCTCGGTGAAGCTGCGGACCACCTCGAGCGCAACGTCGGCCTCCAGCAGCGCGCGGCGCACCTCGCGCATCGCGGCGTCGACGTCCTTTTCGGTCAGCGCACCGCGCCCCGTCAGACGATCGAGAATTCCGCCAAGCCGTTCCGACAGATTGTCGAACAATGAAGTTGTCCTGTTGCTGTCCCCCGCCTTCGCGGGGGATGACCACTTCCTTGGCCAAACGATCTTCCAAACACCTTTGCGCCCGAGGGCGCACAGCGCTGTCGGGCGTTGACCTCCGGCCCCGAGGGCCGGTCGGCGGGTCGAAAAGAAAGCCTTTCCAAGAAAGTGGCGGGGTTAAACGCCGCTCCCGCTCAAAAGTCAAGGAAAGTTAGGGTGCCGGGGCGCCGCGGCCAGGCCAAGGTCCTGAAAAGAGAGCAATTTTGGCGGCCGGTTCCTTTTCGCGGGGGTCCGCCCATATAGAGGCGATGACCCGCCTCCGTTACCACCCTTGAAGTTCCCATGCCGATCACCCGCCGCCGCCTGTTCGGACTGCTTGCCGGGGCCGGCGCGGTGGTCGGCGTGCCCTCGCTCTGGATGTCCTACATGAAAACCTATGACGGCCCGGTCTCCGATCATTTCGACGGCCTGACCTTCTTCGATCCGGACGGCGCACCGCCAAAGTCGCTGCGCGAGGTGCTGCGCTGGCAGCTCGGCGGCAAGCGGAATCGCGCCGAATGGCCCGACTGGGCGCCCAGCCCCCATGCCGACACGCCGCCGGCGCGGGTCGACGGCGATCGGTTGCGGCTCTCCTTCGTCGGCCATGCCAGCTGGCTGGTCCAGACCGGCGGCCTCAACATCCTCATTGACCCGGTCTGGTCGGAGCGGGTCTCGCCGGTCAGCTTCGCCGGACCGAAGCGGCACAACGATCCCGGCATCGCGTTCGAGAAGCTGCCGAAGATCGACGTCGTGCTGGTCTCGCATGGCCATTACGACCATCTCGACATCGCGACGCTGTCACGGCTCACCAAGAATTTTGCCCCGCGCGTGGTCACCCCGCTCGGCAACGACGTGACGATGCGCAGCTGGGATTCCACGATCAAGGTGGAAGCCTTCGACTGGCACGACCGCGTCGAACTCGGCGGCGGCATCGCCGTGCATCTGGTGCCGACGCGGCACTGGAGCGCGCGCGGCATGTTCGATCGCAACAAGGCGCTGTGGGCGAGCTTTGTCCTGGAGACGCCGGCCGGGAAGATCTATGTGGTCTGCGATTCCGGTTACGGCGATGGCCGGCATTTCCGCCGCGTCGCCGAGAAGCACGGCAGGCTGCGCCTCGCCATCCTTCCCATCGGCGCCTACGAGCCGCGCTGGTTCATGCGCGACCAGCACATGAATCCGGAAGACGCCGTGAAGGCGCTGGCCGATTGCGGCGCCGAGGCCGCGCTCGGGCACCATCACGGCACGTTCCAGCTGACGGATGAAGCGATCGACGCGCCGGCGAAGGCGCTGGTGGAAGCGCTGGATGCCGCGAAGATTCCGCAGGAGCGGTTCGTGGCGATGAAGCCGGGGCAGGTGGTGGAGATCTAGGTCGTGTACCCATAAGCCCGGCGGCGGGATGCGACGAAAGCAATGTCCGCTTTGCTCGCATAGCGACAAGCTCATGCGGCTCTGCGCCATTGAACCAGAAAGCCCATGACGCAACCAAACACCATGGATTCGGTCGGAAGACCTTGATTGATGGATGGAGCCGGCCTGTGGGATTTTTGCTGAGAATTGTGCTTGCAGCCGCTATCGTGAGCCTTGCTCCTGCCGTCGTCCAGGCGAAGAACGCCGTCGCTTCTCCTGCCTTGCAGAAGGAATTCGATGGCTTCATCGAGAAGTTTCGCGCAGCGCTGAAAGCAAACGATTCCGCCGCCGTCGCCGCTATGACACGATTGCCGTTCATGAACGACAACGCCATTCGCGACGCCGCGCAATTTGGCGCCAAGACCTATCGGACCTCGTTCACGGCGAAAAATCGCGCGTGTATCCAGCGCGGCAAGGCCGTCTACGATCGCGATGACTACAAGAACGACAGTTACTTCGTCTTCTGCGGCGAGCTCATCTTCGTCTTTACCAAGACGCCGACGGGGTTCCTTTTTACTGATATCAGCGCGAATGATTGATTAGGCAGGTGGTGGAGATTTAGCTCCGCTGTCTCCAAACATTGCTGTGGTCCCGGACTAGCGAAGCGCAGATCCGGGACCCATAACCACAGGGGATGTGTGGCGAAGTTTCGGAGTTACCTGCGTCGCGTCATAACCACTCCCTGTGGTTATGGGTCCCCGCGCTCGCGGGGACGACACCGTTGATGTCGCGGCGATGTGTCACTTATTAGATGACGAGAGCTATTGCTCTTTCGCCTTGATCGCCCAGCTCACATTCACCGTCACAGACAGCGTCTCCTCGCCCGGCGCGACGGCGGCGCCTGCGGCCAGGGGAGCTGCGGCCATGCGGCCCTTGAACAGCGGCACAGGCGCGCCGCCCTCGGACACGCTGAGCGGTGCGCCCAGCGTCGCTCCGGTTGCCTTGGCGTAGATCTCGGCCTTGCGGTGGGCGTCCGCCACCGCCTGCTCGCGCGCGTCGTCGAGCAGTTTCGAGGCCTGCGTCACCTCGAAGGAGATGTTGCCGATGTCGTTGGCGCCGGCGGCAACCAGCGTGTCGATGATGCCGGCGACCTTGGTCACGTCGCGGATCTTCACTGTGACGCGATTGCTGGCGCGGAAGCCGACCACCGGGGATGCGCCGGTGGATTTGTTCTGGCCGTATTGCGGCTGCAGCGACAGGCGCGAGGTCTGGTAATCCTTCTCGGCGATGCCGGCGCCCTTCAGCGCCAGCAGCACCTTGCCCATCGCGGCGTTGTTGGCGTCGGAGGCTTCCTTCGCCGTCTTGGCGTCGTTGGCGACGCCGGCGTCGATCTGCGCGAGATCCGGCGCCGCGGACACGCTGGCTTCGCCGCTCACCGAAATGGCGGAGACGACATCGTCGGCGAGCGCTGACGTTGCCGGCAGGGTCACGGCAAGAACGGCGGCGAGGGAGGCAGCAAGGATGGCAGGCTTCTTCATGTCTCTCATTTCAGCGGCACGAAAACGTTGATCACGAGCTTGTCTTCAGCGGTCTTCAGGGGATCGGTCAGGTATTCCTCGATGAAGGTGTCCTTGGCTTCCAGCCTCTTGTCGTCGAGGTGATTGGTGATCGCCTCGTAGGTGTTGTCCATGTTGTCGTAGGAGCCGCGGTGGACGAATTTCAGCACCTTGCCCTCCGGCGATTTGCCGACGCTCATGTCCTTGGGCAAATTCTTGGGATCCTGCTCGACCGGGATCTCGGCCAGGAAGGTGAAGCCGGTATCGTCGGTCGAGGTGTAGACGATCATCGCGTTGCCGGCGTGCTTGATGCCCTGCTTGTCCAGGAGCGTGTTCAGCGCCTTGAAGGCGTCGATCAGCGTGTCGAAGGCCGAGTCCCAGTTCGCGGTGCCCTTGACCATCACGACCTTCTTGGCCTCGAGCGTGGTCTCGAGGCCGAACGGATCGGCGGTCTGCACCGGGGCGGGGGTTGCGGCGGCCGCCGGTGGCGGGGCCGTCGGGCTCGGTGAGGCGCTGGCTGCGGGCGAGGGCGACGCCGTCGGGCTCGGCGAAGCGCTGGCCGCAGGCGACGGC
>NZ_JAVTJN010000022.1:43926-135875 GCF_032144035.1 Bradyrhizobium sp. WYCCWR 12699
CGCAGGGGCAGGCGAGGCGCTTGCGGCCGGCGCGGGGGAGGCCGATGGGGCCGGCGAGGGACTTGCCGAGGCGGCCGGCGCCGGGCTTGGCGTTGCCGGGCTCGGCGTCTGCGCCAGAACCTCAGGCAGGCCAAGCGACAAGGCCGCGACCGGGATCAGCGCGGCCAGAGCGAGACGACGAAACCTGAACATTTTATTCTCCCCAAGGCCTCGACTGCTAAGGCCTCAACTGCCAAGGCCTTAACCACCAAGGCCTAAATCCGTCTTTGCGCCCGACCGCGCCCGGTTCGCGCGAACGCGCCGTTCTAACACGCGGGCGCCAAATTCGTCCCATGACAGATGCGTCATGGCAGATCTCCCGGCAGGTCTCTTGGCGGATCTCTTGCCAGACCTCTGGCGACCGCCGGCAAAACACTGGCCAAGCCGGCAAGGATCGCCATATAAGACAGGCGAAATTCGGGAATTTTCATGAGCGCGCTGGCCAATCACGCATTTGCCAAGATGAACGGCATCGGCAACGAGATCGTCGTTGTCGACATGCGCGATTCCGCAGGCCGGGTGACGCCCGACGACGCCCGCGCGGTGGCCTCCGCGAATGGCGGCGTGGCCTATGACCAGCTCATGGTGCTGCAGAAGCCCCGGCTCGACGGCACCGAGGCCTTCATCAGCATCTACAACAATGACGGCTCGGAAGCCGGCGCCTGCGGCAACGGCATGCGCTGCGTGGTGCGGCGCATCTTCGAGAAGAACGGGCAGACCAATGCGACGTTCGAGACCGCGGCCGGCTTGCTCAATGCCTGGCAGGGCCCGGCGCCCGATCTCTACACCGTCGACATGGGCATGCCGAAGTTCGGCTGGCAGGACATCCCGTTGGCCGAAGAGTTCCGCGACACCCGCTACATCGAATTGCAGATCGGGCCGATCGACCATCCGATCCTGCATTCGCCTTCCGTGGTGAGCATGGGCAATCCGCACGCGATCTTCTGGGTCGACGACGTCAATGCCTACGATCTCGGCCGCTTCGGTCCGCTGCTGGAAAACCACCCGATCTTCCCGGAGCGCGCCAACATCACGCTCGCCCATATCGTCGATCCCGAGCACATCACGATCCGCACCTGGGAGCGCGGTGCCGGCCTGACCAGGGCGTGCGGCTCGGCGGCTTGCGCCACGGCGGTCGCCGCGGCCCGCCTGAAGCGGGCCGAGCGCAATGTCGAGATCACGCTGCCCGGCGGCAAGCTCGGCATCGAATGGCGCGAGCGCGACGACCACGTGCTGATGACGGGCACGGCGACCTTCGAATATGAGGGCCGCTTCGATCCGGCGCTGTTTGCGCCGGCCGCCTGATGGCCGTCGACATCGTCACTTTCGGCTGCCGCCTCAACGCCTTCGAGGCCGAGGTGATCCGCCGCGAAGCCGAAGCTGCGGGGCTCGAAGATACCATCGTCATCAACAGCTGCGCCGTCACCAACGAGGCGGTGGCGCAGGCGCGGCAATCGATCCGCAAATTGAAGCGTGAGCGCCCCTCAGCGCGCATCGTCGTCACCGGCTGCGCGGCGCAGACGCAAAGCGGCATGTTCGCTCGTATGGCCGAGGTCGATCGAATCGTCGGCAATGACGACAAGATGCGCAGCGAAGCGTGGCACGAGACCCGCAGCGCCTTTGACCTTGGCGCCAGCGAAAAAATCGCCGTCAGCGACATCATGGCGGTGAAGGAGATGGCGCCGCATCTGATCGACGGCTTTGCCAGCGGCCTGCCGCGCGTGTTCGTGCAGGTGCAGAACGGCTGCGATCATCGCTGCACCTTCTGCATCATTCCTTATGGCCGCGGCAATTCGCGCTCGGTGCCGATGGGCGCGGTGGTCGAGCAAGTCCGCAACCTCGTCGAGCGCGGCCATGCCGAGATCGTGCTGACCGGTGTCGACCTCACCAGCTATGGCGGTGATCTGCCCGGCGCGCCGAAACTCGGCATGCTGACGAAGCAGATATTGCGGCATGTGCCGGAGCTGAAGCGCCTGCGCATATCCTCGATCGATTCGATCGAGGCGGATGCCGATCTGCTCGATGCCATCGCCGATGATGCGCGGCTGATGCCGCACCTGCACCTGTCGCTGCAATCCGGCGACGACATGATCCTGAAGCGCATGAAACGGCGGCATTCGCGGCAGGATGCGATCGCATTCTGCGACCAGGTCCGCCGCCTGCGCCCCGACGTCGTCTTCGGTGCCGACATCATCGCGGGCTTCCCGACCGAGACGGACGAGATGTTTTTGCGATCGCTCGACCTCGTCGAGGCGTGCGGGCTGACATTCCTGCATGTCTTCCCCTATTCGTCGCGCCCCGGCACGCCGGCTGCAAGGATGCCCCAGGTTGCGGGCCGTGCGATCAAAGAGCGTGCGCGACGGCTGCGTGCGGCAGGCGAGGCGGCGCTGCGGCGAAGGCTGCAAGCCGAGATCGGCACGACGTGTGATGTGCTGATCGAGAGCGAGGGACAGGGGCGCACCGAGCACTATTTGCCGGTGGCGATTGCGGGCGAGCGTGTGGGCAGCGTCGTGCCGCTCGTGATTGCCGGCAGCGATGGCGAGCGGCTGACGGTGTGACTGTTCCCTTCTCCCCTTGCGGGAGAAGGTGGCGCGAAGCGCCGGATGAGGGGTTGCTTCAGCGAATTCCTGTGCGAGAGGTCACCCGCTGATGGAAACCCCTCACCCGTCTCGCCGCTATCGCGGCGAGCCACCCTCTCCCACAAGGGGAGAGGGAAGAAACGCGAAGCGCCGCATTCACGTCAAACGGAAGCTACGACGCCCGCACCTGCCAGAACCGCAGCGTCCGCTTTGCATTCTCCTGCGTCATCCGCGCGTAGTGTCCCTGCGCCCGCGCGAGGTCCGCCGGCTTCATCGCGCCGGTCGCAAAACGGCATTCGAGCACGGCGGTGGTGGTTTCCCAGCTCAGCTGCGCGGCCTTGCACGGCACCAGGAGGCCGTCGTCGCGCAGGCTCTGCATCAGCGGACGAATGACTTCGACGGTCGATCCGGACAGCGCCGCCAGGGCGGCTGCGGTCTCTTCATAGCGCCGCTGCCTGGCGAAGCCGAGCAACGTGGCCTCATTGAGCTGGCCGGTTGCCTTGAGCATCGCAATCGCGCGTTTGGCGCCCTCGAAATCGCGGACACCGGACATCTCGCGCTCGACGCCGACGGCGATGGCCGCGATCGCGCTCTGGATCTCCTCGAACAGATGGGGCGGCGCGCGCGACAACAGGCGGGCGCGGACGGCATCGGTCGCCGAGCGCAGCAATCCGCGGCGCAGCTCCGACGGCAGGTCGACGCGGACGCCGACGCTGACGGCAAGCTCGGGATCCGCCTCGGCCTGTCCAACCAGAAGCGCGAATCCATGTCCGGAGACTCGCGCGCCGGGATTGGCGGCGAGCCTGCGGCTGACGCTCGGATAGCGGCGCGCCAGCAATGCGTCGGTGACGATCTCCTTCAGCCACCAGCGGCCGGCGATCGCGAGCAGATGCGGCTCGCCCTTGGCTGAGGCGATCTTCACCAGCTCGCCGTCGTCGAGGCGGGCGGATTCCTGCAGCACGGGACCGGCGATGCGGATCTCGTCATTGCTGGCGAGGCGGCGAATCACGGAGGGCGGCGCTTGAGCTACCGGCGCCAGTTGCGCGCTGATCTCGGCGAGCGCGATGCGAGCGCCCATGTCGGCAATCGCGCGCAGTTCGATGGTGCCGATCAGGCGATCGAGCACCTCGTCGAACAGCGCGATCTGCTCGTCGTCGAAACTGCCGGCGGAGGAGAGGAACAGGTCGGTGACGCGTCGGGCTGTCGCAAGGCCCTTTTCCGGCGAGCCCGCGCGAATTGCGGATTCGACCTCGTCGATGATCGATAGCCCGGCCGTGGACATGACGCGTTGCTCGTCCTGAGCGGTTACAGAAGCTTGTTCTAAGCAACCGTCATCATGAGGGACGAGGACTGAAGGTTTCGTAAACCATGGGCGGGAGCGGCGAGCGTCCGCAAGATGCAGCCGCGGCGTCGGTGCGCTCCTTCCCCCGCTTGCGGGAGAGGTGCACCTTGCGGCGCCTATTCCCCATTCCAGCCGCAGGCCCTGAGCTTCTCGTGCATATGCGGCGGCGCCGGCGCCACGACGCGGACCGGCTCCTTGTTCCGGGAGATCGGCACCACGATCTCGCGGGAATGCAAATGCAGCTTCGGCTCGCCGAAGCGCGGGCCGTTGCCGTAAATGTTATCGCCGAAGATCGGCCAGCCTGTCGCTGACGAATGTACCCGCAATTGATGGGTCCGCCCCGTGACCGGTTCCATGGCGAGCCAGGTGAAACCGTCGCCGCGGCCCATCACCTTCCAATTGGTGATCGCCTTTTGCCCTTCCGGGTCCGGCTTCTGCCACCAGCCGCGCTCGGCATTGAGCCGGCCGAGCGGCATGTCGATGGTTCCTTCGTCTTCAGTGGGGCCGCCCTCGACCACGGTCCAGTAGGTCTTGCCGATCTTGCCATGCTTGAAGAGCAGGCCGAGCGAGGCGGTCGCCTTGCGATGGCGGCCGAGCACGAGGCAGCCGGAGGTGTCCTTGTCCAGCCGGTGGGCCAGCACCGGCGGCCGCGGCAGGCCGAAACGCAGCGCGTCGAAGGAATCCTCCAGGTTGGCGCCGCCCTTGGGGCCGCGATGCACGGGAAGGCCGGCCGGCTTGTCGATGATCAGCATCAGGCCGTCGCGATGGAGCACGCGGGCCATGATCTCGTCGGCGGACAATTGGGGAACATCGAGCAATTGCAGGACTTTCGGTCAAGTCTTTCGTTTGGAAGCCGGAACGGCTAACACACCGCCACCATGAACGATACCACGTCAGATCCCCCCAAGCTGAGCTGGTGGCGCCGCCTGTCCAACGGGCTGAAGCGCACCTCGTCCTCGCTCGGGACCGCGGTCGCCGACCTCGTCACCAAGCGCAAGCTGGACCGCGCCATGCTCGACGACATCGAGGACGTGCTGCTGCGCGCCGACCTCGGCACGTCAGTCGCAGTGCGGATCGCGGACGCCGTCGGCACCGGTCGCTACGACAAGGCGATCTCGGCCGACGAGGTCAAGGACGTCGTCGCGACCGAGGTCGAGAAGGTGCTGTCGCCGGTGGCAAAGCCGCTCGTGATCGACGCGGCGAGAAAGCCGTTCGTCATCCTCGTGGTCGGCGTCAACGGCTCCGGCAAGACCACCACGATCGGAAAGCTCTCGCAGAAATTCGCCTCCGAAGGCCGCAAGGTGATGCTGGCCGCCGGCGACACGTTTCGCGCGGCAGCGATCGAGCAGCTCAAGGTGTGGGGCGAGCGGACGAAGACGCCCGTCATCGCGGGGGCGCAGGGCTCGGATTCGGCGAGCCTCGCCTTCAACGCGCTCACCGCGGCGAAGGAGCAGGGCATCGACGTGCTCCTGATCGACACTGCCGGGCGTCTGCAAAACAAGGCCGAGCTGATGAACGAGCTCGAAAAGGTCGTGCGCGTCATCCGCAAGGTGGACGACACTGCGCCGCATGCCGTCCTGCTGGTGCTTGATGCTACCGTCGGCCAGAACGCGCTGTCGCAGGTCGAGGCGTTCCATCGCACCGCCGGGGTCACCGGCCTCGTGATGACCAAGCTCGACGGCACCGCGCGCGGCGGCATCCTGGTGGCGCTCGCGGAGAAATTCAAACTGCCGGTGCACTTCATCGGCGTCGGCGAAGGCGTCGACGATCTCGCGCCGTTCACCGCGCGCGACTTCGCCCGCGCCATCGCCGGAATCGAAAGCTAGAGATGGACAAGACCCAGCCGCATCCGCTGTTCAAGCTGGCGACCGAGCTCGGTCCGCTGCTCGTGTTCTTCTTCGTCAATGCGAAGTTCAATCTGTTCGCGGCAACCGGCGCCTTCATGGTCGCGATCGTGGCGGCGATGGCGGCGTCCTATGTGGTGACGCGCCATATCCCGATCATGGCGATCGTCACCGGCGTGATCGTGCTGGTGTTCGGCACGCTGACGCTGGTGCTGCACGACGAGACCTTCATCAAGCTCAAGCCGACCATCATCTACGGCCTGTTCGCCGCGATCCTCGGCGGCGGCCTGCTGTTCGGCCGCTCCTTCATCGCCGTGATGTTCGACCAGATGTTCAATCTGACGCCGCAGGGCTGGCGCATCCTGACCCTGCGCTGGGCGCTGTTCTTCGCCGGCATGGCCGTGCTGAACGAGATCATCTGGCGCACGCAAAGCACCGACTTCTGGGTGAACTTCAAGGTGTTCGGCGTCACCCCGCTGACCATGATCTTCGCCGTCGCCCAGATGCCGCTGACCAAGCGCTATCACCTCGAGCCGGTGTCACTGGAGGCCAGCGAAGCCGAAGCGGGGGACGTGAGCAAGGGGTAGCGGCCGGCTCCGGCCGGGGCCTCCAGTCACCACCCTCTATTCACGCTGACGTGCACTTCACGCGCGCAACTGCCCGGATCGAGCCACGCGTCCGGCGGGTTCCTTCATCGCTCTGTAACCGCAAGCTGAGATTCTTCAGCTCCGGACCTTGTCCGAACGGTCGCAGGCGATAGCCTCTGGTCGTGAAGAGAGGTTGGCACGCCGGAGGGCCCGGTGATGAGTGCAAAACAGGACCAGACCGCCGAACACCTGATTCAGTACCTCCGGCAACTCGCTCCGCAGGTCCGGCGCCGCCTGCTTGCCGAACTGGAGCGGCTGCACCTCCTCGGCGAGGACATCCCGCATTCCGAGCCGTTGATCGCGGCGCTGCGTGCCGAGTTTCGCAACACGGGCCCGAACCACTACCGCGTCGGAAATCCCTCACGTTACTTCTTCGAGCCGCTCGAGCCGGTGCTGGTGGACAGCGCGCCGGAACGGGCCAATAGCGGACAGATCGCCCGTGGATCGCTCGCACCGATCTGGAGCCTCGTGACCGAGCAATTGCTGCGCAGCATGGCCGCCGACTACATCGCCAACGCGACGAAGGCCATCTCTGCCGACAAGCAGTCCGAAGCGCGGCAGATGGCCCAGACGTTCCAGAAGAAGGTGCTGACCTCTCTCAACGGCCAGCTTGGGTCTGCCGAGGGCGCAGCCGGCATTCGCGAGGGGCTGATGGCCTATACCAGCTCCCATGCGACGTTCGATGACCTCAAGAAGATGCTGCGCTGTCTCGACCTGCAGCGGGAGCTCGACGAGTTTGCCCGTGCGCTTGCGCCGAAGATCGCCCGGCTCGAGGGCGCCAGCCTCGACAAGGTCCTTGGCCTCCTCAGCACGCTCAAGTCCAGGCGCGCCGATGCGGTGCCGTTCGCGCTCACGATCGTCGCAAGGCGCCTGGAAAGTCCGTGGGAGCTGCTGTCGCTCGCGACCGCGACATCAGACGACCGGGCTGCGGCGCGGATCGCGGCGGGCCCCTTCGCGATCGCGGTTTCGATGGTGCTCGATCAGATCGAGCAGAAGCACCACCTCCTGCTCTTCGCGCTCAGGAATAATCGCCCGGTGCGGGCCAGGGAGATCGTGAGCGAGATCTACCGGATCGAGCAGGCGCTGCGAACGCAGATCGAACTCAAGGGATCCGGCTGGGCCCAGCGCCTCGATGAGCTGATGACGGATGTCCAAGCCGCCGTCGACGCGGAGGTCAGCAGCATTCCCGGCGATCACCGGCACCTGACGCACATTCTGGAATCGCCGCGGCTGCGCCCGGACGATTCCTTCGGCCACAAGGTCGGCCATATCTTCGAGAAGGGCTGGGATGTCGTGGCTGGCCTGCTCGCGGGCCACACGGACCCGGCCCATCGTCGCGACAACGTGCCGTGAACTCACGCCCTCGGGCAGCTTGTCCGCGCCAGGTCAGCTTCCTGCCTTGAGCGCCTTCTCCAGCTCCGGCATCAGCACCGTCTTGAGGTTTTGCGCGGTGACCGGGCCGACCAGCTTGTAGACGATCGTGCCCTCGCGGCCGACGACGAAGGTTTCCGGCACGCCGTAGACGCCCCATTCGATCGAGGCGCGGCCGTTGGCGTCCACGCCGACGCGGCCGAACGGGTTGCCGTAGCGGCCGAGGAAGCGGCGCGCATTGTCGGCCGTGTCCTTGTAATTGATGCCGACCAGCTGGAAGCGCTTGTCTTTTGCCAGTTCGGTCAGAAGCGGTGCTTCGTCATGACACGGCACGCACCAGGACGCCCAGACATTGACGAGACTGACCTTGCCCTTGAACGCGGCGGGATCGAGCCCCGGCACGTGCGCGTTGTCGGCCTGCAATCCCTCGAGTGGCGGCAGCACGGTCTGCGGCACCGGACGACCGATCAGCGCGGAGGGGATCCGCGAGATATCGCCGCTGCCGAGCCGGAACCAGAACAGCAGCGCAAGTCCGATGAAGGCGATCAGCGGCAGCACCATCAGGAAGGTGCGGCGCTGCGGCGGCGCGGAGGCAGGTTGATCAGTCATCGCAATTCCGTCGCGCTGCGGCCGGAACGGCGCGTGATGCCGCGCTCCTCCAGCTCGCGCAGGCGCTGCGTCTGGTTGCGATGGTCGAGCGCGATCCAGCCGATCAGGATCGCGACCACGAGGGCCGCGGCGGCATAGGACGTCACGATGAAGGAGGCATAGGGACCCAGCGACATGATCATGCGGCCCCGACTTCGTTCGACGCGTTTTGTCCGCGCGCGCCGGCACCGATCTCGCTCGAGAACGCGACACGGCTCGCCTGCATCATCTGCAGCGAGCGGACGCGGCGGCGCAGGATCTCGTTGCGCATCGCGGCCAGATGCAGCGTGACGAACAGCAGCGTGAAGGCGATCGCCATCACCAGCAGCGGAATCAGGAAGGATTTGTCGAGGGCCGATCCGCCCATGCGCATCACCGAGGCGGGCTGGTGCAGCGTGTTCCACCAGTCGACGGAGAATTTGATGATCGGCAAATTGATAGCGCCGACCAGGGTCAGCACCGCGGCGGCGCGGGCCGCGCGCGAGGGATCGTCGACCGCGCGCCACAGCGCCATCAGGCCGAGATACATCAAAAATAGAATCAGCACCGAGGTGAGCCGCGCGTCCCATTCCCAATAGGTGCCCCACATCGGCCGGCCCCACAGCGAGCCCGTGAGCAGCGCGAGGAAGGTGAAGGCGGCGCCGATCGGCGCGGCCGCCTTGGCGGCGACGTCGGCGAGCGGATGACGCCACACCAGCGTGCCCAGCGAGGCGATGCTCATCACGCCCCAGACGAACATCGACAGCCAGGCATTGGGCACGTGGATGAACATGATCTTCACCGTCGCGCCCTGCTGGTAGTCGTCGGGTGCGAGCGCGGCTTGATAGAGACCGATCGCGAGCAGGACGACGGTTGCGGCCGCAAGCCACGGCAGGACCCGCGCTGTCAGCGCGAGGAACCGCGTGGGGTTGGCGAGGTCGATCAGTGTCATGGTACCCTGATAATCGTCGATGGCCGCTCAGGCAATCAGCACGAAAGCGAGGGACGAAAGTTGATCGGGGTCAAGGTCGGCCGAGCCCATCCTAATCAAGTCCATGCCGCAGGCTCGCCGCGGCTGCGAAGGGGCCGATCACGAGGCTGACCAGCGACAGCGCGCACAGGATCGAGAACGGCGCGCCGAAGGTCATCGGGCCGACGATCACGGCCTGCGAGGCCGCCACGCCGAAAATCAGCACGGGAATCGACAGCGGCAGCACCAGCACCGCCATCAGCAGCCCGCCGCGGTGCAGCGTCACCGCCAGCGCCGCGCCGATCATGCCGGTAAACGTCAGCGCCGGGGTACCCGCCAGAAGCGTCAGCGCCACCGCGCCGGTCGCGACCATGTCGAGGTTGAGCAGGAGGCCGAGCACGGGGGTTGCGACAATCAGCGGCAGGCCGGCGGCCAGCCAATGCGCCAGTGCCTTGGCGGCACAGGCGAGTTCCAGCGGCGTCCGGCTCATTGTAATCAGGTCGAGCGAGCCGTCCTCGTGGTCGGCCATGAACAGCCGGTCGAGGGTGAGCAGGCTCGCCAGCAGCGCCCCGAGCCAGAGGATGGCCGGCCCCAGCCGCGATAGCAGCGCCAGATCGGGCCCCACTGCGAACGGCATCAGCACCACCACGGTCAGGAAGAACAGCACCCCGATCAGCGCCCCGCCGCCGACGCGGAGCGCGATCCGGATGTCCCGGCGGATGATGGCGGACAGGGCGGTCATGAGGTGGCCCTTCTGGCGAAGCGGCCATGGGAGTCGGGCTGGCGCTGCGGGGACGGTGCGCTCCCTCCCCCGCCTGCGGGGGAGGGGTGGGGAGAGGGTATCTCGGCAACGAAGATTCCCCCTGAGGATAGAACCCTCACCCGGCGCCATGGCCGATGCAAAGCATCGGCGTTTTCTAGGGACGCCGGCCAGGGGCCGCCTATGCCGGCCTCTCCCGCAAGCAGGGAAGGCGAGGGGACGGAGCGGCCGCCACCTGGCCGCTTGGAAAGCTGAGGGTGGGGCCGCATCACGCCACACCCCCAATCCGCAGCTCCCGCGACTCAATCCCCAACGGCGCGTGGGTCGCCGCGACGATCATGCCGCCGCGTGACAGGTGCTCGCGCATCAGGCCGCCGAACATGTCCTGTCCCGCCACATCCAGCGCGTTGGTCGGCTCGTCCAAGAGCCAGACCGGGCGGCGGACAGTCAGCAGGCGCGCCAGCGACAGGCGGCGGCGCTGGCCGGCCGACAGGAAGCCGGCGGGCAGGTGGGTGGCGTGCGCGAGGCCGACGATGGCGAGGCTCTCGGCGAAGTCAAAACGCTCGCCGCCGAGAAATTCGGCCCAAAAGGTCAGGTTTTCGGCCACGCTGAGCGCCGGCTTGAGGGCATCGCGATGGCCGAGATAGTGGCACTGCTCGGGCAACGTCAGCTCGGGATCGCCGCCCGCCAGCGCGATCTTGCCATCCGCCGGCACGAGCAGGCCGGCGATCAGCCGCAGCAGCGAGGTCTTGCCCGATCCGTTGCGGCCGACGACTGCCACGGCCTCGCCGGAGACCGCGGCGAAATCGAGCCCGGCGAACACCTGGCGGCCGCCCCGCACGCAGGCGACCCCGTGTCCGGAGAGCTGCATCTCGCCTCGTTTCAGGTCACTCAAAGCCGGGCCTCAGGAAAACTTGGGGTAGCGCATGGGAATTTTTGGCTGGCGGTTGCTGCGGCACGATTGTGGCTGTGGCGGCGCGGTTAGAAAGCTTCTATAAGCCCGGAACTACTTGATGCAGCAACTCAACCTGCCCCCGCAAGCGGCCCAGCCTAGATGTGCTGACGGTGTTAAAATACCCTGCCGGGTATAACTAACAATTGGGATTTCCTACATGACCTCGCTCGACAGCTTCAAATGCAAAAAGACCCTCAAGGTCGGCGCCAAGACCTATGTCTATTACAGCCTGCCCACGGCCGAGAAGAATGGTCTGAAGGGAATTTCCAAACTTCCCTACTCGATGAAGGTCCTGCTCGAGAACCTGCTGCGCAACGAGGACGGCCGTTCGGTCAAGAAAGAGGACATCGTCGCCGTCTCGAAATGGCTGCGCAAGAAGTCGCTGGAGCATGAAATTGCGTTCCGCCCGGCGCGCGTGCTGATGCAGGACTTCACCGGCGTGCCCGCGGTGGTCGATCTCGCCGCGATGCGCAACGCGATGCAGAAGCTCGGCGGCGACGCCGAGAAGATCAATCCGCTGGTGCCGGTCGACCTCGTCATCGACCATTCCGTGATCGTGAACTTCTTCGGCGACAACAAGGCTTTCGGCAAGAACGTCACCGAAGAGTACAAGCAGAACCAGGAGCGCTACGAGTTCCTGAAGTGGGGCCAGAAGGCGTTCTCGAACTTCTCCGTCGTGCCGCCCGGCACCGGCATCTGCCACCAGGTCAATCTCGAATATCTCTCCCAGACGGTGTGGACCAAGAAGGAGAAGATGACGGTCGGCAAGAAGACCGGCACCTTCGAGGTCGCATACCCTGACTCGCTGGTCGGCACCGACTCCCACACCACAATGGTCAACGGTCTGGCCGTGCTCGGCTGGGGCGTCGGCGGCATCGAGGCGGAAGCCTGCATGCTCGGCCAGCCGCTGTCGATGCTGCTGCCCAACGTCGTCGGCTTCAAGCTGAAGGGTGCGATGAAGGAAGGCGTCACCGCGACCGACCTCGTGCTGACAGTCACGCAGATGCTGCGCAAGCTCGGCGTGGTCGGCAAGTTCGTCGAGTTCTTCGGCCCCGGTCTCGACAATCTCTCGGTCGCCGACAAGGCGACGATCGCCAACATGGCGCCCGAATATGGCGCGACCTGCGGCTTCTTCCCGGTCGATGCCGCCGCGATCGACTACCTCAAGACGTCGGGGCGCGCCGCGCCGCGCGTCGCGCTTGTGCAGGCCTATGCCAAGGCGCAAGGGCTGTTCCGCACCGCCAAGTCGCCCGATCCGGTGTTCACGGAAACGCTGACGCTCGATCTTGCCGACGTCGTGCCGTCGATGGCCGGTCCGAAGCGCCCCGAAGGCCGCATCGCGCTGCCCTCGGTCGCCGAAGGCTTTTCGCTCGCGCTCGGCACGGAATACAAGAAGGCCGAGGAGCCCAACAAGCGCTTTGCCGTCGAGGGCAAGGATTTCGAGATCGGCCATGGCGACGTCGTGATCGCCGCCATCACCTCCTGCACCAACACCTCGAACCCGAGCGTGCTGATCGGCGCCGGCCTCTTGGCCCGTAACGCCGCCGCGAAGGGCTTGAAGGCAAAACCGTGGGTGAAGACCTCGCTCGCCCCGGGCAGCCAGGTCGTCGCGGGCTATCTCGCCGATTCCGGCCTGCAGAAGGATCTCGACAAGGTCGGCTTCAACCTTGTCGGCTTCGGCTGCACCACCTGCATCGGCAATTCCGGTCCGCTGCCCGAGGAGATATCGAAGTCGATCAACGACAACGGCATCGTCGCCGCCGCCGTGCTCTCCGGCAACCGCAACTTCGAAGGCCGCGTCTCGCCCGACGTGCAGGCGAACTATCTCGCTTCGCCCCCGCTGGTCGTCGCCCATGCGCTCGCGGGCAGCGTCACCAAGAATCTCGCGGTCGAGCCGATCGGCGAGGGCAAGGACGGCAAGCCGGTGTACCTCAAGGACATCTGGCCCACGACGAAGGAAATCAACGCCTTCATGAAGAAGTTCGTGACCTCGACGATCTTCAAGAAGAAGTATGCCGACGTGTTCAAGGGCGACGCCAACTGGCGCAAGATCAAGACGGTCGAGAGCGAGACCTATCGCTGGAATATGTCTTCGACCTACGTGCAGAACCCGCCCTATTTCGACGGCATGAAGAAGGAGCCGGAGCCGGTCACCGACATCGTCGAGGCGCGCATCCTCGCCATGTTCGGCGACAAGATCACCACCGACCACATCTCGCCGGCCGGTTCGATCAAGCTCACCTCGCCCGCGGGCAAATATCTCAGCGAGCACCAGGTGCGTCCCGCCGACTTCAACCAGTACGGCACGCGCCGCGGCAACCACGAAGTGATGATGCGCGGCACCTTCGCCAACATCCGCATCAAGAACTTCATGCTGAAGGGCGCTGACGGCAACATTCCGGAAGGCGGTCTCACCAAGCACTGGCCCGACGGCGAGCAGATGTCGATCTACGACGCCGCGATGAAGTACCAGCAGGAGCAGGTGCCGCTGGTGGTGTTCGCCGGCGCCGAATACGGCAACGGCTCCTCGCGCGACTGGGCTGCCAAGGGCACGCGCCTGCTCGGCGTGCGCGCCGTGATCTGCCAGAGCTTCGAGCGCATCCATCGCTCCAACCTGGTCGGTATGGGCGTGCTGCCGCTGACCTTCGAGGAAGGCACCTCCTGGTCGTCGCTCGGCCTGAAGGGCGACGAGAAGGTCACGCTGCGCGGCCTGCAGGGCGACCTCAAGCCGCGTCAGAAGCTCACCGCGGAGATCGTCTCCGGCGACGGCTCGTTGCAGCGCGTTTCGCTGCTCTGCCGCATCGATACGCTGGACGAGCTCGACTACTACCGCAACGGCGGTATCCTGCACTACGTGCTGCGCAAGCTCGCGGCCTAAGCGCGGATTTGTGAACGGTGGCTCACTGCGAAGTGAGTAGAAGGTTAAATGAAGGCGGCCTATCACAAGGCCGCCTTTCATGCGTTTGCGGCACGTTCGGATGGACCCGCGCGGCGGAAAACGGTCTTTGGACGGTTATCTGGACGGATGAAGTATCGTGCCCCGTAAGACTACGGTGACCATCAGGCGATAAGATCCCCCTCCACGAGTGACGGTGTGTGACGTTCGACATGACAACAATGACGGCTTCTCATCTGGTTTCACGTTGGTCCGGTGCCCTCTGGTCGAGTGCTCTCGGCCTTTGTGCCATCGTCGCCGTCGTCGTTCCCGCCTCTGCCGATCCCCGCGCCGTTGTCGAATTGTTCACCTCGCAAGGCTGCTCCTCCTGTCCGCCCGCCGATCAGATCATCGGCGATCTCTCCAAGGATCCGTCGATCATCGCGCTGAGCATGCCGATCGATTATTGGGACTATCTCGGCTGGAAGGACACGCTGGCGGATTCGCGCTTCTCTGCACGACAGCGTGCCTATTCGAAGATGCGCGGCGACCGCGAGGTCTACACCCCGCAGGTCGTGGTCAACGGCTCGACCCATGTCATCGGCAGCGACCGTACCAGCATCGAGAATGCGATCGGCAAGACCGACAAGGGTGTGGGCGTGATGAGCGTGCCGGTGACGATGTCGCTCGCGGGCAAGCAGATCAACGTCTCGGTGGCCGCGAGCAAAGAGCCGGCCGTCTCGCATGGCGAGGTCTGGATCTGCTCGATCGCCAAGTCGGTCCCGATCGCAATCACCCGCGGCGAGAATCGCGGGCAGCAGGTCACCTATCACAACGTGGTGCGCAACCTGCTCAAGGTCGGTGACTGGACCGGACGTTCGGAAAGCTGGACGGTGCCGATCGAGAATTTGACGCGCGACGGCGTCGACGGCGCGGTGGTCTACGTCCAGGACGGCAGCCGCGAGCGGCCGGGTCCGATGCTCGGCGCGGCGTACACGTCGCTGCATTGAAGTAAGCACAGCATCTCGGCAATTGTTGCTCGTCATTCCGGGGCACGCGAAGCGCGAGCTAGGGTGCGCAATTGCGCACCTGAGAATCCATCTATCCATGGACAAGCTGAGGAATGGATTCTCAGATGCGCAATTGCGCATCGTAGTTCGCGCAAGAGGCGCGCCTCGGAATGACAGCGCGCCAGCAACATCCCGACACAAACAAAAAAGGACCAACTTGCGTTGGCCCTCCTTGTCGTGCGTACAGACCCGATCCTGTTCGACCCCGGGGGGCTGGGGGCTGAGGAATCCGGAACCGAAAGGACCGGGTCAACGCACATGAATCTTTTCGCAGTGCAGGGCGGCAGTCGCTAGGCGGAAAAGCGGCGAGACTATGATTCCTTCTAACGATCCCGTGACGGTTTGCCGCGACAGAGTTCCACCTTTGCGTGTGCCCGGCATCGCACCTGATTCGATCGGTTGAATGAAGGAAGGACGAGTTCCATCAAGAGCCTTGCGGCGAGGGACGGATGGCGCAATCATACCATTGTCATGATCCGGTTCCGGGGACGGTTCGCGGACGGGTTCAAGTCATGCGATGAGGAGGCTCTCCATGAGTCTGATGTCGGAGGATGCCGATCCGAGCGAGCAGCGCGCGGCGGCGCGCCCCGCCGCTGCGAATGCGCAACAACTGAGCCGGGTGACGTTCAACCGGCTCGAGCTGCACCGCATTCTCAATCTCTACGGCCGCATGGTCGCCGACGGCGAGTGGCGCGATTACGCCATCGACTTCCTGAAGGACCGCGCGGTGTTCTCGGTCTATCGCCGTGCCTCGGAAGTGCCGATCTATCGCATCGAGAAGGATCCACGGCTGGCGCGCAAGCAGGGCATGTACAGCGTGATCTCGGCGACGGGCCTGATCCTGCGCCGCGGCCACGAGCTCGAGCGCGTGCTGCTGGTGATCGACCGGAAACTGGCGGTGGTGTAGCCACTGACCCCGTTGCCCGAATGGAGCGAAGCGCAATCCGGGCCGTTGTAGCAGCGGATGGACCTGTCCCGGATTGCGCTTCGCTCCCTCCGGGCTACAAGAGCTTCCTACTTCCCCGGCACCGTGCTCGCGCCCTCGCCGAGGTCGCGCTGCATCATCACCGTGTCCAGCCAGCGGCCGAATTTCAGCCCGACATTGCGATGCGTGCCGATCATCTTGAAGCCGCCCTTGGTGTGCACGCCGATCGAGCCGGCATTGGCGGAATCGCCGATCACCGCGATCATCTGGCGAAAGCCGCGCGCCTCGCATTCGGCGACCAGCCGCTCCAGCAACGCTGAGCCGACGCCGCGGCGATGGAAGGCGGGATCGAGATAGATCGAGTTCTCGACCGTGAAGCGATAGGCCGGCCGCGGCCGGTAGGCGCCGGCATAGGCATAGCCGGCAACGCGGCCGTCGAGCATGGCGACGAAATAGGGATAGCCGCCATCGACAAGCGCGCGATAGCGGCGCGTCATCTCCGAGAGGTCGGGCGGCTCCAGCTCGAACGTGGCGGTGCCCTCGCGGACGGCCTGCTGGTAGATGGCGGTGATGGCGGGAAGGTCGGCCTCGGTTGTGGGCCGGATGTCTGCTGCAGTCATGGGGCGAAGATTAAAGCGTTCCCGGGACGGCTGGAAGGGGCGAACGGCCTTTCCACGTCGTCATTGCGAGCGAAGCGAAGCAATCCAGAAATGCATCTGCGGAGGGACTCTGGATTGCTTCGCGGACTTCGTAATGAAGGGAAAGGCATCTCTTGTAGCCCGGATGGAGCGCAGCGAAATCGGGACAGGTATATCGGCTGATGCGACGTTCCCGGATTGCGCTGCGCTTCATCCGGGCTACGGGAACGGTGCTCCCGCCCAAACAAAAACCCCGGCCTTTCGGCCGGGGTTCGTGTCGTTCGCTCTGTCCGTCGCTTAGTCGCGCTGGCCGAGCAGCTGCAGCAGCAGCGTGAACAGGTTGATGAAGTTCAGGTACAGCGACAGGGCGCCGGTGATGGCCGCACGCTCTGCGATGTCACCGCCGGCCGAGGCATAGCCGTAGATGTAGTCGTTCTTCAGCCGCTGGGTGTCCCAGGCGGTGAGGCCCGCGAACACCAGCACGCCGACCACCGACACGATGAACTGCAGCATCGAGCTCGCCAGGAACAGGTTCACCAGGCTCGCGATGATGATGCCGATCAGGCCCATGAACAGGAACGAGCCCATGCCGGTCAGGTCACGCTTGGTGGTGTAGCCGTAGAGGCTCAGCGCACCGAAGGTCGCCGCGGTGATGAAGAACACCCGCACGATCGAGGTGTGGGTGAACACCAGGAAGATCGACGACAGCGAGATGCCCATCAGCGCCGCGAACACCCAGAACAGGATCTGGGCCGTCGAGGGCGCGAGACGGTTGATGCCCGCCGAGATCACGAACACCATGGCCAGCGGCGCGAGCATGAACAGCCATTTCAGCGGGCTGACGAACATCGCGTAGCCGAACGGCGTCAGGAACAGCTTGCCGACGCGGACGGATTCCGCCGTCGGAACGTCGGTCACGGCAGCCATGTAGACGCCGAGCGCGGCCAGGCCGGTGATGGCGAGGCCGATGCTCATGTAGTTGTAGATGCGCAGCATGTAGGCGCGCAGGCCGGCATCGACCGTCGCGGCGTCAACACGCCCGGCGGCCCTGCCGAAAGGAGAAGCGTAGTTACGGTCTAGGTCCGACATGGTCGAATTCCCGTTGGTTGGTCCGGTCCGGCACTGGGGTCGCCGTGCCGCCGGTTCGTCAAACTCTATCTCGGATACCGATGCCAACCGACTAAATTTTGGCTAACAATCGGGGCTCCGAACCCACTCGATATGTGGGAAACTAACACATTCGCTGCAACCTTCCACGCGCGGCTGAATGTCGCCCTTGGCGGCAATCCTGACGCGAACCTGACGAGCAGTCGTGGTTAATCGCGGGAATCGTGCGATTCCGCATCAATGCGGCCAGCCGCTACCATTTGTCACAAATTCCGCAACACCGTGGCGGGCTTTTTGTTCAATGCCAGCAGCGTGCCTGCGAGCCCGAGCCCGACCGTGACGACGAGCGCGGCCGCGACGACGCCGGCCGCGCTGCCGGCCTGCCAGACGAAGCTCAGCGTCATCAGCCGCGTCACGATCATCCAGGCAGCCAAGCTGCCGGAGATCACGCCGAACAATGCGGTGGCGAGCCCGATCAGGAGATATTCGAGCGCATAGGCGCCCAGCAGCCGCAGCCGCGTCGCGCCCAGCGTCTTCAGGATCACGGCATCGTAGACCCGGTGGCGATGGCCGGCGGCGAGCGCCCCGCCCAGCACCAGGATCGCCGAGATCAGGGTCACCGCGCTGGCGCCGCGAATCGCCAGCGCCAGATTGGTCACCACCGCGCCGACCGTCTGCATCACCTCGCGCACGCGCACGCTGGTCACCATCGGATAGGCGTCGGCCACCTGCTTGATGATCTTGCCGTCGCCTGCCGCATTTCCGCCCGGTTCCGTCAGCGTCGCGATATGGGTGTGCGGCGCGCCCTTGAAGGCGTTCGGCGAGAACACGAGAACGAAATTGATGCCGAGGCCCTGCCAGTCGATGCTGCGCAGATTGCCGATTTTGGCCGGGATGTCGCGGCCGAGCACGTTGACCACGATCTCGTCGCCCAGCTTGAGGCCGAGGCCGTCGGCGATCTTCTTCTCCATCGACACCAGCGTCGGGCCGGAATAATCGGCGCTCCACCATTCGCCCTCGACCACCTTGGAGCCTTTCGGCAGCTCGCCGGTGTAGGTCAGGCCGCGGTCGCTCTGCAGCACCCATTCGGAATCGGTGGACGGCTTGAGCTCCTCGGCGCGCAGCCCGCGCGCGGCGACGATGCGTCCGCGCAGCATCGGCACGTCCTCGACCGTCGCACCGGGCGCGATCTTGCGCAAGTAAAGGTCGAACTGCTCGGCCTGCGCGCTCGGGATGTCGATGAAGAAGAAGGATGGCGCCTGGTCGGGGAGGGCCGCGAGGAACTGCCGCCGCAGATTGCCGTCGATCTGGGTGATGGTGACGAGCACGGCGAGCCCGAGTCCCAGCGACAGCACGACCGAGGGCGTCAGGGCGCCCGGCCGGTGGATGTTGGCGATCGCAAGCCGCAGCATCGGCAGCCGCGTCCGCGGCAGCCGCCGCGCGATGGCCATCAGCAGCGCGGCGATGCCGCGCAGCAGGGCGAACACGACGACCGAGGAGGCCACGAACACCGCGGCGATGCGCTTGTCGAAGGAGAGCCCGATGACAACCGCGATCAGCAGCGCGATCACCACGCCCATGAACACGACATAGCCCGCGCGTGGCCGGTGCCATTCCGAGCTGATGGTGTCGCGGAACAGCGCGGCCACCGGCACGTCGTGGACGCGTCCGAGCGGCCACAGGCCGAAGGCCAGCGCCGTCAGGAGGCCGTAGATGAAGGACAGCGCGAGCTCGTCGGCATGCACGGCCGGCACCACCGGCAGCGGCAGCAGCTTGCCGAACAGGCCAACGATGGCGAATGGCATCGCCGCGCCGAGCGCAAGGCCGATCACCGAGCCGATCGCAGCGAGCAGGAGGACCTGAGCGAGATAGATGCCGAACACGTCGCGCCCGGTGGCGCCCACGGCCTTGAGGGCCGCGATCACTTCGAGCCGGCGGTCGATATGGCTCTTCACGGCATTGGCGACGCCGACGCCGCCGACCAGCAGCGCGGCAAGTCCGACCAGCGTCAGGAACTGCGTGAAGCGGTTGATGTTGCGCTCGAGCTGCGGCGAGGCGTTGGAGCGGCTGCGGATCTCCCAGCCGGCCTGCGGCGCTGCGCTGCGCGCATCCGCGATGAAGGTTTCGGTGGCGCGCTCGTTGTTGGCGACGTCGGGCAGCTTCACCCGGTAGACCCAGCGCACCAGGCTGCCGGGCTGGATCAGGCCGGTGGCGCGCAAGGCCTCCTGGCTGATCAGGAAGCGCGGCCCGAAGCCGATGCCGCCGGCGAGCTTGTCGGGCTCGGCTTCGACCGTGGAGCGGATCTGGAAGGTCGCCGCGCCGATGGTGACGCGGTCGCCGTTCCTCAGCGACAGCCGCGCCAGCAGCGTCGGATCGGCGGCCGCACCGAACGCGCCGTCGCGCTCCGCGAGCACGTCCGACATCGGCAATTGCGGTTTCAGCGTCAGCTGGCCCAGCATCGGATAGGTGTCGTCGACCGCCTTCATCTCGACCAAAGCGAGCTGGCCGTCGGCCGCGCGCGCCATGCCGCGCAAGGTGGCGGCGGTCGACACGGCGCCGCGCGAGCGCAGGAAAGCGACCTCGTCGGGTTTCGCTTCGCGCTGGAACAGCACGAAGGAGACGTCGCCGCCGAGCAGCGTGCGGCCCTCGCGGGCCAGGCCGTCGGACAGGCTCGCCGACACCGAGCCAACGCCGGCGATCGCCATCACGCCGAGCGCGATGCAGGCGATGAAGACGTAGAAGCCGCGCAGGCCGCCGCGTAATTCGCGCAGCGCATAACGCAGCGAGAGCGCGACGCCGCCCGGCTTCGCGAAGGGTTCGGCAGCCGCGCTCATGCCGGCGCCGACCGCGTGTCGATGCGGCCCGAGCGCAGGCGGATCACGCGGTCGCAGCGATGCGCGAGCGAGGAATCGTGCGTCACCAGCACCAGGGTCATGCCGCGCTCGGCGTGCTTGCTGAACAGCAGATCGACGATCTGTTTTCCGGTGGCCTCGTCGAGATTGCCGGTCGGCTCGTCGGCGACGAGGATCGCGGGATCGGGCGCCAGCGCGCGGGCCAGCGCCACGCGCTGCTGCTCGCCGCCCGAGAGCTGTGTCGGATAATGATGCAGGCGGTCGCCGAGCCCGACCGATTGCAGCTCCTGCGCCGCGCGCTTGGCCGCGTCGGGATTGCCGGCAAGCTCGAGCGGCACCGCGACATTCTCGAGCGCGGTCATGGTCGGGATCAAATGAAAGGACTGGAAGACGATGCCGACCTGGCGTCCGCGGAAGCGCGCCAGCGCGTCCTCGTCGAGGGCATTGAAAGGCGTGCCATTCACCACCACCTCTCCGCTATCAGGACGCTCCAGCCCCGCCATCACCATCAGCAGCGTGGATTTGCCCGAGCCTGACGGGCCGATCAGGCCGATCGTCTCGCTACGGCCGACTCGCAAGCTGATATCCTTGAGAATGTGAACGCGTGCCGCGCCCGTGCCCAATGAGAGATTGACGTTGGAGATGGCGATGGTGTCCGCCGTAGTGACGGCGAGCGAAGAGGGATCGATGCGAGTGTCCATGGTCCGGTCATATGGCAACTCCGATAGCGCGGTCGAGAGGCGTTACGGATTGTTCATGCACATAGCCGTGTTGATGCTCGCCTTCATGACAATAGCGAACCCGGCTTGGGCGGACGCGACAAAACCGGTCAAGCTGGTCGTTCTCGGCGATTCCCTGAGCGCCGGTCTCGGCCTTCCGGCCCAGGAGGCATTCCCCCAGAAGCTTCAAAAAGCCTTGCAGGCCAAAGGCATAGCAGTCGACATGACCAATGCCGGGGTGTCCGGCGACACCACCTCCGGCGGCCGTGACCGGCTCGACTGGTCGGTGCCTGACGGAACCGACGGCGTCATCGTCGAGCTCGGCGCCAACGATGCACTTCGCGGCATCGATCCCGATTTGACGCGCGCCGCGCTCACCGACATCATCCAGCGGCTCAAGACGCGCAAGATTCCGGTCATGCTCTGCGGCATGCTGGCGCCGCCGAACTACGGCGCCGATTATGCCGCTCGCTTCAATTCGATTTATCCGGATCTGGCGAAAAAATTCGACGTGCCGCTCTATCCTTTCTTCCTCGAAGGAGTTGCGGCCGACGCCAAGCTCAACCAGGCCGACGGCATTCATCCGACCGCTCAAGGCGTCGACATCATCGTGGGCAACATCATGCCCACCGTCGAGGCATTCCTTGGCACGATCGCTGAGCAACGACGTTGAAAAGCATGCAGCGCCACCTTCATACCCAGGGTTTTCCCGGGGTCAGGCGTGCGATGCTTCGCAGAGTCACACAACTGCGATAGGAATCAGGGTACCGGTGATTCGTCGCCGGCTCTAATTTGGATATGATCCTGCTCGAAGGATCGTACCCAAGCATCGGGAGTGCGAAACGATGCCGCGTTTGTTCACAGGTCTGGAAATTCCGGCCGAGATCGGCCAGTCGCTTTCCAACTTGAGGGGTGGCCTTCCCGGCGCCCGCTGGATCGATCCCGAAAATTACCACGTCACATTGCGCTTCATCGGCGACATCGACGGCGTCTCCGCCAACGAGATCGCCTCGATGCTGTTTCGCGTCGATCGCAAGCCGTTCGAAGTGAAGGTGCAGGGCCTCACCAGTTTTGGCGGCCGCAAGCCGCGCGCTGTCGTTGCGACCATCGCGCCGAGCAAGCCGCTGATGGAGTTGCAGGCCGAGCTCGAACGCATGATGCAGCGGATCGGTCTCAACCCGGAGGGCCGCAAGTTCATCCCGCACGTCACGCTCGCCCGGCTGCACGACGCCACCGACCGCGACGTCGCCGACTATCTCTCGCTGCGCGGCTATTTCCCGAGCAAGGCATTCATGGCCGAGCGCTTCGTGCTGTTCTCCTCGCGCGCCTCCACTGGCGGCGGACCGTATGTGGTCGAGGACGCCTACGAGCTGTGTGAGTAGCGGTCGCGCAACTCTCGTGCCCCGGACGCTGCGCAGCGCAAAGCGGTGCGCAGCAGAGCCGGGGCCCATCTCTCTAAGGGCAATGACGAAACAGTGGGTCCGGCTCTGCGCAGCAGCGTTGCACGCTGCAGCGCGTCCGGGACACGAAACCGCATACCCCGTCCACCAAATGACGGCTTGCAATTTCCCCCGGTCTCTGGCGGTAAAGGGCCATGCTCTCGACCCCCAGTTCCCCATTCAGCGAAGCCTATCAGGCCCAGATCGCGTCAGGCGCGATCGAGCCGGATGCCGCGCAGGCCGAGGTTGCCGAGGCCTATGCGGCGCTCGACCTGCGGCTCGCAAGCTACAAGCCTGTCCGCAAGCAGGGGCTGCTCAGCCGCCTGTTCAGCAGCGACAAGGACGAGGCGCCGCGCGGGCTCTACATCCATGGCGAGGTCGGCCGCGGCAAGACCATGCTGATGGACCTGTTCTTCCAGCACGCGACCGTCGAGCACAAGCGGCGCGCGCATTTCCACGAATTCATGGCCGACGTGCATGAGCGCATCTACGATTATCGCCAGAGCATCGCGCGCGGCGAGATCGCCGACGGCGACGTCATCGCGCTGACCGCGAATGCGATCTTCGAGGAGAGCTGGCTGCTCTGCTTCGACGAATTCCACGTCACCGACATCGCGGACGCGATGATCCTCGGACGCCTGTTCGCAAAATTGTTCGAGCTCGGCACCGTCGTGGTCGCGACCTCCAACGTCGCGCCTGACGATCTCTACAAGGGCGGCCTGAACCGCTCGCTGTTCCTGCCCTTCATCAAGCAGATCACCGACCACATGGACGTCGCGCGGCTCGATGCGCGCACCGATTTCCGGCTGGAGAAACTGCAGGGCGTGCCGATGTGGCTGACGCCGGCGGATGCCGATGCGGACGCCGCCCTCGACCGCGCCTGGAAGCGGATGTCGGGCGGCGCCACCTGCCGCTCGCGCGACATCTCGATCAAGGGCCGCATCCTGCACGTGCCGTGCTCGGCCCATGGCGTGGCGCGCTTTTCGTTCGCCGATCTCTGCGAGAAGCCGCTGGGGGCATCGGACTACCTCAGGCTGGCGCACGACTATCACACCATCCTGGTCGACCATATTCCAGTGATGGATCTCTCCCAGCGCAATGCCGCCAAGCGCTTCATCACGCTGATCGACGCGCTCTATGACAATGCGGTGAAGCTGATGGCCTCGGCCGACGCCAATCCGATCTCGCTCTACCTCGCCAACGAGGGTGTCGAGGCCATGGAGTTCAAGCGCACCGCCTCGCGCCTGATCGAGATGAGCTCGGAATCCTATCTGGCGCTGGCTCACGGCCGCAAGGATTCCACCGCCAGCGGCTCCACCAAGGGCCTGGTGGAGACTTAAGTCCTATTTGCCAGCGCTGTCATTCCGGGGCGTCGCGAAGCGAGGGCCCGGAATCCATTGCTCAGCGCGCTCTGCCGACCGACGGATTCCGGGCTCGCGACTTTCGTCGCGCCCCGGAATGACAGGGCTGCGTGCCCGCGGCCGCGCCAAGCCCGACAATTGGGCATTGGGCGACTTGAACGGGGGAGGCGAAAGGGATAACCACCCGTCTCAGTTTTCCCCTCCTTACGTGTCTAAAGGACAGGCTCACATGGCGCGCGACAAGATTGCTTTGATTGGCTCCGGTCAGATCGGCGGAACGCTGGCTCACCTCATCGGCTTGAAGGAGCTGGGCGACGTCGTGATGTTCGACATCGCCGAGGGCGTGCCGCAGGGCAAGGCGCTCGACATCGCGCAGTCCTCGCCGGTCGACGGCTTTGACGCGCATTACACCGGCGCCAACTCCTACGAAGCGCTCGACAATGCCAAGGTCTGCATCGTCACCGCCGGCGTGCCGCGCAAGCCCGGCATGAGCCGCGATGACCTGCTCTCCATCAACCTCAAGGTCATGGAGCAGGTCGGCGCCGGCATCAAGAAGTATGCGCCCGACGCGTTCGTCATCTGCATCACCAACCCGCTCGATGCGATGGTGTGGGCGCTGCAGAAGGCTTCCGGCCTGCCGCACAAGAAGGTCGTCGGCATGGCCGGCGTGCTGGATTCGGCCCGCTTCCGCTACTTCCTCGCCGACGAGTTCAACGTCTCGGTCGAGGACGTCACCGCCTTCGTGCTCGGCGGCCATGGCGACACCATGGTGCCGCTGGTGAAGTATTCCACCGTTGCCGGCATCCCGCTGCCCGACCTCGTCAAGATGGGCTGGACCTCGCAGGCGCGCCTCGACGAGATCGTCGACCGCACCCGCAACGGCGGCGCCGAGATCGTCAATTTGCTCAAGACCGGCTCGGCCTTCTACGCGCCCGCCGCCTCGGCGATCGCGATGGCCGAGAGCTATCTGCGTGACAAGAAGCGCGTGCTGCCCTCGGCTGCGTATCTCAACGGCGAATACGGCGTGAAGGACATGTATGTCGGCGTGCCCGTCGTGATCGGCTCCAAGGGCGTCGAGCGCGTCGTCGAGATCGAGCTCGCCGGCAAGGATCGCGAGGCCTTCGACAAGTCGGTCGGTGCCGTGCAGGGCCTGGTCGACGCCTGCAAGAAGATCGCCCCCGATCTTCTCGGCCGCTAAGCCTAGCAATTCCCGCCGAAGCCCGAAAACCGGTCTTCGGCGGTTTCATTTCCGGGGCCCGGTTGTCGGGACAGGCTCCGGGTCGGCAGTCCAGAGATCGATGTCAAAGAATCCGGGTTGCAGTTCCTGTGGTATATGGTATGCCAGCCACAAGACTGAGGTGGGCCCAAGAGGTCACCGCCCGCGGGTTCAGGGAGCGACCATATGAATATCCATGAATATCAGGCCAAAGCGTTGCTGGGTGAGTTCGGCGTGCCGATCTCCAAGGGCGTGCCGGTCCTCAAGGCCGCCGACGCCGAAGCCGCCGCCAAGGCGCTGCCGGGTCCGGTCTACGTGGTGAAGAGCCAGATCCATGCCGGCGGCCGTGGCAAGGGCAAGTTCAAGGAAGCCTCGGCCGGCGACAAGGGCGGCGTCCGCATCGCCAAGTCGGCCGCAGAGGTCTCCGAATTCGCCAAGCAGATGCTGGGCGCGACGCTGGTGACGATCCAGACCGGCCCCGCCGGCAAGCAGGTCAACCGCCTCTACATCGAGGACGGCTCGGACATCGACAAGGAATTCTATCTCTCGCTCCTGGTCGACCGCGAGACCTCGCGCGTGTCGTTCGTCGTCTCGACCGAAGGCGGCGTCAACATCGAGGACGTCGCGCACAACAATCCCGAGAAGATCGTGACCTTCTCCGTCGATCCCGCCACCGGCATCATGGGCCATCACGGCCGCACGGTTGCCAATGCGCTCAAGCTGTCCGGTGATCTCGCCAAGCAGGCCGAGAAGCTCACCGCGCAATTGTTCACCGCCTTCGTCGCCAAGGACATGGCGATGCTGGAGATCAACCCGCTGGTCGTGACCAAGCAGGGCCAGCTCCGCGTGCTCGACGCCAAGGTGTCGTTCGACGACAACGCGCTGTTCCGTCACCCCGAGGTGCTCGCGCTGCGCGACGAGACCGAGGAGGACGCCAAGGAGATCGAGGCGTCCAAATACGACCTCAACTACGTCACGCTCGACGGCAACATCGGCTGCATGGTCAACGGCGCCGGTCTGGCCATGGCGACGATGGACATCATCAAGCTCTACGGCATGTCGCCCGCCAACTTCCTCGACGTCGGCGGCAGCGCCAGCAAGGAGAAGGTCGCAGCCGCGTTCAAGATCATCACCGCCGATCCCAACGTGAAGGGCATCCTGGTCAACATCTTCGGCGGCATCATGAAGTGCGACGTGATCGCCGAGGGCGTCACGGCTGCGGTTCGCGAAGTCGGCCTCAGCGTGCCCTTGGTGGTCCGCCTCGAAGGCACCAATGTCGAGCTCGGCAAGAAGATCATCCGTGAATCCGGACTGAACGTGGTGCCCGCCGACAATCTCGACGACGCCGCGCAGAAGATCGTGAAGGCCGTCAAGGGAGGCTAAGGCCATGGCCCAGGACCATCTCGCCGCATCATCTCCGCTTCCCGAGCATGCGCGCCTCGCCGCGTTCGCCGGCGAATGGGATGGCGAGGAGGTGGTCTTCCCGTCGCGCTGGACGGCGGGCGGGCCGGCGACCTCGCGCACCGTCGCGCGCATGGACCTCAATGGGTTCTATCTGATCCAGGACAGTGTCCAGATGCGCGACGGCAAGCAGCTCTTCGCCACGCACGGCCTCTTCACCTACGACCGCGACGACCGGACCTACAAACTGTTCTGGTACGACTCGCTCGGCTACACGCCGCCCTCGCCCGCTTCCGGCGGGTGGGTCGGCCAGACCCTGACGCTGGTGCGCGGCTCGCTCCGCGGCAATGCGCGCCATGTCTACGAAATCATCGATGAGAATTCCTACTCGTTGAAGATCCAGTTCTCGCCGGATGCGGAAGGCTGGGCCGACGTGCTCACCGGCGTCTACCGCCGCATCCACTGACCCTCTCACTCCGTTAGTTTCGCGAAAGCAGACCTCATGTCCATCCTGATCGACAAGAACACCAAGGTCATCTGCCAGGGCTTCACCGGCAAGAACGGCACCTTCCATTCGGAGGCTGCGATTGCCTATGGGACCAAGATGGTCGGCGGCACCTCGCCGGGCAAAGGCGGCTCGACGCATCTGGGCCTGCCGGTGTTCGACACCGTGCGCGATGCGCGTGAGAAGACCGGCGCCGACGCGTCGGTGATCTACGTGCCGCCGCCGGGCGCGGCGGACGCGATCTGCGAAGCCATCGACGCCGAGATCCCGCTGATCGTCTGCATCACCGAAGGCATTCCCGTCATCGACATGGTGCGGGTCAAGCGCTCGCTGGTCGGCTCCAAGTCGCGCCTGATCGGGCCGAACTGCCCGGGCGTCATGACCGCCGGCGAGTGCAAGATCGGCATCATGCCCGCCAACATCTTCAAGACCGGCTCGGTCGGCATCGTCTCCCGTTCGGGCACGCTGACCTATGAAGCCGTGTTCCAGACCTCCCAGGAAGGCCTCGGCCAGACCACCGCGGTCGGCATCGGCGGCGACCCGGTCAAGGGAACCGAGTTCATCGACGTCCTCGAAATGCTCCTGGCCGACCCCAAGACCGAATCGATCATCATGATCGGCGAGATCGGCGGTTCCGCCGAGGAGGACGCCGCCCAGTTCCTCAAGGACGAGGCCAAGCGCGGCCGCAAGAAGCCGATGGTCGGCTTCATCGCCGGCGTCACGGCCCCTCCCGGCCGCCGCATGGGCCATGCCGGCGCGATCATTTCGGGCGGCAAGGGCGACGCCGGTTCCAAGACCGAAGCGATGAAATCGGCAGGGATTACAGTGTCTCCGTCGCCCGCGCGCCTCGGCCACACGCTTGCCGAAAAGTTGAAAGGCTAATTCACTTCTTCGTACTTTTCCGGGCGAAGTTTCGCAGCAAATAGGGTAAAGGGTGCCTGTCGCGCCGAGCCTCTGCCGGGGAGCTCGGTGCCAGCGCCGTTTGTTATGCGCGAACCGAAATCGCCAGGAACTCAAGTATGTCTCGCCAGGACGCGAACGCAGCCTTTGCCTTGTCATCCTTTTTGCAGGGCACCAACGCCACCTACATCGACGAAATCTACGCCCGCTACCAGAAGGACCCCTCCTCGGTCGACGCCGAGTGGCAGGAGTTCTTCAAGAGCCTGAACGACGCGCCTGCTGACATCAGCAAGAACGCGGAAGGCCCGTCCTGGGAGCGCGACAACTGGCCGCTCACCCCGCAGGATGACCTGACCTCCGCGTTCGACGGCAATTGGGCGGAAGTCGAGAAGGCTGTCGGTGCCAAGATCGCCGCCAAGGCGCAGGCCAAGGGCGGTGACAAGGGCGGCGCCGGCCTCTCCTCTGGCGACCTGCTCCAGGCGACGCGCGACTCGGTCCGCGCCCTGATGCTGATCCGCTCCTACCGCATGCGCGGTCACTTCCACGCCAAGCTCGATCCGCTCGGCATCGAAGCCCAGCGCAACCGCGAGGAGCTCGATCCGCGCACCTACGGCTTCAGTGAAGCGGATTTCGACCGCAAGATCTTCCTCGATCACGTGCTCGGTCTCGAATACGGCACGCTGCGTGAGATCACCGCGATCTGCGAGCGTACCTACTGCCAGACGCTCGGCGTCGAGTTCATGCACATCAGCAACGCCGCGCAGAAGGCCTGGATCCAGGAGCGCATCGAGGGACCCGACAAGGAGATCTCGTTCACCCGCGAAGGCCGCCGGGCGATCCTGATGAAGCTGGTCGAGGCCGAAGGCTTCGAAAAATTCTGCGACACCAAGTTTACCGGCACCAAGCGCTTCGGCCTCGACGGCGGCGAAGCGCTGATCCCCGCGCTCGAGCAGATCATCAAGCGCGGCGGCAATCTCGGCGTGAAGGAGATCGTGCTGGGCATGCCGCATCGCGGCCGCCTCAACGTGCTGACGCAGGTGATGGGCAAGGCCCACCGCGCGCTGTTCCACGAATTCAAGGGCGGCTCGGCCAATCCCGACGCGGTCGAAGGCTCGGGCGACGTGAAGTATCACCTCGGCGCCTCCTCGGACCGCGAGTTCGACGGCAACCGCATCCATCTGTCGCTGACCGCCAACCCCTCGCATCTCGAGATCGTCGACCCCGTCGTGCTCGGCAAGGTGCGCGCGAAGCAGGACCAGCACGGCGATCCGCCCGACATGCGCATCTCGGTGATGCCGCTCTTGATGCACGGCGACGCCGCGTTCGCCGGCCAGGGCGTGGTTGCCGAGTGCTTCGGCCTGTCGGACCTGAAGGGCTACCGCACCGGCGGCTCCGTGCACTTCATCGTCAACAACCAGATCGGCTTTACCACCTATCCGCGCTATTCGCGCTCCTCGCCCTATCCGTCGGACGTCGCGAAGATGATCGACGCGCCGATCTTCCACGTGAACGGCGATGATCCCGAAGCCGTGGTGTTCGCGGCGAAGGTCGCGACCGAATTCCGGCAGAAGTTCCACAAGCCGGTCGTCATCGACATGTGGTGCTATCGCCGCTACGGCCACAACGAGGGCGACGAGCCGGCCTTCACCCAGCCGGTGATGTACAAGCGGATCGCGGCCCATCCGTCGACGCTGACGCTCTACTCCAAGCGCCTGATCGCCGAAGGCGTGGTCACCGAGGGCGAGGTCGACAAGCTCAAGGCCGACTGGCGCGCCCGGCTCGATGCCGAGTTCGAGGCCGGCACCTCATACAAGCCGAACAAGGCCGACTGGCTCGACGGCAAGTGGTCCGGATTCAAGATCGCCGATCAGGAAGAGGACGCCCGTCGCGGCGTCACCGGTGTCGACCTGCCCGTTCTCAAGGACATCGGCCGGAAGATCACCAAGGTGCCGGACGGTTTTCGCGTCCACCGCACCATCCAGCGCTTCCTCGACAATCGCGCCAAGGCGATCGATACCGGTGCCGGCATCGACTGGGCGACCGGCGAAGCGCTGGCGTTCTGCACGCTGCTGCAGGAAAACCACCATGTCCGTCTGTCCGGGCAGGATTCCGAGCGCGGCACCTTCTCGCAGCGCCATTCGGTCCTGATCGATCAGGAGACCGAGAACCGCTACACGCCGTTCAACCATCTCGGCAACGAGCAGGGCCATTACGAGGTCATCAACTCGCTGCTGTCGGAAGAAGCCGTGCTCGGCTTCGAATACGGCTATTCGCTCGCCGAGCCGAACACGCTGACGCTGTGGGAAGCGCAGTTCGGCGACTTCGCCAACGGTGCGCAGGTCGTGTTCGACCAGTTCATCTCCTCGGGCGAACGCAAATGGCTGCGCATGTCCGGCCTCGTCTGCCTCTTGCCGCACGGCTATGAGGGTCAGGGACCGGAGCACTCCTCGGCGCGCCTCGAGCGTTTCCTGCAGATGTGCGCGGAAGACAACATGCAGGTGGTCTACCCGACCACGCCGGCGAACTACTTCCATGCGCTGCGCCGCCAGCTGCACCGCGAGATCCGCAAGCCGCTGATCATGATGACGCCGAAGTCGCTGCTGCGTCACAAGCGGGCGGTGTCGCGCCTCGAAGAGCTGGCGAAGGGAACGACCTTCCACCGCATCCTCTATGATGACGCCCAGATGCTGCCGAACGAGGCGATCAAGCTCGTTCCGGACGAGAAGGTCCGCCGCATCGTGCTGTGCTCGGGCAAGGTCTATTACGACCTCTACGAGGAGCGCGAGAAGCGCGGCATCGACGACATCTATCTGATGCGCGTCGAGCAGCTCTATCCGGTGCCGCTGAAGGCGCTGGTGGCCGAGCTGTCGCGCTTCAAGAAGGCCGAAGTGGTGTGGTGCCAGGAAGAGCCCCGCAACATGGGTGCCTGGCACTTCATCGAGCCCTATCTGGAATGGGTGCTGAATCAGGTGAACGGCGCGAGCCGGCGTCCGCGTTATGTCGGCCGCGCCGCTTCCGCCGCGACCGCGACGGGTCTGATGTCCAAGCATCAGGCTCAGCTGAAGGCGTTCCTGGACGAAGCACTGAGCTGAACTTTTTGAACTGCGTCATGCCCCGCCTCGTGCGCAACGCGCGCGAGGCGGGGCACCCGGTACGCCGTGACTGCAAACGTCGCGGCTTGCTGGATGGCTTGCTTTTCGCGGGCCATTGACGACCGACCTATGACCGCATTGGCGATCCCTTAAGGAAAAGACCATGACTGAAATTCGTGTGCCGACGCTCGGCGAATCCGTCACCGAGGCCACCATCGGCCGCTGGTTCAAGAAGGCCGGCGATCCCGTCGCTGTCGACGAGCCCTTGGTGGAGCTCGAGACCGACAAGGTCACCATCGAAGTCCCCGCGCCCTCCGCCGGCACGCTGAGCGAGATCATCGCCGCTGATGGTGCGACCGTTGCGGTCGGCGCGCTGCTCGGCCAGATCACGGATGGTGCCGGTGCTGCGAAGCCTGCAGCGGCGCCCGCCAAGCCTGCCGCGGCTGCGGCGCCCGCCGCTGCCGCACCGGCTCCGGCCGCGAAGGCCGCGCCGGCCGATGCGCCGCTCGCCCCGTCAGTGCGCAAGCTCTCGGCCGAGAGCGGCGTCGACGCTTCCACCGTTCCGGGCTCCGGCAAGGACGGCCGCGTCACCAAGGGCGACATGCTGGCTGCGATCGAGCGCGCCGCCTCCGCGCCGACGCCGGTCAACCAGCCCGCTGCCGCCGTGCAGGTTCGTGCGCCGTCGCCGGCCGACGACGCCGCCCGCGAGGAGCGCGTCAAGATGACCCGGCTGCGCCAGACCATCGCGCGCCGCCTCAAGGACGTGCAGAACACCGCGGCCATGCTCACGACCTTCAACGAGGTCGACATGACCAACGTGATGGCGCTGCGCGCCCACTACAAGGATGCGTTCGAGAAGAAGCACGGCTCCAAGCTCGGCTTCATGGGCTTCTTCACCAAGGCCGTCGTGCAGGCACTGAAGGACATCCCGGCCGTCAACGCCGAGATCGACGGCACCGATTTGATCTACAAGAACTACTACCACATCGGCGTCGCCGTCGGCACCGACAAGGGCCTCGTCGTGCCCGTGGTGCGCGACTGCGACCACAAGTCGATCGCCGACATCGAGAAGGGCATCGCCGATTTCGGGCGCCGCGCCCGTGACGGCCAGCTCAAGATCGACGAGATGCAGGGCGGCACCTTCACCATCACCAATGGCGGCATCTACGGCTCGCTGATGTCGACCCCGATCCTGAACGCGCCGCAGTCCGGCATCCTCGGCATGCACAAGATCCAGGAGCGTCCGATGGTCGTCGGCGGCAAGATCGAGGTCCGCCCGATGATGTACCTGGCGCTGTCCTACGATCACCGCGTCATCGACGGCAAGGAAGCCGTCACCTTCCTGGTGCGCGTCAAGGAGAGCCTGGAAGATCCGGCGCGCCTGGTGCTCGATCTCTGATCCCTGATGCTTTGCGAGCGCCGTCGCTAGTCGCGACGGCGCGTGTCGAACCATGGAGGCGCGCGTGACCGATAAAGTCGTTGTCATCACCGGCGGCAGCCGCGGCATTGGGCGGGCGACTGCGCTTGCGGCGGCCGCGCGCGGCTACCGCGTCGTGGTCGGGTACGCCAGCAACAAGAAGGCCGCCGACGAGGTGGTCGCTACGATCGAGGCCAGCAACGGCAAGGCCGTTGCGGTGAAATGCGATGTCGCCGAGGAGCGCGACATCATCGACCTGTTCAAGGAGGCCGACAAGTTCGGCACGCTCGGGGCGCTCGTCAACAATGGCGGCATCGTCGGCACCAGCGGCGTGCGGGTCGACGAGATGTCGGCCGAGCGCATCCAGCGCGTGCTGGCGGTCAATGTCACCGGCTCCATCCTCTGCGCACGCGAAGCCGTCAAGCGCATGTCGACCAGGCACGGCGGCCAGGGCGGCGTGATCGTCAATCTGTCGTCGGTCGCCGCCAAGCTCGGCGCGCCCAACACCTATGTCGATTACGCCGCGTCCAAGGGCGCGATCGATTCCTTCACCACCGGCCTCGGCTATGAGGTCGCTGGCGAAGGCATTCGCGTCGCGGGCATTCGCCCCGGCCTGATCGACACCGAAATCCACGCCTCCGGCGGCGAGCCCGACCGGCACCATCGCCTGGCCCATATGGTGCCGATGAAGCGCGTCGGCACCGCCGACGAGATCGCCAACGCCATCATCTGGCTGATGTCGGACGAGGCCTCCTACATCACCGCAGCCACTCTCGATGTGTCCGGCGGACGCTGAGGCGCCGCGCGGACGCTGACGCATCCTCATCACGTTAAACTCACGGGACTTTCTCTCATGGCTACCTACGATCTCGTCGTCATCGGCACCGGACCTGGCGGTTATGTCTGCGCGGTGCGCGCCAGCCAGCTCGGCATGAAAGTCGCCGTGGTCGAAAAGAACGCCACCCTCGGAGGCACCTGCCTCAATGTCGGCTGCATGCCGTCGAAGGCGCTGCTGCACGCGTCGGAAATGTTCGAGGAAGCCGGCCACTCCTTCGCCAAGATGGGCGTCAGCGTTTCCGCGCCGAAGCTCGATCTGCCCGCGATGATGAACTTCAAGCAGCAGGGCATCGACGGCAACGTCAAGGGCGTCGAGTTCCTGATGAAGAAGAACAAGATCGACGTGCTCAAGGGCACCGGCAAGATCCTGGGCACCGGCAAGGTCGAAGTCTCCGCCGACGGCAAGTCGCAGGTGGTCGAGACCAAGAACATCGTGATCGCCACCGGCTCGGACATCGCGCGCCTCAAGGGCATCGAGATCGACGAGAAGCGCATCGTGTCCTCGACGGGCGCGCTGTCGCTGGACAAGGTCCCCGGCAAGCTCCTGATCGTGGGCGCCGGCGTGATCGGCCTCGAGCTCGGCTCGGTGTGGCACCGTCTCGGCGCCGAAGTCGTCGTCGTCGAATTCTTGGACCGCATCCTGCCCGGCATGGACGGCGAGATCGCCAAGCAATTCCAGCGCATCCTCGAGAAGCAGGGCTTTGCGTTCAAGCTCGGCGCCAAGGTCACCGGCGTCGACACCTCCGGCAAGTCGCTGAAGGCGACGATCGAGCCGGCCGCCGGCGGCGCCGCCGAGACGCTGGACGCCGATGTCGTGCTCGTCTGCATCGGCCGCGTGCCCTACACCGAGGCGCTCGGGCTGAAGGAAGCCGGCGTCGCGCTCGACGCGCGCGGGCGGGTGCAGATCGATCCGCATTTCGCCACCAGCCTGAAGGGCGTCTATGCCATCGGCGACGTCGTCGCTGGGCCCATGCTGGCGCACAAGGCCGAGGATGAAGGCGTTGCGGTCGCCGAGATCATCGCCGGCCAGGCGGGCCACGTGAATTACGATGTGATTCCGGGCGTCGTGTATACCACGCCGGAAGTGTCCTCCGTCGGCAAGACCGAGGAGGAGCTGAAGCAGGCGGGCACCGCCTATACCGTCGGAAAGTTTCCGTTCACCGCCAACGGCCGCTCCAAGGTGAATCAGACCACTGACGGCTTCGTGAAGATTCTCGCAGATGCGAAGACCGATCGCGTGCTCGGCGTGCACATTATCGGCCGCGAAGCCGGCGAAATGATCCACGAGGCGGCCGTTCTCATGGAGTTTGGCGGCAGCGCGGAAGATCTCGCGCGCACCTGTCACGCCCATCCGACCCGCTCGGAGGCCATCAAGGAAGCCGCGCTTGCAGTCGGCAAGCGGGCCATCCATATGTAGCAAGCGCCCAGCGCCGAATCGGGCGGGAAACACATGTTGCGCCGCCTTCTTCAACCGGTCTGGGTCCTGCTTGCGATCGTCTTCCTGATCGAAGCCTGGCTGTGGGACCATCTCGAGCCGATCGTCGCGCGCGTTGTCGCGGCGATTCCGCTGGCGCGCTTCAAGCAGTGGCTGACGGAGCGCGTCGACGCGTTGTCGCCGGCGGCGACGCTGATCATCTTCGCCGTGCCGATCATCCCCTTGTTTCCGCTCAAGCTGATCGGCCTGTGGCTGCTCACCCACGAATATTGGATGACCGGCGTATCCACGTTCCTGTTCGCAAAACTGCTCGGCGTCGGCGTCACTGCCTTCGTGTTCGACGTCACGCGCGACAAGCTGTTGGAGATGCACTGGTTCGAGCGGATCTACGATCTCGTGCTGAAGATCCGCGCCAAGGCGGCTGAGCTGGTCGATCCCATCAAGCAGCGCATCCGCGAGCTGATCGCCGGCAACGGCGAAGGCTGGTCCGCCCGTACGCTGCGTCTGATCCAGCGCTTCAGGAAGAGCGTGCACCAGGCGCGGTGAGCGCCGTCACGTTTGCGGTTTCGTAGCCCGGATGGAGCGCAGCGCAATCCGGGACAGCCGTTCCCGCATTCCGCTACGCTTCATGCGGGCGACAAGCGTCCCTCAGCCCTCAATGCAGATGCAGCAGATGCGGCCACCACAGGCCGAGCGCGGTCATGAAGAGGCCGGCGATCGTCAGGATGCCGCTGACATAGGCCAGCGCGAACATGCCGGTGATGATGGTGGCCGAGGCCAGCACGATGCCGATCTGGAAGGCGGCCGAGGCCAGCTCGAAATGGTGGTATTTCGCGGTCGCCTCGTCGCGGTCGTGCTCGGCATGCTTGGCCTTCTCGGCGAGCTGCTCGGTGCCTTCGCCGGTCTCGGGCTCGGAGCGGTAGCGCTGCGCCGTCTTAGTCCAGTCCTCGACCTGCTTCTGCACGGCGGGCTTCTGCGCCTCGTCCACGGCGGCGAGCGTGAGCTTGCCCTGTTCGGCCGCGGTCACCACCACGGTGCGGCGGATGCTCTTGGCCTGGAAGAACGCCCAGAGGTTGGCGGCCTCGACATTCTTGCTGATCGATTCGGTCTGGGCGCCCTTGCCGAGCGTCTCCGAGACCGCCAGGAACAGCGCCAGCACCGCGATCAGGAGCGCGATCTTCTTGTTGGAGCCGGACGCGTGTTCGGCGTGCTCGGCATGCTCCATGCTTTCGTGTGCGCTCATGATTCCCCTCCGCTTCGGTTCCGCAACGATTGACCGAACCGCGCGGCCTGCGCAAGAGGCACGCGCGTTGTGACGTCGGCGTGTCAGCAGCTCTCGTGTCCCGGACGCAGCGCAGCGTGCAACGCTGCGCTGCTGAGCCGGGACCCAGAAGCTAGGCGATCACGCGGTGGGATAGGCCCCGGCTCTGTAGCGCACCGCTAAGGAGCGCTGCGCTGCGTCCGGGGCACGAGAAATCGTGAGACTTCAGCGCCGCGGATGGGCGCTGGCATAGACTTCCAGCAGGCGCTCGGAATCGATGCCGGTATAGACCTGGGTGGTCGAGAGCGAGGAATGGCCGAGCAATTCCTGGATGGCGCGCAAGTCGCCGCCGCGCGAGAGCAGATGCGTGGCGAAGGAATGACGGAGCGCGTGCGGCGTGGCGCTGTCGGGCAGACCAAGCGCGCCGCGCAGCCGCTCCATCGCGAGCTGGATGATGCGCGGGCTCAAGGGACCGCCGCGCGCGCCGACGAAGATCGGGCCCTCTGCCGGCAGCGGATAGGGGCACATCGAGACATATTCCTGAACGAGCTCGAGCACGTTCTGCAGCACCGGCACCATACGGGTCTTGTTGCCCTTGCCGGTGACGATCAGCACGTCGCCTTCGCCGGGCTTCGGCACCTCGCGGCGCTTCAACCCCAAGGCCTCGGAGATGCGCAGGCCCGAGCCATACAGCAGCGCCATCACGGCTGCATCGCGCGCGAGAATCCAGGTCTCGCGATCCTCGCCGGCGCGCTCGTCGGCATCGGCAAGACGTTTGGCGGATGCCATCGGCAGCGGCTTCGGCAGGCTCTTTGCGACCTTCGGCGCACGGATCGCGGAGAGCGCGCCGACCTTGCCCTTGCCCTCGCGCTCCAAAAACCGACCGAACGAGCGCAGGCCCGCCAGCGCGCGCATCAGGCTGCGGCCGGCGATGTCGTCGGCCCGGCGCATCGCCATGAAGGCGCGCACGTCGGTTGCTTCCAGCGCGGCGAAACGTTTCAGCGTGACGCGCTCGCCCCAATGGGCGCAGAGGAAATCCAGGCATTGCCGCAAATCGCGGCCATAGGCTTCCAGCGTCTTCGGCGACAGCCGTCGCTCGGCGCCGAGATGCGACAGCCAGCGCGTCATCTCCTGCGCGACCGAGGGATCGGCGCTGGCGAGCTCGATTTGGGGTGCGGCGGCTTTGCTCATCGCTCTGGACGGATTGATTCCACTCAGTATATCGCATCACACCCGTTTACTGTTCGCTAAGGCCGCCCCAGGGCGCTAGCCTTGGCGCTCCAGGTTCCGATTCTCCCTGCAAAGACCGTTGATGGACCATTCGTCGCGCAGCAACGCCGCCCCTACCAACGCGACCGGCATGGTCGACGTGCTGGTGCCGGTCGCGCTCGACCAGACCTATTCCTACAAGGTGCCGCGCGGGATGGAGCTGAAGGCGGGCGATCTCGTCGGCGTGCCGCTCGGGCCGCGCGAGGTGCTCGGCGTGGTCTGGGGCGAGAACGCCAATCCCGATCCGCGCCTGCACAACCGCCTCAAGGAGGTCAGCGAGAAGCTCGACATCCCGCCGCTCAAGCCCGAGCTGCGGTCCGTGGTCGACTGGGTCGCCAATTACACGCTGAGCCCGCGCGGCATGGTGCTGCGCATGTGCCTGCGGATGGGCGAGAATCTCGGTCCTGAGCGGGTGCGTCCCGGCGTGCGCCTGGTCGGCGATCCGCCGAAGAGGCTGACGCCGGCACGGGCGCGCTTGCTCGAGGTGCTGTCGGACCGGCTGCTGCACGGCAAGTCGGAAGCTGCCAAGGAAGCCGGCGTCTCCTCGGGCGTGATCGACGGCCTCGTCGACGAAGGTACGCTCACGGTCGAGCCGATGCCGCCGCCTGCGCCGCCACCTAGTCCCGATCCGGAGTTCGGCAGGCCGGATTTTTCGTCGCTGCAACGGGCCGGCGTGGATGCGATGCGCGCGCTCGCGGCCAACGGCACCTTCCATGTCGCATTGCTCGACGGCGTCACCGGCTCGGGCAAGACCGAGGTCTATTTCGAGGCCGTCGCTGAAACCATCCGCCGCGGAAAACAATCGCTGATCCTGATGCCGGAGATCGCGCTCACCGGCCAGTTCCTCGATCGCTTCGCGCAGCGCTTTGGCGTGCGCCCGATCGAGTGGCACTCCGAGCTGACCCCGCGCACCCGTGCGCGCAATTGGGCGGCGATCTCCTCCGGCACCGCGCCGGTCGTGGTCGGCGCGCGCTCGGCGCTGTTTCTCCCTTACGCCAATCTCGGGCTGATCGTCGTCGATGAAGAGCACGACCAGGCCTACAAGCAGGACGAGGGCGTGCATTATCACGCCCGCGACATGGCGGTGGTACGCGCGCATATCGCCAGGATCCCGGTCGTGCTGGCGTCGGCGACGCCGTCGGTCGAGTCCGAGGTCAATGCGCGCAAGAGCCGCTATCAGCGGATCGCGCTGCCTTCGCGCTTCGGCGGCCAGCACATGCCGCATATCGAGGCCATCGACATGCGCCGCGAGCCGCCCGCGCGCGGCCGCTTCATCTCGCCGCGGCTTGCCGGCGAGATCAGGACCGCGATCGAAAAGCGCGAGCAAGCGCTGCTGTTCCTCAATCGCCGCGGCTATGCGCCGCTGACGCTGTGCCGGGCTTGCGGCCATCGCTTCGCCTGCACCATCTGCGATGCCTGGCTGGTCGATCATCGTTTCCGCCAGCGCCTCGTCTGTCACCATTGCGGCTTCTCGATGCCGCGGCCGCCGACCTGTCCGCATTGCGCGGCCGAGGAATCGCTGGTTGCGGTCGGGCCCGGCGTCGAGCGCCTGCAGGAGGAGGCGGCCGCGTTGTTCCCGCAGGCCCGCACCATGGTGCTGTCGAGCGATCTCATCACCTCGATCGAGACGATGCGCTCCGAACTCGCCGAGATCGCGGAGGGTCGCGTCGACATCATCATCGGCACGCAGCTCGTCGCCAAGGGCCACAATTTTCCGCGGCTCAACCTCGTCGGCGTGGTCGATGCGGATCTCGGCCTCAGCAACGGCGATCCGCGCGCGGCGGAGCGCACCTGGCAATTGCTCAACCAGGTGATCGGCCGCGCCGGTCGCGAGCAGGGCCGCGGCGTCGGCTATCTGCAGACGCACCAGCCCGACCATCCCGTGATGAAGGCGCTGATCGCCTGCGACCGCGAGGCCTTCTACGACAGCGAGATCGACCTGCGCGAGAGGACGCTCTATCCGCCGTTCGGCCGCCTCGCGAGCCTGATCATCTCCGCCGGCGACCGCCCGAGCGCCGAAGGTCTCGGCCGCCGTCTCGTCGCGCTCGCGCCGCGCGACGAGCGCGTCGTGGTGCTCGGCCCCGCGGAAGCCCCGCTCGCCGTGATCAAGGGCCGCTACCGCTTCCGCATCCTGGTGAAATCGGCCCGCGGTTTCGACCTGTCGGACTATTTGCGCAACTGGCTCGCCGTGTGCCCGAAGCCGACGGGCAATCAGAAGCTCGAAGTCGACGTCGATCCGCAGAGCTTTTTGTAGGAAATGGTCTCGTGCCCCGGCTCTGCGCCACAACGCGCACGCGTTGCAGCTTGTCCGGGACACCAGCGGCAATGACAGCACGAAAAAAGCCCGCGGTCCCCCAAGACCGCGGGCTTGTTTTATCCGCGCAGCAAACTGATGGAAAACTGCGCGATCACTGAGGCGCTAACGCGCCTTAGGAGACGACTTCCGCGGTGACGCGGCCGACGCCGGCGCCGGTGAGGCCGATGGCGCGGGCCGCACCCGTGGAGAGGTCGAGAACCCGGCCGCGAATGAACGGGCCGCGGTCGTTGATGGTGACGATGACGCTCGAACCGCGGTGGGTGACGCGCAGCTTGGTGCCGAACGGCAGCGAGCGGTGCGCCGCGGTCAGGGCGTTCTGGTTGAAGCGCTGGCCCGAGGCGGTGCGGCTGCCGGACTCGTTGCCGTAATAGGAGGCCATGCCGGAGAAGCTGTGGCCGCCGCCCGAGGTCGGGTTCATCGACGCGTTGGCGTTGCGCCAATCGGAGGTCGCGTTGGTATCGGTCTGGGCGTGGTGGCGGTGGTGATGATGCCGGTGATGCCGGGATTTGGCGGAAGCTTCGGTGGCAGTTCCACCGATGAGGAGAGTTGCGGCAACGAAAGCGATCGCCGTACGCGGCCGGGTCACAAAGCCCAGCGTCTTCAAAGACAGCATTTACTGGTCCCTAAGCTAGTATTGCCACATATGTGGCTAGTGGAGCCCCCATCAGTTTGTGAGCGGGTTCGCGTTTCGATTCCCAATGCGGCGTGAATTGGGCAGTAAATCCGTTCCGTGTCGCCATGAAACATCTTGTTACCGGCGCAGGATATTCAGCTCGCATCTCCAAATCTTCGTTTTTAACGATTTGTTAAGCAGGTGATTACTTAGAAATACTGTAAAACGAAGTTATCGCTTTCATTGTTTAGAATTGGGTAAGTATTCGGGGCGGGGAGCAACGGACGTCGGAATCACGCCTCAGCGATCCGTGTTCATGGCCGCTATGCGCTGGAGGCAGGAACCAACGGGGGAGTTAAGGGCGGCCCGGCTCAAACCATTCCGCGACACGGTAGCCTGTCACCCAAGTCCTGATCCCTTCGTGATCGATCCTTGGATCAGGCAGTGTTCGGTGTCTCGCAGCGTGCGACGAACTGGCGACAGAACCTCGTGCCTTTAATTTGGCGTCATGTTGCACCTGCGCGCCTGCTATGTTAGCAAAGCCGCGATTTTAACGAGCCCGGCACGTCCCGTGCTGGTCGAAAATCGAAGTCCCGCTTGAATTCCAAGGGCTTGGATCGCTAGGCGCCGCTTTGTGGCGACGGTTTTTCCCTTGCGAGTTTGACAGCAAAAAGAGCGCGTCTGTGGCTGCAGAAGATACGTCCGTTTCCGGTGTGTCCGGCCGTTATGCAACGGCATTGTTCGACCTGGCCCGCGACCAGAAAGTGGTCGACGAGGTCAAGGCCGACCTCGAGAAATTCGAGGGCTTGCTGAACGAAAGCGCCGATCTCACGCGCCTCGTTCGCAGCCCGGTGTTCGCGGCCGACGCCCAGTCCAGGGCCCTGTCGGCCGTGCTGGCCAAGGCCGGCATCGCCGGCATCTCCGCCAATTTCCTCAAAGTGCTGACCGCCAACCGCCGCCTGTTCGCGGTGACGGACGTCATCCGCGCCTACCGCGCCCTCGTCGCCAAGTTCAAGGGCGAGACGACGGCCGACGTCACGGTGGCGGAAGCGCTCTCTGACAAGAATCTCGACGCCCTCAAGGTTGCTCTGAAGTCGGTGACCGGCAAGGACGTCGCGCTGAACGTGAAAGTCGATCCCGCGATCATCGGTGGCCTCGTCGTCAAGCTGGGCAGCCGCATGGTCGATGGTTCGCTTCGCACCAAACTCAATTCGATCAAGCACGCGATGAAAGAGGCAGGCTGATGGACATCCGCGCCGCGGAAATTTCCGCGATCCTCAAGGACCAGATCAAGAATTTCGGCCAGGAAGCTGAAGTCTCCGAAGTCGGACAGGTGCTGTCCGTCGGCGACGGTATCGCTCGCGTCTACGGTCTGGACAACGTCCAGGCCGGTGAAATGGTCGAGTTCGAGAACGGCACCCGCGGCATGGCGCTGAACCTCGAAACCGACAACGTCGGCGTCGTTATTTTCGGTGCCGACCGCGAGATCAAGGAAGGCCAGACCGTCAAGCGCACCCGCGCCATCGTGGACGCGCCGGTCGGCAAGGGCCTGCTCGGTCGCGTTGTCGACGGTCTCGGCAATCCGATCGACGGCAAGGGTCCGATCCAGGCCGACAAGCGCATGCGCGTCGACGTCAAGGCGCCCGGCATCATTCCGCGCAAATCGGTGAACGAGCCGATGGCGACCGGCCTCAAGGCGATCGACGCCCTGATCCCGATCGGCCGCGGCCAGCGCGAGCTGATCATCGGCGACCGTCAGACCGGCAAGACCGCGATCGCGCTCGACACCATCCTGAACCAGAAGCCGCTCAACGCGCAGCCCGACGAGAACATCAAGCTGTACTGCGTCTACGTCGCGGTCGGCCAGAAGCGTTCGACCGTCGCCCAGTTCGTGAAGGTTCTGGAAGAGCAGGGCGCGCTCGAATATTCGATCGTCGTCGCCGCCACCGCATCCGATCCGGCGCCGATGCAGTACATCGCGCCGTTCACCGGCTGCACCATGGGCGAGTACTTCCGCGACAACGGCATGCACGCCGTCATCATCTATGACGATCTGTCCAAGCAGGCCGTCGCTTATCGCCAGATGTCGCTGCTGCTGCGCCGCCCGCCGGGCCGCGAAGCCTATCCCGGCGACGTGTTCTATCTGCACTCCCGCCTGCTCGAGCGCGCGGCGAAGCTGAACAAGGACCAGGGCTCCGGCTCGCTGACCGCTCTGCCGGTCATCGAAACCCAGGCCAACGACGTGTCGGCCTACATCCCGACCAACGTCATCTCGATCACCGACGGCCAGATCTTCCTGGAAACCGACCTGTTCTTCCAGGGCATCCGTCCCGCGGTGAACGTCGGTCTGTCGGTGTCGCGCGTCGGTTCGTCGGCGCAGACCAAGGCCACCAAGAAGGTCGCCGGCAAGATCAAGGGTGAGCTCGCGCAGTACCGCGAAATGGCGGCGTTCGCGCAGTTCGGCTCCGACCTCGACGCCTCGACCCAGCGCCTGCTGAACCGCGGTTCGCGCCTGACCGAGCTCCTGAAGCAGCCGCAGTTCTCGCCGCTGAAGATGGAAGAGCAGGTCTGCGTGATCTGGGCCGGCACCAACGGCTATCTCGATCCGCTCCCGGTCAACAAGGTGCGCGCGTTCGAGGATGGCCTGTTGTCGCTGCTGCGCGGCAAGAACGCCGACATCCTCAATTCGATCCGCGACACCCGCGACCTCACCGACGACACCGCTGCCAAGCTGAAGTCGGTGGTCGAAGGTTTCGCGAAGAGCTTCGCGTAAGAAGAACGCCGTCATGGCCGGGCCAAAGCGCGAAGCGCGTCTTCGCAACTGAAGTCCCGGCCATCCACGTGTTACCGCGTGGCAGACGAGAACGTGGATGGCCGGGACGAGCCCGGGCATGACGACAGAGATAGGCTAGCGGCTTGATCCGAGGGATCGAACCGTCGGGGACGAAGAATGGCGTCACTTAAAGACATGCGCGTCCGCATCGCCTCCACCAAGGCGACGCAAAAGATCACCAAGGCCATGCAGATGGTCGCGGCCTCCAAGCTGCGCCGCGCGCAGACCGCGGCGGAAGCCGCGCGTCCCTACGCCGACAAGATGAGCGCGGTGATCTCCAACATCGCCAGCGCCGCGGCGGGCTCGCCCGGCGCGCCGGTTCTGCTGGCCGGCACCGGCAAGGACCAGGTTCACCTGCTGCTGGTCTGCACCGGCGAGCGCGGCCTGTCCGGCGCTTTCAATTCGTCGATCGTGCGTCTCGCCCGCGAGCGCGCCCAGGCGCTGATGGCGCAAGGCAAGGAAGTCAAATTCTTCTGCGTCGGACGCAAGGGTTACGAGCAGCTCCGCCGCCTGTTCGACAAGCAGATCGTCGAGCACATGGACCTGCGCAGCGTCCGCCAGCTCGGCTTCGTCAATGCCGAGGAGATCGCCAAGAAGGTGCTGGCGCGGTTCGACAACGGCGAGTTCGACGTCTGCACGCTGTTCTATTCGCGCTTCCGCTCGGTGATCGCGCAGATCCCGACCGCCCAGCAGATCATTCCGCTGGTGGTCGAGACGGCCGCTGCCGCCAACACGACGTCTTACGAATACGAGCCGGAAGAGGACGAGATTCTCACCCGTCTTCTGCCGCGCAATCTCGCGGTCCAGATCTTCCGCGCGCTGCTCGAGAACAACGCCTCGTTCTACGGCGCGCAGATGAGTGCGATGGACAACGCGACGCGCAACGCCGGTGAGATGATCCGCAAGCAGACGCTGGTCTACAACCGCACGCGTCAGGCGCAGATCACCAAGGAACTGATCGAAATCATCTCGGGCGCCGAAGCCGTCTAAGGACGCGTCGGCACCCATTCAACCCATCATCCCGGTCGTTGACCGTGGTCTAGAAGTTCGGATCGAAGGAGACATTCAATGGCAGCCCAGGTCGGTCGCGTCACCCAGGTCATCGGCGCCGTCGTCGACGTGCAGTTCGAAGGCCACCTCCCGGCCATTCTCAATTCGCTCGAGACCAAGAACGGCGGCAACCGCCTGGTGCTCGAAGTCGCCCAGCATCTCGGCGAGTCCACGGTCCGCACCATCGCGATGGACACCACCGAAGGTCTGGTCCGCGGCCAGGAAGTGACCGACACCGGCGCTCCGATCCGCGTTCCCGTCGGTGAAGGCACGCTCGGCCGCATCATCAACGTCATCGGCGAGCCGATCGACGAAGCCGGTCCGGTGAAGTCGGAAGGCCTGCGCGCAATCCACCAGGAAGCGCCGAGCTACACCGACCAGTCCACCGAAGCTGAAATTCTCGTCACCGGCATCAAGGTCGTCGACCTTCTTGCTCCGTATGCGAAGGGCGGCAAGATCGGCCTGTTCGGCGGCGCCGGCGTCGGCAAGACCGTGCTGATTCAGGAGCTGATCAACAACGTCGCGAAGGCGCACGGTGGTTACTCCGTGTTCGCCGGCGTCGGCGAGCGCACCCGCGAGGGCAACGACCTCTATCACGAGTTCATCGAATCCAAGGTCAACGCCGATCCGAAGAATCCGGATCCGAGCGTGAAGTCGAAGTGCGCGCTGGTGTTCGGCCAGATGAACGAGCCCCCGGGCGCCCGCGCCCGCGTCGCGCTCACCGGTCTGACCATCGCGGAAGACTTCCGCGACAAGGGCCAGGACGTGCTGTTCTTCGTCGACAACATCTTCCGCTTCACGCAGGCCGGCTCGGAAGTGTCGGCGCTGCTCGGCCGTATTCCTTCGGCGGTGGGTTATCAGCCGACGCTCGCCACCGATATGGGCGCGCTGCAAGAGCGCATCACCACCACCCAGAAGGGCTCGATCACCTCGGTGCAGGCCATCTACGTTCCGGCCGACGACTTGACCGACCCGGCGCCCGCGACCTCGTTCGCGCATCTTGACGCGACCACCACGCTGTCGCGCTCGATCGCCGAAAAGGGCATCTACCCGGCGGTGGACCCGCTCGACTCGACGTCGCGCATGCTTTCCCCGCTCGTCGTCGGCGAGGAGCACTACGCGGTCGCCCGTCAGGTCCAGCAGGTGCTGCAGCGTTACAAGGCGCTGCAGGACATCATCGCCATTCTCGGCATGGACGAGCTTTCGGAAGAGGACAAGCTGACCGTGGCCCGCGCCCGCAAGGTCGAGCGCTTCATGTCGCAGCCGTTCCACGTCGCCGAAATCTTCACGGGCTCGCCGGGCAAGTTCGTCGACCTCGCCGACACCATCAAGGGCTTCAAGGGCCTGGTGGAAGGCAAGTACGACCACCTGCCGGAAGCCGCCTTCTACATGGTCGGCACCATCGAAGAAGCCGTCGAGAAGGGCAAGAAGCTGGCGGCGGAAGCCGCCTAAGCTGGCGAATAGCGAATAGGGAGTGGCGAATAGCTGCTCCCTGCTTCAACCACTCGCCACTCACCATTCGCAGGTTTCTTATGGCCACCTTCCATTTCGATCTCGTCTCTCCGGAAAAGCTCGCCTTCTCGGGCGAGGTCGATCAGGTCGACATTCCCGGCGTCGAGGGTGATTTCGGCGTGCTGGCAGGGCATGCGCCGGTCGTGGCGGCGATCCGCCCCGGCATTCTCACCATCACCACCGGCGGCAAGCACGAGAAGATCATCGTGCTCGGCGGCCTCGCCGAAGTCTCCGAAAAGGGCCTGACCGTGCTCGCCGACGTCGCGACGTCGCTCGCCGAGCTCGACCGTGCGCAGTTCGCCGAGACCATCTCGGAGATGGAAGAGAACCTGAAGGAGCATGAAGGCGGCGAGCTCGATCACGCCATCGAGCGGCTCGACCATTACAAGAGCATTCAGCATCAGCTCAACGCGACGGCTATGCACTAAGCCCCGGGGCACTGCTCCGGGGCATTGGGCCTAGGATTCCTGAACAGGTTCAGCGCTCGTCACCGGCCGGTGGCGGGCGCTGAAACTTTGTTGCACCGCGCTTGCGATAGCGGCATTCTCCCCGGTGAATTTTGTTCCCGGGGCAGGGTGCAGATGAAACGCAAGATCGCAGCGATCTTCGCAGCCGATATTGCCGGTTACTCGCGGCTGGTCGCGGAAGACGAGGAGGAGACGTTGCGGCGTCTGGCCTCCTATCGCGAGGTCGTCGACGATTTCATCGCCAAGGCCAGCGGGCGCATCTTCAACACGGCGGGCGATGCCGTGCTCGCGGAATTCCCGAGCGCAGTCGATGCGGTGCGCTGCGCGATCGACATCCAGGAATCCCTGCGGACCCGCAACATGGCCTATCCGCCGAGCCGGCAGATGTCGTTCCGCATCGGCATCACCATCGGCGACGTGGTCGAGCGCGACGGCGATCTGTTGGGCGACGGCGTCAACATCGCGGCAAGGCTGGAGGGGCTCGCCGAGGTCGGCGGCATCTGCGTCTCCCGCGCGGTACACGAGCAGGTCGCCAACAAGCTGTCGGTGCAGTTCGCCGATATCGGCGCGCAGGAGGTGAAGAATATCCCGACGCCCGTTCACGCCTACATGGTGGCGATGCGGCGCGAGGACGGGACCTATGGCAAGCCGCAGCTGAAGAAGCCGGCCGCCAAGCTGGCCGCCGCTCCGGTGTGGATGTGGCCGCTGGTGGTCGCGGTGGTCTCGATCGTCGGCATCGGCGTCACAGGCTTTCTCTACAACACCAAGCTCAAGCAGGCGGCGAATGTCGTGGCGCCGCTAGCCGCGACGCCGAACGCAGCCTCCAGCACGGCGCCAACGGCAAGTGCCGTATCGCCGAGCCCGTCACCGACCCAGCTCGCCAAGGCGCCGATGGCCCCAATGGCATCGCCGAGCGTCAGCGCCGCGATGGCGCCGACGCCGTCGGCATCAGCGATGTCAGGCAAGTTCTCCGCCGATAGCGTGCCCTTCATCAACGAGCGCGTGCGCAGCTTCCTGGCAAGCGAATATGTCGCTTCCGGCGATCACAAGGCCTTCGCGCTCAATGTCGGCGGCTTCACCGGCTCGGCGCTGAACCAGGCAAGCGAGGAGGCCGCGCGCAACACCGCGCTCGAGCAGTGCCAAAAGCGCGCCGATGCCGCGCAATCGCCGCGGCGCTGCGAGCTCTACGCGGTCGGCGACACCGTCGTCTACGCGCACGGCAAGCCGCCGATGCCGCCGTCTCCCTACTTCCGGCATGATGCGATGACGGAGCGAGCCTTCGCGTCGAAGGATTTTCCGATCGTGCGCGAGCCGCAGAAAGTCCGGCTCGAGAACATCTTCGTGCCGGCGGCGAAATCCCGCTCGGTCGCGCTCGGTCCGGGCGGGCAATATTTCATGGTGCTCGGCGCCTCATCCGCCGAGGACGCGGCGCGACGCTCGCTGGAATCCTGCGGCGCGATCGCCGGCGTCGCCTGCCTCGTCGTTGCGGTCGACGACAATTTCGTCGTGCCGATCCCGACCCTGTTCAGGATCACCGGCTTCTTCAATGCCGCCTCCAACGCCTCGATCGTGGCCGATGCGCGCGACGAGGTGGTGCGCAAGCTCGGCGACGCCATGGGTTGGAATGCGGTCGCCGTCGGCACCGCCGGCCGGCCGGGCCTCGGCCTCAAAGCCGCCGCCGAGCAGGCCGCCGTCACCTCGGCCCTCGCCGACTGCGCCAAGCGCGACAGCGACTGCCACGTCATCGCCATCGGCCCATTCACGGTGGGCCCGATCAATTAGAAACTTCCGGTGAAATTTCTTCAACGATTACAACCCCATTCTACTGTGCATGGGGTTGTTTTCGCGATTTCAGTTTCCGAACACCGCAAACTCCCGCGCCACTGCGAGGTAAACCTCGCGCCGGAACGGCACCACGACGTCCGCGACCCGGTCGAGGCGCTCCCAGCGCCAGGCGTCGAACTCGGCGGGCTGGCCGTTGCGCGGTGTCAGCGGGTCGATCTCGTCGTCCTTGCCGGTGAAGCGCAGCGCGAACCATTTTTGCCGCTGCCCGCGAAACTTCGCGAGGCGATGGGTCTGCGGGCCGTCGTAAGGCGGGAATTCGTAGGTGAGCCAGTCGGTCTCGCCGAGATAGTCGGCGCTGACGACGCTGGTCTCCTCCCAGAGCTCGCGCATCGCCGCATCGCGGAGGTTCTCGCCCTCGTCGACGCCGCCCTGCGGCATCTGCCAGTCGAGGCCGGGCAGGATGATCTCGGGGCCGTCGCCCTTGAAACGGTGGCCGATCAGCACGCGGCCCTCGGTGTTGAAGAGGGCGATGCCGACATTGGGACGGTAGGGTTTTTCAGGCGTCACTTGCAGGTCTTTCGTCGTCATCCGGGTTCGTGCTTCGCACGCCCCGGAATGACGATGCAAATCATTCCTCCGCCAGCGCGGAAAATTCCTGCACCACGCGCTCATAGACCGGGCGCTTGAACGGGATGATCAGCCCGGTCAGGTTCTTCATCGGCTCCCAGCGCCAGCTGACGAACTCGGCCTTGTGGCCGCCGCCGCCGGGCTTTTCGACGTTGATCTCGCTGTCCTTGCCGGTGAAGCGCACCGCGTACCATTTCTGGCGCTGGCCGCGGTAGCGGCCTTTCCAGGCGCGCCCGGCGACCGTGCGCGGAATGTCGTAGGTCAGCCAGTCCGGGACCTCGCCGAGCCGCTCGACCGAGCGCACGCTGGTCTCCTCATAGAGCTCGCGCTTGGCGGCCTCCCAGGTGTCCTCGCCGGGATCGACGCCGCCTTGCGGCATCTGCCAGACATGGGTGTCGTCGACATGTTCGATGCCGCCGGCACGGCGGCCGATGAACACCAGTCCCGCTGTGTTGATCAGCATCACGCCGACACAGGTCCGGTAGGGCAGATCCTCATAACGCGCCATTCCGCCAGACCTCTCGCATGCTGCCGGTACGGCTTAACCGGCCCCCCGCCAGGACCCGTGCCGTACCAATCCGTTGATTTAGCTGGATTTTGATTTCAGCATCGCGGTTGTCAATGGCACCAGAAGAATACCCCGGTCGCCCAATGTCTTGGTCCAGGCACTGATGCGGTCGATCGAGACGGGCAGGGCGGAGGCCGTGCCGACGGCGATGCCGCGCTCGCGGGCCGTCGATTCGAGCTTGTTCAGGGCGCGGTCGATCTCGGTCGCCGTCGGCACCACGTCGATCGCGAGGTCGCCCTTGCGGAACGGCATGGCCTGGTTCGCCGCCGCCTGGGCTGCGATGCTGCGGGGCGAGGAGCCGTCGTCGAAGAAGCCGAGGCCGCGCTTGGCTGCCTCGCGGATGATCGGTTGCATCGCCGGCTCGGTCGCGACGAAGCGCGCACCCATGAAGTTGGCGATGCCGGCATAGCCCTGCATCCGGCTGAGGTGCCAGTACAGGCGGTCCATGTTCTGGTCGGCGCTGAGCGAGGTCAGCAGCGTCTGCGGTCCCGGGTCGTTGTCGGGAAAGTCGTAGGGCTCCATCGGGATCTGCAGGAAGATCTCGTGGCGCTGCGCCCGGGCCCGTTCGGCGAGCTTGCCGGGATCGGCGCCGTAAGGCGTGAAGGCCAGCGTCACCGCGGCCGGCAGCTTCATGATGGCGTCGGTTGTCTTGGCGGCGCCGACGCCGAGACCGCCGATCACGATGGCGACCACCGGCATCTTGGCCGCCTTGGCGCGATCGGCCTCCGCCGCGTAGACGTTGAACGGCTTGAGGTCGCCGGCGACCATTGGAATCATGCCGTAGCGCGATTTCTCCAGCAGCTTCTGGTCAATCCCGGCCATCACCGCCGGCGGCGCCGAAGCTGCCGCTGCCTCGCTCTTGCCCGCGGCATCGCCGCCGATCACCACGTCGTGGCGCGCGCCGGTGGAGCCGTCGATCATGGTGACGGTCTTTTGCTCGCCCGGCGGCTTCGGCGTCTCCTTGGTCTCGTGCTTGCTCTCTTGCTTGCCGTCGCCGGCATGGCTCGAGGCCGCCGGCTTCTCATCCGCGGCCTTGTCCGCCGGCTTGATCGCGATCCGCGTCAGCGGCTCGCCGCCGAGCGGATCCTTGTTGAAGATGGCGAAGCCGGCAAAGGTGAGGAGGAACAGGCCGAGCAGCACGGCGATCAGCTGCATGGCCGAGAACGGCAGCCGCAGCCGGCGTTTCCGGCGCGGCTTGTCCTGTCCGAGCGGGGCGCTCAGATCATCGGCCGTTTCAGTCATGCGCGATCCCGAATCACTGCGACGGACGATACCACGCCGAGGTCAAGCGGCGGCAGGCCGGGATAGGCCGGGGATGCCACTGTTCAATGCGAGTTCCCAAGCAAAAAGGACGGCTCCAGGAGCCGCCCCTTGCGTTGGGATCGTGTGATTCCGACTTAGTTCGCCGCTTTCGGCTTGTCGGTCGTGGCCTTGTTGTCGCCGCTAGGCGTGGGCGCGGCCGAGGCGCTGTTCTTGATGCCGTGGAGCAGGTCGCCGGCGAGCTTGAGCGCCTTGTCGTCCTTGGCGTCCGGCGGGACGTAGGACTGCGAGCCGGTCTTCTCGTCGCCGTCGTTCTTGAGATGGCCGCGCAGCGAAGCCTCGCCCTTGGTGTCGGTGCGCGACTTCAGCTCGTCCGGCACGTCCTGCAGCACTTCGATGTCGGGCACGATGCCCTTGGCCTGGATCGACTTGCCCGACGGCGTGTAATAGCGCGCCGTGGTCAGACGCAGCGCGCCGTTGCCGCTTCCGAGCGGGATGATGGTCTGCACCGAGCCCTTGCCGAACGAGCGCGTGCCGACGATGGTCGCGCGCTTGTGGTCCTGCAGCGCGCCGGCGACGATCTCCGAGGCCGAGGCCGAGCCGCCATTGACCAGCACGATGACAGGCTTGCCCTTGGTGAGGTCGCCGGAATGCGCGGTGCGGCGCTGGGTCTCCTCGGCATTGCGGCCGCGGGTCGAGACGATCTCGCCCTTCTCCAGGAAGGAGTCGGAGACGGTGACGGCTTCCTCGAGCAGGCCGCCCGGATTGTTGCGGAGGTCGATGATGTAGCCCTTGAGCTTGTCGCCGATCTGGTTCGAGAGGTTGGCGACCTCACGCTTCAGGCCTTCGGTGGTCTGCTCGTTGAAGGTGGTGATGCGGATATAGGCGATATCGTCCTGCTCGACGCGCGCGCGCACCGAGCGGACGCGGATGTTGTCGCGCACCAGGGTGACGTCGATCGGATTGTCCTGGCCCTTGCGGATGATCTTCAGCTTGATCTTGGTGTTGACCGGGCCGCGCATCTTCTCGACCGCCTGGTTCAGGGTCAGGCCCTGCACCGCCTCGTCGTCGAGGTTGGTGATGATGTCGTTGGCCATGACGCCGGCGCGCGAGGCTGGCGTGTCGTCGATCGGCGAGACCACCTTGATGAGGCCGTCTTCCATCGTGACCTCGATGCCGAGGCCGCCGAACTCACCGCGCGTCTGCACCTGCATGTCGCGGAAGCTCTTGGCGTCCATATAGCTCGAATGCGGATCGAGACCGGTGAGCATGCCGCTGATGGCGGATTCGATCAGCTTGGTGTCGTCGGGCTTCTCGACATAGTCGGAGCGCACGCGCTCGAAGACGTCACCGAACAGGTTGAGCTGGCGATAGGTGTCCGCGGTGGCGGCTCGCGCGCTGGAGCCCATGAACACCGCGCGCGGCTGGGTCACGAACAGCGTCAGCGCCGCACCGGTGGCTGCGCTGAGGAGGATTACTGAAGTCTTGCGCATCATCCGCGAACCTTCTCGCCTTCATTTGCGGCCCACCATGGGCCTGGATCGATTGGAGTGCCGTCCTTACGGAACTCGACATACAGCACAGGTTGACTCGCGTTCGTCGCGAGAATGGAGGCGACTTGAGATGTCGACCCCATGGTCGCGACCGGCTCCCCCGTGAGCACAAACTGTCCGATGTTGACCGAAATGCGCTCCATCCCGGCGATCAGGACATGATACCCGCCCCCGGCGTTGAGGATCAAGAGTTGTCCATAGCTGCGGAACGGGCCGGAATAGACCACCCAGCCGTCACACGGGGTCGTGACCTGGGAGCCGGGCTTGGTCGCCAGCGAAATGCCCTTCTGGACCCCGCCGACACCGTCGGAACCGCCAAAATCCCTGATCTTGTTACCGTTAACCGGAAGCGGCAGGAGACCCTTGGCGGAGGCAAACGCGATTGCGGGGGTGGTGCGGGACCGATCCTTGAATGCGCCCGGGCCCGACTTGGCGCTGGCGGCTGCCAGCTTGGCTTCCTTGGCCTCGGCCTGCTTTGCGGCCTCGGCGGCTTTCTCGGCGGCCTTGGCGGCGCTTTGCAGATCCTGCTCCATCTTGGTGATGAGGCCCTGGAGATCGCCGACCTGCTTTGAAAGCATGATCGCGCGCGTGTTCTCGGCGTCGAGATCCTTTTCGCGCGCCGCCTGCTGGCGCTGCCGCTCCTCGACCAGGGCGGTGAGCCGGGTCTGGTCGCTGCGGACCTTGTCGCGGTCTGCGGCGAGCTGGTCGCGCTCGGTCGCGATGGTCTTGCGCAAGGCCACGAGCTCGCCGAGCTCGCCTGCGATCTTCTCGGCGCGGCCGCGCAATTCCGGCACGACGGCGCCGAGCAGCATCGCGGTGCGCAGCGATTGCAACGCGTCTTCGGGCCGCACCAGCAGCGCCGGCGGCGTACGCCGGCCGGCGCGCTGCAAGGCGGCCAGCACCTCGACGATGTCGGCGCGGCGCGAATCCAGCGACGCGCGCATCTGCTGCTCGCGGCCGTTCAGGCTTCGCAGCCGCGCTTCGGTGTCGTCGATCTTGCTCTCGACCCCGCGCACATTGGCGGCGGTGTCGATCAGCTGCTGGTTGAGCTGGGTGCGGTCCCTGCCGAGCGAGGTGATCTCGGCCTTCAGCTTGGCCTGCGCCTCTTCGGCGCTCTTCTGCCTGGCGCGGGCGGCTTCCAGCTCCTGCTCGCGCTGCTTGATGGCATCGGGCGAGACGGCCGCGGTCTGTGGCGCCGGCGTTGCCGTTTGAGCTTGCGCGAGGCTTGTGCTTGCTTGCGCGAGGCTTGCGCCGGCAACGCCAGTGATCAGCAGCAGGTTGAGGAGCGGCGCTCGCATCGTGTCGGCAAAGATGCTCGTTATGGCGCGCATCACGCGCGGTGATAGGGGTGGCCGGCCAGAATGGTGGCGGCCCGGTAAAGCTGTTCCAGAAGCATGACGCGGACCATTTGGTGCGGCCAGGTCGCAGAGCCGAACGCGATCGCGAGCTTGGCCTTACGGCGCAATTCGGGCGAAAGTCCGTCCGCCCCTCCGATCACGAAGATAGTATGTCCGGCACCTTCATCGCGCCAGCGGCCGAGATGCCGTGCGAATACGGTAGAATCGAGATTCTGGCCGCGCTCGTCGAGCGCCACCAGGATCGATTTTTCCGGAATGTGGGCCGAGATCGCCGTGGCCTCCTCGGCCATCCGCGTCGCGGTGTCGCGCGCGCGGCTCTCGGGGATTTCGTGGACGACGAGCTCGCGGAATCCGAGCTTGCGACCGGCCTCGTCGAACCGCTCGAAATAGCGGTCGGCGAGCTCCCGTTCGGGGCCCTGCTTGAGCCGGCCCACCGCAATGACAGCCACACGCATGGATTCTTCGGAGCCGTGTTTCAAGACCGCGCGCAACGAGCGCGCGCACGACGCTAGCATGCGCGTCAGCCGATTCGAAATCGGCCCGATGAGCCTAGATCGCCTTCGCCGCCCCTGGGCCCTGCGTGTACAACCGCTCGAGATTGTAGAACTCGCGGACCTCGGGTCTGAACACGTGCACGATCACATCGCCGGAATCGATCAGCACCCAGTCGCAATTGGGCAAGCCCTCGACGTGGATGTTCTTGATGCCGTTTTCCTTGAGGCCCTTGGCGACGTTCTCCGCGATCGCGCCGACGTGCCGGTTCACCCGGCCGGTGGTGACGATCATGTAGTCGGAGTAGGCCGATTTGCCGCGAAGGTCGATGGTGACCGTCTCTTCCGCCTTCATGTCGTCGAGGCGGGAGAGGATCAGGCTCAGCGTCTTGTCGGCGTCGGGTTGCGCCTTCAAGGCCGCAGCTTTGGTCGGTGTTTTACGCGCCGGTTTTGCCTTGGGTAAAACAGACTTCGTTGAAGCTGACTTCGCTGAAGTTGACTTGGACAATACAGATGTGGTCAGGGACCATTCCTTTCACTGTATCGCGAACGCCGAATCCGGCGCCCACCGGTTACACTACATCATGTGGGGTTAAGGGTTTCAATATGCCAGAGAGGCGGAGACACCCCCGTCCGCACACTCTGTCTCACTTCGTACCTTTCCAGCTCCCGTCCGGGTTCCGCAGGCCCGTGGAGGACAGATTCAGCTTCAATCCGGTCAGGAACACCCAGGCCGGCGCCGGTTCATCCGCGAGCAGCGCTGCCTTGTTCTCGGGCAGGCGGTAACGCGCTAGGGCTTTGGCGGCAGGCGAGGCGAGGGCGCGAAAACTCTGCGGCGGACGGTCGATGACCGCCATCGGCACCTGGCCGGCGATGCGCCGCCAGTCCTGCCATCGATGGAATTGAGCGAGGTTGTCGGCGCCCATGATCCAGACAAAGCGCAAGTCCGAGAGGCGGCGGCGCAAGGTGTTGATCGTGTCGATAGTATAGCGGGTGCGAATGACGGATTCGAGACAGCTCACCTCGATCCGCGGGTCGTCGGCGACGTCGCGCGCCGCCTGCATGCGCTCGCCGAGCTCATACAGCGTGCCGTTCTCCTTCAGCGGATTGCCTGGCGTCACCAGCCACCACACGCGATCGAGCTGAAGCCGCTTCAGCGCGAACTGGCTGATGGCGCGATGGGCCTGGTGCGGCGGATTGAACGAACCGCCGAGCAAGCCGATACGCATGCCCGACGTGTGGGCTGGTATGGCCTGCGCGAAGAAGCGTGGCGCGACGAAATTGTTGCTCAATGCCCCGCGCCTTGCGTCGGTTACGGCCGCGTCTGCCCGGTGCCGCGAACGCGATATTTGAAGCTCGTCAATTGCTCGGCGCCGACAGGTCCGCGGGCGTGGAAGCGGCCGGTGGCGATGCCGATCTCGGCGCCAAAGCCGAACTCGCCGCCATCGGCGAACTGCGTCGAGGCATTGTGCAGCACGATTGCGGAATCGACTTCGCTCAGGAATTTGTTCGCAGCCGCCTCATCCGCGCTCACGATCGCATCGGTGTGATGCGAGCCGTGGTTCTGGATGTGCGCGATCGCGCCGTCGACGCCGTCCACCACCTTCGCCGCGATGATCGCATCGAGATATTCGGTGTCCCAATCGTCGTCGCTGGCAGGTTTTACGCGCGCGTCGGCCTTCTGCACGGCGTCGTCGCCGCGCACTTCGCAGCCCGCCTCGAGCAGCATCTCGACCAGCGGCTTGAGATTCTTGCCGGCAGCGGCGCGATCGACCAGCAGCGTCTCGGCTGCGCCGCAGACACCGGTGCGGCGCATTTTAGCGTTGAGCACGATCGACTTCGCCATGGCGAGGTCGGCGCTGGCGTCAACATAGACGTGATTGACGCCTTCGAGATGCGCGAAGACAGGCACGCGCGCTTCCTGCTCGACGCGCGCGACGAGGCTTTTTCCTCCGCGAGGCACGATCACGTCGACCGCGCCGTTCAGCCCCGACAGCATCATGCCGACCGCCGCGCGGTCGCGCGTCGGCACCAGCGTGATCGCAGCTTCGGGCAGGCCGGCTTCGCGCAGGCCCTGCACCAGGCATTCATGGATCGCGCGGCACGAACGAAAGCTGTCGGAGCCGCCGCGCAGGATCACGGCATTGCCGGATTTCAGGCACAGCACGCCGGCGTCCGCCGCGACGTTCGGCCGGCTCTCGAAGATCACGCCGACGACGCCGAGCGGCACGCGCACGCGTTCGATGGTCATGCCGTTCGGCCGCTGCCAGCTCTCGGTGACGATGCCGACGGGGTCGGCGATGCCGCGCACGATGCCGATGCCCTCGGCCATGCCCTCGATGCGCGCCGGGGTCAGCGTCAGGCGGTCGATGAAGGCGGAGGTGGCATTGCCGGAGGCGCGGGCCTCCGCCACGTCCTCGGCATTGGCGGCGAGAATGGCGGCCGCGTTGCCGCGGATCGCCCGCTCCATGGCCTCCAGCGCCAGGTTCTTCTGCTCCGGCGGCGCCAGCGCCAGCACGCGCGCGGCAGCGCGGGCACGGGTTCCGAGATCGGACATCAGCGCCTGAAGATCGGCAGTGCCGTCAACGGCTTTGAGGGGGGCGGCCATGGGAGTTTCAACCTTCTGCTAAGGCGGTGTCCTAGCACGGAAATCCCGGGCCTGCGAAGGGCGGGGCGGGTATGGCAGGGCCTCGGTTCGCCGCCGGTCGGCCAGTGGCCGGGTTGTGCACCGAATGCTCGATCGATCCTTGCGAATATTCAAAATATCAACAATTATCATTATTTGATATCGGAGCCCCCTATGGCCAGCAGCTACAGCATCGGCAAGCATTTCGAGGACCTGATCGATGGTCTGGTCGAGAGCGGGCGCTATGCCAGTGCGAGCGAGGTGATGCGCGAAGGTCTTCGCTTGATTGAGGAGCGCGAAGAACAGCGCAAGCTCAAGCTGCAAGCGCTGCGGGAGGAAATCCAGAAGGGCTTTGACAGCGGGCCGATGGAGGAGATCGGCGACATGTTCGAGCGGATCAAGTCAGAGGGTCGGAAGCGTCTGGCGGCTAAAAATGCCAAAAAGACCACTTAAGAGTCCGCAGACAGAAGTCGACTTTACGGCGATCTGGGACTACATCGCCGCGGAAAGTTTGAGAGCGGCCGATACGCTGATCGATCGCATCGATGCAACATTCGATATGCTGGCAGAGACGCCGTTTGCCGGCCGTGATCGCAGCGAATTGCGCGCCGAGTTACGTAGCTTTCCGGTCGGCAACTACCTGGTTTTCTACGTACCCACACCCGACGGTGTTGAGGTCGTCCGGGTCATGCATGGCCGGCAGGATATCGGCGCTGACGACATACAATAGTTAGCGGCCTGCCCGCTCTTACCCGCCCACCACCAGATCGTCGCGGTGGATCATCTCGGCGCGGCCACTGATGCCGAGAATGGTCATCACGTCGGGGGAGGAGCGACCCTTGATCCGCTCGGCCTCGTCGGCATCGTAGGCGATCAGGCCGCGGCCGATCTCGCTGGTGTCGGGGCCGCGCACGATCACGGCATCGCCGCGGGCGAACTGGCCCTCGACCTTGATCACGCCGGCCGGCAGCAGGCTGGCACCGGCGCGCAGTGCCGTCACGGCGCCGGCATCGATGGTCAGCGTGCCCTTAGGCTCCAGCGTGCCGGCAATCCAGCGTTTGCGCGACGTGATGGGATTGGCGGGCGTCAGGAACCAGGTGCAGCGGCCGCCATCGGCGATCGCCTGCAGCGGATGCTCGATCTTGCCGGAGGCGATCAGCATATGGGTGCCGCCTGTCGTGGCGATCTTGGCGGCCTCGACCTTGGTGCGCATGCCGCCGCGCGACAGCTCGGATTCGGCGTCGCCAGCCACCGCCTCGATCTCCGAGGAGATGCTCTCGACCACCGGAATGAGCTTGGCGTTCGGGTTGTTCTTCGGCGGCGCGTCGTAAAGCCCGTCGATGTCGGACAGCAGCACGAGCAGGTCGGCGCTCGCCATGGTGGCGACGCGCGCGGCGAGGCGATCGTTGTCGCCGTAGCGGATCTCGTTGGTCGCCACCGTGTCGTTCTCGTTGATCACGGGAATGGCGCGCCATTCCAGCAGCTTGCCGATGGTGGAGCGCGCGTTGAGATAGCGGCGGCGCTCCTCCGTGTCCTGCAAGGTCACCAGGATCTGGCCGGCACCGATGCCGTGCGCCCCGAGCACCTCCGACCAGATCCGCGCCAGCGCGATCTGGCCGACGGCGGCGGCGGCCTGGCTCTCTTCCAGCTTCAGCGGGCCGCGCGGCAGCTTGAGGCGGCTGCGGCCGAGCGCGATCGAGCCGGAGGAGACGACGAGGACGTCGCGGCCTTCCCTATGCAGCTTGGCCATGTCGTCGGCCAGCGCGGCGAGCCAGGACGCCCGCACCTCGCCCTTGTCGGAATCGACCAGCAGCGCTGAGCCGACCTTGACGACGATGCGGCGGAATTGACTGAGTTCGGGGCTGGCCATGTGTCTATGTGTACTAGGGCGCCTGGACGATCTGCTCTGCATTGGAGACGGCGGAGCGAGAAAGCGGCGCCGATGGGCCTGCTTTTGCAGCAGGACGATGGCCGGCGCAAGGCGGCCGAGATGGCAACGGATGGTAAACGGCGAAGGTCGGCCTTGTCCGGGACGCTGCTCTGGTTCTAATTGATGCCAACTAAAATGGGGCCAAAAGGGGAAACGCATGGATCGCCGCGAATTCATGGCCGGATGTGTCGCTCTGCCGCTGCTGGCGCAGGCCGGCGACGTGCACGCGCAGGCCGGGCTGAGCAAGATCATCTTCCCGTTCGCCGCGGGGGCCGGCGGCGACACGCTGTGCCGCTTGATCGCGCAAGAGATGGCGCCGGCGCTGCAGCGGACCATCGTGGTCGAGAACCGCACCGGCGGCGACGGACTGATCGGCATCAAGGCGGTGAAGGGCGCAAGCCCCGACGGCAGCATGGTGCTGGTGACGACAGGCCCCACCATGTACCTGCTGCCGATGGTGGAGACGACGCCGAGCTTCGACACGGCGAAGGATTTCATGCCGGTGTCGCTGCTGGCGCGGTTCGAATTCGCGCTGGTGATCAATGCGGCGGTCGAGGCCTCCGATTTCAGGAGCTTCGTGGCCTGGCTGAAGGCGCATCCGGACAAGACCTCGTTCGGCGTGCCGAGCAACGGCACCATTCCGCACTTCATGGGCTCCAAGCTCGAAAAGGACCTCGGCATCCCCCTGACCCGCGTGCCCTATCGCGGCAGCGCGCCGATCCTCAACGATCTCGTCGGCGGCCATATCTCGTTCGGCATCGTGACATTGGCCGACGCGCTGCCGCAGCATCGTGCCAAGGGTGTGAAGATCATCGCGGCCTCGAGCGCGGAACGTTCGCCGTTCGCGCCTGAAGTCCCGACGCTGAAGGAGAACGGCATCGATCTCGTCGCGGACGCCTGGTACGGCATGTGGCTTCCCGCCGGCAGCCCGCCGGAATTCGCCAGCAAGCTCGGTGCGGCCGCGAGCGCGGCGCTCGCCAAGCCCGAGGTGAAGGAGAAGCTCACGGCGATCGGGCTGATCCCGGTCGGGTCGACCCCGGATGGATTGACCAAGGAGCTCGCCGCGAACATCGCGCTGTGGCAGCCGATCGTGAAGGCGACGGGCTACAAGATCGAGAATTGAGTCTCCTGCGGCGCCACACACTCAGCCGTCATGGCCGGGCTTGGCGAATGGAGAGGGCCTCGTTCCGCTCGCTCACATCTTCCCGCGCTGCGCGATGCCGTCCTTGATCGCCGCGAGCTCGGCTTCATCCCAGATGCCGATCAAAACGCCGTTCTTCACCTGGAGCTGGTTGTCGGCATAAGCCGCGATCTTCTCGCGCGGCGTGGTGATGTGGTCGTTCGGATGCAGCGCCCAGTCGAACAGCTCGGCCTGTAGCCGCGCGATGATGCCGGCACATTCGGGGTCGTCGCCGCGATCCAGATATTCTTTCGGATCGGTTTCGAGGTCGTACAGCATCGGACGGAAGCCGGAGGCATGGATGTATTTCCAGCGGCCGTCGAACACCATGAACAGGCGGCAGCGTTCGATCGGCTGGTTCAGCTTCAACCTGACGTCCTGCATGGCATAGTCGTATTCGGAGAACGCGACCTTGCGCCAGTCTGACGGCTTCTCGCCGCGCAGCAGCGGCAGCAGCGAGCGCCCCTCGAGGATGTGGCCCGGCACCTTGCCGCCGAAATAATCGACGAAGGTCGGCGCGAGATCGATGCCTTCCACCAGCGCGTCGCTGCGTGTGCCGCGCGTGGCGTCGGCTTCCCTGGAGGGATCGATGATGATCAGCGGGATCTTCGCCGACTGCTCGTGGAATAGATCCTTCTCGCCCATCCAGTGATCGCCGAGATAATCGCCGTGGTCCGACGTGAACACGATCATGGTGGTATCCAGCAGGCCGCGCGCCTCCAGAAACTTCATCAGCACGCCCATCTGGTCGTCGATCTGGGTGATCAGGCCCATATAGGTCGGGATCACCTTCTCGCGGGCATCGTCGCGCGCCATGTTGCGGGAGTAGCGCATGTCCATATAGGCGCCGAACACCGGATGCGGATTTTGCCGCTCGCGCTCGGAGCGGGTCGCCGGAATCATGTCATCCGTCGAATACATGCTGGCATAGGGCTCCGGCGCGATATAGGGCCAGTGCGGCTTGATGTAGGACAGATGCAGGCACCACGGCTTGCCGTCGGTCTCGGCTTCGCTGATGAAGTCCATCGCGCGCCGCGTCATATAGGGCGTCTCGGAATGCTCCTCCGGCACGCGCGCGGCCTTGTCGGCATGCACCAGCAGCCAGCCGTTCTGCAATGAGCCATCTTCAGCCGCGCCTGAATTGGCCCAGTGCTCCCAGGGATTGGTGGCTTCAAAGCCGTGCTGACGCAGATACTCGTCATATTTCGGGCGCGGCCGCCCCGTGGGATGCAGGCCGTCGTCGCGCTCATAAGGCTCGAAGCCGCATTCGGCGACGTGCACGCCGATGATCGATTCCGGGGGAATGCCGAGCGCCTTCATGCCTTCGATATCGGGCGCCATGTGGGTCTTGCCGACCAGCACGTTGCGCACGCCGATCTTGTTGAGGTGATCACCGAGCGTGGGTTCGCCGACACGCAGCGGCCAGCCGTTCCAGTGCGAGCCGTGCGAGCGCATGTAGCGGCCGGTGTAGAACGACATCCGCGAGGGCCCGCAGATCGGTGATTGCACATAGGCCTTGCTGAACAGCACGCCACGCTTGGCCATGGCGTCGATGTTCGGCGTCTTCAGCGTGGGATGGCCGGTGCAGCCGAGATAGTCATAGCGAAGCTGGTCGCACATGATCCAGAGAACGTTCTTCGCGCGCGCCATGCGTCATCCCTGCCGTTTCTTGATGGTGTGATGCTGCGATATTGGAGGCGCGAAGACAAGACAGTGAGGTGCATGCCCCAGCCGCACGCACCGCTGTCGTCCCTGCGAACGCAGCGACCCATAACCCCAGGGAGTAGTTTGGCGAAGACTTGTCGTTCGGTACTGCGACCATCCGCAATCGAGAGATCACGCGGTATGGGTCCCTGCGTTCGCAGGGACGACAATGAGACTACGCCGACCACGGCTCCGCTTCGGCCGCGCTCTTCGCCTTGGCCGATACCGGGGCCTCGCCGATCACCTCGGCCAGCGCGCGCAACGCTTCCGTCACGCCCTGGCCTGTCACGCCGGAGATCAAGAGCGGCGTCTTCTTCGCCGCGCGCTTCAGCCGGTCCTTCTGCTTCTTGAGCTCGTCCGGCTCGACCGCGTCGATCTTGTTCAGCGCGACGATCTCGATCTTGTCGGTGAGCTGCCCGGCATAGGCGTCGAGCTCCGTGCGCACGGTCTTGTAGGCCTTGCCGGCATGCTCGCAGGTCGCATCGACCAGATGCAGCAGCACGCGGCAGCGCTCGACATGGCCGAGGAAGCGGTCGCCGAGGCCGGCGCCTTCATGCGCGCCCTCGATCAGGCCGGGAATGTCGGCCAGCACGAATTCGCGGCCGTCGGCATTCACGACGCCGAGTTGCGGATGCAGCGTGGTGAAGGGATAGTCGGCGATCTTCGGCTTGGCCGCGCTGACCTTGGCGAGGAAGGTCGACTTGCCGGCATTGGGCAGGCCGACGAGGCCGGCATCCGCAATCAATTTCAGCCGCAGCCAGATCCAGCGCTCTTCGCCCGGCTGGCCGGGATTGGCGTTGCGCGGCGCGCGGTTGGTCGAGGACTTGAAATGCGCATTGCCGAAGCCGCCATTGCCGCCCTCGGCCAGCACGAACTTCTCACCGACCTTGGTGAAGTCGTGGATCAGCGTCTCGCGATCCTCGTCGAAGATCTGCGTGCCCATGGGCACCTTCAGCACGATGTTCTTGCCGTTGGCGCCGTGACGGTCCGAGCCCGAGCCGTTCTCGCCCTTCTGGGCCTTGAAGTGCTGCTGATAGCGGTAGTCGATCAGCGTGTTGAGGCCGTCGGCGACCTCGATGATGACATTGCCGCCGCGCCCGCCATTGCCGCCGGAGGGGCCGCCGAATTCGATGAACTTCTCGCGGCGGAACGCCACGCAGCCGTTCCCGCCGTCACCGGAGCGGATATAGACCTTTGCTTCGTCGAGGAATTTCATGGGCCATAGGTAGGCCAGCCGGCCCCCTGCGGCAACCCGGATAGACCCGCAAATCGGCCGAAATTCCGCGAATTGCGGCCCTTGCTTAACCCGCCGGTCGCTTCCGGATCAGGAATTTCTGCGTTCCCTCCAGCACCAGCTCCTTGCGCTGGTTGAACACGGTGCTGCGCAGCGTCACCGCGCCGGTCGTGCGGCCCGGCACCAGCTCGATGACTTCGAGCGCCGGATAGATCGTGTCGTCGGCGAAGACCGGCTTGAGAAACCGGCTCGACTGCTCGAGGAAGCCGACCAGGGAGTCCTCGACCATGAACGGAAACAGGCCGGCGCCGGGCGCGGTGTGGATCAGGGTTTGGAAGCCGTGGGCGAGCAGATGCGGCATGCCGCGGCTGCGGCAATATTCCACGTCATAATGCACCGGATGGGTGTCGCCGCTCGCGGTCTGGAACGCCGCGAAGATCGCCGAGGTCTGGGTGCGGCTCGGCAGCACGAAGCGTTCGCCGACGACGAAATCCTCAAACCAGCGTTGCGTGGGGATCATGCGATGCCGGGTCGGGTCGAAATCGGTCATGTCAAAGCTCGTTTTGTCGATGTGGCGTTTATCGCTACTGCGATGCGAAGAGTGCGACAATCCGTTCAATTCAGCGTGGCGGGCTTGTCCGTATTGCTCATGCCATTACAACGGCGCCAATGCCCATCTTCAAGAACCTCTCCGCCTATGACGATCGCTCCGCGCGCCTCGCCGGCATTGCGCTCATGGTGCTGTCGATCTTCATGTTCTCGTTCGGCGACGCCATGGGCAAGTTCCTGGTCGGGACTTATTCGGTGGGGCAGCTGCTGTTCCTGCGCGCCTGCGCGGCGCTGCTGCTGTTGTCGCCGCTGATCTGGACGCAGCGTCACCAGTTCCTGCATCTGGAGCGACCGCGCCTGCAGCTGTTTCGCGTCGTGCTGTCGACGCTGGAGGTTGCCGCCTTCTTCCTTGCGACCGTCTATCTGCCGCTCGCCGACGTCATCACCTATTATCTCGCCGGCCCGATCTTCGTCACCGCGATGTCGGCGATCTTTCTGGGCGAGAAGGTCGGCTGGCGGCGCTGGACCGCGATCCTGATCGGCTTCTGCGGCGTCCTGATCGCGCTGCGGCCGTCGGCGCAGACCGTCAGCCTGCCGGCGCTGATCGCGCTCGGCGGCAGCCTGTCGTTCGCGACCTTGATGCTGATCACGCGCAGCCTGCGCAAGACGCCCGACATCGTGATGGCGTCCTCGCAATTCGTCGGCACGTTCTCGCTCGGCGCCGTGTTGTCGGCGTTCAACTGGGTGCCGCCGACCCCAGGCAGCCTGGTGTTCTTCGCGCTGGCGGGGGTCGTCTCGGTGACGGCATTGTTCTGCGTCAACCGCTCGCTCAAGCTGGCGCCGGCCAGCGTCGTCGTGCCCTATCAATATTCGATGATCGTCTGGGCTGTGATCTTCGGCTTCGTCGTGTTCGGCGACGTGCCCTCGGTCGCCACGCTGATCGGCGCGGCGATCATCATCGGCGCCGGGTTCTACATCTATCTGCGCGAGAGGGATCTCGGGCGCGAGAGCGCCGAAGTGAATCCGCCGGCGTGATGCCCACCCTCCCCTGGACGGGGAGGGTAAGCGCCGCCCTGCCTATCTCATCCGCCGCGCGCTGCTCCAGCTCTTCAGCGAGGCCCACACGCCGCGGGACAGGCGGAAGCAGTCGACCGGCGTCGAGGAGCCCAGCGCCAGGAAGCGATGCAGCTGCACGCCGCTCCATTGGAAGCCGCACTTCTCCAGCACCTTGCGCGAGGCCGGGTTGGTGACGCGCGCGCCGGCATAGAGATGCTCGTCCTCGAATTCCTCGAAGAAGAAGTCGATCGCGCCGCGCGCGGCCTCGGTGGCAAAGCCCTGGCCCCAATGCTCGACGCCGAGCCAATAGCCGAGCTCGGCATTGCCGGGCGTGGAGCAGTCGATGCCGACCATGCCGACCGGATTGGTATCGTGCTCGATCAGGAACACGGTCTCAGCTCCGAGCGCGGCGGTGGCGCGGATGAATGCGACGGCGTCGTCCTGCGAATAGGGATGCGGCAGGCGGCGGGTGTTTTCCGCGACGCGGCGGTCGTTGGCGAGCCGGGCGATGGTCCTGACATCGGCAAGCGTCGGCCGCCGCAAGGTCAGCCGTTCGGTGGCGACGACGCCAGGTCTCGCCTCAGCCAAGGTCACGCTCGAGAAATCCTGCAACATGTCCGGCTCCGCTAGAAAGTCACTAAGTCAAAGTGAGCAAGTCAAAAGAAAAGGGGAGGCCGGTTTCCCGCCTCCCCCTGGAGCCTTCGATCTCTATGATCTGGACTCCGCCGGTTCAGTCGGGACCGGCGGACTCCAATTTGATCCACCGTCTATTCAGCAGCCTCTGCGATCGGGAGTACCGATACGAAGGTGCGGCCGTTGGCTTTGGCCTGGAACGCAACACGACCCTCGATCTTGGCGAACAGAGTATGGTCCGTGCCCATGCCGACATTAAGGCCGGGGTGCCAGGTGGTGCCGCGCTGACGCGCAATGATGTTGCCGGGAGTGACGACCTCCCCGCCGAACGCCTTGATACCGAGGCGCTTGCCCTTGGAATCGCGTCCGTTACGCGATGAACCGCCTGCTTTTTTGTGAGCCATGGCTCGTCTCCGAAATCCTGCGTAGTTCTAGGTCAATTCCTTGACGGAATCATTTCAAAATTTCTCACGCATCAATTCGTGAATTGGCGTGATCGATTTCAGCTATTCGGCGGCTTCCGCTGCCGGCTCCTTCGCCACTTTTTCCTTCTTCGGACGCGGGCCCTTGGTGGGCTTGGCGCCGTCGGTCAGGATCTCGCTGATGCGCAAGACAGTGATCTCGTCGCGATAGCCGCGCTTGCGGCGCGAATTCTTGCGGCGGCGCTTCTTGAACGCGATGACCTTGGGGCCGCGCTTGTGGTCGAGCACCTCGACCGCAACGGAGGCGCCTGCCACCGTCGGAACGCCCAGCACCGGCGAGTCGCCGCCGACCACCAGAACTTCATTCAGCTGCACGATCGAGCCGACTTCGCCTTCGATCTTGCCTACTTCGAGAACATCATCCGGCACGACGCGGTATTGCTTGCCGCCGGTTTTGATGACTGCGAACATCGTTTTTTTCTCCGTGTTCAATCCCGGCCTCGCGACTGCTACGTCGGGGCCGGCTTTTTGTCAGTCGCTAGGGGTTTATACGAGTTTTGTGCGGGCAGGTTTATCCCTTTGAAAACCCACGCAAAAACAAGCGGCGCGAGAAACGCCCCGCGCCGGTTGTGGGACTTATAGCCGCGATCAGCCAAGAGTCAAGCAAGAGTCAGGGAAAAGCGGGCGAAAAGCGCCCGGATTTGAAGGATTTGGCTCTCTCGCGGCCTTCAGCCGAATCTCGATTTGGCTTTGCAACAAACCGGTTCCCGCGCCGTTAGTCAGGCCGGAACAGGTCAGCGGGCAAGGGCTCTTCAATGGCAACGGACGAACTGGTCAAGACGACGACGGGCATCGCCCATCACGGCGCCGAGCGGCTGCCGTCGGTGGACATCGACAGCTTCAACATCGAGATGAAGGACGAGGACGGCTTTCTCGGCGACCGCGCCAGCAAGGGCGCGTTCCGCGACATCCTCGACCGCTGGCGCAAGCCGCTGCGCAAGACCGGCGAGGACCCGTTCGGCAAGGAGCCGTCGGAGAACATCAGCAAGAAGACGCTGGATGCGATCCTGGTCGGTGACGACACCGAGGCCTCCGCGCTGGTGCATAGCGCCATCGAGGATTTCGCCCAGGAGCTCGCTTACGTCACCCGCCGCTTCCTGAAGACAAAAGCCTGGGCCAAGACCGAGCGCATCGTGGTCGGCGGCGGTTTCCGCGATTCCCGGCTCGGCGAGCTCGCGATCGCGCGCACCGAGATCATCCTCAAATCCGAGGACTTCAAGATCGACATGATGCCGATCCGCCATCACCCGGATGAAGCCGGCCTGATCGGCGCGCTGCATCTGGCGCCGTCCTGGATCTTCGAGGCCCATGACAGCATCCTCGCCGTCGACATCGGCGGCACCAATATCCGCTGCGGCCTGGTCGAAACGGCCTGGAAGAAGGCAAAGGACCTGTCGAAGGCCAAGGTGGTGAAATCCGAGCTGTGGCGTCATGCCGACGACGAGCCGACGCGCGAAGGCGCGGTGAAGCGGCTCACCAAGATGCTGAAGGGGCTGATCACGGAGGCCGAGAAGGACGGCTTCAAGCTCGCGCCCTTCATCGGCATCGCCTGTCCCGGCGTGATCAACGCGGACGGCTCGATCGAGAAGGGCGCGCAGAACCTGCCGGGCAATTGGGAGAGCAGCAAGTTCAACCTGCCGGCGAGCCTGCTCGAGGGCATCCCGCAGATCGGCGAGCACGACACCGCGATCCTGATGCACAATGACGGCGTGGTGCAGGGCCTCTCCGAGGTGCCGTTCATGCAGGACGTCGATCGCTGGGGCGTGCTCACCATCGGCACCGGCCTCGGCAATGCCCGCTTCACCAACCGCCGCAAGGAGAACGGCAAGGACGCGGACAACGGGAAGAAAAAGGACAAGGACAGCAAGAAGGGCGACTAGCCGCTCCTTCTCCCTGGGTGCGATCGCCGCCACGGCGGAGGTCCACTCCCTCTCCCGCCTGCGGGAGAGGGCCGGGGAGAGGGTGCCTCCGCGTTGGGGCCCCCTCCGGACAAAAGCGCCCGCCGCGCCGTCGGCGCGACCGCCGAACCGTCCCCCCGAGTAACCTTGACCGGTTAGGTTAAGGACCGGATTGCGTTGCGGCGCGCCCGCCGCACGCTAGGGTCGAACCGTCGCTTCCACCTGGCCGGCGAAGCCGCCCTTCCCAGCCAGAATTTCAATGAGCGGCACCGGGACCGCCAGTGTTTACCGCGTCTGGCGGTCCCACCCCGTTTTTTCCAAGCATGTTCTGAATCCGGCCTCCGCCCCACCGGCGCTGCGCCCCCTCCCCCGCCTGCGGGGGAGGGCTGGGGAGAGGGTCTCTTCTGCGCTGGGATTGCCGATGGCATTTGCCCCATTGGCCGAGATCGTCCGATGCTCCCTCGCAGTTCCTCCCCCAAGGCAGAAGCGTTGTCGCTCAAGTGGGCCTCCGATTCGCCCGACAAAACGCCTCAACCCGGCAATCCGCACCACCTTTCCGGAGCATTCGTGCCGGGAAGCCCGGGCCGCGGCCGAAACAGGCAGCGGATTTTCCCCTTTCGCGCCTTGTCTGGCCCGCCATCCTCGCCTATTAACGCCCCCAACCACAGGGGCCCTGCCTCTACATGGCGCCTTCAGGAGAGGTGGCAGAGTGGTTGAATGCACCGCACTCGAAATGCGGCATAGGTGCAAGCCTATCGGGGGTTCGAATCCCTCCCTCTCCGCCAGTATTTGAGTTGGCTTGCCTGACTGGCGCACATCCATCGCGTTTCGGCCAAGGCGGTCGAGCTTGGTAACCCCAAGGACATGCACAGCCTCAGTAGTTTGCGCCAGACCGCTCTGCTTGCAGTCTTTGGGCCTTGGGCAGTCCGGACAAGATCGCGTTTTTATGTTCGCGCAATGGGGCCGGAATCTCGCACATCGGTTCGGTGAGTGAGTGGTCGACCCGATAAAGAACCCCCTTGTCCAGAAGCGAGTGAGCATCGCTGAGGATGTGGATCTTCAATCGGGTCACTCCGCTCTGTAGAATTTCGCAGAGAAGTTCGAACTCGCGGGGCGACAGGGAGCTGATGTTAGCTCTCAGCTCCTCCATCTCCCGAGCGCCGGCACGTCGCCGATGCCGGGCTCGCTTGATCGCGTTGATGATGCCAGCAACAATCGAGACGATTGTGAAGCTCGCGCCGGCAGCGATACCGAGGGTAGCCCATCCAAGATATGACGTGAGCACGCCCTGCTCGGGCAACGAGAACCTGTGCAATAGGACGATTGCTGCTCCCGCAATCGCCATCGGGATGCCGAGACGCCAGCTGCTATCAATCAGCATGCGGATCAGTGATGCGATAGATTCCACGGCCCACCTCGTACCATCTAGCGTGCAAGACTTAGCGTAAGAGCTTCCGGTGGTCTCAGTGCAATCAGCGCTATCCACGATGACCCGCAGGTTCTCAACGTTGACCCCAGCCTACGGCGAATTTCGCGGGAGAAGCATCGGGTGTGCTGCAGCGCAATCTATCCGTGTCGTTCAGCTTGATGTATGCTGACAGTGGTGGCGCCGCAACCGGGGGAAGCAGGGCCGGCTTGTTGGGGGGCGAGGTGAAAGTAAGTCGTCTGACGATATCAAATTTCAGAGGTGTGGCCCGCGGCGTTGTGCACCTGGCAGGGCACACACTTCTGGTCGGTGGAAACAACGTCGGAAAATCGACTGTGTGCGAGGCCCTTGATCTCGTTCTGGGGCCGGAGCGCCTTTATCGGCGGCCTGTCATCGACGAACACGATTTCCATTGCGGCCGATATCTTGATAACGAGAAAGAACCAATCGAAGTCCGCATCGAAGCGGTTCTCATCGATCTTCCACAAGAGGCTGAACTTCGCTTCCATCGTCATCTTCGGCGATGGGACGACGATGCTCGAGACTTTGCGGATCAAGGGGAGGGCGGCCCGGCTGCTGGCGACGGCGGCCAGAAGCGCTGGGCTCTACCCGTAGTGTTCATTGGCCGCTACGATAAGGCGGAAGACGATTTCGTCGGTAACACGTTCTTTGATCATCCAATCGAGCTTATCGAGGACGATGAACCTGCCGAGCCAGCGCTGGGTACTGGCCGCAGACTGTTCGGGCGAGAACACAAGCGGCTTTGCGGGTTCGTCTTCCTGCGCACGCTGCGCACTGGAGCGCGCGCGCTGAGCCTCCAACGTGGGTCTTTGCTCGATACAGTGCTCCGCCTCGGTGGAACCGGGTTGGCGGACATGTGGCAAGATACGCTCGACAGACTGCACGGGCTAACACCGGCGATTGGGGAAGTGCCCCAGCTAAAGCAAATCCGAGCCGACATCAGGGAGCGTATGGCGCGCTTCGTGTCCCTGGCGCCAGGTGATAATGCCACCGCCTTTTTCGCGTCAGAACTCACGCGGGAAAATTTGCGTGAGGTCGTGCGGTTGTTCATCGCCGCCGACCCTGTCGGTCACAGCGTACCGTTTGCGCGCCTGGGCACCGGCTCGATAAACCTGCTGGTATTCGCGCTGCTAACGGTGATCGCCGAGCTGAAGGAAAAGCAATCAGTCATCTTTGCAATGGAGGAGCCGGAAATCGCGCTGCCGCCCCATACGCAAAGAAGGGTAAGCCGCTTTGTGCTCACGGAGATGGGGCAGGCGATCGTCACGTCGCATTCGCCCTATGTGATCGAGCAGTTTGAGCCGCAGGACATCGTGATCCTTTCTCGCCAGTCGAACGGTGTGCTGGATGGTGAGCCCATTGACCTTGGCGACTTCAAGACCAAAAGTTTCAAGACCGAACGCAGGCAATTCGCAGAAGCAATCCTAGGGCGCGCTGTGCTCGTAGTTGAAGGTGCTTCTGAAGCGGCACTATTTCCTGAGGCCTCAACTATCCTGGAAAGGACGCTCGGCCCCGATGCTTACATGCATCTCGATTTCGCAGGCATCAGCCTTTTCAGCGCCGATGGCGACAATGCAGTGCCAAAGTATGGACCGGTGTTTAAGGCGCTCAACAAGCCCGCCTACGCCTTCTACGACACCCCGAATAAGCCCTTTGGCGCAGAGGCCGATTCCAAGCTTGGCGACTATGCTGCACATTGGCAGTCGCCAACCAAAGGCATTGAGGCTCTGCTCGTTTCTGAGACTGAGTCGAAAGTTCATCGTCGTTTTCTAGAAGCAGCAGGCGCACGAGACGATTATCCGAGCCAATGCGGCGTTTACAAGCCAACGGTCGATAGTGATGACGCTGTGCGCGCGTTAGCGACCGCCGTTCTTAAGGCCCGCAAGGGAGACGCCTATGGATATACGGCTCTATTCATCCGGCAGTGTGAGTCGGGCGACCAGCTTCCAGCGACCATCAAGAAGGTATTGCTGAGCATCGATGCGGCGATGAAGTCGCCTTCGCTTAAAGATGATAACGATTTGTTCGGTGATATGCTCTGAAGATCGATCTTGACCAGAAGCGGCTTGATATTCTTGCGGAGCCAGGACATTTGCTCGTCATGGGCGGGCCAGGTTCTGGAAAGACGACGATTGCGCTGCTGAAGGCTCAGAAGATTATTCCGACACTTTCGGCCGGTCAGGAAGTCCTCTTCCTGAGCTTCTCCCGAGCCGCCGTCCGGCAGGTGTTGACGCGTTGCAAGTCAATCCTGACCCGCAATGAGCGCCAGGTTATCGAAGTACAAACCTATCATTCGTTCTGCCTGGAATGCCTTCGGTCCTATGGGCGCCTATTGAACGGCCTGCAGACGCGTATCATTTATCCTGATGTCGAGCGGCTCGAACGCGCCGAGTTCGATGGCGATTGGTCTCAGGAACTAGCGCGCCGGGCGGAGGCCGAGGGGATTTTCGTCTTTGACCAGTTTGCTGGGGCGATGGCCGATATCGTCGAGGGCTGCGCTGCTGTTCGGGCACTGCTGGGTCGCAAATATCCTCTGGTCATCGTTGACGAATTCCAAGATACCAATGATGACCAATGGCGCATCGTCGCCGCACTGTCGCAGGTAACGAATATCTTCTGCCTTGCGGATCCTGATCAAAGCATTTTTCAGTATGACCCAAAGGTAGATCCGCTGCGGTTGAAGAAAGCGCAGGCGTTTTTGAAACCGAAAGCAGTCGATTTGGCTGGGGACAATCATCGCAGCCCGAACGGGGGAATTCTGGCCTTCGCCGACGCGGTGATGAATAACACGGCTCTGCCGTCGCCATGTGGTGAGGTCACCCAGCACAGTTACCCGCCCAGAGGGTTCGGCGCCACGGTGCATGCCGCAGTGATCTGGATGTTCAGTAAGTTGGCAAAGGCAAAGATCACCAATCCGACCATCGCCGTACTGACACGCAGTAACCCACTCGTGGCAGACATTTCGATAATCCTGGGGCAACAGCACACCTACAAGGACCAGACCCTCAAGCCGATCTCGCACGAGGTGATTTGGGACGCCGAACTGTCGGCTGCAGCGGCTGTGGTGCTCGCCTCTATCCTAGAGTGGCCACGCCAAAATGTAAGGGACGCTCAGGCGCAGACGCTCAGGCTCGTTTCAGCTTATTACCGGTTAAAGGCGGCGACTGATGGCACTCTGTTGGCCAAGAACCTCGGGCGCCAATTCGGTGAGGCCGCAACTGCAATATCGATCGGCGGTAAGCTCAGGACAAAGAAGACAAAAGAAGTCGCCGCAGCGGTCGAGGCTGGCGTCCATCTAGTCGGCGATCCGGTCACCGACTGGCGGGCGGCGAGCCGGGTGCTTGCGCAGACGCCAGCGCTTGTCGAGATACAGCGTCAAGTCCGGCTCATTCGGCTGTTCCGTGCTACGGACGCGCTCGGGCAAGGCTTGGCTGACTCATGGGTCGCCACCGGTGGCTACGCGGGCACGACCGTGCTGGTGAAGAAAGTGCTTGACAAGGAACGGCTCATATCAGCTGAGCAAGATCCCCAAGGCGTGTTAGTTATGAACATTCACAAGTCGAAGGGGAAGGAGTTTGACGGTGTGATCCTCGTCGAAGGGGCGTTCAAGTCGTTCTTCTTCGACGACCGCAGCGAAAAACCGCCATTCCCGCAGAGCCGACGATTGCTGCGCGTTGCGATTACCCGCGCACGCCAGCGGGTTGCTATTATCAGACCTTCGAATTCTGCGCCGCTGTCCGTACTTTGACGCTTCGGTGAACAGATGGGGCGCTAAGTGTAAATCCAAGCGCCGGAACTTTCCGCATCAAAGAAAGCGACGTTCTTAATGCCTGCTTTTTCGAGCATGCTTGACGCTCTATCGATCATCTTCTGCTCACCCTTGTAGACGCTCACCGCTGCGCTCTTGGCTTTCGTCGCGACGCGCTGGATCAGGTGCTCATCCTGAGGCCAGAATCCCAACCCGTAGAAGACAACGGCATCGCCGAGAGCGCCAAGCACCTCGATGTGCACCCGAGATAGGTAATTCGATCGGCGGATCGCTGTCAGCTTTTGCTCGGTGGTCCCCTCGCTCACAAACAACGGGGTGACCACCCCTTGCTCCCACTGCTCGGTAATTGTCTGGAGCAGGTTCTCACCGCCGGCCGCGATCTTTATCTCGCCGCCTTCGGCCTGGGTGCCCAGGCAGAGGTTGCCATGCGGGTAAAAGTAAAGGGTAGCGCCCTCGGCCCTGTAGGGTTCCCTGAGGGTCTGCCAGTCGTCCCGAAAGGTCGCGTTGCCGAAGCCGTCTTTGAACCACGAGCCGAAGCCATTGTCGTTGTTCCACATTGCGGCCCAATAGAGCAGCAGATCATAGTTCGCCGATGCCACCGTCTGAAATTCCATCAAGAAGGCCCCGATCGCGGAGAAGTGCTTTTTGACGTCCTCGTAGGCCGGATGGATCGCATGGACTGTTGAGATGAGGGATTTGCGCACTTCAACGTAGGCTGCATCGACGCGCTTGTTGTCAATCTGCAGGGCTTTGTTGACAAGGGTGGCCTGCCAAAGTCGCCTAAGCACCAGCTCGAAATCCTGAGACTTGAACGAGGAGAAGACCTCTTGCGTGTCATCAGTGAGAAATTTGGCGTCTTTTGCGGCCTGGTAGAGGGATCCGTAATTGAAGCTGCCGCTCACCGCTATGCTGGCCCCATTCCCGATGAGAACCCCTTGCGTGAACTGCTCCTTGATGGAGGCCCATTTATGAATAGTCGTCATGACGTTTACCTGCCCGAATGGTGCACTAGTGCGTGGGTTGATCCGACTTCAAAAGTTCGGAAGCGGTTAATTGGTAAAGCGGCAATGTAGCCGGCCTAGCGCGCCAAGCAGCACATTTTGTACTTCAGCTCGCTACCGCACGGACAAGGCTCATTGCGACCGATCTTGCGTGCCATCGCTGGTTTGCTGGAACGGGGAGGCGGGACAAACTGTGCCGCTTCTAAGGAAGAGCCTAGCGCGCCATTGATTGACTTTGAGCCGGCTGAAGAAATCGGCCAGCTGATAAAATTTGGCTGCACATCCTAACAGTTGCGCGAGATGTTCCATAACAGTCGAACCGCGCGCACTGTCTCGATGGCGAACCTCGGGGCACATAAAAGCCCGAGCTAGCGTCGACCGCGCAACTCCGTCGCGCCTTCGAGAGGACTGGCCGCAACCCGCCTATCGTCGTGCAAATTACTTCGGGGTCGAAGGCAAGCGCCCCCACTACCGTTCCCCAATCCCCGCCCTCTCAACCACCCGCTTGTTTCGCGCCGTCTCCTCCACAATGAACGGCACCAGCTCGGCTTGCCCCTTGTCGGCGATCGAGACCTGGCCGTTGGCGGCGAGGTCGGCGGCGATGCCGGGGTCGGCGAGCACGGCGGCGAGCGCGTCGGAGGGCTTGCTCACGATTTTCGGGTCGGTGCCGGCGGGAAGCGAGACCCAGGTCGCACCGGCATTGATGGCGTCGGGCGAGCCGGCCTCGAGCACCGTCGGTGCGTCGGGCAGCGCGGCCATCCGCGCCGCGCCGGTGGTGCCGAGCACCTTGACCTTGCCGGTGTCGATCAGCGGCCTCAGCACGGTGAGGTCGTCGAAGGAAACGTTGAGGGATGCCCGACATCATGTCGGTCATCTGGCTCGCGCCAGACTTGTAGGGCACGTGGGTCAGCTTGATGCCGGCGGTCGATGAGTTGCCTTCGGCGAAGACGCCGCGCGCATCGCTTCCCCAAAATTTGCCCGACGGGACAGCAAATCGGCCCCCCGTAACCCATTGATCTCACAGCCCCCGCCTACTGTGCATGGGGTTGTTTTTTGCATTTTTTATTGTCCGGGGCATAAGACCCCGGCCGCCCCATCCCCTTGAACCCACTCCCCGCCCGCACCGACCCAGCAATGCCCCGCCATCAGGCGGCCCCGAGGTAACCCACCCCGATGTTCGAGAAGACCTACCGCGACCGCCTCAACGCCGATCTTGCGCGATGGGAGGCCGACGGCGTGATTGCGCCGGCGGCTGCCGCCGCGATCCGCCATGCGCTGCCGCCGCTGCCGGCGGGCATCAACATCGCAATGGTGGTCGGCATCGTCGGCGGGCTGTTGATCGCGGCGGCGTTCCTCGCCTTCGTCGCCGCGCACTGGACGGAGATCGCGCGGCTGCTGCGGTTTGCGATCCTGATCGCCGGCATGGTCGTGACCTCTGCCCTCGGCGCCTGGTTCGCTGCGCGGGGGCGCGAGGTTCTCGCCGATCTCTGCGCCAGCATCGGTGCGATCATCTTCGGCGCGGGCATCGCGCTGGTCGGCCAGATGTATCATCTCGGCGACGACTTTGCCGGCGGCATGCTGCTGTGGTCGATCGGCGCGTTGGTCGCGGCGCTGCTCACCGGCTCGCGCGGGGCGCTCGCGGTCGGCCTCGTCGCCGCCGGCATCTGGACCTGCATGCGAATCCAAGATTCGCCCGACATCCTGCATCTTCCGTATCTGGCGGTCTGGCTGATTGCCGCGGGGCTTGCGTTCGCGTGGAATTCCCGCGTCGCGGCCCACCTCGTCGCGCTCGCGGCGCTGCCGTGGTGGATCGCCACCTCGCTGCGCTTCGATTTCGACGGGCCGCAGCCGTCCTTCGTGCTCGCGAACGGCGCGGCCCTGCTGTTCGGCGCCGGGCTTGCGATCGCCGCCAGGTCCTCGCCGCGGGCGCTGCAGCTCGGGAGCGTGCTGTCGATCTATGGCGCGTTCTCGCTCGCCGCGGCCGCAATCCTGGAGGTCACGACGGTCGACGACATCATCCGCTTCCGCACCGGCGCGGGATCCGCCCAGCCGCCGTGGGCGATCCTGTGCGGAGCGGCCGGCGTGGTCCTCGCGCTCGTCTCCGCCACGCTCACCAGGCGCAAAGGTGAGATCCTCGCAGCCTGCGCGATCGGGCTCGTCTTGCTCGCCGCGCCGCTCTGGCCGGTCTCGACAGGCGGCGAGCCGTGGCTCGCTTATGCCGCGCTGCTGTGCGCCATGCTGTGTCTCGTCGTCTCCGGCGTGCTCGACGACGTGCGGCCGCGCATCGTGGCCGGCTGGCTCGGCATTGCCGGCGTCATCGCCGGCATCACCTGGGCGGTGAAGGGCTCGCTGCTCGCCCGCTCGGCGTTCCTTGCGGCGGCCGGCATCGTCGCCGTCGTCTTCGCAACGGCGCTCAACCGCGCGCTGCCGAGGAGTGCACGATGAACCAGCTGGTCACATCCATATCCGCGCTCTGGCAGCGTATCCCGAAGCCCGTGCTGTTCGGCGTCGCTGTGCTGCTGCAATGCCTGCTGCTGGTGCTGATGGTCGTCGACCGCGTGCAGATCCTGCGCGAAGGCACCGAGGTCACGCTGCAGACCCAGCCGGTCGATCCGCGCGATCTCTTGCGCGGCGATTATGTCGTGCTGCGCTACGACATCTCGCAGGTCGCGGCCGGCGCGCTCGCCGGCAAGCCGGCGGAGTCGCGCACCCCCGCCGTGTTCGTCAAGCTCGCGCCCAATGCCGAGGGCGTTTACGCCGCCGTTTCCGCGCATGCCGAGCCGGTGCCGGTCACCGCGCCCGAGGTGCTCATCCGCGGCCGCGTCAGCTATTCCTGCGGATCGAACATCCGCACCTTCTGCGACAAGCTGACGATCAAATACGGTCTCGAAAGCTATTTCGTGCCGGAAGGCGAGGGCGGCAAGCTCGAGCAGGCCCGCAACCAGCAGAAGCTGCGCATCGTCGCCGCCGTGCTGCCCTCAGGCCGCGCCGCCATCAAGCGCCTGCTGCTCGACGGGCAGCCGGTGTACGAGGAGCCGCTGTATTAGGTCGCCTCGTGCGCGCCGTGGCAATGCTTGTAGCGCTTTCCTGAATTGCACGGGCAAGGATCGTTGCGTCGCAAGCCTGCAAACTCCCCCGACGTCTCGGCTTCCTCGGGCATCTTCGAGAGCGAAGCCGATGAGGCGTCCGAACCCGCGGTCGCCATTGCCGGGGTCGGTGCGTTTCGGCGGTTCAACAGCCACCCGACGAATAATGCGGTCACCACGAAACCGCCCAGCATCGCTATTCCCATCTTGGTGTCGTTAGCCTGCTTGCGGTCCCGCTCCTCGGACTCTCTGGCCGCCTGCTGGCGCTGCTCTTCTCGCTCCACATACCATTTCGCGGCGGCTTGAAGGGCCGTCGTCGGAACGGTCCAGCTCACCGATGTCTTTTCCGGCCGTGAGAGCATGACCGCCCGCGACAGCAACGCCATCTGCGACGGCGAATTGCTTTCAGAGCTGACCCGGGTTGCCGTCACGCGCGATGCGAGTCCGAGCGACACCCCGCCGCACACCGATGAGACCAGCGTCATCCGACGGTTGCCCTTGGTCTCCTCGATGGTTTCCCAACGCCCAAGGCCCGGAAGTGTGTCGGGCAATTCGACGTGATCGATCTGATGAGCGTCGATCAGCCGCGTGAGTTCATAGTGGTGGAGGCTCCGCTCCTTCAGCATGTGTGCGATCGCGAAATGCCGGTAGATATTGTACATGTCGCGCCAGATCGGCTCGGCCCGGATGGTCTCCTCCATGCGGGCGGTCCAGTCGCAGGCGAACTCCCTGGCGATGGGATCTTCGTTGCCGTTCTTGGCACCTGCATCCGCGTTGGCATCGGCGTCGCTGAGGATCACCTGGGCTGATTGCAGCGACGCGACTTGATAGTCGTGTGCATATTCGAACTTGCCGGGCTCGAACCAGAACCGGCGCCGGCTGCTCCAATCGCCCATGGACGTGCCGGCCCGCAGCATCTGCCGCGACTGATTGAGCCGGCGCGCGAAGGTGCCGGGCAGGGGCGGATCGACAGGCAATTGCAGCGTGCCCTGCGAGACTTGCTTCATGCGATAGTCGGCTTCGACCAGCACCTTCGTCACGCGACAATGCCTGGGTAGGGAGTCGACGCGAACCTTTTGCGGCTGTTGAGAGCACATCCGCAAATATTGTTGCTTCGCGGCTGCATCCCGCCCCGAAATCTGGTCGAGATTCGGCGTTTGATCTCTGTCCGGATCCAGCGAGATTCCCGGCTCGATGTTGCCGTACTTCCTGGCGGCCGACCTGATCGCGACGATGAGATCGTCGAGATAAAGATCCGGCTGGCCCTTCTCGGCAACGCCGCAGAGCAGGATGTCGTAATCGTCGTCCTGGCAGACGGTATCGATCCGGGTCAATCCGGTGAGCCGCTTCGACCCGCCCGCTTTCGCCCGCTTCAAGGCTTCGCGCAGCGAGACGGCGACCTCCGCCCTTATGTCCGTTTTCGAAACCGTGGCGGGAACGCTGCAGGTCTTGTCCGCCGCCATCGCAGCCAGGGGCTTTTGCAGGACTAACGCGCTCACTCCTGACGCCAGAAAACCGCGCCGATCGACAAGCACCCTGTGCATCATGGAGCTCTGTTTCCCCCGCTCGACAAATGTTGAGGTTAAGTATCCGGCTTCCGCAAATTGAGGACCTTGCGTCTGAGCTCGCTCAGGTCGCTTTCCGTCCCCGTCGGAGCCGCTCCGATGTGCACACCGCCGACGGGCGCCGAGGCTGACGGATGAGCTGGGCCGCCGACGTTTGCCCCGGATGGCTTCGAACCGATTCCAGGTGAATTCGAGCTCGAGCCAGCCGGCTCGCCGGAGCCGCTGACGCCCGACTCTCTGGTTGGGAAGGAATGTCCGCTCGGGGAGGAATTTGGCTTCCTGGCACTGGGAGCCACGCGCCCGCCACCGTCACCTGACACGTCCGATTCAAGCGGCGTGCGCTGATTTCGCCAGCGCTGAAACTCCTGCAACTCGCGAGCGGCGGCGGCAGCGCTGTTCAGCCGCATCCTCTCCTCCTGGGGACTTTCGTAGTCCGGCCGGGTCGTGAGATTTTCTCTCAACGAGTTCTTGTGAATGCATTCTCCTTCATCGTAGCCGGTGCGCGCGACGTACTTCCCCTCTCTGTCGCAGTCCATGCATTTCTTATACAGGCCCTGCAGTTCGACGGAGATGTAGCTGCAGTTCCATCCGGGACCGTGCTTCTTCTGCAGGGTCTCGGCCTGGGCCGGAAAATAGCAGAGTCCAAGAACGGCAATCGCCGCGAGAATGAAGGTGCGCATGAACGTCGTTTAACTAATGATGGGACCGGACCCGTGGCCGGCTAAAAATTTGCAGTTCGCAGCTTAAACCAGCGCAACTGTGCCGCAACCTCTTTCTGTCCAATTGGCGACTATCGGCCTTTCAGTTTGCTTAATTCCGTTTCCGCGGATCAGGCGCCATTGTTCCGGGCCTGCTTTTTCAACGCCCGCCGCAGCACGTCCCACACCAGGGGATCGTTCATCTGCGCCACGTTGAAGCGCATGAAATGCGAGGCGGTCTGCGCCACGCTGAACACGTTGCCCGGTGCCAGCACCACATCGTCCTCGAGCGCCGCGCGCGCGAGTTGTGCGGCGTCCTGCCCGCCCGTGAGGCGGCACCACAGGAAGAAGCCGCCGCGCGGCATCAGCCAGGGTTCGATGCCGATCGCGCCAAGTTTTCGCGCGACGTCACGGCGGGTGCTCGCGAGCTTTTGCCGGAGCTCGTCCATGTGCTTGCGATAGCCGCCGCCGGCCAGCACTTTTGCGATGATGTCCGTCGCGACCGGGCTGGGACCGCCAAAGCTGGTTGCGACCTGGAGGTCGACGAGATGCTCGATCCAATCGGCCCGCGCGGCGATGTAGCCCGAGCGGACCGAGGCCGACAGCGTCTTGGAGAAGCTGCCGATGCGGATCACGCGATTGAGCCCGTCGAGCGCGGCAAGCCGTGGCGAGCGCTCCGGCTCGAGGTCGCCGAAAATGTCGTCCTCGATGATGGTGAGGTCGTGCGCGGCGGCGGCCGTCAGCAGCCGGTGCGCCGTCTGAAGCGACAGCGTCGCGCCGGTCGGATTGTGCAGGGCCGAATTGGTGATGTAGAGCCTGGGACGCTCAGTGGCGAGGATCTGCTCGAAGCGCGCGATGTCCGGGCCCGTCGGCGTCATGGGCACGCTGACGATCCTGGCCTGATGCGCCCGCAGCAGCGCACGGAAATTGAAGTAGCAGGGATCGTCGACCAGCACCGTGTCGCCGGGACGCAGCAGGAAGCGGCAGACGAGGTCGGTGGCTTGCGTCCCCGAGCCCGTCAGCATGAGCTGATCGACGGACGCGTGAATCGCATCCTCGGCGAGGCGCGCGAGCAGCAGCCGGCGCAGCACAAGTCCGCCGCGCGTGCTGCCATAGTCGGTCAACAGATCCGCATCGGTCCGCGCCAGCGCACGGATCGCGCGGCGCAAGCCAGCCTCCGGCATCCAGCTCGCCGGCAGCCAGCCGCAGCCGGGCTTTGGCACGCCAGCTTCGGCATCGAGCGATTGCCGGGAGACCCAGAACGGATCGACCTCCCGGTCGCGCCGCGGCCCGGCTTCGGCAAGCGCAAGCGGCGGCATGATCGCCGGCGCAACATAGAAGCCCGAGCCGCGGCGGGCGCGGATCAGGCCTTCGGCGGCGAGGCGGTCATAGGCTTCCACCACCGTGGAGGGCGAGACGTTCATCGCTGCGGCGAAGCTGCGGATCGACGGCAGTCGGTCGCCGGCACCGAGCGCGCGGCCGGCGACCTTGGCGCGGATCGCGCTCATCACGTCGATGGTCCGCGTGCCGCCGCGTCCCCTGGTTTGCGCGTCGCTGTCCAAAGTGTATGACCTTCCATACCCACACAGTTTTGCCGGATTGTACTGGATTGTCGCTGGTCTCGCCACCGCCGAGGGCTCAGTGTCGCGACACAGGAGAATGGGACGGCGATGCAATCTGCGGGCAGCGGCTGGGGCAATGGACTTCTCGGCGTCATCATCTTCAGCGGCTCCTTGCCGGCGACGCGCGTCGCGGTCGGCGGCTTCTCCGCGCTGTTCCTGACCTCGGTGCGCGCGGTCATCGCGGCGTTGATTGGTCTTGCCGTGCTCGGTCTGCTCCGTCAGGCGCGGCCGCAGCGCAAGGATCTCGTCTCACTCACGATCGTCGCCGCCGGTGTCGTGGTCGGCTTTCCCCTGCTGACCGCGCTCGCGCTCCAGCACATCACCTCCGCGCATTCGATCGTCTTCATCGGCCTGTTGCCATTGTCGACAGCGGTCTTCGCCGTCGTGCGCGGCGGCGAGCGACCGCAGCCGCTGTTCTGGCTGTTCGCCGGTCTCGGCAGTGCCACGGTGGCCGGCTTTGCCTTGTCCGGTGACGGATCGGCTTCGTTCACCGGCGATCTCCTGATGGTGGCGGCGATCGTGCTGTGCGGCCTCGGCTATGCCGAAGGTGCGGCGCTGTCGCGCCGGCTCGGCGGCTGGCAGGTGATCTCCTGGGCGCTGCTGCTTGCGCTGCCGCTGATGCTGCCGGTCGCGCTTCTCACCTGGCCGTCCGCCTGGAGCGGCATCAGCGTGCCCGCCTGGATCGGGCTCGCTTATGTCTCGATCTTCAGCATGTTCGTCGGCTTTATCTTCTGGTACCGCGGCCTCGCGCTCGGCGGCATCGCGCGGGTCGGCCAGTTGCAACAGCTCCAGCCGTTCTTCGGCCTCGCGCTCGCGGGGCTTCTGCTGCACGAGCCCGTCGCCTGGAGCATGATCGCCGCGACCGTGCTCGTGGTCGCCTGCGTGTTCTTCGCGCGGCGGTTTGCCTGACGGCAACGTCAGCTCTGTCGCCTGCCCGATTGAGCCTTTTCGATTCCGGGAATTCGCGCGATCTGCTCGGCGAGGAAATCGACCAGCAGCCGTACCCGTGCGACGCCGGAGCGCTCCGGTACGATCAGTAGGCTCAGCGGGACGGGAGGCGGCGAATAGTCTGCGAGCACGCGTTCGAGCTTGCCGGCCGCGAGAAGATCGTGGACGAGCCAGAGATGCGTGGGTCCGATCCCGCGGCCGGCCGCTAACGCCTCTCGCGCGGCAAGTCCGTGATCCACGCGCAATCGCCCCGTGAACGGGACCTCTTGGCGTCCGCCGCGGCGGCCTTGCAGCACGAGCACATCACTGCCGGCGACGTTGGACATTCTGATTCCCTGGTGGCTTGCGAGGTCCTGCGGACGCGCGGGCGTGCCGCACCTCGCCAGATAGTCGGGCGCGGCAACAAGCAGCCGCCGCGACTGCCCTAGGGATCTGAGCTTCATCGAGCTCTCGGCGAGCGGCCCCAGGCGGAGCGCGACATCGACACCTTCCCTCACGAGGTCGACCCGTTCGTCCGTCAGGTTGAGATCCACCGACACATCGGGATAGCGGTCCTGGAAAGCGAAGATGAGACGGCTGACATGGAGCACGCCGAACGCCGCGGTGCAGGATATCCGTATCGTTCCGGCGGGCGCGCCGCGGGCGCTGCGCGCCTCGTCGCCGGCGTGCTCGACCAGGCGCAGGATCTGCACGCAATCGGCATAATAGCGGCGCCCCTCCTCGGTCATCGTCACGCTGCGCGTGGTCCGCGTGAGCAGCGGCACGCCCACGGCCTGCTCCAGTTCCCGAATGTGCCGCGTCACGCTGGACTGCCCAACACCGAGCTCGCGCGCGACGGCCGACAGGTTTCCCCGCTCGGCGACCCTCACGAAGCTGCGCATGCGCTCGAGGCTGACCTCCGATCTATCCATTTTTCGGCATGATCCTATCCATTACCGTCATCTAGCGGATTGCAGGGGGCCGCGCTAGCTGCGGGACATCCTCAACGAATGGTGCCGATCATGAAGGTATTGATAGTTTTTGCGCATCCGGAGCCGCGTTCGCTCAACGGCTCGCTGCGGGATGTTGCGGTCCGAGAGCTCGAGGCGCAGGGCCACGACGTGCGAGTGTCGGACCTTTATGCGCAGGGCTGGACCTCGGCCATCGGCCGCGCCGACTTCCCGGCGCTGCCGACGGATGCGCGGCTTGCGCCCGCTGCTGCATCCAAGCAGGCTTTCGAAAGCGGCACGCTCACCCCCGACGTCAGGGGCGAGATCGAGAAGTTGCTATGGGCAGACACGCTGATTCTGCAATTCCCGCTGTGGTGGTTCAGCATGCCTGCGATCCTCAAGGGATGGGTCGATCGCGTGTTCGCCTATGGCTTCGCATATGGTGTCGGCGAGCACAGCGACAGGCGGTGGGGCGATCGCTATGGCGAAGGCAAGTTGGCGGGCAAACGGGCGATGCTGATCGTGACGACCGGCGGCTGGCAGGAGCATTACTCGGCTCGCGGAATCAACGGCCCGATCGACGACCTCCTGTTTCCGATCCATCACGGCATTCTCTACTACCCGGGATACGATGTCCTTCCGCCGTTCGTCGTCTACAAGGCCGACAAGCTCGACGAAGCCGGTTTCGACGCGATGGCCGAACGTTTGCGGGAGAGGATCAGGACGCTTGCGACGGCCTTGCCCATTCCGTATCGGCGCCAAAACGGCGGTGACTACCTGATTCCAAGCATGCAGCTGCGCGCCGGGCTCGAGCCTCCCGCGGCGAGCGGCTTTGCGATCCACCTCGCGCCCGAGGCCAGCATCTCGCCGAGAGACTCGACGAGAGAGGCGCGTGCTCACTTGCCGGTGGATGCCTGCGCCGCGAAAGCCTGAACGCGAAGATTGCAAGGGCAGGCCGGCGAAGGCGCGCGCGATCGACAAGTCTCGCGCGCCTTCAACGACGTGAGCCGCAGGCGAGCTTACTCCATCACCGTTTTCGTCAGCGTCGAACGGGCGAACTTCTTCAGCGGCATCGGCTTGCCGAACAGGAAGCCCTGCACGAGGTCGAAGCCGAGCTCGTTGGCCACGACGAGGTCGGCGCGGCTCTCGACGCCTTGCGCCACGCTGCGCGCGCCATAGCCCTGCGCGAGCTCGACGATGTGGCGGCACACCGTGCGCTTGAGCCGGTCATTGCCGCTGCCGGTGACGAATTGCCGGTCGGCCTTCAGCTTCACGAAGGGAATTCTGTCGAGCTCCATCAGCGCCGGCCAGTTGGCGCCGAGATTGTCGACCGACAGGCCGATGTTGTGCAGGCCCACCTCGCGCGCGACCTCGGTCAGGAGATCGAGGTCGCGGATCGCCTCCTCGCTGTCGATCTCGACCGTCAGCCCGCCGAAGGCCGGATGCGTCGGAACGCGGCGACAGAGATCGCGCACCGCCTGCGGCTCCCTGAGGTAGGAGGCGGGAAGATTGATCGACAGATCGACCGGGCTTTGATGCTCCAGAAGATAGTGCCAGTCCTGCATGGCGCGATCGATCACGAACTCCGACAGGTCGCGCAAATGCGGATCGTGCGGCTCCGGAATGAAATAGGCCGGCGGCACCACGCCCCAGGTCGGATGCCGCATCCGCACCAGCGCTTCGGCGCCGCTGCGGACCAGCGTACGCGCATCGATCTTGGGCTGGTACCAGAGCTCCAGCCAGCCGGCATGCAGGGCTTCGCCGACATGCACGGCTGGGCTCGGCGCCGGTTCGTCCGGCAGCAGCATCGCGACACGCTCGCGCAGCGTCTCCGCGGCAAAGGGCGTGGTCAGCGGCGGCAGCATGGCAAGGCCATATTCTTCGCCGACCTGCCGCACGGCCCTGACGATGATGGATTCGCGCGCGCCGACCGCCAAAACTTTCCCGGCGAAGGCTTCACGCACCAATATCTCCAGAAACCGTCCCGGCTCGATGCCGTCGGTGGCGACGCCGAGCAGGATCAGATCCGGCAATTCGGTGGCGAGCACGGTCTGCAGCTCGTCCGCGCTGGCGCATTCGCTGGTGACGAAGCCGAGATCCTCCAGCACTTCGCTGAGGAAGGCGCGCAAGTGACGCTTGCTGTCGGCCACGCAGGCGCGCGGGGTCACCTTTCGCCGTCCGAAGGTCACAGGCCTTCGTCCGACGAGCTCAACCATCCCATCGTTCATCGTATACCACTCCCGTTCCGTGACGGTTTCTTAAACGGCGAGCGTGGGTCCAAATAAGGTGAGCTTCACATCGTTGTTGAATTATTTGAGTAACGTTAAACCCTGCAACTCGAGCTAATTTTTCGACGAATTCTTCGAAAACAACTCGCATACCCCAGCACCTCACGCGCAACCGCTGCACGCGCATGCAGATCTTCGATCGCGCAACATGGGCGCGACCTGCGCGCCGGCGGACGCTGGTGAGCGATGACGTGATGTATCCTTTCGAAGCACCTGCAACACCATCGGAAGATTAATTTAAGGCGCCATTTTGCGATGCGCGACCGACCATGCGCGACGACGATGGTGAACGGAGCGCCGTCCGCGGACAGTGTGTCAGTCGTCCACCCTAACCAACGAGCGAGGGTGGGCAGGGGACGGTTCGCGTTCGCGCGGTGCGGGCATGTTTCGCCAGCGCGCGCGGAGGTGCTGCGACAACGCGGCCGCGCGTGCCGCCGCGAATGTGAAACGCATCACACGCGTATTGCTGCACTTGCGCTATTGCTCCGCGTAGCCGGTGGTGGGCTGTCGAGGATTTGCGACAATGACGACGCGGCGGTTGATGTATTGGTGGTTTAGGGTCGTGATGTCAGGGCGATTTCTCGATCGCTTCCTGTGCCTGCCTCGCGCGAATTAAGCGCGACGTGCGATATCAGCTCTGCCCGATCAATTTGCGAAACGCTGCGGCGCCGTCCTGCATCGCGTCGCGCCCCTTCCAGGCCAGATAAGTCAGCTTGCCGCCGATCGTGTCGTGGCTGCGCAGCCGGCGCGAGCCGAGAATATGGCCGACATTGGACGGGAAGCGGCTGACCTCGGCGGACACCAGGGCCGCGATCGCGTCCATCAATTGTTGAAGGCGGACGCCCCATTCGCAATTCTCGATGCCGTCGATGCGCACCTTGAGCGCATATTCGGTGTCGTAGATCTCGGCGAGCAGATCGCGCGCCACCAGCACCCGGTTGTGCCGGAGCGCGACACGAAGCGCGAGGCGCTTGTCGTCGAGCCGGTCGAGCACCATGGGGATGACGCAGGCATAGGGCGTGGCGGCGACGTCAGCGGCGCTCTTGCTCGCGGCAGCCTTGGTGGCGAGGCGCGCCAATTGCCAGGACGTCGCGAGGCGCCGCGCCACCAGCGCCAGCGCGAAGGGCAGTGCTTCCGGATGGGCCTTCTTGAAGGCGTCGAGTTGCGCGGTGATCTGGACGACCTGGCCGTCGCCGAACTTCGCGATCTTCTCGGGCAGTTTCTCGTTGAATTTCGGCAGCGCATTGCCGGCGCGCAGCACATGCAGCATCTTCTTGACGTCGTCGAAGGCGCTGCGTGAGGCCGTGTATTGCGCGAGCTTGCCGCGAGCGAATTCGGTGCTCTCCGCCGAAGCGAACGTGCTCTCGAGAACCTTGACGACCTTGGTCTGGAAGGTCGACGCGATCTTCAGGACTTCCTTCGGGTTGTTGGCGACGACCTGGTCGCCGATCGCCTTGATGTAGTCGCGTGCCATGGTCGGCAGCAGATCGCGGCAGATCCACTCCCAGATCGGCGTGAGGGTGTTGCGCGAGATCCGCCCCATGTTGGCGTGCTCGGGCGCGCCGTCGATCAGCAGCAGCTCGAGCGGCGCGAAGAAGTAGCGCGAAGGGCTGGTGGCGCGCGCCTGGGTCGATCCGTCCTTGCGAAATTCGGCGCGCAGTCGCGACTGGATCTCCGCCGAGCCCGGCATGTCGATGCCGCAAAGCTCGAGCCGCTCGAGTTCGCTGAGCAGACAGCTGCGCGACAGCGGCGTCAGCCTCTGCAGGAATTCCGACAGCCGATCGATCTCGTTCATGGCACGCAATCTTTCGCAGCGTTTCCCGCGGGCGTGCGGGCCCAATGCGTGGAGGCATTTGCGCGCTCTCAACCCCAAGAGAAGCAAGTCGCCGTTAATTATTCCGTAAAAACCGGGGGGCGCCCTCGCGGCGAAGGCCGCGGTTAAGGAGTTTTCGCCTGACTGCCTAAGAATTAGCCAGGAACTCGGCGGGAAACTCAACCTCTGCGCGGTCGAGGGCAACATGACTCAAGCACAAATTGTGCCGCCGCCGCCGTTTTAGCGCAAAACCGTCAAAATCACCGTAGTCTTACGGAGCAAAAAGTTAACCACAGAGCGCCCCGGGTTCCGCTAAATGAGTGACATGGGGTCACAGAATGATACGGCCACCGATTCGCGGCCGTCGGAATGGTACGAAAGCAGCGCTGCTCCAACTGAAGAGCTCGATTTCGTCCGCCTGAGCGCCGCCCGGGCCAAGGCGGCCGACGAAATGGCCGCTGCCATCGCCCGCGAGCTCAACGGCCCCCTGACCGCGCTGCTGCTCTACATGGGCGAGATCAAGCATCACAGCGATCAGCTCGCGCCTGTGACCGGCGACCGTGCCTATCTGCAGCGGGTGGTCGAGAATGCGCTGGCGCAGACCGAGCGCGTCTGCGGCCTGGTCAAGCAGCTTGCCGGCCCTGGCAAGGGCGGCTTGCCGATCCCGTCCAGCGTCGAGGACGCGGACACCAAGGCGATGCGCGCACAGCCCGCCCAGCGCGTGCCGAGCGCCGAGCTGCTCGGCCTGGCGGGCCAGAAGCGCCTGACCAAGCGCGAGCGCGAGGTGCTGAGGCTGATCAGCGAAGGTTACTCGAACAAGCAGGGCGCGCTTCGGATGCAGATCAGTCCGCGCACCTTCGAGAGCCATCGGGCCGAGGCGATGCGCAAGCTCGGTGCGCGCAACACCGCGGACCTCGTCCGTGCGGCGCTGCTGCATTCAATCGACTGAGGCTGGCGTGTTGCATTGCCGGCAGGCGGCGCCGGCAAGACCCGAGATCTCTCCCCGGAAGTCCGGAAAGCCCGATCGCGCTCAGAAATAGTCCTCGGCGAAGGGACGCGCGCGCGAGGCGGGGCGCAGCGGCTTGATCTCTTCCCTCGGTCCGTTCGGGATGATCGTGATGGTCCAGCGGGGAGGCATGGTCGATTCTTGCTCCAGCACCGAACGCACGAAGCCGGTCACCGTCGACTCGCCAGCCTTCACCGTCGCCATGCGGCCGTTGAACTGAGCGATGCGGAAGCGGCGAACCTCTTTCTGGTCCGCGGTCTCGTAGGTGAACATGGAAAACCCTCCTGGTTTTCCGGGACTATCGCCACCTATGATTAGCCATCTCTAAAAATCGCACGCCGTAGAAGTACGGCGGGAATGCACGCCCGAGTGGTTAGCGCGGCGGCTCCTGTGCGCGCGCGGCGGCATAGGCGGCATCCATCAGGTCCAGCAGGTCGCGGAATTCGACATCGCCGAGCCTGTCCGCGGTCTTCTCCAGCGCGAGCGCCAGCGCCGCGAGCCTGACATAGCCGAACGTTCCGGCCGCGCTCTTCAGCGAATGCGCTTCGCGCGCGATCCTGGCGTGGTGCTGGGCGAGCGAGAGCGTGCGGAAGAGCCGCAGGCGCGCGCAGGTCTCGCTCCAGAACACGTCGCGCACTTCACTCGCACCGTCCTCGCCGATCTCGCGCACCAATGCTTCGTAGGCGCGCGGCTCGCGTGCGGGTTCGGCATCGAGCACTTGCTGCGCGGGCGCGATGGTGACGTCAAACATGGCCTTGCCTTGATCATTGGTCGTTGTCGCGCGGCACGTCCCGGCGCGAGGGCACCTCGCCGTGTCTACGACATTCGAATTTCAGTTCCGGTAGCGGGACATCAGGTGTTTGCAGGCCGGCATTAGCCGGCGGTTCACCATGCGGGCTGCGGTCAGCGCGCGCCGAGCAGCCGGTCGTACTGGGCCTTGACGGTGGCGTAGCACTCGCACGCCGTCTGGCGCAGGCCGTCGAGGTTGACGAGCTGGATGTGTCCGCGGCTGTAATGGATGAAATTGGCCTGCTGCAAGGTATTGGCCACCAGCGACACGCTGTTGCGCCGCGCCCCGATCATCTGCGCCATGGCCTCCTGGGTCAGCAGCAGGCGGTAGTCGCCCGACAGGTCGTGCGTGTGCAACAGGCAGCGCGACAGCCGCGACTCCACCGGATGGGCCGCGTTGCAGCCCGCGGTCTGCTGGACCTGGACGTAGACCGCCAGTCCGTGGCGCGTCAGCGAGGTGCGCAGGGTGCTGCTCTGATCGGCGGCGATCCGCAGCCGGTCGAGGTCCATCACCGACGCAAGGCCCGGCACCAGCACGATGGCGGTGCTCAACGCACATGCATCGCCCATGGTCGAGAGCGCCCCGAGCAGGCTGTCGCGGCCGATCATGGCGACCTGGACATGTTCGCCCTTGGCGAGTTTCACCACCAGCGAGATGACGCCGCGGTGGGGAAAATAAGCGCGCTTCAGCGTCTCGCCGGTCTCGACCAGCACCGCTTCATGGGGCAGATCGACTGTTCGCAGATGCGGGCGGATCAATTCGTAGTCGTCTGCCGGCAGTGCGGACAGGAAACCGTTGGACGAGCGCACCATCGTTTCCAAAGCTGCCTCCCGTTTCCCGCGTGCTCGTTTCGCGACAAGCGACATCACGTCCTGCACGGGTAGGTTCCATCATGTTCTCGTCGGGATATATTGGCAATTGGGACAAGATGTCCGCCCCGGCGACCGTTCCCCGGATGCTGCATTCACGCCGGCACACGATAGAGGGCTGGAGTCATCCCCACGGCACGGCTCCCACCAGGCGCAGATGTTGGGCCTTTACCGCCGCATAGCAGTCGCAGGACGTCTTCTCCAATGCCCGCAGATCGAGGATTTCGATCTGGCCCCGGCTGTAATGGATGATGCCGGCGCGCTGCAGCGCGTGCGCGACCAGTGATACGGCATTGCGCCGTACGCCCATCATCTGCGCCAGCGCCTCCTGGGTCAGCGGCAGGACTTCACTGTCGGACAGGTCGCGTGCACGCAACAGCCAGCGTGCGAGCCGCGCTTCGACCGGGTGCAACGTATTGCAGAGCAGCGACTGCTGCGCATGCGCGAGCAACGACTGCTCGTGCCGGACTATCAGCTCGCGGAACGGCGCGCTTGCGGCGGCGACCGCGCGGCAAGCCGCTATTTCAAGGGTGGAAGCCGCGCCGGGGAACAGCACGACCGCGTCCGTCGGCGCGATGCCGTCGGCAAGCGCCGCACCTCCGCCCACGACGCTGTCGCGGCCCAGCATCGCAACCTCGATAATCTGTCCCTCGGACAGGCCCACCGTGATCGAAACCGATCCGCCATGCGGAAAGTACACATATCTCAGCGCAGTCCCGGCTTCGCCCAAGACAGACTTCCTGACCATTTCGATCGTCGCGAGATGCGGACGCAGCAGATCGAAACCCGCCACGTCGAGCAATTGCAGGAGCTGATTGGGCGGGCGCCCGCTTGCGGTCATGCAGGTCAATCCGACGGGTTCGATCGACATCGGCGCGGCGTCCGTTCGTCGTTCAGTTGCACGGCGAATAAATACTATTGTAAAGGTTGTGGTGTCGTCCATATACCCGTTAGCGGGCAGACAGCCTGTTTCATTTGCGACGGAAATAAGAATGGCGCGCTGATTCGCTCGCGACGGTGCGCGTGTCCTGCAAGGGCATGCAGGAAAGAGCGGTAAGGGGGCCTTCATGAGCCGGAAGCATTGCACCCGTGCTGGCATCGGATGCCGGTCACCCGCCCCGTCTCGTCCGCCGGACGAGCGCTTACGATCATCCGGCATTGCCTTGAACCTTGGCGCCTGACGACCGCGGATTTTATCTCCGTCGTCTCCGTCTTGCTCGTTCCGCCAATGACGTTTGCGACCATCCCTCTCTTGATCGAAAGCAAAGGAGAACGGCGTGTCCCACGGTTCAATTATTGAATCGCCGAAACCGGAAGCTCATACGGGGACCGAAAGTCTACGCCATATTCTCGTTGTCGACGACGACCCGATGGTATGCATGGCCATCGATGTCTATCTTCAGCGCAACAATTTTCGAGTGACGATTGCCGAGGGAGGCGAAGCCGGCCTGCGTGCCCTCGAACATGGACAATTCGATCTGATGATCATCGATATCTTCATGCCGAACATGCGCGGGTTCGAATCGATCCGGATCTTCCACGAGCGTGCGCCGGTCGTTCCGTTGATCGCGATGTCCGGCTACGCTTTCGCCAACCTGAATTCGCCTGCACCGGATTTTCTCCGGATGGCGCTTGAGCTCGGTGCCGCACGCTGCCTGCGCAAGCCGTTCACGCCGCATGCGCTGCTCGCCGCCATCAACGATTGCCTGGCGGAGCGTCGTCCCGACGGCGGCATGACCTCGGCCGCGCGGTTGGGTTAGCGCGGCGCGGGCCGCCATGGCGACAGGGTAACCGTTCGTTTACCGCATGTGCGGACCTCGCAGGTCGCGGCGACCACGCGAAACAGGGGGCCCGGGTGCGCTCCCGATTGCGGACGGCTCGGGCCGACGTCCCGCAGGCCGTGCCTATCGCCCTTCATGGGCAGGGCTTTCCCGCGCGCGCCGTCTCCCTGTTATCGGCGCGTTTACTGCGCGCCTCCAAGCTGCGGCGGCACGGAGCCGGGTTTGCCGAAAAGCGCTGCCGCATGCCGCCGAACCGCAAACTTCTCTTCAATATCCGTATTAGCACGGAGGATGAAATTAACGGGACTGTGAAAGGGGATGTCTAACGATCCAGAGGAGGGCTTCCGTCCGTGCCAGGGGTGGTTCAGGCGTCGAGGTCCCAGGGTTCAGGTCAGTAAGGCGTAGCTCATGGATGATCTGTTGCGGGAGTTTCTGACGGAGACCAGCGAGAGCCTGGACACCGTGGACAATCAGTTGGTGAAGTTCGAGCAGGAGCCGAACAACGCCAAGATCCTGGATAACATCTTCCGCCTGGTCCACACCATCAAGGGCACGTGCGGCTTCCTCGGACTGCCCCGGCTCGAAGCGCTGGCCCATGCCGGCGAGACCTTGATGGGCAAATTCCGCGACGGCATGCCGGTGACGGGCCAGGCGGTGACGGTGATCCTGTCCTCGATCGACCGCATCAAGGAGATTTTGGCAGGCCTGGAGGCAACCGAGGCCGAGCCCGAGGGGAACGACCGCGATCTCATCGACAAGCTGGAAGCGATGGTCGAGCAGGGCATGGCCGCAATGGCGGCGGGTGCTGCTGCTCCTGTTGCCGAGGCCCCGCCGCTGGTGCCGGAGGCACCTATTGCCGCTGCCGCGCCCGCCAAAGACCTGACCACGGGCACGCTGATCGACCAGACCCTGGAGCGTCCGCTGCGCCCCGGCGAAGTCTCGCTCGACGAGCTCGAGCGCGCCTTCCGCGAGACCGCGATCGAAGCGCCCGCGCCTGTTGCCAAGGCCGAGGCTGCGCCGGCGCCGGCCGCCGAAGCCCCGGCTCCTGCGCCCGCTGCGAAGGAAGCGGCCAAGCCCGCCAAGGAGAAGGCCGCCCCGAAGAAGTCGATGGCCGACGAGGGCGCCTCCGAAGGCGACCGCATCGCCAACCAGTCGATC
>NZ_JAVTJN010000023.1:0-987 GCF_032144035.1 Bradyrhizobium sp. WYCCWR 12699
CTTCCTAAGAAACAGCCGGATTGGCGTCGCCCGGGATGGCCTGCAACACGAAGCCTAGCGATTTCGCCCGGCGCTGTAGGTTGGCGAGGACGCGGCTACGATATTGCTGCTCATATTGGTCGGCGCCAGGATCCTTGTAGCTCATGCCGTGCCGGAGTGTGTTGTAGAATAAAACCGCAATCTTGCGAGCCGTCGCCGTCACCGCCTTCGATTTACCCGCACGTGCTGACAACCGGCGATAGAATGCTCCCAGCGCTGTCTCGCTCCGCCCCACGGTTGTGGCTGCCAAACGCAACAACGCAGCTGCGCGACTTGAAGATCTCCGTGTGCGCGAAGACAGCACCTTGCCGCCGGAGATCTTGTTGCCGGGTGCGAGGCAGAGCCAGGAAGTGAAGTGTTTGGCGCTCGGCCATGCCGTTAGATCGATACCGCACTCGCCAATGAGCTTCAATGCGAGCGACGGACCCAACCCGTGGATCTCAGTCAAATCGACGCCCCGCACTCTGTACAGTGCGGTCCTGACATCGAAGGTGGGGGTGTTGACCTGCTTGGTCTTTACGCGCGGCTTGGCTAGGTTTCCGACCGGTCTTGCTCCTTTGGTGTTCAATGCACTGATCAGGACTTCGAGCTTGCGATCACAGTCGAGCATCTTTGCCTGATAAACGTCGTAGAGCTCCAGTGATTGAGCTAACGCGAAAACATGTTCGTGGCGGTCATTGCCTACGAGCGCTGCGCGGATCGTCTCGATCGATGAGTGGCAGCGCACGTCCCGATAGGTTGCCGGGACGTCGGGATTGCGTTCGCCTGCAACAATGGCTCGGATAATCCGCATGCCGGTCGCGCCGGTGATATCCGACACAACATGATGGAGCTGCAGGTTCATCTCCATCAGAGCCTTTTGCATATGTTGGATATGGGCGGCAGCATATTCCACGAGCCGCTCGCGCTGGCGTAGATAGGCTCGCAACGTTGCGATCTCGGCATCGG
>NZ_JAVTJN010000024.1:0-777 GCF_032144035.1 Bradyrhizobium sp. WYCCWR 12699
ATCACCCTGATCGCCACCAACGGCACGACTGCGACCGGCCTCGCCGGTGTGGCCCAGCCCGCCGACGGCGACACGCTGACCGTAAACGGCAAGACCATCACCTTCCGTTCCGGCGCGGCTCCGGGAGCCACCGGCGTTCCGTCCGGCTCCGGCGCCAGCGGTAACCTCGTCACCGACGGCAACGGTAACACCACGGTCTATCTCGGCACCGCGGGTACTCCGGCTGCGACCGTCGACGATCTCTTGGCCGCGATCGATCTGGCCAGCGGCGTGAAGACGGTCTCGATCAGTGCAGGTGCTGCGACGATCTCAGCGAGCTTCGGCCAGGGTGGTACCGTGTCGAGCGTCGGCACCTCCAAGGTCACGCTGGTCAGCTCGAAGGGCGCGGATTTGAGCGTCACCGGCAAGGCAGATCTGCTCAATGCTCTCGGCCTGACGACGTCAGTCGGCGGCGGCAATGCCACGGTCAACGTCAACCGGACCACGAGCGCAACCTCGCTGGGTGCAACGATCGCGGACGGTTCGTCCCTGAACGTCGACGGTCACGTCATCACCTTCAAGAACGCACCGACCCCCGGCACGACCGGTGCTCCGAGCGTTCCGAGCGGGTATGGCGCGAGCGGTAACGTCGTCACTGACGGCAACGGTAATTCGACGGTCTATCTGGAGAACGGCACGGTCAACGACGTGCTGAATGCGATCGACCTTGCCACCGGCGTGCAGAAAGCCACGATCGGCGCCAGTGGCACCGCAACGCTTGCGACCGCCACCGGCCAG
>NZ_JAVTJN010000025.1:0-949 GCF_032144035.1 Bradyrhizobium sp. WYCCWR 12699
TCGGCCTCGATACGGACAATGATACGGTGTTCATGAATGAGACGCTGAAAGCCTACTGCGATGCGGCCAACATCGTCTTCACGCGTTGCCGGCCCTACCGGAAGAACGACCAGGCGTTCGTCGAGCAGAAGAACGGTGCCGTCGTGCGCAGGATGGTCGGCTATCGTCGGCTCGAGGGCCTGGAAGCGGCCAAGCTGCTGGCTGAACTCTATCGATCGGCGCGGCTGTTCGTGAACTTCTTCCAACCCTCATTCAAACTGATGGCCAAGCAGCGCGACGGTGCTCGTGTGCGTAAGACATACAGCGCACCGGCAACGCCACACCAGCGCTTGGCCGCCGACGCCCGCACGCCCGATGCGATTCGTCACCATCTCCAAGAAATCTATGCCGCTCTCGACCCGGTCGCGTTGTTGCGCGACATCCGCGGCGCGCAGGAACGCCTCGCGGCGCTCGCTGATACGCAGCCAATCGCCCATCCTGCTGCGGCATCGCAACCGATCGATCTCTTCCTGGCAAGCCTACGAACCGCCTGGAAAGACGGAGCTATGCGACCGACGGATCGGCCAATCGTGAAAGCGAAAAGAGGCCGGCGGCGTCCCGACCCGCTCATCCGGGCAACGCTAGATTTGCGAAAATGGTTTGAAGCCGAGCCTTGGCGGACTGGTAGCGAACTGCTCTCCCGGTTGCAGGCGGAATATCCTGGAGCCTATCCGAACAAGCTTCTTCGAACGCTTCAGCGTAGGCTTAAATCCTGGCGCAGCGAGCAAGCGAACGCGTTGTTGTTCGTTCCTACGGAGGAAACGCTGCTGGGGCATGAGGTCACAACAACCCAATGATGTGGCAGACGCCAGCGGAGGAGGCCGGGCGCTCCGAAACCCCGGCCATCTCCGCACCCGGCCTCCTCCTCAACCCAAGCCGGGAGCAAAATAAATGAGGCAACCGATCGCAC
>NZ_JAVTJN010000026.1:0-1186 GCF_032144035.1 Bradyrhizobium sp. WYCCWR 12699
TGATCAAGGACCCGCTCACCCACATGGTGCGCAACTCCGCCGATCATGGCCTGGAGACCCCCGCCGAGCGCCTCGCCAGCGGCAAGGGCGAGCAGGGCACCATCCGCCTGTCCGCCTATCACGAGGGCGGCCACATCATCATCTGCATCGCCGACAACGGCCGCGGCCTCAACACCGAGAAGATCAAGGCCAAGGCGATCTCCTCAGGTCTCGTCACCGAGGCCGAGCTCGAGAAGATGAGCGAAGCCCAGATCCACAAGTTCATCTTCGCGCCGGGCTTCTCGACCGCCGCCGCCATCACCTCGGTCTCCGGCCGCGGCGTCGGCATGGACGTGGTGCGCACCAATATCGACCAGATCGGCGGCACCATCGACATCAAGTCGGTAGCCGGCGAGGGCTCTTCCGTCACCATCAAGATCCCGCTGACGCTGGCCATCGTCTCGGCCCTGATCGTGGAAGCCGCCGGCGACCGCTTTGCGATCCCGCAGCTCTCGGTGGTCGAGCTGGTCCGTGCCCGCGCCAACTCCGAGCACCGCATCGAGCGCATCAAGGACACCGCAGTCCTTCGCCTGCGCAACAAGCTCTTGCCGCTGATCCACCTGAAGAAGCTCCTGAAGATCGACGACGGCGCGGCCTCCGATCCCGAGAACGGCTTCATCGTGGTCACCCAGGTCGGCAGCCAGACTTTCGGCATCGTGGTCGATGGTGTCTTCCATACGGAAGAGATCGTCGTGAAGCCGATGTCCACAAAACTGCGTCACATCGACATGTTCTCCGGCAACACCATCCTGGGCGATGGCGCTGTGATCATGATCATCGACCCCAACGGCATTGCCAAGGCGCTCGGCGCCGCCGGCTCCTCGGCCCATGACATGGGCGACGAGAACGGCGCGCACCACATCGGCTCGGGCGAGCAGACCACCTCGCTCCTCGTCTTCCGCGCCGGCTCGGCGCAGCCCAAGGCGGTCCCGCTCGGGCTCGTCACGCGCCTCGAAGAGCTGCCCGCCGACAAGATCGAGTTCTCGAACGGCCGCTACATGGTGCAGTACCGCGAGCAGCTGATGCCGCTCGTCGCCATGGACGGCGTCACCATCGCAAGCCAGGGCGCCCAGCCGATCCTGGTGTTCGCCGACGACGGTCGCTCCATGGGTCTCGTCGTCGACGAGATCATCGACATCGTCGAGGA
>NZ_JAVTJN010000027.1:0-528 GCF_032144035.1 Bradyrhizobium sp. WYCCWR 12699
TCTTGGCTAGATCCACTCCGATCACCGTATCCATCAATTTGCCGTCCTCTTCGCTTCGGGGTTCAAACACTGCGTTCTTGGCACATTACGATGCCGTCTGGGGAGGGCGGCAACCATCCCATCTCAATTGATGGACGGTTATGTGGCGGCCGGGCACAAAAGTGATTCCTCCGAATCGGAAAAACCACCGGCATACCGGCCGACCGCGACCACCTGAGGCCTCGAAAAGGCCGCCGCCGCTGGACGGAAACTCCGGTCGGGCTACGCCCTCCCGACGTTCCCGTCCAGTGGCGGCATTCTCATCTGGATTGACGCTGCACTCTCACTTTGATCGCCGCGCCGCACTTATAGCGCGACAATCAGGATGAGAGCGCGTATTGCCTCATGTATTGATGCTCCCGGGTGCGATCGGTTGCCTCATTTATTTTGCTCCCGGCTTGGGTTGAGGAGGAGGCCGGGTGCGGAGATGGCCGGGGTTTCGGAGCGCCCGGCCTCCTCCGCTGGCGTCTGCCACATCATTGGGTTGTT
>NZ_JAVTJN010000028.1:0-1466 GCF_032144035.1 Bradyrhizobium sp. WYCCWR 12699
GGCTCATCGTAGCCATCTGGGTCTCCTGTCTTGAGAGGGGTGGTGCGAAGACCAACATCCTCTCAGACAGGACACCTCAGTTCAGCAGGTTTGCCCCCTACTGCCGCGTAGCGGGTTCGTTCAATCAGTGGCCGGCTTGCATCGGATTACGCATGCTGGGGCCGGCAGCCATGGCGACGGGCGACGTCTGTGACAACCGCCCCCAGCTCGAGGCTTTCCGCGGCAATCTGTGCCTTCAATTCATCCGGCCACCGCTTGCGACCTGCGCCAGCGAACACTTCAATACGCGGTGACAACGGTCGTCTTATGGTAAGCGCGAATTTCTCCGCACCTTTTGCTTTTGAGTGCCGTGATGCATGAGGTGTCCACCAAAATAGGTGGACACTGAACCTCCTCCGAATGAGTGGACACCTGTAGTAGGCTCGTTGAGCCCGGAGGTGTCGAATGGAACGTCAACGTCGGTCGTTTACCGAGGATTACAAGCGTCGGGCCGCCGAACTGGTCGCGTCGAGCGGTCGCTCGATCGGGTCGGTTGCTAAGGAGCTCGGTCTGCGGGATTCGGTGCTGCGACGGTGGGTAGATAAGCTCCGGCAGGAGCCGGGATCGGCGGCGTGGCGACCCACCACGCAGGCGACGCCGATGCCGGCGGACCAGGCTTCGGAGATCGCCCGCCTACGTCAGGAGAACGAACGGCTGCGCATGGAGCGCGACATTTTAAAAAACTGTCCAGCGTCGTGGCGCGCCTGCGCGGAATAGAAACAGCCTTGTGCTATCCTTTAGCTCGGAGGGTAGCGGCCGTCAGCTTATTGGAGGCGCTGTCCCCGTTAAAAAACGTGGTCCATGGGCGCATGCGGACTTGAGAGTGGTGACGCCGTTTCGACGGCGATCCCGATTAGGAAGATGACAAATTGGCATAGCCCTGACCCTCCAGCCCATCATCGGACGGAGGAGTTGCGATGCCTAACAGGACAACCGACCGCGGCCCGGACCTAAAGCTGGTCAACCTCGGCGCGGCCCTATCGATATCGGATCAAAGATGCACATGGCCGCGGTAAACCCGGCCTGCACCGACAAGCCAGTGCGTGCATTCGGCACATTCACGCAAGACCTGCATGAACTGGCGGACTGGTTCAAGATGTGCGGCGTGACCAGTGTCGCGATGGAATCCACTGGGGTCTATTGGATCCCAGTCTACGAGATCTTAGAACAGCGCGGGTTTGAGGTCATTCTGGTCAACGCGCGGTACGCCAAGAATGTACCTGGCCGTAAAACCGATCTCAGCGATGCCGCTTGGTTACGCCAGCTCCACTCCTATGGCCTGTTACGGGGCAGCTTCCGACCCGATGCCGAGATCGCAACGTTGCGAGCCTATCTACGCCAGCGCGAGCGGCTCGTGGAATATGCTGCCGCCCATATCCAACATATGCAAAAGGCTCTGATGGAGATGAACCTGCAGCTCCATCATG
>NZ_JAVTJN010000029.1:0-1627 GCF_032144035.1 Bradyrhizobium sp. WYCCWR 12699
CGCACTCGATCACACGCCAAAGGGTCAGAAACTTCTTGCATTGCGGGCGGCAACCACAGAAGGCTCTACATGAAGTACCGTCAGACCGATAGCCCGCCAGTGGCGGCGGCCAAGGCGTCATTCAGTACGTCGACCGCCTATCGGATCGAGAGAGACCCCCGACTTCCATCGCAAAGGAAGGCGCCCCGCGGCCGGCGACGACCGGACCCGTTGAGCGAGGTGTTCGAGACCGAGATCGTCCCGATCCTGAAGGCGGCCCCTGGCTTACGCCCGGTGGCGGTGTTCAAGGAGATGCTCCGACGTCATCCGGATCTCGGCAGCGGTATCCGTCGTACCCTGGAACGCCGTATCCGTGCCTGGCGGGCGATCCACGGCGAGGAGCAGCAGGTGATCTTCCGCCAAACCCACGAGCCTGGCCAACTAGGGCTCTCCGACTTCACAGACATGGGCGAGTTGGGTGTGACGATCGCGGGGGTCCCGCTCGATCATCGTCTCTGTCACTTCCGTTTGGCCTATTGCGGGTTCGAGCACGCCCACGTCGTGCTTGGCGGTGAGAGCTTCGTTGCCTTGGCCGAAGGCCTGCAGAATGCCCTCTGGTCGCTCGGTGGGGCGCCGCGGGAGCATCGGACCGACAGTCTGTCGGCCGCATTCTGCAATCTCGATCGTGATGCACGGGACGATCTGACGCAGCGATACGAGGCCCTTTGTGCCCACTACGGCATGAGGCCTTCCCGCAACAATCGAGGCGTCGCCCACGAGAATGGCTCGATCGAAGGGCCCCACGGTCATCTCAAGCGAGCAATCGCGGACGCCTTGCTGCTGCGCGGAACTGTCGACTTCGACGATCTTGCCACCTATCGCGGCTTCATCGACGAGATCGTCAGCCGCCGCAATGCCCGCAACGCCAAGCGGATCGATAGCGAGCGCATGGTGTTGCAGGAGCTGCCCGATCGCCGCACCTCCGACTACGAAGAGGTGATCGTCCGCGTGACATCGTCCGGCGGCTTCACCCTGCGCAAGGTGTTCTACACGGTGCCATCGCGCCTGATCGGTCACCGGCTGCGGGTGCGCCTTTACGATGATCGTCTCGACGTGTTCGTCGGCGGCACCCATCTCGTCACCCTGCCGCGTGGGCGGCCGCATCCCAATGGCAAGTACGACCAGGTCGTCGATTATCGGCACGTGATCCATTCCCTGCGGCGCAAGCCGATGGCGCTTCTCAATCTGGTCTACCGAGATCGGCTGTTCCCGCGCGATGCCTATCGGAAGACCTTCGATCGGTTGCGCGAACGCTTGCCGGACAAAAAAGCCTGCCGGATCATGGTCGATCTCCTCGCGCTCGCTCATGAACGCGGCTGCGAGACCGAACTCGCCGGTCAGCTCACCGCCGACCTCGAGGCCGGCCGACTGCCCGACCTCAACCGGCTAGGTGCTCACTTCGCCCCCGATCCCGCCAACCTGCCGAACGTCGTGGTGCAGCTCGTGCCGCTTGCGACCTACAAATGCCTCATCGGTACCGCCGAGACCGGAGGTGCCGCATGAGCGTAACGAACACGGTTGATGCCGCGCGCCTCAATCTGTTGCTCAATGAGCTCCGTCTGCCTGCCATCAAGGTGCTGTGGGCGCA
>NZ_JAVTJN010000029.1:1772-26919 GCF_032144035.1 Bradyrhizobium sp. WYCCWR 12699
CGCCGAACGCGGACGCCGTCGGATCGAACGACACCTTGTCGAAGCACGTTTGCCCGCCGGAAAGACCTTCGATAGCTTCGACTTCGAAGCCGTGCCGATGATCTCGAAGGCGCAAGTGATGGCGCTCGCCGCCGGTGACAGCTGGCTGGGCAAGGGCGCCAATTTGCTGTTGTTCGGCCCGCCCGGCGGCGGAAAGAGCCACTTGGCGGCAGCGATTGGCCTGGCCCTCATCGAGAACGGATGGCGCGTCCTCTTCACCCGCACCACCGATCTCGTGCAGAAGCTCCAGCTGGCGCGACGCGAGCTCACCCTCGAGGCGGCCATCAATCGTCTCGATCGCTTCGATCTCCTGATCCTTGATGATCTCGCTTACGTCACCAAGGATCAGGCCGAGACCAGCGTGCTGTTCGAGCTCATCAGTGCACGCTACGAGCGCCGCTCGATGCTGATCACCGCCAATCAGCCATTCGGCGAATGGAACAGGGTCTTCCCGGATCCCGCCATGACCCTCGCCTATCGATCGCCTCGTTCACCACGCAACCATCGTCGAGATGAACGTCGAGAGCTATCGCAGACGGACCGCCCTCGAACGAAAACGCGGTCCAGGACGGCCGCCATCGCACGCGACACCTAAAACCGTCGCTGATTGACGCTGCGCGACAATCAGAGTTCAACAAAACTCTTGCGCGCGACAATCATCGCGGCAATCATCATCAGGCCGCGACACTGCCTCGCCATCCTGATCGCCGCGCACCTCCTACCCAGATTGCCGCGCTACATCGTCTCCAAGTTTGGCGACCATACGCCGTTCTACCGCCAGTCCGAGATCTATGCGCGCCAGGGCCTGCGGCTTGATCGGGCGACACTGGGCAACTGCGTCGTCAGGGGGATCTTTTCGAGAGCCCTCCAACATACAGCAGCATTCCGATCGAAGCCCACCAGCAGATGCTGGAGCCGTCGCCACGACCACCGTCCCAGCGGACATCGCCAGTCCGGCAGGCCGGACCAGGAACTTAAAAAATAGGGTTAGGCCTCCTTCGCCTGGCCCAGTCGAACGATGTGCCGTCGACCCAGATACAGTGCAGGATTACGGCGATCTTCCGGGCAACGGCTACCTTTGCCTTCTATCCTGATTGCCGTCGTCGATCGCTTACACAAAACTTCGGACATTCCCCAAGCTGAAGGACAAGCGACGCGAGGGCGCCAAAGTGATCAAGCGCTATCATGTTCCAGCCACGCCCTATGAACGCGCACTGGCGCATCCGAGGTTGAGCAAGGTCGTCAAACGGCGTCTTCGAGAGCTTTATCGCACGCTCGATCCTGTGGCCCTGCTGGCCGAGATGAGAGACGCCCAGGCGGAGCTCGGCACGCGCGTCGACGCCCGAGCGGGCAAGCTCGTGGCAGCAGCCAGCCCACCGGTACCGACAACGAACGCAGCAGCGTTCGCGAAGAGGCTCGGCAATGATGTGCATTTGGGGGAGCAGCGCATCATCCATCGGCGTCTGCACAAGCCATACAAAAAGCGCATGAGAATGCCATCAATGCTCGATCCGCACCTCGCCGACATCGAGCGCTGGCTGGCGGCCGAGCCCCGTCTAACCGCGCTGGCAATTCTCGGTCGCCTCGCTGAACAACGCCCCGAACAATTCGGTCCGCCGCAGCACACCATCGTGCAGCGATTGTTGCGATCGCTCAGACGCAAAGCAGCCGAGACGATCATCCCGCGCACGGCTGAGGGTGCGGCACTGGCCGGTGATCCCGGGACTGGGGCCGCCGCTGCGTGTGATGGGCATTCCGCGACGTCCCCCAGTCCCTCCGATCCTGCGAGCAATGACGCAACCTCGGACCGGCTGACAGTGGGGTCTACATCCGTCAAGCGAAAGTAACATCCTCAGGTGAGGCAATACGGGGGGTCAATATTGCAAACGATGACGTAATTGCGGTCAGCGCTCGTGGGCACGAAAAGCTCCATTAGAATCGAGCTCTCGCAATCAACCGATTCGGAGAACCTGTCATGAAGCAATATGTCGGACTCGATGTATCGCAAAAAGAAACTTCGATGTGCGTGGTCAATGAAGAGGGCGAGGTCTTGTTCGAGGGGAAGGCCAAGTCCGACCCGGGGGCGCTCACGGCACTGCTTCGCAAGCGGGCGCCACAGGCGGAGCGCATCGGCTTTGAGACCGGCGCGATGGCGAGTTGGCTGTGGCATGAACTTCGCAGGGTCGATCTTCCGGTGGTTTGCATCGACGCTCGGCATGCCCACGCGGCCTTGTCGGTACGCATGAACAAGAGCGATCAGAATGATGCTCGAGGTCTGGCCGAACTGGTGCGAGTTGGCTGGTATCGAGAAGTCAAAGTCAAGAGCGAGGAAAGTCAGAAGATTCGCGCGATACTCGTCGCGAGATCCCGGCTCGTGGCCATTCGTCGAGATATCGAAAACCAGGTCCGCAGCCTGATCAAAGAATCCGGGCTGCTGTTTCCACGCGCGATAGGCCTGCAGTTCCGCAATCTGGTCCGTGACCTGTTGGCTGACGGTCATCAGCTCCTCGGTGTGATCGCGCCGCTTCTGTCGATCCATGAGCAGATCTGCAAGCAGCAAAGCAAGTTCGACGATGAAGTCCGACAGCTTGCGAGGTCGGATGAGACGACGCGTCGCTTAATGACGGTTCCTGGTGTTGGTGTGGTGACTGCCTTGACGTTCCGGCATACGATCGATGACCCATCGCGATTCCGATCAGCATCGAGCGTCGGCGCCTATCTGGGTCTTACACCGCGGCGCAGTCAGTCTGGCGAAACGGATATCAATGGCAAGATATCCCGATGGGGCGACCGTCTTCTCCGAACTTACCTGTTCGAAGCGGCGACAGTTCTGCTTTATCGGACGAAGAAATGGTCTTCTCTCAAGGCTTGGGGAATGAAGCTTGCCAAGCGGATTGGCATGAGAAAGGCAAAGGTTGCTATCGCGCGGAAGATCGCCCTAGTTCTTCACTGTATCTGGGTAGACGGCACATCGTTCGACTGGGGCCAGGCGAAGGAAGCCTGATCCGATTTGTGAAGTTCCTGGTCCGGTCCGCCGGACTGGCGATGTCCAGCTGGGACGGTGTTGTGGCGACCTCGTTCATTCGGCTGGTGGCGGCTTGACCGTACTCCGCTGCAGACGTTGAGGCACCCGACCCGGACATCATCATGAGGCGCTGCGCGACCTCGGAAAGGACCATGACCCCAGCGACGACGTCAACCGGTCCGAGCGATCCCAAGCCTGGCCGGCAAACCATGTATCACCCGCGCCCGTGCCGTCTCCGCAACCCTGACCAGCTGCGACGGCACGAGCGCTACCACCTTGCCGTTGGAGAGTTCAAAAATGTGAGCTTGACAATGACACATTACCCGGCCGAAATAGGTACGCATCGTCTCAGCGCCCGCCTGGCACGCTTGAACCGCTTGGCATGGGCGTAGCGCTAATGTTTTATCTGGGCGAACTTGCCCACCCTCGCATAGGACTGGAGTAAACGCACCCGGGTGAGCTGCGCCAGCCGCACCAGCTTCTCGCGCGCTCGGTTCAGAAGCTTGGCATCAGTCCGAAACATCACATTCTTGGGCTGCACCGTCGTGTCGACCATCACCCGGGAGAACTCCGACGGTTCGATCGCCTTGGTCCTGACGGCAACCGACAGGCTCTCTTAGCAGGGCCTGAAGCCGCTCCTCGCCCATACGGTTGCGCTAGCGCCTCAACGACGAGTGATCGAACACCAGTAGCCGGTGCTGGAAGAACTCCTCGCCGCAGAAGAACTGGTAATAGGGGTTCTCCACCCAGCGCTCGCACAGGACCTCGTCGGACAGGTCATAGGTGTGCTTAAGGATCCCGAGCCCTGCGATCAAGCGCGTCGGCAGCGGCGACTGGCTAGGACCGTCCGTGTAGACCATTCCGAACGCCTGCTCCAGGAAGCCCCAATCCACCGTGCGCGCCAGCGTCGCCAGCGAATGCTTTCTATCGATGATCTGATCGAGCAGGGAGCGAAACAGATCCTGCTCGCCGGTCTCGCGCCGCTCCCGTGGCCGCATCAAAACCTCCGCTCATGCACTCCGACGAGCAGAGGATCACGATTGAATTCGACGGAATACCTCATTCGATCTTGCAAGGAAATCGGCCTCGCCATCGCGATTGCCGGCAAAATCAATCGCCGGCATTCCTCGAACTAGCCCGTAACTTCAGGCTGTTCGCGTTACTTCACGGGGGACTAGCTTACGAGTGGCGAGCCGTTGGGTTTACGGTATGGCACAGTCGGGCAGCGTGACCTGGATTTTAGCCACGTGCTAGCCGCCTACTCTACTCGGCTGACCGTACGGAAAGAGTAATTCTGCGCGGGAGTCCAAGCGCGATGGGAAAAACGGCGTCTGTCAGGCGTCTAAGCGCGCGGCATTCTTCAGACAAGCGTCCTTCCAAATAGCTGCGATCGTGCTCTGGCAGCTCGCGTTCCAGGAGCTGGCTGTAGCGGTGAATGCGGTTACGATGACTACGCATGGCAGCCAATTCATCATTGATGGGCATCGGCTCTCTTGGCGAATCCGGCAATATCTGCTGGGATCTCCTGCGAAATCCTTGCCAAAGGCTGGCCTGAAGCAGCGTGGACCCACAGTTGTCTTGCATGTGCCGACTTGCTAAGGGCAAACCGATCTCGTAGCTCGCCCAAACAGACCTCGGAACTGCCCAACTTATTAGAATACCTGCCGCCGAGGAGCGTGGTGCGATACGGTCGCTATAGTGTTGCGTTTGCGACAGGACCCGAGCCTTTGAAGACAGGGGCGGCTCGGGCAGGCTAGAATCCATATCGGATGCGACTTGTCGGCGTTTTGCGCTAACTATCGCCGGAAAGAAGGCCGCCAAAGCGCGAATATTGCTTCCGATGGTGATGGAAGCGGACGTGCTCCCCAACAAGGTTGTTCGGTGCCGCATTGGATAATCACGAAGCGTGGGACTGCTTGCGCCGTACACCACGACCACCGTTGAAGTCAGGCAAGCCGGATGCAGTGGCTCGCAACGGGGCCGACCGGCTGCGCCAGAAGGCGATACTGCCATTCGATGTTGTTGCCTTCAGTGCACTTGTCGTTGTCATGATAGACATTCGTTGAATAGGGTTTGATCGAATGGAATGGAGGGACTTTAGCCATGATCGCTCTTTCCTTGTAGGAAGGGGACTATTGTTGCGCGTGCGCCAACGGCGCGAAAATAGCGCCCTGCCGCTGCGCTGAGTAAATCAACAACCGAGGAGGCCGGGATATTTGCCCGTTGTCATTTAAAAGCGGAATACGCGCTCTTATATGAGCGACGGTTCTGAACGAAGGCCCCGTTCGCTCGCTGCCACACGAGCTATGGAATATGGCCGCAGTACAGATCACATCTACATCGAGCGTCACTCACACCCTCGATTTACTGATCCCATACGAACTTCGCACCCTCCGGGACTTCGCACAGGAATTCGTCCTGGTGTTCCGGCTGCGTCATCCCGGCCGCTAGTTTCGACGCCCGCACCGTGAGCTTACCATCGGGGCTCAGATTGTGACGGATGTATTCAGTCACTGGGAGCCCCGATGGTAAGCTCATGGTGAGGACGGTGTGCAACCCCGTTTTTGTATGACTGTTTTCGTGGCCGGCGGCCTCCTCCGATTCGTAAGGCGGCCTTCGTAATGAGAGTATCTCCCGTCGAAACGCTAAAAATGCTGCTGCAGTCAGCGTTTCATTGCTTAAAGGCCGAACATGAAGTTCACCCCGGAGGCACGCGCGAGCACGGAATCTTCTCCTTGGGTTTAAGAGGCATAGGAGCGGCCTATACAGTAAAGCGACTTGCCAGCAACAGAAAACGGGTGACGAGGAAACCTGCATAGGTAATTGCGCCGGCGGATAACCCGATCCAGACTCCAATTGCACCAAAGACCCAGCTCAAGGCGAAACTGACCGGGAAGCCGATTAGCCAGTACGCAAAGATTGCGAACAGAAGCGGTTTTGCCGTGTCTTTCAGCCCACGGAGCCCGCCACCCGCAATGACCTGCGCTGCATCAGCTACGAAAAAGCTTGAGGCAACCATAAGGAGGGATGACGTCAGTCCGATTGCCGTGTCCGTGTCGTTCAGTGACTTGTTTAAGAAAAACGCGGCGATCCGAAAACGCGTCGCAATGACCCCAACCGTCACAAGCGCAGAGGCCAAAACACCGAGCAGGATCGCAGCCAGGCCTGCGCGCTTGATACCGGAGGCGTCATTGTGCCCGACCGCATGACTGACCCGCACTGCGGCCGCCATGCTGATGCCGAAGGGCACCGTGTAGGCGATTGTGGCGATCTGCATCGTAATCTGATGAGCGGCAAGCGCGCTCGGGCTGATCCTACCTACAAGGAGTGCGGCGGCGGCGAACACGCCGTATTGCATGATGACTGCTACCGAGATCGGCGCTCCGATCAAAATGATCGCTCGTAGGAGCGGCCAGTCGAAGTGCCACAGGTGCGCAAGCACCTGGTAGTCGCGGAACGGGCGGCAAGCTATTGCGGGCCATAGAGCTGCTACGAACATGCCCCAATTTACGAGGGCGGTCGCAATGCCGACGCCAAGAAGATCTAGTGGTGGCAGCCCGAGCTTTCCGAAGCCCAGAAGATAAACAATGGCCGCGTTGACCGGGATAGCGGCCAGGGTAATTCGGAAGATCGGTTGCGGCCGTCCCACTGCGCCCATGAAATGTCGAATGGCCTGAAACCACAGCGCTGGCGTCACGCCCCACGCGAGTCCAAGCAGGTACTGCTGAGATAGCCGTGCTGCGCAATGTTCCTGACCGAGGGCGAGCAGAACTTGTTCGCCTGCCGTACAAACAGCCATAATAGGCAACGAGAAAAGCAGGGCCAGCCAAAGCCCCATGCGCAGTGCACGCGGCACATCGGCCGCACCCTTGCCGGCAAGAGATTGTGCCGTCAAAGGTGCGATCGGCGTCAGTAACCCGGCGCCGAACGTGAAGCTTATGACATACAGGGTGGTGGCCAATGCTGCGGCCGCGAGCTCCCGGGGCCCAAGACGACCAACAAAGGCAAGATCCGTCGCCATCATTGCGACCTGAGCAAGCTGCGCCAGTGCCATTGGCCAAGCCAACACCGCGGTCGCACGGAGCTCGACAGCGAATCTACTCAAAACCGTTCGTGTCCTTGGATTGCGACGCAAGGCAGAAAGCTGCTTCATTTGGTGTATTTCGTGCTCGGTGAAGACGCCTGCCCGCCTCGAGCCCACGGTCCCGCGATGTTGGGCGTCGAGTGCAAAAGGTGTTGATTCTGTAAAGAAGGTAGAACCAGGTGCGTCGCAGCCCTCAGGATACGGTGCCCCGGTTCGATGCTAGTGCCGTCATTGGTAGGCCCAAGCGAGCCTGTGTCCGTTGACAACGAAAACGCGATCAACGTGCTAAGGTGCATGTTGGTTTGGAAGAAGACATGATGAACGTACGGAAGCCGCCATAGTGAGCGCCGCGCGCTGGTGCGTCTCTCTCTCCAAGAAAGTATCGCTAACGCTGTCCAGCTAGTCTTGAGGTTAAGTGCGCAGTGTAGGATGCGCCGAAGTGCCGTAAGGTAGTGCTCTGTCATTGGGGCGTTTTCTACCGTCCCGGCAGATGAGCAAGTCCTTTCAAAACCTGTGCCACAATGAAAGTCTGAGTGAATTTGCCGAAGGGAAGGCGCCATGAGGCGGACAGCTGTCGCATCTGCGACAGTCCCCGTTGGGAAGAGCGGGGCTGCTGGGTCACTCAGGGCTGGCACTTGCGGTCAATCCAACCAGCCGCGCAGAGTGTCACGGTCAACTCTTTGTGGTCCAAACAACCTAACGATTAAAGCCTCAAGTCAGCTTCGGGCCATGACCTCCTGCGGTTCAAAGCCTGAGGCGGCTGTAATAATAACTTGAAACCAGTTACTGAGTAGTATCTAGGTGTTTCTTTCGGGTTATTCGCAGTGCCAGTTCGGCGTTTGCCTCGCAATGTTAAACGTGAATAGCGATTTGGCGCCATGCAGCTTGTAGTCATGGCTCCTTGCGGCTGGGTGGCCAGGACGCATCGGCAACATCGGCGCGCTGCGGCCCAAAGCATGACTTGAGGCTACTACTGTGTGTCCGCACACGAAACGATCCTTGGGGAGCCCTAAAATCCGACGGCATCGCGAATGTCGATCAAGACGTACGGATCGGTCGAGCCTGAATCTCTCTGATCCGAGGCGCGGGGAGCCGGAAGGCCGGCGAATGCGGTGCATGTCGATACCGGCCGCCGCTGGCCTTTACCGTGCCGCGAAAACTCCGATGGTTGGTCGTCTTGGGGCAGTTTCCCTCGCGCGATCACCGGCTTCGATGCGGGAATCGGGCGCCGCCACTTCTCCCATTTCGGACTTCAGGTCCATGTGGTCGTCTCCTTCTGGTTCTGCCCTCTGCAAGAAAGCCAACACGACCCGGGTTCGCAGCTAGCCTGCACTGTATTTCGACCCTCGTCAGCGACTTCAGGTCGATCTCCATCATCATCATGATCGCGATATTGGGACAACCAAGTCTGTGGACCGACATCAGATAAGTCGTCGCCGGTCAGTAAGCCGATTCCAACACATCGAATGGGATTGAGTTTAGTTCTCCGATTGCGAGCTTGTGTTGCAGGAAAAGGGGGCCGACGCGCCTTGCCATAATGTCGACGCGGGCTCCAGAGTGGTGAAGCCGGATGAAAAGGTACCCGCGTGCGGCGGACAAACACGAGTGTCAGAAAAAGCATAGTAGTTGTCAGAGCAGCTGAGGTGTCTCTTGCGTTTCTACACTGTCCCAATTTGTATGAAATCGGCACGCGCTTTGCTCTGAGGCAAGGCAGGGCACGTGTCTCGGGCATGTCCAGCCAACGGCCGGATCGTCGACGTCGCCCTTCTCCACTAAAGGAAGAGCGATGTATCAGCCGTCTAAACGATTTCGGGGTATTATCTCAGGTAAGAGGCGCCGCCGTCATTCTGAGGTTTCAGATCGCGCAATTCGCGTTGCTGGGGGGCTCAAGCGCTTCGGCATTGGGAAAGGGGACAGTGTATGCATCTTAATGCGGAATGATATCGCATTCGTCGAAGTTACCGATGGGATCATGAGAGCCGAAGCCCTTGCAGTACCTGTAAACTGGCATTTCAAGCGACAGGAGATCGGGTACATTCTGGCCGACTGTGGAGCACGTTTGCTAATAGGCCACGCGGACCTCTTGCATTTGTTGGATGCCGATCTCGCTAGCAGATTGCCAATTCTAAGCGTTCCGACGCCGCCCGAAGTAGCAGAGGCGTACAAGATTGAAGGGACGCGCCTCAAAGTGCCGCACTTCGCGCGGGATTTTGAAGAGTGGATAGCGGATCAGCCGCTCTTTGCAGGAGCGCCCGCGCGGCAGCCGATGACGATGATCTACACCTCAGGAACGACTGGTTGTCCTAAAGGCGTGCGTCGTAGCCCACCAACCAGCGAGCAGGCGATCGGATTGGAGGAAATGCGAGCCATAGTCTATGGATCTGGCACTCGCGCGCTACTCCCAGGCCCGCTTTATCATTCAGCGCCGAATTTATTTGGAATGTGGTTCAGCCGCCGCGGTGGTGCGCTTGTGCTGATGCCGCGGTTCGAGCCTGAAGAGTTGTTGCGGCTGATAGAGGCGGAGAGGATCGACACCATCTTGATGGTGCCGACTATGTTTATTCGCCTTCTGCAGCTGCCCGACAGTATTCGACGAAGCTATGATCTCGCGTCCTTGCGACACGTAGTCCACGGGGCTGCGCCCTGCCCCCCGATCGTGAAGAATGCCATGATAAATTGGTGGGGCCCCATTATATGCGAGTTCTACGGCTCGACGGAGGCCGGTGCGGTAACATTTGCGAGTTCGCGAGAATCACTTGCAAAGCCGGGAACGGTCGGCAAGCCGCTAGAGCACGTTCAGCTGCGTGTGATTGGTGCAGACGGAAGAGAATTGTCGGCCGGACAAATAGGAGAAATCTGTTCACGCAACGTATGGTACCCACGGTTCAAGTACCACAATCGACCTGGGAGCTCTGCCGAGGCCGATGACGACGGTTTCACTGCTTCCGGTGACCTCGGTTATATCGACGCTGATGGATATGTATTTCTTTGTGACCGAAAACGGGAGGTTGTAATCTCAGGCGGTGTCAACATTTATCCCGCGGAGATCGAAGCGGCTCTCCATATGATACCGGGCGTTCAAGACTGTGCTGTGTTTGGCGTTCCGGACGCGGACTTTGGCGAGGCACTGATGGCGGTGATCGAACCGCGCCGACGGGAGGTGCTTAGAGTCCATGACATCCGCGAGAAGTTGAAGACGGTGTTGGCGGACTACAAGATTCCGAAAATAATCGAGATCCGGACCAGCCTTCCGCGTGAAGAGTCTGGCAAGTTATTCAAGAGGCTGCTGAAAGATCCTTATTGGGAGAAGTCAGGACGCAGGATTTGAGAGGACTCGAGACGGAACAAAACCCCGCATCTGAAAAGGCACTGTTCTGCCCGTGGGCCCTCGGCTTGAGGGTCGCTAGCTACAATTGGTTGCCGTCATGGATCTCCTCTGTCGCAAGGTCGTCAGTTCGGGATGCGCGATGACAGAAGGGTTGATTGGTCCTCTCTACGCTGACTGTGGCCGCGACGAAGCGGCTGGATGGGTCTACCGTTCGATGAGGTGTCCACTCCGACTTACCGACGTCGTAGTGCTAGGATGGTGGCAGATAGACTTAGAAGTCGAAGTCTCCAATGGAAGCGTTTCGTGCAGCCTCGACAGGCGCGGTCGACGATCCTGGTGCAAGGTGAAGCTGTCCCGTTTGCATCGTGTCCACGTTAAGCGTTTGCCTCCGTCTACTCCTCTCACTGTGGCGGCACGTTAATTGCTGCTTGCTTGGAGAGGCTGCGCAGGCCGACGACTGTACTAAGGCGGAGAGCACTCTGCCCGCGCACCACATCACAGCGCAGAGGAGTTGAAGTTGGACCCCAATACATCACGACAGGCCTCCCGCCAGAAGGATTTGTACAAGGTCGGCGAAGTGCCGCCCCTCGGACACGTTCCCGAACGTATGTACGCGTGGACCATACGGCGCGAGCGCCACGGGCCGCCAGAGAGTTCGATGCTGGTAGAAGTGGTGCCGACTTGGCCGATCGGCGAGGATGAAGTATTGGTCATGGTCGCTGCTGCAGGCATCAACTATAACGGAGTGTGGGCGGCGTTAGGGGCGCCGATGTCCCCCTTTGATGTGCACCTATGCTCCTATCATGTGGCCGGATCGGATGCGGCTGGAGTGGTTTGGGCGGTAGGAGCAAGGGTGCGCCGGTGGAGGGTTGGGGACGAGGTGGTCATCCACTGCAATCAGGACGACGGGGATGATGAGGATTGCAATGGTGGCGAACCGCTCCTCTCACCTTCCCAGAGGATCTGGGGATACGAGACGCCTGATGGTTCTTACGCCCAGTTCTGCCGCGTGCAGCCACGGCAATTGATGCCGAAGCCAGCTCACCTCAGCTGGGAGCAGGCCTGTTGCTACACGCTAACGCTTGCAACGGCTTACCGGATGTTGTTCGGACACCCGCCGCACATTCTAAAGGCTGGCGACTACGTGCTGATTTGGGGTGCTACGGGCGGGCTCGGGGTATCTGCAGTGCAGCTTGCAACAGCATGCGGCGCCAATGCAATCGGAGTCGTTTCCGATCGGACTAAGGCCGATTATGTAAGATCGCTTGGTGCAAAGGGTGTTATAGTCCGCACTGAATTCAATTGCTGGGGCCCTATGCCGGCAGTAAATTCACCTCAATACGGGCCTTGGCTCAAGGAGGTGCGGCGGTTTGGAAGGGCAATTTGGGATGTTACTGGAAAGCGCGATATCGATATTGTGTTCGAGCATCCAGGTGAGCAAACATTCCCCGTCTCGACGATCGTCGTAAAGCGCGGTGGCATGGTAGTCGTTTGCGGCAGCACAACAGGTTTCAATCTTACCTTCGATGCCCGTTATATCTGGATGCGCCAGAAGCGAATTCAAGGTTCTCATTTCGCGAATCTCAAACAGGCAAATGCTGCGAACCGTTTTGTGCTCGATCGCCGAATCGACCCGAGTATGAGCGAGGTCCTGCCGTGGGAGGAAGTTGCGCGAGCGCATACGAAGATGTGGAAGAATCAGCACAGGCCCGGAAACATGGCTGTTCTGATCAATGCGCCGCGAATCGGACTACGAAATTTGGAGGACATTTTATCCGCGGCTGCGTTGCCTTAACCGTAAGCGCAGTTCTGCGGCTTTTGACTGGCCCTTGACGCCTATTTTGTTCGCGTCGCGCGTCGCCGCGGTTTCCATGTGTCGGACAGCGCGTTGACGGCGGCTTCGAGCGCCTTCCGGTCGACGATGTTGGGATCGAACCGCGCCGGACCCCAGAGGCGCATATGTTCGTGGTCCGGATGGGCAGGGTCTCTGATGGCTTCAAGGTATTCGGCATAACCCGGCGCACCGCCGACGTCTTCCGGAGGACAACGACCGGCGGCTTCGAGCAAGAAGGGAAGTCCCTCCGTCGTGGTGTTCTCGAACCATTTTTCGAGCTTGATCACATGGTCCCAGCTGTCGCCGAAGTCATAGAGATAATGGATCGTCTTGGCGCCAGTCTCGCGAACGACATCGCAAGGCCGCGCTTTGCTGGCATCCATGGGCTGGTGGGCGTAATCGTTGTGAGGATCTGGAATCCCCCAACGGACCTCACCAGCGAAGAACTCGAAGAGGTGGCTGTTCGTCCAGCCAAATGCCGCCTGAAGCGACAGATGCAGCCGATCCAAGCGCAGGGTGACGGGTACGACGAGGCGACGCATCACCTCCGGTTTCACGTCCTTGAGGTCACCTTGATCCGGACCGCGGTCGTGTTCAGGCTCATGCCGCCAGCCTCGGATCGTATGGAAGCATCGTGTAGATCGATGCCCAAGGGAGCAGTTCGTCCAGTCGCGCCGCAGGCCAACCATTGACGAGATTGGCGAGAACATCAGCGAGCCAGTGCTCGGCACTGACGCCATTGAGCTTACAGGTTTATGCCGCCCGCCGAACTATGCCGAACGGAGTTGGTATGGCACGCCGTTGTCACGCTGGCACCGCCGATCGCGTGCAGGGCAGCCCCATTCCATTCGGCATAGTCTGGTCGTTCAGAGCGCCTCCAGAAAGGCGAGCAGGCGGTCGTTCGGCTGGAAGCGGGTTAGCTTGCCGCGCTCGTACGGCTTGAGCTTCGCCAGGGCAGCTTCCTTGAGGGCGAGGTGGGCGTGCAGGTACGTCTGCGTCGTCTCGACCGATTCATGACCGAGCCACAGCGCGATCACAGAACAGTCGACGCCGGCTTGCAGCAGTTCCATCGCAGCGCTGTGCCTCAGCACGTGCGGCGACACGCTCTTGGCCTTCAAAGACGGGCAACTCTTGTGAGCGACACGAACATGCTTTCCCAGCAGGGACTGGACGCTGTCGGCACTGAGCCGGCCCCCGTGCACGTTCGGGAACAACGCTGTTGCTCCTTTCCGCAACGGTTCCTTGAGCCATGCCTGGAGCGCACACCGAGCGAGTGTGGTCAGCGGAGTGGTCCGCTCCTTCCGCCCTTTACCGACGCATCGCACGTGTGCGCCAGACCCGAGGTGGACGGCATCCCGGTCAAGGCCAGTCAGCTCTGAGAGGCGTAAGCCTGTCTGGGCCGCGACTAACAGCAAGGTGTGATCGCGGCGGCCAAGCCACGTCGTTCGATCGGGCGCTGCGAGAACCGCCTCGATCTCGGGGCGCGTCAGGAAGTGCACCTTTCGCTTGTCGTGACGCTTGCTCGGTATGGCGAGCACGCGCTGGATCAGCGCACTGTGTGCCGGTTCCTCGAAGGACACGAACCTGAAGAAGGATCGGATGGCCGTCAGACGCAGGTTACGCGTCTTCGCACTGGCGCCGCGCGTTACCTCGAGATCGGTGAGGAACGCGCCGATGAACGTTGCATCCAGATCGGCGAGCGTCAGGGCCGATGGGGACTTGCGCAGCTGCACCCGAGCGAACATGAACAGCAGCCGGAACGTGTCTCTGTAGGAGGCGATCGTGTTGCCGCTAACATTGCGCTGGCGCATGAGGCGCTCGGTGAAGAAGCGCTCGATCAACGTGGCGACATTGCAAGCGGGCTTCATGGCGTCACCTCCCATCGCCGATCGAGACGCCGCGCGGCTTCCTCCATCAACTCGGGGCAGGCCGAGAGATACCAGTAAGTGTCGCGCACGCAGACGTGGCCGAGGTAAGTGGAGAGCACTGGGAGTTGTTGCTCGACGTTCTTGCCTTCGCGATACCAGTTGAGCAGCGTCCGGATGGCGAAGCGATGACGGAAGTCATGCACGCGTGGCCCGGTACGATCACCTGGGCGCCGCAGCCCGATCTCTCTGGACAATCGCCAGAAGACGCGATGAACGTACTGGTGCAGCAAGCGGCCTCCCTGTTCGGCAACGAAGAAGGTCGAGCCGCAGCGTGACCCGAGCAGCGCATCGCGCCGGTGGGCGTAGTCGCGCAGCGCGGTTCTCGTCGTCGGATGCAATGGCACGAGCCGCGACTTGCCGAACTTGGTCAGCCGGACCGTCAGCACGCCGGCGTCGAGGTCGACGTCATCACGCTCCAGGCCCATCGCCTCGGATATACGCATGCCCGTCACCGCGATCAGCCCGAACAAGGCATGGTAGGTCCATCGGCGCAGCCCGTCCGCTGGTGGCAGAGCCAGCGCTGCCGTCAGCAACGCATCGATCTCCGCGTCGCTGTAAACATAGGGCTTGGCGCGCTTCCATCCGGGCAGCATGCCGACGGGCGGCACCTCCGTTCTCGGGTCGAAGTTGGCGACATGGCGCGCGAACCCGCGCACGTCGCTCAATCGCAGCGCCCAGGATGCATGACGATCGGGCGGCAGCGTTGCCCATTCCATGGCCAGCTTCGTCGTGATGATCCTCGCCTTGCGCTTCTCCATGAAGGCGACGAAGTCGGCGAGCCGACGGGTCTGGTGCTCGTACTTGTATCCAAACCCTTGCGCATGCTCAGGTACTTATCGAGTGCGGCGCGCAGATTGGTCATTGCACGCCTCCCGGCCAGGGCAGGCTCAATGTTCTCAGCGCATCGATGTCGACCTTCGAGTAAATCCGGGTAGTGTCGTGGTTCTCGTGCCGCAGCAACTGTCCGATCTCCGACAAGGTGGCGCCAGATCGGAGAAGCTCGGTAGCGAGACTGTGTCGGAAGATATGGGCGCCGCGATGTGCGCAACCTTCGATTCCAACGCGATCGAGAGCGGCCTTGGCGATCATGGTGATCGCACATCCGGAAGCAAAGCCGACGTGTGGCGCGAGCGTACGGACGAACAATCGTCGGCACGACGACTTTGGGCGGCCATTGCGGAGATATGCAACGATGGCCGCGCCAACGTCTGGCGGTATCGGCATCCGTGCACGCTGTCGGCCCTTGGCGCGAACGAGTATCTCGCTGGCGCGCCAGTCGATATCATCAAGGGTGAGCGTCGCGACCTCGTCGGCCCGCAGGCCGAGCTTGGCTAGCAACAACAGAATGGCGTAGTCCCGCCGTCCCATCACTGTCTCTCGGTCGCAACCGTCGAGAGCCTTCCGCACCTGTGCCGCAGGCAGATAGGTCGGCAGAGTTGCGAGCTTCCATCGCCGCATCGATGGAACGCAATCCGCCAACGGGCGCGCGTTCAGCCCCCGATGGTGGAGGTAACGGAGAAAGGCGCGCAACGACCAGCACATCGCCTTGCCTGTTCCCGGGCTCCAATCCTGGGCGTGGCGCTCAATGTAGCGGATCACGTCCTCTTGGCTGATCTTGCCCAGGGCGGCGCCGCCGGAGCACACCTCGTGCAGGAACCTGCGGATGACCGGGAGATGGCGGACGATGGACCTCGGGGCCAAGCCGCGCTCTGATCGCAGGTAGGCATCGAACTCCTTGAAGATCCGTTCGTGCGGGGTGAGAGGCGGCAGCACCGACGGCGCGATCACGCCTTCCTCGCGCAGCACCGACAGCCATCGCTTGAGCGCGGCCCGGTCACCGGGTTGGATAGACTGCCTTCCGCCTCGATGCCGGAGGTACCGCTCAACGACCTGCTCATCGAGATCGACCAGCTTGTAGCGACGGCCCGCCATCCAACTCAGGAGCCCGCCAACCACGTTGAGGCAACGCCACGTGCCGTGCCGAACGAGCCTCTCTTCGATGAGACGAGCGGCGTAGCGCTCGACGAGTTGTCCGTGCGGCCCGCTTCTGAGACGCCGGTACAGCCGGCTTCTGCCCAAGTACTTTTCAACTTCCATCTTCCTGTTCTCCGCTGTTGAAAGCGGAGGCACAGAACGAACTATGCCGAACCGACCAAACGCCGGTCAGCCAGAAATCTGGGGAAAACGACCCGACTCGGCATAGTTCGGCGGGCGGCATAAACAGCCCTATGCCGCGCGCGGCATAGGGCTGTCTCAATGAACGAAGCCAGGACTGCCCAATCCTCGGCGCCCTCGTCGCACCCGGCAAAAAGAGAGTTCTTGGCGTTGAGCTTGATCGGCCGCATCGCACGCTCGACAGCATTCGTGTCCATCTCGATGCGCCCGTCATCAAGGTAGAGTGTCAGGCCGCTCCAATGACGGAGCGCGTAACGCAAGGCCTTCGCCGTGTCGCTCTTCGGTGCAAGGTGATCAAGCTTGGCCTCAACCCACTGCTTCAAGGCTGTAGCGAGAGGCCGAGCATGCGCCTGCCTGCCGGCACAGCCCTCCGCATCCGATCGGCCGCGGAGGGCCTTCTCGACTGCGTAAAGCTGGGCGATGCGTTCAAGAGCCTGGCGGGCAACCGGAGCTGGCGCCGGCGAAGCCTCGCGCTCGATCTTCACAAACTGGCGCCGCAGATGCGACCAGAAGGCGAGCGTCCCGGACAGGGCGTCCGCACGCCTCTCTCGGATCATCGTCTTGTAAGCTCCGTCGCAGTGGATGATGCCGCGATAGCCTTCGAGCAGCCTCAAGCCGGACGGCTCCACGGCCCGGTGCATAAGCGTAAACCACCCAGGTGGGTCAGGTCCGGCCCAGGGCCTGTCATCGCGTGACAGCGCCCAGAAGTAGCCAGTTTTCGTCCTGCCGCGCCCCGGATCTAACACCGGTGCGGGAGTCTCATCGACACAGAGCTTCGAGGAGGCGAGCAGAAGCTGGCGCAGACGATGCCTTCAATTCCTGGGCCGCATAGCCGACCCAGAAGGCGAGCGTGGAACGATCCAGCGCTATTCCGTGGGTCGCCAACATCTGCGCCTGGCGGTAAAGCGGCAAATGCCAATGATACTTGGCGTCGATCACATGCGCGACCAGCCGCTCGGTGGGCAATCCTCCCCTGATCAGTCGCTCGGGCGCAGCCTGCTGGAGGACGACGCCGTGACAGGCGCGGCAGGCCAGCTTGGGCCGGCGGGTTACGATGACGCGATACTGCGCCGGAACGACATCGAGCCTCTGACTCTCATCGTGACTGATCTCGAAGAGGTCGCCGTTACAACACGGGCAACTGGTCTCCGCTGGCATCAGGATTTCGACGATGCGCGGCAAATGCCACGGAAGTTAAACCCTGTTGGCTCTGCGCGCGGCAGCTCTCTTCTCGCAAACTCTGGGATTGGGGCGATCTTCGGCTGCTTCGAGGGCGGCGACGGCCTGATCGATATCCTCCAGAACAAACTGCAGCTGATCAGCGTCCAGCTTTTCCGAGGACCGACCGAACTGCGCATCTTTTGCAAGCTTGAGCAACCGCTCGAGCCTGGCGCAGCGATCCAGCAGAGCCGCGGCAAAGACCCGCAACTCGGCCGGATCGCTCGGCAGTTCATCAGGCAAATCACTCATTGCCCCGAGTCTGCCATGCTTCGCGCCCCGATGCAGCGAAGATTTGTATCTTTACGCAAGTGCTTTCGGCGGTGCGTCGCGAGGCGCATGCATGCGCGTCCAATCCATGCCAGCCAGAAGCACCGACAGCTGGGCGGCATTCATCCGCATCACGCCGGCCACAATGTGAGGCCATTTGAAGCCGCTGCCATCGAGCCGCTTCCAGTACATCACAAGGCCGCTGCCATCCCAGACGACGATCTTCACCCGGTTAGAGCGCATCGCACGGAACACCACCGGCACACCCTTCATCGGGTCATGGCCCAGCGTCTCCTTCGCCAACAGCGCCAAGCCCTCCGCACCTTTTCTGAAGTCTACAGGTTGCGTCGCCACGTAAAGCATGAGGCTCGCGGGCGGCGTCAGCATGAACGTGTCCGTCGAAGCGCTAAGAACACGTCGCTCAACACAGCAAGGCCAGGCGCCCCCCGCACCTCCACGCGTGCTCCCTGGAGCTCAACCGTCACAATGGCTGCTTCCGGCGACCTGGTCGGCTCTGCGGCCGCCGGTAGCGCCGATTCCGATACCACCGGCACGAACGACAGCGTCTCCGAAGTCGGCAGCACCAACTGGCCCAAACGTGCCCGGCGTCGCCAGTCGTGCACCTGCTGGGTGCGTATTCCGACGAAGTCGGCCGCGGATTCCGGGCGAAGCCGGCCGCCTGTACCGATTGAAGCCGGCCGTGGATTCCGATGATCCCGGCCGCCTGCCGAGGCGGGGTCTCGCGACGACGTCGTCATCAGGTCAGTTGGCGGGCTCGTCGTCAAGCGTCTGACGCTTGGCGGCGGCTTTGCGCAGGCTCTCGCCCTTGAGATTGAGCCTGTGGGCGTTGTGTACGAGGCGATCGAGGATAGCGTCGGCAATGGTTGGGTTGCCGATGAGCTCGTGCCAATGCTCGACCGGGAGCTGGCTTGTCACCAAGGTCGAGCCGCGGCCATGGCGATCCTCCATCATCTCCAACAGGTCGCGTTGCTGCTCGGCAGTCATCGGGGCAAGTCCCCAGTCGTCGAGGACCAGAAGCTCGACGCGCGCCAGGGTCCTGAGCAGGCGAGCGTGGCGGCCGTCGCCCCGCGCGAGAGTGAGCGCCTCGAACAGCCGCGGCAGCCGTTGATAAAGCACGGAGCGGTTGTCCCGGCAGGCCTTGTGGCCCAAGGCGCAAGCAATCCAGCTCTTGCCGACGCCGGTCGGGTCGATGATGAGCAGGTTCTGATGCCGGTCGATCCACTCGCCAGCGACGAGCTTTTGGAACAGCGGCTTGTCGAGCCCGCGCGGCGCCTTCATGTCGATATCCTCGACGACGGCGTTCTGCCGGAGACTTGCGAACCGCAACCGAGCAACCAGCCGCTTGTTCTCGCGCTCGGTCGCTTCACGGTCGACGAGCAGTGCGAGGCGCTCCTCGAAGGCCAGCGCGGCAATGTCGGGTTGTCGCTGCTGTTCGTCGAGGGCCTTCGCCATGCCGGTAAGCCCGAGCGCGACGAGGCGGTCGTGGGTGGGATGTGTCAACATCGTCTCTCCTTTCTTCACTGGTAGTAATCGGTGCCGCGGATATTGCCGTGTCGGATCGGTGGGCCGTCTGGCGGTCTCTCGTTGGCGTAGGCGCGATCGAGCCCGTGCTGCAGGATCGACTTGATCGAGCCGTAGGTGGTCGCGCCGATGTCGTTGCCACGCTGGCAGGCGGCCTCGATGCGGGCCGAGCCGTAGCTGCGCGCGAGCCGCAAAATGCCGAGACAAGCCCGGAAGCCCTGCTCGGGGTGTGGTTTGGCTTTCATGATTGCTTCGACGAGAGCGATCGTGGCAGGGCCGATCTTGGCGGCTTCTCGCTTGATCCGCGCCGGGGTCCATTCGGCATAACGCCGGTGCGCGCTCGGCATGTGCTCCGGGATCGTGGTGTGGCATTGGGGTACGTCAGAGCGGGCGTGGCTGGCAACCCGGCTGCCCTTGTGCAGGATCTCGACCGTCCTGTCGGTGACGCGCGCCTCGAGCTCTTCGCGGATCAGACGCGAGGGCACCGAGTAGTAGTGACCGGCGATCTCGACGTGATAGTCGGGCGCGACTCGGCACTTCTTCCACTCGGCATACTGATATGGCATCGGCGGCAGGGCGTTGAGCGCCGGCTTGTCGATCTGTGCGAACAGCTCGTTGCGGCTCACGCCGAGTTTACGCATGATCCTGGCATAGGATCGGCGTCGCCTCAATCCTATTGCTCCTAACGATAGGACATGCCGTCCGCACGGCCGTCGCTTTCACAGCATGGTTTTCCTTAGGCAATCCAGGAAGAGAACGTTTCCTAGCTACGAGCGGTCGGCCTAGATCACTCACCCTACAAGAGTAGATAGGCAGGAATCTCTTGCGGCCGAGCAGTGAGGATCGATAAAAGGATACAACCAGCCTCACACAGAGGACTAACAAATATGACATACACCTTGAATCCCTTGCTGCGCTTTCTCCAGGTTTACGATGACGCGGCCGCGAAAATGGGCATCAGGCTTTCCATTGGGTGTGATTTCAACGAGTACATCGCGATCACAGCCTCGCTAGCAGACAAACCCAATACTTATCCCATCTTTCGGCCAGACCGCTCACCGATTCGAACGGGCGAAGGGTATTGGCTTGTGGGTTTTGATAAGGAAAACAAAGTGGCGCTCGTCGAGGCCGCGCGCTTCTATGACCTGTCGCAAACCACCCTTGCAGCACACCTCGAAACGCTGAAGTTCTTCTATGCGAATCCGACGATAGATGCACATCCTGAAGATCGCTGCGTTTGTACTGCTCAGATGGCGCGCAGCATTACAGGTAAAGTGGTGTACCACGGGGATATCTGGATCCGCCCCGACTTCAGGGGCTCGGGCCTGCTCAAGATCATGACGGGGACTATGCGTGGCGTCAGTCTTGCGATGTGGGCTCCCGACTTTCTCTGTGGCCTAGCTGGGCGGTGGTCGTTGGATAAGAACGTCTATGATCCGGTTCACAATGAACCAGGCGGAGCAGACATTCACCTGGTGCAAGAGAATATCGTCGCTAACGATTGGCTGTTCTGGATGACAGGCTATGAACTTAAGCAATTGTTAGACGTAACGCCGGACCTGAACTGATCGTCTAACGTCGTTGCATTTGCGGGCTGCGGGCCGGAACAATACCGGCGACGAAGGTCTTGAGCTAACGCCCCACCGATTGCCGCTCTCTAGACTAGATGCCATACGCTTGTGAGTTAATGAGCGTGCCAAGCACTTCAGCTACCAGCAGCCTCTCCATCGGATCTCTATACACCATCCGGGTCACCGTACAAGGCTCACGACTTCGATCCGAGTTATCGCGTCGCTCCGCCCACCGCGTAGAAGCGGACATACCAATGCAAGGAGATCTTTCAATGAGTCTTAAGCTTACCGTCTTTACTGCGATACCCCGCGAAAGGGGACAGCAGCAAGGAGAGCTGATGCGATCGGAAATCGCGGCCAATGCTGACTTTTATTTAAAACGCTTTTGCGCTAACGGAACTAATCTTGCGCAAATTCAAGCTGAAGCAACTGGTTGGTTGCGCTTCCTTGAAGATCTACGACCCGACTACGTTGAAGAGCTGAGGGGAATTGCCGACGCTGCCTTTATGCCCCTCTATACGGTTGTGATGCTTAACGTCCGGCATGAGATTTGGCTACGCCTGATGGCACGTCGAGCCGCCGATCTATCGTATGGGATTTTGGATGGCTGCACGTCTGCCGGATTAATGCCCGAGGTAACCGCGCAAAATACAACAATGCTGGCGCAAACGATCGATGGGCAAGCGGCAGTTCGGGGCACCCTTTTTGTAGGCAAAGTAGTGACGCCCGCTAACCCGCAATGGCTGGGCATCTTCGAAGCAGGCTGCGCCGGCCCCATAGCGGGACTGAATGAAGCTGGGATCGGGCTAGTCTGCAACAGCTTGGTTTCGCCTATTGATGGCTCGGCACTCATGACCGCCCCGTTTAAGCTGAGGTGCCGGTCCATCCTTCAGGCGCCGACATTCGACCGCGCGATAAGCGCGATTATCCGCGCTGATCGAAACATCTCTATGAACTACCTGATTGGCCATGCTGATGGCGAGATTATCAACATTGAGAGCTCCCCCAATGACAAACGGTACATTTATCCTGAGGATGGGGTAATTTCACACGCAAATCATTTTGAGCCGGGAACACGAATACCTTCAGAATGGGAGCGCTTTGTGCCCGACAGTCCGTTTCGGTCCCGTCGCTTTGGTCGACATCTGCGCTCAAGGCTCGGGCAGGTGGATGTGGATCATATTTTGTTGGGCCTCAAAGACCATTTCTCTTACCCGGCATCCATTTGCTGTCACCCGAACCAGGATACGCAGTATCCGAATAGTACCCTTTCCGCCATCATTATGGATCTAAGCAAGCGTGTTTTGTTCGCCACTGACGGACCCCCGTGCAGCGCGCCGCTTGAGCGATTTGATCTTTGGATTTAGGGTCTGTACCTAATTAGCCGGTTCTGATTCCCTCGCACCGAGTTGATTCGGCACGGGGGACTTCGATGCGCAAAGGGCTGTTTTGGCTTAACGACAAGCAGTGGGCTCAGATAGAGCCGCATCTGCCGATGAACCAGACCGGCCCGGCGCGCGATGACGATCGGCGCATCATCAGCGGTATCATTCACATGCTTCAGTGCGGCGCACGCTGGCGCGATTGTCCGCCCGACTACGGTCCTTACACAACGATCTACAATCGGTTCAATCGCTCGGCCAAGCGTGGACATTGGCAGGCGATCTTTGAAGCGCTCGCCCGCTGTGGCAAGGACGGCGTGACTTTATCCATCGACTCCACCTCGATCAAGCGCATCGCTCGGCGAGCGGCGGAAAAGGGGGGGAGCATGAACAAGCGATCGGCCACTCGCGCGGTGGGCGGACCACGAAAATCCATGCGCTGAGCGACCCTGACTGCAGACCTTGCGCATTTCATCTCACTCCAGGCCAGGATGCAGATATAGCCGCAGCGCCGGCCCTTTTGGAACTCGCGCCACCGATGTCTGCCCTCATTGGTGACAAAGGGTACGACGGCGACGGCTTTCGCGCCGAAATCATCGATCGTGGTGCCAAGCCTGTCGGTATCCGCCGGGGCTAAGCCGCGACAGGAGCTTTCACCAATTCCACCGCTTGAGGAGCGTACGCATACGACGAAGGCCGCCTGATTGACGCATGCGCGCGAGCACGGCGAGTTCTACGATGGCGTTGCGTGAAGGTCAGGCGGCTTGCTGATCGGCGGACTTGCCGGCTTGGTGAAGGAGCTTCCATTCCCAGGGCAGCAGTTCGCGCAGACGCGAGGTGGGAAGATCGGCGATCCGGGCGAGGACGTCGGCGAGCCAAGCCTTGGGATCGACGTCGTTGAGGCGACAGGTCGTGATCATCGTCAGCATGATAGCGGCACGGTCGGCGCCACGTTGGCTGCCAGCGAAGGTCCAGTTGCGCCTTCCCAAGGCAATGCCTCTCAATGCACGCTCAGCGCAATTGTTGATCAAGCAGATCCTGCCATCGTCGAGGAAGCGGACGAAGCCGTCCCAGCGCTTGAGCATGTAGTTCATGGGCTTCAGGACCTCGGCGGAGCGGGAGAGGCTTTCTCGCTCGCGGAGCAGCCAGGCGTGCATGTCGTCGAGCAGCGGCTTGCTCCGCTCCTGGCGCACAGCACGCCGCTCGTCGGCACCACGGCCGTTGATGGCGCGCTCGATCTCGAACAGGGCGTCAAGACGCCTGACCGCCTCCAGCGCGATCGGGGAGACCGGTTTGCCCTTGCCTTCCCGGGCGGCTTTCTCGATGTCAGCCAGCTCGAAGAATCCCCGCCGCGCATGGGCCAGGCAAAATGCCGGAGTGATCGGCATTGCTTTCCTTTTTGGATCGAACAACGGCTCGAAGCCGCCATAGCAATCCGCCTGCAGAATGCCGGCGAAGGCGGCCAGATGCCTCTGAGGATGTTCGCCCCGTCGGTTGCCCGAGGCATAATAGACCGCCGCCGGCGGCGCAGGCCCGGCGAACGGCCGGTCATCCCGCACATACGTCCAGATCCGGCCGGTCGTGCATTTGCCCTTCGCCAGGATCCGGATGGTGGGGTGAGTAGGCCGGAGGGATTTCACCTCCAGCCTCTCGCAGAACCGGGCGTGAGACTCTCGCCTCACCCGGCTCCCATCAGGCAAGCTTGCCGCCACCGCCGAGTTGCCAATGCACAAAGAGCCTGCGGTTCTCACGCACGATCTTCTCCAGGAAGAGACGCGCGCGTCCTAAACGGTGATGGAAGCGCTTGTACTTTCGCTTCAACCAAATACCTAACGTCTGGTTGATGTAGCGCGCCAACGGATAAAGCGCTGAGCGGGTGTATTGCCCATAATAAGCGATCCTGATCTTCCCTCGAAAAAGTGGACGGGTTAAGCGGCTTTTAGCTCCATTTCGATCGGGGGGATATATCCGATGGCGGAATGGAGCCTGGTTCGGTTGTAGAAGCCCTCGATGAAGGCGAAGATATCGCTCTGGACTTGAGCGCGAGTTGCTGCTGGATCGCCATCGTCAGGGCGGCAGATGCAAGTTCGACCTGCATATGATCCCGCATGGCCCAGCCGACGATCTTTCGGCTGAACAGGTCCATGACGGCCGCCAGATACAGCCAACCTTCAGCGGTCGGAATATAGGTGATATCGGCGAGCCAGACCCGGTTCGGGTCTTCCGCGGTGAAGTCCCGCGCGATCAGGTTCGGTGCGATCGGCAGACCGTGGCGGCTGTCGGTGGTGCGCACACGGCGCGGCGGTGCCATGATGGCGCGAATACCGTACCGACGCATCATCCGTTCAATTCGACCGCGACTGGGACCACGGCCCTGCGCCCGCAGGGCGGCATGGACGCGGGGGCTGCCGTAGCGTCCGCTGCTGTCTTGATGGACCAGCCGGATCGCTGCCCGGAGCGTGGCATTTGATTTTGCCCGCTCGCTCACCGGGCGCTCGCGCCGGGCGTAATAGCCGGCCGGCGAGACCTCGAGCACGGCGCACATCAGGCGGACCGGATAGGTCTCGCGATGGTCTTCGATGAAGCGGAAGCTCATGTCCGGGTTCCGACGAAGATCGCGATCGACTTCCTAAGAAACAGCCGGATTGGCGTCGCCCGGGATGGCCTGCAACACGAAGCCTAGCGATTTCGCCCGGCGCTGTAGGTTGGCGAGGACGCGGCTACGATATTGCTGCTCATATTGGTCGGCGC
>NZ_JAVTJN010000030.1:0-189381 GCF_032144035.1 Bradyrhizobium sp. WYCCWR 12699
CTCGTCCACACGCGGTTTCGGGCTCACAGGGACTACCCGCCCTGCCCGCACCTCTCATGCCGACGCTGCCGCGTCCACCGCAAGCCCGGCTCGCGATCAAGACGACCTCGAGATCGCCCCTCCTGGCTGAGCCGGGATGAGCCGACACATACGACAAATCCGAATTTCGGTAAAGTGGAATATTTTTGCGGGAGGGACTTGACGGGGTTTCGGTGTTTTGCCCGACGGGTCGCGATCGGGGCCGCAGGTAAGGTTAATTGTTCCTTTCGATTGTCGGTAAAGTTTTATCTATTATTCTCTTTGCCGTGGACGACGAATTCGGGGCTTCGATAGTGCTTGCGTTTTGCCTGATCGTGATTGGGACTGCGTTGCTTCTCTCCGGCATTGTTGCCTTCGGCTTTCATCGAAACTCGCTGCACTCGATGGCGCTGCTGTAGCCGCATCAGGGCGCTGGCTCTACGCATGATCAATCCTCGTTATCCGCGGCGCGCCTCGCGAACCGCTCATCTGCCCGCCGTAGCCTTCGGCACAGTTCGCGGTTGATGTTCTGCAGGACGATCACATAGGCGTGGATATCGGCCTTGTAGCAGGCGTAGAGATTTTTCGCGGTCAGCTCGTACAGCACCGTCGGCATTTCCGCGACCACCGTGGCAGATCGGTTCTGCATTTCGATCAGCGTCATTTCGCCGAAGAAGTCGCCGCGCTCGAGAACGGAGATCGGGATGACGCGGCCCGTATGCGTCCGTTTGCTCACCGCGAGCCGGCCGGATTTGACGATGAACATCGAACGTCCCGGCTCGCCTTCCGCCACCACGGTGTTGCCTGCCTCGAAGCGGCGCTCGACCAGCATCGACATCAGGAGATCGAGGCTTCCGTCCGGAAGGCCGCCGAAGAACGGCGTCGCGAGCAGGAACGCTTTCAGATCGGGGGCCGTGACGGTCATGCCGCAAGGATATGCCGCGTCGCCAACCGCGACAAGCAGTGCGACGTAGCCCGATGGAGCGCAGCGTAATCCGGGGCTGTCGGCCGCGGATACAGCGGTCCCGGATTACGCTTGCGCTCCATCCGGACTACGGGCTCTCCCCGCGCAGCGTCCGTCGCTTTCGCCAGACCTGCAGATCGATCATGACCTTTGCGGTGGCCACAACGACCAGCACGCACAGCACGGCCTTCGAAACCATCTCCATGGTTCCTTCGATGAGGAGGCAGTGCACCACGCTGCCAACGACGATGACGATCGCGAGCGGCATGTGAATGAAGCGCCAGGTGCGTGGCCGCAGCTCGAAGCGACGGCGCAGGGACGCGAGCAGCGCGACGATGAAGATGGCCCACATCGCGGTGACGCCGAAGGGCGAGAACGGCGTCGGCGAGGCGTAGGTCAGCGCGTCGATCATGTCGGGCGGGCTGGTGATCCAGAGGCCGGCGACGTGGATCACCACGGCCAGCAGCAGCGCGCCGCCGACCCAGTGATGGGCACGCCGGCCGCGATAGGCCGACAGCGGCGCCAGATAGCCGCCGATCAGCAGCGGCTGCACCAGCACGAGACCGAGCGCGGCGATGCCGGCGAAACCGGCGAGGATGTAGACCGGCCCGCGCCAGGCGAGCTGCTCGCTCGTTGCTGCAAACCCGGTCGGCACGCCGATGGCCACGGCAAGGGCGACCCAGATCAGGATCACCCGCGGCGACTTCCACCCCGTCATCCGCCGGCCCGGTCAGACCGGCTGCAGCACGAAGTGCGCTTCGAGACTGGTTTCCTTGGCGCTCCGCATCACCGGCCGCAGGAAGACGGTCTTGAACTCGCCGCTGTCATAGGCGAGGTGGCCATGCGGCTGGCCGAAGATCGGAATGATCTGCGGCATCTCGAGCCGGAACTTGCCGTCCTTGTCGGTGAGCGTGGCGCCGTGACTCTGCGGCTCGTGCTCCTGGCCTTCGACCGTGTGCGCCCAGATCTGGATGCGCTGGCCGGCGAGCGGCGCGCCGTCACCGGCGCGGCGCACGGTGCCGCTCATCCAGAAACCGCCCTTGCCGATCCGCTCCACGACCGCCGCGCCCTTGCGGTAGTTGTTCGCGCCGCCGGACATCGACTCGGTCGGAGCGAGGCCGTCGGCGCGGGCGGGCAGAACGAGACCGGGCATGCCGGTTGCCACAATACCGGTTGTCAGGACCGCGCCGCCGGCGACGAGCAGGTTGCGGCGGTTGAGTACGGTGGTCATATCGGTTCCTCCTGGCGGTCGGCGCGATCGCGCGCCGCAAGATGATCTCTCGTGCCCGGGACACGGGGATCGCCGTGCGATGGCTACGCCAAGTTACAACAGCAGGCGCCAAACTCCCAGTTGCGACGAACGGCACCTAAGGTCGCAATAACAGTGTTGTGAACGGGCGCGCGAGGCACTTAAGCACCCCTCCCAGGATGCTTGGAGCGGTGAATATGATGGGTTTGGCAAGTGCTCTACCCATCCTACGCACCGACACTACATGTGGTGGCTCAGTTCCTCCTCGCCGGTATTCCTCATGATCCCTTTCTCCGTGCTCGACCTCGCGCCCATCCGACAGGGCGGCGACGCCGCGCAGGCGTTTCGTAACTCGCTCGATCTGGCCCGGCATGCGGAAGGCTGGGGCTACAAGCGGTTCTGGCTGGCCGAGCACCACAACATGACCGGCATCGCCAGCGCGGCAACGTCCGTGGTGATCGGGCACATCGCGGGCGGCACCAAGACGATCCGCGTCGGCTCCGGCGGGATCATGCTGCCGAACCATTCGCCGCTGATCATCGCCGAGCAGTTCGGCACGCTGGAATCGCTCTATCCCGGGCGGATCGATCTCGGGCTCGGGCGGGCGCCGGGCACCGACCAATTCACCGCACGGGCGCTGCGGCGCGACCTCGCGACGAGCTCCGAGAACTTTCCGCACGATGTGCTGGAGCTGCAGGCGCTGCTCGGCGAGGTGCAGCCGAACCAGGCGATCCGCGCCGTGCCCGGCATGGGGACCAAGGTGCCGCTGTGGATTTTGGGGTCGAGCACCTTTGGCGCGCAGCTTGCCGCGATGCTCGGCTTGCCGTTCGCCTTCGCCTCGCATTTCGCGCCGCAGATGATGATGCCGGCGCTGCGTGAATATCGCGCGCGTTTCGAGCCGTCAGCGCAGCTCGACAAGCCCTATGCGATGGTCGGCGTCAATGTCTTCGCCGCCGACAGCGATGATGAGGCGCGGCGGATGTTCTCCTCGCTGCAGCAGGCGTTCATCAATCTGCGCCGCGGCACGCCGGGCCCGCTGCCGCCGCCGGTCGACGACATGGACGCGCGGTGGTCGCCGGCGGAAAAGGCCATGGTCGGCCAGTCGCTGTCGTGCTCCGCGGTCGGCTCGCCCGATGTGGTCGAAGCGAAGCTGAAGACGTTGATCGCCGAGACCGGCGCGGACGAGCTGATCGCCACCGGGCAGATCTACGACCACGATGCACGGCTGCGCTCGTTCGAGATCGCGGCCGAGGTGCGGGAGAGGTTGGGGGCGCAGCCGGGCGCGTGAGCGCAATCGGGCGCCGACGAAGGTGCCCCTCCCCCGCTTGCGGGCCTCTGGGGCCCTAATCCGCAAACCCGAACAACTTCGCCGGATTGTGCACCAAGATCTTTTCCAGCTCGGTCTGGTCCGCGACGTAGCGGTACATCAGCTCGAGCAGGTCGGCATCGTTCGGTGGCTGCTTCACCGACACCGGATGCGGCCAGTCAGAGGCCCAGACGCAGCGATCGACAGCGGCCTCGATATAGGCGCGCGCGATCGGGATGACGTCGTCGTAGGGCGCGCCTGTCTTCGAGGTCTTTTCGCCGAGCGACAGCATCACCCAGAAATTGCCCTTGGCCAGCAGCTCCAGCATCTTGCCCAAATTCGGATCGTTCCTGCCGGCCTCGGGATCGGGGCGGGCCATGTGATCGATCAGCACGGGGACGTCGAGATTCTCGTATTTGGCGACGCTCGACATGATGCCGTCCTTCTCCGGCTGGATCTTGGCGTACCAGCCGAGCTCGCGGATGCGCGCGATGGCGCGGGCGAAATCGGCGTCCGACAGCACGGCGCCGAGTTCCTGACGGAAGCTGAAGCGCGCGCCGCGCACGCCGGCGTCATGCAGCTTGGCAAGATAAGCATCGTCCGCTTCCGCAAACACAAGCGCGTTGGCACAGCCGCGATAGTTCGGGCCCATCGCGGCCAAGCCGTCGAGCACGACGGCATGATCGGCGCCGTAGGTCGTGGTCTGCACGATGATGCCGCGCTCGATGCCGAGCGCCCTGTGCATGCGCAGCGCCGCTTCCCAGGTTGCGGTCGGCATCCGATAGGCCGCACCGGGGCGTTCCGGGTATTTCTCGATCGGACCCAGCACGTGAAACTGGCTGTCGACGGTTTTCGGCGGCGGCGCCTTGCTGGGGCGGCGCGGGTTGGGATCGAACGGCAGATAGGTCGGCATGCCAAAACTCCTTCAGTCGATCACGGCGGTGAAGTCGCAACTGACCAGTGCGCCGCCGTCCATATTGTCCATCGGCAGCGCGTGGCGCGCCGGGCGCGAATGCTCGTCCGGAAACATCTTCAGCCACTCGACATTGACGGGGCCGCGGTTGCCGCGGTCCTTCAGCCACACCGTCATCTTGATGATGTCGTCGGTGGTGCCGCCGGCGGCTTCCACCGTCGCCTTCATATGCGCGAACATGTTGGCACATTGCGCGTCGAGACTCTCCGGCATCGCGTTGGTCGCGGGATCGCGGCCGAGGATGACGCCCGACATCACGAGATTGCCGATGCGGCAGGCGTTCGGGATCGGGTTGACGTGCTTGAAGCCGCCGATGTGGATGCTCTTGCGCCGTTTTTGACATGTCATTGTGCGCTCCCTCTTATGTGTTGGTTCAGACGAACTGGCACGACACCGAGCCGAACGGGCCGTAGTCGGCGTGGAACGTGTCGCCGCGCCGGATGTCGACGGGCCGCGTGAACGATCCCGCCAGCACGACCTCGCCAGCCCCGAGATGCTCGTCATGCGGCGCGAGGCGATTGGCGAGCCAGGCGATGCCGTTGGCGGGATGGTTGAGCACGCCGGCGGCAAGCCCGGTCTCCTCGACCTCGCCGTTGCGGAACAGGAGCGCACCGATCCAGCGCAAATCCGCGTCCATCGGGCGGAACGGCCGGCCGCCGAGCACCAGCGCGGCATTGGCCGCATTGTCCGAGATCGTGTCCATGACCTTGCGCGTCTTGCCGGTCTCGGGGTCGACGCGGTGCATGCGCGTCTCCAGGATTTCCAGAGCCGGCGTGACGTAATCGGTGGCGTTGAGCACGTCGAAGATGGTGCAGTCGGGCCCCCGCAGCGGCGCCTTCAGCACGAAGGCGAGCTCGACCTCGATGCGCGGCGCATGGAAGCGGTCGAATGGGATCGGCGTGGCGTCGGCGTAGAACATGTCGGCGAACAGCACGCCGTAATCCGGCTCGGAGATGCCGACCGCGTTCTGCATCGCCTTGGAGGTCAGGCCGATCTTGTGGCCCTTGACGATGCGGCCGCGGCCGAGCTGGAGTTTCGTCCAGGCGCGCTGGACGGCGTAGGCATCCTCGATGCTGAAATCGGGATGTTCCTTCGTGAACATCGGGATCAGCGTCTTGGTCCGCTCGGCCTCGTCGAGGCGCGCGGCAAGGCGTTCGATCGTGGCGGCATCCAGCATGGTCTACTGTTCCGCCGCGACAATGTTGCTGAGCACGCCGATGCGGCTCGACTCGACCTCGACGATGTCGCCGGCTTTCAGCCAACGCGGCGGATCGAAGCGCGCGCCGGCGCCGGTCGGCGTGCCCGTGACGATCAGGTCGCCGGGCTTCAGCGTCGCGAAGGTCGAGAGATAAGAGATCAGGAAGTCGAACGGGAACATCAGCCGCTCGGTCGTGTCCTGCTGCCGCACCTCGCCGTTGACGCGCGTGACGATGTCGTGCGGTCCGCGCGGATCCAATTCGTCCGACGTGACGATCCACGGGCCGATGCTCCCGGAGCGATCGAAATTCTTGCCCTGCGTGACATTGAACTTGCCGTGGCGCAGCCAGTCCCGGATCGTGCCCTCGTTGCACAGCGTCATGCCGAAGATGTGGGACCACGCATTCTCGCGCGGGATGTGCCGGCCGCCCTGCCCGATCACGATGACGAGCTCGCCTTCGTAGTCGAGCTGGTCCGATACTTTCGGCTTCTCCAGCGGCTGGCCCGAGCCGGTCATCGAGGACATGCTGCGCACGAACAGGCTGGGATATTTGGGCAGGTCTGAATTGTCTTTATATTCGGCGTTGCGCTCGGCGTAATTGACGCCGATGCACCAGAGCTTCTCCGGCGCCAGCACCGGCGGCAGCAGCACGAGCTTGTCCAGCGCGTAATCGGGCTTTTGTCCGGCGATGGCTTCCTGCGCATCGGCCAACCCATTGCCCGCGATCAGCACCCTGACGTCCGAGAAGTCGCGGCCGATCCGCCTGGTCAGGTCGATCACGCCGCCGTCGACGGCCGCGCCGTAACGCGGCTCTCCGTCCACGAGATAGCTCAGGAGTCGCATTGTCATTCCTCCGATGATGTCGAGGCGTCCTGGCCGGTGACAGGCCTGCGCGCTCAGTCTTTCGATTTGGGAGTCTGGAACACCGTGTTCAGCGTCACGATCTCGCCGAGCCGGGCGTAGCGGGGGCCGCCGATGCGCGCGATGGGGTCGAGCGCTTTGGTTTCGACCTTGCCGTCATTCACGAGGCCGTCGCGGATGTGAAACATCACGACCTCGCCGACGATGAGCCGGCTCTTGGCATCACCGAATTCCAGGCACTGCCGGAAACGGCATTCCATCGCGACCGGCGCAAGGCTAAGCCGCGGCACCTTGATGCGCTCGCTCGCGATCGTCTCGAGCCCGAGATGCGCGACCTCACTGATCTCAGGCGGATGCTCGACCGACGAGTCGTGCAAGGCCTGCATCAGCGGGGTGTCGGCGATGTGGATGACGTATTCCTCGGTGTCGAGGATGTTGTGCGCGGTGTCCTTGTAGTCGGCGCCCTTGCGGCCGACGCTGATGGCGAGCATCGGCGGCTTCTGCGAGACGAAGGTGAAGGCGCTGAAGGGCGCGAGGTTGAGCACGCCCTTGGCCGACAGGCTCGTGACCCACGCGATCGGGCGCGGCACCACGATGCCGGTCATCAGCCGGTAGATGCGCTCCGCGCCGAGCTCGCCGGGATCGATCCGCATCGATCAATCCGCCCTGATGTTGGCCTTGCGCACGACCGGAATCCACTTGGCGTCCTCGCGCTCGAGATAGGCCTTGAATTCGTCCGGCGTCATCGGCGCGGCTTCGCCGCCGAGCTTCTCGAATTTGTCGACCACGGCGGGATCTCTGAGGATCGCGACCAGCGTCTCGTGCAGCTTGTCGATGACAGGCGCCGGCGTGCCCGCGGGCGCGAACAGGCCGGTGAAGGTCTGGCCGTCGAAGTCCTTGTAGCCGAGCTCGGCGAAGGTCGGCACATCCGGCAGCGACTTCAGGCGGTGCGGTGAGGTGACGGCGAGCGCGCGGAACAGGCCGGCCTTGATGTGCTGCAGGCTGACCGTGAGCTGGTCGAAGGCGAACTGCACCTGCCCGCCGAGCAGGTCGTTGATCGCCGGCGCGTTGCCGCGGTAATGTGCGGTGACCCATTGCAGGCCGAGGTTCTCCTGCATCAGCTCGCTGAGCAGATGGTTGGTGGTGCCGGGACCGGGCGATGCCATGGTCAGCTTGCCGGGGTCGCGCTTGGCGAGCTCGATGAATTCCTTGAAAGTGTTGGCCTGCACCGACGGATGCACCTCGAGCACGAGCGGTGTCATCGAGATCGTCGAGATCGGCATGAAGTCCTTTTTCCAATTATAGGCTTCGCGCTTGTTGATCTCGGTCGCGAACAGCACCGGACCGTTGGCGCCGACGAACAGCGTGTAGCCGTCGGGCGCCGATTTCGCGAAGGCTTCGCCCGCGATCATGCCGCCGGCGCCGGCCTTGTTCTCGATGATGAAGGGCTGGCCGAGCTTTTCCTGAAGCTTGTCGGCGACGATGCGCGCGGCGCTGTCGACATTGCCGCCGGCGGGATAAGGCACGATCAGCTTGACGCTGCGCGCCGGCCATTGCTGGGCCGATACGGGCCCCGCCAGCATCGCGGCAGCGGCGGCTACGGCAATCCAGATTAATCTCATGTTAACCTCCCGGCAGCGCTTCCAATTCCACGTCGAATGCCGCTGGCGTCGCCCAAGGAAAACGCGGACGGCATCTCGATCGCGGCGCAATCTCCAGATGCGCTCTTGTCCTGTCGAGTGAATTGTGGCGTTCTTGTCCATATTATGGACAAAACAAATTCCGCGAAAGCCGGCCGCGGCACGCTGGTACCGCGACAGGGCGCGCAGGCGATCCGGCGCGCCCTCGCCGTGCTGCGTATTCTTGCCGCAGGCCGCGAGGACGGCGTGCCATTGGCCGAGGTGATCCGGGCGACCGGTCTCACCCGCCCCACCGTGCATCGCATCGTCCACGTGCTGATCGAGGAAGGCATCGTCGAACGGCACGAGCGCAGCGGCCGTTACGCGATCGGCAACCAGGTGCCGGAACTGGCGCTGGCACGGCCGCGGCCGTCGCGGCTGCTGGTCGCCGCCAATCCTTCGCTGCGGCGCGCGTCCGCCGAGATCGGCGACACGCTGTTTCTGACGGTACGAACCGGCAACGATACGCTGTGCGTCGACCGCAGGATCGGCATCTATCCGATCCAGGTGCTGTCGATCGAGGTCGGCGCGCGCCGGCCACTCGGCGTCTCCAGCGCGGGCGTCGCCATCCTCGCCGCGATGCCGGCGCAGGAGGCGCGAAAGATCGTCGCAGCCAACGAGAAGCGGTTCGAGGCTTACCGGACCGACACGGCGACGGTCCTCGGCGAGATCACCGCCGCGCGGCGGCTGGGATACGGCATGCGGGAGATCGGCCTCGTGCAGGGCACGAAGTCGATCTCGACCTGGATCAAGACCCCGGATGGGCGGCCGGCCGCGGCGATGACCGTCTCCGCGGTCCGAACGAGGCTCGGCCCAAGGCGGGAGCAAGAGGTGGTGGAGATCCTGCTGCGGGAGGCCAAAATCATCGAGCAGGCGATCGGGGGATAACCCGCGCTGTCAATGGGCTGACGCCGCGCGCCGTTTTGTGGCAAAACGACCGCCTCGCGACCGACCCAACGAGGCCATGCATGCCCGCGCCGAAACCGCCTGCCTTCGAGACCCTGAGCCTGCATGCGGGCCAGCATCCGGACCCCGTGACGGGGGCCCGCGCGGTGCCGATCTACCAGACCACGTCCTACGTGTTCCAGGATTCCGATCACGCGGCCGCGCTGTTCAATCTGGAGCGTGCCGGCCACATCTATACGCGCATCTCCAATCCGACCACCGGCGTGCTGGAAGAGCGGCTCGCCGCGCTCGAAGGCGGCGTCGGCGCGATCTGCACCGCGAGCGGCATGGCCGCGCTGCATCTGGCGATCGCCACGCTGCTCAACGCCGGCGACCACATCGTGGCGTCGAGCTCGCTCTATGGCGGCACCATCAACCTGTTGGCGCACACGCTGCCGCGCTTCGGCATCACCACGACGTTTGTGAAGCCGCGCGATCTCGACGCATTCCGCAGCGCCATCAAGCCGAACACCAGGCTCGTGATCGGCGAGACCATCGGCAATCCCGGCCTCGAGGTGCTCGACATTCCCAAGGTCGCGCAGATCGCGCATGATGCCAAGATTCCGCTGCTGATCGACAACACCTTTGCCACCCCCTATCTCAGCCGTCCCATCGAGCTCGGCGCCGACATCGTCATGCATTCGGCGACCAAATGGATCGGCGGCCACGGCATCGCGATCGGCGGCGCGATCATCGACGGCGGCCGTTTCGACTGGCGCGCATCGGGCAAATTCGCCGTGCTGACCGAGCCCTATGGCGGCTATCACGGCATCGTCTTCGACGAGCAGTTCGGCACGGCGGCCTTCATCATGCGCGCGCGCACCGAAGGCCTGCGCGATTTCGGCGCCTGCCTGTCACCGACCAATGCGTTCCAGCTCTTGCAGGGCATCGAGACGCTGGGCGTGCGCATGGACCGCCACATGCAGAACACGCACCTCGTGCTGGAAGCCCTGAAGTCCAACAAGGCGGTCGACTGGGTGCTGCATCCCTCGCTGGAGACGCACACGGATTATCAGCTCGCCAAGCAGCTCCTGCCGCGCGGCGCGGGCTCGATCATCTCCTTCGGCATCAAGGGCGGACGGCCTGCAGGGCGCAAATTCATCGAGAGCCTGCGCATGATCAGCCATCTCGCCAATGTCGGCGACGCCAAGACGCTGGTGATCCACCCGGCCTCGACCACGCATCAGCAGATGGACGCCGAACAGCTCAAGGCCGCCGGCATCGGTGAGGAATTGGTGCGGCTCTCGGTCGGCATCGAGACCGCGAGCGACATCATCGACGATCTCGCGCAGGCGCTGCGCATCTCGCAGAAGGTCTGACACCATGAAGCTCTCCGTCAACGGCCTCGAGGTGTTCGCCGCAACCGGCGGCCGCGACTTCAACAAGTCGCTGCCCGCGGTCGTCTTCATCCATGGCGCCGGCTTCGACCATTCGACCTGGGCGCTGCACACGCGCTGGTTCGCCCATCACGGCTTTGCCGTGCTCGCGCCTGACCTTCCCGGGCACGGCCGTTCGGCCGGCCCCTCGCTCGGCAGCATCGCCGAGATGGCGGAATGGACCGCGGCGCTGCTCGATGCCGCAGGCGCGGCGAAGGCGCATCTGATCGGCCATTCCATGGGATCGCTGATCTCGCTGGAGACCGCGGCGAGGCATCCGGACAAGGTCTCAGCGCTCAGCCTGATCGGCACCGCCGCGACCATGACGGTGGGCCCGGATCTCCTGAAGGCCGCCGAAGCCAATTCGCAGGATGCCAACGACATGGTGTCGATCTGGGGCCTCGGCTTCAACGCCGAGCTCGGCGGCAGCCTTGCGCCGGGCCTGTGGATGCATGGCGGCGCGCAGGCCGTGTTGAAAGCTTGCGAGCCGGGTGTGCTGTTCAGGGATCTGTCGGCCTGCAACGCCTATGCGAATGCGCTTGCCGCCGCCGCGACGGTCAAGGTACCGACGACGCTGATCCTCGGCGAGCGAGACATGATGACGCCGGCGAAGGCAGGCAAGGCGCTTGCCGCCGCGATTCCGCATGCAAAAACCGTCGTTGTGCCGGGCGCCGGTCACATGATCATGGCCGAGCGCCCTGATGAACTGCTGGCGGCCTTACGGAGCTGAAAAGGATCAATCGATCCTCTCGCGCGTTGCGGTGAGACATCCCTGTACATGTTGAGGGAACTCACCCCATGCCAAGACAAGAAGTGATCCGCAAAGCGAAGCAGGACAAGCGCGCGGGCAAATCGGCCAGCACGCAGGCCGGCGAATTCGTCAAGGATGAGATCGACAGGATCCGCAAAGGCAAGCACGGCGCACGCTCGACGAAACAGGCCATCGCGATCGGTCTCTCCGAAGCACGCCGGGCCGGCGTCGACCTGCCGCCTCCGCGCAAGGGAAAAGCCAAAAAGTCGACGCGCCGCAGCGCCAAATATGCCTACGAGGTCGGCCAGGGCAAACGCACGCCGAAGCGTAGGCCGCGTGTGTCGCGCGCCGTCGAAGGCGTGTTGAAGAAGGAGCCGCGCTCGACCGCGTCGCGGAGCGCGCTGTCGAAGCAAAGCAAGCGTGCCGCGAGCCGGCGAAGCGCCGCGTCGCGTTCGGCGGCCGCGCGCAAGGCGAGCCATACCAAGGGTGCCAAGGTCCGCTCGGCCGCCGCAAAGAAGGCGGCACGCACCAGGGCGCGCCGCCGCAGCTGATCAACTGAGACGCCGGCCCCGCTCGGAGAGCACCGCACGTGCGGCGCGTTCAGCCTCGCGCGCCGAGCGGAACTGGCGGCCTTCGAGACTGTCGAACAGCCGCTCGGAGGAGAAAAAACGGAAGCCGCGCTGGCCTCTGGTGACGATGCCGGCGACGCGGTCGTGGATCTCGATGATGTAGGCGTTCGATGGGGCTTGGGACATGACTGCTCGCTCGCCGAGGTCCCGGCGTTCCTGTTTTGAGATTTGTCGTGTGGGCTGTTGCTGGAAGGCGATCAGCAATAACAACAGGCGCCGGTGGCCGCCGAGAAACAGCGCCGCGTCATGCACGCATGCATGTCGTTCGGATTGCGCTTCTGAGCGGTTCTCATATGGCGGCTTCGGCTCGAGGAGCAGTTTCTATGCTGCGACTATCGAGCGATCGGCGCGATTGGTCAATGAAATGGCTATCCATATTTGCGATGACGGCGCTGGAGCGCTTCTCCTGCGGCAAGCACCGGCAACTGGATTCATCTCGCGATGAGTTCAACGCGGGGACGCAGTCGTCATGATAGGATTCCAGCAGCCTACAGAACAGAAGAACCGGGAGGTCCAGCGATGACGTATGATTTGAAAGGACGCACCGCGCTCGTGACCGGCGGCTCGCGCGGGATTGGCGCTGCCGTCTGTCGCGCGCTGGCCGCATCAGGCGCGGCGGTGGCGATCAACTGCCGCGAACAGATCGGCCAAGCCGAGCAGCTTGCAGGCGAGATCGTCAAGCAGGGCGGCCGCGCCATCGTCGTTGCCGCCGACGTCTCGCAAGCCGGGGCCGTGGCCGGCTTGGTCGAACGCGTGACAGGCGGGCTCGGACCGATCGACATCCTCGTCAACAACGCCGGCATCGCCATCACGCGCGGCATCGAGGATCTCACCGAGGAGGATTTCGACCGAACGATCCTGGTCAATCTGAAATCCGTCTTCCTGTGCACGCAGGCGGTGCTGCCCTCGATGCGCGCGCGGAAATGGGGCCGCATCGTCAACATCTCCTCGGGCGCAGCGCGCGGCGCTGGCTCTATCGGACCGCACTACAATGCATCCAAGGCCGGCATGGAGGGCTTGACGCGAGGCTATGCGGCGCGGCTGGTGAAGGACGGCATCACCGTCAATGCGGTGGCGCCGTCGCTGATCGAGACCGACATGATGAGCGGCCAGCCCCAGCTCGTCAGCCGCATCCCGCTCGGCCGCTTCGGAACGGCGGACGAGGTGGCCAAGGCGGTGATGCTGCTGGTGGACAATGCCTATATGACCGGACAGACGATCGCGCTGAGCGGCGGTATGGCGTTCAATTGAGGGGCGAAGCGGCAATCTCCACTTTCCTTCTCCCCTTGTGGGAGAAGGTGGCGCGAGGCGCCGGATGAGGGGTATCTCTCCACGAACTCGATCGCGAGAGATGCGAGAATGGAGAGATACCCCTCACCCGTCTCGCCGCTATTGCGTCGAGCCACCCTCTCCCGCAAGGGGAGAGGGTAAGACAATCACCACATCGTAGCGGCTGCGCGTTCCGGCCAGATCCGATCATATTCGTCGCCGCCGACCTTGTTGTCGCTCATCTCGGCGAGAATCTGACCGGGCGTCGGCAGGGTCTTGGGATCAACGCGCTTGTCGGGATTCCAGAGGTCGGAGCGGACGATGGCGCGCGCGCATTGGAAGTAGATTTCGTCGACCTTCATCACCATGACGCTGCGCGGCGCCTTGCCTTCGACCTTGAACGAGGCCAAGAGCTCGGCATCGATCGAGAGATGGGCGCGGCCGTTGACACGGGTCGCGTTGCCGGAGCCGGGGATCAGGAACATCAGCGACACCCTTGGGTCGCGCACGATGTTGCGCAAGGAATCGACCCGGTTGTTGCCGCGGCGATCCGGCAGCATCAACGTCTTGGGATCATGGATGCGGACGAAGCCGGGCAGATCGCCGCGCGGCGAGCAATCGATGCCCTCGGGCCCGATGGTGGCGAGCGCGGCGAACGGCGCCTTCTCGATGAAGATCCGGTAGAGCGGGGTGACGTGGTCGGCGACTTTCACGGTCGAGGCGTCATTGGTGACGCCGTAGATGGCTTCCAGTTGCTCGACCGTCGTGATCACCGTCATTCCGTTCTCCTGGTTGCAGTGGCTATTCCTGCCGGCCTTGGTCCCTGATGACGCTCACGAGCTCGCGGCTGTGATGGTCCGCGCTGCCGGCGTTGACGATCGTGACATCGGCCTGCGCCGAGGCGTCATCGACGCTGCGGGTGAGACGCTCCGCGATGTCGCCATCGCTCTGCCGCGCGCGCGCGGCAAGCCGCGCGGCCAGGACCTCCGGCGGCGCGGTGATCGCGACCACCACGACATCGGCGTAGGCCCGGCGCAGGGCGCCAAGCACGGTGCGCGAGACGTTGGCGACGACCGTGCGGCCGGCACGGATATCGCCGTTGATCTCGCGCGGCAGTGCGTAGGAATGCCCATGCGCGTCCCAGTGCACGGCGAAATCGCCGTGCTCGCGCGCACGGCGGAATTCGTCCGGGCTGACCGCGATATTGTCTTCATCGGCCGACGACGCACGCGTCACGACACGGCGCGGAAAGACGATGTCGCGATCACCGGCGCAGGCCGCCTGCGCGAGCCGCAGCAACGTGTCCTTGCCGGCGCCGCTGGGGCCGACCACGAGCACGAGCCGGCCGGGGCCGATTGCCCCCGCCTCGCCCTGCGCCGTGGCCGAGATCTGGCTCATGCGACGCGGTGTCCCTCGCGCCAGACGCTGCGGACGACGGGAACGTGGCCGGCGACGTGCACGCGGATCAGATCTGCGCGCTTGCCGGCCGCGACCTCGCCGCGGTCGGTGAGGCCAACCGCCTCGGCGGGTGCCTTCGTCACCGTGCGGACCGCCGCCGGAAGGCTGATCGCCGGCACATGCTCGGGCAGATGCAGCGCGGCCATCAGCAGGCTGGACGGGATGTAGTCCGACGACAGGATATCGAGCAGGCCTTCGCGGGCGAGATCGACCGCGGCGATGTTGCCGGAATGCGAGCCGCCGCGCACGACGTTCGGCGCGCCCATCAGGATGTCGATGCCTGCCTCGTGCAGGCCGCGCGCGGCCTCCAGCGTGGTCGGGAATTCGGCGACCGAGACGCGATCACGCACGGCATCCGCGACGTTCTCCTCGGTGGTGTCGTCGTGGCTGGCCAGCGGGATGTTGTACTGATGCGCCAGCGCGACGATCTCGCGCATGTTGGTGGCGGCGTATTGCTTCTGATATTCGAAGCGCTTTGCGAACAGCTCGTCGAGCTCGGCATCGGTCTTGCCGCCGTTCTTGCCACGGTAATAGTCGCGCAGCTTGCCTTCGTCGCGGAACTGGCGCTGGCCGGGGGTGTGATCCATCAGCGACATCAGCTTGACGTCGGGACGGTCGATCAGCTCCCTGGCCTCCTCGACCACGCTCGGCATCGGGATCTCGCAGCGCAGATGCAGGAAATGGTCGGCGCGCAGCAGGCTGGCCTCGCGCGCGGTCGTGATCGCGGCGGCCAGCACGCCGGCACGGCCGTCCACCTCCTCGGCGCCGTCCTCGCGCCAGACCCGGAGCGAATCGAACACGGTGGTGATGCCTGACGTGGCGAGCTGGCCGTCATAGGAGATCACGGCCGCGACCGGATTCCAGAACACCTTTGGCCGCGGCACGTAATGGGCTTCGAGATGGTCGGTGTGGAGCTCGATCAGGCCCGGCATGATGAGGTCGCCGCCGGCATCCTCCGCTCCTGCTGGCGCTGTCCCATCGCCGATCTCGGCAATGCGGCCATTGGCAAGGGCGAGCCAGCCTTGCTCGATCACCCGGTCCGCCAGCACGATCCTGGCATTGGCGATCACGATGTCCTTCGGGGCGTTCATGTCCATGTCCTTCAGGCGGCGGCGGCAAAGCTGGTGACGTCGACGATACGGTCGGCAATCAAATGGCGGATTTCGTCGTCATGGACAATGGCGACCATGGCAACACCCTGGCGTTTCTTTTCAGCGACCAGCTCGACCACCACCGCTCGGTTGGCGGCATCGAGCGAGGCGGTGGGCTCGTCGAGCAGCAGGATCGGCAGGTCCGAGATGAAGCCGCGCGCGATGTTGACGCGCTGCTGCTCGCCGCCGGAGAAGGTCGCGGGCGGAAGCTGCCACAGCCGCTCCGGGATGTTGAGGCGACGCAGCAGCTCGCCGGCGCGGGCCTGCGCATCGGCGCGGGCCATGCCGTTCACGATCAGCGGCTCGGCGACGACGTCGATGGTGGACACCCGCGGCACCGCTCGCAGGAACTGGCTGACATAGCCGATGGTGGCACGGCGGACGTTGAGCACCTGGCGCGGCTCGGCGCTGGCGAGATCGATCAGCGCGCCGCGATGGCGGATGCCGATGCGGCCGCTATCGCAGCGGTAATTGCCGAAGATCATCTTCAGGATCGACGACTTGCCAGCGCCCGATGGCCCCGAGAGCACGACGCACTCGCCGGGATTGACCTGGAAGGTCACGCCGCGCACGACCGGCAGCTCGATGCCGCCTTGCAGGTGCATCGTGAAGGTCTTGTTGGCATCGGCGATGTCGATCATGGCGGTCATTGCAATGCTCATATCGAAAGGCTCATGGCGGTAGAATCGAGGAGACGAGGAGCTGGGTATAGGGCTCGCGGGGATCGTCGAGCACCTGGTCGGTGAGACCGGTCTCAATGACGCGGCCGCCCTTCATCACCATCACCCGGTGCGACAAGAGGCGCGCGACCGCGAGATCGTGGGTGACGATGATGACGGCGAGGTTCAGCTCGGCGACGAGGCTGCGCAGGAGGTCGAGCAGGCGGGCCTGCACCGACACATCGAGTCCGCCGGTCGGCTCGTCCATGAACACCAGCCGCGGCTCGGTGACGAGGTTGCGCGCGATCTGGAGCCGCTGGCGCATGCCGCCGGAATAGGTGCGCGGCGCATCATCGATGCGCGCTGTGTCGATCTCGACGCGGGTGAGCCAGTCCGACGCGGTGTCGCGAATGCGGCCGTAGTGGTTCCAACCCACCGCCATCAACCGCTCGCCGACATTGGCGCCGGCCGAGACAGCCATGCGCAGGCCCTGCGCCGGATCCTGGTGAACGAAACCCCAATCGGTGCGGAACAGGAAGCGCCGCTCGGCCTCGCCCAGCGTGGCGAGATCGCGCGCGACACCGTCGCGCATTCGGTAGGAGACGTGGCCGGCGCTGGCGGCGAGCTGACCCGACAGCAGCTGCAGCAGCGTCGACTTGCCCGAGCCGGATTCGCCGACGATCGCCAGCACCTCGCCGGGATAGAGCGAGAACGAGACGTCGCGGCACGCGGCGATGCGGCCGAAGGACTTGCTGAGCGACGTCGCGACCAGCAACGGCTCGTCGATCTCGTGCAGGTCTGGATCAGCCATTCGACGCCTCCCGCGCTTTCTCCTTGTACGGCGCGGCACTCAGGCTGCCGTGATGGCCGGCGGCCTGACGGCCCTCGCAATAATCGGTGTCCGAGCAGACGAACATGCGCCCACCCTTGTCGTCGGTGACGATCTCGTCGAGATAGGAATTCTCGGCCGCGCACAGCGCGCAGGGCGCGTTGAAGCGATAGGGCTCGAACGGGTGATCCTCGAAATCGAGCGACACCACTTGCGTATAGGGCGGAATCGCGTAGATGCGCTTCTCGCGGCCGGCGCCGAACAATTGCAGCGCCGGGCAATTGTCCATCTTGGGATTGTCGAATTTCGGCGTCGGCGAGGGATCCATCACATAGCGCGCGTTCACCTTCACCGGATAGGCATAGGCGGTCGCGATGTGGCCGAAGCGGGCGATGTCCTCATAGAGCTTCACATGCATCAGGCCGTATTCGGCGAGCGCATGCATGCGCCGCGTCTCGGTCTCGCGCGGCTCGAGGAAGCGCAGCGGCTCAGGGATCGGCACTTGGTAGACCAGCACCTGGTTTTCGCCGAGCGCTGCTTCGGGGATGCGGTGACGGGTCTGGATCACGGTCGCCTCTTCCGTCGCCGTGGTGGTGGCAACGCCGGCGGTCTTGGCGAAGAATTTGCGGATGGAGATCGCGTTGGTGGTGTCGTCGGAGCCCTGGTCGATCACCTTCAGCACGTCGGAAGGACCGAGGATCGCCGCCGTGACCTGCACGCCGCCGGTGCCCCAGCCATAGGGCATCGGCATCTCGCGGCTGGCGAACGGCACCTGATAGCCGGGGATCGCGATCGCCTTGAGGATCGCGCGGCGGATCATCCGCTTGGTCTGCTCGTCGAGATAGGCGAAATTATAGGCCGGCGCGTTCATTCCGCGGCCTCCTTCATGGCATCGGGCGTCTGGGCATCGGCAAATTCTTTCCGCAGCTTGCGCAGTAGACCGAGCTCGGACTGGAAGTCGACATAATGCGGCAGCTTGAGATGCTCGACGAAGCCGGTCGCCTGGACGTTGTCCGAATGCGACATGACGAACTCTTCGTCCTGCGCGGGTGCACGCACCTCCTCGCCGAGCTCGCGGGCACGCAGCGCGCGGTCGACCAGCGCCATCGACATGGTCTTGCGCTCGCTCTGGCCGAAGGCGAGGCCATAGCCGCGGGTGAAGCACGGCGCTTCGGTCGCCGAGCCCTTGAACTGGTTGACCATCTGGCATTCGGTCAGCTCGATCGCGCCGAGCGGCACGGCGAAGCCGGCGTCTTCCGCCAAAAATTCCACCTCGACCTCGCCGAAACGGATCTCGCCGGCGAAGGGATGGTTGCGGCCATAGCCGCGCTGGGTGGAATAGCCCATCGCCAGCAGGAATCCTTCGTCGCCGCGCGCGAGGTTTTGCAGGCGCAGATCGCGGTCGGCCGGAAAATTCAGCGGCTCGCGGGTGAGATCGCCGACGCCGGCGCCGTCCTCGGCCTGCGGCGAGGATTCGATCAGCCCGTCGCGGCCAAGAATGTCGGTCACGCGCGGCGTCGGCGCGGTGGAGGCTTCCGCCGTGGCCGGAGCCTCCGGCGCAAATCCTTGCGCGAGCGAGGGATCGAGCAGGCGGTGGGTGTAGTCGAAAGTCGGCCCAAGGATCTGGCCACCCGGGATGTCCTTGAAGGTCGAGGACACCCGCCGCTGCACGCGCATCGCGCCGGTATCGACCGGCTCGCTCGCACCGAAGCGGGGCAGCGTGGCGCGGAAGGCGCGGACCAGGAAGATCGCCTCGATCAGATCGCCGCGTGCCTGCTTGATCGCGAGCGCCGCGAGCTCGCGGTCGTAGAGCGAGCCTTCGCTCATGACGCGGTCCACGGCGAGGCCGAGCTGCTCGGAGATCTGGTCGAGCGAAACCTCCGCAACGTCCTGGTCGCCGCGCCGCTTATGGGCGAGCAGGCGATGGGCGTTCTCGATGGCGCGTTCGCCGCCTTTGACTGCGACATACATGCTTCAGCTTCCCTTGCTCACGACGCGAATGGTGCGGGGGATCGCGACCACCGAGTCATCGGCGACCAACACCACGTCGATGCCGCGCGGAAACAACGGCGCGTTGAACCGCAGGCGTTCGAACAGGTCGAACGGCTTGATCGAGGCCTGCAACGTCGCGGCGCCGTCGATGCCGGGACCACGCAGCTCGAAGCTGCGGCCTGCGTTGAGGCTCTCGACCTGGAGGATGACCGTGGTCGAGCGATCCGGATATTCGCTGGTGCCGAGCGCGAATCGCTCGTGCGGAGGAAGCGCCGCGCCATCGCTGATCAGCGCAAAACTCGCGATGGAAGAATCCTGCACCACGGGCGCACCGGTGTGGAATTTCAGCCATTTCACGACGTCCAGTCTCTCAGCCATCCGCGCATCGAGCCAGAGCGGCGTATCGTGATCGAACAGCGTCAGCGCGATCGCGGCGGTGCCGCGCATCATCGTTTCGGGCGCCCCCGCTCCCGGCACGATGCGCTGGACAGAGCCGGGCCGCGCCATCGCGTCCATGACGGAGCGAAAGGTCGATTGCGCCGACAGCACCTTGTCGGCGAAGCCCGGCGGCAATTCCGCAATCGTGGTCATGATCTCACCCCTCACCGCGCACCATGGTGTAGAAATCAACCTTCGTCGCAGCGGTCTCGGCCGCTGCCTGCTGGCGCCTGACCATGAGCTGCTCCCGCAGCGGCGCGATCACGTCGCGCTCCACGGCGCCGCCGAAATCACGGGATTGCACCAGCGCATCGCACAGCGCGATCAGCCGCGCCTTTTGACCGTCGCGCCCGAGCGTGTAGCCGAACCCGACCTCGCCGCTCGCAAGCCGCACCGCCGCGCGCGACACCGTGGCTTCGCCGAGATTGAAGGGCGCGCCGTCACCGCCGACCCGGCCGCGCAGCATGACGAGGCCGTTTTCGGGCGCGCGCAGGTCTTGATGGGCCGGCAGGCCCAAATCGCGGAGACGGGCGGCGATCTCGCCCGCCTCCGCGTGCGCCAGCACGGCCATCGCGGCCTTGCGCTGGGCTTGCTGGTTGTTGTGCTGGGTCACCCGATCCACCGAACCTTTTGACAGAACTTGCCGCGCCGAAGTTGTCTATGATAATAGACAACTTCATACGGGAGCGCCATGACTGTTTCGTGACAAGAGCGTGATTTCTGGGCTAGGCTGACCGGCGATATGAGCATGCAAGACACCGCATCGTCCGGCGTTGCGCTGTGGCGCCTCGTTGCCGACGGCATCGAGCGCGGCATCGCCGACGGCCGCTTTGCGGCCGGCGACAAATTGCCGGGCGAGATGGAGATCGCCGAAAGCTATCGCGTGAACCGCCATACCGTGCGACGCGCACTGGCGGCCCTCGCCGAGCGCGGCCTGGTGCGCGCCGAGCGCGGCAGCGGAACCTATGTCGAAGCGCAGAAGCTCGCCTATCCCCTGCGCTCGCGCACCCGTTTCTCGGAGATCGTCGGCGCCGGCGGCCGCGAGCCGCGCGGCCAGTTGATCGAGGCCTCCGACGATGTCGCGACCCGCGAGCTGGCGCGCGAGCTGGGCCTGAAGGCCGGCGCGCCGCTGGTGCGCATCGAGGCGATCCGCCTCGCGGATCGCACGCCGATCTGTGTCTCGACCACCTGGCTCTCGGCCGAGCTGTTTCCCGGCGCGGGCGCCGTGTTCGCAGCGACGCGATCGATGACGAAGCTGCTGGCGCATTACGGCGTGCGCGACTATCGCCGCGGCGCGACCCGGATCACCGCCGGCATCGTGGACGCCACAGACGCGGCACGGCTGGATCTGGCGCTAGGACGCCCGATCCTGGTGGTGGACGCGACCGACCACGATCTCCAGGGCAAGCCGCTGATGACGAAGCACTCGCGGTTCGCGGCCGAGCGGGTGGAGTTTCTGGTGGAGAACGGGTGACGTGACCGCTTCTTCCCCTCTCCCCTTGTGGGAGAGGGTGGCTCGCCGCAGTTGCGGCGAGACGGGTGAGGGGTTCTCTCCGTGAGCGAATCTCTCGCGCCGAACTTGCGGAGACAGACCCCTCATCCGGCGCTTCGCGCCACCTTCTCCCACAAGGGGAGAAGGAAAGAACTCAGGCCACCGCCCTGCGCCCGATGATCGCAAAGCGCAGCTTGCCTGAGATGAAATCGATCGCGGCGACGGCGACCAGGATCATCAGGATCAGGAACGACACTTTCTGCCATTCCAGCACGCGGATCTGCTCGGCGAGCTGGAGGCCGATACCGCCGGCGCCGACGATGCCGATGATGGTGGCCGAGCGCGTGTTGGATTCGATGAAATACAGCACCTGGCCGGCGATGACAGGCATCACCTGCGGCAGCAGGCCGAAGCGGATCTCGTGCAGCGGGCTGCCGCCGGAGGCGCGGATGCCCTCGACCTGCTTCTGGTCGGCGCCTTCGATCGCCTCCGAGAACAGCTTGCCGAACGCTCCGAAATCCGACACGGCGATGGCGAGCACGCCGGCGAACGGGCCGAGCCCGACGACGTTGATCCACACCAGCGCCCAGATCAGCGTGTCGACGCCGCGGATCGAATCGAGAAAGCGACGGACCGGAAAGCGCAGGATGTTCGACGGCACCACGTTGCGCGCCGCCAGCAGGCTGACCGGCAACGCGAAGATTGCGGCGAGCGTCGTCCCCAGCAGCGCGATCGACAGCGTCTCGCCGAGCGCTTTCAGATAGATCGGCAGCGAGGAGCCGGTATCAGGCGGGATCATCATCAACGTGATCCAGCCGAGCTGGCTGAGACCCGCGAAGAATCGCGACGGCGAGAAGTCGAGATCGACGAGGCCGTAAACGAGCACCGCAAAGGCCGCGACGATCATCGCGGGTATGGCGAGCCGCGCCGAGGCGGGCCGGTCGAATACGTCAGGATAGCGCGCGCGAAGCGCCCGCGGATCGACCTCGTGCGGCGTCACGTCCGCGCCTCCTTGCCGAACAGGCGGCCGCGCAGCCAGCCGGTGGTGATGTCGATGATGAAAACCGCGATGATGATGGTGAGCAGGATGGCGCTGACGTCCGAATAATAGAATTTGCGGATGGCAACGACGAGCTCCTGGCCGATGCCGCCGGCGCCGACGAAGCCCATGACGGAGGCTTCGCGGACGTTGATCTCGAAGCGCAGCAGCGCGTAGCTGGCATAGCCCGCCGTCACCTGCGGCACCACCGCGAAGCGCATGCAGGACAACCAGCTGGCGCCGGTGGAGCGGATGCCCTCGACCGGCTTCATGTCGGCGTTCTCGACGATCTCCGAGAACAGCTTTCCGAGCGCGCCGGTCGAATGGATCGCGATCGCGAGCACGCCGGCCATCGGACCGAGCCCAAAGGCGATGACGAACACCAGCGCGAAGACGATGCCGGGGACGGTGCGGGCGAATTCGAGCAGGCGCCGGACGACGAAGCGCAGCCAGGGCGCGGGCGAGGTGTTCTCGGCCGCGAAGAAGTTGAGGCAAAATGCGACAGTCGCGCCGATCAGCGTGCCGACATAGGAGATCAGCAGGGTCTCGCCCAGCATCTTCAGCCATTTGCGCCAGCCCCACAGCCACTCGCCGACATCGGTCCAGACGCGCTGGCCGCTGTCGAGCGTGAGGATGCGGTCGAAATAGCTGACGAAATTGCCGAAATAGGTGAACAGCGTACGCAGATTCACTTCCGCGCCGATCGCGGCGAGAACCAGCGCCGCGCCGAAGACCACGATTCCCAGCAGCAGGCGGAGCCGCTTGCGCCCGACCGCCCGGCGATAGGCGGCGTCGAGCACGGCGAGCCGCTGGGCGGGGAGGATCGAAACCGCTGTCGTCATCGGCTTGAGATGGTCCCGTCAAAGAAAGAGCCGGGTCCAGGGACCCGGCTCAGGTGCGTTGTCCCGATACTCAGGACGCCTTCTTCTTGCGCAGCGCGTCGACGAACTTGATCAGCTCGATCGTGCCATCCCAGTCCTTGGTGGTGGCGTGGTTGAACCCCTTCTTCTGGCCGTCCTGGAGGCGATCGAACGCCGCCTTGTCCTTCGCCGGCGCATCGAAGAACGCCTTCGCGATGGCCGCCTTGGCGTCATCAGGCAGGTCGGAATTGTAGGCGTAGGGACCGTTGATGATGGGTGCGGACTTGTGGATGATCCGGAAGTCGTCCTTCTTCATCGCCGAGCCGTCGGCATTCTTCAGCATGCCCTTGGTCAGCATCTGCGCCAGCGTCGAATCGTCGTCGGTGGTCCACTGGTTGGCCGCGACGTCGACCGTTCCTTGCGACAGGGCCAGCATCGCGTTCTCGTGGCTGCCGGTGAAGACGACCTTGCTGAAATAGCCCTCGGCATCGTGGATGCCCATCTTGTCGAGCTCGAAGCGCGGCACGTTGTTGCCGGAGGTCGAGTTGGGATCGACGAGGCCGAGGTTCTTGCCCTTGAGGTCGTCGATCTTCTTGTAGGCGCTGCTCGCCTTGACGAAGAACACCGAATAGTAACCGGTGGAGCCGTCGGCGTTGATGTCGTTGGCGAAGGCGTCGGTCTTGACGCCGGTCAGGCGGGCACGCGCGAACGAGGCCGAGCCGTAGCTGGCGATGTGGATGTTGCCGGCGCGCTGGCCTTCGATGACGGCGGCGTAGTCATTGGCGATGCGCAGCGTGACCTTCACGCCCAGCTCCTTCGAAAGATAGCTCATGAACGGCGCCCAGCGCTCGGTGACGCCGGAAGCGTTCTCAGCCGGAACGACGGCGAAGGTCAGCTCGGGATATTTGGCCTTCCAGTCGTCGGCGGAGGCGGAGGCCGTGAACGCAAGCGCGGCGGCGCCGGCGAGAACCAGTCTGCGAGTGATCATGTTACCCTCTTCATCGGTTGGGGTCGGTTGACGCAAAGATTTGCAACTAAACGAATGGATCAGGCGGCCGCGGCCGTTCCGAGCGCGGGCACGCCAGCGGGCACTGGCACGGGCATCGCGCCCATGACGTCGGCGGCTTCGAGATCGTAGAGCTCGCGGGCGACGTGGTCGGTCAGCGCGGACGGCGCGCCGTCGAACACCACGCGCCCCTGCGCCATGCCGATCAGGCGGTCGCAATAGCTGCGCGCCAGATCGAGCGAATGCAGGTTGCAGAGCACCGTGATGCCGAAATGCTTGTTGATGCGCAGCAGTGCATCCATCACGATCTTGGTGTTGCGCGGATCGAGCGAGGCGATCGGCTCGTCTGCAAGGATGATGTCGGGCTGCTGTACCAGCGCACGGGCGATCGCGACGCGCTGCTGCTGCCCCCCGGAGAGCTGGTCGGCGCGCTGCGCGGCGAGCGAAGCGATGTCGAACTGCTCGAGCGCCGACATCGCCAGCGCCTTGTCCTGCTCCGGCCAGGTTTGCGACAACGAGCGCCAAGCCGGCATCGTCGCAAGCCGCCCCATCAGGACATTGGTGAGGACATCGAGCCGGCCGACCAGGTTGAACTGCTGGAAGATCATCGCCGAGCGCGCCCGCCATTGCCGCAGCTCCTTGCCGCGCAGCGCGGTGACGTCGATGCCGTCGAACAAGATCCGTCCCTCGGTCGGCGTCACCAGGCGGTTGATGCTCCGCAGCAGAGTCGACTTGCCGGCGCCGGACCGTCCGATCACACCGACGAAGCCGCCGGGGGAGATTTGAAACGAGGCGTCGTCCACCGCGGCTTTCGCGCCGAAGCGACACGTCAGACCATCCACCACCAGCATGCAAGGCTCCAGATTAGCTGGGGCCCACCGCTAACGCCGGCGCTTAACACTTGTGTGACAGATGCGTTGCGATGCGGCGATCCTACACACCTCATCCCCTGTCATCGCCGCGTCATGACACCGTCATCAAGCCGATCGAAGAGGAACGCCCGCCTCGCATTTCGGATTCACCATGGCCGCCAAAGCGCTTTCGGTCCTGCCGACCATCGATCCCACGGCCAAGCTGCACGAGACCCGGCTCGGCGCCTACACCGAGGTCGGCGCGCGCACGAGCCTGCACGAGGTGGCGATGGGCGATTACTCCTATGTCGTGAACGACGCCCAGATCACCTACACCACCATCGGAAAATTCTGCTCGATCGCGGCGATGACGCGGATCAATCCCGGCAATCATCCGATGCACCGCGCGACGCAGGCGCATTTCACCTATCGGTCCAGCGCCTATTTCGAAGGCGAGAGCGACGATGCCGATTTCTTCGACTGGCGGCGGCAGCATCACGTTCATATCGGCCACGACGTCTGGATCGGCCACGGCGCGATCGTGCTGCCCGGCCGCAACGTCGGCACCGGCGCGGTGATTGCGGCCGGCGCCATCGTCACCAAGGACGTTCCGGCCTACACCATCGTCGCGGGCAATCCGGCCCGCATCGTGCGCCGGCGATTTTCCGAGGAGATCGCCGGAAGGCTTGCGAGGCTCGCCTGGTGGGACTGGGATCACGACAAATTGCGTGAAGCGCTGCCCGATTTCCGCAAGCTCGGGATTGAAGATTTTCTCTCGACGTATGAAGCACAGGCAGCTTCCCCTGCAAGCAAGCAAAGCGCGGTCGCGTGACAGACATTTTCCTTGAAGGCGGCCGGGCCCTGGTCGGCACTGAAATCGTCGAAACGTCATTGGCGGTGTCCGGGCAGGACATCGCAGAAGTGGACGCCTCCCGCGGCCGGGCGCGGCTGGCGATCGATGCACGAGGCCTGCTGGTGCTGCCCGGCATCGTCGACCTTCACGGCGATGCCTTCGAGCGCCAGATGATGCCGCGCGCCGGCGTCGACTTCCCGATCGACGTCGCGCTCGCCGACAGCGACCGCCAGGCCATCAGTAACGGCATCACCACCGTATTTCACGCCGCGACCTGTTCGTGGGAGCCGGGCCTGCGCAGCAGCGACAATGCGCGCGGGCTGATGGAGGCGATCGAGCGGCAGCGCCCGCAATTCGCCGCCGACACCCGCTTCCATCTCAGGCACGAAACCTACAATCTCGAGGCCGAAGCCGAGATCGCGCAATGGCTCAGCGAAGGTCGTGTCGACCTGTTCGCCTTCAACGACCACATGGACGGCACGGTCGCCGACATGGCCAAGCCGCGCAAGCGCAACCGCATGGTGGAGCGCACCGGGCTGTCGGGCGAAGAATTCGACCGGCTGGTCGAGCGCGTGGTCTCGCGTGCCGACGAGGTGCCCGCTTCGGTGTCGCGGCTGGCCGCCGCGGCCCGCGCGGCCGAGGTGCGGATGCTCTCGCACGACGACGCGACGCCGGCGATGCGCCGGGAGTTTCGCGAGCTCGGCGCCGACATCGCGGAGTTTCCGATCAACGAGGAAACGGCGCAGGCGGCGGCAAGCCACGGCGATGCCATCGTCTATGGCGCGCCGAACGTCGTGCGCGGCGGCAGCCACACCGGCTGGACCAGGGCATCCGACATGATCGCCAAGGGGCTCTGCTCGGTGCTGGCCTCTGATTATTATTATCCCGCGCAGCTGCTCGCCGCGTTCCGGCTCACTGCCGATGGCGTGCTGCCGCTGACGAAAGCCTGGGATCTGATCTCGGCCGGGCCCGCACGCGCGACCGGCCTTGTCGATCGCGGTGTGCTCGCCGAAGGCCGCCGCGCCGACATCCTGCTGGTCGACGACGGCGTGCCGCTGCGGCCGCGGCTGATCGCGGTGATCTCGGGCGGCAAGCTCGTCCATCTCACCGATGCGACGCGGCTGCTCACCGCGGCAGCGACGCCGCGCGAGGCTGTCGTTGCGGCGTAGATTGGTTATGCTGAGGCAATGACAGGTTTTCCCCGCTACGCGATCTATTTTGCCGCTGGCAGCGATAGCGCCCTCTCCCGCTTCGGCGCCCAGTTGCTCGGCTATGATGCCTATACCGGCAGCGAACTGGCCTTTCCCGCGGACGCAGTGTGCGTCGCCCCGGACTGGCGCGACGTCAGCGCCGATCCCCGCAAATACGGCTTTCACGGCACGCTGAAGGCGCCGATGGCGCTGGCATCAGGCAAGACCGAAGCCGAGCTGATGGCCGCATGCGCGGTATTCGCCGGCAAGGCGCGGCCCCTCCCCCTGATCCGGCCGGTCGTGGATGCCATCAGCGGCTTCATCGCCGTCATTCCGGCCGAGCCGGTCGATGCGCTGCAGCGGCTCGCCGCCGATTGCGTCCGCGAATTCGATTCGTTTCGCGCCGAGCTGACGGCCGACGACCGCGCGCGGCGCAGACCCGACAAGCTGACCGAACGGCAGCGCGACCATCTCGACCGCTGGGGCTACCCTTACGTAATGGAAGAGTTCCGCTTCCACATGACGCTGACCGGGCGGTTGGATGCGGAACGGCGCGGGCCGATCCTTCAGATGCTGCGAGCGCGGTTTGCGGCGTTGAAGATCGAGAAGCTCGAGATCGACCGCATCGCGCTGTTCAGGCAGGATGACGCGACAGCGCGGTTTCGCATCATCGGCGAGTGGCGATTGGCGCGAGTGGACCTCAGCGCCAGCTCACGAGATTGAAGGCGAGCGCCACCGCGCCAACCAGGACGAGGCTGGTCGCCCAGACTGCGTCAAGATTGAACCAGCTTCGCGAGACGAACCTCAACCCTAGATAACGGTAGACCAGCCACGCCAGACACCCGCCGGCGCTGACCATGGCGGCAACGTGCACCACGGACACCAGCACCGCCATCCCGAGATTTGCCTTCATCAGCTCGCCCGCCGCCTCGTGGCCGGCATCGAGCTCGAAGGCCCGGCAGAGCCCGAGATAGATCGGCACGAGCATCAGGGCGGCGCCGTGGGCAATGGCCACGGCAAATGACCAGAGCGCCAATTGCGTCGGCGGAATTCGTGCCAGCACGCGCGGATGGTGCCGGTCGATCAGCCGATAGACGCCGAAGCCGATGACGAGAAGGCTCGCACCGATCTGGATCGGACGCTGCCACTCGGCCAGCACGAGCAGGAACGCGAATGGCAGCAGCACGAGAAATGTTGCCAGGAGATGCCCGGCCGCCAAGGCCCACAATGCACGGAAGAGCGCGCGCGGGCTCTTGTCCATGAGCCCGGCAGACACGGCGAGCGGCCATCCCATGCCCGGATTGATCCCGTGGTAGAGACCGCTCGCAGCAAGCGCGAGCCACAGCCAGCCGAGCGCCGGGTTCGCATGGGTCCCATCTAGACCGACGGGTAGCAAAAGGAGTCGGTCGAACAGTCGCCGCCCTCGAGCCTGATCTGGTGCGCACGATATCCGTCGGGGAAGCTCACGAAATAATCCTTGTCGAGCTCGAGGCCCCCGTTGCGACCGACATTGGCCATGACTTCCACGCCCGGAACGCCGTCGGGATAGAACTGGTCGTCCCAGGTGGAATAGAGCGAATTGGTCCAATAGACGCGCTTGCCGTCACGGCTGATCTCGACCATTTGCGGGCCCGCCGCAAAGGCCTTGCCATTCGGATGGGGGGTGCGGCGCGCGATACCGCCGATATGGACGGAGCCCGCAAGCTTCGGTTTGCGCGGATCACTGACGTCGTACTGGCGCATTTCGCCCGTACCCCAGCACGAGACATAGAGAAACCGATCGTCCATCGACAGATCGATGTCGGTCACCAGCGGCGGCACGGCGCCAAACCCCTGAAGCAGCGGCGGGAGCTGCTCCTTTGGCGCGGGCTCGGGTGGGATCGTCGCCGTCTTCTCCGCATGGAATTTCCCGCCTTCTCGCCACCAGGTCCAGATCGATGCTTCGAGATTCGTGGTGTCGACCACGACGCCGACGAAGCCGTACTCGCGAACCGGATCGTGCGCCGGCCGCACCTCCAGGGCCATCTGATGATTGGCACCGAGGTCGATGGTCTGGACGTTGCGACGGGCGCGAAGGTCCCAGAAGTGCAGACGATGACCATATTTGTTCGCAAGCAGATCTTCCGGGACGATCCCGTTCTCGAACTGCGGCGGCAAGGCCCATTCGCTCGTCACCATGTAGTCGCGCGGCAGATTCCACCAGAAATCATAGTGCAGCGTCTGCGGACCGCGGTCGATCTCCCATCGTCCCAGGACCTCGAACGTCTCGCAATCCATGATGAAGACACCGGGAGGACCGTTGGTGCCGTCCTTGCCACCGCCGCCCAGCGTGCTGACGTAAATGCCGTCCGGCCCGCAATGGATGGTATGCGGCCGCGAGTAACCGGTCTTCTTGAAGACTTCTTCCGGTTCGATGATCTTATGGATCTTGGCTTGGGTCGGATCGGGCTTGGTATCGATGATGTAGATGCGCGACGAACGCAGCCCGGGAATGATGAGATAGCGCCGCTCGATGAAGGCATGTCCGGCGAGCGGCGACAAGGCGGAGGAGCACGCATTCCAGCCGAAGTGATGAAACTCATCGCCCTTGTTCGGCATCGTCACGGTGTGGACGATCTGGCCATAGGTCGGCGATCCCGGCTTGACGTCGATGACCGCGAGAGCATCCGGCTTCGAGAAGTCCGGACTGAGCAGCAACGTGTAGGCAAAGTTCTCCGCAGGTGCTTCCATCGCAAGCTTGGGCGATGCGTGAAAGGTGGGATCGGGCCTCATCGTCATGGCACTGCCTCCCTGTTCTGTCGGTTCGCTCCAACCTGGCTCGGGATAACGGCATAATGAAGAGGTGTTACGCGATGTCTTGAGATGCTCCGGGCCGGTTGGCGAACGTACAATATGTCATCGCCGTGCCGGGGGAAACTGGTCGAACCGCGCTAATTCGACGCCCTCGGGTCGAAATGCGGATCTACGCAGGACGACGCAAGGGCCCGGTTTCCAATCGTCGGCGAGTGGACGCTGGCACGTTAGCCCAGTTGGCGCGGCGCATTTGGCTTTCGTAGGGTGGGCAAAGGCGCGCAGCGCCGTGCCCACGGTCTTTCTCGATGGCAACAGGTGGTGGGCACGCTTCCGCCTTCGCTCTGCGAGCTACGGCGGACAAGTCGCTTTGCCCACCCTACGACAGCGGGATCTGCGGCGTTACTTCCCCCACCGCAAGGCCAGCGCATCGCGCTCTTTCGCCAGCTCCAGCAATCCCGCCCTTGTCGCCGGATGCAGCGGCTGCAGCGGGTGGCGCACGGCGTCCGATTTGATCACGCCGCCGGCCTGCATCATGACCTTGCAGGCAATCAGGCCGCATTGACGGTTCTCGTAATTGATCAACGGCAGCCAGCGTTCATAGGCGGCCTTCGCCTTCTCGCGGTCACCGGCGAAATAGGGATCTACGATCTGGCGGATGCCGTCGGGATAGCCGCCGCCGGTCATCGCGCCGGTGGCGCCGGCGTCGAGATCGGCGAGCAGCGTGATCGCCTCCTCGCCGTCCCAGGGGCCCTCGATGTCCTTGCCGCCCGCCTCGATCAGGCTGCGCAGCTTGGCCGCGGCGAAGGGCACCTCGATCTTGAAGTAGCGGATGTTGGAGAAGTCACGCGCCAGCCGCGCCAGCAGCTCGACCGACAGCGGCGTGCCGGCCACCGGTGCGTCCTGGATCATGATGGGAATGTCGATCGCGCCCGAGAGCACCTTGAAGAATTCGACGATGCCTTTCTCGGGCACGCGGAAAGTGGCGCCGTGATAGGGCGGCATCACCATCACCATGGCCGCGCCCGCCGCTTCGGCCTGCTTGCTGCGCGCGGCGCAGACGGCCGAGCTGAAATGGGTGGTGGTGACGATCACGGGAACCCGGCCCGCGACATGCTCCAGCACCGCATGCATCACGGTCTCGCGCTCGGCATCGGTGAGCACGAACTGCTCGGAGAAATTGGCGAGGATGCAGATGCCGTTCGAGCCGGCGTCGATCATGAAATCGATGCAGCGGCGCTGGCCCTCGAGATCGAGCTCGCCGCGCTCGTCGAAGATGGTGGGCGCGACCGGAAACACGCCGCGATAGGGGCGCTGGGCCTTGTGTGGGGTGACCGGCATCGAACTCTCCATCCCTGATGTCTTACGTCTGTCGCCGCAAATGTGATGCGGCGGCACAGATGTACCCGCCGCGCGGATCGGCGGCAATGCCGAACGCACGACGTCAGGATGGAAGGATGAGGCGGAACTATGCGGTCTTCACCGCGCCCAGGAAGCCCTCGACCGCGACGCGAAGACGATCGGCGTCGGCCGACATTTTCTTGACGGATTCCGACAACACCGTGCCGGCGTTGCCGGTCTCCTGGTTGAGCCTGGCGACGCTGCCGATGGTGTCGGTGACCTCGCGGGTGCCTTGCGCGGCCTGCTGGAAGTTGCGCGATATCTCGGTGGTCGCCGCGCGCTGCTGCTCGACGGCGGCGGCAATCGCCGTCATCTTCTCGTCGATGCCGCCGATGGCGCCGCCGATCGAACGGATGGCTGCGACCGCCTGGCCCGTCGCGCCCTGGATCTCCGCGACCTGACGCGAGATCTCTTCCGTCGCGGTCGCGGTCTGGGAGGCGAGGCTCTTGACCTCGCCGGCAACCACGGCGAAACCGCGGCCGGCCTCGCCCGCACGCGCGGCCTCGATGGTGGCGTTCAAGGCCAGAAGGTTGGTCTGACCGGCGATGGCGTTGATCATCTTCACGACCTCGCCGATGCGGCTTGCGGTCTGATCGAGGATTTCGACCGTCGCGTTGGTCTGCTCGGCCTGCGATACGGCTTCACGGGCCTCGCGAGCGCTGGCCTGCACCTGCGCGGAGATCTCGCCGACGGACGCCGAGAGTTCTTCGGTCGCCGCCGCGATGGTCTCCAGGTTGTTGGTGGCCTGCTCGGCGGCGGAGGAGACGGCGGCGGTCTGGCTGCTCGATTGCGACACCAGCGAGCGCACGCCGGTCGCGGTGGCATCAAGCTCCCGCGTCGAGGCCGCAACGCTCTGGATCACGGCCTGAACCGTATCGTCGAAGCTGCGGCATGCGGAATCGACGGTGCCGGAGCGGGCGAGCTGCAGCGCCTGCTGCGACTGGCGCTCATGGCCCAGACGCTCGGCGGTCGCCGCGCTCTCGCGCAGGCTTTCGAGCGCGGCGGCCATGGTGCCGAACTCGTCGGGATGCCGGGATTGCGGCACCGGCGTCGCATAATCGTGCGCGCTGATGCGGGCGATGGCGTCGAGGATGGCGCGCACCGGGCGCATCAGGCGCGTGCGCACCACGAACACGCCGGCCAGGGTCACGGCCAGCGCGAGCAGGAACGCGAACGACTGCACGATGAGATTGGTGAGGGCCTTGGTCTGAACGGCTTCCGCACGCGCGATCGACTGGTCGAGCGCCGTGTTGGCGACCGCGACGATGGACGCGAAGGGCGACTGGCACAGCGTATTCCATTCCGCAGGCGGCATCGCCGACTTGCCGCTGCCGTCGAAATTCCGCGTGAGATCGTTGATCTGCTTGAGAACGCCATCGGTCTTGGCCTTCGCGTCCGTCGCCGCCTTGACCAGTTCCGCCGGCGCGTCGGGCGCAGCCAGCAATTCGGCCATGCCTGCCCAGCCGGACGTGATGGTGCCGTCCCATTGCGCCACCGACCGCTTCTGGGCGTCGTCAAGCGGCTTGCTGCTGTTGACGTTCGAGCGAAGGGACGAGCAATGGATGCCGTAGCGATCGCGGACCTGCCAGGCGAAACGGCGGACCTGAATCATGCGCGCGATATAGGGATCGTTCATCCAGGCACGGTTCGACACCGCGGTGGAAGCAAGGTTGGCGGTGTCGATGACCTTCGTGACGGCATCGTACCAGGAATTGGTCCGGTCGATCTTACGCTCGGGACGCGGCAGCTTCGCCTCGTCGAAGAAAAGCTGGAACTTCGGGGCGGCCTCGCTCCAGCGCTGCTTCAGCGTGCTTGCGAGTTCGTCGCGGCGGGCGAACTCGATGGTGGAAAGCGCCCCGACGATGGAATCATAGCCGGCCTGCTCGGCTTTCTCGGCCGCACCGAGCTTGGCACGCGGATCATCCTCGCCGAGCAGCGCGCTCTGCGCATCGCCGCGATTGTTACGCAAAGCAAGCACGCCGTGGAAGATCGCCTTGTCCGCGTTCGCAAGCCGTTCCGTCTCCAGACTGTCGCTGTAGCGGCCGAACGCGCCGAACATCTGGATCGCGGTGCTGGTCAGCGCGCCGACGGCCAAAAGCGCCATCAGAACAAGAAGTAGCTTGCTTACCGATTTCTTAAAGATTGACATGGCCAGGGGACCTACTCTCCGCGAGTGGTCACCCTGCACCGGCACATCCCAAAGTTCCGTTAAACTTGTATCAAATGTTAATCGCCGGCCTGCCAAGCCGCCGTTCACGCGACCTTGGTGAAATCGGGCGGACGGCGCTCGGCGAAGGCCGTGAACGCCTCGCGCGCTTCGGCGGTGCGCAGGCGCTGGGCGAACTGCTCGCCTTCGGCCTGCATCTGCGCGACCAGCACCTCGCCGTTGCGCATCAGGCGCTTGGTGGCGGTGAGAGCGCCGGCCGGCTGGCGTGCCAGGCGCTGGGCGAGCGCGAGCGCCTCGGCATCGAGCTTGTCGAGCGGAACCACGCGGTTGGCGAGGCCCCATTGCAGCGCAGCCTGCGCCGGCACCGTTTCGCCGAGCGCGAACATCTCATAGGCGCGGGCATGGCCGATGCGCGCGGGCATCAGCAGGCTGGACGCCGCTTCCGGCACCAGCGCGAGGCTGACGAAGGGCGTCGACAATTGCGCGTTGTCGGCGAGCACAACGAGGTCGCAATGCAGCAGCATCGTGGTGCCGACGCCGACGGCGCGGCCCTGCACCGCCGCCATCAGCGGCCTCGTGCAGCGCGCCAGCGACTGGATGAAGCGGACGACATTGCGGCTGCCTTCGGACTTGCCGGCTGCGACCGCGGCAAATTCGCCGACGTCGTTGCCGGCGGTGAACATGTCGCCCTCGCCGCGGATCAGGATCACGCGGGCCGATGCGTCGCTCTCGGCGGCTTCGATGGCGTCCGCGAGCTTGCCGTACATCGCATCGGTCAGCGCGTTCTTCTTGTCGGGCCGCGCCAGCGTGAGGGTGAGGATTCCGTTATTGGTCTCGATCCGGACATGCTCGGTCATTGATCTGCTCCTTGGTCTGAATGTCGTGTTTCTGAAGATCTTGGAAACTTGTCCTGAATGCTGGTCAGCCAGCGCGCGACGATGTCGATCTCGGCCGCCGTGAATCCCTCCGTCAGCGCCGCGTTGACCTGCTCTGCGCCGGCTTTCGCCTGCGCCAGCGCGGTGCGTCCCTTCGGCGTCAGAAAGATGCGCCACGCGCGTCCGTCTTCGCGATCGACCCGTCGCTCGATCAGCTTCGCAGCCTCCGTGCGGTCGACGAGGCCGGAAATGCCGGCCGGCCCCATGTCGAGCGCCGCGCCCGCCTCGCCCATCAGGACGCCGTCCTGCTTGCCGAGGATGAACAGCAGTCCCGCTTGTGCCGGCGTCACGTCGTTGTCCGGCTGCGCCGCCATCCAGCGTTGCAGGCGGCGTTGTGCGACGTTGAGCAGGTAAATCAGCCGATGATGCCGCGCGTCAGCCGCTTTATTTCGCATGCGAAATATTTAGCCGGGCGCGAGGTGGTTGTCAAACGAACCGTTTGACTACGGCGCGCAGGTGAAGCTCGCCGCCTCGGTCGCCGATCCCGACTTGTAGTGCGGCCAGGCCGGCCAGCGGCACAGCGGCAGCGCCCGGGTCACTGCGAAGGACGGCGCCTCGACCTTCTGCTCGCTGACTTCGAGATCGCCGGGTGCCTTGCCCTTCTCGACCCAGTCGACCAGCACGCTGAGCATGTCGACATTGGCCGGCGCGCCGGAGCCGACATGGTCGACGCCGGGCGCGGTGTAGAGCCGCGCGAATTCGGCGGTCTCGGCCTTGCCGAGCTTGCGCTCGACGCTCTCGAAATAGCGGATGCCGGCATAGGGGCTCTGGGCATAATCGGCCATGTGCTCGAGCATGATCAGCCGGCCGCCGCGCGCGCGGAAGCGGCTGAGATCGGGATCGGTCGAATCCATCAGCTTCGACACTTCGAGCAGCCGCGCCTTGTGCTCCTCCACCTTGTAGGTGGTGACGTCGAGCTTGGGATCGCGCGCGAACACATATTGGATGCCGCCGGCGCCGTAGATCCAGGCGATGCCGTTGTTGGGCGCGGGCGGCTGGGCCGGCGGCGCCGTGCCGAGCCACCACGCGGTCCAGCCGCCGGTCGGCCCGATCGCCGGCGTGTCCTCGCCCGAGACGCCCCAGCCCGGATAATCGTCGAGACCATTGGCGAGCGCGAACGGGAATTTGTAAGGTCCGCGCAAGGTCTCGATCGCCTTGATCTGGGCGTCGGTCAGGCACTGATCGCTTGTCTTTCCGTCCGCGCAGCGCAGCGTCTCGGCCTTGAAGGCGGCCTTGCAGCCGACGGGATCCTGCACCAGCGCATCGTCGGAGCCGTCGGCCTTGTCGCACGCCGCCCGCACGGCCTCGCCGACGAGCTTCACCTGCGCCGGGTTGATCCAGCCTGCGCCCATGGTGACGAGACCCGAGCGCGTGCCGGCGTGCTGCAGGCCGACCCAGTTGATCACGGGCACGCGGGCGAAGATGCCGTCGAAATCGTCGGGGTAACGCTGTGCCATGGTGAGGCCTTCGCGGCCGCCCTCGGACGAGCCCATGAAATACATCTTGTCAGGCTTCTTGCCATAAGCGCGCTCCATCAGCCCAACAGCCGTGTCGCGCACCCGCTTGTAGGCGCGATGGGCAAAGTTCTCGAACGCCTCGTCATTGAGCGCAAAGACCTGCGGCAGCTCGCCTTGCTTGATCTCATGGCCCGAATCCGTGCCGTAGGTGACGAAGCCGCGCGCCAGCGGCGACGGCTTGTCGAACGGATAGGCCGGCGGCAGCGCAAGGCCGGTGATCAGCACGCCGTTGAATCCGCCGCCGCCATATTGCAGCGAGCGCCCATTCCACTCGACGGGAAGGTTGACCTGAAACTTGATCGGCGGCGCCTTGGGGTCGACGGGGTCGATATGGCCGAGCACCTTGCAGAAGGCGGGACTGGCCGGCGTGACGCGCCCCGACGGCGTCGGCCCGCGTTCGGCAACAGCAAGCGGCGACGGTGCTTGCAGCGTGGCGGAATCGACCTTCGTGGCGTCAGTGCCGCCGTTGAGGCCCTTGCAGACTGTTTCTGCATTCTCCGCCAGGGTGGCGGCGACCACCGCGTTCGCGCTCAGGGCGGCCGCAGCGCCCACGAGCCATGCGCACAGCTTCGCTGTTGTCAGCGTCATCGTTTCCACCCCTAGTGTCATATTCAGTCTGCCAGAGGCCGCATTCAATGCGACCTCCGGGCAGCCGTCAATGGACGCTAGTGCTCGAACACCAGCCGCGCGCCGACCGTGCCGTCGAGGCTGCGGATCTGCTGGAGCAGCGCGGCAGAATCCTGACCACCGAGATCGGCATCGAGCACGACGTAGCCGAGATCGCCTGCCGTCTCCAGATATTGCGCGGCGATGTTGATGTCGCGCTGCAGGAAGACCTCGTTGAGCCGGCGCAGCATGCCGGGCACGTTGCGATGGACGTGGCTGAAGCGCGCGCCGGAGGGCCGCAAATGCAGCTGCACCTCCGGAAAATTCACCGCGCCCATGGTCGAGCCCGTGATGAAATAGTCGACCAGTTTTCGCGCGACTTCCCCACCGATACGCTCCTGGGCCTCTTCGGTGGAGCCGCCGATATGCGGGGTGAGGATGACGTTCTCGAGGCCCTGCACCGGGCTCTTGAAGCGGTCCGCGTTCGAGGACGGCTCGACCGGAAACACATCGATGGCGGCGCCTGCGAGATGACCGTCGCGCAGGGCACGCGCCAGCGCGTCGAGATCGACCACGGTGCCGCGGCTGTTGTTGATCAGGAACGAGCCCGGCTTCATCGCCCGCAGCTCCTTCTCGCCGATCATGCCCGCGGTCTCCGGCGTCTCTGGCACGTGCAGGCTGACGACATCGCTCTGCGCCAGCAGCTCGTCCAGCCGCTCGACCGGCTCGGTGTTGCCGTGGCGGAGCTTGTCGGTGCGGTCGAAATAGATCACGCGCATGCCGATCGCTTCCGCCAGCGTCGAGAGTTGCGAGCCGATATTGCCGTAGCCGACGATGCCGAGCGTGCGGCCGCGCACCTCGCGGCTGCCGGTCGCCGACTTATCCCAGCCGCCGTCATGAGCCGACACCGAGCGCGGGAAGATGCGCCGCAGCAGCATCACGATCTCGCCGATCACGAGCTCGGCGACGCTGCGCGTGTTGGAGAACGGCGCGTTGAACACGGGAATGCCGCGCTTGCGCGCGGCCGCAAGGTCGACCTGGTTGGTGCCGACGCTGAAGCAGCCGACCGCGAGCAGCCCGTCGGCGGCGGCGAGCACCTCGTCGGTGATCTGGGTGCGCGAGCGAATGCCGAGCAGCGACACGCCTTTGAGCGCCTTGCGCAGATCCTCGCCGTCCAGCGCCTTGGTCAGCCGCTCGACATTGGCGAAGCCCGCACTCCTGAAAAGGTCGACAGCGCTATCATTGACGCCTTCGAGCAACAGTGCCTTCGCGCTCCGCTCAGGGCTTTGGCCTGGGGCTGACATGGTGTCTCCGTGGATGATGAGCTTTGGCTGAGCACATAGACCGCCGACGATGCACAGCACAATAGGGGGCGGATACGGGAAGAAGATGGCGGAACGCGAGATGCGCTTGGCATCCCACCAGCGCGGTCAGGTCAGTGCGCAGTGGTCGTTCCGCTCGCCGTCAAATGACATAAAACCCATGCGTCCCGTCGCGGCGAAGCTGCTCCACGAGGCCGTATTCCCAGTCGAGATAGGCCTGCATCGCCTTCTCCGCAACGTCGGTACCTTCGTAGGGACGGCGGTAGCGGTGCGCCGGATCTGGCTTGGGCAGCACGCGCGGCGCGCCGAGCTCGAGCGCGCCGTCATAGCCGCCTTCGAGCACATAGACCTCCCAGCCCATCTGCGCCAGCCACGACGCCGTCATGTCGGCGCGGACGCTCCTGTCGTCGGTCAGGACGATGCGCGCGCCGCGCACGGGCGCGGCCATGTCGGTCTCTTGCACGAGCTGCCCGCCGGGATAATGCCGGAAGCCCGGCAGATGGCCGGCCGCATATTCTTCCGCATCGCGCACGTCGAAGCGGTACAGCGTGCGGCCGGTCTGCGCGGCAAGCGCAGCCATCTCGCTGGCGCCGATGTGGCGCACGCCGGCGCGATAGGCGACATCGTGCGCATTGGCCGGACCGCCCTCGAACGGTCCGATCTCGCCGCGCCTGTCGGCGCCGTGGTCGAGCGCGTGCCGCGCCAATGTCCAGCCGATGGTGCCGTTGCGCAGCGCCCGCACCTTGTTGGGCACGCCGGCATTGATCAGCGACTGGGTGCCGATGATGGAGCGGGTGCGGCCGGCGCAATTGACGATGATGGTGGTGTCAGGATCGGGCGCGGCCTGCCCTGCCCGCAGCACCAGCTCCGCGCCGGGCACGCTGACCGAGCCCGGAATGTTCATGGTCGCGTATTCGTCGAAGCGGCGAACGTCGAGGATGGCGATGTCAGCCTTGTCCGCGATCAGCTTGGCCACCTCGTCGGCACTGAGCGACGGCGTGTGCCTGCGCGACTCGACCAGCTCGCCGAACGCCTTTGAATAGGAGTTGACGTCCTCGAAGACCTCATAGCCCGCCGCGCGCCAGGCCTTCAGCCCGCCCTCGAGCGCGCCGATGTTGGTATAACCCAGCGCGGCGAGCCGCTCGGCACCTCGCGCGACCAGCCCCTCACCGTCGTCATACAGCACGATCGCCACGTCCTTGCGCGGCAGCCTGGCCTCCGCTTCGATCTCAATCCGATCCACGGCCATGTTGGCGGCGAACAGAGGATGCCCGGTCGCAAAGCCTGCCTCGTATCTGAGATCGAGCAGCGCGATTTCTTCGCGCAGCAGCAGCGCGCGGCGGATATCGGCGGGGGCGACGGTCGGGAGCTTCATGGCGTGAACCTTGAGGGAAGAGCCGTGAGCTTTTGGACCATTGCGGCGGCATTGGCCAGCGATATTAGCGCACGCGATACAAGCGTCGAGATCAAGTTAATCGCATTCGTAAGTGGCAACGACGTGCGAGAAGTCGCGTTGAGCAAGCGCATCGCGGTCAATCCAAAAATGAAGCACGCCGCCGATATCCGAGTGCCAATTGAAGAAGGCCGGATCACCCTGGATCTGAAGCAGCAACATGTCCTCCAGATGCTCCTCCGTCGCATCCTGAGGTCCGCTGCCATATCCCAGCATCTGATGAATCGCTGTTCTGAAATGGCGGCGTTGCCCGTCCTCTACGCTGGGGGTCGTCCAGAGATTCTGCCGCTCCAGATTCGCAACGTAGCTGAGAGGAGCTTCGTCTGGTGCGTCGACATCAGAGGTCGCCATGCAGCGGATCGTGTGGTTGATGGCATTGCCGAGGTCGTCCACGATTTCACCCGCATACGTGCGCACCTGCCCGTCCATTCTCTCGTAGGCCCGCACAACGTCGATCCACCACGATCTGAAGGTCGCTTTCGTGTTTGGATCGACATCATCCATCGGGGTCAGCGCCCGGCACCGCTCGAGCCATCCGATCGCACTGGTGCGAAGACGCTTCAACTCTACGGTTGCTTCGTCGGCGAGCGGCTTGCCGAAGTATCCGAACTTCAGATCGCGCTGGACGTAGGACAAAACCGACCGAACCACGTGAGTGACCAGGAGCCAGTTAAAAGGCCAGTCCTCGTCCTTTTCGTATGTGGTCACGCTTCGGAATTGAAGCAGATCATTCTCTGGCGGCTCGCCCGGACCCAGCGCCTTGCATAATTCCTTGATCATGAGTTCGCCTCCGACGGCATCCTGGTGGAAGTAGAAGTCGCGGAACGGCAGGAATGAAATTGGATACTTAAACTCGACCTTGGAATGAAGATCGAGATCGGGATTGAGCCATCTGACCTGACGATCGCCATTGGTCCCTGCCAGCGGCATCAGATTTGGCGGTGGAGCGCGGTCGGCATATGCCCCTCCGTGGGCCGGGCTATAGAGGACGCGGCACGGCGGATGTCCTTCGCCGACAAAGACGGAGCTGCAGAAAAAATAGAGCGTGCCGCGGGGCGGGAGCGGCGACCAGCCGGTTCCAGGCACTTCAGCCAAGTCGATCTGAGCCACGAATGTCAGCGCAACGATCTCCAAGGCTTCGTCGGCCCTGACTTCCGCCACGGGCCAGTCGAGGTGTGGCGGTAATTTGGGAAGTCCACCGAAGAAACTTCGCGCGGGGTGAGCCAGCGGTACGGGCAAATCGCTGCGTCTGACGAGCACTGCAGGTAGCGCCGTCTCCTCGATGTCGTCTCGTTCAGACATTGCCGCAGAAGCCTCCCGATACTTTAAGATGTAAACGGGATCGAACCATCCTACGACGGTTCAGACAAGAGCTTCTTAGTCGGCAATGAGTAAGCCCGGGATTGTCTCGACCTCGGCCCGGAATTTCTGCCTTCGTGCTGTGGCCGGCCCGCTTGAGTCTCACTCGCCGGGAACGAGCCGCCCGAGCGGTGGCTGCGCCGGACGGCGCAACTTGCGGCGCGATAGATAGAGCAGGACGCCGGTGACCGAGAACAACGGCATCATGATCGCGGCGATCATGAAGGCGAGCTTACCGGGCCAGCCCAGGATTGCGCCGCGATGGATGTCGTAGATGGCCGCGATGATCGTTTCGCCAAAAGTCTTGTCGGCGTAGCGCTCCGCGGAGACCAACTGGCCGGTGACTGCGTCGATGCGGAATTCGTCGCGCGTGGTCTCCAGCAGCGATGCCTTGCCCCACGAGCGGATGCGGATCGCCGTGCCCGATCCCGCCGGCAGCGTCAGCAAGGCCCGGGAGAACCGGTCGCCCTCCTCGCGCTGGAACGTCATCCAGGCCTGGTCGAATCCGATCGGCGATGCAGGCTCGGCACGGCCAGGCGGCGGCTTTGCGGGCATCTTCGCGGCGGTGACGTGCGGACGCGCCAGCAGCCAGGTCACGCCGTCCTTGTACCATTCGAAGGAGAAATACAGCCCGGTGAGCGCCATCGTCAGATAGATCGGCAAAACCCAGGTGCCGATCACCGTGTGCAGAGAGCGATGCAGCGCGCGGCCTCCGGGTGCGATATTCGGCTTCAGCCACATCTTCACGCTGCCCGCGCGACGCGGCCAGCGCAGCACGAGGCCCGAGACGAGCATGACGATCAGGCCGAGCGCGATGCTGCCGGTGATCGGACGTCCCCAGCCCTTGCCGTCGCCGGGAAGCAGCAGCCAGCGATGCAGCCGGCGCACCGTCGCGAAGAACGCCTCGCCGCGCGGTGAGCCCAGCACCCGCGCATCGATGGGATCGACATAGAGCGAGGTCGGCCGGTCGCCCCGGTCGTCACGCGCAAAGCGGACATGGACCGCCGCCGACGGATCGCTCGACAGCGTGACGGCCGAGACCTTGCCGAGGTCCTGCGCCGCCTTCAGCCGCGCAAGCAGCGCATCGGGCATCAGCGACGGCGCCTGACGCGGCGTCACCTGCATGATGCCGGCGTTGAGATGATCGACGATCTCGTCCTCGAAACTCATGATCGCGCCGGTCAGCGCGATCAGGGACACCAGCAGCGCCAGGACCAAGCCCGCGACGGAGTGGACCTGAAACAGGACCGCCTTGACCGTGCGTCCCAGCCGCGCCGCCATGGCTAGAACTTCACCGTCGCCGACAGCGAGACGCGCCTGGCATCGCCGATGGCGACGTTGAGATTGTTGACCGCTGAGGGATAGTAGACGGTGTCGAACAGGTTCTTGACGTTGAATTGATAGATGACAGGCGTGTTCTGATATTTCGTCTCATAGGTCGCGAAGATATCGGCGACGACATAGGACGGCAGAAAGAAGGAGTTGATGGAATCTCCTGGGCGGTCGCCGACATAGCGCGCGCCGCCGCCGAGGCGGAGTTGGCCGGGTAATGCGGTGCCGAAGTCGTAGACCAGATAGAGTGATGCTGTGTTCAAGGCGACGTTTTGCAGCTTCTTGCCATACAGCGTCGGATCTTCCGACGCCGTTACGCGGGCATCCGTATAGCCAAAACTGCCGATCAGGGCCAAGCTGTCGGTGAGCCTGCCGGTGACGTCCAGCTCGACGCCGCGCGAGCGCGCACGCCCGACGGTGTGGAGCTCGACGATACCCGCGCTGTTCGTCTTCGTCGTCTGCACGTTCTTCTTGTCGAGATCATAGAGCGCCAGCGTGCCGGAGATGCGCTTGTTCAGATCGAACTTGACGCCGGCCTCGTATGACACGCCCTCTTCCGGAGGGACGTTGGAATCGATCACCACGCCGATCGGCGCAATGGTCGAGTTCGGCTTCAGCGATTGAGTGTAGCTCGCATAGAGCGAGATCTGGTCGGTCAGCTTGAAGATGGCGCCGCCGAGGGGCAGCACCTTGTCCTGGGACACGTTGGTATTGGTGTTGAACGGCTTTCCGCGACCCGCGATCTGATCGTAGTCCATGTAACGCACGCCGCCGACCAGCGCAAAGCGTTCGGTCAGATGCAGGGTGTCCTGGGCAAACAGCGACCATTGGCCGAGCTTGTCGGTCTGCGCGCTGTCGGCGTTCGACGCCGTGGTGCCTGGTCCGATCAGCCCGTAGACGGGATTGTAGACATTGAAGGCGGGCGTCGTCTGCCGGATCAGGGTGTCGCGATAGATCGTGCGATATTGCCCGTCGCCGCCGAACACCAGCTCGTTGCGCATGTCGCCGAGCCAGAAGCTGCCGGAAATATAGGACGTTCCGTAGCTGACGTTGCTGAGCGAACTTCCCGTGCCATCGTTGCTGCGCGTCTCCCTGCCGGTCGTGAAGTCAATATTGGTGATGCGAAGCTGGTTGGCGCTGAAGGTTTCTGTGTTGTAGCTGTAGCCGGCGTAGAGCTTCCAATCCTGGTTGAAGCGGTGCTCGACAGATGCCTGCATCAGGTCGGATGTGCCCCAGGTGTTGTTGAAGGGTTCATCCAGCCGTCGCGTCGCAGGCACGGCCAGCGGCGCCTTGGTCACTGGATTGAACGCCGTGCCGCGATCGAATGGGTAGATGAACTCGCGGTGCTCGTAGTTGAGCTGCACCGTGGTGTCCTGGCCGTACCAGGCCAGCGACGGCGCCACCAGCATCTCGCGGTGCCGGCCGAAATTGCGCCAGTAATCTTCGCTGACGCCGTAGCCGATGAAACGATAGGCAAGGCCCTGGTCGCCGATCGGACCGGTGACGTCGAGCAGGCCGTCGGCGCCGGTCTTCGAAGCGCCGAAGGCCGAACCGAGCAGCGTGACCGAGCCGTGCTGGTAGAGCTCGGGCCGCTTGCTGATGGTGTTGACGATGCCGCCGGGATCCATGATGCCGTAGAGCAGCGACGCCGGCCCTTTCAGCACCTCGACGCTCTCGACCGCGGGATTGAAGCTGCGGCCTTGCACCAGCGGCATGCCGTTGCGCATGATCGAGCCGTCGCGGTTGTCGCCGAAGCCGCGGCGGATCACGGCGTCCTGGCTGCCCGCGAGCGTATTGGTCTGGGTGATGCCGGAGACGTTGATGAGCGCGTCGTCGATGTTGCGCGGCAGCTGGTCCTTCAGCACCTGCTCGGGCACGACGTTGACCGCCTGCGATGTGTCGAGCGGCGAGGCGCCGCTGCGCAGAGTCGTGGCGCTCGGCATCGCGCGGTATCCGAGCTTGGCGGCCTGCTGTGCGGCTGCGTCCGCGGCGGCGCGCTCCGAGAGCGTCGGCGTAGCAGGTGCAGGATTGCGATTCGACTGGCGCCGCGCCGCAGTCTGCGTGCGGCGGGAAGACTGATCCGAAGCGCGCGCCGGTTTCGGCCGCGGCGCCGGCGCGTCCACCGTGACAGGCGGCAGCGCCGATTGGGCCTGCGCAGCCGTCGTGTTGAGGGGAGATGCGAGCAGCACCGCTGCACCGATGAGAAGACCTGCGCGGCTCTCGCCGGCGCGAAGACGATGGCTGCCGAGATGCAGGCCATCCACGGAGGCACGCACTTTCATTCCACTTCAATTCAGGAACATTGAAGTGTGCGCGTGTAACAGTCGTCTCGATTGAAGAGAACCGTAGACGGATTTGAATCGCTCTAGTGTTGAATCGTTCTAAGCGTAAATCCACGCCGAACGGCAATCACCGATTGATGCCGCAGCAAGGGCGGCACGCTGCGCGCGAATTTGCGAAGCAGCGTGTGGCGGAATTTTTGCGCCTTTACGCAGTGGCGGGCGCCGTCAACTCGTCGATCTTGCGCTTCAACGCAGCACCGTCGGACGACGCGCGCAGCGGCGGGCGCACGCGCAGCCAGGCGGCATCGCCGGTCTGCGCCGCGAGGATCGCCTTCAACGTCGCAGTGAAGGAGGCCGTCTTCAGCACGACGTCGATCGCAGCCTGCATCCGCGCTTCGACATCCTTGCCCTCGACCATTCCCTTGACGAGCTCGGGCACGACATTGGCCATGCCGCAAATGGTGCCGGCCCCGCCTGCGGCAATCGCGCGGGCGATATCGGCTTCGTTGCCGACGGTGATGGCGAGCTCGGGAGCTGCAGCACGGAATGCCTGGAACTGCTTGAAGTCGCCGCTGGAGTCTTTCAGACCCGCGACCACCTTGCCGTAACGCTTGCGCAAGCTAGCAGCGACAGTCGTGGGGATCGCAACGCCCGACGTCTGCGGGATGTGATAGAGATAGGCGCGCAACCGATCGTCGGCGACGCCGTCGATGATCGCAGCAAAGGCATCCTCGATGCCTTCAGGCGTGACGCTGCGGTCGAAATAGGGCGGCAGCACCAGCACGTGACGCAAGCCGAGGCCGAGCACGGCGCGCGTCAGGGCGATGCTGTCGGTGATGGCGGGAAAGCCGCCGCCGATGCCGATGCGCTCCGGCGCAATGCCGGCCTTGAGCACGGCCTCGATGGTCGCGATGCGCTCGCTGACATTGAAGGAGGTGCCCTCGCCCGTGGTGCCGAACAGCACGACGCCGTCGACGCCCTTGCCGAACAGCTGCCTGGCGTGGGCCGCGAGCTTTGCCGAATCCACGCTGCCGTCGGACGCCAACGGCGTCGCCGATGCCACCCAGAACCCGCGAATTGCCTCGGTCATCACACTGCCCTTTGTTTCGATCCGACCTAAGCCTCTGATCTCTAACGATCTTACGGAGCTGTGCCGGGCCTTGTTTTTGCTTTACTTTTCATCTTGTACCTTACATACAAGACACGCGCAAACTCTTTCCGGCGTCACGGCGCGCATGGGCGCAGCCAAATATTGAGGAGGTCTCGCATGAACATGGTGACCCCCATCGGGCGACCCGACCAATTGCTCGGCGCCTTGCGCGACAAGCTCGGCGCGGCCGCCGTGTTGATCGGCACCGACGTGCCGGCGCGCAATTGCAACGACTGGAGCGCGAGCCTGCCGCAGACGCCGCTGGCGGTGATCCGCCCCGTGGACGCGCAAGGCGTGGCCGATGCGATTGCGACATGCCGGCAGGCGCATCTGCCGTTCGTGCCGCAGGGCGGACTGACCGGACTGTGCCGCGGCGCCTCGCCCGAGGCCGGCTGGGTCGCGATCTCGCTGGAGCGCATGACTGGCATCGAGGAGATCGATCCGGCGTCGATGACGATGACGGTGAAGGCCGGAACGCCGCTGGAGACGATCCAGAAGGCCGCGGACGAGGCCGGCTTCTTCTTCCCGCTCGACCTCGGCTCGCGCGGCTCCTGCGCGATCGGCGGCAATCTCTCGACCAATGCCGGCGGCAACCGCGTAATCCGCTACGGCATGACGCGCGAGCTGGTGCTCGGTCTCGAAGTGGTGCTGCCCGACGGCACCGTCATCACCAGCCTCAACAAGCTGATGAAGAACAATGCGGGCTATGACCTCAAGCACCTCTTCATCGGCTCCGAAGGCACGCTCGGCATCATCACCCGCGTGGTGCTGAAACTGTTTCCGAAGCCGCGCTCGACCATGGCCGCGCTGTGCGCGCTGAAGGATTATGCCGCGGTGGTCGCGCTGCTCGGCGCGGCGCGCAGCGGGCTCGGCCCACTGCTGTCGGCCTTCGAGGTGATGTGGCCGGACTATTGGGACGTGATCACGACACGTGCCGGCGTGAAGCCGCCGGTCGCAGCTAACCAGGGCCTCTACGTGCTGGTGGAAGCGCAAGGCACCGACGAGAGCGTCGACGCGCCGCGCTTCCAGGCCTGGCTCGAAGAGCTGATGGAGCGCGGGCTGCTGGCGGATGCCGCCGTGGCGCAGTCGCTGGCGCAGACGCAGGCCTTCTGGCGCGTGCGCGACATCTGCGCCGAGTTCGGCCAGGTGCTGGGCCCGCACATCTCCTACGATATCGGTCTTGCCGTGGCGCGGATGGACGAGTTCGCCACGCGCTGCAAGGCGGCGTTGGCCTCCGGCATCAAGGGCTGCGAAAGCGTCTATTACGGCCATATCGGCGACGGCAATCTGCATCTCGTCTCCTGGGTCACCGGCCTTGCCGTCGAGCAGCAGCCGAAGGAAGAGATGGATACGATCATCTACGGTCTGGTGCGCGAGCTCGGCGGCAGCGTCTCTGCCGAGCACGGCATCGGCACCATCAAGAAGAAATGGCTGGGACATGCCAGGAGCGAGTCCGAGATCGCGCTGATGCGAACGCTGAAAGCGGCGCTCGATCCGGACCAGTTGCTCAATCCCGGCAAGGTGGTCTGAGACACGCAGATGCGCTCGCTCAAGCTCGATACGCCGAAATCGCTGTCGCAGCGGGTGATGCAGCGGCTGCGGCAGGCGATCATCGACGGCGAGTTCGCGCTGGGGGCCGCGATCTCAGAGGAGATGGTGGCGAATTCCTTCGGCGTCAGCCGCACGCCGGTGCGCGAGGCCATGGGACAATTGCAGGCGCAAGGCCTCGTGGTGATCCGCCCGCAGGTCGGCAGTTTCGTCTTTACGCCGAGTGCGGAAGACATCAATGCGCTCTGCACCTTTCGCATCGCGCTCGAACCCAGGGCCGCCGCGCTCGCATGTCGCCACGACCGCGACGGCGCGATCGCCGCGATGAGCGAGGCGATCGCGGCAATGGAGCCGGCGGTCGCGGCCAAGGACAACATCGCCTATGGCCGCGCCGATGCCGCCTTTCACGAGGCGCTGTTCACCCATTGCGGCAACCGCTACCTCGCCGAATCCTATCAGCTGGTCTCGGGGCGCGTCGCCGCGCTCCGCACCAATCTGACCTCGCCGATCGACGTGCGCACCCGCACCTCGTTCGACGAGCATCGCAAGCTGCTCGATCTGTTCGCGCGCGGCGAGCTGGCCGCCTTCGAGGAGTTGATGACCACGCACATCACCAATTCGGGCGTGGTCTATGCCAGGGCTTTGAAGGTCGAGACATCTGAGGTGGATTGAGCGCGGCTATTTCGCGTCCTTCGATCCCGGCCTGTCCAGGAAATCCAGCGCGGTGTTGATCTGCTCGAGCTGGTGCTCGATCTTGTCGCGATCCTCGACCGACGGCGCCTTTTCGAGCTGCTCCACGAGCTTCTGCTTCCGCAACAGCAGGTTCTCTATGACTGTACTCACAGCTCCCCCAGCGCCAGAGGCGAACGTTGCGAGCGCGCGCGAGCCGGGCCCGCCGCAACACCTCCATCAGAATGTTCACGAGACCGGATGGTTCCTGCGGATGAACCGGCACGCGTGCGGATGGAACTAGCGGCGCAGGCTGGCCCAGACTCCGCCCAGGATCAGCAGGCCGCCGAAGAGATGGATCAGCTTCGGCGGTTCGCCGAGGATGGCAAAAGACAGCAGCGCGCTCGCGATCGGCCCGAGATAGAGCACGAGCGAGGTCCGCACCGAGCCGAACTTTCCGCCGAGCCAGGCAAAGCCGGCATAGGCGAGCAGGCCGGGAACGATCCCGGCGAAGACATAGGCCGAGAGCGCCTTGGTGCTGAAGACCTGCCCCGGCGTCGCCCACATCTCCATGGCTGCGAGCGGCAGCGAGAACAGGGCGCCGGCGCCCGAGAACAGGCTGATGCGTGCCAGCAGCGAGGCCTTTGGCGCGGCGCGCGATTGCAGCAGCGTGTAGCCGGACCAGCCGAGCATGGCGATCACGACGAGGCCGTCGCCTGCCGCGGTCTGAAGCTCGATCAGCGTCTGCGGATGGCCGCCGGAGATGATCAGCAGCGCCCCCGCGAGCGCGAGCGCCGTACCGAGCCATTGCAGCGGGCCGACATGCTCGATGCCGCGCAAGGCCGAAATCAGCAGCACCGTGATCGGCGACAGCGCCATGATCAGCGCGATGTGGATCGCCGTCGTCGATACGCCGGCGGCATAGACCGGGCCGCCGCACAGGAACATGCCCATGAATCCGGCAGCGAGGATGGGCCAGGTGTTCCCGGCCAGCGGCACGCGGCCATCGCGGATCTCCTTGAGCGCGATCGGCGCGAGCCCGATGGCGACGATACTCCAGCGGAAGAAGGCGAGCGCGAAGGGTGGGACCGAGCCGGCAAGTCCGCGCGCCAGAATCTGATTGGAGGCCTGCGCGGTCGCAACCAGGATGAAGCCGATCAGCGCGATCGCGCCAAGCCAGGCGTGCGTGGACGGTGATGCAGCGGTGCTCGCGTCACGACCGCCGTCAGAGGTTTCCTTGCCGGTTTCCTTGCCCGTTCCCTTGCCCATGGATCAATCGGATATCCGATGTCCGCCGCGGTGAGAACCCCGACGACGGCTCGTCCATATGCATATGCGGCACGCGCACCATTCCGGAAGGCGCGGAGATGCTCGCGAGCAGCACCGGCACGATGGGGGTACGGGTGATCGAGACCGAAAACACCGCGAGCAGCGCGCACAGCATGCAGAGCCTCATCCGCACCGTCCGGCGATCGGTGATCGGCAGGAACAGGAAAAACAACATCGCCAGGATCAGCAGCGCATCGACCAGAAACATTGGGGCTCTCCTTGAGGACTGGAGAGAGCATGACGCGACGGCACCGGCCGGTATGTGGACGGCGTCACACACCTGCCGCCGCTGGTCGGGGAGGAGATGGCAGGCGCTCGCGAACCCGTTAACGCACCGCCTGGGGCGGCTGGGGAACCGCGATCTTTCACGCGTCCGTCGGTTGTATTCGCAGGCCCGGAGTCCTATGCCTACGCCCCATGGACACCCAGATCATCACCGCCGCAAAGCCCCTGATGGCGCACGCCCAAAAGCGCAAGCCGGCGCCGTTCCTCCCCATGAGCCGTGCCGAGATGGACGCGCTCGGCTGGGACGCCTGCGACATCGTGCTGGTGACCGGGGACGCCTATGTCGACCATCCCAGTTTCGGCATGGCGATCATCGGGCGATTGCTGGAGGCGCAGGGCTTTCGGGTCGGCATCATCTCGCAGCCCGACTGGCACTCGGCCGAACCGTTCAAGGCCTTGGGCAAGCCAAAGGTCTTCTTCGGCGTCACCGGCGGCAACATGGATTCCATGGTCAACCGCTACACGGCGGACCGGCGCATCCGTAGCGACGATGCCTATACGGCGGGCGGCGAAGGCGGCAAGCGGCCGGACCGCTGCACCGTCGTCTACGCCCAACGCTGCCGCGAGGCGTTCAAGGACGTGCCGATCGTGCTTGGCGGCATCGAGGCCTCGCTGCGCCGGATCGCGCATTACGACTATTGGTCCGACAAGGTGCGCCGCTCGGTGCTGGCCGACGCCAAAGCAGACCTCCTGCTGTACGGCAATGCCGAGCGCGCCGTGGTCGAAGTCGCGCAGCGGCTCGCCGCGGGTGAAGCGCCGCGGGCGCTCGACGACATCAGGGGCGTCGCGCTGTTCCGGAAAGTCCCGGAGGATTACACCGAGCTGCACGCTGACGATCTCGATTCCGCCGACGAAGGCGCGACGCGCCAAAAGGGCGCGACCGTGATCCGGCTGCCGGCGCTGGAGCAGGTCGAGCAGGACAAGGAAGCCTATGCGCGGGCCTCACGCGTGCTGCATCGGGAGAGCAACCCCGGCAATGCGCGGCCGCTGGTGCAGCGCCATGGCGACCGCGACCTCTGGCTCAACCCGCCGCCGATCCCGCTGACCAGCGAGGAGATGGACGCGGTCTACGATTTGCCCTACGCCCGCGCGCCGCATCCGTCCTATGGCGAGGCCAAGATTCCCGCCTGGGACATGATCAAGTTCTCGGTGACGATCATGCGCGGCTGTTTCGGCGGCTGCACCTTCTGCTCGATCACCGAGCACGAGGGCCGCATCATCCAGAACCGCTCCGAAGGTTCTATTTTGCGCGAGATCGAAAAAATCCGCGACAAGACGCCCGGCTTCACCGGCGTGATCTCCGACATCGGCGGCCCCACCGCCAACATGTACCGGATGGCCTGCAAGGATCCGAAGGTAGAAGCCGCGTGCCGGCGGCCGTCCTGCGTCTTCCCCGAGATCTGCCCGAACCTCAACACCTCGCATGACGATCTCATCAGGCTCTATCGCAAGGTGCGCGAGACCAAAGGCATCAAGAAGGTGATGGTCGCCTCAGGCGTGCGCTACGACCTCGCGGTCGAGAGCCCGGAATACATCAAGGAGCTCGTCACCCATCACGTCGGCGGCTATTTGAAGATCGCCCCCGAACACACCGAGCGCGGCCCGCTCGACAAGATGATGAAGCCGGGCATCGGCGCCTACAACAAGTTCAAGCGGATGTTCGACGAAGCCGCCGAACGCGCCGGCAAGAAATATTACCTGATCCCCTATTTCATCGCTGCGCATCCGGGCACGACCGACGAGGACATGATGAACCTCGCGCTGTGGCTCAAGAAGAACCGCTATCGCGCCGACCAGGTGCAGACCTTCCTGCCCTCGCCGATGGCGACGGCGACCGCGATGTACCATACCGGCGTCAATCCGCTGCGCGGCGTGCGGCACGGCGGCAGCGACAAGGTGGAGGCGATCAAGGGCCTGCGCCAGCGCCGGCTGCACAAGGCTTTCCTGCGCTATCACGATCCTGATAATTGGCCGGTGCTGCGCGAGGCCTTGATCGAGATGGGGCGCCGCGACCTGATCGGCTCGCAGCCGCATCAGCTCGTCCCCGCGCACCAGCCGCCCGGCACCGGCAAGGCCGCCGGCACGCGGCGGCCGGTGCGGCCGGGCGACAAGGCGCAGAAGTTCACGACCAAGGGCCTGCGGGTCATGAAGTAGCGGTTGGCGCGGCTCCTAAAGAGCCAGCACCACCTCGCCCGACACCGCATCGGTCACGCCGCGTCCGTTGCCCTGGTCCTCGAGCACCGACCTGAAACTGTCGAGCGTCTTGATCATCGCCGGACGCGCCGCGATCATCGCGTCCTGACTTGACCAGGTGCCGATCAGGCAGAAGGTCTGCTCGCCGGTCTTGATGATGACGCCATGCTCGAGGCCCGGCCATTTCGCCTTGCCGTTCCGGTGCGCGTCGAGGAAGGCAGCTTCCTCGCCCTGCTTCACCTTGAATTTCACCACATTGTAAACCTGCATGACGCGCCTCCAAAAAAATGGATGGATGAAAACGGGCGCCGCGCGAGGTGACGGACAAAAGTCCACGCGGTGCCTGGCCGATTGTTGTCCCGGCGCGCGACGGCGTCACCGTGACAAATCGGCATGGCGGCCTCGGTCTTCATGCCTGCCGAAACAAAAAGCCGAAAACAACCCCATGCACAGTAGCCGGCATGAACGGAATCAATGGGTTAGCGCGTAGCAAAATTGGGAGAACGTCATCGGGCCTCGGCAGCAATTGACATTTGAGCTATCATGAAACATATAAAGTTACATGAAGCGAGATTCCCGGCTGTCCGGCGTGCTCCATGTGCTCTTGCACATGACGCAACACCCCGGCCCGTTCACGTCCGAGACGCTGGCGAAAGCCATGGACACCAACCCCGTGGTGATCCGCCGCATCATGGCGGGCCTGCGCGACCTCGGTTACGTCCGCTCCGAGAAAGGCCATGGCGGCGGCTGGACGCTGGCGTGCGACCTGTCGAAGGTGACGTTGCGCGACGTCTATGCCGCGCTTGGCAGCCCGGGGTTGCTGGCGATGGGCAATCGCACGGAAGCGCCGGGTTGCCTGGTCGAGCAGGCCGTCAACGCCGCGCTCGATCAGGCCTTTGCCGATGCGGAAGCGCTGCTGCTGTCGCGGCTCGGCGAGGTGACCCTGGCGATGCTGAGCGAGGATTTTCGCAAGCGCCTCGGCTCCCGCAAGCTTCAAGGCATCAGCGCACATCACGCCTGATGCCGGCCTAGCCAAGGACAACGCAATGACCAGCATTCAAGATATGTTCTCCGATCCACAAGCCGTGGCGACTTACACCGAGGGACCGCCGCGCTTCGTTCCCGGCTACAATTCCATGCTGTCGATGGCGGCGATCATGCTGGCCGAGCGCGCGCGTGACGACGCGCGCATCCTCGTGCTCGGCGCCGGCGGCGGCCTCGAATTGAAGACGTTTGCGCAGGCGCAACCCGCCTGGCGTTTCGACGGCGTCGATCCGTCCGCGGCGATGCTGGCGCTCGCCCGGAAAACCCTGGGCCCACTCGCATCGCGCGCACATCTTCATTAAGGCTATATCGACGACGCGCCGCAGGGGCCGTTCGACGGTGCCAGCTGCCTGCTCACCCTGCACTTCGTGGACGTCACGGAGCGACGCCGCATTGCCTCGGAAATCCGCCGCCGGCTCAAGCCGGGCGCCCCCTTCGTGGTCGCGCATTTGAGCGCGCCCGACGGCGAGGAGGAACGCCCGCGATGGCTGTCGCGGTATTCCGCGTTCCTGGCTTTCTCCGGCGTCGAGCCCGACAAGGCGGCAGCCGCGCGGGACGCCGTCACCAACCATCTGGACATCCTCACGCCCGCGCAGGACGAGGCGGTTTTGCGCGATGCCGGCTTCTCCCAGCCGACCCTGTTTTATACGGGCTTCACGTTCCGCGGCTGGGTGGCCTACGCGTGAGGCCGCACGGCTTCGCCAACCCAGCCGGGCATCAGGTAATGCCGGATAAGCCCGGGCGCGCGGTCACGATTCATCAGCCACGACACAGGCCGCGCGTCCGCTCTGGCTTCGAAACCGGAAGTCGCCAGCTTCTCCCTCCCGAATCGGCACGGGCCAATAAGTGACATAGTCACGGACTGGTCTAGGATGACCGCCAACTGAGCGGCGAGCAATGAAGGGCGCTCAGGCGCCTGGATCTCTCTTTACCGGGGATGCACATGACCAGCGAGCAAAGCCACAAGATACACCTAAGTCTCGAGGATGAGCAGCGGTTGCAGGAACTTCGTGCGCAAAAGCCGGCTCGCAACATACCCAAACCTGCTCTAACGCCGGGAGCGATGCTGGCCGACCGGGTTGCCGAAACGGTCGGCTCCTGGCGCTTCATCCTCATCCAGAGCGGACTACTCGGCCTCTGGATCATTCTGAACACGACAGCGTTGATTGACCGTTGGGACCCTTATCCCTTTATCTTGCTGAACCTGGTCCTTTCTTTCCAAGCAGCATATGCGGCGCCCATCATCATGATGAGCCAGAATCGTCAATCCGAGGTTGACCGCAGACATGCCGAGCACGACTATCGAATCAATGTGAAAGCCGAACTCGAAATCGAATTGTTGCACAATAAGATTGACGCCTTGCGTGAGCAGGAAATCCTGAAGTTGCTCAACATCATTCAGCGCTTGTCCGCTCACCTCGCGCCCGAGCTTGTTGCAGCTATCGAGGCCGAAGCCGTGCCGGGGCGATCCTAGATGATCCTGCTCGACCGACGTGCTTTCCAATACCGGCGGTCAGCGAGCGCGAATACGAATCAAAAAGCTGCGCGAATTTCCCGAACCGTCATCAAGGGACAGCGCCGCTGAGGCATCTGGTCATCGGGCCCAAAATAGACCTTGCATTGCATGCGTAAGGGGTAGCTGATGTCAGCGTGAGCGCGCCACGCTGCTGAACTGCCGGAGGGCGCAATGCAGAACTACGTAAACCACGAAAACATCAGACGTTATGAGAAGCTCATCGCCATCAGTGAAGGTGACCCGTCGCGCGATGAAGCACGGCATCAGACGCTGTTGCGCCTCCTAGCCGAGGAAAAAGCCAAGGACGCGCGGCCGGACGACTGGCCGACCATCTGATCTGGACCGCCGTAGGCGACGCAATCCAATTCGCTCCGAGTTCCGTTCCGGAGCAATCACGTCCGTTTCCCGCTTACCCGCACGTGGAAGAGTTTCTCCTTACGTTTCACGGAACCATTGTTCCTCGAGCCCATTGGCTCACTGACACAAGCTTCATTCAGGAGATACTTCATGAGAATATTCACAGTCTTGGCCGCCGCAGCCGGCACCCTCATGGTAACGGCTGCTTCGGCAGCTCCGCTTACCCTCAGCACGTCATCCGCGCCGGAGAGCAACCTTCAAAACGTTCGCATGGTCTGCAACGAAGACGGACGGTGCTGGCGCGAGCGCAGCGAAAGACGCGTCATCATCCGCGAAGGCCGCGATGCCTACGGATATGCACCGCGTGAGCGCTACATCGAGCGGCGCGGCTATGAGGAACGCAGCGGCGTTGGCTTCCGTGCTCCGGGCGTAAGTGTCGGAATCGGCACCTACTGAGCGGCGAGGCGAGTGGATTCAACAGGCCGCGGTGCAAACCGCGGCCTTTTTGTTGGATTCTCAGGCGATCGGCGAGCCAAGCAGCGCCGGCCCAGCTGAGGAAGCCAGGGTATCGGACGCTTTCGACAGAGCTCGCGCACGGCTCGAACAAAAGCCAGCTCACGCGACCGTGGCGATCGAGCCGAGTGGCACGTCCAAAGCGTAAACGAATCCGTCCCGTTCATATGCGAGGCTTACCTGCCCGGTCAGTTGCTGACCGAGAGACCCCATCATCCGGGTGCCGAAACTCCGCCGTGTTGGCGGCTCGACCGGGGGACCGCCCCTTTCGGTCCAGACGAGGCGAAGCCTTTGCTTCGCCTCATCAATCGCCCACGAAATCTCGACGCGGCCTGTCGGGACCGACAGCGCGCCGAACTTGGTGGTGTTGGTGCACAGTTCGTTGAACGTCATCGCAAGCGCAATGACAGCGACGGAGGTAATCCGGATATCCGGTCCATTGAAGTGGAAGCGTCGGTCTCCCTGACTGTCGTAGGGCTCCGTTGCGCTGCTCAGCGTGTGGGTCAGGCTCGCATCGGCCCAACTGACCTGCATCAAGAGATCATGGGCTCGCCCCAATGCGAGCAACCTGCCCTCCATGGCCTTCTGTCCATGCTCGATACTCGGCGCTCCGCGAAAGCTCTGGGACGCGATCGCACTCACCATGGCAAGCGTATTCTTGACGCGATGATGAAGCTCTCCGAGAATCAGCTTCTGCAACTTGTCTGCGGCGCTTCGCTGCTCGGCATCGATACCGGCCTGAACGATCATAGCCTGTGCGTCGATTTCGGCCTGTTCGAGCAGCAAGCGAAGGCTGTCGTTCTCGGCAGACAGGGAAGCCTCCTGCTCCGACCGGGAGGTGGGCGCAGCGGTCCGCGCGGCGTCAAATATCCTGCTTGGCGTCCAGTCGCCTGCCGTCGGAACGATCTGCAAAGCACCCGCGCCGACCATGGCCTGCAACTCGGTGATCATTTGCTCGACACTGAGCGGTTTACCGAAAAACCTGCTGTCCACTGGCCGTTCCGCCTCGGACGGCTTCACTTGGCCGGACACCAGAATGATCTTGATCGAGGGCCAGCGCTCGTGCACCGCATGGGCGAGCTTGAGGCCATCGATGCTGCCGGGCATCTGAATGTCGGTCAGCAGCAGCGAGATGTCCGAGCGGGACTCCAGAACCGAGATTGCCTCGTCGGCATTGATCGCCTCTATGGGACAGAACCCGGCATCCTCCACGATGTCGACCGCACGCATCCGCAGGATCATCTCGTCCTCCACGACGAGAACGTTCGGCACCTGGATTGGATCTGTCGACATGGTGATCTCGCTCTCTCTCGGCGGGCCCGAGCGGTCTCGGCACCCGCGCAATGCTCTAGGCTGATTGCCCTTGACCGACGTCCGCACCCATTGCTGCGCTTCTCGAGCGGAGAAGGCCAGCCAATTCGCCTGCGTCAGCGGTATCTCGTCTCGGCGCGACGGTCCGATCACGACCAGGTCGATCGGACGGAAGCACTGGAGGGTTGGGCTGATCCCTCAGGCGAGCGGATTGACGGACGACCGATCTATCGCCGGGCAGTCACGAGGCGCGCTTCCTGGATCTTCGTTCCAGCACCGGCGTGTCGCAAGCAGGACGTGGTAAGGTCCGGCCAGACCTGTGCTGAGCAATCCGATGAAGCGGCTTGGATTGCGAGCCGGTCCCCTTTGGCCAGTGCCTGAAGCTCATCCGCCTGCACTTTTGGAGCAAAAGCCGGCAAAGCGATCACCGACGCTCCGAGGAGCACGAAAGCCGCGAGGGATGACAGAGATCCTACCATTTTGTTCTGCTGACTTTTTGTCGTCGACCCTGCCACGTCTGAGGATCCGGCATGACAACAACCATAACGAGATATTGTTCCTCTTTCTCAACTTTGCCGTTTGGTCTTGCTCATTCCTGTGGCTGCTGCGCCTCGGGTATCCTGCGGAGCGACGCGCGCTGACGCAACAGATCTGAACCATTGGCCCTGCTAATCGTCATCCTCTATGGAGGACAACAGATGATGGAAGACCAATTGGCGCGCCAGGAGCAGATCGCTTCTCGTTTAGAGCAATCCAAGCGCCTGCTGCGGGCTGCGAAAAGCCCCACGACCACGCAGCGCATTGGGAAGCTGATCAGTGCCCTGGAGCGGGAGCAAGCGGAAGAAAACGAAAAATAATCCCCGCTCGCGGCCACGGCCCCCCGGGTCAGGCTTGCGCCGGCATGGAGCGTCACGGCGTCAACGCTAGCGATGGGTCGCGGCTCCCACTCGCCGAACTGAAAGACCCGCCAGCTATCATCACTGCCGCCGTTAACCCTGTCGGCAAATGATCCGCCGCAGGTCGGCGGCCGCCGGCAAAGTTGCCTTATTGGCGCGGAGAATTTTCCGCGGGGGCTAACTTGGGTTAGAGGCGCGTGATGCTGAGAATGGCGCTGTTGGGCCTCCTCATCCTGTTGAGTGTGGGAATGCTGTCGGCCATGGAGCTGAGCGCCCCACCGCGACGCGCCGCCGCGATCGTCCAGCCGCCTGCTGAAAGCATAGGCATCTCTGCTGCGCATGATGCGCTAGAGAAGGCGGATCGCCTCGAAGTTGCCGCCGTAAGCAGCGCGGTGCCGATGGCGCCAACTTCGGTCGGCACCCCCGTTGCTCCGCAGGACGTCCACGTCGGTTCGTCCGCGCCGGCGCCGATCGTCCGTCAGCGAAACAAGCCGAAGCCGGTTGCCACCGCCGAACGTCCCAAGTCCAAGCCAAAGCCAAAGCCAACAGCAGCTGTCGTCAAGCGGACAGCCAATGTTCAGCGTGCAAAGGCCGCCAGCGAGAGCGAGTCCTGCCGGCTCAAGGCGTTCGGCGGCTTGCTCAAAGCGCTGAACTTGGCCCGCTGCGAAATCTGAGGACTCCGCGAGCAGCCGAGCCGACCTGCTGCTTCAAGAGGCACTTACGGGCGACACGCATTGTCGCCATCTTTCCCTCGGCCAACGTCTCGCAAACTGTTCCGATCATCCCTAAATTGCCCGCATGAAGAAGATCGGATTCCTGTCTTTTGGGCACTGGACGCCCTCGCCGCAATCGCAGACCCGCTCCGCCGGCGACACGCTGCTGCAATCGATCGAGCTTGCGGTTGCGGCCGAGCAGCTCGGGGCCGACGGCGCCTATTTCCGCGTGCATCATTTCGCGCGGCAGCTGGCTTCGCCCTTTCCGCTGCTCGCGGCCGTCGGCGCCAGGACCAGCACGATCGAGATCGGCACGGCCGTGATCGACATGCGCTACGAGAACCCGCTCTACATGGTGGAGGACGCCGGCAGCGCCGACCTCATCGCCGGCGGGCGGCTGCAGCTCGGCATCAGCCGCGGCTCGCCCGAGCAGGTGATCGATGGCTGGCGCTATTTCGGATATCAGCCGGCCGAAGGCCAGAGCGATGCCGACATGGGCCGGCGGCACGCCGAAGTCTTTCTCGACCTCTTGCGCGGCGAAGGCTTTGCCGAGCCCAATCCGCGGCCGATGTTTCCCAATCCGCCGGGCCTCTTGCGCCTCGAACCGCATGCGCAAGGCCTGCGCGAGCGGATCTGGTGGGGCGCCGGCTCGAATGCGACCGCCATGTGGGCAGCCAAGCTCGGCATGAATTTGCAGAGCTCGACGTTGAAGAACGACGAGACCGGCGAGGCCTTTCATGTGCAGCAGGCCGCACAAATCCGCACCTACCGTGCGGCATGGAAGGAAGCCGGCCACGCCCGCGAGCCCCGCGTGTCCGTCAGCCGCAGCATCTTCGCACTGATGAACGATCGCGACCGCGCCTATTTCGGCGGAGAGCGCGGCGGCGAAGACCAGATCGGCTTCATCGACCCGCAGACCCGCGCGATCTTCGGCCGGAGCTATGCGGCGGAGCCTGAGGTGCTGATCGAGCAGCTCAAGCAGGACGAAGCCATCGCCGAGGCCGATACGTTGCTGCTGACGATCCCGAACCAGCTCGGCGTCGATTACTGCGCGCATGCGATCGAGTCGATTTTGAAGCACGTCGCGCCGGCGTTGGGGTGGCGGTGACATGAGCTGGCGCGGCACGACCAGAAGTCGCGATTGACTTCGCGCACCACCCCCGCCAATGATCCCCCGGGGACTGTTGGACTGAATCAGGGGGTTGGAATGGGCTTGCGTCCGGGGATCTTCGTTGCGGCTTTCTTGCTTGCGGGGTGTGCGTCAGGGCCGATGGGCAGTACGGCTCTGACAGATAACGTCAAGGCAAATCATGCGCGGCTGGTGGTCTATCGCTCATCCGCCCTGGGTTTCGCGATCCAGCCAAGCTATTCGGTCGACGGACGCTCCGTTGGAGGCAGTCAGGCTGCGGGTTTCCTGGCCTGCGACCTGCCTCCGGGCCGCCACGAGGTTGCGGTCAATAATCTTCCGCTGAGCAGCAATCTGTTCGGGCAGGGAAGCGAGAAGGTGAGCGTCGATCTGCGCGCCGGCAGCACCACCTATCTCTCCGCCCAGCCGCAGATGGGAATCATCACGCCCGGTGCAATCACGTTGATTCAGGTCACGGAAAGCCAGGGCCGCGCCGACGTCGCCAGCTTGCATCAGAGCAACAGCTCGTGCGGCAAGGCATGATCTGAGGCGCTGCGCTGCCGACACGCGGATGAAACGCCTCGTCCTGCAAATCATCCTGCGCCTTGGCCGCTATGCGGTCCTTCCCGTCGTCGCGCTGGCCTGCACGATCCTCGCCAGCTGGCTGATGATCATGGACCGGTACACGATTGCGGCGCTGGCCACGGCACCGATCGTGTTCACAATCTTCATGGCCGCGATGGCTCTCGCCATCGGGCTCCTGTTCCTGCCTTCGCGCAAGCATCGCAGCTTCGAGGCCGACCAGGAGACTGCCCCGGGGCTATGGGCCGTATGGAAGGAGCTCGATCGCGGCTTTGTCCGATCGAACCGCACTCTGTTGGTCGACACCGATTTCAACGCTTCGATCTCGGAAGCAAGCCGGTATGCCGGATTGTTCGGGCAGCACGTCACGATGACCGTTGGTCTGCCATTGTTGATGATCCTGGATCAGCGGTCGGTACGTGCCGTTATCGCTCATGAAGTGGCGCACGCCCGGCTTCGGCACACTTCGGGAGGCACCAACCTTGCGGACTTCATGACTGCAGCGGAGAACGTTTTCTTCTACGCCGATCCGGAGCAGACCGTTACCGGATATATTGTCCGCATCCTCCTCATTCCCTGATCGAAAGGCTCGAGAAGGAATACCGCGCATTGTCACGGGAGAACGAGCTTGCCGCCGATCTCGAAGCAGCCGAGCAGGTTGGACGCGGGGAGATGGCACGCGCGCTGGTGATGGTGGAGGTTTTTGGAACACGTCTAACCGATCTCATATTCGCCCCGCTGCAGAAGGAGGTGCTCGGCGCAATCAAGGCGCCATCACCGCCGTTCGCGCGAATCTCGGATCAGCTCGCAGCCATAAGAGCGCCCGGCCCCATGACCGCCGCCAGTCTGGGCCGCGAGCACGATCCCGACTCCACGCATCCGCCTTTGGGCCAGCGGCTGGCGAGCCTCGGATACACCGACATATCCGACGTCGGCGAGGTCCAAGCATCCGCAATTGACCAGCTTCTCTCACCAAACGCTGCCAACGAACTCGCCTTGCGATTCGATGAGGAATGGCGGAAGAAGGTCCAGGATTGGGTCAGCGTCGGCAGATGAACGTGCGGGATCACGTGCAAACGACAACCCAATGCGCGATGACGATTCATCGATATCCATCGCGCCTCAGGCGAACAGCTCGCGGTCCCTCCTGCTGGTCGGATCGTCCCAGTCCTTCTGCCACCACGGCTTCTCTGAAGACTTTTGGGGTGGCAACTGAAGCTCGAGCACCTTCCTGCTCTTGCCTTTTGCGTCTTCCCTCGCGGAGCGGAAACGGTAGTGATCGTAGATGCGCAATGCTTCAATCATGTAGCTGGTCGCGACCGTCCGATCCTTGATCAGCACCAGGTTCTCGCCGTTATCGGTATCGGCGGGCTCGGAGAAATTGTATGAGCCCAGATAAACGCGCGCATCCGCGGTATTGAAATCGAGCACGACGAATTTGTGATGCATCCGGGTGCCCCGGTGCTGACCGTCACTGCCGGAAAGCCCCGACGGCTCCGTACTGAACGGAGCCGGCACATTGCCGGTCAGGGCCGCCGAACGAACGACCCGCTTCTTGTTGTCGGCCGTCAATACGGCGACGCCCAAATTCCCCTCCTTCACGCGCGCATCGGCGATGCCCAGCGCGAAGACGCTCTTGCTCTTGATGGCGCGACCGAGGGCAGGACCGATCGGCCCATTCTTCATCTGCCCAAGGAATGCCAACGAAAAAAGAATACTGGATTTCGCCTTGGCGATGTCCTTGCCCACGTCCGCCAGGAGCCCGTTCTCTTCGGTATGCGGGGAAAAGGCGACCTTACCAGCGAGTCCGCTCACACCCAGATCGCGCCAGCCCCTCGCGACCTTGGATTCGCGAAAGTCGCCGGCGGCTTCCGCCGAGAAATACTGGTCAAAAACCTGGAAGTAATCCTCGACCGCATCCTTGCTGTTGACGATGATCGCATTGTTCGACTGCACGTAGAATCCGCGCCAGCTCATGTTCGTGGAGCCGTAGACGACCTTATGCACGCCCTTGCCGGAAACCGCGATGGATTTGTGATGCTGCAAGTTCGCCATGTGCTGGCGCTTGACGTTGCCGGCCCCCGCCGATTTGCGTAAGCGCCTCTCGGAGACGCTCTCAGGCGAATCCTTGGCGTTGTGCCCGCCGCCTTTTGCCTTGGAATCGTCGATGATGACCTTGAGCCTCTTTTCGAGCCTTTCAAGGCGGGTCAGGATTTCGGGCATGTTGAAGTCATATGCGATCAGGCGAACATCGGCCTTGGCGGCAATCGCCTCATCCAACACTTCGAGGATCGAGGCACGCGCTTCGAAGCCCATCCAAGTGTAGGCCTCCTCTGCCCTCTTGTTCGTGGGCTTAAACGTCAAGCCCTTCTTCGCATCGTCGGGAATGAGGCTGCCGAGCTTGCGGTCGGGCGCGAACTTCTCGACAAAGGATTGCGAGGACACATAACCACGCGTGAAAGCGACGTTCAGCTTGCCAGGGATGGTCTCGCGCATCAGGGCGATCGAGGCCTCCTGCGGTTCGCCTCGACTGAGCGTTCCCAACTTGTCCATGAACATGGGTGTCACGCGATAGAGAAATTCTCCGTCCTTGTCGGCATGCCAGGGGAAATGCACCCAGCGGAATTTCTGTATCGGTGCAACCGTGCTCGGGAGCATCGGGTCGGTCGGCTTCTTGCGTTGACCGGGAAAGCCGATGCGATTGGGCACCGGCCAGAACCGGTCTGCCTTCGGCTCCTTGTACTCGATCGCAAAGCCGACGAAGTCGCGCGGTGGCTTGCCCTGTCGCCAGTTCATCGCGAGCAGCAGCATCCCGTCGCCGCGATGAATCTTCAGGGTGAACGGCGCGTTCGCATTGGTGCCCGTGACCTGATAGGAATTTTTCATTCATACCCCCCGAAGCCCAGCGACAGATCCTATCAACACAATTCCTGATTGCAAGCCGGCGATGCGGCGTCGTGGTGGTTTTCGAGGATCTCTGCGGCAACCGCTGGGCCCTGATCCAATCCGTCAAACGCAATTGACGCGGGCGCGGCCGCTCCCCGTCTCGCGCAGGCTCACCCCGTCTTCGTCCCGGTGACGACGGCTAGCGCCTCGACGAGGCGGTCGAGATCGGCCTCGTCGGTGAAGAGCGACGGCGTCACGCGGATGCATTGGCCCTTGGCGACGCCGGCCCGGCGCACCGTCATGACCTTGTGGCTGTCGCGGAGCTTCACCACGATGGCTTCGTTGTCGGCCTTGCTGGTCTTGCCGGCGAGGCGAAAGGACGTGATCGCGCCGTAGGAGCCGGCTTCGTCCGGCGTCAGGATCTCGATGTCCTTGAAGCCGCGGGCGCGGCTCACCCAATAGTCGCGCAAATGGCGCAGGCGGGCCTGCTTTGCCGCGGCGCCGATCTGCTGATGCAGCGCCAGGGCGGTCGGCACCGTGAGCACCGTCGCAAAATTGACCGTGCCGGTGTGGACCCGCGAGCGGATGTCGCTCTCGGCGAAATCCTCGTCGCCCATGTCGCGGTCGATGGCGGCGAGGCGGTCCTTCCTGATGTAGAGGAAGCCGACGCCGAGCGGCGCGCCGATCCATTTGTGCAGATTGAAGCCGACGAAATCGGCCTCGAGCTCACTCACCTTGAAGTCGATCTGCCCCCAGGAATGCGCGGCGTCGACAATGGTGTCGATGCCCTTGGCCTTCGCCATGCGGGCGATCTCGGCGATCGGCATCACGAGGCCGGTGCGGTGGCTGACATGGGTCAACAGCAGAAGTCTCGTCTTCGGATTGGCCTCGATGGCGCGGGCATAGGCGTCGAGCACCGCCTGGCGCGAGGCAGGCTCCGGCACGTCGAACTTGACCACGTCGGCGCCGCGGCGCGCCTTCAGCGCGTTCATCGCATATTGCATCGAATCATAGTCGAGATCGGCATAGAGCACGCCGTCGCCGGGCTTCAGCCGGTTGTAGCCGCCGATGAGGAGCTGCAGCGCTTCGGTTGCGCCGCGGGTGAGCGCGATCTCCTCCACCGCGGCGCCGACCGCCTCCGCCACCCTGGCGCGCACGGCATCGAAATCCGCGCCCGCGCGCAGCCGCGCGTAATAGGTATTCTGATAGTTGATCATGTCGGACTGGCGGATGAACTCGCGCCTCACCGGCTCGGCCATGATGCCCCAATAGCCGTTCTCGAAATTGACGACATCGGGCGTCACGGCATAGAGCCGCTTCACATCCGCCCAATAGGCCTTGTCGGTCGCGAGCGCGACGCCCGAACCGGCCGGCGGCGCAACGAGCCCCTCGGCTGCCATCGCCGGGGTCGCCAGCGGCAGCATAGCTGCGGCCGCAAGGCCCTTGAGGATCGACCGGCGGTCGGACGACATTGTCTCAGTCAAATGCATATCAGCCTCCACGACGCGCGGCGAAAGGACCAGCGATCGTTAGAGAGCGAATGACGAACCGGTGACAATTCGATGATGCCGGGCGATGTCCCTCGTGCGCCTGATCTGACCGGCTCGCTCGCGGAAGCGCCACGACGACCGTGATGTCACCACAAGGCGGCGTTCGCGGCCTGCTGGTAGATCATCGCGGCAACGAGGGAGAGCAGCAGGCCCGCGCCTGCAAAAATCACCAGCACCTTTAGAGTTTCGACGTCGACATTGGTTCGCGTCGCGCGGGATATTGCCCTTGCCAGTGCAGCCATCATCGCCAGCTCCGAACCGGGCCGCGCGGCAGGCGGGGCCTGCTTCATCTAACGTCATTGGCGGGGTTTGCGTGTGAAACAGATTACAAGTGAGCTTGCGTTACGAAGGCGAGCCGCGGCCCTCGATCGCGAAAAAGGCTGCCACCGGCATGATGGTCGGTGCAACCTCGCTACTTCAAATCAGGCAGATGACGCGGGCCCCGGTTCTTCCGTCACAGACCGGGGCCCTTCGCGTTCAATGCATATGGCCAATGAGATAGATGCCGCCGCCGACGACCAGGATGGCGGGCACGGCCCAGAGAATCAACACAGGCATTTTCCTCTCCTCCAATCAGCTGCTCCCACCGATAAAAACAGGAAAAAGTGGCAAACGTTCCCTCGCCGGCGGAACGAGCAGGTAGATGGCGAGTTCATTGCAGCGCCGCACACAGCGGCGAGGGAGAATGCGATGAAGAAATTCATACTGATATCGGCCGCCGCTTTGCTCGTGTCGACGAGCGCGATGGCCCAGACCACTGTCGTCACCACGACCGGCGCCGGCCATGGCGCTGCGGTGCAGATCGAGCCGGAATATCGCACCAAAATCCGGTCTTACGTCACCGAGCACAAGATCCGGCCCGTCGAAACACGCGAGAAGATCGTGATCGGCTCGCCGGTGCCGCGCGACGTCGAGCTCGCGACCGTTCCGAGCGACTGGGGTCCTTCGCTCACCAAGTATCGCTACGTCTATTCGGGCAGCCACGTGATGCTGGTCGATCCCGAGACCCGCATGGTCGTCCAGGAGGTCGACTAACGCCCCGCGCGGCGGGCCGTGGAGGAGCGGCCCGCCGCGTTATCGCACCTTGTTCATTCCCCCTGCGGTCTTCCCTGATGCCCATCGTTCGATACTTTCTATTTGCAGGCGCATTCGTCGTCGCGCTGCTGTTCGCACTCGATCGCTCTCTGCCACCGCTCGCCGAGAGTTCCGTAGGCCCCGGCGTCGACCGCAGCATCATCCGCATCCACTCCGCACGCGCCTGGCCCGAAAAGATCATCTTCGATACGTCCACAGAGATCGCGACCATGGTCTCATCGCCCCTGCTTGCCACCGAGCGGCGGGACGATTCCAGCGAGGCGTTTGCGATGGCGGCGCCGCAGACGCCGGAAACGAACATCACACCCGCATCTCAGCCGAGCGCCGTGCGAGCAACGAGCTTTCGCGCGAAGCGAACGGCGCGTACAGCCGCTGCCCGCCGGCCCTACGAGCGTCAGGTGATGGTCGGCGCATTCTCAGAGAATTGAACTCTGCCCCGGCGCACGTCGCGTTCGTTGCCGCGAGCGTTCAGCGCGGATGAACAACGAATGAATGAGCGAGCGCGGCGCGCGGCCGCGCCCCCGCGGAACTCAGCACGAGCACGAATCTGTGTGTCAGCGTCTTCCGACACAGGAACGTTTGCGCGATTGCCAGTTTATCCCGGGCCTGATTTGGCAATTTGGTTTTTGAAAACCTGGAGGAGAACGACATGAGGATCCTGAAGCTTTCTGCGGCTGCGGCCGCGCTGCTCGCCGGCACGGCGCTCGCCGTTGCGCAATCGAGCTCGACGGTCGGCACCGGCGGTTCGTCGGCGGGCGGCGGCACCAGCAGCTCGACCGTCGGTACCGGCGGATCTTCCGCAGGCGGCAGCGGGTCGGGCTCGGCCTCGACGCTCGGCACCGGCGGCTCGTCGGCCGGCGGCGGCACCAGCAGCTCGAGCGTGGGCACGGGCGGCTCGGCGGCGGGTAGCGGCTCAGGCAGCGGCTCGGCTTCGACACTCGGCACCGGTGGTTCATCGGCCGGCGGCGGCAAGAGCTCGTCCAGCGTCGGCACCGGTGGCTCGGCGGCGGGCAGCGGCTCGACCGTTGGTCAGTCCGGCGGGTCGAAGTCGCCCGGCATGGGCGACGGCAAGTCCGGCAGCCATGCCAGCGACATGGGCATGGAAAAGGGCAAGGGCCACAACAAGGACGAGTGGAAGAAGGACAAGAACTAGTCCGATCATCCCGGGAGCGGCCAGGTGCCGCTCCCTCCGTCCATGTTGAGGAGGAGACGCAATGAACAAATCAATCGTTGCGATCATGGCGCTGACCCTGATGAGCAGCGCGGCATCGGCAGAAACCATGGAAAAGACCGGCAAGACGGCATCCGGCGAGACCTGCAAAGTGACGGTGGTGAAGCACGCCGACGGCAGCATCAGCGCGGCCGGTGCATCAGGTTCAGGCACCACCGGGTCCACCGCATCGAGCGGTTCGCTGTCGAGCTCGAGCTCGGCGGGCGGATCGTCCGTGAACGTGCAGGCGGGCGGCGGCAGCGTCTCGAGCTCCTCGTCGACGGCGGGCGGTCCTGGCACCACCAGTGCCAGCACCATCACCGTCAACGGATGCACGATCTCGACGTCATCCCCATAAGATTCACCGAGAGGATTGAAACATGAAAACCTTGCTTACGACCTCGGCGGTCGCATTGCTGCTCGCCGCCGCTTCACCGGTTCTTGCGCAGAAGAGTATCACCGGCGGAAGCGCCGGCTCGGCCGCGGCGGGCGGCACCTCCGCCTCCACGGTCGGCACCGGCGGCACGTCCACCTCGGCGACAGGCAATACCGGCTCGTCGATCGCCGCCGGCGGAAGCGCAGCGGCCGTCGACGGCAAGACGCAGACCGGCGTCAGCACGAACAAGGGCAACGGCCCCGTGATGAACTCCAACGCACGGGCGCAGGCCCATGACGGCGGCACGTTCAGCCGCTCGCATACGCGCACCCAGGTCAAGGCCGGCGAGCAGGTCGGCTCGACCACCAAGACGATGTCGCATGTGCCGGGCTCGAAGCCGACCATGTCGACGACGTCAACGACCTCGCGCTAATCCTCACGACCTGCTGCCCGGCTCGACCGGGCAGCTTTTTTCTTCGAGCCTGCTCACCCGCCGCTCAGGCTGTGGCTGATCCGTGTGACGACCCGGTCCCATTGCCGCTTCTCGGCCGCGGGATAATTGACCAGCACACAGTGCACATAGCCGCGCGTAAAATTGCAGCGGTCGTACCAGATCTTGTCGCGCTTGATGCTGGAGACCACGAAGAAATTCGGCGTGATCCGCTTATAGACGATGCCGGAGGGCGGATCCTTCCTGGCCAGAAATTGCGCCGGTGAAAGGCCCTGCCGGTTGGAAACGGCCTGGACGGTGAGATCGGCTCTGCCGTCGGACGTGCGAAACTGCTGGCCATAGCCGTCGGGCTTGCCGGCCATCTCCGTGAAAATCGAGACGGGAATGTCGACGGAGGTCCCCGACTCCGGAATCCGGTAGCTGCTCCAGCTGTCGGCCCGGGCAACGAAGGGGGTGGCAGACAGCGCAAGGGCGGCGGCAAGGATCGTCTTAAGCATCGTCTTCATATCGGCCTCATCAGTTGCGCGGCGCCAGTTGCAGCTCCATCAGAGCGATCCGCTGCAAATTCCCGACATTGCGCTCGCCCGCACCAGCCGTGCGCAGGATGGATTCCGCGAGCGCGTTGACGTGCGAGGCGTGCACCGGCTCCGGCAGGGTGGCAACCGCAGCTTCAAGGGCGGTCGTCATGATCTCGATCACCTCGGGGGAGAATTCAGCGTTGGAAAAGTTCTTCATCGCGTGCATCGGCCGCTGGTGCGGGCCGTCGGTCAACGCCAGGAAAAAGTGGAAGTTCCTGAACGGTGCGCGTCGAGCTGAACGGTCGGCTTACGTCACGGGCTGGTAGCCCGCGAGCTGCGCCGGCTCCGCGTCCTCGCTGGCGACGGCCTGCATTCTCACATGGCTTCCGATGACGAGGCCCGTGAGCGAGAGCATGAGCCCCAGCGCGAGCGGCGCGAACAGGGCCTCTTCCTGAAACAATCCATTGAGCAGCACGACCATGACGCCGAAGCCGGCGAGCCCCTGCGTCAAATAGCCCGACGAGGCGTAGAGGCGCCAGGCCTTGAGCGCGACCGCGAAATAGAAGGCCAGCGGCACGAAGGCGGCGATGCCCATCTGGTACAAGAGAACGCCGATCGCGCTCTCGACCGCGCCATCGATCGTGCCGGCCGCCTGCGCGGCGCTCCAGTCGATGGAGAAATAGCTGTCCGACAAATTGCCGCCGATGCCGAGGCCCCGGCCGAAGGGTCTCTGCACGAACCCGTCCAGACCACCCATCAGCCCGATGACGTGATAGTCGCCGATCTGCAGTCCGAGGCGGATCGCCAGAACCGCGAAGGCGATCATGCCGAGGAAGCCGAGCAACAAGGTCAGCACGGCGCCAATCAGCCGGGTCGCGATCCAGGCTGCAACCACGAAGATCACCACGATGATCGCGCCCTTCACGCTGCAAAGAACCAGCAGCGGCAAGGCCGCGAGGGCCAGCAGCGGTCGTCCCACCGAGAACAGGAACAGGGCGAGAAAGCCGATCCCGTAAGCGAAGCTGATCGGGTGCATGTTCGGACCGTTGATGCGCAGCAGCTTCGACAGGCCGAACCCTTCGAGCAAGGGTGTGTTCAGAAAGTCGAAGCTGAATCGGTCCTTGAGATCGACGGGCACATTGCCGGTGGCCCTCATCTGGGCCTCCCAGACACCCGAATGGGTCGCCTTGAGCTCGTCGAAGCCCCAGAACGTATAGCCGTTGGTGATGGCCAGCCAGACATCGCGGAACACGAGCTCGACATACCCACACAGGATGAGCATGGCCGCCAGCGTCACCAGGAACGGCGTGATGCGCACCTCGTAGGTGGCGGCCGTCAGCAGCGACAGCTGGAACAGGAACAGCGGCAGCACGATGTTGCGCAGATAGACCGCGGCCGGCTGTCCGTCCTGAATGAAGCCGATCGCGAAATACACCGACACCACGGCGAGAGTGACGACACCCCAGCGCATGATCCGGTTCACTTCAGGCGACTGATTCCTCTGGCCCAGCACGTAGAGGCCGAACGTCGCCAGCCACATGACGGAGCAGACGAGGAAATTGTAGCCCTTGATGAAGTCGAGATCGGACGGCAGCGGCACCAGCGGCGACAGGATCGAGACGAACAGGTTCTGGAAGAACAGCACGAAGATCGCGATGGCCGGCGCATAGGTCGGGACCGTCATAACGATGGCGATGCCGACGAGGACCTCGACAGCGATGGCCAGCGCCGGATTGGCCAGATGCAGGACCGGCGCAAAGCCGATCGTGGCTGTGGCGATGCAGAACATCGCGATCATCTCGCGCAAGGCCGGCACCGATGGTTCGGCCTGCACGCTTTGATCCTGGGTCAAGTCCCCGGCGCTCATCGATCGTCCTTTGCAACGCGCGGAGGTGACGATAGCGGGCCGATGTGTAAGGATTCGTTAACGATAGCGGCCCGCGCCGGGCGATCAGCGCCGGCCGGGCCGGGTCGCGCCGAGCAACGCCCGCATCACGTCGGGATCGGGCCCGCCGGTGCTGCGGTCGACCAGGCCAAAGCCCTGCGCCAGCTCCCAATGCGCCCAGCCCCAGCAATGCTCCCTGGCATAAGCGGTGAGTTCCGCCAGCCAGCGCAACCGGCTTTCCCGGGGCGCGCCGGCTTTCAACACGCCGAATTCGTTGACGATGATCGGCCGCGCGAATTGCTGCTGCCATTGCAGCGCGGGCGCGAGCCAGCGGTCGACCGTCGGCTTGTCCTTGGCGGCTGTGATCGCGACATCGAGCATGCCGAGCGCCTTGGTCGCGCCCCTCGCCTGCAGATCCTGGCGGATCGCCTGAACCTTGGGATCGCCGGCGTTGAGCGGATAAGGCAGATCGATGATGTCGTGCAGCGGATCCTGTGCATCCCAATGCGCCTGATGGGTGAACACCATGGGATCGTAGAAGTGGATGGCGTAGACGACGTCAGGATCCGCCAAGGGACGAAATCGCGGCAGCGAATCCGCGCGCTGCCAATTGACCGGACCGACGATGAGCGTGGTCGCGGGAAGCAATTTGCGGACGAAGGCGGCGAGCGTCTCGACCTCGGTCTGCCATCTGTCGGCGTCGATATCGGGCTCGTTGAGCAGCTCGGCGAATACGCGCTCGGCCGGATAGGATCGAATGACTCCGGCAAGCCCGGCCCAGGCCTCCTGCATCTGATGCAGCGCCGCGTCCGGATCCTCCTTGTGCAGGCGATTGAAGCGATCGCCGGGATGAAGATCGACGGAGGTGGCATAGCCGAGCGCGGTGAGCTGCTTCAGCGCCTTGTCGAGCGCGCGCAGCGTCGCCTCGCGCTCTTCCTTCGATGCGAAGCGAGGCATCACGCGCTCGGCCGGCACCGGCAACCGGACATGGCTCATGCCCGACTTGCGCAATTGCTGCAGCAATTCGCGGCTCGGCACCTCGCCGTTGATCCAGCCATCGGCATTGAAGCCGCGCGACAATGCGGCGAGCCTGCCGGGTGCGACAGTCTGCGGCAGGGGCACGCAGGTTTCAGCGAAGACCGGCGGGCTGAAGCAGATCGACAGCAGCATCGCAGCACTCAGCAGACGACGGCGCGAGCCTGTCATCGCTAGACCGCAAGACCCAATGCGTCGCCCTCGGGGTGCGGCGCTTGCGAGCCCGCGGGCGCATGATTGACGACGAGCCCCGTCGGCACGGCCTCGTACCGCGACAATGCTGCGGTCACCCGGCGCATCGCTGCCGATCCCAGCTCGCCGGCGCGCGCCACCAGCACGATCAGATCCGCATGAGCCGCCAGCGCGATCGCGTCGGGCTGCAAGGCGAGATTGCCGGCGTGGACGATGATCAGATCGAACTCCGACCGGATATCGTCCTCAGGTCCCGCATCGGGTTTGCGGCCGGCGCTCAGCAGCTCGTCGATCGACTGAAGTCCCGCCGTGGTCGAGCCGTCGTTCCATTCGGTCACCGGCGGCTGGTGACCTGCGAATTCGCCCTGCAGGCGGATCAGGACGCTCATCATGCCGCGGTTCACGGCGGCGCGATTCAGCGAGCGCGCGACGGTGTTGCCGCCGGCACTCTTGCCGACCGACAGCACGAGGGCGACCTTGCAGCCGCGCACCGGCACGCGATCGATCCGCTCGAGCAGCGGCCGCAGATGGGCACTGAGATCGAGCTCGGTAGAGGTCGCGATCGGCCTTTGCCAGACGGTATTGGTCGCGGTCGCCGGTGCCAGATCGGGGATGCGTGCCCAGACCGGAAGCCGCGGCATCGCCTCGGGACGGGTTGCGTCAGCGGCCGGAGGTTGAGCTTGAGGCTGAACTTGCGGCTGGACTCGAGGCTGGGCTTGCCGGCCTCGCGTGTTCTCCGCCGCGGCCTGCATGGGAGCTTCAGCAGGCGCGGACTGGTCGGACAGACTCGTCATCACCGCGACGGCGGCGGTCGATGTCAAGAGCGAGCCGATCGCCAGCGCCGCCAACAGCAGCGCCAGCGGCGGGCGTGTCGAGCGCAGCGGCGGAATGGCGGGTGACGCGATCTTGGTCTGCGACGCCTGCAGCTGACGCTGCTCGTTGGTGGTCTTGAACCGCGACAGGAACTGCTCGTAGATGTTGCGGTTGGCGTCGGCGTCGCGCTGCAGCTCCTGCAGCTTCACCAGGGCCTGGCCATCGACCAGCATCTGCGTCTCGACCGACTTGAGCTGCTTTTCCAGCGCGTTCTGCTGCTCCAGCTGAGCTTCATATTCGGACTTGGCGGTTTCGATGTTCTTCTTCCGCTCGACCTCGATCTGCCGGTTGATGTCGGCGAGCTGGCTGTAGGAGATCGCGAGGTCGGGATGGCGGTCGCCATACACCGCCTTCTTCTGCGCGATCTGGTCGTTCAGGGTCGAGCGCTGCGCCCGCAGCATGCTGAGGAGATCCTGCTTCACCGGCCCTTCGACATTGGCCTTGAGATCGCGCTGCACCTGCTCGTAGCGCGCCTTGGCTTCCTCGGTGCGAAGACGCGCGGCGGAGACCTGCTGGTTGAGATCGGTCACCCGCAATTGCTGCGTGGTGGAATCCTTGCCGGCATTGAGGATCTTGTGCTCGAGCCTGAAGGCGGCGACGGCGTCCTCGGACGCGCGCAGGCGCTCGTTCAATATCTTGAGCCGGTCCTTGAGCCAGTCGGCGGCCTCGTCCGTCGCCTCGGTGCGGACGCGGCCCTGGCTCGCGACGAACGCCTCGGCGATCGCGTTGGCGTAATAGGCAGCGCGTTCCGTGCGGTTCGAAGTGAAGGAGATCGCGATGACGTAGGTGAGCCCGCGGCGCGTGATCTCGAGGCGGCTGCGGAATTTTTCGAGCAGGCGCGTCATGTCGGTGTGACCGCCCGCAATGTCGTCGTCCTCGGCGATCTTGAGCTGCTCGATCAGGGGGCGGAGAAATCCGTCCGACTTGGCGATCTCGATCTGGCTCTGCAGCGCCGCGGCGTCCTGGCCGATGCCCGGCAGAACGTCCTGCTCCGTCGTGACGCGCAGCTCCCGGGGATCGAGCACGACCAGCGCCGTCGCGGCATAGCGGACCGGCAGAACCATGAGAACGATGACGCCAAGAGCAAACAGCGCCAGCGCCAGGGTGAGAATGCGCCGGCCGTTCTCGCGCAGGAAAGAGAGTGCTCCGGAGACGGTCAGCGACCCCTTGATCAGCGCCGGCGCAGCGGCGTCGGCCTTCGGCCTCGCAGCCCGCGGCGCTTCCCACGAAGCCGCAGGCTCCGTCGGGGCGATGCTTCGCGGAGATGCGCGGCTACCGAACGCCATGGGGTTGGACTCGAAATCAACTGACTGTCATAGCTCAAAGGCTTTTCACACCGTAAATATCCATGGTTAACCGGCGGTTACGGCCGGCGCGAAGCCGTCATGGTGCGCGGCTTGGCTGGGCCGGCGACCAGGGGCGCTCTGGGTATGGCGCCCTCGAGCTCGACATCGCCAAGCAGGCAGGACCGCAGGGTCTCGATCTCAGGGCAATCGGCGGTTCCGAGCGGGCCGATCAGGAAGCCGTGCTCCAGAGGCTCGCATTTGTAGCCTGGACAGCGCTGCACCCTGTCCGCGATCACGACATCGACCTTGCCTTCGAGCAGCTCGTGCAGCCCCGCCGGCTGGCTGATGCGGATGGCAAGCTGCGGCTCGGCGCGGCGGAACCGGGCCAGGCGCGCCCGCAGCCCGTCGACGGCAAAACTGGCGTGAAGCCCGATATGCAGCATAGCAGTGACGCCCTCGGGCTTGAGCTCGGCGGTGGCCTCGGCAAGGCAACGAAACGCCTGACGGACCTGCTCCAGATAGGTCTCGCCGGCCGACGTCAGAATGACCTGCCGTGTCCGGCGCTCGAACAGCTGCACCCCCAGCCGCTCCTCCAGCAGGCGGACCTGCTGGCTGACCGCACCGGCCGTGACATGCAGCTCGTGGGAGGCCTGCTTGAAGCTGAGATGACGGGCGGCGGCCTCGAAGGCGCGCAGGGCATTGAGTGGCGGCAGAAGATACGTCATGGCCGGCTCCGGACGATGCGGGGGGAGACCGGCAGGATGCATGAGTTTCGCTCGCGCGACAAAAGAGAAATCCTGCTTTGTCGCCGGCGACGGCGAGCGATACCCCGGGGCCGACCCTAGCGCAGCCCGAGGAAACCAGTGCCGCTCGAAAAGCCGTCGATCGAAAATTCGTACTCCTGGATTCGTCTCACCGTCTCCATGGCCCTCAGCACGCTGGGCTGCGTCGGCATGTGGTCGCTGGTGGTGGCATTGCCGGCAGTGCAGGCCGATTTCAATGCGCCCCGTGCCGCGGCGGCCCTGCCCTACACGCTCACCATCATCGGCTTCATGATCGGCGGCATCGTCGTCGGCCGCCTGGCCGATCGCTTCGGCATCCTGCTGCCGCTGGCCGGCGGCACGATCCTGATGAGCCTCGGCTACGTCCTCACCGCCTTCGCGCCGAGCCTGCCAATGTTCGCGCTGATCTCGGGCGTCACGATCGGCCTCGGCGGCGCGGCGAGCTTCGCGCCGCTGGTGGCCGATGTCTCCTTGTGGTTCGACAGGCACCGCGGCCTCGCCATTTCCCTGGCGACGGCCGGCAGCTCCGTTGCCGGCGTGGTTTGGCCACCCATCGTCCAGCACACCATCGCCTCGTACGGCTGGCGGCAGACCCATGTCGGCATCGGCCTGTTTTGTTTGGCAACGATGCTGCCGCTCTCGCTGGTGCTGTTGCGGCGGCCGCCCGTCCAGGCGGCTGCGCGCGAAGCGACGAGCCGCGGCAACACGATGCAGTCGATCGGCCTGTCCCCTTCCGTCACCCAGGGCCTGCTGGCCCTCGCCGGCATATGCTGCTGCGTCGCCATGGCGATGCCGCAGGTCCATCTGGTCGCCTTTTGCGGCGACCTCGGCTACGGCTCCGCGCGCGGCGCCGAGATGCTGGCGGTCATGCTCGGCTTCAGTGTGGCAAGCCGTCTGTTCTTCGGCTGGCTGTTGAACCGCATCGGCGGCCTGCCGACGCTGCTGCTGGGCTCGGCGATGCAGGCCACGGCACTCGCACTCTATCTGCCGTTCAACGGCCTGGTCTCGCTTTATGTGGTGTCGGCTATATTCGGACTGGCGCAGGGCGGCATCGTGCCGAGCTACGCCGTGATCATCCGCGAGCTGTTCCCGGCGCGGGAAGCCGGCTTTCGCATCAGTCTCGCCATCTCGGTCACGCTCGCGGGCATGGCGCTGGGGGGCTGGATGGCCGGCGCGATCTATGATGCGACCGGCTCCTACGCGTCGGCGCTGATCAACGGCATCGCCTGGAATATCGTGAACATCGCGATTGCAGCCTGGCTGCTGCAGCGCCAGCGCCGACATATCGTCGGCGCCTGCGCCGCGCTCAGCTGATGTTCAGCAGGATTCGCCCCGACGTGCCGCTGCGCATCAGGTCCAGCGCGTCGTTGACGCCGTCGAGCGCGAACTCGTGTGTGACGATCCCACGGTAGTTCACCTTGCCGGCGTCGCTCAGGCGAACCAGCCGCGGGATATCGCGCGCCGGCTGGCATTGCCCGCCTTCCGAACCCTTCAGCACCTTCTCGAAATGGAGCGGCAGCGTGCAGATCTCGGCCTTCTCGCGGGGAACACCGACGAGGATGCAGCGGCCCTTCTTCGCGGTGATCTCGTAGGCGAGCTCGATCAGATTCTTGACGCCGGTTGTCTCGACGACCTTGTCGGGTCCGTCAGCGCCGGTGATCGACCGAACCTCGGCGGCGACATCCTTGACCGCTTCGGAGTTGATGAGATGCGTCGCGCCGAACTGCCGGGCCATCTCGAGCTTGTTGTCGAGGCGATCGATCGCGATCACGGGATAGGCGCCGACCATCACGGCAAATTGCACGATGTTCAATCCGACGCCGCCGACGCCGAACACGACGACGGCTTCGCCGATGGCGATCTGCGCGTCGTTGTTGACGACGCCGAGCGCGGTCGTCACGGCACAGCCGAGCAGCGGCGCGCTGGTGCGGTCGATCGAAGCCGGAACCGGGGTGACGCGATTCTCCGATACCACGGCATATTCATTGAAGGTGGTGACCCAGCCGGCGTTGAGCCGCTTGCCGCGCCAGGAATAGACCGGCGTGTTGGACTGGACGCCCTTGCCCGGGCGCCAATGCATGACGACGGTATCCCCCTCTTTGCAGGACACGACGCCGGGTCCGGTCTCGACGATCGTGGCCAGCGCCTCGTGACCCAACAGGTGCGGCAGGAACTTGTCGACGCCCTTGACGGCGTCGATCTCGTTGATCTGCGCGCCGCAGATGCTCGACGTGTGCACATGCGCGAGCACCTGGCCGTGTTCGAGCCTGTCCGGCAAGGTGAACTCGTCGACGATCAGCGGCTTGCCCGATTCGACGAGAATGGCCGCCTTGGCAGTCTTGATGTCCATGGGGCGTGCCCGATCACTCGAAATAGATGAATTCGTAATCGCCGGTGTAACCGAGCTTTCCGTACAGCCAGATCCATTCCGAGGTGTGCAGGATGGACTCCGCCGTCAGCGCCCAGCATTCGAGATTGTGCAACTCGGCGACGTTCCGGTAGCCCTCGACCATGACGTATTTGTTCTTGCCGACCCGCTCGACCTCCTTGAGGGCCGCCTCGAGCTCGTACAGTCGCAGATTGTGCAAGGTGCCGAGCGAGATGACGAGGTCGAAACTGTCGTCACCATAGGGATAGACGTCCTGGGCGCGATAGTTGAACAGATACGGCCTCACCTGTTCGTGCGAATTGGCGAGCCCGTGCTTGGAGATATCGAAGCCGACCACCTTCAAGCCCGGCAGGATCTTCTGCATCTCGTACAGCAGGAAACCCTTGCCGCAGCCGACGTCGAGCACGCTGGAGCCGTCCTTCAGACCATAGGTCTCGATCAGCGCCTTGGCGACCGGCGCCCAGCGCCCCTCGATGAAGCGGTATCCGCCATAGCCGAAGCGGCGGTCGCCGTCCCAATAATCGGCCTCATATTCCCGCGCCTTCAGCGAGCAGCCGATCTTGTCGTCGTTCATACGGCCCATGTAATCGCGCTTGGTCGCCGTATGCAGCGGCGTCACGATATTCAGCAGTCGTCCCATTCAGCCCTCGGAGTCCAAAGCGCGTTGCGATGCCGCGAGCGGCCCGGGAGCCGTGAGTCGCGACTTGCGAGTTCTTCTAGCATTGGTGGTCGAGATCATCATTGCTACAGATCAATGAGGGGGAGCCCTGCGACGGCTTGGGCAGCAGCCCGCCGAGCACGATAGAGCCTTTGCGGGGCGCGGAGCCCCGGCCAGGTTCCTATGCGGCTGGCAGCAGTGACATGAAGACGCGGGGAACGCGGATGCGAAGCACGGCGTTGGCGCGAAGGGAGATCACCATGCCGACCAAACCGACCATCGCCCGCATCTGGCGCGGTCGCACCCGCCGCGATGTCGCCGACGCCTACCAGGCCTATCTGCAGGCCGAGGGCATTCCGCCGCTGCGCAAGACCGCGCTCGGTGTGCAGCAATTACGCGAGGACCGCGACGAGGAGACCTGGTTCACGACCATCTCCTATTGGGCGGACATCGCAGCCATGACGGCCTTCACCGGGGGCGAGCCGACCAAGGTCCATCATCTCGCGCGCGACGCGGAATTCCTGATCGAGCTGCCGCAGCGCATCGAGATTCACCGCATCCTGATCGACGAGCAAGGACTGCGGTGAAAGGCCGAGCCACGGAACGTGAGGCTCGCTTCGCTGCCCAATCGCAGCTTGCTGCAAATATCCGATCGCTCGCGGCTGTGCGGTTTCGCCGCAATGTTTCCAGCGGAATGAATCACTATAGTCAGAATGTCATGGCATATGTCGTCGACATAGACGCGCGCACCGCGCGTTTCGGTCTTCACGCCGGCCGCCTCCAAGCAGGCGGTTAGCCGGACGGTGTTCGCGCCGTCCGGGCTCTTTTCCAGCTTTCGTGACCTCTGCCTGAGAGGTCGTCTTGAAGCAGAAGGAGTGTGCCGTGCTGCCTCTTCCGAAAATTGCGCTCGTCGCATCTGAATATCCGCGGCTCGAACAGCTTGCCCGCCGCGCCGCCCAACGAGGTGATTTGGACGGAATCTTCCTGCTGGGGGAAATCAATCGCGCCGACATCGTGCCGGACGAATGGGACGATCTCGGTTCGCGGGTGATCGTCGGATCATGGGTCACCTTTTGCACGAACTGGGGCGTTCCGCGTCGCATCGTGCAATTGGTCTGGCCCGAGGAAATGTTGGTCGGATCCCGCCCGCATTTCGGTCCTGACGCCTTTGGAGCGGCTTTGATCGGCCTGCAGGTCGGCGATCAAATGCCGTACTTCGTCGCCGGCTGCCTGAATGTCGTCAGGGTTTTGAACGTCACCCGATCAAGCCCGAACGTCGTTCCGCTCTTTCCCGCAAATCGGCGCAGCCGGCCGCTCGACGATGATCCTGGACCGACTGCAGCATAGGAGAAACCAAATGCAGAACTTCGAAGCCGAGATTCGGCGGGACCAGCCCGCGTTGCCGCCGATCAAGCTCGCAAAAGACGAATCGCGGCGTCTCAGCTCGCTGGCGAATTCGACCATGGATCTGTTTCCCCGCGTCGCCCAGTTTCTGGCCCGCGAGTTGGACCGCGCGACGGTCGCGGAAGAGAACGACTTGTGCGGCGTGGTCAGGATGGGCTCCAAAGTGACCTATCGCGATGACAGGGGTGCGAGCCGCGAGATCGTGCTGGTCTATCCGCACGAGGCCAACATCGCGCTCAGCCGGATCTCGATCCTGACGCCCGTCGGAGCGGCCCTGATCGGCCTCTCGGTCGGACAGCGCATCGCATTCGAGACGCCGGACAAGCACATCAGAGGGCTGACCGTTCTTGCTGTCTCCGAATCGGAAGGGAACGACCGATCCGACCGAGCATGACTCTTTCGCGTTAGCGGGCGCGCCGCTCCTTGATGCGCGCCCCGCCTGTCGCACGGGTTTGAGAGCGACCTGCGATGGAACTTGCTGTAGCACAACGAACTCCCCTCCAGGGATCGCTAGCCTATTCCAGGGGGCGAACTCACGGAGCGGCACGGAGGTGGGCGTCGTCCGCCTCGTCGCCCTTCGCAATTGACCTCGTCAGGCACGGGAACGAAGACAATCATGAAGAACATCAGTGCCGGCCAGATCGCCCTGTTGGTTGCGCTCGGAGCCTTGTTGATCCTGACGTGCGTCTGGGGATTTTCAGTCTGGGAAACCAGCAGCGGCGTCGAGATGGGAAAGCATGGCTGGATCGCGCTGGGCCTCGGAGCCTTCTTCTCCCTGCTGATCGGCTGCGGGCTGATGGCCCTGATGTTCTTCAGCAGCCGCAGCGGCCACGATGACGTCGCCGATCCCTTCCGCCGGCGCGACGGCGAGGACCGCTAGAGCGCGGCCACACGCCTATTGCACCTCGATGTTCGCGTCCTTGACCAGCTTGCGCCAGCGCGCCTCCTCCTGGCCGACATAGCGGTCGAGCTCTTGCGGCGCGCTGCCGACCATGATGAGGCCCTCGTTCGCCTCCAGCTTCTTGAAAGCACCGGACTGAACCGCCTTTGCGATCGCCTGATTGAGGCGCGCAATCACCGGCGCCGGCGTCTTGGCCGGAGCGTACAAGCCGTACCAGGATTCGGCGGCGTAGCCGGGCACGCCGGCCTCGGCAACGGTCGGCAACTGCGGAAACGCCGCCGAGCGCTCGGCGGATGTGACGGCCAGCGCCCGGAGCTGACCTGCGGCCACCAGCGAGGCCGCGCTCGCCACGGTGGTGAACATCACGTCGATCTGGCCGCCCAGGAGATCGCTGATCGCGGGCGCCGCGCCCTTGTAGGGCACCGCCGTCATCTTGACCTTCGCCATGGAGTTGAACAGCTCGCCCGCGAGATGCGCCGAGGTGCCGGTGCCGAACGTGCCGAAGTTGAGCTTGCCGGGATTGGCCTTGGCCTCCGTGATCAAATCCGAGATCGAGTTGATCTTCGACGCCGGGTTGACCACGACGATGTTGAAGGAGCGCGCGATCAGCGAGACCGCCGCAAAGTCCTTGTGCGGATCGAACGGCAGCTTGTTGTACAGGCTCGGGTTGACCGCGTGCGCGAATGTCGCCATCAGCAGCGAATAGCCGTCGGGCTCGCTGGTTGCCGCCGTCTGGGTTCCGATGATGGTGCCGGCGCCCGGCTTGTTCTCGATGATGACGGACTTGCCGAGATCCGTCTGCAGTTCCTGCGCCGTCGTTCGCGCCATGATGTCGGTGCCGCCGCCGGCTGCGAAGGGCACGATGATCTTGATGATCTTATCAGGATATTCGGCGCGCGCCGGCGTCAGTCCGAGCCCCGCGACGATCGCACAGGCGAGGATGGCGAGGCTCTGCCGGCGCCGCACGGAATTCTTCTGCCGCGCGCCGTCGTGATTGATGCTTCCGCTGCTGGTCATCTGGCGCTCCATCCCACTCTGTCTAGACATTGAGAACAACCAATCCGTCCGCTGCCTTCACGCCCTGGCCCGCCGGCAGCACGAACACCGGATTGATCTCCGCCTCGGAAAGTCGATCCCCGAGCTGCGCAACCATGCGCGAGAACGCGACCACCGCTTCTGCGAGCGCTTCGACGTCGCATGTCGGCCGGCCCCGAAAGCCATCCAGCAACGGCCATGTGACGAGATCGCGCGCCATCGCGCGCGCCTCGGACAGATCGAGGCCGCCATTCGGCGGAAGCAGACGCATCGTCGTGTCCTTGAACAATTCGGCCGCGACGCCGCCCATGCCGAGAAGGATTGCCGTTCCCAGGGAATCACGATGCATGCCGAGAATGATCTCGACGCCGCCTGAGATCATCTCCTGAACCAGGAACTGCTCGGGTCGCTTCCCGGCCCTGCCCTCGACCTCAGCCGCCATCGCAGCCAGGCGATCGCCGATCACTTCAGTGGTCAGGTTAATCGCGACGCCGCCGACATCGCTCTTGTGCGCGATCTCGCGCGAGAGGACCTTGAGCACGACACGGCCCCCGAGGCCGCGCGCCGCCTGCTCGGCTTCGCGCGCTGTTGCGACCACTTTCTCCGCCACGACAGGAATCCCAAACCGGGCGAACAGCGCCTTGGCCTGGGCTTCATCGAGCGATCCCGCCGGGAAGCCGCTGGCATCCGCCGCGGTCGGGGGCGAAGCGGATGTCTGGACCTGCTCCGGCATTGCGGCTCGCAACAGCCCGTCGAGCGCCGCAGTGCAGCTCTCGGCCGAGGTGTAGGCGGGGACGCCGCGCCGGGTCAGCACAGCCACCACCTCGGGCGCGTGGGGACTGACATAGGCGATGACCGGCTTGTCGCTGAGCGGCAAGCAGTCATGGATGGCATCGGCCATCAGGGCCGGCGACCCCACGGCCGACGAGCCGGCAATGACGATGAGCGCGTCGTAGGACGGACTTGCGAGCAGGATGCGGATGGCGCCGCGCAGCAGATCCGGCTGCAGGCCGGCGAGGGTCACGTCGATCGGATTGCGATCGAGGTTGGCATGCGAGCCCGACTGCAGGCTGCGCAATTGCGCAGCCGTCTCCGCATCGGGCGCGGGTGTGACAAAGCCTGCGACGCCGAGAGTGTCCGATACGATCGTGCCGGCGCCGCCGGTCGAGGTGAGGATCGCGACACGCCGGCCGGAAAGCTTCCGCCCCGCACTGAGGGCTGCGGGAATGTCGAGCAGATCTTCGAAGGTCCGGGCGCGGATCACGCCGAGCTGCCGGAACAGGGCGTCGTACGTGCGGTCGGAGCCGGCCAGCGCGCCGGTGTGCGAAACGGCCGCCTGTGCACCCGCCTCCGATCGCCCGATCTTGAAGGCGACGATGGGCTTGCCGGCGCGGCGCGCCTTGAGCACCGCCTCACGAAAGCGGCGCGGATTGCGGATCGCCTCGATATAGAGTGCAATGACTTTGGTCGCATCGTCCCCGGCGAGGAAGTCGATGAAATCGGAGAGCTCGAGATCGGCCTCGTTGCTGGTCGACACCAGCTTGGACAGCCCGATTCCGCGCGCCGCTGCGCGCGACAGCACGGCGCCGAGAATCCCCCCGCTTTGCGAGATCAGCCCAATGCCCCCGGCCGGGAAGTCGTCCATCGCCAGCGCGCCCGACGCCGACAGCACGATATTGTCGGTGAGATTGACGAGACCGATCGTGTTCGGCCCGAGGACCCGCATCGATCCGGCGGCTTGCATGAGCTGGTGCTGGCGCGCGGCACCTTCCGCTCCGGTCTCGGTGAAGCCGCTGGCGAGAACGATCGCGGCGGCGGCTCCCCGCTCGGACAATTCGCGCACCGCGATATGCGCGCGCTCGGCGCCGACGAGGACAAGGCCGACGTCGGGCACATCAGGCAACGAGGCGACGTCGGCGTAGCACTTGATGCCGCCGATCTCTGCGACCTTGGGATTGACGGGATAGATCGCGCCCGCAAAGCCGTGCTTCTGAAGATAGGACACAGGTCGCCCCGACGTCTTGCTGGGGTCTGCGGACGCGCCGATGATGGCGATGCTGCGCGGCCGGATCAGGCGTTCGATCGCCTTCATCGCTCAGTCCTTCGACGAGGATTGCGCGAGGAACGCCGCCACCGCGTCGCGATGCTCCGTGCTGGTGTAGCAAATGGCCTGCGCCTGGCTGCCGAGATTGAAGATGTCGTGCGCGGAATGCTCGAAGGTCTCGTTCAGGATCTTCTTGCTCAGCGCCAGAGCCGTCGGAGACCCCTGAGCCAGCTCGGCCGCCCACGCCTGCGCGGCCGGCAGCAGCTCGGCCGAAGCCACCTTGCGATCGACGATGCCGAGCGCGAGCGCCTCGTCGGCCTCGACGACGCGGCCGGTGAAGATCAGCTCCTTGGCCTTCGCGAGCCCGACCCGTCGCGGCAGGAAATACAGCCCGCCGCCGTCGGGGATCAAACCGCGCTTGATGTAGGACCAGGTGAATTTCGATCTTTCCGTTGCCATGACGAAGTCGCAGGCCAGCGCGGTGTCCGCACCAAGCCCCGCGGCGGCGCCGTTGACGGCGGCAATGGTCGGCTTCGGAAGGCCCAGCAACAACGACTGCACGTGATGCACGCCCTGCTGACGGCTCCATCCGTTGAATGCGACCTCGCCCTGGGGCGCTTCGAGCCGGCGCTTCATGCCGCTGATGTCGCCGCCGGCACAGAAGGCCTGGCCGCGCCCGGTCAGCACCAGGGCCTTGATCGCCTTGTCGCGGGCGACGGTTTCGAGCGCGCCGGCGAATTCGGCGCGCATCTCGTCGCTCATGGCGTTGCGGCGTTCCGGCCGGTTGAAGGCGAGCGTCGCGACACCGGCCTCGACGGAAAATTCGATGAGCTGATACGGCATGAGCTGATAGGACATGGCAGGCTCCGTGGTTGGAGTCGGATCGATCACCGCGACGCAGCGCGGATGTCGAATGCCTGTTCGGGCCGTGCCGTTTCCTCGTCGAGCCAGTTGCGGCCGGGCATTCTTCTCCCGGTCGTGATAGCGGCTTGCACCTGCCGCAACATCCCCCTAATTCCACTAAGTGGAAATGCCGACGGAGGCTGGATGTGGCGCAGGCGCGCAGATATGCGGGCGGGATTGACGGCAACCGGTCGCTCGAGCGCGGCATCGAGATTCTCAGGGCGTTCCGGCCCGGTGTCGATACGCTCGGCAATGGCGAGATCGCGGAGCGAACAGGCCTGCCGCGATCGACGGTCAGCCGGCTGACGCGAACGCTGGTCAATTCCGGGATGCTCGACGAAGTCCGCAGCGAGAGGACCTACCGGCTTGCCGCATCCGTCATCAGCATCGGTCACGCGATGCGGACGGGATCGCCCGTGCTCAACGCGATCGGACCGATGATGCGGGTTGAATCCGCCAAGCGCCGGCTGAACGTCGGACTTGCGACCGCGGATCGAACCATGATGGTTTACCTGGAGTCGATCCGCTACAGCCCGCGCGCGGCGCTGCGCAACGTGGTCGCCGGCCAGCAGGTCCCGATGGAGCTGACGTCGCTGGGCCGCGCCTACCTCGCCGGCCTTGCCGAGACGGAGCGCGAACGATTGCTGAAGCAGTTCAAGCGGCGCAGCGCAGCCGCCACCAAGGCGCTGCTGGCAGAGGTCAGGAGATCGATCGGCGCCGTCGAGCGCGACGGCTATTGCGCCGTGTCATGGCAACCCGCCGTTCTCGCCGTCGCAACGCCGATCGTGCTGGACGGGCTCCCGGTCTACGCCCTCAACATGAGCGTGCAGAATGTCGACCGGTCCGATGCGCTGGCGAGCGAGATGGGCACGTACCTCAAGGCGTTTGCGGCGAAGTGCAAGGAGGTGCTGGCGGGCTGAAGCGATCGGCGCCCTTACAACTTTCCATAGACCCGCGCCGCGACCACCTTCAGGCGCTCGACCGATCCGGACTCGGGGTGCGGCTTGACCGGTGCGAACAGGATCGATGCCTGCCTGCCGTTCTTCCAGACGAAGATGTTGACGGCGTTGCCGTTGCCCTTGGTGCAGGAATGTTCGCCGAACGCTTCGCCGCCGAGATCGGGGATCGCGACATGCTTGCAAGGGCCTGCGCGCTTCATCATGCCGGCGGCGGTGTCGCGCGAGGTCGCGATCACCGCGACCGTCATGGTGTTGGCCTCGCGATCGAACATCATGCAGCTGCCCGCGCCGGTGCGCTGCACCGTCAGCGTGCTCGCGTCGAGAAAGCCGTCGGCATCGGCAGCCGTGAGCCACTCGCAAGCGCCGAACCGCTCGCTGCTCTTGCTCACGTTGGCAATGGCAATGCGCGAGGCCTCGGTGAGCGGCACGAGCAGCGCATCGTCAGCACGCCGGCCGATCGGATAGACGGTGATCTGGAGAATGTAATCGCCGGACAAGACGACGACCGCGGCCTCCTGGCGCTCCGCGCCGGCCGCGCTCGTTCCGCCCTGGCCTTCCTCGCCGATCCCCGCCACGGCGCTCAGCTTCATGCGTTCGCCAAGCGTCTTGACGAAGGTCGCGTACAACTCCCTGGCGCGGTCCTTGTCGGGATTGCGGAACACGGTGAGCATCATCGTGTCGCCGCGCCCGGCCTGATAGATGCAGCCGCGGCCGTCCTGATTTGAGATCAGCGACCATTTGAACGCCGGCATCGCGCGGGCGAGCTCCTGGCTGCTGATGAACGGGCAGGTTTCGGCCGCGCGCGCAGGGGCAGCCGCGATGGCAAGGAAAAGAACGAGACTGGAGAGCAGGCGATCGATGGTGTGCATCAGATGAACGTACTATCGAAATGCCGTGCCGGAAACGTTCGACTGTCCGTCACTGCCCGTTATATTCGGCCCAGCAATCCGCCGTTTCATAGACCCGAACCGCCGACAGCTGTGAGAGGCTCGGCTTCAACCGGTCCCAGATCCAGATCGCGATATTCTCGGCGGTCGGGTTCTCGAGGCCTTTGACGTCGTTCAGGCAGTGGTGGTCCAGCGCGCCCATGATGTCGGCGAAGGATTTTTCGATATCGAAGAAGTCGGCGACGAAGCCGGTGTGCGGGTCGACCGGTCCGTCCAGCTGGACCTCGACCCGGTAGGAATGACCATGCAGCCGGCGGCATCGATGGGTCTCGGGCACGTTCGGCAGCCGATGCGCCGCCTCGAACTTGAACGCCTGCGATATCTTCATTCCGCTCCTCACACGGCGAAGCCATCCGGTCTCGGGCCCGTCTGGCGACCAGATGCTGCTTTGTCCTGACCTTTCGGCGAAGAATGGCGCGCCCGGAACGATTCGAACGTCCGACCCTCAGATTCGTAGTCTGATGCTCTATCCAGCTGAGCTACGGGCGCGTGTTTCGCAAACAGCGCGGGCAGGACCCGCGACGCAGCCCCCGGCAGGGCCGGAGGGGGTGCGAAAGAGCGCTCTGACTAACCGCTCTTGTCCCGATTGGCAAGGTCCGGGATGGGGAGATTTTCGCGGATTTTTACTCATCTCTCCTCTCCGTCATTCCGTGGCGACGCGAAGCGGCGAGAATCCATAACCACCAGCCGGGGTTATGGATTCCGGGCCCGGCCCTTCGGGCCATCCCGGAATGACGGAAGGAATGAAATTGCCGCCCGCTCGGCCGCTGGCCGACTTACGCCCTCTGCCGCTCGTTGCGGATGGAGAGCAGCTCCACGGGGCGGTCCGGGATCACGATGCGGAAGGTGGCACCGATGGTGCCTTCGACCAGGTGGATATCGCCGCCATGGGCGCGGACCAGCTCGGCGGCGATGGCCAGGCCGAGACCGCTGCCGCCGGGACGCCCGGAGGTCTGGAACGCCTCGAACAGATGCTCCCGCGTCTTCTGGGGCACGCCGGGACCGGTGTCGGAGACCTCGACGATCGCGACGGCGCCTTCGCGTTTTCCGGTGATCCGGATCTGCTGCGGGCCATTGTCGCCGGAGGCGTGGCTCTCCAGCGCCTGGGCGGCGTTGCGGACGAGGTTGAGCAGCACCCGGAACAGCTGATCGGGATCGGCATCGATCGCCAGCCCGCGCTCGATGGCGGCGACCCAGGCGATCGAGGCATCGGAGGCGAGGCCCGCGGTCTCGCGCACCTCCAGCACGACAGGCTCGATCAGGATCATGCGGCGGTCGGGCGCGGCCTCCTGGGCGCGTCCGTAAGACAGGGTCGACTGGCAGAAGGCGATGGCCCGCTCGAGCGAGCGCACCAGCTTCGGCGCGAAGCGTTGCACCCGCGGATCCGGCACGCTGGCGAGCTGATCCGACAGCAACTGGGCCGAAGCCAGCAGGTTGCGCAGATCGTGGTTGATCTTGGACACGGCGAGGCCGAGGGCGGCGAGCCGGCTCTTCTGATGCAGCATCGACATCAGATCGCGCTGCATGTCCGACAATTCGCGCTCGGCGACGCCGATCTCGTCGCTGCGCTGGCTCGGCACGATGATTCCCGCCGAGCTTTCCGGATTCTCGTGGAAGCCGACCAGGCTCGCGGTCAGCCGCCGCATCGGGCGCACGAAGAGATAATGAAGCGCGAGATAGACGAGGCCGGCGGTCAGCACCGCGATGATCAGCGCCACCACCACGACGTTGCGGGAGAAGCGGTACATCTGCTGCCGCAGCGGCAATTCGTCGGTGACGATCTCGATGAACTGGGCATTGCCGACGCCGGGCCCGACGATGCGGATGGCCTGGTTGCCGGTCTCCAGCATCATCCGGAACGAGCCGGTGATCGCCTCCCACGCCGTCATGTCGCGCAAATCGATGTCATGCTCGATGGCGGCCGGAATGTTGTCGCTGGCGAGCAGCCGGCGCTGCTGGCCCATCTTGATGGCGACGGCGCGGGCATTGATGCTTTTCAGGATCTGGCGCGACAGCGAATCGGGAACCATGCCGAGCGGTGCCGCATCCAGCACCAGCGCCGCCGTGTTCGCCGCCGCGACGCGATCGTTGAGCCGGTTGACCCAGAAGTTGGCGATGGCTGGGACATAAAGCAGGCTGGCCGCGATCATCACCAGGGGAACCGTCAGCAGCAGCAGCTTGCCCGACAGCCCGAGCCCGCGCGTCCCGCGGGGACTCGCCGCCGGCTGGTCCGGCTGGTCCTGATCCTGGACCGGCTGGAGGTCTGTCGCTGCCACGGAATCGCCCTCGCTGCCTAGACCGGGTTAAGAATTGGGCCGGGTGAAGGATTAGCGGATATGAGAATGCGGCCCGCCCCTGGCCCCGGTCAAATTACGGATCGCTAATCTGCCAAGGTGGGATGTAGGCGCTGATATCGCTACCCGCCACCTCAAGGGTTAAAAACCCCGCACAAACAGCGATATTCACGAAAATCGCGCGCTTGTGCGGCGTTGACGAAAACAAGGCGCTCGCTTATAAGCCGCGCAAATTGTCCGCGATGACCCGGTGTGACGCCGGGAGCGGCTCTCTTGGGGCCGAAAAGGGTCCGTTGTGGGCCGCATCTTCCGGACTTTACCATCAATTCTACAGGCAAATTGCCCGGTCAGCGGAGAAAAACCCGTGAAGCGGACTTATCAACCCAGCAAACTGGTGCGCAAGCGCCGTCACGGCTTCCGTGCCCGTCTCGCCACTGCCGGCGGCCGCAAGGTTCTCGCCGCCCGCCGCGCCCGCGGTCGCAAGCGTCTGAGCGCCTGAGCCAGACCCCCTTTTTGGGATTTCATCATGGATCGGCTGAGGCAGCGGGCGGATTTCCTCGCCGTTGCCAATGGCGCGCGGGTGAACAGCCGCGCGTTCGTCCTGCAAAGCCGTCCCCGCGATGACGGCGGCCCGATCCGGATCGGCTTCACCGTTACCAAAAAGAACGGCAACGCCCCCGAGCGCAATCGCATCCGGCGCCGGCTTCGCGAACTCGTGAAGCGGCTCGATCCGGTGTCGATGCAGCCCCATCATGATTATGTGCTGGTCGGACGAAGGGACGCGCTCTCGCGCGACTTCACGACCATGCTCGACGATCTGCGCATAGCGTTCACGAAGCCCGCGCGGCATACGCACAAGGGACGCGGCCCGAAAACCGACGGCTCAAGACCCGGCCCCACTCCCGCGACCAGCCGCAAACCGGATTGATGACGAGAGAATGATGACCGACAACCGCAATACCATCCTCGCCGTCATCCTGTCGGGCCTGGTGCTGATCGCCTGGCAGTATTTCTACAACGTGCCGGCGATGGAGAAGCAGCGCGCCCAGCAGCAGGCCCAGGCCGAGCTTCAGAAGGGCACCCCGCAGCCGACCGCGTCGGCGACGCCCGGCGCCGCGCCGCAGCCCGGCGCAGCTCAACCGGCGACACCGGCCGCGAACCAGGCCCAGCCGGTCGTTGCGCGCGATGCCGCGATTGCAGCCAGCCCGCGCGTGAAGATCGACACGCCGCGGATCGCCGGCAGCATTTCATTGAAGGGCGGCCGCATCGACGACATCGCGCTGGTGCAGTTTCGCGAGACGGTCGACCCGAAATCGCCGCCGATCATTCTCTATTCGCCTTCGGGCACCGCGGAACCCTATTACGCCGAGTTCGGCTGGGTGCCGGCGACGGGCGTGACGGCGAAGCTGCCCGACGCGCAGACCGTCTGGCAGCAGGACGGCAGCGACAGCCTGACGCCGACGACGCCGGTGGTGCTGAAGTGGGACAATGGCGAGGGCCTCACCTTCCGCCGCACCATTGCGGTCGACGACCATTATCTCTTCACGGTCAAGGACGAGGTGAGCAATGTCGGCAACGCGCCCGTCACCCTCTATCCGTTCGCGCTGATCTCGCGCCACGGTGCGCCGCAAGTCTCCGGCTATTACATCCTGCATGAAGGCCTGATCGGCTATCTCGATGGCCTGCAGGAGTATGCCTACAAGAAGATCGACGAAGCCAAGTCGGTGAACTTCAAGGCTACCAATGGCTGGCTCGGCATGACCGACAAGTATTGGGCCTCGGCGCTGCTGCCCGACACCAGCGCGCAGCTTCAGGCGCGCTTCTCGTCGAACCCATCAGGCAACGTTCACACCTACCAGACCGATTACCTGCTCGACCCCGTCACCGTCGCGATCGGCGGCACCGCGACCGCGAATGCGCGGCTGTTCGCCGGCGCCAAGGAAGCGGGCGTCGTCGGCCTCAATTTCCCGCTGGCCGGCCACGGCGGCTACAACAAGGAGCTGGGCCTGAACCATTTCGATCTCCTGATCGACTGGGGCTGGTTCTACTTCATCACCAAGCCGATGTTCATCGGCCTCGACTTCTTCTTCCGCTTCTTCGGCAATTTCGGCATCTCGATCCTGCTCGTGACCGTGATCGTGAAGCTGTTGTTCTTCCCGCTGGCGAACAAGTCCTACGCCTCGATGGCGAAGATGAAGTCGGTCCAGCCGCAGCTGCAGGCGCTGAAGGAACGCTTCCCCGACGACAAGGTGAAGCAGCAGCAGGAGATGATGGAGATCTACCGCAAGGAGAAGATCAATCCGGTCGCCGGCTGTCTTCCCGTCGTGATCCAGATCCCGGTGTTCTTCTCGCTCTACAAGGTGCTGTTCGTCACCATCGAGATGCGGCACGCGCCGTTCTATGGCTGGATCAAGGACCTCTCGGCGCCGGATCCGACCAACCTCTTCAACCTGTTCGGGCTGATCCCGTTCGATCCGACCACGATTCCGGTGTTCGGCCATTACCTCGCGCTCGGCATCTGGCCGATCATCATGGGCATCACGATGTGGTTCCAGATGAAGCTGAACCCGACGCCGCCGGATCCGACGCAGCAGATCATCTTCAACTGGATGCCGCTGATCTTCACCTTCATGCTGGCGGGCTTCCCGGCGGGCCTCGTGATCTACTGGGCCTGGAACAACCTGCTCTCGGTGGTCCAGCAGAGCTACATCATGCGCCGCAACGGCGTGAAGGTGGAGCTGTTCGACAATCTCAAGGCGACGTTCGCGAGGAAGGCGACGTAAGTCTCACGCGAGTGTGCCCCGTCATACGGGTGCAAATGCCTCCACATCGTCATGCCCGGGCTTGTCCCGGGCATCCACGTTTTGGAAGCTTGTCCAGTAACAAGACGTGGATGGCCGGGACATTTGGTTGGAAAGCCGCGCTTCGCGCTTTTTGCCCGGCCATGACGAGAGGATAGGTCCTTCTCATGAACGAGAAGAACGACGACAAAGATGCGAAGCTGATCGAGGCCGGGCGCAAGCTGTTCGCCCGCGACTGGCAGTTCATCTGGGCCTCGCCCTCGATCCAGACGCTGCCGCCGATGGCGGGGCTGGAGGTCGCCTTTGCCGGCCGCTCCAATGTCGGCAAGTCGAGCCTGATCAACGCGCTCACGGGGCGCAACGCGCTGGCGCGCACCTCGCACACGCCGGGCCGCACCCAGGAGCTGATCTTCTTCGAGGTCCCCGGGAAGACCGACCTGCGTCTCGTCGACATGCCCGGCTACGGCTACGCCAAGGCGCCCAAGAGCCAGGTCGCATCCTGGACCGAGCTGATCCACAAATTCCTGCTCGGGCGTGCCTCGCTCGCCCGCGTCTACGTGCTGATCGATGCGCGCCACGGCATCAAGGACGTCGACCTCGAAGTGCTGGGGACGCTCGACCGCTCCGCCGTCAGCTACCAGATCGTGCTGACCAAGGCCGACCAGGTGAAGGCGTCCGAGTTGCAAGCGCGCATCGCCGAGACCGAGGCCGCACTGGCCAAACATCCCGCCGCGTTCCCGAACGTGCTCGCGACATCGTCACGCAGCTCGACTGGCATGGAAAGCTTGCGCGCCGCGATGGCGAAGCTCTTGGAAGAGCGGAGCAAGTAATGGCGGCCCATCGCCTCCTGATTGGGCTTGCCGGCTTGATGGGCGCCGCCGGCGTCGCGCTGGCCGCGGCCTCCGCCCACGGCGCGGATGCGAGCCGGCTCGCCACGGCCAGCGCCATGCTGCTGTTTCATGCAACTGCCATACTTGCGACCACCGCCCTGCTCGCGCGCGGCCTTCTGCACGGCGGAATTGGCCTCACCGCCGCGTTCGGCTTTGTGATCGGCGCCGCGCTGTTCGCGGGCGATCTCAGCTTGCGGCAATATGCCGGGCATGCGCTGTTTCCGATGGCGGCACCGACGGGGGGAACGGTGATGATCGCGGGGTGGCTGGCGGTGACGCTGGCGGCGGTGGTGGCAAGAAAATAAGTCTCGTGCCCCGGACGCAGCGCAGCGCCTTAGCGGTGCGCTGCTGAACCGGGCCCATACTGCTTTCTGGGTCCCGGCTCAGCGGCGCGGCACTACGCGCCGCACCGCGTCCGGGACACGAGATCGCATGCCAGCCACACTTTGCGCCCCGCCCGCCAATCGGATAGAACGCGCACCGACCGTCCCGCCAGCGAGACCGCGACATGACCGACATCTCCCCGCTCGACCAGGCCCGCATCCTGTCGGAAGCGCTGCCGCACATGCAGCAGTATGACGAGGAAACCATCGTCATCAAATATGGCGGCCATGCCATGGGCGACGAGGAGACCGCGAAGAATTTTGCCCGCGACATCGTGTTGCTCGAGCAGACCGCGATCAATCCCGTCGTGGTGCATGGCGGCGGGCCGCAGATCGCGACCATGCTCAAGCGCCTCGGCATTCAATCGGAATTCGCAGCGGGCCTGCGCATCACCGACGCCGCGACCATCGAGATCGTCGAGATGGTGCTCGCCGGCTCCGTCAACAAGCAGATCGTCGGTTACATCAACGAGGCCGGCGGCAAGGCCGTGGGGCTGTCGGGCAAGGACGGCAACATGGTGAAGGCGTCGAAGACGACGCGCACCATCATCGATCCGGGCTCGAACATCGAGAAGGCGATCGATCTCGGCTTCGTCGGCGACCCCGAGAAGGTCGATCTCACGCTGCTCAACCAGCTGATCGGCTATGAGCTGATCCCGGTGCTGGCGCCGCTCGCGACCTCCAAGGATGGCCAGACGCTGAACGTCAACGCCGACACCTTTGCCGGTGCGGTCGCGGGCGCGCTGAAGGCCAAGCGCCTGTTGCTGCTCACCGACGTGCCGGGCGTGCTCGACAAGTCGAAGAAGCTGATCCCGCAATTGTCGGTGAAGGACGCCCGCAAGCTGATCGCCGACGGCACCATTTCCGGCGGCATGATCCCGAAGGTCGAGACCTGCATTTACGCGCTGGAGCAGGGCGTCGAGGGCGTCGTCATCATCGACGGCAAGATGCAGCACGCGGTGCTGCTCGAGCTCTTCACCAACCAGGGCACGGGCACGCTGATCCACAAGTGATGCGGAAGCAAAAAACGAAAGCCGTCATGGCCGGGCTTGTCCCGGCCATCCACGATCTTTCGGCCCGCACCGAGAACGTGGATGCCCGGGACTTGCCCGTCCAGATGCGCTCCGCGCTTTTGCCCGGGCCTGACGGATCGGGAGCGAAGCAACGCCGCCGCTCTGCCCTCACCCGCTTCCTCACGACGCTGCCGGCCGCGGCCGTCTCGTTCTTCTTCTCCTCCGCCCCCGCCTTCGCCGACCTCAAGATCTGCAACCGCATGTCCTATGTGGTCGAGGCTGCGATCGGTATCGACGACAAGGCGGCGACCGCGACGCGCGGCTGGTTCAGGATCGATCCCGCCACCTGCCGCGTGGTGGTGCAGGGGACGCTGACCGCCGACCGCATTCTGCTGCACGCCCGCGCGCTCGGCGTCTATGGCGCCTCCCCGATCCCGCAGAGCGGCAGCGATACGCTCTGTGTCGCGCAGGACAATTTCGTCATTGCGGCGGCCCGGCAATGCCGCAGCGGCCAGGCCCACGCCGCGTTCACGCAGGTGACGCCGACGCAAGGCGCCGACGGCAACCTCGTTGCCTATCTCGCCGAGGATTCCGAATATGACGACGAGCAGGCGCGCCTTGCCGGCATCCAGCGGCTGCTGGTGATCGCAGGCTATGATGCCGCGCCGATCGACGGCGTCGACGGGCCGAAGACGCAAGGCGCGCTGGCCGCGTTCCTGAAGAGCCGCGGCTTGTCGTCGGACGTCGTGGGCTCGCCGAACTTCTTCAAGACCATGGTCGATGCGGTGCAGACGCCGTCTGCAACCGGCCTCACCTGGTGCAACGACACGCCGCACAAGGTGATGGCGGCGATCGCGACCGACGACGGCAAGTCCGTGACCAGCCGCGGCTGGTACCGCATCGATCCCAAGACCTGCCTGCATCCTGATGTGACCGGCACCCCGAAGCAGATCTTCAGCTTCGCGGAAGCCGTCGACGCAGACAACCGCGCCGTCAAGTTGAAGGACCGGCCGCTGAACTGGGGCGGCGATAGGCAGCTTTGCACGCGCGAGACCAAGTTCGAAACCAACGAGCAGACCGATTGCGGTGCGCGCGGCTTCGCGGCGACGGGATTTGGCGCGGTCGATATGTCGAGCGGCGGCAAGACGCTGCGCTTTGCGGTGCCGTGATCGAGAGGGTTTTGATGACTTCACCCCGCGCCTTCACCCATGTCGACACCTGGGTGTTCGACCTCGACAACACGCTCTATCCGCATCACGTCAATCTGTGGCAGCAGGTCGATGCGCGGATCGGAGAGTTCGTCTGCAACTGGCTGAATGTCGGCCCCGAGGAAGCGCGGGCGATCCAGAAGGATTATTACCGGCGCTTCGGCACCACCATGCGCGGCATGATGACCCTGCATGGCGTTTCCGCCGACGACTATCTCGCCTACGTCCACAAGATCGACCACTCGCCGCTGGAGCCGAACCCGGCGCTCGGCGAAGCCATCGCAAAATTGTCGGGGCGCAAGCTGATCCTGACCAACGGCTCGGTCGACCATGTCGACGCGGTGCTGGCACGACTTGGGCTCGGCTCGCATTTCGACGGCGTGTTCGACATCATTGCCGCCGAGTTCGAACCGAAGCCGGCGGCGCAGACCTACCGGAAATTCCTCGCCGACCATTCGGTCGACCCGACCCGGGCCGCGATGTTCGAAGACCTCGCCCGCAACCTCACCGTCCCGCATCAGCTTGGCATGACCACCGTGCTGGTGGTGCCTGATGGAACGAAGGAGGTGGTGCGGGAAGACTGGGAACTGGAGGGCCGGGACGCCGCCCATGTCGATCACGTCACGGATGATCTGACGGGGTTTTTGGGCAGGCTGTCCCACGAATAGTGTCGTCCCGGGGCGCGAAGCGAGCCCGGGACGACAGTGGAGTATGCCTTGACTCCGCTCCTCCAAATCCCGAAAAAGCGCCCCAATCCATCAAAATTCCCGCTTCCCAGAGGAAATCCCGATGTCCCTTGCAGCCCTCGAATCCACCATCAACAGCGCCTTCGACGCGCGCGAGACCATCTCGACCTCGACCAAGGGCGAGGTGCGCGAGGCCGTGGACCAGGCGCTGGAGACCTTGGACAAGGGCGAGGCGCGCGTTGCCGAGCGCGGCGCCGACGGCAAGTGGAAGGTCAATCAATGGCTGAAGAAGGCCGTGCTGCTCTCGTTCCGCCTCAACGACATGGACGTCATTGGCGGCGGTCCCGGCAAGGCGAGCTGGTGGGACAAGGTGCCCTCGAAGTTCGAAGGCTGGGGCCCGAACCGCTTTCGCGACGCCGGCTTTCGCGCGGTTCCGGGCGCGGTCGTCCGCCGTTCGGCCTTCATCGCCAAGAACGTCGTCTTGATGCCGTCCTTCGTCAATCTCGGCGCCTATGTCGATGAGAGCACCATGGTCGACACCTGGGCGACCGTCGGCTCGTGTGCGCAGATCGGCAAGCGCGTGCACATCTCCGGCGGCGCCGGCATCGGTGGCGTGCTCGAGCCGCTGCAGGCCGAGCCCGTGATCATCGAGGACGATTGCTTCATCGGCGCGCGCAGCGAGGTCGCCGAAGGCGTGATCGTGCGCAAGGGCGCGGTGCTGGCGATGGGCGTGTTCCTGGGCGCCTCGACCAAGGTCGTCGACCGCGAGACCGGCGAAATCTTCATGGGCGAAGTCCCCGAATATTCGGTGGTGGTGCCCGGCGCGCTGCCCGGCAAGCCGATGAAGAACGGCCAGATCGGCCCCAGCACCGCCTGCGCCGTCATCGTCAAGCGCGTCGACGAGCGCACGCGTTCCAAGACCAGCATCAACGAGCTGCTGCGGGACTGAACTGCGCCACGAGCGCTATTCCCCAACCGTCCCCTGGGGTGGCCGCCTCTTCGGCGGCCCTCGAAGGGCGACGGGCCTGATGCCGTATCGAACCCCCTCTGCCTCCATCGCGACCAATTTCCGGGCGGCCCCTTTCCGCCGGAGCCTTCGCCATGGACTGGACCTCGTACCTCTTCCGCTTCGACGGCCGCATCAACCGCGCCCTGATGTGGCAGGCGCTGCTGATCGTCGCGCTGCTGGCGGCGGTGCTGGAGAACCTCAGTCCCGTCATCGGTCTTCTCGACGGAACCAGATCCGCAGCCAGGCTCGGCATCGAGTTCGACTTTGACTTCGGGCTCGACGACCTCTTTCGGGTGGTCGATCCCGGCGCCTGGCATTTGCTGGCCTCGACCGACCGCGTGACGCTGATCCTGAAGGGCTTCGGCACGCCGCTATTCCTCTGGATTTATCTGGCGACCGCGATCAAGCGGCTCCACGACCGCGGCAGGAGCGGCTGGTGGATCGTGCTTTTCTTTTTCGTCCCCAACCTGCTGCTTCACCTCTCGAACCGGCTGCCTCCGGCGTTCGCTCCGCTCGACTGGGCCGGCTACGCACTTTGGCTGTGGGGCTTCGTCGAGATGTTCATCGTGCCCGGCACGTCGGGTACCAACCGGTTCGGCCCCGATCCGCTGGCCGAAACCGAGAGCGATTCCACGCCCGCAACGCCGGCTGCGAAAGGCTGGGACCAGAGCCGCGAGCTCGAAATTGTCCCGCCCAGTGCTAGCCCACCCGGCGGCATGCATGTTAAGCGGGGCGCATGACCGATGCTCTCTCCATTGCCCGCGATCTCATCCGCTGCCCCTCGGTAACCCCTGAAGATGCCGGTGCACTCGGGGTGCTCGAAAAAGCCTTGGGCGACGCAGGCTTCACCTGCCACCGCGTGACCTTCAGCGAGGAAGGCACCGCCGACGTCGACAATCTCTATGCGCGGATCGGCACCGAAGGCCCGCACATCACCTTTGCCGGCCACACCGACGTGGTGCCGCCGGGCGATGAGAGCGCTTGGAGCGTCGGCGCGTTCTCCGGCGAAGTGAAGGACGGCGTCCTGCACGGCCGCGGCGCGGTCGACATGAAGGGCGGCATCGCCTGCTCGGTCGCAGCTGTCCTGGAGCATCTGGCCGCCAACGGCGGCAAGCCGCGCGCCGACGGGGCGGGCTCGATCTCGTTCCTGATCACCGGCGATGAGGAAGACGTCTCGATCAACGGCACCATCAAGCTGCTGAAGTGGGCGGCCGAGCGCGGCGAAAAATTCGATCATTGCGTGCTGGGCGAGCCCTCCAATGTCGAGACGCTCGGCGACACCATCAAGGTCGGCCGCCGCGGCTCGCAATCCGGCACGCTCTATGTCGACGGCGTGCAGGGCCACGTCGCCTATCCGCATCGCGCCTCCAATCCGGTGCCGGATATTTCGCGGCTGATCGTCGCCATCAGCGACGAGCCTCTCGACCATGGCAGCGCGCAGTTCCAGGCGTCCAATCTCGAATTCACCTCGGTCGACGTCGGCAACAAGGCCAACAACGTGATTCCGGGCGAAGCCCGCGCCAAATTCAACATCCGCTACAACGACAACCACACCCAGGCGAGCTTGCGCGAACTGGTCGAGACGCGCCTCACTAAGGCCTGCGGCAACCGCATCAAGGCCCGCATCGTCTGGGAGCCCTCGAACTCGAACGTGTTCGTGACCAAGCCGGGCCCCTTCACCGATCTCGCGGTGTCCGCCATCGAGGAAGTGACCGGGCGCAAGCCGGAGCTGTCGACGTCAGGCGGCACGTCGGATGCGCGTTTCATTTCGAGCTACTGCCCGGTGATCGAGTTCGGCCTGGTCGGCCAGACCATGCACCAAGTCGACGAGCGCGTGCCGGTCGCCGATCTGGAGAAGCTGACGCAGGTGTATCGCGGGATTTTGACAAGGTATTTTGGGTAGGCCCCTATATCGCCTAGCCCTCCGCCGTCATGCCCGGGCTTGTCCCGGGCATGACGGCCGTGGCGGTGTCAGGCCCTAATAATCTACCTTCATCAGATACAGCCCGTCCGGCGGCGCGACGATGCCGCACGCGGCGCGGTTGCGGGCTTCAAGCGCTGCGGAGAGATCATCCGCGGTCCAGCGGCCCTCGCCGACCCAGACGAGCGAGCCCACCATCGAGCGCACCTGGCTGTGCAGGAACGAGCGCGCCGAGGTAACGATGATGATCTCGCGGCCATCACGCGTCACGTCGAGCTGGTCGAGCGTTTTCTCCGGCGACTTGGCCTGGCATTCGGTGTCGCGAAACGTCGTGAAATCGTGCTTGCCGAGCAGGCGTTGCGCCGCCGCATGCATCGCGTCGGCATCGAGCTTGCGCGGCACGCGCCAGGCGTGGCCGATGTCGAGGGCGAGATTGGCGCGGGTGTTGATGACGCGGTAGCGGTAGTGTCGCTTCACGGCGGAAAAGCGCGCCTCGAAACTATCAGGCACGACCTCGGCCTCCAGCACCGCGATCGGATGCGGCCGCAGATGCGCATTGAGCCCGTCGCGAAAACGGCCCGGCGGAAATGGCTTGTCGACGTCGACATGCGCGACCTGGCCGCGCGCATGCACGCCGGCATCGGTACGGCCGGCGCCGTGCACGCGCAAATCCGCGCCGGTCATCGCCTTCACGGCGGCCTCCAGCGCGCCCTGCACCGAGGGCAGCGTGTCCTGGATCTGCCAGCCGAAGAACGGCGCGCCGTCATATTCGATGGTGAGCTTGTAGCGGGGCATCGCTGACTAGTTGAACCTCGCTCCCGCCTTCAACGGCGTGCCGCGCAGGAAGTCCGCGGCCTGCATCCGGCCCTTGCCTTCGCGCTGCAGCTCGATGATGCGGATCGCGCCTTCGCCGCAGGCGATGGTGAGCTGATCGTCGAGCACCGCGCCCGGCGCGCCAGAGCCTTGTCCCAGCTCGCAGCGCAGGATCTTGACGCGCGAATTCTCCAGCTCCGCCCAGGCGCCGGGGAACGGCGAGAGGCCGTGGATGTGACGCAGCACCTCGCGCGCCGGCTTGCTCCAGTCGATCCGCGCCTCGGCCTTGTCGATCTTGGCGGCATAGGTGACGCCTTCCTCGCTCTGCTTCCTGAGCTGGAGCCCGCCGCGGGCGAGCGCGGCCATCGCGCGCACCATGAGATCGGCGCCTAACCGCGACAGGCGATCATGCAGATCGAGCGCGGTCATGCCGTCGGTGATGGCAAGCCGCTCGGCCATGGCGACGTCGCCCGTATCCAAGCCGACATCCATCTTCATCACCATGACGCCGCTCTCGGCATCGCCCGCCATGATCGCGCGGTTGATCGGCGCCGCGCCACGCCAGCGCGGCAGCAGCGAGGCGTGCAGATTGTAGCAGCCGAGCTTCGGCGCATCGAGGATCGCCTGCGGCAGGATCATGCCGTAGGCGACGACGACAGCGGCATCAGCCTCGAACGCGCTGAATTCGGCAAGTGCCTCTTCGGTCTTCAACGTCTTCGGCGTCAGCACGGGCACGCCGAGTTTTCGCGCGGCTTCCTCGACCGGGGTAGGCTGCAATAGCAGCCCGCGCCGCCCGCCCGGCTTCGGCGCGCGGGTATAGACGGCTGCGATCTCGTGGCCGTGCGCGACGAGCTCGAGCAGCGTCGGCACGGAGAAATCGGGCGTGCCCATGAAGATCAGGCGAAGGGGCATGTGGCAGCGTTCGGGTGAGAGTTCTGGTTCTCCGTCATGCCCGGGCTTGTCCCGGGCATCCGCGTTCTTGGCCGAGAAGGAAGCAAGGCGTGGATGGCCGGGTCAAGCCCGGCCATGACGGCTGGAGACGTGTCGCTTTATTCCGCGCGCTTGGCGGCTTTCTCGAACTTCTTCATCACGCGGTCGCGCTTGAGCTTCGACAGATAGTCGACGAACAGGACGCCGTTGAGATGATCGATCTCGTGCTGGATGCAGGTGGCGTAGAGGCCTTCGGCGTCCTCCTCGTGCACCTTGCCGTCGAGATCGGTGAAGCGCACGCGCACTTTCGCGGGGCGTTCGACCTCCTCGTAATATTCGGGGATCGAGAGGCAGCCTTCCTCGTAAACCGACAGCTCCTCGGACGAGGCGATGATCTCGGGATTGATGAAGACGCGCGGCAGCGGCTTGGTCTCGCCGTTCTCGTCGCGCTTGGCGAGGTCCATGGTGATCAGCCGCAGCGGCTGCGCGATCTGGATCGCGGCCAGGCCGATGCCGGGCGCGTCGTACATGGTCTCGAACATGTCGTCGGCAAGCTTGCGGATCTCCGAGGTGACCTTCTCGATCGGCTTGGAGACCAGACGCAGCTGCTTGTCGGGCAGGATGATGATTTCTCTGAGGGCCATGGCCGCGATTTAAGCCCCAGGCCGGATGCGGTCAATGCGGCCAGGAACTCTGTTAACCCCTCGCTAACCATAAAACTTCGTCTTTTGTTAACCATAAAAATTAGGGGACCATTAACCGCTTACGTTCTCCCTTCGTTCGCTAATGCCCGGCGAATCGGCTACAAGGCGCCATGAACGAGATCATTTTCATGCTGGGCGAATGGCCAGTGCGCACCATCGATGCGCTGATCGGCTTCGGGGCCCTCGTCCTCATCCTGCTGGTGGCCATCGCAATCGTCATCGCGCGGTCCGGCCGGCGCGGCGCGGAACTCGCGATGGCACATGCGATCCGGGCCGACGAGCTCGAGGAGCGCTTGAGCGAGGTGCTGCGCGCCCAGAGCGAGTCTTCCGGCCGGGTCGACGCCATGACCCAGGCGCTGGCGGGACGCCAGGCCGAGATGGCGCGAGCGGTCAACGAGCGGCTGGATTCGGTGACCCATCGCGTCGGCCAGTCCATGGAACACTCGACCCGCAACACCATGGAGAGCCTGCGCGCGCTGCACGAGCGGCTCGGCATCATCGACAGCGCGCACAAGAACCTCACCGATCTCACCACGCAGGTGACGACCTTGCGCGACGTGCTCGCCAACAAGCAGTCGCGCGGCGCCTTCGGCCAGGCGCGGATGGAGGCGATCGTCCAGGACGGCCTTCCCAAGGGGGCCTACGAGTTCCAGTTCACGCTCTCGACCGGCAAGCGGCCCGACTGTGTCGTGTTCCTGCCGGACCAGCGCCCGCTCTGCATCGACGCGAAATTTCCGCTGGAGGCGATGACGGCGCTGCACGACGCCCGCACCGACGAGGAGAAGCGCGTTGCCACGCAGCGGCTGCGCGGCGACGTGATGAAGCATGTCAGCGACATCGCCGAAAAATATCTCGTCACCGGCGAGACCCAGGAGATGGCGCTGATGTTCGTGCCGTCGGAATCGGTCTACGCCGAGATCCATGACGGCTTCGACGACGTGATCCAGAAGGCCTACCGCGCCCGCGTCGTGCTGGTGTCGCCCTCGCTGCTGATGCTGGCGATCCAGGTGATGCAGCAGATCATGAAGGACGCGCGCATGCGCGATGCCGCCGATCAGATCCAGACCGAAGTGATCAAGCTTGGCGACGACCTGGGTCGTCTCAGGGATCGCGTGGTCAAACTGCAGAAGCATTTTTCCGATGCGAACGAGGACGTCCGCCAGATCCTGATCTCCGCCGACAAGATCGAAAAGCGCGCCGGGCGGATCGAGGAGCTCGATTTCAGCAAGAGCGATGCGGCGGAAGGCCCGCGGCTGGTGACGACCGGCGCGCCGGAGCTGTTCCCGAGGAAGCTTCAGGCGGGGGAGTAGAGCCCACACCGTCATGGCCAAGCTTGTCCCGGCCATCCACGACCTTACAGCCGCACCAGGAACGTGGATGCCCAGGACGAGCCCGGGCATGACGAGTTTTGTAGCAGAGGCATCACGGCCAGAATCTGCTAACACCGCCCCATGACCGCACCCGACGCGACCTCCCCCGCCGCCGCTCCTGCGACCTCCTGGCGCGATAGTCTTGCCGTTTACCTGCAGCCGCGGGTGCTGATCGTGCTGTTCCTCGGCTTCTCCTCCGGCCTGCCGCTGGCATTGTCGGGCTCGACGCTGCTGGTGTGGATGCGCGAGGCAGGGGTCGACCTCAAGACCATCGGGCTGTTCGCGCTGGTCGGCACGCCCTACACGCTGAAATTCCTCTGGGCGCCGCTGGTGGACGCGCTGCATGTGCCGCTGTTCACCCGCGCGTTCGGGCGGCGGCGCGGCTGGCTGCTGTTCTCGCAGCTCTTGCTGATCGTCGCGATCCTGCTGCTGGCCATGACCGACCCCGCGCGCTCGCCGTTCTACGTCGCGCTGGGCGCGCTGCTGGTGGCGACCACGTCCTCGACACAGGACATCGTGGTCGACGCCTTCCGCGTCGAGAGCCTGCCGGAGAGCGAGCAGGCCGCCGGCATGGCGGCTTACGTCGCCGCCTACCGGATCGGCATGCTGGTCTCGACCGCGGGCGCGCTGTTCATCGTCTCCGGCTTCGAGGGCACCGGAATTCCGCGGCAATCGGCCTGGATGTGGGGCTATGTGGTGATGGCGGCGATGGTGCTGATCGGCACGATCACGGCGCTGGCCGCAACCGAGCCCGGGCAATCGGAGCGGGCTGAAGCCGCGACGAAAACGGAGACTGCGTTCGCGCGCGTGCTGCACGCGGCGATCGGGGCTTTCTCGGAGTTCCTGTCGAGGAAAGACGCGCTCGCCGCACTGTCTTTTGTCGTGCTGTTCAAGTTCACCGACGCTTTCTCCGGCACGATGACCGCGCCATTCGTGATCGACCTCGGCTTCACCCGCAACGACTATGCAGCCATCGTGAAGGGCGTCGGCCTCGCCGCGACCCTGATCGGCGGATTTGCCGGCGGCTTCGTCGCGCGGCGCTATCCGCTTGCGGCATCGCTCTGGATCGGCGGCGTGGTGCAGGCGCTGGCCAATCTGACCTTCTCCTGGCTCGCCATCGTCGGCACCAATCAATGGGCGCTGGCGCTCGCCATCTGCGCCGAGAATTTCACCAGCGCCATCGGCACCGTGATCTTCGTCGCCTATCTCTCGGCGCTGTGTCAGAACCCGCTGCACACGGCGACGCAATATGCGCTGCTCACCGCGCTCGCGGCGGTGGGGCGGACCTATCTCTCGTCGGGTGCCGGATTCGTGGCGGCTGCGACCGGCTGGCCGCTGTTCTTCGTGATCTGCGTGCTGGTGGCGATCCCGAGCCTGATTCTGCTGGCCTGGCTGCAGAGGCGCGGGCATTTCGAGGCGCTGGGGCCGGTGAGGGTGTAGCCACCACTCGCTGTCATGCCCCGCGAAGGCGCGGCATCGAGTACTCTGAGACAGTTGTGATTGACCGAGAAGCTGCGGCGTACTGGATCGCCCGCCTTCGCGGACGATGACACCGGAATCGAAGAGACACGCCGCCTATTGCTTCCTGATGATGCTCCACTTCGTGATCACGGCTTCGCTCATCTGACCGGCATCGCTGGCGCAGGCGATCTCGTCGACCTTCACGGAGATTTCCTTGCCGACGAACGATTTCAGCTGCGTGGCCTGCGCGTCGCTGGAGGTGACGAGCTGGAAGGTCTCCGGCCCGGTCTCCAGATTGCACAGCCCGTTCGGCGCCGGCAGGCGGCGCGGCTCGGAGGTGATCTGGTACATCGCGATCCGCTTGCCCGCCTTCTTGACGTCGCGCACCTTCATCGCGTTCAGCTCGCCCGACAGCACGTCGCCGGTATTGATCGGCTTGCCGGGCTTGGACGGCGGCGGCGTGTCGTCACCCTGCTGCGCGGCGATGGCCGGGGTCACCAGCATCGCCATCGTCGCGACCAATGCCAATCGTGTGGCGAAGAGTTTCGTCATGTCGTCCGTTCCGTGAGATCTATGGGATGGCTAGAACAGGGTCCGCTGCCGCATCGCTGCCGATAGCGTACCTTCATCGAGATAATCAAGCTCGCCGCCGACGGGAACCCCGTGGGCGAGCCGCGTCACCTTCACATTGGCGTCCTGAAGCAGGTCGGTGATGTAATGCGCCGTGGTCTGGCCGTCGACCGTCGCATTCAGCGCCAGGATGATTTCGTGCACCTCGGCCGCATGCGCGCGCGCAACCAGCGCGTCGATGGTCAGATCCTGCGGGCCGACGCCGTCGAGCGGCGACAATGTCGCGCCCAGCACATGATAGCGCCCTTGGGTCGCGTTGGCCCGTTCCAGCGCCCAGAGGTCGGCGACGTCGGCGACGACGACGATGATGGATGGATCGCGCTTCGGATCGGTGCAGACCGTGCAGGGATTCTGCGTGTCGATGTTGCCGCAGGTCTTGCAGACCTCGACCTTGTCGAGCGCGACCTGCAGGGCCGAGGACAGCGGCATCATCAGCGCTTCGCGCTTCTTGATCAGATGCAGCGCCGCGCGCCGCGCCGAGCGCGGACCGAGGCCCGGCAGCCGCGCGAGCAGCTGGACCAGCCGCTCGATTTCAGGACCTGCAACAGCGCCCATATTATTGGCCGAACAGCCCCGGCGGCAGGCCGAGCCCACCGGTGAGTGCTTGCATCTTCTCCTGCATCGCGGCCTCCGCCCTGCGGCGCGCATCGCCCATGGCGGTGACGAGCAGGTCTTCCAACACCTCGCGCTCTTCCGGCTTCATCAGCGAGGGATCGATCTTGACTGCCTTGACGTCCATCTTCGCGGTCATGCGCACGGCAACGAGGCCGCCGCCGGAGATGCCCTCGACTTCCACGTTGGCGAGCTGCTCCTGCATCTCCTGCATCTTGGATTGCAGCTGCGCCGCCTGCTTCATCATGCCGAGAAAATCAGCCATCGGTGTCTGTCCTTGAAAAGGTCGGCTCAGAGATCGTCGTCGGCGTCGGAACCGTCGGGCGGATCATCACTGCCATAGTCGGTGTTTATATTGGTTTCCGGCGTCTCCGAGGCAAGCCTGCGGACCTCGACGACCTTCGCGCCGGGGAAACGCGACAGCACCTCCTGCACGCGCGGATCGGCCTCAGCGGTACGCGCATGCTCCTGCTTGGCAGCCTGGTTCACCGAGCGCAGCGTCGGCTGGCCCTGCTCGTTCGACACGATGATGGTCCAGCGCCGGCCGGTCCACTGCTCGAACTTCTTTGCGAGCTCGGAGATCATGGTCTTGGAGGCGTTGGGCTCGAGCGCGACCTCCAGCCGGCCCTCCTCGAAACGGACGAGGCGCATGTCGCCTTCGAGCGCGCCCTTGGTCATGAGGTCGCGCTTCTGGCCCGCGAGCGCAACGAGCTGGGTGAAGCTCGTGATGCGCAGTTGCGGCGCGGCGCCTTGCGGATCCGGGGCGGGCGCGGCCATCTGCGGCCGGGCGCCACCGCCGAACGCTGATGGCGACGATGTCGGCATGCGAACAGGCGCGGCAGAAACCGGCGCTGCAGAGGCCATCGGCGCGGCCGGCGCGCTGCTGCGCGCAGCACTGCCGCCGCTCACGACCGGCGAGCCGCCGCCGTTCTGCTCCAGCATCCTAATGGCTTCGTCGGGTGTCGGAAGGTCGGCGACATAGGCGATGCGCACCAGCACCATCTCCGCGGCGGCGGCGGGACGCGTCGCGGCCTGCACCTCGGCGATGCCCTTGAGCAGCATCTGCCACATCCGCGACAGCACGCGCATCGAGATCTTCGCGGCGAACTCCTTGGCGCGCACGCGCTCGGTCTCGCCATAGGCGACGTTGTCGGCGGTCGCCGGCACGATCTTCACGCGGGTGACGAAATTGACGAATTCGGCGAGGTCCGAGAGCACGACGATGGGATCGGCGCCGACATCGTACTGATCACGGAACTCCTTGAAAGCAGCCGCGATGTCGCCGCGTGCCAGCGACGCGAAGAGGTCGATGACGCGGGTGCGGTCGGCAAGGCCCAGCATCTGCCTGACCGCATCGGCCTTCACGGTGCCTGCCGCATGCGCGATCGCCTGGTCGAGCAGCGACAGCGAATCGCGCACCGAACCCTCGGCGGCGCGCGCGATGATGCCGAGCGCCTCCGGCTCGATCTCGACGTTTTCCTTGGTGGCGATATTGGCAAGGTGCTTCATCAGCACGTCGGCCTCGACGCGGCGCAGGTCGAAACGCTGGCAGCGCGACAGCACCGTGACCGGAACCTTGCGGATCTCGGTCGTCGCGAACACGAATTTGGCGTGCTCCGGCGGCTCCTCCAGCGTCTTCAGGAAGGCGTTGAACGCCGCCGTCGACAGCATGTGGACTTCGTCGATGATGTAGACCTTGTAGCGGGCGCTGGCCGGCGCGTAGCGCACGCTGTCGTTGATCTGGCGGACGTCGTCGACGCCGGTGTGCGAGGCCGCGTCCATCTCCAGCACGTCCATGTGCCGGCTTTCCATGATCGCCTGGCAATGCACGCCCAGCGTCGGCATGTGGATGGTCGGCCCCTTCACCGAACCATCCGGCATCTCGTAGTTGAGTGCGCGGGCCAGGATGCGCGCGGTGGTGGTCTTGCCGACGCCGCGGACGCCGGTAAGGATCCAGGCCTGCGGAATGCGCCCGGTTTCGAACGCATTGGAAACGGTGCGGACCACGGCCTCCTGGCCGATCAGATCGTCGAAGCTGGAGGGGCGGTATTTGCGCGCAAGCACCCGGTACGGCGCGTTGCCGGCCGGGCCGGCGCTATCGGGGTTGGGAGGGGCGCCAGCGTCGGTCATCAGTCGATCCGCAATGAAATGTCTCGTGGCCGGCTTTTGCGGAAAGGAGCGCGCTGGCGGCTGGTGCCGCCGGCGCTGGTTCGCTCGAAAAACAGGTAGGAGACTGACGAGCGACCCGATCCGGACCTCGTTAGGGCTGCTTCCTTCCGGACCTGACCCGGTTGGCGAGTGGCTCGTCCACCGCCAATCTCCCGGTCCCTATTTGGGGCCAAAGGAGCCGGAAAGCAAGCGGGTATCGCCCGGATCAGGTTGGTCCTGCCCAGCATCCGGGCAATTGCCGGCCTGCCCAGCCGATAGGCTGTGCTTTCGCCGATGGGACCACCTTGCTAAGAACGCTGACGGAACCCGTCCAACCAGAAGAGCAGTGATCCCAATGGTTACACGTCGTGATGTTGCATCGATTGTCGGACTTGGCGCGATGACCGCGGCTGCGCTGGCCGCGCCCGCCGTGGCCCAGACCGCCGAGCCGAACGAATCGACCTTCGCCCGCATCCGCCGGACCAAGAAGATGCGGATCGGCGCGGTCGGCGGCGGCGCGCCCTATTACATGAAGGATCTGTCCAGCGGCCAGTGGAAGGGCTTCTACATCGACATTGCCAAGGGGCTTGCCGACGACATGGAGGCCGAGCTCGAGATCACCGAGACCACCTGGGGTAATTCGGTGCTCGATCTGCAGGCCAACAAGATCGACATCTTCTTCGGCCTCAACCCGACACCGAAGCGCGCGCTGGTGATCGACTTCTCGGTGCCGGTCTTCAACAACGCCTTCGCCATCCTCTGCAAGAAGGACTTCAAGCTGAAGAGCTGGGCGGAGTTGAACTCGCCCGACATCAAGATCGCGGTCGACCAGGGCTCCTCGCACGACCAGGTCGTCAGCCGCCTGACGCCGAAGGCGCAGATCACGCGGCTGAAGACCGCCGACGACGCCACCGCCGCGCTGCAGACCGGCCGCGTCGACGCGCAGTGCCTGATCACGATGCTGTCGCTGACCGTGCTGAAGAAGAACCCCTCGCTCGGCCAGCTCGTATTGCCGACCCCGATCTTCGCGACGACGTCCAATGCCGGCTTCCGCCGCGAGGCCGACAAGACCTGGCGCGACTACGTCAACACCTGGATCGACTTCAACAAGGGCCTCGGCTTCATCCGCAATGCGATCATCACCAACATGGAGCTGGTGGGCGTGACGGAAGCGGACATTCCGCCGGGCGTGTCGTTGTAAGTTTCCACTGTCATTCCGGGGCTCGCGAAGCGAGAACCCGGAATCTCGCGCTACAATCTCTGGATTCCGGGTTCGCGACTTCGTCGCGCCCCGGAATGACGGTGCAAACGGCACCCACGATTGAGTTAAGCACGCATGTATCAGTGGGACTTCGGCATCCTCTGGAGCTATCGCTGGCTCTTTCTCAACGGGCTTGGCGTCACCGTCGGCTTTACCGTGGTGATCGTCGTGCTCGGCCTGGTGTTCGGCCTGTTCGGCGCGTTCGGCAGCCTGTCACGCTTCAAGCCCGTGCGCCTTCTCGCCCTCACCTTCATCGAAGCGTTCCGTTGCACGCCGCTCCTGGTGCAGCTGATCTGGTTCTATTATGCGCTGCCGATCCTCGCCGGCGTCGAGATGACGCCGATCACGGCCTCGGCGCTGGCGCTCTCGCTCTATGGCGGCTCGTTCTATTCGGAGATCATTCGCGGCGGCATCATCTCGATCGACAAGGGGCAGTCGGAAGCCGGTGCCGCGCTCGGCATGACGCCGGGACAGAGCATGCGGCGCATCGTGCTGCCGCAGGCGATCAAGCGCATGATCCCGGCGCTGATGAATCAGTCGATCATCCAGTTCAAGAACACCTCGCTGGTCTCGGTGCTGGCAGTGCCCGACCTCGTCTACCAGAGCCAGGTCGCCGCCCATGACAGCTACCGGCCGCTGGAGACCTACACCGCGGTCGCAGTCGCCTATGCGGCGATCCTGATCCCGCTCACCATCCTCGTCCGCCGCGGCGAGAAGCGACTGGCGGTGAGCGAATGAGCGAGACGCAAAAGATAGAGATCCGAGCCTTACGGAAGAGCTTCGGCAGCAACGAGGTCCTGAAGAACATCAATCTCGACGTCGCCAAGGGCGGCGTCGTCGCGCTGATCGGACCCTCGGGATCAGGCAAATCGACGCTGCTTCGCTGCATCAATCTGCTGGTCGTACCCGACGGCGGCAGCGTGCGCGTCGGCGACACGCGCTTTGCCTTCGGCGACGGCGCAAAACTCCCGGACGTGAAGACGCTGGCAAAATTCCGCGCCACCACCGGCATGGTGTTCCAGCACTTCAACCTGTTTCCGCACATGACGACGCTGCAGAACGTGATGGAAGGGCCGGTCACGGTGCGGCGCATGGCCAAGGCCGATGCCGAGAAGCTTGCGCGGGCGCAGCTCGCCAAGGTCGGCCTTGCGGAGAAGGCGGACCAATATCCGGCGACGCTCTCGGGCGGCCAGAAGCAGCGCGTCGCGATCGCACGCGCGCTCGCCATGGAGCCTGACGTCATGCTGTTTGATGAGGCGACCTCGGCGCTCGACCCCGAACTGGTCGGCGAGGTGCTGAACGTGATCCAGCAACTGGCGTCCGAAGGCATGACCATGGTGATCGTCACCCACGAGATCGCCTTTGCCCGCGAGGTTGCCGACCGCCTGATCTTCATGCGCGACGGAATCGTCGTCGAGGAAGGCCCCGCGCGGCAGGTGATCGACAACCCAATGGAAGCCGCAACGCGCGCCTTCCTCAGCCATTTCCACCGCACCGGCGCATTGCCGCCGACCACACCGGCATCGTAATGTCCGATATCAACCGAGTTTATCTCATCACCGGCGCCGCCAGCGGCATCGGCCGTGCGACGGCAAAGCTGCTTGCCGTCCCCGGCACGGCGCTTCTGCTGCACACACGCTCCAACGCCGAAGGTCTCGACGCCACCGCTGCGGCAGCCGAAGCGAAGGGCGCCCTTGTTGCAAAATGCCTCGGCGATCTCGCCGAGGAAGCAGCCGTCACTGAAGCCATCGCTGCAACGAAAGCCGCCTTCGGCCGGCTCGACGGACTGATTCTGGTCGGCGGCCACGCCCGCCGCGGCAGCGCGATCGGCACGCCGGCGGATCAATTCCGCCAGGCCATGGATGAATCTGCGCTGGCGTTCACGCGCATGGTCGAGGCCGCGCTGCCGCTACTGCGTACGGGGCAGGATTCGCGCATCGTCGCCGTATCGTCCTTCGTGGCGCATGCGATCCGTCCGGAGTTCGCACCCTTCGCAGCAACCGCCGCGAGCCGCGCCGCGTTGGAAGCGCTGGTGCGCCTCACCGCGATCGAGCTCGCGGGCGACGGCATCACCGTCAACGCGGTGGCGCCGGGCCTCATCGTCAAGGACAGACCGAGCGAGAGCCGGCTTTCGCCCGAGCAGATCGCCGCAACCGAAGCGCTGATCCCGATGCGCCGCCGCGGCCGTCCGGAGGAAGTCGCAGAAATCATCGCCTTCCTGGCATCACCGAAGGCGTCCTACGTCACCGGCCAGGTCTGGCACGTCAATGGAGGCCTGACATGAGCGAAGCAACCGTCGAGCGCATCAGGCTGTTCCTGATCGAGAGCCCGATCAAGATGGCGCGCCTGCAGGGCGTCGGCAACGTCAAGGGCACCGTGAAACGCGTGCTGATCGAGCTGACCTCGAGCGACGGCGTGGTCGGCTGGGGCGAGGCGGCGCCGTGGGAGGTCTTCACGGGAACACCTGAGGCCGCGTTCTCCGCGCTCGACATCTATTTGCGGCCCATTGTTCTGGGCAAACCGGTTCGCCGCATCCGCGCGCTGATGGCGGAGCTCGACCGCGCGCTGGTCGGACACGCGGAAGCAAAAGTCGCGGTCGAGATGGCGCTGCTCGACATCGTCGGCAAATCGTCGGGGCTGTCGGTCGCCGATTTGCTCGGCGGCCGCGTGCGCGACACCATTCCCCTCTCCTTCTCGATCGCCGATCCGGATTTCGCTGCGGACCTCGAGCGCATGCGGAAAATGGTTCCGGACGGCAATTTCATCTACAAGGTCAAGACCGGCGTGAAATCGCATCGCGAGGACCTCGATCATCTCGAGACGATCCGCAAGGAATTCGGTGACAAGGTGGACTTGCGCGTCGACTACAACCAGGCGCTGGCACCGTTCGGCGCGATAAAAATCCTGCGCGATGTCGAGGCGTTCGTTCCGACCTTCATCGAGCAGCCGGTGCCGCGCAAATATCTCGACGTGATGGCGCAGCTCACCGCCGCGCTGGAGACGCCCGTTCTCGCCGACGAAAGCTGTTTCGATCGCCGCGACATGATGGAGGTGGTACGCCGCGAGGCGGCCGACGCCGTCTCGATCAAGCTGATGAAGGCCGGCGGCCTGTTCGAGGCGCAGGCGATCATGGCCATCGCCGACATCGCCGGCCTGCCCGGCTATGGCGGCACGCTGTGGGAGGGCGGCATTGGGCTGGCCGCCGGCACGCAGCTGATCGCGGCAACGCCGGGCATCTCGCTCGGCTGCGAGTTCTACATGCCGCATCATGTGCTGACCGAGGACGTGCTGGAAGAGCGCATCGCCAATCGCGGCGGCCATGTCGTGGTGCCCGACGGGCCCGGCCTCGGCATCCGCGTCAGCGAAGCCTCGGTTCGTTCTAACGCAAGGGTGGTGGCGGAGGCGTGAGCCGCCGGTCGCGCGACGAACTCAGCTGTCGTCCCGGGTCTGCGCTGACGCTTGTCCGGGACGACGATCGTGTATGCGTAAGCAGCGGAGCCGCCAACCTTCCCCTTGCCAACTGCCTATCGTATGCTCGTGCCCAACAAGCCCGATCCCATCGGGCATTCGGAAACACCTATGTCTGATCCCGCCTGGTCGCTGCACTCCCGCCTGAAAGAGGACACCATCGACATCGGCGATTTGCCGCTGTCGAAGGTGCTCGTCATCAAGGACGCGCATTATCCCTGGTTGCTGCTGGTGCCGCGGCGCCCCGATGCGGTCGAGATCATCGATCTCGACGAGGTGCAGCAGGCGCAGTTGATGACCGAGATCTCCCGCGTCTCGCGCGCCCTGAAGGAGATCACCAAATGCGACAAGCTCAATGTCGCCGCGCTCGGCAACCTCGTGCCGCAGCTTCACGTTCACATCATCGCGCGCCGCACCAGCGATGCCGCCTGGCCGCGGCCGGTCTGGGGCGTGATGCCGCCCTTGGCGCACGACGCGGCAGAAGTTCAGAATTTCATCAGCGCGCTTCGCCGCAAGATCTGGTTGGGTTGAAAGAATATAATGTCAGCATTCGACGCCTTTCCGCTGGGACAGCCCGCCTTCGTCACCAACATCCTCGATCGCGCCGCGCATCTCCGCCGCGACGACGAGAAGCTGTTCGCGATGGAGCAGAAGCCGACTTCGCGCGCCTATGTCGTTTATCGCGACTCGCTGCTGGTCAAGCGCGAGGGCGACAGGATTCGCGCGCTGCTCTCGATCGACGAGGCCCTGAAGTGCGGCGCCAATCCCGGCACCATCTTTCTCGGCCTGCGTGACGGCGCCGCGGTGTTCGGCATGGGCCTGGCGCAGGCCGCCGCCGAGAAGCTGGTGGGGCCCGAGGACTACACCGTGACCGAGCTGCGCGGCATGGCGATGCAGGGCGCGATCCCGCCCGAGGAGCTCTCGGCGATCGCGATGGCGAAATCGATGGTGAGCTGGCACCAGCGCCACGGCTATTGCGCCAATTGCGGCGCGCGCAGCGCGATGAAGGAAGGCGGCTGGAAGCGCGACTGTCCGGCGTGCAAGGCCGAGCATTTTCCGCGCACCGATCCGGTCGTGATCATGCACGTTGCCTCCGGCGACAAGTGCCTGCTCGGCCGCCAGAAGCAGTTTCCCCCCGGCATGTATTCCTGCCTCGCCGGCTTCGTCGAGGCCGCCGAGACCATCGAGGACGCGGTGCGCCGCGAGATCCTGGAGGAATCCGGCATTCGCTGCACCGACGTGCAGTATTACATGACGCAGCCCTGGCCCTATCCGTCGTCGCTGATGATCGGCTGCAGCGCACGGGCCGTGAGCGAGGACATCGTCGTGGACCGCATGGAGCTGGAGGACGCGCGCTGGTTCACGCGCGAGGAGGCCGCCCTGATGCTCACGCGGACGCATCCGGACGGGCTCGCCGGCCCGCATCCCTTCGCCATCGCCCACCACCTGCTCGGCCGTTGGGTCCACGACAAGAGCTGACCGCCGATGGCGCTACCGAAGGCCGCGCCGCGCATCCTTTGCATCGGCATTCCCGTGCGCGACCTCACCTTTCGGGTCGAGGCCGTTCCCGCGCGCGGCAGCAAGGCCAACGCCACGCATCTCGCCGAGATCTGCGGCGGCAATGCGCTCAATGCCGCCATCGCGATCGCGCGACTTGGCGGCCGCGCCGCGTTCACCGGACCGATGGGCGATGCGCGCGAGATGTCGAGCGGCTTTATCCTCGATCGCATGACCGCCGAAGGCATCGAGACCAGCCATATCGTGCGCATGCCCGATGTGAGCACGCCCGTATCTGCGATCATCATCGACGCGACAGGTGAGCGGACGCTGACGATTTATCGCGATCCCGCGCTGTGGACGGTCAAGCTGCCCGATGACGACACGCTGCTCGAGGACTGCCGGGCTGTCCTGGTCGAGAGCCGCTGTGCGGAGTTCGCGATCTCCCTCTGCACCGAAGCACGCCGGCGCGGCATTCCCGTCATCGTCGGCGTCGACCGCGCGATGTCGTTGCAGGACGGCCTGCTGATCTCCGCCTCGCACCTGCTGTTCGCCAGCGAACAGGTGCAGGAGACGGCCGGTATCACTGATGACGGCGAGGCCTTGAGGCGCCTCGCGCAGCTGACGCCGGCCTTCCTCGCCTCAACCCGCGGCCCGCGCGGAACGATCTGGCTGAACGAGACAGGCGAACTGGAGGAGACCCCGGCCTTCCCGGTCGAGGCGGTCGATACGCTCGGCGCGGGCGACGTCTTCCATGGCGCCTTCGCGCTTCGCCTCGCCGAGGGCGCGGAGGTCCGGGAGGCGCTGCGATTCGCCGCGGCCGCCGCAGCGCTGAAATGCACCCGCCATGGCGGTGGCCAGGCCGCCCCACAACGTGTTGAAGTTGAAGAGCTTTTGCGCAGCTGACCCTGGAGCGATTCCACTATCGCGCCGAGATTATGGGCTTGCTGTGGAAAGATTTTCTCTATATCAGGGAAATCAGCCCCTGAAATGGAACAACGTTCTTCAAATGACTGATGTCGCCGTCCAGATCCCCGAGACCAGCCGCCGCCTCGATGCCATCGACCGCAAAATCCTGATGGTACTCCAGGAGGATGCCTCGCTGTCCGTCGCCGAGATCGGCGACCGCGTCGGCCTGTCCTCGACCCCCTGCTGGAAGCGTATCCAGCGGCTGGAGGCCGACGGCGTGATCATCAAGCGCGTTGCCCTGGTTGACCAGAACAAGATCGGGCTCGGCATCTCCGTGTTCGTGTCGGTCGAGAGCTCCGACCATTCCGACGCCTGGCTGAAAAGGTTCGCCGAAGCCGTCAGCGCCATGCCCGAGGTGATGGAGTTCTATCGCATGGCCGGCGACGTCGATTACATGCTGCGCGTCGTGGTCGCGGACATGCAGGCCTATGACGTGTTCTACAAGAAGCTGATCAGCGCCGTGCCGCTGAAGAACGTCACCTCGCGCTTCGCGATGGAGAAGATCAAGTCGGTGACGGCGCTGCCGATCCCGGCGGTGGTGGCGGCCTGAGTCTCACGCCGGCCGAAATACCGGCAGCGCGACGTTGACGCGGGTGCCTCCGCCCGGGGTCGCGGCGATCTCGATCGTTCCGCCATGGGCCTCGACCAGGCTGCGCACCACCGCGAGGCCGAGGCCCGCGCCCCCGGTCGCGCGATTGCGCGACTTCTCCAGCCGATGGAACGGCTCCAGCACGGTCTGGCGTTGATCGGCGGGAATGCCGGGCCCTTCATCGTCGATCGACACGAGGAAGGCACCGTCCTCCGTCGCGGCTCGCACATGCGCAGCGTGGCCATAGGCGAGCGCATTGTCGATGATGTTGGCGAAGATCCGCCGCAGCGCCAGCCGGTCGCCGAGCACGACGGCATTCCGGGCGCGCTCGTCCGTCACCAGGTCGACCGGTTTGCCCTGAACGCGCCGGTCGTGCACCTCGACGCCGATCAGCGCAGCGAGCTCGACCATTTCCTGTGACAGACCGCCGGCGCCGGCCCGCGTCGACAGCAGCGCATCGTCCAGCAGCCGGATCATGTCGTCGATGTCGGCGACCGCCCGTTGTCGCTCGGCATCGTCGGCGATGTGCTCGACCCGTAGCCGCAGCCGGGTCGCGAACGTCCTGACGTCATGGGCGATGCCCCCGACCAGCGTCATGCGTGCACGCAACATCTCGGCGAGGCGGCCTTGCAGGCGGTTGAACGCGGCGATGACGGCGCGGATTTCCGGCGCGCTGCGGCGGGCGTCCGGCAGCGTCGGAGGATCGGCCGACAGATCGACCCGATCGACCGCCGCGGCGAGCTGCGCCAGCGGTCGCGTCTCGCGCTGCATGACGATCAGCGCCAGCAGCGCCACGATCGAGCCGAACAGGCCGGCGCCAAAGCCGACGGGCAGGCCGAACGGGGTCACCGGCAGGCGGGTATAGGCATCGATGATGAGAAGATCGCCGCCGCGCAGTCCGATGCGGAATTCGACGGCATTGGCCATCAGCCGTGCGAGACGGGGAAACAGACGGCTGGCGCGATGATCGGGCGGAGATACGATCTCCACCGCGCGGCCCGCAAGGCCGGCCGCATAGGTCTCGCGCAACTGTGCCTGCTGCGGCGGCGTCTCGCCGGCAACCGGCGCGCCCGACGGCACGATCCGCGCCATGAATTGCGGCGACGACACCGCATCGAGAACGGCCTGCCGCGCGTCGCCGGACATGCGCTCGAGCAGCGTTGCCAGCGCATCGAGCCGCGCCGGTGAAGGCCGCGTCAGCTCGTTTTCGTGCACCGTGGTTCGATAGAAGATCGCCAGGACGACGGTGACCACCACCGTGAATCCGACCAGTCCGATCAGAGCCAGCCGGGCGGCGAGCGTCACGCGCAGCATCACGACACCTGCTTCACGTTCGCGGTGAAGAGATAGCCGCCATTGCGCACCGTTGTGATCAGGTTGGAGCCGGGACTGGCGCCGTCGAGCTTCTTGCGCAGCCGCGAGATCAGCATGTCCACGGTGCGGTCGAACGGTTCGGCCGAACGTCCACGCGTCCAGTCGAGTATCTGGTCGCGGGTCAGCACGCGGCGCGGGCGCTGCACGAAGCAGCCGAGCAGATCGAACTCCGCACTGGTCAATTGCAGCGCCGCGATCGGGTCCTCGACGGTCTCGACGCTGCGCGAATCAAGATCGATGACGAAGCGGTCGAACGCAAAGCGCCGAAGCAGAGGCTTTATCGGTGCCCCGCCGGCACGACGGAGGATGGCACGGACGCGCGCCAGCAGCTCGCGCGGCCCGAACGGTTTCGTCAGATAATCATCGGCGCCCATTTCGAGACCGACGACACGATCGATCTCGTCGCTCTTGGCGGTGAGCATCAGGATCGGAAGCGAATCGTCCGCCCGCAAGCGACGACAGATCGAAAGCCCGTCCTCGCCCGGCAGCATCAGATCGAGGATGACGAGGTCGGGCCGCAGGCGCTGGAGCATCGAGTCCATCGCCTTGCCGTCGGCGACGCAGGCGATCTCGAACCCCTCGCGCCGCATGAAGTCGGCGACGAGGCGGCTGATCTCCGGGTCGTCCTCCACCATGAGAATCGTGGCTGCTTGCGTGTTCATGACCGCATTGTGGGCAACGGCCGGCATCAAGCAAGGGCGCGGGCCCTCTTGTTACATAGTGTTACACGAGGCCGACAAAGCCATAACAATCGTTTCGTGCCGGCAATGCGCCGCAGACGCGGCCCGACCAGTCTCTTCCCATGGCTCCGCTTACGGCAGCCCCCACAAGGAGACGACGACCATGACCAAATTCTTCCTGACCTCACTCGTCATCGGCACCCTCTCGGTTGCCGCGGCAGCCGATGCCAATGCCTGGACGCGGTCGGCGACGGCGAGCGGGCCGCGCGGCACCTCGAGCGTCACCGTGAGCGGCAGCTGCGCCAATGGCAGCTGCACGCGTAGCGCCACACGCACCGGTCCTGCCGGGAACACCTACACCCGCACCGGCACGGTCTCGCGCTGAGCGGGCGGACCGTCGCCGCATCTACCCCGGGGCGGCGACGGTCCATCGAAACAGACCAGAAAGGATCAGCACCATGACATCAATCGTCCGTGCCCTGCCGCAAGCTGCGGCCATCGTCGTCCTCGGCGCCTCGACCTCCGTATGGGCCCAGAGCCAGCTGCAAACGCAGATCACGCCGCAGATGCGCAACGAAGCGCGTACCGTCATGCAGGCCTGCCGTACCGATTATGAGGGCCTTTGCAGCAACGTCGCGCCGGGTGGCGGACGCATCCTGGCCTGTCTGCAATCCCATGCCGGCCAGCTCACCTCGTCCTGCGCACAGGCGCTGCCTCGCGCGCAAGCGCTGCGGGACGGCGCCGTCAGCGCCGGCGTCGCCCCGAAATAGGAGGACGTCGTGGCCTATGCTTCTCTCCTGCTCGATCCGACGATTCGGCGCGCGATCCTGGCAACCGCGATCGGCCTGATGCTGCTCGAATATGGCATCGGCCGGCTCGCACACCACGACACCCACGACTGGCGCGAGAGCGTCGCCTCGTTCGGCGTCGCGCTGGGACAGAACCTGCTCCGTGCGATCGAGGCCGGTATTCTCACCGTGCCGTTCGCTTTCCTGTACGAACACCGGCTGTTCGACTTCGAGCAGACCGCTCCGCTTGCGCTCGCAGGATTATTCATGGGCAGCGAGTTTCTGTACTATTGGCAGCACCGCGCCTCGCATCGGATTCGCTGGATGTGGGCGACCCATGCGGTGCATCACTCGACGACGCGACTGAACCTGACGGCGGCGATCCGGCTCGGCTGGACCGGCAACATCTCGGGCAATTTCCTGTTCTTCCTGCCGCTGGCGCTGATCGGCTTTCACCCGCTCGCGATCGTGGCGATGCTCGGGATCAACCTGCTCTATCAGTTCTTCATCCACAGCGGCTTCGCGCCGAAGCTCGGCGTGCTCGAATGGGTGCTCAACACGCCGAGCCATCATCGCGTACATCATGCCTGCAACGAGCCGTGTCTCGACAGGAACTACGGCGGCATCCTGATCGTGTTCGACCGCCTGTTCGGCACCTTTGCCGAGCGTCCCACGGATCAACCGCTCCGTTTCGGCCTGGTCGGCGGCACCCCGTCCTTCAACCCGATCCGGATCGCGCTGGGCGAATGGATCGCAATGCTGGGCGACGCCTGGAAAGCGCGCGGCGCAAGCGCGAAGCTGCGCGCCCTGTTCGGGCCGCCGGGAGGCTGAGCGCGAACGATCAGATCGTCTGATTGTACTCGCCGACTTCGGGATGGGTGCGCAGCACGCTGTTCACCATCTCGAACATGTCGTGCATGCGCTGTTCGGAGACCGGGCTCTCGACCACCACGACGAGCTCGGGCTTGTTGGAGGAGGCGCGGACCAGGCCCCAGCTGCCATCCTCGACCGTGACGCGTACGCCGTTGACGGTGACGAGATCGCGGATCGACTGTCCGCCGATCTTGGCATTCTTGGCCTGGAGGCCTTCGAAGTGCTTCACCACCTGGTCGATGACGCCGTATTTGGTCTCGTCGGCGCAATGCGGCGACATGGTCGGCGACGACCAGGTCTTTGGCAGCGCATCCTTCAGATCCGCCATCGACTTGCCGGGGGCGCGGTCGAGCATGTCGCAGATCGCGATCGCCGACACGAGGCCGTCGTCATAGCCGCGGCCATAGGGCTTGTTGAAGAAGAAATGGCCGGACTTCTCGAAGCCCGCGAGCGCGCCGGTCTCGTTGGTGCGGCGCTTCATGTAGGAATGGCCGGTCTTCCAATAGTCGGTCTTGGCGCCCTGCTTCTGCAGCACGGGGTCGGTGACGAACAGGCCGGTCGACTTCACGTCGACGATGAAATGCGCGTCCTTGTGGATCGCCGACATGTCGCGCGCCAGCATCACGCCGACCTTGTCGGCGAAGATCTCCTCGCCGGTGTTGTCGACGACGCCGCAGCGGTCACCGTCACCGTCGAAGCCGAGGCCGACATCGGCCTTGTGATGCAGCACCGCGTCGCGGATCGCGTGCAGCATCTCCATGTCTTCCGGATTCGGGTTGTATTTCGGGAAGGTGTGATCGAGCTCGGTGTCGAGCGGGATCACCTCGCAGCCGATCGCCTCCAGCACCTGCGGCGCGAACGCGCCCGCTGTGCCGTTGCCGCAGGCCGCGACGACCTTGAGCTTGCGCTTCAGCTTCGGACGGGAGGTGAGATCGGCGATGTAGCGCGCCGGATAATTCTCGTGGAATTGGTAGGAGCCGCCCGCCTTGTTCTTGAATTCGGCATTGAGCACGATTTCCTTCAGCCGCGTCATCTCGTCGGGGCCGAAGGTCAGTGGACGGTTGGCGCCCATCTTCACGCCGGTCCAGCCGTTGTCGTTGTGCGAGGCCGTGACCATGGCAACGGCGGGCACATCGAGATCGAACTGCGCGAAATAGGCCATCGGCGTCACCGCGAGCCCGATGTCGTGCACCTTGCAGCCCGCGGCCATCAGGCCGGAGATCATCGCGTATTTGATCGAGGCCGAATAGCCGCGGAAATCGTGGCCGGTGACGATCTCCTGTTTGACGCCGAGTTCGGCGATCAGCGCGCCGAGCCCCATGCCGAGCGCCTGCACACCCATCAGGTTGATTTCCTTCTGGAACAACCAGCGCGCGTCGTATTCACGAAAGCCCGTCGGCTTCACCATCGGTTCGGATTCGAAGGCGTAGGTGTTGGGCAACAATACGGATTTCGGCTTCGGGAACATTGAGACGGTCTCGTGAATGGGGGCAGGAATTGAGGCAGCCTTAGCGAATGCCGGGCCGCGGCGGAAGGCGGGAATGCAGGCTTATGGCCGATAATTGCGGCAGTTTGGTAACGAAGAAACGTTACCGCGAAGGCGACACCAAATGTATGACCGGAATGGGCTAACTCTGCAGCCGTGCTATCTCCTCTTCGACGACTGCCTTAAGAGCTGGCAGAGCCTGCTGAACAGTCTCCCACACAAGATGTGCTGCAAGATCTTCATAGTTGTGGCGATAGACATTGCCTGCCGCCGCCATCTGTCTCCATGCGATCGCTGGGTGCCTTTCTTTCAGCTTCTCCGGCAGACGGCGAGAGGCTTCTGAAATGATCTCCAGACAGCGCGTTACAGCATAGACCGCCCGCAGGTCCGCCGCGAATGCCTGGCGATCTGCCGTGCCGGCGAACTCGGCTGCCAAATCGATGTGATGCAAGATGTCCCGCAGGGTCCCGTCGATGCGATTAGAAGGCATAGACAGCATCGGCCGTCGCGGCAGGAGCAACGTATGATTTCAGACCGTCGCGATTGACGACGTCAACCGGGCCATCAAACAGATTGGAGATGTATTCCTTGAGCTCGACGTAGTCGAAGACAGTGATCCGCGCGTCTGGATCGATCTCGACCATGATGTCGATATCGCTGCCGGGATGATTGTCACCCCTCGCGACCGAACCGAACAACGCGGCATGCAAAACGCCCCGCTCGCGAAGGGCGTGCTCGGACTGTCGCAGGATGGCAATCGGGTCGGGCCTGTCCATGGGCGGAATATAGCACCCAAACTGGCCTTAAGGGAGGCCTCCCCGGCCCAGAGCCAATCTATTGCTCCAGCACCATCTGGCCGTTGGCATACTCGAAGCGCTTCAGGCGGGACAGAAAGGAGAGGCCGAGCAGGTTCTCCGACAGCGCCGCGTCGGGCAGCACCATGGCATCGACGTCGCGCACGATGAGGCCGCCGACATCGAGCATGGCGATGCGGGTGCGCGCGGCCTTGATGGTGCCGTTGGCCGTGGAGACGGTGGCGTTGTACTCGCTGCGCGAGGGACGAAGACCAAAGCGGGCCGCCGAGGTCTCATTCAGCGCAACCACGGAGGCGCCGGTGTCGACCATGAATCCGATGCGCTGCCCCTCGATCCGGCCCTCGGTCTGGAAATGACCGCGGCCGTCGCGGGAAATGGCGAGGCTGCGGCCTCCGGCCGGCGCGGTCGCCGCAACGGCAATCGTGGTGCGCGGCGCTGACGTGGCGGACGCCGAGCTCATCTTGTCCGCCATCTGCGCCATGAAGGTGCCGAGGCCGATCATGACGGCCGCGAAGATCATAATGTTACGCATTACACCACTTCCGAGCCGAAAGCCCGATTTCACCACGCGAGGCGTCCGTCCGCGAGCGGAGCCGCGACCGGAGCGCTGCTATTTTGACGAAAAGGATGAGCGGAGGGTTAATGGGCCGGCGTGTTTCTCACGTCCCGCGCGGCTTCGCCCGGCGGGTCGGCACTGCGCTGGCCGGATCGTCCGGCCAGGGATGGCGCGGGTAGCGGCCGCGCAGGTCGGAGCGCACGGCACTGTAGCTGCCACGCCAGAACCCCGGGAGATCACGCGTCACCTGCACCGGGCGCTGGGCCGGCGACAGCAGTTCCAGCACCAGCGGCACCTTGCCGGCCGCGATCGAGGGGTGGGTGTTGAGGCCGAACAATTCCTGCAGCCGCACCGCGATCGTTGGCCCCTGCTCCGCCTCGTAGTCGATCGCGAGCACGCTTCCGGTGGGCGCCTCGAAATGCGTCGGCGCCTCGCGTTCGAGCCGCGTGCGCATCTCCCAGGGCAAGAGCGCCATCAGCGCGTCGGAGAGATCGCCGGGGGAAATGTCCTTCAGCGCGATCTTGTCGTAGAGCGCGGGCACCAGCCAGTCGTCACGCCGCGCGATCAGCCCTTCGTCCGACAGATCGGGCCAGTTGTCGCCCTCGGCCTTGCGCAAGAACATCACGCGGTCGCGCCATTGCTTGGCGGCCTTCGACCAGGGCAGCCGGTCGAGACCAGCGGCGATCAATCCATCGGCGAGGATGCGCGCGGTGTCCTCCGATGGCGAGACCGCGAGCGTGGCTTCCGACAGCGTGATCGCATGCAACACGCGCTTGCGCCGCGCGCGCAACGCCATCGCGCCGCGATCGAAGGAAATCTCGTCGGCGCTCTCGATGTGCTCGGCGAAATGCCGCTCGATCTCGCCCTCCGTGATTTGCGCGGCGAGCAGGATGCGGCCGCTGGCCGCCGTGCCCGTCATTTCGCCGATCGCGATATAGGGCGCGCGGGCGAGCGAGGAGGTCTGCTCGACGGCCGCGCCACGGCCATTGGCGAGCACGAAGCTGCCATTGCCGCGATTGCGTGCGACGCGGTCCGGGAACGCATAAGCGAGCATCAGGCCGGTCGAAAGATCCTCCTGCGGCCCCGCTTTCTCCGACGCCGCCACTTGCGAGGCCCAGCGCCGCGCCAGGTCGCGCGCGCTTGATGCGCGCTGTGAGCGATCGCGGCGGAACTGGTCGCGCCGATGCTCGAGGTCGACGCTGTCGCCGCCAAGCCCGCGCTCGGTGATGATGGCGGCGATCTCCGCGGCGGCTTCGCCCTCGCCGGCGCGATGCGAATCCACGATCATGCGCGCCAGCCGCGGCGGCAGCGCCAGCGCGCGCAGGCTTTTTCCCTCCGCGGTGATGCGGCCGTCGCCATCGAGCGCGTTGAGCTCGGAGAGCAGGCTCTTGGCTTCCTTCCAGGCCGGGGCCGGCGGCGGATCGAGGAACGACAGCGCGGCGGGATCGGCGACGCCCCATTGCGCGAGATCGAGCACCAGCGAGGACAGGTCGGCGCTCAAAATTTCCGGCTGGGTGTAGGGCGCGAGCGACGCGGTCTGCGGCTCGTCCCAGAGCCGGTAGCAGACACCGGGCTCGGTGCGGCCGGCGCGGCCGCGGCGCTGGTCCACCGCCGCACGGGAGGCACGCACGGTCTCGAGCCGCGTCAGGCCGATGTCGGGCTCGTAGCGCGGCACGCGGGCCAGCCCGGAATCGACCACGATGCGCACGCCTTCGATCGTCAGCGAGGTCTCCGCGATCGAGGTCGCCAGCACCACTTTTCGCGTGCCCTTGGGTGCCGGCGCGATGGCGCGGTCCTGCACGGCGGCATCGAGCGCGCCGAACAGCGGCACGATCTCGATCGATGCATCCTGTACGCGCTCGCCGAGAAAATTCTGGGTGCGGCGGATTTCAGCGGCGCCCGGCAGGAAGGCCAGCACGGAGCCGCTGTCGGCGCGCAGCGCGGATGCAATCGCATCGGCCATCTGCCGCTCGATCGGTGCATCCGCCTTGCGGCCGAGATAGCGGGTGTCGACCGGGAAGGCGCGGCCCTCGCTTTCGACGACGGGTGCCTCGCCGAGCAGCTTTGCGACGCGCGCGCCGTCGAGCGTCGCCGACATCACGAGGATGCGCAGATCCTCGCGCAGGCCGGTCTGCGCATCACGGGCCAGCGCGAGGCCCAAATCGGCATCGAGCGAGCGCTCGTGAAATTCGTCGAACAGGACGGCGGCAATGCCTGACAGTTCGGGATCGTCGAGGATCTGGCGGGTGAAGATGCCCTCGGTCACCACCTCGATGCGCGTCGCGCGCGAGATCTTGGAGCCGAAGCGGACACGGTAGCCGACGGTCTCACCAGCGCGCTCGCCCAGCGATTTGGCCATGCGGTCGGCGCTGGCACGCGCCGCGATACGGCGCGGCTCCAGCACGATGATTTTCTTGCCCTTAGCCCAGGGGGCATCGAGCAGGGCGAGCGGCACGCGCGTGGTCTTGCCGGCGCCGGGCGGCGCCACCAGCACGGCGGCATTATGCGCCTCCAGCGTGCGCGACAAATCGTCGAGCACGGCATCGATCGGGAGGGGCGTGTCGAAATTGCGGGGCAAATATCTATCCGGTCGTCATGCCCGGCCTTGTGCCGGGCATCCACGTCCTGGACTAGAAACAGACGCGGATGGCCGGGGCAAGCCCGGCCATGACGGAATCATCCGCGATCGAGAATCATCAGCCCTGTACCGGCGGACGGCCGACGCTGTCGTAGGTGAAACCGGCGGCTTCCATCTCTTCGGGGCGGTAGATGTTGCGCAGATCGACGACGACGGGCTGCGCCATGACGCTCTTCAGCCGGTCGAGATCGAGCGCACGGAACTGCACCCATTCGGTGACGATGACGAGCGCGTCGGCGCCTTGCGCGCAGGAATAGGCGTCCTCGCAATAGGTGATGTCAGGCAGCTCGCCCTTGGCCTGCTCCATGCCGACGGGATCGTACGCCTTGACCGTCGCGCCCATGTCGATGAGGCCTGTGACCAGCGGGATCGACGGCGCATCGCGCATGTCGTCGGTGTCGGGCTTGAAGGTGAGGCCGAGCACGGCAACCGTCTTGCCGCGCAGATTGCCGCCGAGCGCCTGGCTCACCTTGCGCGCCATCGCGCGCTTGCGGTTCTCGTTCACGGCCAGCACGGATTCGACGATGCGCAGGGACACGTCGTAGTCCTGCGCGATCTTGATCAGCGCCTTGGTGTCCTTCGGGAAGCACGAGCCGCCGAAGCCGGGACCGGCATGCAGAAACTTGGTGCCGATGCGGTTGTCGAGGCCAATGCCGCGCGCGACCTCCTGCACGTTGGCGCCGGCCTTTTCGGACAGGTCTGCGATCTCGTTGATGAAGGTGATCTTGGTCGCCAGGAACGCGTTGGCGGCGTATTTGATCATCTCGGCGGTGCGGCGCGCGGTGAACATCAGCGGCGCCTGGTTCAGCGACAGCGGGCGGTAGATATCGCCCATCACCTTGCGGCCGCGCTCGTCGGAGGTGCCGACCACGACGCGATCGGGAAACTTGAAGTCGCGGATCGCCGCGCCCTCGCGCAGGAACTCTGGATTGGAGGCGACCACGACGTCGGCGTTGGGATTGGCCTCGCGGATGATGCGCTCGACCTCGTCGCCGGTGCCGACAGGCACGGTCGACTTCGTCACCACGACAGTGAAGCCGGAAAGCGACTGCGCGATCTCTTTCGCGGCGGCGTATACGTAGGACAGGTCCGCATGGCCGTCGCCGCGGCGCGACGGCGTGCCGACCGCGATGAAGACGGCATCGGCTTCTGCGACCGGCTTCTTCAGGTCGGTGGTGAAGTCGAGCCGCTTGGCTTTCACGTTGGTCGCAACCAGCTCGTCGAGGCCGGGCTCATAGATCGGGATCTCGCCGCGATGGAGCGCCGCGATCTTCTTCTCGTCCTTGTCGACGCAGGTGACGTCGTGACCGAAATCGGCAAAGCAAGCTCCGGACACCAGTCCCACATAGCCCGTGCCGATCATCGCGATACGCATGAAAATCCCTGTTTTTAGATTGGTTAACGAAAATGAAACCCCGGCGCGGGGCGGTTTAGCATTTTCTCGCGGGGAAGGAACAGTCCGCAGCGAAAAAACCGGCACGGGAAGTGAATCGGTAAAGAAGTGGGAAACCGTAGCGGCCCCACACTGACCCACCCCCGAACAGGACGGGGCGGAACACGCCTCGAAAAGAGACACCATGGCACCAACAGGCACAATCGCAGGCGGCGGAGGCGTTGAGGCCACGGCTGCCGCACGTGTCGACTGGGTCGACTACGCCAAGGGCATCTGCATCATCATGGTCGTGATGATGCATTCGGTGCTGGGGGTCGAGCTCGCCGCCGGCGAGACCGGTTTCATGCATGTCGCCGTGGCCTTCGCAAAGCCATTCCGGATGCCGGATTTCTTCCTGATCTCGGGCCTGTTCCTGGCGCTGGTGATCGACCGCGACTGGCGCACCTATCTCGACCGCAAAGTGGTGCATTTCGCCTATTTCTATGTCGTCTGGGTGACAATCCAATTCGGATTCAAGGCGCCCGCTTTCGCCGCCGAGACGAGCTGGCACCACGCCGGCCTGTTGTATCTGGAATCCTTCATCGAGCCGTTCGGCACGCTGTGGTTCATCTATCTGCTGCCGATCTTCTTCGTCGTCACAAAACTGACACGCAAGATGCCGCCCCTCGCGATCTGGCTCATTGCCGCCGCGCTGGAGACGGCCCGCATCACGACCGGCTGGACCACAATCGACGAATTTTCCGCGCGCTTCGTCTATTTCTATTCGGGCTATCTGTTCGCGCCTTACGTGTTCGCGCTGTCGGATCGCGCACGGAAGCATCCAGCGCTTGCGCTCGCGGCGCTCGCGACCTGGGCGCTGGTGAATGCCGGCCTCGTCGCGTGGGGCGCCAGCGAATGGGCGATCGTCTCGCTGTTGCTCGGCTTTGCCGGCGCCTGCGCGATCATTACGATGGGCACGTTGCTCGCGCGGGCAAATTGGATGAACGCCTTGCGCTTCTGCGGCGAGCATTCGATCGTGATCTATCTCGCCTTCTTCCTGCCGATGGCGACAACACGAACGCTGCTGCTGCGCAGCGGAATCATCCCCGACATCGGCACGGTGTCGCTGATCGTCACCGTCGCCGGCGTGCTCGGCGCGCTCGCGATCTGGCAGATCGCGCTGCGCCTCAACGCGCACTTCCTGTTCGAGCGGCCGGACGCGTTCTGGATCGCGCCGAAGAAGGCCGGCGTGCGGTTGCAGGCGGCGGAGTAGCCACACTCTCGCCGTCGTCCCTGCCTAGTGCGCAATTGCGCAGGAGGCGGGGACGACGAGAGGTGTGAATCCGCCCAAAAATCCCCCACTCAAGGCTGTCAAAGCCCGCAAAAATTCATACATTGCGGCCATGCCAAAAACCTCCCCGAAGACCCCCGCCAAGGCTGACACCAAGTCAGCCACGCCGAAAGCCGCCGATAAGCCTGCTGCCAAGGCGGCCACTGCGCCAGCTGCTGCCAAACCGGTTGCGGCGAAGGCCGCCGGCAAGGGCGACCACGTGTTCCTGGTCGACGGTTCCTCCTACATCTTCCGCGCCTACCACGCGCTGCCGCCGCTGAACCGCAAGTCCGACGGGCTGCAGGTCAACGCCGTGCTCGGCTTCTGCAACATGCTGTGGAAGCTGCTGCGTGACATGCCCGCCGACAACCGGCCGACGCACCTCGCCATCGTTTTCGACAAGTCCGAGGTCACTTTCCGCAACGCGATCTACCCCGAATACAAGGCACACCGGCCGCCGGCGCCCGACGATCTGATCCCGCAATTCGCGCTGATCCGCGAAGCGGTGCGCGCCTTCGACCTGCCCTGCCTGGAGCAAGGCGGCTTCGAGGCCGACGACCTCATCGCGACCTATGTGCGCGAGGCCTGCGAGCGCGGCGCCAGCGCGACCATCGTGTCCTCCGACAAGGATTTGATGCAGCTCGTGACCGATTGCGTCACGATGTACGACACCATGAAGGACCGCCGCATCGGCATCCCCGAGGTGATCGAGAAGTTCGGCGTGCCGCCGAACAAGGTCGTCGAGGTGCAGGCCCTGGCCGGCGATTCCACCGACAACGTGCCCGGCGTGCCCGGCATCGGCATCAAGACCGCGGCGCAACTGATCACCGAATATGGCGACCTCGACCAATTGCTGTTCCGTGCCGGCGAGATCAAGCAGCCCAAGCGGCGCGAGGCGCTGCTCGAGAACGCCGAGAAGGCGCGGATCTCGCGCAAGCTCGTGCTGCTCGACGACAAGGTGAAGCTGGACGTGCCGCTCGACGACCTCGCCGTCCACGAGCCCGACGCGCGCAAGCTGATCGCCTTCCTCAAGGCGATGGAGTTCACCACGCTGACGCGCCGCGTCGCCGACTATTCGCAGATCGATCCCGCCAATGTCGACGCCGATGCGAGCAACAGCAGCAGCGCCCGGGGCGGCGATGGCGCGGCGAAAGCAAAGCCATCAGGGGATTCCGGCGATCTCTTCTCGGCCCCTGCGGCGGGCCCGACGGGCGGCGACAAGGGCGACAAATCGGCGAGCCTGAAGGGCGCGCCGGTCTCGCTGGCTGCCGCGCGTGAAGAGGCCATGCGCAAGCTGCCGGTCGACCGCAGCAAATATCAGACGATCAAGTCGCCGAAGGAGCTCAGCGCCTTCATCGCGCGCATTCATGAAGCCGGCCATGTCGCGATCGAGATCAAGGCCAACTCCATCGATCCGATGCAGGCCGATCTCTGCGGCATCGCGCTGGCGCTGGCGCCGAACGATGCCTGCTACGTACCGCTGGCGCACAAGCAGTCCGGCGGCGGTGCCGGCCTGTTCGACGCCGGTCTCGCGCCCGACCAGGTCAAGCACGAAGAAGCGGTTCAAGCGCTGCGGCCGGTGTTGGAATCGGCAGGCATTCTCAAGATCGGCTTCGACGTCAAATTCGCCGCTGTGATGCTGGCGCAGCACGGCATCATTTTGCGCAACACCGACGACGCCAAGCTGATCTCTTACGTGCTCGATGCCGGCCGGGGCTCGCAGGAACTGGACTCGCTGTCCGAGCGCTGGTTCGGCCACGCCATGCTGAAGGAAAACGAGCTGCTCGGCAGCGGCAAGGGCAAGATCACCTTCGACCAGGTGCCGATCGACAAGGCCGCGGCGCTGTCGGCCGAGGGCGCCGACGTCGCCTTGCGGCTCTGGCGCGTGCTGAAGCCGCGCCTCGTCGCCGAGCACATGACCGCGGTCTACGAGACCCTGGAGCGGCCGCTGGTCGCGGTGCTTGCGCGCATGGAGCGGCGCGGCATCTCGATCGACCGCCAGGTGCTGTCGCGTCTGTCAGGCGATTTCGCCCAGACCGCAGCGCGGGTCGAGGCCGAGATCCAGGAGATCGCGGGCGAGCCGGTCAATGTCGGCAGCCCCAAGCAGATCGGCGACATCCTGTTCGGCAAGATGGGACTGTCAGGCGGCACCAAGACCAAGACCGGCGCATGGTCGACCACCGCGCAAGTGCTGGACGAGCTCGCCGAGCAGGGCCACGACTTCCCGAAGAAGATCCTGGAGTGGCGCCAGGTCTCGAAACTGAAATCGACCTACACCGACGCGCTGCCAACCTATGTCAACCCGCAGACCCATCGCGTGCACACGACCTACGCGCTGGCCGCGACCACGACGGGCCGGCTGTCGTCGAACGAGCCGAACCTGCAGAACATCCCCGTGCGTACCGAGGACGGCCGGAAAATCCGCCGCGCCTTCATCGCCACACCCGGGCACAAGCTGGTCTCTGCCGACTATTCGCAGATCGAGCTGCGGTTGCTCGCGGAGATCGCCGACATTCCCGTGCTGAAGCAGGCCTTTCGCGATGGGCTCGACATCCACGCGATGACGGCGTCCGAAATGTTCGGCGTGCCGATCAAGGGCATGCCGAGCGAGATCCGCCGCCGCGCCAAGGCGATCAATTTCGGCATCATCTACGGCATCTCGGCCTTCGGCCTCGCCAACCAGCTCGGCATCGCGCGCGAGGAAGCCTCCGCCTACATCAAGAAGTATTTCGAGCGCTTCCCCGGCATCCGCGCCTACATGGACGAGACGCGGGACTTCTGCCGCAGCCACGGCTATGTCACCACGCTGTTCGGCCGCAAATGCCACTATCCGGACATCAAGGCGTCCAACGCCTCGGTGCGTGCCTTCAACGAGCGCGCCGCGATCAACGCGCGCCTGCAAGGCACCGCCGCCGACATCATCCGCCGCGCCATGACGCGGGTCGAGGACGCGCTCGCCGCCAAGAAGCTGTCGGCGCAGATGCTGCTGCAGGTGCACGACGAACTGATCTTCGAGGTGCCGGACGCCGAGGTCGAGGCGACGCTGCCCGTCGTGCAGCACGTGATGCAGGACGCGCCGTTCCCGGCCGTGCTGCTGTCGGTGCCGCTGCATGTGGATGCGCGCGCGGCGAACAACTGGGACGAGGCGCATTAGGGGCGGCTTTCCCCGGATGCTGCGCAGCGCGCCGCCTTTCGCGGCGTGATGCGCTGCTGATCCAGGGCCCACGTCGCGCCGCTGGGTCCCGGCTCTGCGGCGCCCCGTTTCACGCTGCGCCGCGTCCGGGACACGCCCACAATTGTCCTCCGAGCAATTGCGCGATGGCTCCGCCGCACCTTGCATATTAGAACCGCGGCATCTCCCGCACCGGTTCGCCCCATGCCCCACACCTCCGCCCTGCTCGGCTTCGCCCTCGTCTGCCTCGGTCTCGTGCTCACGCCCGGACCGAACATGATCTATTTGATCTCGCGCTCGATCACGCAAGGGCCCGCGGCGGGCATCGTCTCGCTCGGCGGCGTGGCGCTCGGCTTCGTGTTCTACATGTTGTGCGCGGCGTTCGGCATCACCGCGCTGCTGCTCGCCATTCCCTTTGCCTATGACGCGTTGCGCTTTGCCGGCGCGGGTTATCTGCTCTGGCTCGCCTGGCAGGCGGTGAAGCCGGGCGGCCGCTCGCCGTTCCAGGTCCGGAAGCTCGCCATCGACAGCCCGCGCAAATTGTTCGCGATGGGCTTCGTCACCAACCTGCTCAACCCGAAGATCGCGATGCTCTATCTGGCGCTGCTGCCGCAATTCATCGATCCCGCCGCCGGCAGCGTGCTGACGCAGTCGGTGGTGCTGGGCGCGATCCAGATCGCGATCAGCGTCAGTGTCAACGCGATGATCGCGCTGGCCGCCGGATCGATCGCGTTGTTCCTGGCGAGCCGGCCGAGCTGGATGCTGGTGCAGCGCTGGCTGATGGGCACGGTGCTGGCCGGGCTCGCGCTGCGGATGGCGGTGGAAGCGAAAAAGGTGTGAGGCGGTTGTTGCCTCCCCCCGCAAGCGGGGCGAGGCAGGAGAAACCTCAATCCAGCTTCGCGTCCATCCCCCGCTTCACGGCCGGACGGGCCATCAGGGCCTCATACCAGCGCTTGACGTTGGGGAAGTCGGCCAGGTCAACCTTGTGGCGAGGGTGACGCCAGGCCCAGCCCAGGATGGCAAAATCGGCAATCGAGAGGTCGCCGGCGACGAAGTCGTGGTCCGCCAGGCGTCGGTCGAGCACGCCGTAGAGCCGGCGCGTCTCCGCCATGTAGCGCTTCAGGCCGTAAGCGCGGTCCTGCTCGTTCTCGAGTGCGATGAAATGATGCACCTGCCCGGGCATCGGGCCGAAGCCGCCCATCTGCCACATCAGCCATTCGTAGACGGGGACGCGGCCGGGGAGCGATTTCGGCAGGAATTTGCCGGTCTTTTCACCGAGATAGAGCAAGATCGCGCCGGACTCGAAGATGCTGACAGGCTTGCCGTCCGGGCCCTCGGGGTCGACGATCGCGGGAATCTTGTTGTTCGGGGACAGCTTGAGGAACTCGGGCGCCATCTGCTCGCCCTTGGTGATGTTCACCGGGATCACCCTGTAGGGCAGGCCCATCTCCTCCAGCGCGACCGAGATCTTGCGGCCGTTCGGCGTGTTCCAGGTGTGCAGCTCGATGGTCATTCCCGTTTCCTTCCCCAGGCAGGTGTCGTGCCCGATCCGGGCTCTCAACTACTCCAGAAGGTCGCAGCCCCACAACCGGCAGGCCTGGATGGCCGATCCCTGTTGACGAGGGACGCCCCCTCTGGAATGTCGCAGCCGTCGCGGATAAATTCCGCCTCCTCCAAAAAGCTGTTCGAGGGACCGCCGTGTCGAAATCTGCCTCCCGCGCCCGCCTGTTCGAAATCATCCGCCGGCGCTCCTTCGGCCGCGGCGAGGTGACGCTCGCGTCGGGCCGCAAGAGCGATTTCTACTTCAACCTCAAGCCGACCATGCTCGACCCGGAGGGAGCGACCCTGCTCGCCGAGCTGACCTACGAGGCGCTGAAAGACGACAATCTCGATTTCATCGGCGGCCTCGAGATGGGCGCGGTGCCGCTGGCCGGCGCGCTGGCGCAGATCTCCTGGATCAAGGGCCATCCGATCGCGGCGTTCTTCGTGCGCAAGAAGCCGAAGGAGCACGGCGCCAAGCTCGCGATCGAGGGCCTGCCCAAGGGCGAGACGCTCGCAGGCAAACGCGTCGTGATCGTCGAGGACGTCACCACGACCGGCGGCTCGGCAATGAAGGCCGTGGAATCCGTACGCGAGACCGGCGCCGAAGTGGTGCTGGTGCTGACCATGGTCGATCGCGAGGAAGGCGCCACCGACACGTTCGGCGCGGCCGGCCTGCCGTTCCGCTCGCTGTACAAGGCCTCAGAGTTCTTGAAGGCGTAAGGCGGCAGAGCTTTCTCCGCCGTCGTGCCCGGGCTTGCCCCGGGCATGACGAAACCTCGCCCTGTTCCGAACCACTCCCCCCTCAACCGCTCATTTACCATCCCGCCTTATGGTGAATCATGTGCTGAGATCCCTGAGGTCCCAGCCGGTTCAGTAGCGTCGGGTGGAGTGAGCGTTGCGTACAGTCCTGTCCCATGCGCGCGGGCGGCGTCGCGCGATGCTTGTGGCCGCCACCCTCGCAGCACCGCTGCTCGCGGCTCCCGCCCCGGTCTCGGCCGAAGGCCTGTTCGACTTCTTTTTCGGCGGCATGCAGCAGCAGCGTCCGCAGCGCGAGGTGCCGCAGCAGGCGAGCTCCTACGCCGATCCCTTCACCGGGCAACAGAACGCCGCAAACCCGCAATATGTGCCACCGACCCGCGCGGCGGCGGCGGGCGGCTCGGGCCCCGCCTTCTGCGTGCGCAGCTGCGACGGCAAATATTTTCCGCTGATGCGCGGCCTCGCCTCGCCGGCGCAGATGTGCCAGGCGTTCTGTCCCGCCAGCGCGACCAAGGTCTATTTCGGCTCCTCGATCGACGGTGCCGCCTCGCAGACCGGGGAGCGCTACGCCGACAGCGAGAACGCCTTCGCCTATCGCAAGGCGCTGCGCGCCGATTGCACCTGCAACGGCCGCGAGCCGGTCGGCCTTGCCCCGGTCGATCTCGCGCTGGATTCCTCGCTGAAAGCCGGTGACGTGATTGCCACCACCGACGGGCTCGTCGCCTATACCGGCATCCGCGTCGGCAACGACCAGGCTGCGGATTTCACCCCGGTCGCCTCCTATCCCGGCCTCACCGCCCAGGTCCGCGCGCGGCTCGGCGAAATGAAAGTGGCGCCAGTGCGCGCGGAAACGGTGTCGGCGGATACGCCCGCCGCGGAGATCGTGCGCGAGCCGCTGCCCAGCGTGACAGTGCCGAAGACGACGGCGCAGAAGCCGGCGAAGCGGGCGGGGTTGGAGTAGCTCTCGTGTCCCGGACGGCGGCGCAGCGCAAAGCGATGCGCTTTGTCCGGGGCACGGCGATCACCTCCCGATGATCACCCCGATCACGTTCGGCGCGGCCAGATATTTCTCCTCGATCGCTGCGCGCGCGGCGGCGCGGTTGTCCGGCGTCAGGAGGCCGCGCTTCTCGGCCAGGATCATCCAGCAGAAACCCCACCAATCGGTCAGCATGCCCTGGTCGCCGACAAGGTCGTAGCCCTGCTCGGCCGCGAAGATGCGCGCCTGCGCTTCGTCCAGCGTGTCGAGAAACAGATGATCCTCGGTCGAAAACAGATCGTCGCTGACGTCGTCGATGGTGTAGCCCCAGATCGACTGGCACACCGCGTTGAACTCGCGGTCGAACTGGTCGTCGTCGATGCGCTGGCGCCGCGCTGCCTGATGCAGCCGCGACAGCGAGCGCGCGAAATCGGCGATCCGGGTGAGGGCAAATTGATCGAAGGCGATGGTGGACATCTAGTCCTCGCAAAGTCTGACAGACGCTAGATATAGTGTCGGCAATGCGCCGAATCACAATGATATATCAAAGACTTGCTAAAGTGTTCTTAATTTGTTCTGGAATCGATCATGATCCCCGCTGGCCTGCCTGGGCGCCGGAATCGAAAGGGGCCGCCTCGCAGCGGCCCCTTGCCGGTTACAATCTTGTTCGGGATCAGAAATGCCAGCCCCGGCAAGCGTGACGTTAGAGCCGGCAACGCGCTTGGGCGATTCCGGAAAACTACCGACCGTAGTGCTGTCCTATTCGACCGGCTCAATAGCAGCGTGAGGCCGCAATGGCATGGACGCGGCGGTCGCCGAGCAGATGAGCGACGAAGCCATTGGCCGGAAAGATCTTGGCGAAGGCGGCGTCGCGAATGCTGAGGCCGCCGGCATAAGCGCCGAACGCCGGCATCACCGCGCGCATCCCGTCGGAGGCGAAGCAGCGGCGCTCCATGGAGCGGCCGCGCGCGGAGACGCGCGCCTTGGGATGGAGATGGCCGGCGATCTCGCCGTGTGCGCCGGTCGGCTCGTGGCGAAACGTGATCGGGCCGATCGCGACCTCTTCGGCGACGGTGCCGCCGAGATCGCGCGGCAGCATCGGATCGTGGTTGCCGGAGATCCAGATCCAGTCGCGCCCGGCCTGCAGCGCGGCGACGGCCTCGCGATCATCTGGCGACAATCGCTCGTGCGCCGTGCGGTCGTGAAAGCTGTCGCCGAGCGCGATCACGGTGCGCGGATCATGGCGGGAGATGACAGCAGCGAGACGGCTCAGCGTCGCCAGCGTGTCGTAAGGCGGCAGCAGCACGCCGCGCATGGCGAAGCTGGAGCCTTTTTCCAGATGCAGGTCGGAGACGACGAGCAGGCGCTGCTCCTCCCAGAACAGCGCGCCGGAGAGATCGGCGGCGAAGGTCACATCGCTGACGGTGACTGTGGACACGCGCATGTCGTCGACATCCCCTGAAACCTGCGCGCCTGTCGTCACGTCTTACCCGCTTCTATCCATCGCCTCTTTGACGAGCTCGTCGGCGGCTTCGGCCAAAAGCTCGTCTGCAGCCTCGCCATAAACTGACTCGCGGCCGATTTCCAGCATCACGGGGACAGCCAGCGGAGAAACGCGGTCGAGTTCCCGCAGCGTGATGCGACCCTGGATGCGCATCAGCATGTCGCTGAGGCGGCGCAAATCGAGCAGGCCGGTGGCAGCATCGGCGCGCGCGGCGCGCAACAGGACGTGATCGGCCTGGTGCTTACGCAGCACGTCATAGACGAGATCGGTCGAGAACAGCACCTGGCGGCGGCTCTTCTCTTCGCCGGTGTGCCGGCGCGTGATCAGGCCGGAGATGATCGCGCAGTTGCGGAAGGTGCGCTTCATCAGCGCGGATTCGGCAAGCCAGGCCTCGAGATCGTCGCCGAGCATGTCGGGGTCGAACAGCGCGTCGAGATCGATCCGGCCGTCGCGGATCATGAAGGAGAGATCGCCGAGCGCCCAGATCGCCACCGCATATTCATTGGCGACGAAGCCGAGCGGCCGCGCGCGGGCGCGCTCCAGCCGCCGCGTCAGCAGCATGCCGAGGGTCTGATGCGCGAGGCGGCCTTCGAAGGGATAGCAGACCAGATAATGCTTGTTGGCGCGGGGAAAGCTCTCGACCAGCAGCTCACGCACCGCAGGCACTTTGCTGACATCCTTCTGCAGCGACAGCCAGTCGCGCACCTGCTCCGGCAAGCCGCCCCATGCGCGGCCGTCGTCGAGCAGCCGGCGCACGCGTTCGGCAAGATAGGTCGAGAGCGGAAACTTGCCGCCCATATAGGACGGCACCTTCGGGTCCTTGTCATGCGCGCGCGAGACGTAGACCTGGTCCTCGACCATTGTTTCGTAGCGCACCACCTCGCCGGAGAACACGAACGTGTCGCCGGGGCTGAGGCCCTCGATGAAGGCTTCCTCGATCTCGCCGAGCAACCGGCCGCCACGCGCGATCACGCCGGTCGATCCGCCTGCCTTTCCCGCACCGCCGCCGCGCGAACGCACCAGCCGCACCTTCAGCATGTCGTCTTCGACGATGGTGCCGACATTCATCCGGTAGCTCTGCCGCACCTTGGGATTGGCGACGCGCCAGCGGCCCTCCTTGTCCTGCTTGATGCGGGCGAAGCGTTCATAGGTCTTCAGCGCGTAGCCGCCGGAGGCGACGAAATCGACGACGTCGTCGAAATCCTGCCGTGACAGCTCGGCGTAGGGCGCTGCGGTGCGTACCTCGGCATAGAGCTCATCGGAGAGGAACGGCTCGCCGCAGGCACAGCCGAGCACATGCTGGGCCAGCACGTCGAGCGCGCCCGTGCGCAACGGCGGTGTATCCTGCGCGTTCTCGGCGATGGCGTCGATCGCGACGCGGCACTCCAGCACCTCGAAACGATTGGCGGGCACCAGCACCGCGCGCGAGGCCTCGTCGAGGCGGTGGTTGGCGCGGCCGATCCGCTGCATCAGGCGCGAGGATCCCTTGGGCGCGCCGATATTGACCACGAGATCGACATCGCCCCAGTCGACGCCGAGGTCGAGCGAGGAGGTGCAGACCACGCCGCGCAAGCGTCCTGCCGACATCGCGTCCTCGACCTTGCGGCGCTGGGCGACGTCGAGCGAGCCGTGATGCAGCGCAATGGCAAGGCCGTCGTCATTCATGCTCCAGAGATTCTGGAACAGCATCTCGGCTTGGCTGCGGGTGTTGACGAAAACCAGCGTGGTCTTGTTCGCCTTGATCAGCTCGTAGATCTCAGGCAGCGCATGGCGCGCACTGTGACCTGCCCACGGCAGGCGCTCGCGCGTGTCCAGCATCTCCACCTCGGGCGGCGCGGCACCGCCGGCGACGACGATGTCGGCTGCCCGTTCCTGGCCATCGGGTTGCGGCACCAGGAAGCGCGCCAGTTGCTCCGGCTCCGCCACCGTTGCCGACAGGCCGATCGCGCGCATCTGCGGCGCCAGCCGCCACAGCCGTGCAAGCCCGAGCGAGAGCAGATCGCCGCGCTTGGACGTCACCAGCGCGTGAAGCTCGTCGAGCACGATGCGCTTGAGGGACGAGAACAGGAACGGCGCGTCGTCGGAGGACAACAGCAGCGCAAGCTGCTCGGGCGTCGTCAGCAACACATCGGGCGGATAGCGCCGCTGCCGCTGGCGCCGCGACACCGGCGTGTCGCCGGTGCGGGTCTCGACCTTGATCGGCAGCGCCATCTCCGCGATCGGCCGCTCCAGATTGCGCGCGATGTCGACGGCGAGCGCCTTCAGCGGCGAGATGTAGAGCGTGTGCAGGCCGCCGGAACGTTGCACGCCGCGGCCGGTGGAGACGAGGCTTTGCTTCTCAGCCGCCTTCCGCTCAGCCGCCTCCGTCGAAAGCTCCACCAGCGACGGCAGAAATCCCGCCAGCGTCTTGCCGGCGCCGGTCGGAGCGATCAACAGGGCGCTGGCGTCCTCGTGCGCCTTCTCCAGCAGCGCCAATTGATGCGCGCGCGGCGACCAGCCCCGGCCTGCAAACCATTGCTGGAAGCGGCCAGGCAGCAGCACGGCCGGCTCGGCCTGAATTCTAGGGATACGGCGGGTCACACCATGACAGGTAGGCCGTGGCAATGGCTTCGTCGAGGGGGGCGGGCCTTCGTGTACGCGCTGCCGATTCGAGGCGAGCAGGTCTTTAGATCGTCATGGCCGGGCTTGACCCGGCCATCCACGCCTGCTGACGGCGCACCGAGAACGTGGATGCCCGGGACATCTAGCGCGAGACGCGCTTCGCGCTTTTGCCCGGGCATGACGACCTCTTGTGAAGCCGGAGTGGTTCCTCCCCGTACAAGGAGAGGGCAGCAGCCTCACGCCCCGGCCGGCACCTGATCGAGAAATCCGGTCACGCTCCTGATCCGGCCGTCCTTCAGCACGGCGAAATCCGTGCCCTTGATCGGGCTGTCGGTGCCGTCGGGACCAAGTCCCCAGGAAAAGCGGATGTGGTCGCCGTAGCCGTTGGGCTCGCCGATCAGCTTGAACTTGAAATCGGGAAAGCGCTGCTGCACGCCTGATATCAGCGCCTCGATGCCGTCGCGGCCGTCGCCCTTCATCAGGGGATCGACATAGCTCGCATCATTGGTCCAGTTCTCGCTGAGCAGCTCGCGGCGTCGGCCGGCCGTGCGCTCGTTCCAGAGCTCGATGTAGCGGCGGGCGATGGTGACGGGGTCGGTCATGGTGCTCTCCTTCGATGGGGCCGTGATCGGCTGTCCCTGACTATCGAAGGTTCGCGCGCGCGGATCGATTACCTCGCGGGTCATCTTTGCGCAAAAAAGGAGCGCGATGATCTCGTCATCGCGCTCCCCATCGCATGCGAATTGCTCGTGAAGACTACTTCGCGGCAACCACCATGATCTCGACGGTGTATTGCGGCGCCGCCAGCTTGGCTTCGACGGTGGCGCGCGCGGGGGTGTTGCCGGGCGAGACCCAGGCGTCCCACACCGCGTTCATCTCGCCGAAGGTCTTCATATCGGTGATGTAGATCGTGGCCGAGAGCAGCTTCGACTTGTCGGTGCCGGCCTTGGCGAGATGGCCGTCGATGGTCGCCAGGATGTCCTGGGTCTGTTTCGTCACGCTTTCGCCGGCGGCCTTGTTGGCGACGACACCGGCGAGATAGACGGTGTTGCCGTGCACGACGACCTGGCTCATGCGCGGGCCGGTTTCGAAACGCTCGATGCTCATTTGCGGATCTCCTCACTGGAATGGCGGCCCTGTCTAGCCCAGAGCCCTTCGCGGTGCCACCCCCGGCACGCATGCGTTATCTGCGGTGCATGCGTCACCGCCGCACATGCGGCACTTACGGAAACTGACTGAAAAAAGCCCAGATCGTCTCGGCGCCGTCGATGTCGCTGTTCTGCGGCCCGAGCATCTTCGTCGCGACCCTGGGGAAGCGGGCATCCGAAGAAGACCCGGGCATGCGATGGCCGCCATGATTGACGCGGTAGAGCACGACGTCGTGGCCTGCAGGACAGCGCGAGGTGATCCGGGTGACCGTGGATTGATCCGCAGGAGTCTTGTCAGGCAGATCGGCCGCCGCCGCGTCCCCCGTCTCGCAGCCATTGAGCTTGCGCCAGAACGCCAATGTCTCCTCGGTCGACCAGAATCCGTCTGCGGCATAATAGCTCGATCCGCGTCCGCCCTCGTAAGGCACTAGCGGATCGGCCGTGCCGTTCATGAGCAGCATCGGCAGCGGTCGTGACGGATGGCAGGTGACGGCGGCCTCGTCGGTGAGGTTCATGATCGCGCTGGCGCCGGCCGCGAACAAATCGGCGCGGGCGCAAGCCAGCGTCATCGCCATGGCGCCGCCATTGGAGATGCCCGCGACGAAGACGCGCTTTGCATCGGCCGTCCCGTCAGCCACCAGCTTCTCGACGAGCTTTGCGATGAAGGCGACGTCGTCGGTGCCCGGAGGCGGCCCGCTGAGCGCGGGCCCCGCCTTCGTTCGTGCATCCGCCCATGCATGATTGAGCCCGTCGGGAAAGACCACGGCCAGGCCCTCGCGCTTTGCGACCTGCGGCCAAGCCGTCCGCGAGATCATGTCGGCGCCGCGCTGGGTCTTGCCATGCAGCACGATGACGAGCGGTGCGGGCTTCCTGGCCGGCAGCTGCGCGGTATAGGAACGCTTCGTACCGTTAACGTCGATCGTCTCGGCGGATGCCGGCGATGCGGCGGCCAATGCCGCAACCAGCGCGCCGATGCGCAGCATCCAATGCCGCATGATCTACCCGACCGCCTTTGCCGCCGCGCGGCCCGCATTGCGGCCCGAGAACAGACAGCCGCCGAGGAAGGTGCCTTCGAGCGAGCGATAACCATGCACGCCGCCGCCGCCGAAGCCGGCGGCCTCGCCGACGGCATAGAGGCCGGGAATGACACTGCCCTCGCCGCCGAACACGCGCGAGTCGAGATCTGTCTCGAAGCCGCCGAGCGTCTTGCGGGTGAGGATGTTGAGCTTGACCGCGATCAGCGGCCCCTGCGCGGGATCCAGGATCCGGTGGGGTGAGGCGGTGCGGATCAACTTGTCGCCGATATAGCGGCGCGCATTGTGGATGTTCATCACCTGCGCGTCCTTGACGTAGGGATTGGCGATCTCGCGGTCGCGCGCCTCGATCTGCATCCTGATATGCTCGAGCTTGAGGAGGTCGCTGCCGGCAAGCTTGTTCATCTCCGCAACGAGGTCCTCGATCTTGTCGCGCACGATGAAGTCGACACCATGGCTTTTGAACGCCTCCACCGGCGCCGGCGCACCCTTGTTGGTGGCGCGCTTGATCGTCATGCGCCAGCTCTTGCCGGTCAAATCGGGGTTCTGCTCGGAGCCCGACAGCGCAAACTCCTTCTTGATGATGCTCTGGGTCAGGATGAACCAGGAATAATCATAGCCGGTCGACATGATGTATTTGAGCTGGCCGAGCGTATCGGAGCCGGGGAACAGCGGTGCCGGCAGTCGCGTGCCCGTCGCGTCGAACCACATCGAGGAGGGGCCGGGCAGGATGCGGATGCCGTGGCGCGGCCAGATGGGATTCCAGTTCTGGATGCCCTCGACATAATGCCACATGCGGTCGCGGTTGATCAGCCGCGCACCCGCTGTCTCCGTGATGCCGATCATGCGGCCGTCGACATGCTCGGGCACGCCGGAGATCATGAATTTCGGGGGATCGCCGAGCCGCTTCGGCCAGTTCTGCCGGACCAGCTCGTGATTGCCGCCGATGCCGCCGGACGCCACGATCACGGCCTGCGCCTTCAGCGCGAACTCGCCGACGACGTTGCGCGACGAGCTCTTGCCGCGCTCGACGTTATCAGGGGCGAGCACGGCGCCGCTGACGCCATCCACCGTGCCGTTGCTGATCGAAAGCGCGTCGACGCGGTGGCGGAACCTGAAGCTCAGCCGGCCGCTCTTCATCGCCTCGCGCGCGCGGCGCTCGAACGGCTCGACGATGCCGGGCCCGGTGCCCCAGGTGACGTGAAAGCGCGGCACGGAATTGCCGTGCCCCATCGCGTCATAGCCGCCCCGCTCGGCCCAGCCGACCACGGGAAAGATGCGATGGCCCATCGCCCGCAGCCAGGCGCGCTTCTCACCGGCCGCGAAGGCGACATAGGCCTCGGCCCATTGCCGCGGCCAGAAATCCTCGTCGCGGTCGAAGCCGGCGGCGCCGATCCAGTCCTGCATGGCGAGGTCGAAGGAATCCTTGATGCCGAGCCGGCGCTGCTCGGGCGAATCGACCAGGAATAATCCGCCGAACGACCAGAATGCCTGGCCGCCGATCGACTGCTCGCCTTCCTGATCGACCACGATCACGCGCTTGCCGGCGTCGGCAATCTCGGTGGCGGCCACGAGGCCCGACAGTCCCGCGCCGACGACGATGACGTCCGTTTCCTCAGCCATGCATGTCCCCCTCCAAGTTCGTCCCCATGAGTTCCCCCCTGTAATCGCCCGGATTGAAGCCAGCGGTTGTAACTGAGATCAAGGGCGTGGCGCGCAAGACATCGTTAACTTGTTCCACTTTGGGATAGAGACCCTTCGAGTGCAGCGCGGACGCAACACTGGATTTGAATTTGTTTTGAGCCAGCCGGCCTGCCTAGACAAAACCTCGGTTACGACGGACGCTAGCCGTGCATCACCACCTGACACGCAGATTCGAATTCGACTGGGGCGGGGGCCAATGAAGTTTCTGACGGGGTTGCTTGCGGCGGTTCTGCTGATCGCTGGCATGGGGGCTTCTCACGCGGTGGTTCGGATCGCGGATGACCGCGGTGGGCGAATTGGAACCTACGTCGACAAGTACCAGGACCTCAGGCAATCAGGCGAGACCGTCATCATCGACGGCCTCTGCGCATCCGCCTGCACCATCGTCCTCGGCGCCATCCCACATGACCGCATCTGCGTGACCTCGAGCGCGACGCTCGGCTTCCACGCAGCCTGGGATTTCGGCAGCAATGGCCGGGCCGTCACCAATGCCGAGGCGACCCAGATGCTCTATGCGATGTACCCCTCGCAGGTGAAGCGCTGGATCAGCCAGCGCGGCGGCCTCACCCCGCACATGCTCTTCCTGAAGGGCAGGCAGCTCCAGGCCATGTACAAGCCCTGCTACCTGGACGCGCAGGCCTCGACCATCAAGCCGGCGCGGCGTCCTCTCCCGCAAACGGACCAGATCGAATCTGCCCGGGGCCAGCTCCTGCACTGACCCTCTCAGCCTGACGAAACCGTTCCGGCCCGCCCGTGGCTTGCCCGCTGGCGGGCCAAAGCTTATCTGAGAGCTTGGAACCGGGCCTTCGCCCCCCCGATCGTTGTCATGGCTCAACCAGTGCACCCGACGCATCCGCTACAGGACAATTCGCCCACTGCCGGCCGGACGCCTTCCGTGCTGCTGTGGGCGGGCGCGGCGACCTCTGGATTGCTCGTGCTCGGCGCCCTGGCGCTGTGGTTCCACTACGGCACGCAGATGTTCTTCGAAATGATCAGGACCGGTTTCGCCGCCTGCTTCTGATCCGCGACAGGAAGTTTTCCGCTCATGAGCTCCGCCACCCGTCCGCTGGTGATCGCGACCGCCTTCGCCGCAAGCCTCGTCGTCGGGCTGCTGATCATGTTCTGGGCCATGGGCGGGGTCAGCAAGGTGGCGCAGCCGGCCGCGATCGGCGGCCCGTTCCAGCTCACCGACCAGAACGGCAAGGCCGTCACCGACAAGAACCTGAAGGGCAAGCCGACCTTGATCTTCTTCGGCTACACCCATTGCCCCGACGTCTGCCCGACCTCGCTGTTCGAGATCTCGGAAGTGCTGCGCGCGCTGGGCAAGGATGCCGACAAGGTCAACGCCGTCTTCATCTCGGTCGATCCCGAGCGCGATACGCCGGCGACCATGAAGGAATATCTGTCGAGCTTCGATCCGCACCTCGAAGGCCTGTCCGGCGATCCCGCCGAGACCGCCAAGGTCGTCACCTCGTACCGGGTCTACGCCAAGAAGGTCCCGACCAAGGACGGCGACTACACCATGGACCACACCGCGCTGATCTACCTGATGGATCGCGACGGCCGCTTCGTCTCCCCGTTCAATCTGAAGCGGACACCGGAAGAGGCCGCGGCGGATTTGAAGAAGTATCTCTGAGGGCCGAACGAGGCATTCCACGTCATCATGGCCGGGCTCGTCCCGGCCATCCATGTTCTTGGGGCGGCCGGAAAGTTCGTGGATGCCCGGGACAAGCCCGGGCATGACGGCGGAGGGATTTTTACCTATCCGCATTTCGGCTCGCGTTCCCGCCGGGATGGTCTATAAGGCCCTCCGATCCCAACGAAATTCGTTCATTTCCGGCCGATGGCTCCATCGCAACAGGCGAAATCGTCCAAATCTGCCCGTAGCTTGCTGCCCGGGCTCGTCGTGGGCGCCTGCCTGCTCGCGGCCCCGCCCGTCGCGAACGCCCAGGCTCCTGCCAAGCAAGCCCCGGCGGTCCCCCAGGCCACGCCGCAGGTCGCGCCCCAGGCGGCCCCGCAGGCCGTGCCCGGGTTCTGGGACCCGCGGCGGCGCCCCGAGCGGCCCGACCTGTCGCGCCTGACCGTGATCCGCTTCCTGACCGAGACCGATTATCCGCCATTCAACTACACCGGCGCCGACGGCAACCCGGCCGGCTTCAACGTCGATCTCGCCCGCAGCCTGTGCGAGGAGATCAAGGTCACCTGCACCGTGCAGATGCGCCGCTTCGAGACGCTGGTCGACGCGCTCTCCTCCAACCGGGGCGATGCCATCATCGCCTCGATGGCGGTGAGCCCGCAGCTGCGCGCCCGGGTCGATTTCACCGATCCCTATTACCGCGTGCCGGCGCGCTTCGCCTCGCGCAAGGACGCGGTGATGCCGGAGATCCGCCCCGAATATCTCGAGGGCAAGAAGGTCGGCGTCATCGCCGGCTCGGCGCACGAAGCCTACCTCAAGGCCATGTTCACCGATGCCGAGTTGCATCCCTATCCCAGTGACGATGCGATGCGCGCAGCTTTGCGCAAGGGCGAGGTCGATTTCATCTTCGGCGACGCCATCTCGCTCGCGTTCTGGATCAACGGCACCGATTCCGGCGATTGCTGCGCCTTCTCCGGCGGCCCCTTCGTCGAGAGCCGCTTCTTCGGCGAAGGCATCGGCATCGCCGTGCGCAAGGGCAACGACGTGCTGCGCCAGGCCCTGAACTGGGCGCTGTTCCGCGTCTGGGAAAAAGGCCGCTACACCGATCTGTGGCTGCGGTATTTTTCGGTGAGCCCGTTCTGACCATCAATCGTCATTCCGGGGCGCGCGAAGCGCGAACCCGGAATCCCGAGATTGTTGAACTGTCGCTCCAGGATGGTCCGAAGGACCAGACCCGGAATGACAACAACCGTTCTTTTGCATTCTGCCCGGAAATCGCTATTTTCCGCGGCCCGGAGGCCCTTCTTGATGTCCGTTATCGATCCCAGCATGAGCCCGAGCGATTTGCGTGCGCTCGCCGAACAATCCAACGCCTGGCCGTTCGAGCAGGCCAAGGCCATCGTCGCGCGGCTGAAGAAGAGCCCGAAGGACGAGGTGCTGTTCGAGACCGGCTACGGACCGTCCGGCCTGCCGCATATCGGCACGTTCGGCGAGGTCGCGCGCACCTCGATGGTGCGGCACGCCTTCCGCGTGCTGACCGAGGACAAGATCAAGACGCGCCTGCTCGCCTTCTCCGACGACATGGACGGCTTCCGCAAGGTGCCCGACAACGTCCCCAACAAGGAGATGCTGGCCGCGCACATCGGCAAGCCGCTGACGCGGGTGCCGGATCCGTTCTCCAACGAATACCCATCGTTTGGCGCGCACAATAACGCGCGCCTGCGCGCGTTTCTGGATCATTTCGGCTTCGACTACGAATTCGCGAGCTCGACCGACTATTACACGTCGGGCCGCTTCGACGCGACGCTGCTCAAGATGCTCGCCGCCTACGACAAGGTGATGGACATCATCCTGCCGACGCTCGGCCCCGATCGCCGCGCCACCTATTCGCCGTTCCTGCCGATCAGCAAGACCAGTGGTGTCGTGCTGCAGGTGCCGATGATCCGCCGCGACGTCGCGGCCGGCACGGTGACCTATGTCGACCCCGACACCAACCAGGAAGTCGAGACGCCGGTGACGGGCGGCAACGTCAAGTGTCAGTGGAAGGCCGATTGGGCGATGCGCTGGGTCGCGCTCGGTGTCGACTATGAGATGGCCGGCAAGGACCTGATCGATTCCGTGAAGCTCTCCGGCGCCATCGCGCGGGCGCTCGGCGCCACGCCGCCCGAAGGCTTCAATTACGAGCTCTTCCTCGACGAGAAGGGCCAGAAGATCTCGAAGTCGAAGGGCAACGGCCTGACCATCGACGAATGGCTGCGCTATGCCTCGCCGGAATCGCTGTCGCTGTTCATGTACCGCGAGCCCAAGGCGGCCAAGCGGCTGTATTTCGACGTCATCCCGCGCAACGTCGACGACTATCAGCAGTTCAGCGACGGCTTTGCCAAGCAGGACGGCAAGCAACAGCTCGGCAATCCGGTCTGGCACATCCACAACGGCAAGCCGCCGACGAGCGACATGCCCGTCACCTTCCAGCTGCTGTTGACGCTGGTGTCGTCGTCGAACGCGGAGAATGCCGAGACGCTGTGGGGTTTCATCGGCCGCTACCGCCCGGGCGTCAGCCCGCAGACGCATCCGAAGCTGGATGCGATGGTCGGCTATGCCATCAACTATTATCGCGATTTCGTTGCGCCGACGAAGACGTTCCGCGTGCCCACCGACACCGAGCGCGCGGCGCTGCAGGATCTGCGCGATGCGCTGTCGCAGCTTGCGCCCGACGCCTCGGCCGAGGACATCCAGAACGTCGTCTACGAGATCGGCCGCCGCGAGCCGTTCCTCGACCAGGTCAAGAAGGGCAAGGACGGCCGCCCCGGCGTCACGCTGGACTGGTTCAACATGCTCTACCAGGTGCTGCTCGGCCAGGAGAAGGGCCCGCGCTTCGGCTCCTTCGTCGCGGTGTACGGCGTGCAGAACGCGGTCAACATGATCGACGGGGCGCTGGCAAGGAGCGCGTGAGGCAGGTGTAGCCCGGATGGAGCGAAGCGAAATCCGGGGTTCTCACCAGAGCACGAGCCGTCCCGGATTGCGCTTCGCTCCATCCGGGCTACGGACTCCCGCTCAGATCGACCTCAGCACGTAGCGCCTGTTGTCCTTCTGCACCGGGCGCGCATTCATCGGATAGAGCTTTGCGAATGCGGCGACGTCGGTGGCCGACACCTGGATCGGGGTGGTCAGCAGCAGCCATTCGACCACCTCCGAGCACGGCGGCGTCGTCAGCGAGCCGGGATAGCGGAAATAGCTGAGCTTTTGCGGCAGCATGGCGTGCGGATCGATGCCGGCATCGGCCTTCACCGCCGGGCCTTCCGCCGCCGGCATGGTCTTGACGATCTTGCCGAAGGCCGCGTTCGGCCTGCCCTCGGCCATCAGCACGCCGACCACGGCGAGCCCGCCGGCCTCGTTGCGATGGACGAAATGCGCCTCCATCGGAAAATTCTTGCCGCCGATCATGTGCTCGCTCGGCCGGTGGAAGTGCACTTGAAGCAGCTTGTACTTGACGTCGCCGAGCATCAACGTGCTGCCCTCGGCGAAATTGAGCTGGATCGTGTGGCCGTTGTTGACGATGGTGTCGGCGCTCTTGCCCCAATTCAGTTTCAGAACCGGCAATTGCGACTTGATCGTCCCCTCGATGTCGATCGGCGATTGCTGCAGGCCGACCGCGCAGGCCTTGTTGGCCGCGTCGAGATCGCCCCATTTGGCCGGGCCGCCGACGCCCTCATAGCTCCAATGCACGCCTTCGGCGGCAAAGGCCGGCTTGCACAGCGGACAGAGCGCGAGACCCGCAAGGGCCTTCAAGGCATGACGGCGATTCATCGTATTCCCCTAAGATAAACCTGGGCCGGCAATATCGGCCGCAACCTATGCGAGAGGGTCGGTGAGTCGCAATGGCGATCACGGGGATCAGGAAAGCTCACGTCTTGTTGCGGAAGGTCTCCAATACCTCCGCGACGATCTTCTGTCCGTTTCTGCGCAGCTTCCTGGAATCGTCCGCGTAGGGGAGCAATAGCCCGATCTTGCAGATCATCGCGTCGATCATCCGGCTGAGCAGATCGACATCCTCCGCATTCAATTCGCCATCGCGCTTCAGCGCCCGCAGCGTCGCGATCAGGAGCGCAGTCGGATAGGTCTCCTCGATCTCGCGATAGCGCGGTTCGCCGAGCACGGCCTGCGCTTCCTGGATGACGATGCGCGCATAGGCCGGCTCTTCGCAGGCGTCGAGATAGGCGTCGATGCCGGCGCTGAGACGGTCCCAGATCTTGCGCTCGCCCCTTGCCGCGGCCTCGATCCTGGCGGCCGCCTCGCGCTGCATGGCAACCACCACGGCGTCGAACAGCGCCTTCTTGTCCTCGAAGTGATGGTAGAACGCACCGCGCGTGACCCGCGCCGCCCGCGAGATCGCCTCCATGCCCGCCGCCTGAAATCCATTGGCGGCGAACGCTTCGCGTCCGGCATCGAGCAGCGCCTGCCTGGTGGCCTCGCTATACTCTTCCCGACGGCTCTTTGGAGGATCCTTCGCCCGCATCGCGCGCAACCTAATGCTTGACGCGTCGGTATCAAACCGCATATAACATACACGATGTATGTATTAGACATATAGAATGTCATGAGGTGCCCCATGAACGGCAGGCGGATGTTCGAGCTGGCGGAACGGCTGGCGATCGCGAAGAGCCGGCAGGACGTCCCTGCGGCGCTGGAGGTGCTGCATCCGGACATGGTGCTGGAGACGCCGGCCTTCGGCACCAAGGTGCAAGGTCTCGCCGAAAACGAGCGCATCCTGACGCGCTTCTTCAAGTCCTTCCCCGACTATCACGTCACGCTCGACGGCCACGCCAATTCCGCCGATACGCTGATCTGCTGGGGCACCGCCCGGATGACGATGACAGGCGATCGCTTCGGGGGCGAGCCCAACGGACGCCGCGCCGAGCTGCCCGTGTTCATCGCCTTCGCCTTTCGCGACGACAAAATCGCGCATGAACGCTTCGTCTTCGATCTCTCCGAACTGTGCGCCCAATCCGGCCTCTCGACCGACATGGTCAGGCGCAAGCTGTTTGGCGATGCGACGCAGGCCGCTTAGCCGGCACATTCCATTCAAGACGTCCATCCGAGACATTCAAGGAGTGCCGGACCATGGCCGATCCCCGCCTCAAATCCGTCGGCGATCTCGAGACCCGGCATCTCCTGGACATCGTCGTCGATCTCGATCCGCGCCTCAATTTCGGTGCCGGTCCCGTCGGGCAGCGCGTGCTGTTCCGTGCAGCCAAGGGATCGTTCGAAGGCCCGCGCCTGCGCGGCGAGGTGCTGCAGGGCGGCGGTGACTGGGCCTTGTTTCGCGCCGATGGCACCATGACGCTCGATGTCCGCCTGTCGCTGCGGACGCATGATGGCGAGTTGATCTACATGACGTATGGCGGCCGCTGGGTGACGCCGCAGGCTCTGCGCGCCGAGATGGCGCATCCCGCGCGGCGCACCAAGGTCGATCCCGCCGGATATTACTTCCGCACCAATCCGCTGTTCGAAACTGGCTCGCAGAGCTACGCCTGGCTCAACGACATCGTCTGTGTCGGCAAGGGCTATCTCGTCGAGGGCGCGGTCGCCTACAAGATCTTCGAAGTGCTGTGAGACGCTTCGTGGATGCAGTGAGCGAGTTGCGTCATGCCGGTGGTCGCAATGACAGACCTTCCCTCGCGCGGTCACTGGTGGCAGAGGGACTCGGCACCGCCTACCTCCTCATCGCGATCGTGGGCTCCGGTATCCTTGGCGAGAGGCTGGCCGCAGGCAATATCGCTCTGGCCTTGCTCGCAAATGCGCTCTCGACGGGGGCAGCGCTCTACGCCCTGATCGTCTGGCTCGCGCCGTTGTCAGGCGCTCATTTCAATCCACTGATCTCGCTGGTACTGGCATTTCGCGGCGACATCGCGCCGCGCGTCGCCGGATTATATGTGCCAGCCCAGCTGGCCGGCGCCATCGCCGGCGTCGCCATCGCTGACGCGATGTTCGACGTGCCGCTCTACGCGCTGTCATCCCATCTGCGCAGCGGTCATTCGCAATGGCTGAGCGAATTCCTGATCACGTTTGGCCTGATCGGAATGGTGTGGACCTGCTCGCGCGTGCGGCCCTCCGCTCTTGCGGGAGCGGTCGCCGCCTATATTGGGGCCGGCTTCTGGTTCACTGCGACGGATTTTGCCAATCCAGCAGTCGCTCTGGCGCGCGCATTCACCGACACTTTCTCCGGAATTCGTCCGATCGACGTCCCCGGCTTCCTCATCGCGGAAATGCTGGGCGCTGTGGCGGCCGTGGCGTTGTTTCGCTGGCTCGTGCCGAGCTTGCGCTGACGACGAGCACCGTCACTGGCTCGTCCACACGATCCGCGCGACCCACGCCACCTCCCCGACGGCCATCGTGCGTCCGGCCGGTGACGCATCGAGCGACTGCAGCTCCAGGGCCTTCGCGGTACGGCGCCTCAGCGTCGCGATGGTCACCTCACCCGCCTTGCTTTTCACCACCACGCGATCGCCCTTGCGGATCGGTGCGCCCGGCGACACCAGGACGATGTCGCCGTCGCGGTAAACGGGGGCGAACGCATCGCCGGAAATCTCCAGCGCAAACGTGTCGCTGTTCTCGGTGGTGGGAAGCGCGGTTTCGGTCCAGCCCTTTCCCGCGGGAAGGCCGGATTCGTCGAAGGCGCCGCTCGTGCTGGCCTGCGCGAAGCCGAGCATCGGGACCGAGCGGCCGTCGCCTGCATCATCGTCGATCAGCCGGGCGAAGCTGTCGATCGAGGAGTCGGTCGCCGCCAGCGCTTTTGCGATCGACTCGGTCGAGGGCCAGCGCTCGCGGCCGTCAGAGGTGACGCGCTTGGACCTGTTGAAGGTGGTGGGATCGAGCCCGGCGCGCTTGGCAAGGCCGGACGGCGACAGACCGGCGCGGGCCGCCAGCCGATCCAGCGCGACCCAGATCTGGTCGTGAGTCAGCATCCTCTGCGCTTTGGCCTGTCTGACCATGGAAGGTCCAGCCCGTCGCAACTCAGGAAAACTGTCCTCAAATCAACCGGTTTTCCGTTTTTCGCGCAAGAGGCAAGCGAGGCCGGTACCGGCTCGCGACGAGAAAACGCGCCAAAACAAGAATCTGCAGCCCTGTTCCGATTTCCTCGGAACGGATATGGCCTGAGGTCTTGAGTTCGGCAGGGGCGGCCTTTACGGTCGCGCCGGGGTTTTTGAGGACCCGCAATAGACGAAAAAACCCAAAAGACTCAAAGAGCAAATAGGGCTGCGCAAGCGGTGGTCAAGATCTACAAAATCTGTCTGGCCTCGGCCTGGCGTGAGGCAGAGCGGCAGGGTGTCTACCTCGGCAGCGCGGACGATATGCGCGACGGCTTCATCCATTTCTCGACCGCCGCCCAGGTTCCCGAGACCCTGCGCAAGCACTATTTCGGGCAGCGCGCGCTGTTCCTAGTCGAGGTCGATGGCGACGCGCTCGGCAGCGAACTGCGCTGGGAGCGCTCGCGCAATGAGGAGCTGTTTCCGCATCTCTATGGCGAGCTCGATCTCGGCGCCGTCATCGCGGTGATGAACCTCAACATCCGCTCCGACGGCGGCCACGACGTTCCGGAGCTTACCCCGTGATCCGCGCTTTCGACGCCTTTTCCCTGCCGGTGCTGCGCTGGCTCGATCCGGAAGACGCGCACCGGCTCGCGATCCAGGGCCTGCGCTTCCTGCCGCCGATCAAGCCGCGCGCGGACGATCCCAAGCTCGCGATGCGCGCCTTCGGGCTCAACTTCCCCAACCCGATCGGCATGGCCGCCGGCTTCGACAAGAGCGCGGAGGTGCCGGACGCGCTGCTTCGGCTCGGCTTCGGCTTTGTCGAGATCGGCTCCGTGACGCCGAAGCCGCAAGCCGGCAATCCGCGGCCGCGGCTGTTCCGGCTGGAGCGCGACGAGGCCATCATCAACCGCATGGGCTTCAACAATGACGGCGCGGACGCCGCGCTGCGCCGCCTGGCCGCGCGCGCACAGCACGGCGGCATCGTCGGCGTCAATGTCGGCGCCAACAAGGATTCGCCCGATCGCGTCGCCGATTACGTCACGCTGATCGAGACCTTCGCGCCGGTCGCGAGCTACTTCACTGTCAACGTGTCCTCGCCGAACACGCCGGGCCTGCGCAACCTTCAGGAAGGCGCGCTGCTCGACGATCTCCTCGCGCGCGTGATCGACGCGCGCGAGCGGGTCAGGCAGAAGGCCGGCGACACGCCGGTGCTGCTCAAGATCGCACCGGATCTCAGCCTCGCCCAGCTCGACGACGTCGTGCAGGTCGCGCGCTCGCGCCGGGTCGACGGTATGATCGTGTCGAACACGACGATCGCGCGGCCGAGTACGCTGCGGGAGCAGATGCGCGCCAAGGAGCAAGGCGGCCTGTCCGGCCGGCCGCTGTTCCGCCTGTCGACGCGGATGGTCGCGGAGACCTATGTGCGCGTCGAGGGCGCCTTCCCGCTGATCGGCGTCGGCGGCGTGGATTCGGGCGGCGCCGCGCTGACCAAGATCCGCGCGGGCGCGAGCCTAATCCAGCTCTATTCGTCGCTGGTCTACAAGGGCCTCGGCCTCGTCGACGAGATCAAGCGCGACCTCACCTCGACGCTGCTCCGCACCGGGCGGGATTCGCTGTCCGAGATCGTCGGCGCGGATGCCGCGACGCTGACGGCGGAAGACTGGCCGGGGATGTAAGCCACTCTCGTGCCCCGGCTCTGCGCAGCAGCGTTTCACCTGCAACGCCTCCGGGACACCCAAGCTACGATTTCGCGAACGTCGCCCGGAACTGCGCCGGATAGCGCGCGGCCTGCAAGCCGCCGCGCGAGAGGTAGGAGGCCATCAGCGCCCACCACAGGCCGGCATTGCCGAACGATTGCAGCGCCCACCAGGTGGCGAGGAAGATCGCGAGCGAAGCCAGCATCAAATTGCGCATCTCGCGCGCCCAGGTCGCACCGATATAGATGCCGTCGAAGCCGAAGGCGAACACGCCGGGGATCGGCGCGAGCACGACGAAGGGCAGGAATTCGCGCGCGGCCCGGCGCACGTCTTCGCTCGCGGTCATGACATCGATCAGAGCCGGCCCGAACAGCGCGAACAGCACCGCGACGACGATGGCGAAGCCGAGCCCCCAGAGCAGCACCAGCCGGGTCGAGGCGGCAAAGCCTTTTGCATCGCGTGCGCCGAGGGTGCGGCCGCAGAGCTGCTGGGCGGCATTGGCCAGGCCGTCCAGGAAGAAGGCGCTGATGAACAGGAAATTGTTGAGCACGGAATTGGCCGCCAGCGTGACGTCGCCGGCCTGCGCGCCCTTGGCGGTGAAGAACAAGAACACGGTGATCAGCGCCCCGGTGCGGATCATGATGTCGGAGTTCACCGCCAGCATCCGCAACAGCTTGTCGCGGTCGAGCAGGGTCGCGATGGGCACGGCGAAGCCGCCCGCGGCATAATGGCGGCAGACGAGCACGCCGAGCACGAACCCGATCGCTTCCGACACCAGCGCGGCGATCGCGGCACCGGCGATGCCGGCATCGTAAACCAGCACCAGCAGGATCGTCGCCGCCATGTTGACGAGGTTGATGATGACCTGAAGCAGCAAGGCCGAGTTGGCGCGGGCCTGGCCGATCAGCCAGCCGAGGATGACGTAATTGGCGAGCGCGAACGGCGACGACCAGATCCGGATCTTGAAGTAGGTCTGTGCGGCCCGCGTCACCCCCTCGCTGCCGCCCATGAGGTCGAACAGCACCGCGGCCAGCGGCCATTGCAGCACGATCAGCGCGCCGCCGATCACGCCGGCGACGATGAAGCCGCGCGCCAGGATCGCGGCGGGCTCGCGCGTGTCGCCCGCGCCCAGCGATTGCGCGGTGAAGGCGAGCGTGCTCATGCGCAGGAAACCGAACAGCCAGAACAGGCAGTCGAAGATCACCGACGCGATGGCGACGCCGCCGAGCAGCGCGGCATCGTCGAGCCGTCCGATCGCAGTGGTCGAGACAATGCCGATCAGCGGCGTGGTGAGGTTCGCCACCATCGCGGGACCGGCGATGGCGAACACCTGGCGGGAGCCGATCTTGAGGGGAACGGGCGCGTGCATCTCAGAATACGAGGACCATGCCGTCTTCAGCGGCGAGATGCGCAATATCGTCCAGGCGCGAGAGCATGTCGTCGCTCATATGGGTGAGGACGAGGCGTTTTGCGCCGATGGCGGGCAGATGCTGTTCCAGGGTTTTCAGGCTGAGATGGTTCTTGACCACCTTCTCGTACATATAGGCTTCGGCAATGAAAAGGTCCGCGCCATGCGCCAGCGGAATGAGCGTCTCCGTCCATTCCGTATCGGCGCTGTAGGCGAGCGTGCGGCCCTCGGCCTCGACGCGGTAGGCGAGGAAGGGGCCGCCGGACTCGCCGTGCACCACGGGGTACGGCGTCACCGTCACGGTGCCGAATGTCCGGCTTTGCCCGGGCGCGAGCTCGACGACATCGAGCTCGAAGCGCTGTTTTGTCTTCGATGAGTGCTCGAACAGCGCCTCCATGACGTCACGCAGCCGCCGCTCGATGCCTTGCGGGCCCGCGATCGTCAGGGGCCTCGTCCGCCGGGAGAATTGGGCGTCGAGCAGCAGGAACGGCAGCCCGGCAAAATGGTCGCCGTGGAAATGCGTGATGAGAATGAGGTCGATGTCGGCGCGATCAATCTCGAGCCGCTTCAGCGCCGGCAGAGCCGACGCGCCGCAATCGATCAGGAAGTTGGCCTCGCGCCCCGATATATGGAAGCAGGTATTGAGCCTGCCGCCGGAGCCGAAGGCGTCGCCGCAGCCGACGAAACGGAGTTGCATCGGCTGCGGACTCCCAATTCCTTACCGGCTGCGCGGCGCGCCGAACACGCGCGAGAGCAGCCAGATCGGGATCACGATGACCGCGCCGAGCAGGAAGTAGCGCCACAGCCAGTTGATGGTGTCGAAGCCGAGATCCCACAGCCGCTGGAACAAGAGGCGGATGCTATAAATGATGTTCCAAGGATCGAATCCGATCGCGGCGAGCACGACGCCGACCAGGATCGAGAGCAGGACCAGGCGGAACGCGACGGCCAGCGGCGAGCCGCCGAGAAAGCGGTTCAGGCCATCGCTGCGGCCGGCCGGCAAATCTCTGACGTCTTGGACCATCGCAAACTCCTCAAGCGGATTCGACCCCATTATAGGGCACGGCGAGGCAGATGGGGAACCCGCAAGGGCGCGTCAATCGGGTTACGGGAGTTTAATTCGGGCGAGCGGGCGAATTCGATGGTGATACGCTGCTCGCCGCGGGCTCTTTAGCCTCTCCCGCAAGCGGGAGAGGGAGCGCACCTCCGCCTTGGCGACAGTCGAGCCGGCTCATCACGCGCCTCACACCTCAATCTCCGCCGCCTCCGCCTTCAGCATCCGCTCCAGCGTCTCCAGCCGGTCCGCCTCCTTTGGCGGCTTGTCCCAGCGCAGGCGGCTGATGCGGGGGAAGCGCATGGCGACGCCGGATTTGTGGCGCGGCGAGCGCTGCAGGCCTTCGAACGCGACCTCCAGCACCAGCCCCTTGTCGCCCTCGTGCACGACATGGCGGACGGGACCGAATTTCTCCGTGGTGTTGCGGCGAACGAAGCGGTCGATCTGCAGCAGCTCCTCGTCGGTGAAGCCGAAATAGGCCTTGCCGACCGGCACCAGTTCGTCACCGCCCTCGCCTGCCGTCCAGACGCCGAAGGTGTAGTCGGAATAATAGGACGAGCGCTTGCCATGACCGCGCTGCGCATACATCAGCACGGCGTCGATGATGTGAGGATCGCGCTTCCACTTCCACCATTGGCCCTTCGGCCGTCCCGGCAGATAGGGCGCATCGCGCCGCTTCAGCATCACGCCTTCGACGGCATCAGCATCCTCACCGGCGCCGGCACTCGCGGGATCGGCGCGCGCGGCGGTCAATGCTTCCCAGCTTGCGAAGGGAACGGTCGGCGACAGATCGATGCGGGGATCATCGAGTTTTGTGATGAAGGCCTCCAGCCGCTCGCGCCGTTCTGCGAACGGCAGCTCGCGCAGATCGTTCTCGTCGTCGCCGAGCAGATCGTAGGCGCGCAGATGGATCGGAAATTCCTTGATCAGCTTGGGCGAGACGATCTTGCGGTTGAGCCGCTGCTGCAGGACGTTGAAACTCTGTACGCGGCCCTCGCGCAAGATCAAAAGCTCGCCGTCGATCGCGCCCGGCAGCCGCAGCGACGGCACGAGATCGGGAAAGCTGCCCGTGATGTCCTCGCCGGTGCGCGAATAGAGCCGCGCGGTGATGTGGCCATGCTCGTCGCGCCCCGCAACCGCCTGCACGCGGATGCCGTCCCATTTCCATTCGGCGATGTAGTCAGCGGGATCGAGCGCGGCGAAATCGCTGCCCTCGATCGCATGCGCCAGCATCACCGGCCGGAACGGCGCGGGATCGCGGTTGACCGGTTTGTCGCCGCGGCCTTCCAACCAGGCGAACAGATCGAGATAGGGTGGTGCGAGGCCGGGCCAGATCAGCTCGACCTCATGCGGATCCTTGTCGCCGAGCGCGGCCGCCGCTGTCTTGGCGAGGCGCGCGGAGATGCCGATGCGAAGCGCGCCGGTGACGAGCTTCAACAGCGCCCAGCGCCCGGTCTCATCGAGCTCGTCGAGCCAGCGCTCGAGCTGCTTCGGCAACTCGGTCTTGCCGAGCGTGCGCAGCGTGGTGACGACTTCGGTGAGGGTTGGCGGCGGTGGATTGTTGTGGGCGGCGAGCTCGGCCTTCGGCCACATCAGCGCCACCGTCTCCGAGAGATCACCGACATAGTCGTAACTCAGCCCGAACAGCACCTCATCCGTCCGCGACGCTATGAGGTCGCGGATCAGCGCCGGTTTCGCGTGCTTGAAGCTGAGCGCGCCGGTCAGCGCGGCGAGCGCGTAACCGCGGTCGGGGTCGCCGACCTCGCGGAAATAGCCGGTGAGCAGCCGCAGCTTGTTGTTGCGGCCGGGCTCGTAGGCGAGACGGTCGAGCAGTTCGGCGAAGCGATTCATGCGTCGGCCTCGCCTGCGGCCGGCGCCTCGCTCTCCTCCTCGTCGCCATAGCCGACGAGATCGAGCGGCTGCGCTTTCAAGCCCTTGCTTCGGCACCAATGCACCAGCGCATCTTCCTGGCCGTGGGTGACCCAGATCTCGCCGGCGCCGGTGGCACCGATTGTGGCGGTGAGGCCATCCCAATCGGCATGGTCGGAGATCACCAGCGGCAGCTCGATGCCGCGCTGCCGCGCCCGGGCGCGCACCCGCATCCAGCCCGAGGCGAACGCGGTGACGGGATCGGGAAAGCGCCGCGTCCAGAGGTCTGATGTCGCCGAGGGCGGCGCCAGCGTGATGGTGCCGGCCAGCGCGGCTTTCTTGACGCCTTTCGCCGGCCTGAGCTCGCCGAGATCGATGCCGCGGCTCTGGTAGTAATGCGTGATCGTCTCCATGGCGCCATGCAGATAGATCGGCGCGTCGTAGCCGGCCTGCCGCAGCAGCTTGATGACGCGCTGCGCCTTACCGAGCGAGTAAGCCCCGACAAGATGCGCACGCTCCGGAAACAGCGCGACGGAAGCGAGCAGCTTCTTCACCTCGTCCGCCGCATCGCCATGGCGAAACACCGGCAGGCCGAACGTCGCTTCGGTGATGAAGACGTCGCACGGCACCAGCTCGAACGGCGTGCAGGTCGGATCAGGCGCGTCCTTATAATCGCCGGAGGCGACGATGCAGGTCTCCTTGCAGGTGACGGCGATCTGCGCCGAGCCCAGCACATGGCCGGCCGGGTGAAACTTCACTTTGACGTCGCCGAGCCGGATCTCCTCGCCATAGCGGATCGCCTGCGTCGATCCGGCGAAATTCTCGCCATAGCGCAGCCGCATCATGTCCAGCGTTTCCTGCGTGGCCAGCACCGCGCCATGGCCGGCGCGGGCATGGTCGGAATGGCCGTGGGTGATCACGGCCCGCTCGACAGGGCGGACAGGGTCGATATGGAAGCCGCCGGGCTTGCAGCACAGGCCGGCAGCAGCTGGCAACAGGATGTCTTGGGGACGCATGCCTGCTATATAGGTTGCCACGACACATCTTCTACTCATCACCGCCTGCCCTGGTTCCTAATGCCGCTCCGCCTGTTCCTGACCTCCGGCGATCTCATGGCCGACCGCCGCTTCGAGTTCGCGCGCGACCTCCAGCTCAAGGGCGATCTGCCCGCGGCCGCCGACCTGATCGAGCAGGCGATCGAGCTCGCGCCGAACTTCACCTCGGCCTGGTTCACGCTCGGCGAGATCCGCCAGCAGCTGGGTGAGCGCGACAAGGCCATCGCGGCGTTTCGCGAAGCGCGGAGGTGCGACCCGGGGGACCAGCACGGCGCCGGCCTGCACCTGATGCGGCTCGGCGACGCCGAGATGGCGGAGATGCCCAAAGCCTATGTGCAGGCACTGTTCGACCAATACGCGCCGCGCTTCGAGCACGCGCTGATCAACGATCTCGGCTACCGCGCCCCCAGCATCATCTTCAAGGCGGTGCTGGCCGCGCGCGTCGCCGCCAAGAAGCCGGCCTTCTTCAAGCGCACCATCGATCTCGGCTGCGGCACCGGCCTCGCGGCCGCCGCCTTTGCCAAACAGGTCGACCATTTCATCGGCATCGATCTGTCGCCCGGCATGATCAAGGAGGCGCGCGCCACGGGCCTCTACGCCGAGCTCGAAGTCGCCGACATGATCGAGGGACTGCGCACCAAGAATGACGGATGCGCGAACCTCATCGTCGCCGCGGACGCCTTCGTCTATCTCTCCGATCTCGCACCGGTGCTGACCGAAGCCAGGCGCGTACTCGTCTCGGGCGGCGTGCTCGCCTTCACGCTGGAGACGCATGACGGCAGCGGCATCGTGCTCGGCGAAGGCCTGCGTTATGCCCATTCGGCGGAATATGTGCGCGGCGCCATCACCAAGGCGGGCCTGAAGCTGCTGACGCTGGAGCCGGCCTCGCCGCGCATCGAGAACAACGAGCCGGTGCGCGGCCTTGTCGTCGTCGCCGAGAAAACTTGAGTCTAGACGCTAAGCCCGGCGATTTAAGCGTCATTGCGTCGCAAAGCTGCGACTTCCCACTTGCGAGCCATGCTGCGTTCCCAGCACAATGCGCGCACCAGGGAGAAAACAATAATGACGAAAAATCCATCGCGGCGCGATTTCAGCGCCGCCGCGCTCGCCACCATCGCCGCATCCACCTTGCCCGCGCCTTATGTCTGGGCCGCGGAGAAGAAATACGACGCGGGCGCCAGCGACACCGAGATCAAGATCGGCCAGACCGTGCCGCATTCCGGTCCCGGCTCGCTCTACGGCGTGCTCGGGCGCATCGGCGAGGCCTATTTCCAGATGCTGAACGAGAAGGGCGGCATCAACGGGCGCAAGGTCAAGTTCCTGACCATGGACGATGCCTACAGCGCGCCGAAATGCGTCGAGGCGACGCGGCGCCTGGTCGAGCAGGAAGAGGTGCTCGCGCTCTACGGCTCGCTCGGCACCGCGCCGCAGACCTCCGTGCACAAATATTTGAACTCCAAGGGCGTACCGCAGCTGCTGCTCAACACCGGCGCGTCGAAGTGGAACAATCCGAAAGAGTTCAAATGGACGATGGCGGGCTTGCCGCTCTATCCGACCGAGGCGCGCATCCTGGCGCGGCACGTCGTCGCCGTGAAGCCGAACGCAAAGGTCGGCATTCTCTACCAGAACGATGATTTCGGCCGCGACTTCCTCGGTCCGTTCAAGAAGGTGCTGGCCGATGCCGGCGGCACCGCGCAGGTCATCATGGAGCAGACCTACGATCTGACCGATCCGACCGTCGATTCCCAGCTCATCAATCTCTCGAAGTCCGGCGCCGACGTCTTCTACAACATCTCCACCGGCAAAGCGTCGTCGCAGTCGATCCGGAAAGTCGCCGAGCTCGGCTGGAAGCCGCTGCAGCTGCTGTCCGCCGGCTCGACCGGTCGCTCGATCCTCAATGCCGCGGGCCTCGAGAACGCCACCGGCATCGTTGCCATCCGCTACAACAAGGAGGTCGGCCTACCGAAATGGGAGAAGGATCCCAACGTGATGGCGTTCGAGGAATTGCGCAAGAAATACACGCCGGCGATCGACCCCGACAACACCATCGCCTTCGCCGGCTACGGCCAGGCCGTCACCATGGGCGAGATCCTGCGCCGCTGCGGCGACGACCTCACCCGCGCCAACGTGCTGAAGCAGGCGTCCAACCTCAAGGGCTTCCACTCGCCCTACTTCCTCGACGGCGTCACCTACGACTACACGCCCGAGGACTACACGCCGATGAAGACGCTGTTCATCTCCTCCTTCACCGGCAAGGATTGGGATATTTCCGACAAGCCGATGTCGGAATAGCACTCACTCGTCATGGCCGGGCTCGTCCCGGCCATGACGGCCTCGGCTGAATGTTCAAATGCGATTGCCCACTCTCTAATAAAAAAGGCGAGCACAGCTAACGCGCGATCGCCAATTGGTACGCCTGCGCGGCGTTCACGCCAAAAGCCTTGTCCCGCACCTCCGGGCCAAGCTTCACCAGGCAGGCCTCCAACGCGCCCTTGATCTCGCCGTAGCTGCCCGCAAGCAGGCACACCGGCCAGTCCGAGCCGAAAATCAGCCTGCCCTCGCCGAAACAGCTCGCGGCGTGCGCGACGAATGGAAACAAGCGCTCCGCATCCCAGTCATTCCAGACCGCTTCAGTCGCGAGGCCCGAGATCTTGCACCAGACATTGCCGCAGGCCCCGAGCCCCTTGATGCGATCGGACCATTCGGCACTGCCGCCGTCAGCGATCGGCGGCTTGGCCGCGTGGTCGAGCACGAAGCGCGCTTGCGGGAAGGCCTGCGCGGTTGCGATCGCGGCGGGCAGCTCGCGGCTGCGGACGAGGAGATCATAGGTGAGATCATGCGCGAACACCGCCGTGAGCCCGCGCTGGACATCCTCGCGCAACAGCCAATCGGGATCGGCTTCGTCATGCACCTGGTGGCGGATGCCGACGAGCTTGTCCCCGCCCGGCAAGCCGCGCAGCCGTTGCAGCGTGTCGCCGAGCGCGCCGTCCGTCAGGTCGGCCCAGCCGACGACGCCGATCACCGACGGTGTTTCATGCGCAATCCGCAGGAATTCCTCGGTCTCCTCCAGCGCTGAGCGGCATTGCACCACGATGCTGGCATCGATGCCATTCGCCTTCAACAGCGGCGCGAGATCAGCGGGACCGAACGCGCGGCGGATCGGCGTAAGCTCGTCCGCCGCCATCCAGGGATAGTCGGCACGTGCCGGATTCCAGAAATGCTGATGTGCGTCGATGATCATGGCTTACGCAGCGCCCGGCAGCGGCGCGCGGGCATCGACGAGGTTTCGCGCGCGCAGCTCCCGCCAGAGGGCCGGCGGCACCGTTTTCTCGGACATCGCGATGTTGTCGGCGACTTCGGCGGCATTGCGCGCGCCCATCACGGCGACGGTGACCGCCGGATGCGCCATGCAGAACTGCAGTGCGGCCGCCTTCAGCTCGGTGCCGTGCTTGCGGCAGAGCGCATCGAGCTCCAGCGCCCGCGCCACCAGCGAGGCATCGGCGTCCTGATAATTGAACTTCGCGCCGGTATGCGGATTGGCCAAAATGCCGCTGTTGTAGATACCGCCGAGCAGGATGCCGATGCGCTTCGCGGTGCAGACTGGAAACAGCGCATCCAGCGCGCCCTGGTCGAGCAGCGTGTAGCGCCCGGCGACCAGGAAGCAGTCGACCGGCACGGCCTCGGCGAAACGCGTCAACATCTCCGACTGGTTCATGCCCGCACCGATCGCCTTCACCGTGCCGTCAGCGCGCAGCCGCTGCAGCGCGCGGAAAGCTCCGCTAACGGCCTCGTCATAGTGATCGTCGGGATCGTGCACCAGGAGGACGTCGACGCGGTCGAGCCCGAGGCGGCCAAGGCTTTCCTCCACCGACCGCATCACGCCGTCATAACTGAAATCGAATACCGGCCGCTCGCGCGACGTACCCTTGTAGTGCTCGTCCTCGGCGGTGCGGCCATCCGGCGCGCGCAGCAGGCGACCGACCTTGGTCGAGATGACGTAGGAGTCGCGTTGCTGCTGCCGCAGGAAGGCCCCTAGCCGCCGCTCGGCGAGGCCAAAGCCATAGAGCGGAGCGGTATCGAAGAAGCGCACCCCGGCCGACCAGGCGCGCGCAATCGTCGCTTCCGCATCGGCGTCGCTGACGGGGCTAAACAATCCGCCGAGCGGCGCGGAACCGAGCCCGAGTGAGGTGACGTCGAGCGGGCCCAGCCGCGAATGTTTCATTCCCATTGTCTTCCGCCAGTCTTCATTCCAACAATCCAGATCATCTCCCCCGCTTGCGGAAATCGCAAGCGGGGGAGGCACACAGGAGCGCGGGGCTGGCGGACGCTCCTACTTCAACATTTGCGCGACGTTGTCCTTGGTCACGAGATCGAGGCCGGTGTAGACGATCTCCGGAACCTTCTCGCCCTTCTTGATGGCGAGCAGCGTGTCCATCGCCTTCTCGCCCATCTCGAACGGACGCTGGCCGACCAGCGCATTGGCATAGCCGTCGCGCAGCAGTTCGAGCTGCATCTTCAGCGTATCGGCGACGACCAGCGTGAACTTGCCGGAATCGATGTCCTTCTTGTTCCGGCTCGCGAACGCCTTGAAGCCCTCGGGAGCGAACATCGGCCAGCCGCCGATGGGAACGATGGCGGCGAGATCGGGCGTTGCGGTGCGCATGTCCGTCATCTGCTGCACCGCCAGCGCGGGATCGTCGTTGCAGAAGGTCGGGGAACCCGCGACCTCGGTCCATTTCGAGCCTTTCAGCGCCTCGCGAACGCCGTCGACACGCTCGGCGAGGTTTTTCGCGCCGGGGCCGCCCGAGACCATGGCGTACTTGCCGCCGTCCGGTCGCATCTTCACGAGCTCCTTGCCGAGCGCGACGCCGAACTCCTTGTTGTTGGTGCCGATATAGGCGATGCGCTTGGAGCCGGGCGCATCGGCATCGAAGGTGATGACGGGGATGCCGGCGGCGGTCGCCGCCTCGATCGACTTGGTCATGGCCGCGACGTCGGCGACCGAGATGGCGAGGCCGTCGACCTTCTGGGTGACGAAGTCCTGGATGATCTGCGCCTGCGTCGCCGGCTCGTGCTCGACCGGTCCCTTGTAGATGCACTCGATATTGCCGAGCTCCTTGGCGCGCTTCAGGCAGCCGTCGCGCGCGAAATCGAAGAACGGATTGTTCATCGCCTTGGGCACGATGACGAAGCGGTAGTTCGCGGCGAATGCCGGCGTCGCCATCATCGCAACGGCGATGCCGGCCAGAAGCAGTTTCCTCATTGTCTCCTCCACCCTTGTTTGGTGCCCGTCCTTTTCGAAGATCGTCCGGGAAGCGGACAGGCGGCGTTTTGTTTGCCTTCCCGAGATGACGTCATTTCAGCTCATCCGCGAACGGATACGGTCGACCAGCACGGCCAGAATGATGATCACGCCGACCAGCGTCTGCTGCCAATAGGAGGAGACCTGCGCCAGCACGAGGCCGTTGCGGATCACTTCCAGCAGCACGCAGCCGACGATCGCCCCGAGCGGGCCACCGATGCCGCCCGCAAGGTTTGCGCCGCCGATGACGGCCGCCGCGATCACGTTGAGCTCGTAGGAGGTCGCCATGTTGGCCGGCGCCGACCCGAGCCAGCCGGAGACGATGATTCCCTGCAGGCCAGCTGCGAGCGCGCAGATCACATAGACCTCGATCTTCACCCGCACGACCGGGATGCCGGTCAGCTCCGCCGCCTTCTCGTTGCCGCCAAGCGCGAAGACGTGGCGGCCGAACGCGCTATGATGCAGCACCACCGCCATCGTCAGCGCAAGGATGACGAGATAGATGAAAGGCACGGGGACGCCGAACACGTCGCCCGAGGTCGCGGCGTAGAAGTAATCGGCATCCGGCCCGCCCGGAAAACTACCGCGGCCGTTGGAGACGACATAGCCGAGGCCGCGCACGATCGAGAGCATGCCGAGCGTGGTGACGAAGGGCGACAGGCAGAGCACGGCGATGCAGAAGCCGTTGACGAGTCCGGCGATCAGCGCGACGCCGAGCCCGGCAAGGACCGAGACAAGCAGGATCAGCCCGGGCACGTTGGCCAGCACCGTCTTGCCGTCAGCCGCCATGTGCACCAGCGGCGAGCCGGGCGCCGACAGCTCGGTCATCACCATCGAGGTGATCATGGCGGAGAAGCACATCATCGATCCCACCGAGAGGTCGATGCCGCCGGTGATGATCACGAAGGTGACGCCGAGCGTCGCGACGGCGATGAACGAAAAGTTCTTCGCCACGTTCTGCATGTTGCCCTGGGTGAAGAAGTACGGGCTGGCGAAATGCATGATCACCAGCAGCACCGCGAGTGCGAGCAGCACATAGCCGGTCTGGGAGGCGAAGATGCCGCGCTGCCACCATTTGATCCGGCCCACATTGGTGAAGCTGATGGGAGATTCCATGGGCATGGCCATCACGCCGCCTCCTTCGCGCCGGTGATGAGAGCGGTGACTTCCTCCGGCGAGGTCTCGTGGATCGGCTTGTCGGCGCGCTTCTCGCCGCGGCGCATGACGATGACGCGATCGCACACCGCGAACACATCGGGCATGCGGTGCGAGATCAGCATCACGGCAACCCCCTGCTCCTTTAGCCGGTGGATCAGCCCGAGCACCTGCTCGACCTGACGCACCGAGATCGCTGCGGTCGGCTCGTCCATCATGACGAGCCGCGCATTGGAGAGCCTGGCACGCGCGATCGCGACCGCCTGGCGCTGGCCGCCGGACATCTGCTTGACGAGATCGTCGGGGCGCGTCTCCGAGCGCAACTCACCGAACAGCTCCAGCGCTCTCGCCGCCATCGCCTTGTGGTCGAGCAGAGCGATGGGTCCGAACTTGCGCTTCAGCTCGCGGCCGAGGAACACGTTGGCGGCAGCCGTCAGATTGTCGGCGAGCGCGAGGTCCTGATAGACGACCTCGATGCCGACGGCGCGGGCGTCGACGGGCCGGCTGAAATGGACCGCGCTGCCGGCGAAACGGATCTCGCCATGGCTGGGACGGAAATTGCCGGCGATGATCTTGACCAGCGTCGACTTGCCCGCACCGTTGTCGCCCATCAGGCCGACGACCTCGCCGGGCTGGACCTGCAGATCGACACCGTGCAGCGCACGGATGGCGCCGAATTCCTTGCCGATGCCGGTGAGCTCGAGGACCGGTGTCGCATCAACCTGTGCCATCAGCGCTCCCTCAGACATGACGATTGACCAGGGATTCCAGATATTCCTGCCGACCCGAGCGCGGCTGCGGATCGAAGCCGGGCTGGAGCGCGCGGTCAGCGAGGTCGGCGAGCGAGCGCTGGCCGCCGAGAATCGCCCGGCCCTCGGGACCGGACCAGCCTTCGTAGCGCTTCGCGAGCGGCGCGGTGAGAGCGCCGGCATCGAGCATGTCGGCGGCGGCGAGGAAGGCCCGCGCGCACGCATCCATCGAGCCGACATGGGCGTGGATGAGGTCATCGGGATCGATCGACTGCCGCCGGATTTTTGCGTCGAAATTCAGCCCGCCCGAAGTAAAGCCGCCGCGGTTCAGGATCTCGTGAAACACCAGCGCCAGCTCCGGCACGTTCATCGCGAACTGATCGGTATCCCAGCCGAGCAGGTCGTCGCCACGGTTGATATCGAGCGAGCCGAACACGCCGAGCGCCTCGGCGAGCGCGACCTCGTGATGGAAGGAATGGCCGGCGAGGATGGCGTGGTTCTGCTCGATGTTGAGCTTGACGTCCTTGAGCAGGTCGTAGCGTTCGAGGAAGCCGTAGCAGGTGGCGACGTCGAAGTCGTACTGATGCTTGGTCGGCTCCTTCGGCTTCGGCTCGATCAGGATCGGGCCCTTGAAACCGATTCTGTGCTTGTGCTCGACGACGAGCGCGACGAAGCGGCCGAGCTGGTCGAGCTCGCGCTTGAGATCGGTGTTGAGCAGCGTCTCGTAGCCCTCGCGCCCACCCCACAGCACATAGTTCTGGCCGCCGAGCCGGTGCGTCACCTCCAGCGCGGCGCGGACCTGGCCGGCGGCATAGGTGAAGATCTCTGGGTCCGGGTTGGTCGCAGCGCCCGCCATGTAGCGGCGATGCGTGAACAGGTTCGCGGTGCCCCACAGCAGGCGGACCTTGGCTGATGCCATCTTCGCTTCGAACAGATCAGCGATGGCGTTGAGATTGGCGACGGACTCGGCGAGCGACGCTCCTTCCGGCGCCGCGTCGACGTCGTGGAAGGTGAAGTAGGGCACATCGAGCAGGCGGAACAGCTCGAAGGCGACATCCGCCTTGGCCCGCGCCTGCGCCATTGTATCCGTGCCGTGGTGCCAGGGCCGCAGGAACGTCTCGCCGCCGAACGGATCGCCGCCGGGCCAGCAAAGCGAATGCCAATAGCAGACCGCAAAGCGCAAATGATCCTCGAGCCGTCGGCCGTGGACCATGCGATCCCTATCGTACCAGCGAAAAGCGGGGCCCTGTCCCGCGTTCTCGCCGGCGAAGGCGACGGGTGCGCTTGCATCGAAGAATTTGGCTGACGCGTTCACTTAATTCGTCTCCTTCAATGCGGGATAGAGCGCGCGCCATCGCCGATAGGCTTCGTCATAGGCCGCGGCGACGGAGGCGCGAGGCGTGAAGGTCGCGAGCCGCCGCGGGCGGGTGCAGACCGCCGAGGCGCTCTCGCCTGTGGCAGCGAGCCTGCCGAGCCTGGAGGCGCCGAGGGCCGCTCCCACCTCGCCCTCTTCGACGCGGTGAACGGGAATGCCGAGCACGTCGGCGCAGATCTGTGCCCACAATGGCGAGCGCGAGCCACCGCCGACGAGATCGAGCTCGGGAATCGGCCCGCTCGCCGCGCTGAGCGCCGCCAGATTGTCGCGCGCGGCAAAGGCGACGCCTTCGAGCACGGCTTGCACGATCTGGCTGCGACCGGTCGCACCGCGCAGGCCGACGAAGGCGCCGCTGGCAGAGGCATCGTTGTGCGGCGTGCGCTCGCCGTCGAGATAGGGCAGGAATTTGATCGGGCTCGGCGCATCGACAGATTCACCAAGCGGAGCCAAGAGCGCTGCGGCGGGCGTCTCCATCACCCCGGAGAGCCAGGCGAGCGACGCCGCGGCCGACAGCATCACGCCCATCTGATGCCAGAGGCCGGGCAGCGCATGACAGAAGGCATGCACGGCCGACGTCGGCGCCGGCGCGAAGCGATCGGTGACGCGGAACACGACGCCGGACGTTCCCAGCGACAGGAACGCGTCTCCCGGCGCGATCGCGCCGAGCCCGATCGCGCTCGCGGCGTTGTCGCCGGCGCCGCCCGCGACCACGACGGCTTTCTTCATACCCCAGCGCTGCGCATGGTCCGGCGCGAGCACGGCGCTCTCCGCGCTGCCCTCGACCAGGCGCGGCATGTGGTGGAGATCGAGCCCGGTGGCGTGCAGCAGCAAGGCGGACCAGCGCCGCTGGCCGACATCGAGCCACAGCGTGCCGGCAGCATCGGACATGTCTTCGACCATCTCGCCGGTGAGGCGATAACGCACATAGGCCTTGGGCAGCAGCACCTTTGCGACACGCTCGAAGATTTTCGGCTCGTGCCGCGCGATCCACAGCAGCTTCGGTGCGGTGAAGCCGGGCATCGCCAGATTGCCGGCGATCGCAGGCAGCGACGGACAACGCCGCTCCAGCACGGCGCATTCGGCCTGCGAGCGGCCGTCGTTCCAGAGGATCGCGGGGCGCAGCGGCTTGCCGTCCTCGTCCAGCAGCGTCGCGCCATGCATCTGGCCGGACAGGCCGATGCCGGCCACCTGCGCCACTTCGCGCGGATGGCGGCTGGCGAGATCGTCGACCGCGCCGATGGTCGCATCGACCCAGGAATCGGGGTCCTGCTCGGACCACAGCGGCGCCGGATGCGACAGCGCGAGCTCGCGCGTTGCCGTCGCGAGGATCGCGCCGGATTCGCTCACGAGCACCGCTTTCACGCCGGACGTGCCGATGTCCAGTCCGAGATACAAATCGTCCTCCTCATTGTCCATTGCGATGCGCGATCTTGACGTCGCGCTTTCCGTCACGGCCCGTTCGATAGCCGGCTGCCGCTAGGGCAGATTGTCCCGCATCACGATGTCGATCCTGATCTTCTCCTGCTCGCGCAAGATCGGCTCGCCGCGGGCAAGCGCGAGCAGCACGCGCACGGCGGCGCGCGCCTCATGTCCGGGGTTCTGCGAGATCGCGGCATCCATCACGCCCTGCAACAGCAGGCGGCGCGTCAGCACGGTGACGTCATGACCGACGAACACCACCTCGTCGCGGCCGGCATCGCTCAACGCCTTGGCGACGCCTTGCGTGCCGGCGCCGACGTTATAAAGGCCGACAATGTCGGCATGCCTGGCCAATAGCCGCGCCATCACCTGTTCCGAGCGGCCATCCTCGTCGCGCCCTTCCAGCACGGGCAGCACGCTGAGACCGGGGAATTCCGACGCCATCACCTGGTTGAAACCGAAAATTCGCTCGGCATGGTCGCGAAGGCCCTGCGAGCCTGCGACGATCGCAACCTTGCCGGACTTTTGGCCGACCAGCCTTCCGACCAGCGCGCCGGCGGTGCGGCCCGCCGCGATGTTGTCGATGCCGACATAATGGTGGCGGCGCGACGACGGCACGTCCGACACCAGGGTCACCACCTTGGTGCCGGCATCGACGAGGTCGTTGATCGCGGCGCGAACGCTGGGGTGATCCAGCGCCACCACGGCGACGCCGTCGCAATCGCCCGACAGCGCCTCCAGCGAGGCCGCGAGCACCGATGGATCGAACACGTCGGTTGTAACAGTCTCGACGCTGAGGCGGCGGGCCGAGAGCCAGGCGGACATCTCGCCGAGATAGGCCTCGATCTGCTGCATGAACGGGTTCGGCCCCGACGGCATCACGAAGGCGAAGCGGCGGGCGCGGCTGCGGGCGAGTTCGACGGCGGCGACGTGGGGCTGGAACGAATTGCGCTCGATCGCCGCCTTGACGCGCCGCACCGTGTCGGGCCGCACGCCGGGCCGGTTGTGCAGGACGCGGTCCACCGTCGCCAGGCTGACGCCCGCCTCGCGGGCGATGTCCTTCAGCGTCAGCACCGTCGTGGTCAGGGTCTCGGCCATGGCTGAAGGCTAGCAGAGGTGTTTTGAGGTACGCAACTCATTTTGAGGGGCAGCAATGCTATTGTTGCCGGCTCGAGTCTAGGGTCCGGCAGTCACCCCTCGAGCAGGTCCAGCGTCAGGAACAGGCTGTTGGGATCCTCGGCATAGCCCTCGAACGGACCGCAGGGAACGAAGCCATGCGCCTGGTAGAGCGCATGCGCCGGCTTGAAATAGTCCCACGAGCCGGTCTCGAGGCTGAGCCGCTTCAGGCCCCGCGCGCGGGCCTCGGTGATGATGTGGCGGAGCATCTGGCCGCCATACCCGCGCCGCCGCGTGGTCTGGAGCGTGTGCATCGACTTCACCTCGCCATGGGTTGCCGAGAGCGTCTTCAGCGCGCCGGCGGCAACCAGCTGCTCGCCGTCCCATCCGGTCCAGAACGCGACGTCGCTGGCACGAAGACCGGCGAGATCGAGCGCATGCGCACTGCCCGGCGCGGTCTGCGCCCGCGCCGCCGTGACGTGATGATCGAGCAGCGCGATGACGCGGGGATCGAAGGTGTCGCCGGTCCGGATCTGCATGGTCAGGGCCTCACGCCGCTTGCAAGCTGCTTCTGCATGAAGACGAGATCGAGCCAGCGGCCGAACTTGCAGCCGACCTCCGGCATGCGCGCGACCTCCGCGAAGCCGAGCGAGGCGTGCAGCGCGATCGAAGCCGCGTTGGTGCCGTCGATGCCGGCGATCATGACATGCTTGTGCATGGCGGTGGCGCGCTCGATCAACGCGGCGACAAGACTGCGGCCGATCCCCGCCCTGTGGTGCCGCTCGTCGACATAAACGGAATTCTCCACGGTGTGACGATAGCCGGGAAAGGGACGGAAATCGCCGAACGAGGCGAAGCCGACGACATCCCTGCCCTTCATCGCGACCAGCACGGGATAGCCGGCGTCCTGTCGCGCGGAAATCCATTGACGCCGCGAGTCCAGATCGGATGGACCGTCGGTCCAGACCGCCGTGGTGTTGAGCGCGGCGTAATTGTAGATGACGAGGATATCCTCGGCATCGTCCAGCGTAGCGTCCCGTACGAGCAGCGACATCACATCTTCCCGTAGGAGGCGCCGCGCCGCGTGATGATGACGTAGCGCGCGTCCTGTTTGGTTTCGTTCTCGAAGGTCACCGCGCGCATCACGTCGAAATCCAAGCAGTCGCCCTCGCGCAGGCGCACCGTCTTGGCGTCGATGTACACGGCAATCGCGCCCTCCAGCATCAACAGCTGCTGGGTGAAGGCGTTGCGGCCCCAGGGGCTGTACGGCACCCGCGCGCCGGCCGGAAGGTCGACGACGATGATCTCGATGCCGCTCGCCGCGTCCGTCGGCGAGGCGTGCCGCCTTCGATAGCCGCTGTCAGGATCGCGCCAGTGCGGCTGGTCGGCAAGCCGCATCAGGCGCTCCGGCGGCTTCTCGGCGAGCGCGACGACGTCGCTGAGCGAGACGTCGAGCGCGGCGCACAGCCTGCCGAGCAGCGCAGCCGTGGCGCTGCTCTGCGCGCGCTCGACCCGCCCGATCATGGCTCGGCTGACACCGGAGCGCGTTGCAAGTTCGTTCAACGTCATCCCCGCCTGCGTCCGCAGCGTCTTCAAGCGGCGACCGATCGCACGGTCGAGTTTCTGCTGGTCCATGGCCCTCATCCCGACATCACCCGGCGCAGGGACCGCTTCCACCGGGCAAGATGAGCTTAAGGCGGGCAAGGCGGGCGTGCCGAGAGCGAGAGGCTAACATATTAGAATCTTTGCGCAGCCTGCAGGGCGGATTAGGTTACGCCAGCCGCGATGACCGGGAGGCGATGACATGGGCGAGCCGACGCAGCGGACGATCAAGGCCAACGGTATCAGCCTCAACGTCGCCGAGCAGGGCGAGGGGCCAATGGTCCTGCTCTGCCACGGCTTTCCGGAAGGTTGGTACTCCTGGCGCCACCAACTCGACGCGCTGGCAGCGGCCGGCTACCATGCGGTCGCGCCCGACATGCGCGGCTATGGCAAGAGCGACCGGCCTGAGGCGATCGATCAGTATACGATCCTCCACATGGTCGGCGATCTGGTCGGCGTGCTCGACGCCTTCGAGGCGAAACACGCCGTCATCGTCGGGCATGATTGGGGCGCCACGATCGCCTGGCACACGGCGCGCCTGCGGCCGGATCGCTTTCGCGCCGCCGCCATCCTCAGCGTACCCTATCGGCCACGGAGTCCGGTGCGACCGACGAGTGTCATGCCGCAGACGGCGGATGCGCAGTTCTATCAGCTTTACTTCCAGGAGCCGGGTGTCGCCGAAGCCGAATTCGAACGTGATCCGCGCGCGACACTGGGCGCCATGCTCTATGGCGGCTCCGGCGAGGGAGCGGCGGCGATCCGCGCCAATGCCGAGCGTCAGGGGCGGACCGTCGGCGCCGGCATGGTCTCGCGCAAGGACGGGATGCTGCCGAAGGTGCAGGTGCCGCTGCCGTCATGGCTGAGCGCCGCCGACCTCGACCACTACGGCGCCGAGTTTGCCCGCAGCGGATTTCGCGGACCGCTCAATTACTACCGCAACATCGATCGCAACTGGGAACTGATGGCGGCCTTCGAGGGCGTGAAGGTGACGGTGCCCTCGCTCTTCATCGCGGGCGACCACGACATGGTCCTCGCTTTCCCCGGCAGCACCGAGCTTCTCGCCAACATGAAACAATGGGTGCCGCAGCTGCGCGAGATCAGGATGCTGCCCGGCTGCGGGCACTGGACGCAGCAGGAGCGGCCGGCGGAGGTCAACGCGGCGATCGTGGAGTTTCTGCGAAGCCTGTCGAACTAAGGGCTTGGAGCGGGCGAAGGGAATCGAACCCTCGTATGCAGCTTGGGAAGCGGAATCTTAGAAGCTGAAAGATGGAATTGACGCCCCATTAACTATTTGAAATTGTTAAATATTAGGTGCTATAAAGCGTTTCTGAAGAAGGCGTCCAACGGCTGGCTTTCGGAAGCTGTTTTGTACGCGCGTTGTATGAGGTCGATGGTGTCGAAAAGGGTTGTCTATGAACGAGAGGTCAAGGCGCTAAACGACAACGATGTCGCTTCAGCAGTCTCATACGCGAAGAGCCGAGCCGTCGTAGGCAAAATCGTCGAATGGCGCGATCGAAAGACCATCGGCCTGACGATCCGGATCACGCCCGGCAAGGCCGTATGGTATGTGCGTCGTCGCGAACTCACGCTGAGGCTCGGCATCCTTTCCTCCGGCCTGCACACCGGATTCTCGACGCCGGGCGAACTCGATCTGGAGAAGGCCCGATACATCGCCAATCAGATCCATCTGGCTGCAGGCCGAAAGCGCAATTTGCGTGAGTTCGCCGACGCCTTGGTCAAGCTCGAGACGACCTCGGGGTACGCCGACCGCATGGGGCACGTCGAACGGGCCGATGAACTGGCCGACGAGACATCCCTGCTGGCCTACAGAAAAAGGATAGGCGATACCGGATCGACCTGGACGTGGAAAACGCTGACCGCAAAATTCCTCGAATATCAGCTTCCGAAACTCAAAAAAAAATATCGCCCCCAGTACGAACATTATCTGCAGCTCCCGGAATTCCGCGGTATCGACGGAAAGCTCGTCAGCGAAATCAAGCTGCGCGACCTGGAGCAATTGCGAGACGCAATTCACCTCAATCACGCCCCCTCAGCAGTGCATCGCGCGCTCACGCAGTCCAAAAAGATGATGAGCTGGGCCTGGAAGTACCATGCGACGGCGGCCGGCCTAGAGGAAGTGCAGGCCGAATGGTGGGCTCGGTGGTCTTTCGAATACAAAACTACAGCGCGTACCCACGCACCGACGGTCGAGGAGATCGCGCGTACCATCGTGATCGCCGAGAATATTCGAAATCTTGCGAGCGGCGAGCATGAGACCTATCCCGGAACGACCGGAGCGCTGTGGGGCGTTGCCCTGACCGCGCAGCGGACAGGCGGCTTTCTGCAGCTGCGTCCCGACAGATTGTTTGATCCACCGAAGAGCGAACGGCAACTTAAGGGCTGGAAGGTCGCCAACTGGACGGAAGAGGAAATGAAGGGAGGACGGGATGGCGGCCGCCCTCATTCGCTCCCCTTGCCTCCAGAGGCGCTGAAGATTTTGCAGGATTATTACGCCGAGTCCGGCGGCAAGTCCGATTGGATGTTCAGCGGTCGGGACCCGAAGAGGCATATCACGCAAGCTGCGCTGAACCTGCTGATGTACCGGCTCCAAGGCCGCGTCTACGATCACACCGTGAAGCAGAAGCCTTCCCGCAAGGGCAAGCCCGGTCCCAAGCCGCGGCCGAAGAAGGATAGACCGGATCTCTTCCAGCTCTATGGCATCGAACCGTGGACTCTGCACGACGTGCGCAGGACGATGACCACTTTTCTCGACGACAAGAGGCTCGGCGGGGCGGCGACGGCCATTCTCGGCCACAAGACCGATCACGACCGCGTCGACGAACGCGAACGAATGGCGTCGGTGACTGAACAACACTACAATCGCAGTCAACGGATCGGCCTGAAAGCCGAAGGCATGGCGCTCTGGGTCAAGGCGCTTCTGGCCGCCTATGCAAAAGAGCAGCGAAAATTTCGCGACCTTCGATCAAGCAAGCTCGCAGCTTGATCGATTGCTCGGTCCGATGGCGGAGAGAGTGGGACTCTCTTCCCCAGAGCGCCGGAGGCGCGAGAACCGCCGAAAAACAAGGATTCCTAAAAGGGCCGGTTGGTTTTTGTGGCCACCGCTGTGTACCACCTGTTTAGCGCTTCGGACGTTCAATCCAAGCCATTTTCGAGGCGGTCGAGGATCGTAGGATCGGATCACAGGGATTCTCGCGAGGGGCGGAGACACTTCGCGAAGTCGGATTAGCGGCCGCCCTAAGCCCGCCTTCGCGGCGGGAGACGGTTTATGCTAGTTATCACGGGACCAAGACAGCGACGGCCCGCCTTGACAGCCACGACCATTGCCGACCCGCAATCCTTCATCCGCGCCAACACCCGGCTGCGGTCGGTGCCGCTGGTGCCGGAAATCGCGGTCTTCCTCGCCGATGAATCGGTGCCGATCTGGCAGCAGACCGAGGAAGAGCTGAACGAGGCCGGTCTCCCCCCGCCCTTCTGGGCCTTTGCCTGGGCGGGCGGTCAAGCGCTGGCTCGCTACGTGCTCGATCACCCCGTTACCGTGCGGGACCGGCACGTGCTCGACATCGCTTCTGGCTCTGGACTCGTCGGCATCGCGGCGATGAAGGCCGGCGCGGTCGGGGTGACAGTGTCTGATATCGACCCCTTCGCGATCGCGGCGGCCGAACTCAATGCGGAGGTCAACCTGGTCCACCTCACGTTGTGCGGCGAGGACGTGCTCGACACTCAACCAAACGGCCGATGGCAGACCATCCTCGCGGGCGACATTTTCTATGAGGGGGACACCGCGACGCGTGCCTTTGCATTTCTGGCCGACCATGCGCGCGCCGGCGCGACTATCTTGATCGGCGATCCCGGGCGCACTTTCCTTCCGAAGGCAAAGCTTGTCCGACTCGCCGACTATCGCGTACCGGTGACCCGCGATCTAGAAGACGCCGAGATCAAGCTTACGGCGGTTTGGACCATCTCGCCGGATTGTCTGGTAAGTTGCATTAGCCGGCGTTAGTCGTGCTCTCGATGAACAGGCGCGCAACAGCTCAAGCACCATCAGAAGCTCGGCGAAGCGCCGACGTTGGCCTCAGCGCCTTTTCGCCTGCGAGTACGACTGTATTTCTTCTTGCCCTCGACCTTCGGAGCGCGAGACGCGAAGGGTCAGAGTCCACAGTAAACACTTGTCATAGCGAGCAAATCTCGCCCCGCCTTCGCATCATGGAACAAAATGCCGGAACTTGGGTTAAGTTCATTCCGTTCCCTATGCGCAAATCCGCATCCCAGAAAAGTCTACTGACCACCGGCATTTGCTTGCCATAAGCTCTGAGTCAAGAAGGCATCACCCAGTGACCGAGTTGGATGACGGCTATCTTGAAGAGTGTGCCGCAGAGCCCATTAAGATCCCGGGAGCAATTCAGCCTCACGGCGCGCTTTTGGTGGTCGAACCTGAAACCCTGAAGATATTGCAACAGAGCGCGAACGCTCGCCGACTGCTTGGGTTCGATGTCCGCAATGACGCGTTGCTCTCTGCTTATGAGGAAGCGACCACGCTTTGCGAGGAAATCCGTGGGTGGTTGTCGGGAGGCGAAAACACGCTTTTCTACCTGGTTGCAGTCGGATCGCAGCAGCTTCAGCTCACCGCCCACCGCAGCCCCCAAGGACTCTTGTTGGAATTCGAACCACCGCCGCGGCCAGGCGAGTCGACGCTGGATGGTCTTTACCCGCGGTTGCGGGACTTTCTGGACCGCATATCCGGTGCCCACGATATTACTAGCATCGCTGAGGAGGTGGCCCGCGAGGTGCGGGCAATCACCCATTTTGATCGAGTTCTCCTTTACAGCTTCGACGGTAACGGCGACGGCACGGTTTTGGCCGAAGACACGAATAAAATTCTTCCTTCCTACCTCGGCCTTCGATTTCCCGCATCCGATATTCCCGCTCAAGCGCGGGAGCTCTATCGCCTGAACAGGATCCGGCTCATTCCTGACGCCAGCTACGATCCGGTCGAGATCGAACCCTCGATCAGTCCCCTCAACGGACTGCCGCTTGACCTGTCGCAGGTGGCGCTGCGCAGCGTTTCGCCCGTTCATCTCGAATACATGCGCAACATGGAGACGGCGTCGTCGATGTCGATGTCAATCATCGTCGACGGTGCGTTGTGGGGGCTCATCTCCGGGCATAGCCGCGCCTCTCGGATGGTCAACGCGCAGATCCGCACCGCATGCGACATCCTCGCTCAAGTCGTGTCGCTGCAGATTGGCTCGCGCCTGAAGGCAAGCAGTGCCGCGGAACGCCTTGAGCTGAAGAGCGTGGAGACGTCGCTGCTCAGCAAGCTTTCGGTCGCGACTTCGTTTCAGCGCGGGCTGGTAAACAATCCGCACGAATGGCTGCGGCTTGTGGATGCGGAAGGCGCTGCAGTTGTCGTGCAGGGCGGCATACTGACGACCGGTCAGACGCCGAGCGAGCGCCAGATACGTGATCTGGCGACGTGGCTCTTCGAGGCCGGGCACGACGTATTGGAAACGAATTCGCTGGCTTCGATATGGTCGGGCGGCGAGTTCTTGAGCGAAAAAGCCAGTGGTGTGCTGGCGGTCTCCATCTCGCAGATCCGGGGCGATTACATCATCTGGTTCAGGCCCGAAGTCGTCAAGACGGTTGCTTGGGGAGGCGATCCCAACAAGCCTATGGAGAGCGGGGCCGGCCGGCTTCATCCGCGCAAGTCTTTCGACCTTTGGAAACAGCTTGTCCGTCAGCAGTCGAAGCCGTGGACTTCGGCAGAAGTGGAGAGCGCGCTCGGCTTCCGCGCGTCGATTCAGACTCTTGTGCTGAAGGCTGCGGAGGAGCGTGCTGAACTCACGGACCGGCTGGAAGCCGCCAACAAGGAGCTGGAGTCGTTTTCCTATTCGATTTCGCACGATCTGCGTGCCCCTTTCCGGCACATCGTCGGTTTCGCAGAACTTCTGTCGGACAAGGAGAAGGGGCTCGATCAAAAGTCGCGTCACTACATCGAAACAATTAGGGGCGCCGCCATCTCGGCAGGAAGGCTCGTCGACGACCTTTTGCATTTTTCCCAACTCGGGCGCTCTCAGCTTCTCAAGTCGAACGTCGATGTCGCCAAGATTGTCAACGAATTGAGGCATTCGTTGCGGACGGAGACCGAGGGGCGAAACATCGAATGGCAGGTAGGGGCGCTTCCAATAGGCTATGGCGACCCCGCCATGCTTCGTCAGGTGCTTCAGAACCTGCTTCACAACGCCATCAAGTATACGGCGCCGCGGGACCCGGCCATCATCACCATCTCAGGCCACGAAGACGCGAACAGCACGACTTATATCGTCGCTGACAACGGCGTCGGCTTCGAGATGAAGTACGTCGACAAGCTTTTTGGCGTCTTTCAGCGCCTTCATAGGGCCGAGGAATTCGAGGGGACTGGCATCGGATTGGCCTTGGCCAAGCGCATCCTCGACCGCCACGGCGGCTCAATTAGCGCCGAAGGCAAGGTAGGGGCCGGCGCCTCCCTCACTTTCACCTTGCCGCGCCCCAAAGATTTGAAGAAGAGGAGCTCTTAATTGCCGGACCTCAGACCGATTCTGCTTGTTGAAGACAACCCGCGAGACCTCGAGCTGACGCTGGCGGCGCTTGCGAAGTGCCAGTTGGCTAACGAGATCGTCATTGCTCGCGACGGAGCCGAAGCGCTCGATTACCTGGCCGCGAGAGGCAGCTTCGAAGGCAGGCCGCCCGGCGATCCGGCCGTTGTGCTGCTCGATCTAAAGCTTCCCAAAATCGACGGGCTGCAGGTTCTCGAAAAGGTCAAGAATGACCGCCACCAGCGCCAGATCCCCGTCGTGATGCTGACCTCCTCGAGAGAGGAGCGCGATCTGGTGAAGAGCTACGAACTGGGCGTCAACGCCTTTGTCGTGAAGCCCGTGGACTTCAACGCCTTCTTCGAAGCCATCCAGGATCTCGGAATGTTTTGGGCCGTGCTGAACGAGCCGCCTCCCCGCCCCTTCACCAACGAGGCCCAATGATGAAGCAAGAGCCTATCCGCATTCTGCTGCTTGAAGACAGTGAGATCGATGCCGAACTGCTGGCGGCGCATCTATCGAAGGCCCAATTGGGCTTCACACTCGACCGCGTCTACAACAGACGGGATTTCGTCGCGGCTTTGGAAGGCGGCGGCCATGACATCGTGCTGGCGGACTATTCATTGCCCGATTTCGACGGCCTCTCGGCACTGAACATCTCCACGGTTCTGCAGCCCGATCTTCCCTTCATCTTCGTATCGGGAGTCGTTGGCGAGGAATTTGCCACAAACGCGCTCAAGCGGGGCGCCACTGATTACGTGGTGAAGCGGAATCTCACACGGCTGTCGACAGCGGTAGAGCGTGCGCTCGAACAAGCCCGCCAGCGCGCATCGGCCAAGAAGATCCAAGATGCTTTGGCCCGCAGCGAAGTCAGCGCGCGTCTGGCGATGGAAGCGGCCAAGCTCGGCCTGTGGGACTATGATCCGGCGACGAGAGAGCTCAAGTGGGACGCCAGCGCGAAGGCGATGCTCGGCTGGCCGGTCCAGAAATCGCCGGGTTATCGAGACTATCTTGCCGCCTGTCATCCGGACGACCGCGACCGACTTCATCAGGCTGTCCGCCAGGCGACGAAGTGGTCTCGCGAACACGATGGCACGTTCGGTGCGGAATATCGTATCTTCTCGGACGCCGGCAGCGAGCGTTGGGTAGCCGCCCGCGGTCAGGCATTGTTCGAAGAGAAGGAATTCAAACGCTTTGTCGGGGTCGTGCGCGACATCACCGAGGAACGCAGAGCGAAGAAGGATCTGGAAGACCTCACGACCGACCTGGAACGTCGCGTCGCGGAACGAACCGCGGAGCGAGACAGCCTTTGGCGGCTCAGTCCAGACCTGTTCGCCGTGATCGGACGGGAGGGACGATTGCGGCGCCTCAACCCGGCTTGGAGCACAATGCTCGGGTACGCCGAAGGCACCCTTACGGAGAGCATGTTCGATCTGTTGCTGCCCCCCGAAGAGCGCACCGAGGTGAAGCGACAGCTTGCCGATACGATCCGCGATCGCACCGTCGGTCGCTTCGAAAGCCGTATCCGCCATGCGAACGGCGAATGGCGGTGGGTCACCTGGAATGCGGCGCCGGATGAGGAAGCCATCTATCTCGTTGGACGCGACTGCACCGCCGAAAGAGCGGCAGCGACCGCGCTGGCTGAACGCAACGCCGAACTCGCCCGGCAGATCGAAGAGCGGGAGCGCGTCGAACAGACCCTCCGGCAGATGCAGCGGCTCGAGGCCGTCGGACAGCTCACCGCCGGGGTCGCTCACGATTTCAACAACCTTCTTACGGTCATCCTGGGCAACATTGCTTTCGTGGAGAAGCGGTTCGACAAGCCGGAGCGCGAGCAGGACGTCCGATCGCGCCTCCAATACATGCGGACCGCGGCTGAGCGAGGAGCCACACTTACCGCCCAGTTGCTGGCGTTCTCGCGGCGCCAGAAGCTCGAGCCAAAGCCCGTCGACCTGAATGAAACCGTGACCGGGATGAGCGAGCTTCTGCAGAGCACGATGAAAGGCTCAATCCGGATCGAAACCGTGTTGAAGAGCGACCTAGCCCCAGCACTCGTTGACCCGACCCAGATCGAATTGATCATTCTCAATCTGGCCATCAACGCGCGGGACGCAATGGAGATCGGCGGCGCGCTGACCGTCGAAACCAGTCAGGCGGTCGTCAAAGAACCGCCGGCCAGGCCGGCCGACCCGCCTCCGGGTGATTACGTGGTCCTGACGGTGAGCGACACCGGTACCGGCATTCCTCCACATGTTCTCGACCATGTGTTCGAGCCGTTTTTCACCACAAAGGAGGTCGGAAAAGGTTCAGGCCTTGGATTGCCGCAAGTATTCGGGTTCGCCAAGCAGTCCGGCGGTGGCGTGAAGATCAGGACGGCTACAGGGGAAGGTACCAGCGTTAGCGTCTATCTTCCTCGCGCCGCCAATGCCTCCCAGGCCCCTGGGCAGACGCCGAAAAGCGAGACCGCGTCAGGCCGGGCCTCCGCCAAGACAATCCTTCTGGTCGACGACGACAGCGCCGTTCGCGAGGTGGTCGGCATGATGCTCGAAGAGCTGGGGTACTCCGTTGTCAGCGTGGGTAGCGGCGCCGCCGCCTTGGATATCCTTGCCGGGCCGGAGCATTTTGACGCTCTGATAGTGGACTACGCCATGCCGGCGATGAGCGGCGTGGAGGTTGCCAAGAAGGCACATGGACTCCGACCGCATCTTCCGACTCTTTTTGCGACCGGCTATGCCGACCTCAAGGCTCTTGAAGAGATCCATCACGCGAGGCTGATAAGGAAGCCGTTTCAGGAGGAAGAGTTGGCGCGCCGGCTCCACGAAGCATTTGCCGAGTTCGACGATCCCAAAATCGTTCGTCTGCGGGGCGCCGGCTAGGTCATGGTCGGCAAAACCTTTCTATCTTGCCTGAGATGCACCTTTGGAGATCGACATGCCGCTGCGGCTGCTGGTGGTGGAAGACGAAAGCTTAATTGCCATGATGATAGAAGACATGGCCGAAGAACTGGGCCACGAAGTCGTTGCCAAGGCGACTAATGTCCCACAAGCAACGAGCTTGATCGACGCTGGCGGATTCGATGTAGCCCTCTTGGACGTCAACCTCGCCGGCGAATTCAGCTATGGTCTGGCCGAGATGCTGCAGACCAGGGACGTCCCATTCTTGTTCACGACAGGCTACGGAGCAGGGATCGAGGAAGAATGGCGAAATTGCAAAATCCTGCAAAAGCCGTTTGCAGAGGATCAGCTCAACGCTGAACTTGTCGCGTTCGAGAAAGGGTGAAGCGGTCGCCTTGTCGTGGTATTTGACACGCGCGCCCGGTATGTTTTCGCAGAAATCGTAGTCTGGCGCGGAAAATCTCGGCGTCAGTGGGACTCTCTTCCCCCTTCGCCGCGATTGTGTGAAAATCCGCGGAAAACAAGGATTCATGACCACCCCTGTGTACCACCCGTTCCGCGATTCAGGGTGTCATTCTCAGTCGATTTCGAGGCGCTTCAGGACGCCAATCGATCGTCGCTTGTCGTCCTGGAGAGGGTGAAGTCCAGGCTTTCCCCTTCACGTCGCGAGCGACCCGCAGGGCCCGTCCGACAACAGCCTTGCTTCTGCATCGCACGGCCCGGCGTTCTAAGTCTCTCCTAAGTTAGAGAGCGCAAAGGCGACGAGGAGGCCGACGACAACGAGCAAGCCGGCCAGCTTCTGTTCGCCTTCGACCGCTTCGGGCACCATGGTGTTCACCACCATCGTCAGGAGAGCGCCCGCAGCGACGGCACTCACGGCAGCAACGACCTGAGGGGAAGCTCCGCCAAGGAAAGCCGCTCCCGCGGAAGCAGCAAGCCCGGAGAGGACGGCGATCGTTGCCCAAAGGCCAAAGATGTAGAGCCGGGAGCGACCCGCGGTTCGCATGCCGAGCGCACTGGACAGTCCTTCCGGGAAATTGGACAGGAAGATAGCTGCCAGCATAGCGAGGCTGATGCCTTTCCCGCTCAACAGCCCGAGCCCCAGAACCACGCTTTCCGGAACCCCGTCGAGGAGCGACCCGATTGCGATCGCCAACCCTCCGCCTTGGCCGGCGTTCGCCTGCTGGTCCCCGGACCGTTTACGTGAATGCGCGCCTGCTCGAGAGACCGCCCAATCGGCAAGGGCATACATTGCGGAGCCCGCAACGGCACCGGCGACGATCGGCCAGATCCCGCCTTCCTGATACCCGTCCTCCAACAGGTCGTAGGCCACGGCCGAGATCAGCACGCCGCAACCGAACGACATGATCCCCGCGGTAACGTACCGAGGCATTCTGAGGACGAATGCGACGGCTGCTCCCAGGAGCAGCGATGAGGCACCAAGCAGCCCCCAAAGGCCGGCGGTCAACCAGATCGGCATCGGAGCACCAGCTATGTTTCGCGACCTGGGGGCGGCGAGACCTGGCTTGCGCTCTTCTCCCGCGTCTTACTTGCCTTCTTCACCGCCGAGCGGCGCTTCAGAACCGATGTCAGAGCGCTCGCCATCTTGCGCGCGATCTTACCTGCAGCCATTGCCCGTGCGCCATTTACCAAAGTTCGATCCTCCAATTGCTGCGTAAGCGATGCGACCAGCGGTTCTCGTTGGGATCATGACCCTGAGGCTTTGCCTAGCCTCCGCTTGCGAAGCCGGGGAATAGGGTCATGCCGCCGTCGATGAACAGGGTGGCGCCGGTGACGTAGTCGGCGGCGTCGGAGACGAGCCAGGCGACCGCCTGCGCGATGTCGTCCGGCTCTCCGATGCGCTTGTAGGGCACCAGCGTCATCAGGCTTTCGTACGCTTCCCTCGTCTCCCAGGCGCGCTGATTGATGGGCGTCCGGATGGCGCCGGGTGCGATGCCGTTGACGCGGATGCCGATGGGGGCGACTTCCTGCGCGATGCTTCGCATCATCTGCATCACGCCGCCTTTCGATGCCGCGTAGTTCGCGTGGCCCGCCCACGGAATCTCCTGATGGACCGAACTCATGCAGACGAGCTTGCCGGCCGCGGCCGAGATGTCACCGACGATGCCCCGTCTTTTGAATTCGCGGACTGCCTCCCGGGCACATAGGAACTGGCCGGTGAGATTGACGCCGATCACCTTATTCCACTGATCGATCGTCATCTCATGGAGGGGCGCGTCGCGCTGCAGTCCGGCGTTGTTCACCACGATGTGCAACGTGCCGAAATGATCGATGGCACGGGCGAACATCGACCGGACGTCATCCTCGTTGCTGACGTCCGCCTTGATTGCGATCGCTTTTCTGCCCCGGGCCTCGATTTCATGAACGACTTCTTCGGCTGAGACGGGATCCACGACATAGTTGACGACGACGTCGGCGCCGGCCGCGGCCAGCCCCAGCGCGACCGCGCGGCCGATACCTGAGTTGGCGCCGGTCACCAGCGCAGGCTGCCCTTCCAGGGTCACGGGAAAGCGGGCCTGCGGTCGCAAGCGCTCGCCCGGGCTTGCCGGAGCGGCCGGGTCGGTTGAATTCACTGTCATGGCGGACCTCCTAGTCGGAGCGCGCGGCTTCATCTCCCTCGCTGGGGAGGGCTCTCTTGCTACCGCGGTGCTCCGAGGGTTTTTCGCGGTGGGTGAGGTTGTGGGCGGTATTGACGAGGGCTATGTGAGAAAAGGCCTGCGGAAAGTTTCCGACCAAGCGCCGCCGCGAAATGTCGTATTCTTCCGATAGCAGGCCGACGTCGTTGCGAAGCGCGAGAAGCCGCTCGAACAATTCCTTGGCCTCGGCGTCGCGGCCGATCAGATGGTAGGCGTCCGCCAGCCAGAAGCTGCAGGCCAGGAACATGCCTTCCCCCGGCGGCAGACCATCCTTCGTCGCACCCGTATCGTAACGCCGGACGAAACCGTCCTGGAGCAATTCCCGTTCGATCGCCTGGATCGTCGAGATCACGCGAGGATCCTCGGGTGGCAGAAAGCCCACGGCCGGGATCAGCAGCAAGCTCGCGTCGAGTTGCGGCTCGCCGTAGACCTGGACGAAGGTTTTGCGCTCAAGGTCGTAGCCGCGCCGGCACACCTCGTCGTGGATCGCGGCTCGTTGCGCTTCCCACTCCTCGACGCGGCCCTTCATGCCGAACTCGGCAGCCGACTTGATGGCCCGATCGTAGGCGACCCACGCCATGATCTTGGAATACGTGAAGTGTTTCGCGCCGCCCCGGACCTCCCATATGCCCTCGTCCGGCTGGCTCCAGATGCTCTTGAGATGGTCGAGCAGCGCGCATTGTACTGCCCAGGCGCGCTTGTTCTCGCGGAGACCGCCGCGGCGCGCCTGATATAGGGCGTCCATCAGCTCGCCGTAGACGTCGAGCTGAAGCTGGGTGTGCGCCGCGTTTCCGATCCGGACGGGCTTGGAGTTCTCATATCCGGAGAGCCACGGGACTTCCCACTCGGTCAGCCTGCGTTCGCCGGTGACCGCGTACATGATCTGGAGCTGCCGCGGACTTCCCGCGACGGCGCGGACGAGCCAGTCGCGCCAAGCGCGCGCTTCGTCGAAGAAGCCCGCGCCCACGAGGGCCAGTAGCGTCAAGGTGGCGTCACGTACCCAGCAGAAGCGGTAGTCCCAATTTCTCGAGCCTCCGATCTGCTCCGGCAGCGACGTCGTAGCGGCGGCGACGATGCCGCCGCTCGGCCCGAACGTCAGCGCTTTGAGAGTTATCAGGGATCGCTGGACCGCCTCCGAATATGGCCCTGCCGTCTTGCAGCGGCTGGACCAATTGCGCCAGAAATCCTCTGCCTGTTTCAGAAGAGACGCAGGGTCCTCGGGAGCGGCGGGATCCTGGAAGGATATCTGATGGGAAAGCACGAAAGCCACGGTCTCGCCGCGCGCGACCGAGAACGAGCCCACAGTTTTCATGGCTTCGCCGCGCATCGGCACCGCGGTCCTGAGCAGTAGCATCGACGCGCCCGCGACCATGCTGACCGCTCCGTCCTCAAGGCGGCTGACCCAAGGTACGCTGGTCCCGTAGTCGAAGCGCGCGACAAGTTCGCTGCGCATCTCGACCTCGCCCTCCAGTCCTTCGACGATTCTGACGACCTTCGAGAGATCCGTCTTAGGCGGCATGAGATCGATGAGGCGGACCCGGCCGCAGTCGGTCGTAAAGGTCGTCTCGAGGATCAAGGTGCCCGGTCGGTAGCGTCGTTCGCTGCTCGAGCGAGCCTCGGGGCAAATCTTCCAGTATCCGTTGTGCTCATCGCCGAGTAGCTTCGCGAAGCAGCTGTCCGAATCGAAGCGGGGGACGCAGAGCCAGTCGATTGACCCGTCGCGCCCGACCAGACCCGCAGTCTCACAATCGCCGATCAAGGCGTAGTCTTCGATCCGAGCCATGCTGGGCATCCAACCGGAACGTTTGCCCTCCAGTTCCGCAGATCCCATTGCGGACGTTCATACTTTCGACTGAGGTCTAGTGGTCGATGCGCCTTACGGGGAACCCGCGAACCTCTTCGCCCGTTCTCTCAAAATCGGAGGATCTCATGCGTGATAGGCGGAAGAAAACGGAAGGCGGCACCGCCCGCTTCTTCGGCGAGTTTGCTACCCGCACCTCGCAGGCTGCGGGGCGCGCGTCGACCTTCGTGCTCGCGGCCCTGGTGGTCATCATCTGGGCAGTCACCGGTCCGTTGTTCGGCTATTCGGACACGTGGCAGTTGGTCATCAACACCGGCACCACCATCGTCACCTTCCTGATGGTCTTCCTCATTCAGAATTCCCAGAACCGCGACAGCGCAGCCATGCAGGTCAAGCTTGACGAATTGATCCGCGTCGGGACGGCGCGAAACTCCCTTGTCGGTATCGAGCATCTCACGGACGAAGAGATCGAAGACCTGCGGGAGAAATGCGAATCGCGCGCCAAAGCGGAAAAAACGGCGAACGAGCGTGTGAAGACGACCGGACGACGGGCCCGCCGCGCCGCCGAGCAGGCGGCAAGTTAATCGCTGCGGCACCTATACCGCGAAGGGTGTCAGGGCCGCCCGCAACAGGGTACAGGTCGGTCGTCACGATAGAAGGAAGGTGCTCTCCAGACGTAAGTGGGTCCTTGGCCGATCACCTGCGCGAAGCGACGAGAGCTACGCTCCGAAGGGAGTTAGGTACTCGCCGGGCATTCGCGTAGCGAGCCGACGCTGAGTTGAACCGCTGCCTACCGATTTCTCGAATGGTCAGATCGGAGAGTGCGGCAGCATCGGTCACACCGCGCTGATGAAGTTCGAGCATCTTCCTTGCGACGACAGCGCACAAGGGCCCTCGCGATCGACGAGTTCGAGTTTTCGGAGAGCGGCCTTGAAGGCCAACTCGAGAGCGTTCCGCTATTCTGGCGCAATGGTGATGTCCGCGAGCAAGCGCGCAATAGGCATGGTTGTGCTCCACTTGGTGCGGGCGGGAGCGCAATCGGTCTCTCAGCCACCGACGCCTACGGGCAGAGCCTCGGCCAATGATGCTGGAAGTATGTACCTCTGGGACTATACGCGGGCCGTGGAACCCACGGGCCATGGTGATCGTTGCTTGGCCGCGGCAGCAGTAGCGAGGAGTACACGTGAACCGACGCCAGCTTGTTCAAGGGTCGGCGTTACTGCCGGCGATGCTACTCGCCTCGCGCAGCGGCTTCGCCGCTGCGTCGGACGAGACCTTTGGCCCGTCGACGGTGAGGGATCTTGCCCGTGCGATCGCAAGCAAGCCGTTCGAGGCGCCCGACGAGAAGCTGCCGGCCGGGTTGAAAGACCTGGACTACGACCAGTACCGTTCGATCCGCTTTTTGCCTGAGCGGGCCCTTTGGCGTGGCAAGAATCTTCCGTTCGAAGCGCAGTTCTTCCATCGTGGCTTCTTTTACAAGAACAGGGTGAATATCTTCGAGGTCGCGGATGGAAAGGTCGCCGAGATCAAGTACCGCAAGGCGGACTTTTCTTTCGGAGAGAAGGTCCCGGCGTTCGAGGAGACGGATCTCGGGTTCGCAGGCTTCCGCATCCATGCGCCCATAAACCGTCCCGACTATTACGACGAGGTCTGCGTATTCCTGGGCGCGAGTTATTTCCGCGCTGTGGCCAAGGGGCAGACGTACGGGCTCTCCGCCCGCGGACTCTCGATCGATACCGGCGAAGCCAAGGGCGAGGAGTTTCCGCTCTTCAAGGCCTTCTGGCTCGAGCGGCCGGCGTCGGGTGCAACCTCGATGGTCATCCAAGCTCTCCTCGACAGCAAAAGCTGCGCGGCAAGCTACCGCTTCACCGTCCGGCCGGGCGAAACCACGGTGTTCGACGTTGAAATGTCGGTCTATCCGCGCGTCGAAATGCAGCGCGCCGGTCTCGCGCCCATGACCAGCATGTTCTTCTACGGCCCGAACGACCGCAACGACATCGACGACTTCCGTCCGTCGGTCCACGATTCCGACGGCCTGGCGATCTTCAACGGCAAGGGCGAAAGCCTTTGGCGCCCGCTCAGCAATCCGCGCGATCTGCAGATCAGCACCTTTCAGGATCTCAATCCCCGCGGCTTCGGCTTGATGCAACGGGAGCGAAACTTCTTCGCCTACCAGGACATCGAGTCCAGCTTCGAAAAACGCCCAAGTCTCTGGATGGAGCCCATCGGCGATTGGGGCGAGGGCGGGGTCACGCTATTCGAGATCCCGACCAAGGAGGAGGTTCACGACAACATTGCCGCGTTCTGGCGGCCGAAGAACCCCCTGCAGGCCAAGGGCGAACACAACTACACCTATCGGCTGCACTGGGGCCCGGATAGCCCGAAGCCGCATTCGCTGGCGCGCTTCACGCGAAGCGGAATAGGGGCGCGGGGCGAGGATGCCCGCCTCTTCGTCCTCGATCTGGTCGGTGAGAACCTGAAGGGCATCGATCCCGCGGGCGTGAAAGGCGTGGTGACGGCGGAGAAGTCCGAAGTGAAGAACATCGTCACGCAGCCCAATCCCTACACCGGTGGCTGGCGGCTCAGCTTCCAGTGCCAGGTGAAAGGCGAGCCGATCGAGCTGCGCGCGTTTCTGACCGAGGGTGACAAGCCCTTGTCGGAAGTCTGGGTCTACCGATGGGCCCCCTGACCACGGCGACGCGACCGGTCGCCGGCGATATCGCGACGGAGCGCCTGCTGCCTCGCGAGACGCCGCTTCCGATGGCTCCTGGCAACCTCGGGAAGGCCCGGGTCCCCGACCGCGTTCCTGCGGCGGTGGGCTCCGCGATGGCTTGGCGCCGCGGCCTCATTCTGCTCGCGACGGCGGCGCTCACGGGCGCGGGCGGCTACGAGATGTATCGCGTGCTGGAGGTCGGCGGCGTCACCGTACTGGAAGCCATGGTGCTGGTGCTGTTCCTCGTTTTGCTCGCGTGGGTGGCTTTCTCGTTTGCCTCCGCACTCGCCGGGTTCTTCGTGCTGCTGACCCATCCGACCGCGGTAGTTGCGGAGCTGCCTGCGATCGTGAGCCGCACCGCCATGCTGCTTCCCACCTACAACGAGGACCCGCACCGATTGACGGCGCGGCTTCGCGCGATGATCGAATCCTTGGAGGCGACCTCGCACGGGGAGCTGTTCGACTGGTACGTTCTGAGCGACAGCACCGACCCGGACATCTGGGTCGCCGAGGAGAAAGCGTTGCTCGCGCTACGGCAGGCGGTGGGGACGCCGCGACTGTACTATCGCCACCGCGCCGACAACACGGCGCGGAAAGCCGGCAACATCTCCGAGTGGATCACGCGGTTCGGCGCCGTCTACGACTTCATGATCGTGCTCGACGCCGACAGTCTCATGAGCGGACAGACCATCGTCCGGTTGGTCCATGCCATCGAGGCCAATCCGACCGCGGGGCTCGTCCAAACGCTCCCGATGGTGGTCAACGCGCGAAGTTTTTTTAGCCGCGTCCAGCAATTCGCGGGCCGGCTGTACGGGCCGATGATCGCCGCCGGCGTGGCCTGGTGGCACGGCTCGGAAGGCAACTATTGGGGCCACAACGCGATCATCCGCGTGAAGGCGTTCGCGGAAGCGGCGGCGCTGCCGCAGCTTCGGGGACCCAAGCCGTTCGGCGGGCACATCCTCAGCCACGATTTCGTCGAGGCCGCGCTGATGCGGCGGGCGGGGTGGGGTATCTACATGCTGCCGACGCTCGGCGGAAGCTTTGAGGAGGTGCCGCCTTCGCTGCTCGATTTCGCCGCGCGCGACCGGCGCTGGTGTCAGGGCAATCTTCAGCATCTCGCCGTGGTGCCCGCTCGCGGTCTCCATTGGGTATCGCGCCTGCATTTCATGGTGGGGATCGGGGCCTATCTAACGGCGCCGCTGTGGCTGCTATTCCTGCTGCTGGGGATGCTGATCTCGCTCCAGGCCCGCTTCGTGCGCCCGGAGTATTTTCCCAAGGGCTTCTCCCTCTTTCCGACCTGGCCGGCCCAGGATCCCGTGCTCGCTATTTGGGTGTTCGTCGCCACGATGGGACTGTTGTTGTTGCCGAAGCTGCTCAGTCTGGTCGTCGTTTGGACGCGGAGCCCGGTGAGGCGCCAATTCGGCGGCGCGTTACGGACCTCGGCCGGAGTTCTCGCGGAGATCGTCATCTCTGCATTGATGGCGCCCGTAATGATGATCTTTCAGTCGATCGCGGTCGTCGAGATTCTGGCCGGCCGCGATGCCGGATGGCAGACGCAAAGACGAGACGACGGCACTGTGGAGCGCCGCGAGCTCTATCGGAAGTACGGCATCCCGACCTTGTGCGGCGTTGCGATGGCCGCAAGCGCCTACGCCGTTTCGTTGCCACTTTTGCTCTGGATGTCGCCGGTGATCGTCGGGCTGCTGTTCGCTGTTCCTATCGGGGCGCTGACGGCCAGGCCGTCGTCCGGCAAACTGTTCGCCACCCCTGAAGACCGGGAGCCGCCTTCAATCCTGCGCCGGGCCAACGAATTGAGTGCGGCGGCGGAGGTCGGCATCAAACCCGCTCTCACGGAGCTTCGCGAAGCCCCCGAGCTGCTGGCCTTTCATGTCGCCCAGTTGCCGCCACCGCGCGCTGCCAGGCCCGATACCGTAGACGCCAACCTGGCGGTCGGACGTGCCAAGGTGGATGCCAGCGAGACGTTCGAGGAAGCCGCCGCGCATCTGTCTTCGCGCGAGGTCTTCTCGATATTGAATGACGCCTCGGCGCTCTCGACCGTGCTGCAGAAGGGATGACCTTACCGAGTGCCTGGCGGACCACGCTCTCGGGGCTCGAGCCAATCCTTGATCCGAGCCGACTTCCCGCGCTCTCGCCTCCGACGTTCGGGAAAATATGGCAATTCTCCTGCCTCTTTCCGGAACCTTGCCATCATCTGCGGGTTCTCGCATGCCGCATCTGGCGGCGAGGAGAACAACATGAACAATCTTCTAGTGACGACGGCCCTGGCCGCGCTGATCTCGACGGGCGCGATGGCGCAGTCGACGGTCGTCACCACCACCGGCACCGGTCACTCGGCCGCCGTGCAGATCGAGCCGGAATACCGCACCAAGATCCGCACCTACGTCACCGAGCACAAGGTTCGTCCGGTGCAGCAGAAGATCGTGGTCGGCCAGCCCGTCCCGCGCGAGGTCGAGCTCGAGGCGGTGCCCGCCGATTGGGGTCCTTCGCTCAGGAAGTACCGCTATGTCTACTCGGGCGAGCGCGTGATGCTGGTCGATCCGTCGACCCGGACGGTCGTCCAGGAGATCGACTGAGCATTCTAGCGGGTCGCTGATCGCAGCGGCCCGCCTCCCATCCGCCGATACCTTGATTTCCCATTTCCGAGCGGCCATCCATGCCGATCATTCGTTATTTCGTCTTCGTCGGCGGGTTCCTGCTGGCGTTGCTCTTCGCTGCGGATCGGTACCTGCCCGCTCCGGTAGAAGCCGCCGCCGTGGCCGACCCCGACAGGACCATCATCCGGATAAAATCGGCGAGGAGCCTTCCGGAGAAAATCGTCTTCGACACCAGCCAGCGCGCCGAGGTACCGATGATCGCGCAGGCCGATCCGATCCCGGAAGAGCTGCCGCGGGAAGTGCGAGAAGCCATGGCCGCCATGCCTGCCGCACCATCCGGCGAGGCCCGGAAGGAAGAGCCGGCCCACGTTGCGGCGGTCCTCACGCATCCGAAGCGGTCGGCAATGCTGCGGAAGCGGACACCCGACCGCCGTCTCGCCTTCGAGCGCGCCGATGCGACTGCCGGCGGATCGTGGTGAGCGGAAAGCCTGGGAGAGGGTCAAAGAAGGGGACCGAAGGAGCAGCTTTGCAGCCGGGTGGGCTGCTCGCACGTGGGGGCCGTTCATGCTTGGGGCGGGGCGGTTAACTTTGTTGAATTCGTCGCAAAGCTATTCCGCGGTAAGCTAACTCTTCCTGCGTTGGGGGTTTCCATGTTCGATCCGGCCACGACCGCGCTCTTGCGCGCCGTATCCGACGAGGTCTGCGAAGACGTCTCGCGCCACGAAACCGCGGCGCGCACCCATGTTGCTTCGAGGATTCTGGAAGCGGCGACGAACGGCGACAGCTCGCCGGAGAAGCTGAAGCAGGTCGGACGCGCGGCCCTCCACGACGCTCCGACCATGTGGCGATAGGTCGAGGAAGGCTGGGGTGAACTTCCAGGTCACCGTGCTCAAGATCCTGGTGAGCTATCCCGACGGGTTCGCCGTCATGGTCGATCTCAAGCGCGACATGGCGATCCTGGCGACGAGCGGGCGCGACTGGGCCGAGCGGACCAAGCGCCTTGCCGCTCGCGTGCCGGAGCTCGACATCTTCTCGCAAGGATTGGTCGAGCGTCTGAATGGCGGATGGCGGATCACGGAGAAGGGCCGTGCCGTGCTGGGGTTCATGGAAGCCAAGCCTGCCGAGACAACGACGGAGAGCGCTGCGCCCGCCGTGGAGCCGCCGGCTTCAAGTCCAGCGGCGTCCACACCTCTTGCCGCCAGGCGCTCCGGCCGAAGCCAGCGCCTGCAGCGCCGTCGTGCGGCACGCGAGCGGGCCCGCGCAAAAGCTTGCTGAACGCCCGCTTGTGCGTTGAGGCACGCGCTCGGGAAAAACTGGAAACTTTGCCGACTGTGTCGAGTTGCCAGCGATCGGATCGGTCGCCGGGAGCGCAGAAATGGTTGACGATGTCGTCTTGAAGAACGCCTCGGAGACCCCCTGGAACGTGTACCGCGCTCGGCGCCCCGACGTCGGCGCTCGCGACAGCCGACGCTGTTTGCTGGAGCGCCATCTGCACAGGAGATGGGAAGAGCGCCAGGGTGATACCGGAGAGCTCGCCAGCTTCGGGATCGCCTACCTGCACCGGCTTCCCAGAGACGAATGTTGACGTGCATGAAAATGCTATTGGCACGCGCAGCCATCGGAAGCACAAGGCCCGGTTGGACGCTGCTCGCGATTTCGTTTCTGATCTCCGCGATCATCGTGATCGGCTTGCGCATCGTGTTCGGAGCCTAGCTCGATGCGGATCGCCCAGCTTGCCCCGTTGGCCGAGAGCGTCCCTCCGAAGCTGTACGGAGGCACCGAGCGGGTGATCGCCTGGCTGGTAGACGAGCTCGTCGATCGCGGGC